>CP124680.1:2842160-4263240 GCA_029961745.1 Nocardioides sp. L-11A
TCAACCCGACGTGCGGTGACGAGGTGACCCTGCGGGTCCACGTGGCCGACGGCGTCGTCGACGACGTGTCGTACGACGCGCTCGGCTGCTCGATCTCGCAGGCCTCGGCGTCGGTGCTCTACGACCTCGTGGTCGGCAAGAGCGTCGACGAGGCGATGGCGATCCACCAGGAGTTCCTCACCCTGATGCAGGGCAAGGGCACGGTGGAGCCCGACGAGGACGTCCTCGAGGACGGCATCGCCTTCGCCGGTGTGGCGAAGTTCCCGGCACGGGTCAAGTGCGCCCTGCTGTCATGGATGGCGTGGAAGGACGCGACGGCGAAGGTCGTCGCCGGAGACGGAGACAAGTGATGAGCGAGTCCATCGACAACAGCGACCTGCCCGAGGTCCCCGAGGCCGGACTGGCGGGCACCAACGCGTCGTCCAGCGTCGCGCTGGCTGACATCGAGGAGGCGATGAAGGACGTCGTCGACCCCGAGCTCGGCATCAACGTCGTCGACCTCGGCCTCGTCTACGGCATCCACGTCGACGAGGGCACCAATGTCGTCCTCGACATGACGCTGACCTCCGCGGCCTGCCCGCTGACCGACGTGATCACCGACCAGACCGAGTCCGCCCTGGAGGGCCTGGTCAACGACGTCGCGATCAACTGGGTCTGGATGCCGCCGTGGGGCCCCGACAAGATCACCGACGACGGTCGCGACCAGTTGCGCGCCCTCGGCTTCAACGTCTGACGGCTTCAACGTCCACGACTGGCCGGCGAGCCGGCCGGCTAGCAGCGGCCGGTGCCGTAGCTCCAGTCGAAGCGGGCGCGGAGCGACTCCTGGGGCCCGGTGCCGACGAGCGTCACCTGGTAGCTGCCGGCCTGCCGCGGCGGCCGTAGGCGGTAGATCCCCTCGGCGACCGCGACGGCGGGCCTGGTCGTGCGGCAGCCCGGCTCGGCCGACCGGGTGCTGCGGTACGTCGCCTGCCAGGTCCACCCCGGGCGGTCCACGGCGAGCAGGACCCGCCCCTCGCCGGTCAGCCGCGGCACGGAGGTCCCGGCGGGGCGTCGGCAGGTGCCGCCGCCCAGCTCGCCCTCGGCGGTGACGACGGCCGGGAACCCCACGCAGTGCTCCACGACGGCCGCCCGCAGGTCGGGCCCCGGGACCCGAAGCTCGACGACGGGGACCCGCTCCCCGGCCGCCTCCGCCCCGGCCAGGGCTGTCGCGGGCAGCGCGGTGGCCAGGACGGTCGCCGGCAGGAGTGTCGTTCCCGCGAGCGCGAACAAGCGACGGAGCAGCGGGAACACGTCGTCGAGGATACGTTCTCGCGAGCGGCGCCGTCGCAGTTCCGGGGAAACTCAGCGTGCGGTCGCGAACCGCCGGTCGGTGTAGCGGCGCAGGTTCGCGAGGAAGCGCCGGAAGGCGACCGTGCAGACCAGCCCGCTCAGCGGCATGAAGTACCGGCCCGGCCCGGCCACGTCGAGCGCCAGGGTCCAGGTGAGCCGGCAGCCCTGCGGAGTCGGCTCGACGTCGTACCGCTCGGCGAAGGCGCGGATCGACTTCTCCGAGGACTCGTTGAAGCGGAAGCCCATCCGCCGACCCGGCTCCCACAGCAGGAACTCCTCAGCCCCCTTCAGCCCGCCGAGCATCGACACCACGCGGGTGCTGCCGACGCCGGGCGGCAGCGCCGAGGTCCACTCGACCTTGCGGATCACCGAGACCCACCGCGGCCAGGCGCCGGCGTCGGCGAAGACCTCGAACAGTTGGTCCGGCGTGATCGCGAGGTCGACGCTGTTGGCGAAGCGGTGGGGCGCGGTGTCGACGTAGTCGATCCCGACCCGCTCGCAGGGATGCAGGGCAGGCATGGGGCCAGACTAGAACACGTTCTCGTCGATAGGCTCGCTCCGTGCCCGAGGTCCTCGTCCCGCCCGCCCGATGGCCGCGCTGGGTCGCGAACTTCGCCGCCTCCCACGGTGAGCCGGAGCTCCGCGTCGACGGGGGAGCGCTGCACGGCACGGCGCCCGACGACTCCTGGTTCCGCGCGGCACCGCCCTTCTCCCGGCCCTACGCCGGCGCCCCGGAAGTCGACGCGCTGGCCGTGGCGGCGGTGACGGACTCGGCGGCGCCGGCGACCTGGGGGGTGCTGCTCGTGCGCAAGGGCGGCTTCGCGATCGCGCGGGTCGAGGCCGGCGCCGTGGTCGCGAGCAAGGTCGGCCAGCGGCACGTGCAGGGCCGGACCAAGGCCGGCGGGCAGTCCCAGCAGCGCTTTGCCCGCCGCCGCGCGAACCAGGCCCGCGTCGCCTACGAGGCGGCAGCCGACCATGCGTTCGCCGTGCTGGCCGGCGCGACCGAGGTGGTCGCCGGCGGCGACCGCGGCGCGGTGGACGAGGTGCTGGCCGACCCCCGGCTGAGCGCGGTCGACGTCGTGGGTCCCTGGCTCGCCGTACCGGACCCGCGGAGGGCGGTGCTCGACCGCGCGGTGCTCGACGCGCAGGCGCTGGTCGTGATGGTGGAGAACGCCGGGGCCGCCCCGGCACAGCGCTGACGGAGTGGCCCGGCCGGGTGGTGGAACGTGTTGCGATTGGGCACAAACTGCATGGACAGGCCCGGAATTGTTGCGGTTTGGGACCAAACCGCAACGCCCAGAGCCCAATCCGGCGCTCAGTCGTCGAGCCCGAGCTCGGCCCGGCGCACCTCCCAGCGCTGGTCGAGGTCGGACATCTCGGCGAGCACGAAGGCGAGGAACTCGCGGGCCAGCCGGAGCCGCCGCTCGGCCGGGTCGCCGGCGGGCAGGTCGGCCAGGCCGCGGTCGAGAGCGGCGATCAGCGGGGCGTAGAACTGGTCGAGCCGCACCAGCATGCCGTGCCAGGCGTCGTCGTCGACGACGAAGACGTCGCGGCGCGAGCCTCGCTCGCGCTCGCGGCGGATCATGCCGATGCCGTCGAGGTAGCGCACGGCGCCGGAGACGCCGGCCGCACTGACCCCGAGGCCGGCGGCGAGCTGGGCCGCGGTCATCCGGCCGTCGTCGTCGACGAGGAGCGCGGCGAACACCCGGGAGGGGAGCCGGGCCAGGCCGGCGCTGGTCAAGGCGCCGCCCATCCGCTCCACGAAGGCGTCGCGCGAGGTGTCGGTGGACATGCCGAGATTCTACAAGATTCAGAAATTGCTGAAACAGGTGCATGATGGGTCCATGACGTGTCCCCTCATCGAGGTCCGTGGCCTCGTGAAGACCTTCGGAGCCTTCCGCGCCCTCGACGGGCTCGACCTCGTCGTCGAGGCGGGGGAGGTGCACGGCTTCCTCGGTCCCAACGGCGCGGGGAAGTCCACGACCATCCGGGTGCTGCTCGGGCTGTTGCGCAAGGACGCGGGGGAGGTCCGGATCCTCGGTGGCGATCCGTGGCGGGATGCCGCGACCCTGCACCGCCGGTTGGCCTATGTCCCCGGCGACGTCAGCCTGTGGCCGAACCTGAGCGGCGGCGAGATCGTCGACCTGCTGATCCGGATGCGCGGCGCCGATCCTGCGACCTCGCGGCGCGAGGAGCTGATCGAGCGCTTCTCGCTCGACCCGACCAAGCGTGGCCGCGCGTACTCCAAGGGCAACCGCCAGAAGGTCGCGCTGGTCGCGGCGTTCGCGACCGATCCGGACCTGCTCATCCTCGACGAGCCGACCTCGGGCCTCGACCCCCTGATGGAGCAGGTCTTCAACGACTGCGTCGCCGAGCAGACCGCGCGCGGCGCCACGGTCCTGCTGTCGAGCCACATCCTCACCGAGGTGGACCGGCTCGCCGACCGGGTCACCATCATCCGTGAGGGCGCGGTCGTCGAGAGCGGCCGCCTCACCGACCTGCGCCACCTCAGCCGGAGCCGGATCGTGGCGACGCTCAGCGGCGCCGCGCCCGACCTCGCCGGGACGCCGGGCGTCCACGACCTGGCGGTCGACGGCTCCCAGGTGAGCTGCACCGTGGACCCCGACGGCCTGCCCGCGGTCCTCGCGGCGCTGACCGGCGCCGGCGTCACGGCCCTCACCAGCGCCCCGCCCAGCCTCGAGGAGCTCTTCCTCGACGCCTATCGGGACCGGGCGGGTGCGGCCCGGTGAGCAGCTCGACCGCGGGCTCGGCGCTGCTCCTGCGCCTCGGCCTGCGCCAGGACCGGATCCTCGCGCCGGTGGGGCTCGCGGTCCTGGTCCTGATGAGCATCGCGTCGGCCGCCGCCACCCCGGGCCTGTACGCCGACCAGGCCGACCGGGTCCGCGCGGCCGAGGCCATCAACGCCAGCCCCGCGATCGTCGCGCTCTACGGCCCGGTCCTCGACGTCGCCAGCGAGGGGGAGCTGGCGATGACCAAGATGACCGTCCTGTACGCCGTCTTCGTCGCGGTGCTCTTCGTCGCGGTGGTGCGGCGCCACACCCGCGTCGAGGAAGAGACCGGCCGCACCGAGCTGCTCGGGGGCACCGCCGTCGGCCGGCACGCCGCACTGGTCGCGACCGGGGTCGAAGCGCTCCTGCTGGCCGTCGCCCTCGGCCTGCTGACCGCGCTCGGGAACACGCTCGCGGGCCTGGACCTCGTCGGCTCCCTCGCCTTCGGCGCCCTCTGGGCGGGGACGGCGCTCGTGGCGTCCGGCATCGGCGCCGTCACGGCCCAGCTGTCGGCGAGCGCTCGCACCTGCGCGGCGTACGCCGCCGGCGTCGTCGGCCTGCTCTTCGTGCTGCGCGCGGTGGGCGACACCGGCCCGGGGTGGGTGAGCTGGCTGTCGCCACTGGGCTGGAACACCCAGGTCCGCGCGTACGGCGAGGTGCGCTGGTGGCTGCTTCCCTGCTACGGCCTGGTGGCGGCCGCACTGGCCGGCCTCGCCTTCCGGCTGCGCTCGCGGCGCGACCTCGGCTCCGGACTGGTGCCGACCCGGCCCGGCCCGCGGACCGGCGCGCCACGGCTGGCCGATGCCTTCGCCCTCGCGGTCAAGGTGCACGCCGCGACGCTGGTCCTGTGGACGGTGGCCGCGGGGGTCCTGGGCGTGGTGTTCGGCATGATCGCCCCCGGCATCGGCGACCTGCTCGACTCCGAGGTCGCGCAGTCGATCATCGACGAGCTGGGCGGCGCGCTGGTGGCCGCGATCCTGTCGATCGTGGCCGTCGTGCTCACCTACTTCGCGGTCACGGTCGTCAGTCACGCCGGCCGCGACGAGGAGGACGGGCGGGCCGAGCTGGTCCTCGCCACGGCCACCAGCCGCGGACGCTGGTTCGCCGCCTCCGCGACGCTCGCGCTCGTGGGCACGGCCTGGCTGCTCGCCGTGACCGGCCTCGGTCTCTGGATCGGGTACGTCGCCGCAGACGGTCCCGGGATCGGGAACCTGCTCCTCGCGGCACTCGCCTGGGCCCCCGCCGCCTGGGTGGTCGGAGCGTTGGCCGTGCTGTCGCTCGCCGCCGGACTGCGCTGGTCGGGCCTGGTCTGGGCCTGGCCGGCGGCCTTCCTGACTCTCGGTCTCGTCGGGGACCTGCTGGAGCTCCCGGCCTGGCTGACCGGGCTCTCGCCGTACTCCCACGTGCCGTCGCTGCCGTCCGACGCCTGGAGCTGGGGGAGCGCGGGCGGCCTCAGTGCGGTCGCCGCGGTCCTGCTGGCGGTGGCGTGGTGGCGCTTCCGGGCGCGGGACATCGGGTGACCGCCAGCAATTCGAACCTTGTTATATAACGACGTTCGGATTAGCGTTCGGCCATGGCCCGCCCCCGCACCCACACCGCCGAGCTGCGTGAGCGGATCGTGGCCCGCGCGCTGGACACCGTCGCCGAGCACGGGATGGCGGCACTGGCCCTGCGCGATGTCGCGCGACGGGCCGGCACGTCGACGGCGGCCGTCTACGCCCTGTTCGGCAGCAAGGAGGCCCTGCACCGGGCCGTGCTGATCGGCGCGTTCGCCGCCTTCGGGGCGGAGCAGGCCGCCCAGCCGGTCAGCGACGACCCGGTGACCGACATCGCCGGCCTCGGCGCCCGCTACGTCCAGTGGGCGTTGGACCACCCCCGCCTCTACGAGGCTATGTTCACCGACAGCGCCGTGGGTCTCACCCCGACCCCGGAGCTCGACGCGGCGCGGGCGGGGGCGATCGCCGGCGTGTCCGACGCCGTACGACGGGCGCTGGTCGGCGGCGCGTTCCGCGCCGCCGACGAGGTGACCGTGATCGCCTCGCTCTGGGCCCAGGTGCACGGGCTCGCTGCGCTGATGACCGCCGGCCAGCTCCCTCCCGAGGCCGATCCCGCCGCCGCGGCGTGGGCCGTGATCGAGGGCTGGCTGGCGCCGCCGCACGTCCCCTAGGCACGAAGGAGCACTCATGTCCCCGACTCCGCTCGACAGCGCCCGACGCGGCGCTTACGGCGCCATGAACGCCGGCGTGGTCCCGCTCTGGCTCGCCATGATCGTCCTGCCGCGCTCCCGCCTGACCCGGACACTCGTACGACGGGCGGTTCCCCTCCATGCGGGCCTCTCCCTCGGCTATGCCGGCCTGCTGGGCCGCAGCATGGTCCGCAACCGGCAGTTGCCGGACTTCGGAGATCCCGACGCGCTGCGCCGCCAGCTCACCGACGGCGACCTGTTCCTCGCGGCCTGGTCGCACTACCTCACCTTCGATCTGCTGATCGGGCAGTGGATCTGGGAGGACGCGCTGGACCGCGGCCGGACCGCGCGGCTCGCGCTGCTGCTCACCTGGCTGGCCGGTCCGGTCGGTCACGGCCTCTACCTCCTGCAGCGCAGGGCGTCATGACGATGTCGCTGCATCTCGTCGAGCACCGGGTCCGCGACCTACCGCACCGCTGGCGGCACCGCCGCTGCCTGCAGGCCGAGACCGACCGCACGCCCGGGGTCGCCCTGGCCCGGCTGATGCCCAACGTCGACCTGCGCGCCAGCACCGGTGGCCTGCCGCGGCCCCGGTGCACGGCGCTGCTGGTCGGGTGGGAGGACCGCGCCGCGCGCGACGCCTGCTTCGCGGACCCGGCCTGGCCGGCGTCGTACACCGAGGGCGCTACCGAGTCGTGGGCGGTCGCGCTCGATACGGTTCGCGTGCTGCGCGGCGACTGGCACGGTTGGCGGCCCGAGAGCAACAGCGCGGAGCGGGTCCCGGGCGACGAGCCACTGGCCGTGCTCACCCTGGGCTTCCTCCGCCCGCGCAGCGTGCCGGCCTTCGTTCGGGGCAACCGACAGGTGCTGCGCGACCTCGACGACAACCCCGACGAGACCTTCCGACTCGGGCTCATGGACGGACCACTCGGGTTCGGCACCTTCACCCTGTGGCGCTCCCGGGCGGCGATGACCCGCTTCGCCTACGGTGCCGGCAGCCACGACCCGGTGCGCCGTCGCTTCGAGGAGGAGCAGCGCATCGACCACCCGCTCTTCGTCCGCCTCCGCCCCGTCGCCGCGCACGGCAGCTGGCGCGGGCGGGACCCGCTCGCGGAGGTGCGAGCGGGCGCAGTGCGGGCCGCGTCGGTGCCGCCTTCGCCCCGCTGACCTCCGCGTGGTGGCGCTCCCGCGTGCACCACATCGGCTAGTTTCAGCGGCATGTGGCAGCCCGAGCCCGACTGGGTGGCGCTTCCCGGTGGCACCGGGACCTCCACCGTGGGCGTGTGGCGGACCGCACTCGGCGGGCGGCCCGTGGTGGTGAAGAGGCTCGGCGCTCCGGCGCCGGGCGATCCGGCCGTGCTCGCGGAGCGCACGCACGCCGGGTACTGGCGGCGCGAGGCGGACGTCCTGCTGACGGGCCTCACGACCGCGACACCCGGCCTGCAGTCGGCGGGCGCGGCGGTCGAGGAGGACGACGACGGCGTCACCATCGTCCGGGACTGGGTCGAGGACGCCGCGTCGAGCGGGCTCTTCCTCGCCCTCTCGCTCGGTCGCTTCGCCGGTGCGTCCCTCGGGCACCCCACCTTCCTCGCGACCGGGCTGTTCCGCGACCGGCTCTCCCGGGTCGCGCGACGCGGCGGCTGGCCGACGCTCGCCCGTACGACGGTCGCCGACGTCGCCGAGCACCTGTGGACCCACCGCGAACGGATGCTCACCCTGCTCGACGACCTGCCCCAGGTGCCGCAGCACGGCGACCCGACCCCGGCCAACCTGCCCGGCCGCGAGGAGGACGACGCGGTGGCCATCGACTGGGGGACACTCGGGCACGGCCCGGTCGGCGGAGACCTGGGCTACCTGTCGCTGTCGTCCCGCGAGGAGTTCGAGCCCCTCCTCGACGCCTACCTGCTCGGCCTGCCCGACGGCGTCGCCGGGCGCGACGAGGTCGTCCGCGGTGCGCAGGTCGTCGCCGTCTACACGGCGCTCAGCCGGGCCGAGTGGGCGCTCTCCCGGGTCGCCGGGGGCGAGGGAGCCCTCGCCGGCAAGTACCGCCACCCCGCGGTCGCACCCCACCTGCGAGCGCTCCAGCGCACGTTCGGGCACATGGAGGCCCTGCTCGAGCTCTAGCCCCGCAGGGTCAGACCCGATCGGCGGCGAAGGTGTCGCAGGCCTGCAGGCTGCCCTGCTGGTAGCCGATCATGAACCACTTCCGACGCTGCTCGGACGAGCCGTGCGTCCAGGCCTCCTCGTTGACGCGACCGCCGCTGCGCTTCTGGATGTAGTCGTCGCCGACCGCCTTGGCCGCGTCGATGGCCTCGGTGATGTCGTCCTGGGTCAGGTCCAGGATCAGCTTGTTGCCGGACGCGTCCTCGGTCGTGGTGGCGTGGTTGGCCCACAGCCCGGCGTAGCAGTCGGCCTGGAGCTCGAGGCGGACGCCGTCGCTCTGCGGGCCGGTGTCCTGGCTGCGCACCTGGCCCATGTAGCCGAGGAGGTTCGAGATGTGGTGGCCGTACTCGTGGGCGAGCACGTAGAACTCCACGAAGCTGCCGTCGGGGCCGCCGAGCTGGCCCTCGAGGACGTCGTCGAAGAAGGTGGTGTCGAGGTAGATCGTCTCGTCGCTGGGGCAGTAGAACGGCCCGACCGCTGACGAGGCCGCACCGCAGCCGGTGTTGACCGACCCGGTGAAGGTGACCATGGCCTGCTCGGGTCGGAACTTCCCGCCCAGCTCCGCGTCCCAGTAGTCGGTGAGCGAGTTCTCGATCGCGACCCGGGCGCAGTCCTGGCTGTTGTTGGCGTCCTCGCCGGTGGTGCAACCGGCGTACCTCTCGCTGCCCTGCTGCTGGTCACTGAGACGCGACGGCGAGTAGACGTTGCCGAGCCCGCCGTCCCCACCGCCCCCGCTGAGCGGATTGCCGCCGAGCAGGAGGGTCACGACCACGACCAGGATCACGCCGACGAGGCTGCCGATGCCGCCCTTGCCGGTGGGGATCGGCAGCCGCATGCCGCCTCCGCCGAGGCCACCGCCCGTGCCCCCGCCGCCACCGCGGCCCGCGTCGCGGACCCGGGACCGGTCGAGGCGTGCCTTCGGATTGAATCGCACCACGGCAGCACCCTATTGCAGGCGGCGGCGTTTTCGGGGGTGTCGATCCGCCGTGGGAGGATCAGCAGGTCATGATCACGGTGCACCAACTCGAGGTACGCGTCGGTGCGCGACTCCTCATGGAGAACGTCAGCTTCCGCGTCGGCCCCGGCGACAAAGTCGGCCTGGTGGGCCGCAACGGCGCCGGCAAGACGACCTTGACCAAGGTGCTGGCCGGCGACGTGCTGCCGGCCGGCGGCTCGGTCGCCAACAGCGGCGAGCTCGGCTACCTGCCCCAGGATCCCCGGGTCGGCGACCCCGAGGTGATCGTCCGCGACCGGATCCTGTCCGCCCGCGGGCTCGACGACGCCGTAC
Source organism: Nocardioides sp. L-11A (assembly GCA_029961745.1). Taxonomy (NCBI): domain Bacteria; kingdom Bacillati; phylum Actinomycetota; class Actinomycetes; order Propionibacteriales; family Nocardioidaceae; genus Nocardioides; species Nocardioides sp. L-11A. The sequence continues at coordinate 2,851,915 of CP124680.1, forward strand.
GCCGGATGCGCGCGGCCGAGATCGCGATGGCCTCCGACGACCCCGACGAGCGCGACAAGGCGTTCCGGCGCTTCCAGCGCGCCCAGGACGAGCTCGACGCGGGCGGCGGCTACGCCGCCGAGACCGAGGCGCTGCAGATCGCGCAGAGCCTGGGGATCCCCGACCGGCTGATGGACCAGCCGCTCGGGACCCTGTCGGGCGGCCAGCGCCGCCGGGTCGAGCTGGCTCGCATCCTCTTCTCCAGCGCCGAGGTGCTCATCCTCGACGAGCCGACCAACCACCTCGACGCCGACTCGATCACCTGGCTGCGGGACTGGATGAAGTCCTACAAGGGCGGCTTCATCGTGATCAGCCACGACAACGAGCTACTGGGGGAGACCGTCAACAAGGTCCTCCACCTCGACGCGAACCGGTCGGTCATCGACGTCTACAACATGGGCTGGAAGAACTACCTCACCCAGCGCGAGACCGATGAGGCCCGCCGCAAGCGGGAGCTGATGAACGCCCAGAACAAGGCGAAGACGCTCACCGACCAGGCCAACAAGATGCGGGCCAAGGCCACCAAGGCGAGCGCCGCCCAGCAGATGCTCAAGCGGGCCGAGCGCCTCCTCGAGGGCGTCGAGGGGGAGCGGCAGGCCGACAAGGTCGCGGCGATCAAGTTCCCGACCCCGGCCGCCTGCGGCAAGACCCCTCTGTCCGCGCACGACCTCTCGAAGTCGTACGGCGCGCTGGAGATCTTCACCGCCGTCGACCTGGCCATCGACAAGGGCTCCCGGGTGGTCATCCTCGGCCTCAACGGCGCCGGCAAGACCACGATGCTGCGCATCCTGGCCGGCGTCGACAAGCCCGACACGGGCGAGGTCGTCGCCGGCCACGGGCTCAAGGTCGGCTACTACGCCCAGGAGCACGAGACGCTCGACGTCGGCCGCACGGTGCTGGAGAACATGCAGTCCGCCGCGCCCGAGCTGACCGACACCGAGGCCCGCTCGGTGCTCGGCTCGTTCCTGTTCTCCGGCGACGACGTGCACAAGCCGGCCGGGGTCCTGTCCGGCGGCGAGAAGACCCGGCTCGCGCTGGCCTCGCTGGTCGTCTCCGCCGCCAACGTGCTGCTCCTCGACGAGCCCACCAACAACCTCGACCCGGCCTCCCGCGAGGAGGTCCTCAACGCGATCCGCCGCTACGAGGGCGCGATCGTGCTGGTCACCCACGACGAGGGCGCCGTGCACGCGCTCGAGCCCGACCGGGTGCTGATCCTCCCCGACGGGGTCGAGGACCTGTGGAGCCCCGACTACGCCGACCTGGTCGCGCTGGCCTGACCGTCCCCACCGGCTCCGTCACTCGTTCGCGATCGCGTCGAGTACGTCGAGCCGCGCGGCCCGGATCGCCGGGATGACGGCGGCCAGGACGCCGACCACGATCGCCACGACCAGGAAGGCGACGAGCTGCGCGACAGGCAGCCCGAGGCTCGTCAGGTCCTCGGCGAGGGCACGCTGCAGGAGGGTGCCGACCACGAGACCCAGCGCCATGCCGAGCACCGCGCCGAGCACCGCGATCGTCACCGACTCGAGGGTCACCATCCGGCGCACCTTGGGCCGGCTCATGCCGACCGCCCGCAGCAGCCCGATCTCGCGGGTGCGCTCGATGACACTGAGCCCGAGCGTGTTGACGATGCCGATCACCGCGATGACGATCGCGAGGGCGAGCAGGCCGTAGATGATGTAGAGCAGCTGGTTGACCTGGCCGCGGATCTCGTCGGCGAACTCCGTCTTGTCGTAGACCCCGACGATCGGCGCCGGCGTGGCCGCCTCGTCGACCCGGTCGTGGACGGCCCGGGGGTCGGCACCGGGGGCCAGCAGGATCCCGATCGAGGTGTCCTGGCGGAGCACGCCGGCCTCGGCGAGGGAGTCGAGCGGCACGGTGACCTCGGAGGTCACCTCGCTCGCCTCGACGACGCCGGCGACCGTGGTCCGCAGCCGCAGCGCGCCCGGGAAGGACAGCTCCAGGGGGTCGCCGACCACGAGGTCGTGCTCCTCGGCAAAGTCGGTCGTCACGACCGCCTCGTCGCCGCTGAGGCGGTCGGTCCCGGTGACGACGTCGAGGTCGAAGACATCGGTGAAGCGGTCGTCGACACCGGTGACGAAGACCGACCCGTCGTCGTACCGGGCGGAGGTGAACTGCTGCCGGGTCATCACGCCGACGCCGTCGGTGTCCGCGATCCGATCGCCGATCTCGGTCGAGAAGGGCAGGAAGGTCGGGCTCTGGACGAGCAGGTCCGCGGTGAACTGCTCGTCGACGACGTCGTCGACGGAGGCGTTGAGCGAGGCGGCGAGCACGCCGATGGTCGAGACGAGGGCGAGGCCGATCATGAGGGCGGAGGCCGTCGCGCCGGTGCGCCGCGGATCGCGCAGGGCGTTCTCGCCGGCCAGGCGACCGGTGGCGCCGAACAGCCCGGCGAAGAGCGTGCGGCACCCGGCCAGCACCGGCTTGCCGAGCACCGGGCTGAGGGCGGCGACGGTCAGGATCCACAGGACCGCGCCGACCCCGATCCACAACGCGTCGGAGTCGGCGACGCCGTACGCCGCGAAGCCGGCTCCGGCCGCGAGGACCAGGCCGCCAATGACCGTGCGGCGGCGCAGCGAGGACCGCTCCGAGGTCGCGTCGGCGCGCATCGCGGCGACCGGGGGGACCCGGCCCGCCCGGCGCGCCGGGAGGTACGCCGCCACCATGGTCACGCCCACGCCGACCAGGTAGCTGGTCAGGACGGTGTCACCGGTCAGGTCGAGCGCGCCACCGGCGATGTCGAGCCCGAAGGAGCGGAACATCGCGGCGAGCCCCCGGGCGAGGAGCAGTCCGAGGCCGATCGCCAGGGTCGAGGACACCAGCGACAGCACGAACGCCTCCACCAGGACCGAGCGGGTCACCTGGCCACGAGACGCCCCGAGCGCGCGGAGCAGCGCCAGCTCGCGGCTGCGCTGGGCCACGAGGATGGAGAAGGTGTTGACGATGATGAAGCCACCGACGAGGACGGCGATGATGGCGAAGACGGTGAGGAAGATCGTGATGACGTCGAGGAAGCCGCCCACGGCGTCCTGCGAGTCGTTCGCCACCTGGGTCCCGGTGACCGCCTCGAAGCCGGGCGGCAGCACCCGGCCGGCGGCGGCAGCCAGCTCCTTCTGGGTGACCCCGTCGGCCGCGGTGAGGCTGATCCGGTTGTAGACGTCGCGCCCCTGATAGAAGATCTCCTGGGCCTCGTGGGTCGAGAAGATCAACAGAGTGGCCCCGGCCGTGCCGCCGCCGTTGAACTCGGCGATGCCGACGAGTCGGGCCGTGCGGTTGAGCTCGCCGAAGGGCGCGAGCAGCTTGACCTCGTCGCCGAGGGCGTAGCCGCCCGACTCCGCGGCGCGCCGGTCGAGCACGATCTCGCCGTCGGCGGTGGGCCAGCTGCCGCTCTCGAGGAGCAGTGCCTGCTCGCCGCGCATGTTGGGCCCGTCGTGGTAGTTGAACGACAGCGTCGGGGCGCCGGTGCCGCCGACGAGCGTGCCGTCGCTGGCGAGCAGGTTGAGGCCGGCGCCCGCGACGTCGCCGTCGGCCCGCGCCACCTCGGGCAGGGCCGCGAGGCTCGCCACCACCTCGGGTGTCATCGCCTGAGCCGACTGCCCGCCGACGCCACCGCTGAACTCGTCGGTGTCCTGTGCACGGACCACGCCGTCGGGTGTGGAGCCGTTGATGATGCTGTCGAAGGTCGCCGACAGCGCGTTGCTGAACACGAGGACGCCGGCGAGGAAGGCGACCCCGAGGACGATCGCCAGGCCGCTCATGAGCAGCCGCACCTTGCGCGCGAGAAGCGTGCGCAGGGTCAGCCGCAGCACGTCAGGCCTGCCCGCGCACGGCCGCGGCCTGCAGCGCCGTCATGTGCTCGAGGATCTGCTCCCGGTCGGGGGAGCGGATCTCGTCGACGATCCGGCCGTCGGCGAGGAACACCACGCGGTCGCAGTACGACGCCGCCACGGGGTCGTGGGTGACCATCACGATGGTCTGGTCGAACTCGTCGACGCTGCGGCGCAGGAACCCGAGGACCTCGGCGCCGGACGTGCTGTCGAGGTTGCCGGTCGGCTCGTCGGCGAACACGATGGACGGCTTGCTCACCAGGGCGCGGGCACAGGCCACGCGCTGCTGCTGGCCGCCCGACATCTGCGAGGGGCGGTGCCCGAGTCGGTCCCGCAGTCCGACGGTGTCGACCACGGTGTCGAACCACTCCTGGTCGGGCCGGCGCCCCGCGAGGCTCAGCGGCAGCAGGATGTTCTCCCGCGCGGTGAGGGTCGGGACCAGGTTGAACGCCTGGAACACGAAGCCGACCTGCTCGCGCCGCAGCGCGGTGAGCGCCTTGTCACGCAGCCGGGACAGGATGACCTCGCCGATCTGCACCTCGCCGGACGTCGGCGTGTCGAGGGCGGCGAGGCAGTGCATGAGGGTCGACTTGCCCGATCCGGAGGGCCCCATGATCGCCGTGAACTCCCGGGCGGCGATGTCGAGCGAGACCCCGTCGAGGGCGCGGACCTCGGAGTCGCCCGCGCCGTAGCGCTTGTGGAGGTCGATGGCGCGGGCGGCGACGGCTGGCATGGCTCTCAGCCTAGGAGATCCCGTTCACAGGAGGCGGCGTCGCGAGCGTCGCGAGGCGCGTGCGATGGCAAGGCGCGGACGCGAAGGCATGCTGGTTGCACGTCGAGCGGCCGCAACGCCGCCAGCGTGCGTGCGTCGCGGCGCGCAGCAGGCGACACCTGTGGACGGGATCTCTAGGGTGGTGGCCATGGCTGAGGCACGCTTCGTGGGGGCGATCGACCAGGGGACGACGAGCACCCGCTTCATGGTGTTCGACCACGACGGCACCGAGATCGCCCGCCACCAGCTCGAGCACCAGCAGATCCTGCCCCGCGCGGGCTGGGTGGAGCACAACCCGGTCGAGATCCGGGAGCGCACGTCCGCGGTCGTGCAGACCGCGCTCGGCAAGGCGGGCCTGGGCCCGGAGGACCTGGCCGCGATCGGGATCACCAACCAGCGCGAGACGACGATCGTGTGGGATCGCCGCACCGGCCGTCCGCTCCACAACGCGATCGTGTGGCAGGACACCCGGACCGACGCGATCGCCGCCGCCCTCGACCGCGACGGTCGCGGCGACGTGATCCGGCACCGGGCGGGACTGCCCCCGGCGACGTACTTCTCCGGTGGCAAGCTGCAGTGGATCCTCGAGAACGTCTCCGGGGCGCGGGAGGGTGCCGAACGTGGCGACGTGCTGTTCGGCACGCCCGACACCTGGGTGCTGTGGAACCTCACCGGCGGGCCCGACGGCGGCGTGCACGTCACCGACGTCACCAATGCCGGGCGGACCATGCTGATGGACCTCGAGACCCTGGACTGGGACGACGAGCTGCTGGGCTTCTTCGGGGTGCCCCGGGCGATGCTGCCGGAGATCCGGGAGTCGTCGGCGACTACGCCGTACGGCGTGACGCGGGCCCGTGGTCCCTTCGGCGGCGAGGTGCCCATCACCGGGATCCTCGGCGACCAGCAGGCCGCGACGGTCGGGCAGGTCTGCTTCGCGCCGGGCGAGGCCAAGAACACCTACGGCACCGGCAACTTCATGCTCCTCAACACCGGCACCGAGATCGTCCGCTCCCGCGCCGGCCTGCTGACGACGCCGGCCTACCAGCTGGGCGACGGGCCCTGCGTCTACGCCCTGGAGGGATCCATCGCGGTCACCGGATCGGCCGTGCAGTGGCTGCGCGACCAGCTCGGCATCATCAGCGGAGCGGCCGAGTCCGAGTCCCTGGCCCGGCAGGTCGAGGACAACGGCGGCGTCTACTTCGTCCCTGCCTTCTCCGGCCTGTTCGCGCCCTACTGGCGCTCCGACGCCCGCGGCGCGATCGTCGGACTGTCCCGGTTCAACACCAACGCCCACGTCGCCCGGGCGACCCTCGAGGCGATCTGCTACCAGTCGCGCGACGTCATCGAGGCGATGTCGGCCGACTCCGGGGTCGAGCTGGAGGTGCTCAAGGTGGACGGCGGGGTCACCCTCAACGACCTGTGCATGCAGATCCAGGCCGACGTGCTCGGCGTACCCGTGTCGCGGCCGGTGGTGCCGGAGACGACGGCGCTGGGGGCGGCGTACGCGGCGGGGCTGGCGGTCGGCTACTGGCGCGACACCGACGAGCTGCGCAGCAACTGGCGCGAGGACACCCGCTGGGAGCCGCAGTGGGACGAGGACCGCCGCGCCGCCGGGTACGCCCAGTGGCGGAAGGCCGTGCAACGCACCCTCGACTGGGTGGAGGTGGGCCGATGAATCCCGCCGCGCTCTCCCCGCGGGCCCGCAGCGCCGCCCTCAAGCGCCTCGCCACACAGCACCTCGACGTGCTGGTCATCGGCGCAGGTGTGGTCGGCTCCGGCGCCGCGCTCGACGCGGCCACCCGGGGCCTGACGGTCGGGCTCGTCGAGGCGCGCGACTTCGCCTCCGGCACGTCGAGCCGCAGCTCCAAGCTGATCCACGGCGGCCTGCGCTATCTGGAGATGCTGGACTTCCGGCTGGTGGCCGAGGCGCTCAAGGAGCGCGGCCTGCTCATGCAGCGCCTGGCCCCGCACCTGGTCCGTCCGGTGCCCTTCCTCTACCCGCTGACCGGGCTGGGCTGGGAACGCTGGTACGCCGGCACCGGCGTCGCGATGTACGACGCGCTGTCCAAGGCGAGCGGCTACGGCGACGGTCTGCCGCTGCACCAGCACCTGACCCGGCGCGGTGCGCGCAAGGCGTTCCCCTCACTGCGCAAGGACGCGCTCGTGGGCGCGATCCGCTACTACGACGCCCAGGTCGACGACGCGCGGCACACGATGTTCTTGGCGCGCACCGCGGCGACGTACGGCGCGGCCGTGGCGTCGCGCACCCGCGTGCTCGGACTGGTCAAGGAGAGCGAGCGGGTCGTCGGCGCCGAGGTGATCGACCTCGAGACCGGCCACCGCTTCGAGATCCGGGCCTCCCAGGTGATCAACGCGACCGGTGTGTGGACCGACGAGACCCAGGCGATGGCGCGCGAGCGCGGCCAGTTCAAGGTGCGTGCCAGCAAGGGCATCCACCTGGTGGTGCCGCGCGACCGGATCCGCGGCGAGACCGGGCTGATCCTGCGCACCGAGAAGTCCGTGCTCTTCGTGATCCCGTGGAAGCGGCACTGGATCATCGGCACCACCGACACCGACTGGGAGCTGTCCAAGGACCACCCGGCGGCGAGCAGCAGCGACATCGACTACCTGCTGGAGCACGTCAACCGGGTGCTGGAGGTGCCGCTGACCCGCGACGACGTCGAGGGGGTGTACGCCGGTCTCCGGCCGCTGCTGGCCGGCGAGTCCGAGGCCACCTCCCAGCTCTCGCGCGAGCATGCCGTGGCCCACAGCGTGCCCGGGCTCGTCGTCGTCGCGGGCGGCAAGTACACGACCTACCGGGTGATGGCGGCCGACGCCGTCGACGAGGCCGTCCACGGCCTGGAGACCGTGCTGGGCCGCAGGGCGGGGGAGTGCGTGACCGAGCGGGTGCCGCTCGTCGGCGCCGACGGCTACCAGGCGCTGTGGAACCAGCGCCGCGCGCTCGCCGCCCAGTCCGGGCTGGCGATCAACCGCGTCGAGCACCTCCTGGAGCGCTACGGGTCGCTGGTGCTGGAGGTGCTCGACCTGATCGCCGCCGAGCCCGAGCTGGGGGAGCCGCTGCCGGGCGCCGAGGACTACCTCAAGGCCGAGGCGGTCTACGCCGTCACCCACGAGGGCGCGCGGCACCTCGACGACATCCTCACCCGGCGGCTGCGGGTCTCGTTCGAGACCTTCGACCGCGGGGTCGGCGCCGCGCCGCACGTGGCCGACCTGGTGCGCGGGCACCTGCGCTGGGACGCCGACCAGACCGCGCGTGAGGTCGAGCACTACCTCAAGCGCGTCGAGGCCGAGCGCGAGAGCCAGCGGCAGCCGGACGACCACACGGCCGATGCCGCGCGCAAGGGTGCGCCGGACGTCGTACCGGTGTCGAGGATCGCCGAGGAGATCGAGTCGATGGAGGGCTCCTGATGGACCTGCAGTTGAAGGACCGCGTCTACCTGCTCACCGGCGCGACCCGTGGACTGGGTCGCGCCACGGCGGAGGCGCTGGTCGCGGACGGTGCCCGGGTCGTCGTGTCGGGCCGCGACGCCGCGGCCGTCGAGGCGACCGTGGCCGCGCTCGGCGGTGACGGGAGCGCCCGAGGCGTGGTCGCCGACAATGCGGACCCCGGTACGCCGGCGGCGCTGCTCGGCGCGGCGCAGGACGCCTGGGGTCGGGTGGACGGTGTCCTGATCAGCGTGGGCGGGCCGCCCGCGGGGCTGATCACCGAGATGACCGACGAGCAGTGGACGGCTGCGTTCGGCACGGTCTTCCTCGGCGCGGTCCGGCTCGCCCGCGAGGTCGGGGCGGTGCTCGGCGCCTCACCTGATGGCGGCTCCATCGCGTTCGTGCTGTCGACCAGCGTCCGCGAGCCGATCATCGACCTCGCCATCTCCAACGGCCTGCGGCCGGGCCTGGCGATGGCGGCCAAGACCCTCGCCGACGAGCTCGGTCCGTGTGGGGTGAGGGTCAACGGGCTGCTGCCCGGCCGGATCGGCACCGAACGGGTCGCCCAGCTCGACGCGGCCCGTGGCGACGCCGAGCGGGCTCGCGCCGAGATGTCGGCCCAGATCCCGCTGCGGCGCTACGGCCTGCCCGAGGAGTTCGGCCGGGTGGCGGCGTTCCTGCTGTCGCCCGCGGCGTCGTACCTGTCCGGGGTGATGCTGCCCGTCGACGGCGGGCTGCTCCGCCCGCTCTGACGCGAGAACGGGCCGCCCGAGCGGCGCTTCGTGCCCGTGCGCTCACCGCGCGGGCCGAGGCGTCGCTCGTCCCAGGCGAGGTAGAGGAAGCCGCCGAACGCCAGGACGCCGAAGAACCACCACTGCAGGCCGTAGAAGAAGTGCGGGCCCTCGTCGAGCTCGGGCAGCTGCACGGCCGCCAGCTCCTCGGCCGGCGACGGGTCCTCGGCCTTGAGGGCGACGAACCCGGTGTAGACCTCCCGGTCGATGGCCTCGCCGATCGGGCCGCTCGCGATCGCCCGGGTCGAGTGGTCGTCGACCGCGGTGCTCTTGCCGGTGCCGTCGGCCCGGACCCAGCCGGTGATCGTCACCTGGCCCGCCGGCGGGGCGGGGAGCGCGGCGCCCTTGATCAGCGGATCGTCCGTGCCGAACCAGCCGCGGTCGACCAGGAGCGTCGTACCGTCCGCGGTGACGAGAGGGACGACCACCTCGACGCCCGGGTAGCCGTTGCGGGTGCGGTAGCGGACCACGACGGTGTCGTCGCGGTCGTACTCGCCGGTGGCGGTGACCACCCGCCACTCGTCCTCCTCGCCGACCTTCCGGCCCGGGGCGAGCACCTCGCCGACCTCGGCCGGCGCGCGGTCCTCGTTGGCGCGGACGACGGCGTTGCGGTCCTTGCGGTCCTCGAGCCGGCCGAACTGCCACTCGCCGAGCCACCACGTCGCCCAGCCGACGACGATGATCGCCACGAGGAAGAGCACCCAGCGGCGACTGAGCAGGAAGCGCCACGAGGACAGCCAGGAGAACACGGGACAACGGTAGCCACGACCCCGGCGTGCCTAGACTGATGGGGTGCAGCCTCTCCTCGACCAGCACGGACGGATCGCGACGGACCTCCGTGTCTCGCTGACCGACCGGTGCAACCTGCGGTGCACCTACTGCATGCCGCCCGAGGGCCTCGACTGGTTGCCGTCCGAGGACCAGCTCACCGACGACGAGGTGGTGCGCCTCATCGGCGTCGCGGTCCGGCAGCTGGGCGTCGACGAGGTCCGGTTCACCGGCGGCGAGCCATTGGTCCGCCGCGGCCTGGTCGACATCGTGCGCCGGGTGCGCGCGCTCGACCCCGGCGTCGAGATGTCGATCACGACCAACGCCCTCGGCCTGGCCCGCACCGCCCACGCGCTCGCCGAGGCGGGGCTGAGCCGGGCCAACGTCAGCCTCGACACGGTCCGCAGCGAGACCTTCCACCAGATCACCCGGCGCGACCGCTTCACCGACGTCGTCGAGGGCCTCGCCGCGGCGGAGGCCGCCGGCCTCGGGCCGGTCAAGGTCAACGCCGTGCTGCTGCGCGGCGTCAACGACGACCAGGCGCCCGAGCTGCTCACCTGGTGCCTCGAGCGCGGCTACCACCTGCGCTTCATCGAGCAGATGCCGCTCGACGCCCAGCACGGCTGGGACCGTGACGCCATGGTCACCGCCGACGAGATCCTGGCGTCGCTCTCCGCGGCCTTCCGGCTCTCTCCCGCGGCCGAGCCCCGGGGGAGCGCCCCCGCCGAGTTGTTCCTCGTCGACGGCGGTCCCGCCACGGTCGGCGTGATCGCCTCCGTCACCCGCCCCTTCTGCGGCGACTGCGACCGGGTCCGGCTCACCGCCGACGGCCAGGTCCGCAACTGCCTCTTCGCCCGCTCCGAGTCCGACCTCCGGGTGGCGATGCGCGCCGGTGCCGACGACGAGGAGCTCGCCGAGCGCTGGCGGGTCGCGATGTGGGGCAAGCTGCCCGGTCACGGCATCGACGACCCGAGCTTCCTGCAGCCTGACCGGCCCATGTCCGCCATCGGTGGTTGAGTTTCCCCATCCTGACCGTTGAGTTGCCGGTTCCCAGCCGTTGAGTTGCCGGTTCCCAGCCGCTGAGTTGCCGGTTCCCAGTTGTTGAGTCACCACTTCGTCCAACGGCGGTTCGTGTACGTCGGCGCCAGGGCTGCCTCGAGCCGACGGATCCAGCGCGTGCGGGCCGTGCCGCTGAAGTCGCCGCGCTTGACGACGATCACTACCCAACCGTGCTCACGGAGCCAGCGGCGTCGTGCGATGTCGTACTCGCGCTGTTCGTCGATCAGGTCGTGGAACTCCTCGCCGTCGTACTCGACGCACACGCGGGCGGATGGGTAGGCGAAGTCGAGCCGGTACGTCGGCACGCCGTCGATCTCGATCCACCACTGAGATTCGGGCCTTGGCAGGCCCTCGTCCAGGATCTCCAGCAGCACCCACGCTTCGCGGTGGGACTCGACGCGCGGTTCGACGAGCGCGGTGAGCGGCCGGCACTGGAGGACGCCCCGGCGACGTCGGTACCTCGGCAGTTCGCTCGCCAGGTCGGCGCTGGTGAAGCCGTGTAACCGGGCGAGGAGGCACATCGCGGCGAACGCGTCACGGCGGTGAAGGTGGCAGCCGAGGTCCAGGGCGGTGCGGATCGGTGAGGTGACCCGCAGGCCGTCCAGCTCCACGACGTCGGCCGGGAGCAGGTCACGCTGTCGGCCGCTGAGCTCGCGACGGCGTGTTGCGCGATGGCCGCGCAGCGAGCACGTCTCGACGGCGGCGGGCAGGTCGCTCTCGGCGAAGGTGTGGACATCGACGCCATGGAGCCAGGCGGCGGTCCGATCGACGAGGATCTGGTCGGCGGCCACCGCGCAGCGCACGGCTCGAGCTCGCAGTTCGACCGAGTCGGGCGTATCGACACGCCGGTAGGTGCCGGACCCGAGTCGAACCAGGAGACCGGTCGCAACGCCGCGCCAGACCTGGTCGTGCGTCAGACCGTGCTCGACTGCCTCGCTGAGGTGGAAGGGCGTGGTCGGAAAGTCGTCGATGTCCATCCGACGACGCTCTCCGTTCCGGGAGGACGGGCGGGCGGACAACCGGACGACTGTGGACAGGGATGCTCGGCGACCCACCTGTGGAGAGAGAACGGCACGTTCCGAAACTCGGCGGCGACCTTGCGGCAACTCAAGTGTTGGAAAGGGTCAACTCAACCGTGAGGATGCGGCAAGTCAAGGGTGGGGGACGGTCTCCTTCAGGAAGCCGCGCGCCCCGAGGAAGGCTGCGAGCGACTCCCGGTGTGCCGCACAGGCGAGCCAGGTCTTGCGACGTTCCGGCGTGTGGATCTTGGGGTTGTTCCACCGCAACTGCCACGCGGCCGGCTGCCGACAGCCCTTGGCCGAGCAGACGTCAGGCTCCATGCCCGCGATCCTCGTGCTCGCGATCCTCGGCGTCCTGGTCGGTGTGCTCGGGCTGGTCACCCGGGCCGAGCTGGCGCTGCGGGTCGCCACCGCCGGTGAGCGGCAGCGACGTGGTGCGGCTGTCCTCGGCGTTGGCCATCACCACGGCGACGTACGGCAGGATGATCGCGCCCGCGATCAGGATCGGCCACAGCCAGTGCAGGCCGGCCGCGCCGCTGATCGCCGCGCCGACGAAGCACAGGGTCCGGATCGTCATCGCGATGACGTACTTCTTCTGCCGCCGGGCCAGGTCGTCCTGGGGGCTGGAGCCGGCCGTGGTGATGCGGATGGCGTCCATGGCCCTCAGCCTACGCCGGTGCCCCGCTGAGTACGCTGCTGGCATGTCGAATCGCACCTACCGCGTCAGTGAGATCGTCGGCACCTCCCCGGAGGGCATCGATCAGGCCGTCCGCAACGGCGTCGAGCGCGCTGGCCAGACCCTGCGCCACCTCGACTGGTTCGAGGTCACCCAGGTGCGGGGCCAGATCAAGGACGGCTCCGTCGAGCACTTCCAGGTCACCATGAAGATCGGGTTCCGGCTCGAGGACGACGAGTAGGCCGCGACCTTCTCGCAGGTCTGCTTTTGGTGGGTCTGCCTCCGGAGCCGGATCCATGCCGTTGCGGTTTGGTCCCAAACCGCATGCCGGACCCCCGAATTGTTGCGGTTTGGGACCAAACCGCAGCGATCCCGACCCACCCGATACGGAGCCGTTTGTCGGGGTCCTACAACGCAGGGCCGGGATCTTGGTGCCTGCCGCCGGTGAGGCCCAGCCATCTGCGCCACTAGCGTCACAGAGCGTGAGCCAACCACGTTCCGTCCTCGTCACCGGAGGCAACCGCGGCATCGGCCGCGCGATCGCCGAGGCCTTCATCGCCGCGGGCGACAAGGTCGCCGTCACGACCCGGAGCGGAGGCGCGCCGGACGGTGCACTCGAGCTCAAGGCCGACATCACCGATGCCGCGGCCGTCGAGGCCGCGTTCGCCGCCGCCGAGGAGGCGCACGGCCCGGTCGAGGTGCTGGTCGCAAACGCCGGCATCACCAAGGACACGCTCCTGCTGCGCATGTCCGAGGACGACTGGTCGTCGGTCATCGACACCAACCTGACCGCGTCCTTCCGCCTGGCCAAGCGCGCCGCGAAGGGCATGCTGCGTCAGCGGAAGGGCCGGATCATCTTCATCTCCAGCGTGGTGGGCCTGCTCGGCTCACCGGGCCAGGTCAACTACGCCGCGTCGAAGGCCGGCCTGGTCGGCATGGCGCGCTCGCTGGCGCGTGAGCTCGGGCCGCGCTCGATCACGGCGAACGTCGTGGCGCCCGGGTACGTCGACACCGACATGACCGCGGTGCTGAGCGACGAGCAGAAGGAGGGGATCCGCAGCCAGGTCCCCCTGGGCCGGTACGCCGACCCGACCGAGATCGCCGGGGCGGTGCTGTTCCTCGCCAGCCCCGAGGCGGCATACGTGACCGGCGCGGTGATCCCCGTGGACGGCGGACTGGGAATGGGGCACTGACGATGACCGGAATCCTCGCAGGCAAGAACATCCTCGTCGCGGGTGTCACCCTCGACACCTCGATCGGCTTCGCGGTCGCGAAGTTCGCGCAGGAGCAGGGCGCCACGGTCCTGGTCTCCAACTTCGGCCAGGCGCTGCGGATCACCCGCCGCATCGTCAAGCGGCTCCCCGAGCTACCCGCGGTCATCGAGCTCGACGTCACCGACACCGAGCACCTCGCCGCGCTGCCGGACGCCGTCCGCGAGGCCCTGGGCCCGGACGCGACGCTCGACGGTGTCGTCCACTCGATCGCCTACGGCAACCCGGAGACGCTGCTCGGCGGCAAGTTCCTGGACGGCCCGTGGGAGGACGTCGCGCAGGCCGTGCAGGTCTCGGCGTACTCCCTGAAGTCGCTTGCCGTGGCCTGCCGCCCGTTGATGGCGTCCGGCGGATCGATCGTCGGGCTGACCTTCGACGCCAGCGTCGCGTGGCCGGTCTACGACTGGATGGGTGTCGCGAAGGCCGCCCTGGAGTCGACCAACCGCTACCTCGCCCGCGACCTGGGCGGCGACGGGATCCGGGTCAACCTGGTCTCAGCCGGTCCGCTGCGGACGCTCGCGGCGAAGGCCATCCCGGGTTTCGAGGACCTGGAGTCGATGTGGACGACCAAGTCGCCGCTCGGCTGGGACAACACCGACCAGGAGCCCACCGCCAAGGCGGTCTGCGCATTGCTCTCGGACCTGTTCCCGGCCACCACCGGGGAGATCGTCCACGTCGACGGCGGCTTCCACGCGATGGGCGCCTGACCCCTACCCGGTACGCCGCAGCCACCGTCGGGCGCCGAGCGTCATCAGCGCCCACACCGCGAGCACGATCGCTATCTCCTCGACCACGTACCACGGCCACGGCCCGAGCAGGTCGAGGAGCGAGCGGCCGGGCTTGCGCATGAGGTAGCCGTAGTTGGTGTCGGCGACCAGGTTGAACAGGTAGGTCCCGGCCGCCCACGCCAGCGTGACGGCGACCGCCGACCGGTAGTCGCGCCAGCGGGGCACCAGGCGCAGCCCGACGACGAGGTACACCGCCGCGAGCACGATGAGCAGGTGCAGCGCCCAGAAGGCGAAGTAGCGCGGGTGCGGCAGGTCCTCGTTGAGCGAGGGGGTCACGATGCCCTGGACGGTCAGGGTCAGTCCCCAGAAGAAGGTCAGCGCCACCGGCAGCGGCCGGTGCGTCCACAGCGCCCAGGTCGCGGCGATCCAGGCCAGGTCGCACAGATGCAGTGGCAGGGTCACGCCCAGCTCGAAGTTGAACGCGAGGTCGACGAGCTGGAAGGGCACCGTCGTCAGCGGGACGAGCACCGCCCAGGCGCGGCTGAACCGGGTCGGCCCGTCGTACGACGCGTGCCGGCGGCCCAGGAGCACGACGGCCACCAGCCCGGCCGCGAACACCGCGAGCGGGATGATGTGGGTGGGCCCGTACTGCGTCACAGCACTACCATGCACGGGTGGAGAAGCAACGGCGGCTCGTCGTCGTCCGACACGCCAAGGCCGAGCAGCTCGCCCCCTCCGACGTCGAGCGCGTGCTGAGCGAGCGGGGCCGGGCTGACGGACACGCCCTCGGCCGGTGGCTCGCGGAGCAAGGGATCGCACCCGACATCGCCTACGTGTCGTACGCCGCCCGCACCCGCGAGACCTGGGACGTCCTGTCCGCGGGCGCCGGCTGGGACCTCGCACCGACCGTCGACGGGAGCCTCTACGGCACCGACGAGGACGGCGTGCTCGAGCTGGTGCACACCACGCCGGCGGAGGCAGCTACCGTGGTCGTGGTCGGCCACAACCCCACCATGGCGATGCTCGTGCAGCTGCTCGACGACGGCGAGGGTGAGGCATCGGGCGTGGTCGAGCTCGGCACCTTCCCGACGGGCGCCGCGGCAGTGTTCGAGATCGCCGGCCCGTGGGAGGACGTCGCGGCCATGGCGGGGCGGCTGGTCGCCTTCGAGGTGGGCCGGGTCTGACGTCCGGAACCGGGACTCGACGGGCATTACTGTCACTTGTCGGGCGTTGCAACGCCCGACAAGTGACAGAATCGCCGGTCGACCGGCGATTCCTGCACCGCTCAGCCCAGCGGCGGGGCCGGCGTGACGATCCCGGCCGCGGCGTCGGCCGCCTCGATCTCCTCGCGGGTGATGCCGAGCAGGTACATGATCGCGTCGAGATAGGGCACGTTGAGCGCCGTGTCGGCGGCCTCGCGCACCACCGGCCGGGCGTTGTAGGCGATGCCGAGCCCCGCGGCCGCCAGCATGTCGAGGTCGTTGGCACCGTCCCCGATCGCGATCGTCGCGTCCTCCGGTACGCCGAGGTCGGCAGCGAACTCGCGCAGCGCCTGCGCCTTCCCGGCCCGGTCGACGACCGCGCCGACCACCTCGCCGGTCAGCCTGCCGTCGACGATCTCGAGCGTGTTGGCCCGGGACCGGTGGATGCCGAGGTCGTCGGCCAGCCGGTCGGTGATCTGGCTGAAGCCGCCGGACACGATCGCGAACCGGTAGCCGAGGCGACGCAGCGTGCGCACCATCGTGCGGGCGCCGGGGTTCACCACGATGGCGTCGTACACCTCGTCCAGGACGGACGCGTCGAGGCCGGCCAGCAGCTTCACCCGCGCCCGCAGCGACTGCTCGAAGTCGAGCTCGCCGCGCATCGCCCGCTCGGTGACGTCGGCGACCTCGGGCCCGAAGCCGGCGTGCTCGGCCAGCATCTCGATCACCTCGCCCTGGATCAGGGTCGAGTCGACGTCCATCACGATCAACCGGACGCCGTGGCGCAGCAGGTCGGCCGGCTGCACCGCGACATCGATGCCGTGCGCCGCGGCGTCGCCGGCCAGGAGCTGGCGCAGTCGGTCCGGCCGGGCACCGGAGACGTCCAGCTCGATGGCGGTCACGGGGTAGCGCGCCATCCGCTCGATCCGGTCGATATTGCCGCCGCAGTCGGCGATCCGGCCGGCGATGGCCGCCATGGCCGACGCCTTCAGCGGCGCCCCGATCACGGTGACGTGGGCGCGGTCGCGGTGCCGGGAGCGGTTGTCTCCCGAGCCCTTCTCGATGTCGACGCTCATGCCGAGCGCCTCCATGCTCGCGCCCAGCTGGCGCCGCAGCCGTTTGCGGTCGCGCGGCGCCGTCACCAGGACGCCCAGCACCAGGCGGCCCCGCATCAGGATCTGCTCGAGGTCGACGACGCTGACCCCGGACCCGGCGAGGCTCTCGAGGACCGCGGAGGTGACGCCGGGGCGGTCGGTGCCGGTGACGGTGATGAGGAGGGTGTCGTCCGCTGCATCGTGAGGGCTCATGGCGGGGTGCAGGCTACCGCTGCCGGGTGTCGTCGGAGGGCGGCGGCCAGCCGTCGGGCGAGCAGGCCGCCGTGAGGGCGTGACGCGCGGCACGCTCCAGCGGCTCCAGGGACGCCCGGCGCGCGGTCCCGGCGGCCGCGGAGAGGGCCCCGCCGTCGTCGCGCAGGGCGAGCTCGACGACCGCCTCGAGGTGGAGGGCCCGGCCCGCGAGGTCCACGCACCGCGACGGCGTGCCCGGCGGAGCGACCAGGCGTACGCCGGCCCGCAGGTCGTGCAGCTCGTCGGCGACCCGCGGCTGCCACCGGGCCACGTCGAGCTCGGCGAGCGTGTTGGCCGTCGCGAGCAGGGCCGCCCGCAGCTGCCGATCCGCGTCGCCGAGGTCGGGCGGTGGTCGGCGCTCGGCCGGCAGCACCCGCCACTCGACCGCCCGGCCGACCTGCCGGGGGACCAGCCCGACGCCCGGTAGCAGCACCACCTCGCCCGCCTCGATCGCCGCGGTCGTCAGCTCCCGCGGCCCCCGCACGCCGGCCGGGTCGCCCGGTGCCGGGAAGGCGGCGGCCACGCCGTCGGCCCCTTCGTTGCGGGCCGCGGCGAGTTCGAGGAGCAGCGAGGACGGGCCGTCGGGGGAGACGACGACATGGGTCACGTCGTCGCCGTGGACGGCGTCGACGAGCTCGTCGGGGCCGATCCGACCGCGCAGCCAGGCCGTTCCCCACCAGGCCAGCCGGGCAGATACGGGGAGGGCGCTCACCCGCCGACCCTACTGGTCCGCTCTGGATAGGGTGGCCTCCATGTCCGCCGTGCTCGAGCTCGCCGAGGTGACCGTACGACGAGGCCAGTCCACCCTGCTCGACCGGGTCAGTTGGGTGGTCCGCGAGGGCGAGCGCTGGATCCTGCTCGGGGCCAACGGAGCCGGCAAGACCACCCTCATGCAGATCGCCGGCGCCCAGCTGCATCCGACCTCCGGCGCGGTCGGGCTTCTCGGCGAGCTGCTCGGCACGGTCGACATCTTCGAGCTGCGCCCGCGGATCGGCGTCTCCAGCGCCGCCGTCGCCGAGCAGATCCCGCGCAACGAGACGGTGCGCGACCTGGTGCTGACGGCGTCGTACGCCGTGCTCGGGCGGTGGCGCGAGGAGTACGACGATGTCGACCATGACCGGGCCGACGCACTGTTGCGTGAGGTAGGCGTGGCGCCGCTCGCGGACCGCACCTACGGCACCCTCAGCGAGGGGGAGCGCAAGCGGGTGCAGATCGCCCGGGCGCTGATGACCGACCCGGAGCTGCTGCTGCTCGACGAGCCCGCCGCGGGCCTGGACCTCGGCGGACGGGAGGACCTGGTCTCGACCCTGTCCGTGCTGGCCTACGACCCGCTGTCGCCGGCGACCGTGCTGGTCTCGCACCACGTCGAGGAGATCCCGCCCGGGTTCACCCACGTGATGATGCTGCGCGACGGCAGGGTCGTCGCGCAGGGGCCGCTCGAGGAGACGCTGACGCCCGAGGCGCTGTCGGCGACCTTCGGCATGCCGCTCGTGCTGGAGCACCACGACGGGCGCTACGCCGCCCGGCGCAAGCAGCACCACCGGGGCTGAGGCCGGGCCGCCTCAACTAGGCTGCGGCCATGGACTGGCTGCGGGAGCACCTGTGGGAGGCCTGGCTGGGTGTGGCCTTCGTGCTCGCCCTGGCCGAGTTGCTGAGCCTCGACCTGTTCCTGCTGATGCTGGCCGGTGGTGCCGTCGCCGGCGTTCTGACGGCCTTCGTCACCGACAACATCGTCCTGCAGGTGCTCGCCGCCTCGGCGGTGTCCGTGCTGCTGCTCGCCGCCGTGCGCCCGCCCCTCGTCCGGCGACTGCACGGGGGGCCGGACCTCGTGCTCGGGCCCGCGAGCCTGGTGGGCAGCCGCGGCATCGTCACCGAGCCGGTCGCCGAGCACCGTCCCGGCCGGGTGAAGATCGGCGGCGAGTCCTGGCTCGCCGTCACCGAGCCGCCCGGCTCGGGGCTCGCCATCGGTGCGACGGTGGAGGTCGTCTCCATCGTGGGGGCCACCGCGCACGTCCGTCCCGTGTCCGCGCCCGAACTCGAGGAGCCGCTATGACCGTCCTGATCCTGCTCGCCCTCCTGCTCCTGCTGGTGATCACCGTCGTCGCGAAGGCGATCCGGATCGTGCCGCAGGCATACACCGGCATCGTCGAGCGGTTCGGGAAGTACAAGGAGACCCTTCCGGCGGGCCTCAACTTCGTCGTCCCGTTCATCGACAAGGTCCGCTACACCATCGACCTGCGCGAGCAGGTCGTGAGCTTCCCGCCGCAGGCCGCGATCACCGAGGACAACCTGACCGTCGACATCGACACCGTCATCTACTTCCAGGTGACCGACCCGATCGCGGCGACGTACGAGATCTCCAACTACATCCAGGCCATCGAGCAGCTCACCATGACCACCCTGCGCAACGTGGTCGGAGGCATGGACCTCGAGCAGACGCTGACCAGCCGCGAGTCGATCAACAGCGGGCTGTCGGCCGTGCTCGACGAGACCACCGGCCGCTGGGGGATCAAGGTCAAGCGGGTCGAGATCAAGGGCATCGACCCGCCGCCGTCGATCAAGGACGCGATGGAGAAGCAGATGCGGGCCGAGCGCGACAAGCGGGCCTTCATCCTCACCGCCGAGGGCCAGCGCCAGTCCGCCATCCTCACCGCCGAAGGCAACAAGCAGTCCGCGATCCTCAACGCGGAGGGAGAGCGGGAGTCCCAGATCCTGCGGGCCCAGGCCGACCGCGAGGCGCAGATCCTGCGGGCCCAGGGTGAGGGCCAGGCCATCCAGACGGTCTTCCAGGCCATCCACGACGGGCGTCCCGACCAGTCGCTGCTCGCCTACCAATACCTCCAGATGATGCCGAAGATCGCCGAGGGCGACGCCAACAAGGTGTGGGTGATCCCGTCGGAGATCACCAAGGCCCTCGAGGGACTGGGCTCCTCGATCCACGAGATCGCGGGCATCCCCAAGGCGACCCCCGGCCCCGCCAAGCGGGTCGACATGGGGCCGACCGAGCCGGCCGCACCGCTCACCGGGACCAGTGAGGCCGTCCAGGAGGCGATCGCGGAGGCCGAGAGCGCGGCTCGCCCGGGACAGGCGCCGGGTGCCGAGCCGGCCGAGGAGCCACCCGCGGAGTGACCCTTCTCGAGATCGCGGCGGTGCTCCTCGCGGGCGTCGGCGCGGGCATGATCAACGCCGTGGTCGGTTCCGGCACCCTGATCACCTTCCCGACCCTGCTCGCGCTCGGCGTGCCGCCGGTGACGGCGAACATGTCGAACAGCCTGGGCCTGGTGCCGGGCTCGATCGCCGGCGCGTTCGGGTACCGGCGGGAGCTGATCGGCCAGCGCGACCGGCTGCTGCGCCTGCTGGCCTTCTCCTCGGCGGGCGGCGTGGCCGGCGCGGTGCTGCTGCTCGTCCTGCCCCCGGGAGCCTTCGAGGCCGTCGTACCGGTGCTGATCCTGCTCGGGATCGTCCTGGTCGTGCTCCAGCCGCGGCTCTCGCGTGCGGTCGCCGCACGCGCCGAGCGCCGGGGAGAGCCACGGCGCGACGAGACCGGCGGCCCGAGTGCGATCGAGCGGTCCTGGTGGGTGCCGATCGCGGTCCTCGCCACCGGGGTGTACGGCGGCTACTTCGGCGCCGCGCAGGGCGTGCTGCTGATGGGCGTGCTCGGCATCGGTGTCACCGACGCGCTGCAGCGGCTCAACGGCGTGAAGAACGTGCTCGTGGCCGTCGTCAACGCGATCGCCGGGCTCGTCTTCGTGATCGTCGCCGAGCTCGGCCTGTTCGGGGCCGAGGCCCGGGTCGATTGGCTGCTCGTCCTGCTCATCGCGCTGGGAGCCGTCTGCGGCGGCCTGCTCGGCGCGGCGGTCGGACGCAAGCTCCCGCCGCTCGCCCTCCGGGCGGTGATCGTGACCGTCGGCCTGGTCGCCGTGGTCACCCTGGTCGCCTGAGCCGGTCGGTCGGGGCCGAGGCGGCTCAGCCGGCCTGCTTGCCGCGACGCCGGCCCCGGGCGAGCGCGAGCAGGCCCGAGCCGACGGCGCCGGCCGCGGCCCCGACGAGCATGCCGCTCGCGAGCTTCGTGACATTGCGCTGGCCGAGCTCGATGACGCCGTTGGCCAGGTCGGCCCCGTCGACGGCGATGCCCACCACGGTCAGGTTGCGCCGCAGCGGCCCCCGGGAGACGAGGGTCACCGCGCCGAGCGCGATCTCCCGTGCGCCGAACATCCGGCCCATGTAGTCGAGCTGCGGGTTGGCGGCCGGGTCGAGGCCGAACACGCGGGCGGTGGTCGAGGGGGCGGCGAGGGCGCCGACGCCGATCACGATGCGCCCGAGCGAGAGTCCGGTCACAGGATCCAGGTGGAAGGGAACAGCCATGCGCAGACCATAGTGCTCCGGCGGGCGGCGGCGTGGGATCCTTCCTCCATGACGACCCCGCCCTCCGGCAACGACCCGTACCAGCCGTACGGCCAGCCGCCCTACGGCGGCCAGCCGCAGGACCAGCCGTACGGCCAGCCGCAGGACCAGCCGTACGGCCAGCCGCAGGACCAGCCGCAGGACCAGCCGTACGGCGGCCAGCCCCCGGCCCAGCCCTACGGCGCGCCGTACGGCCAGCCGGCGCAGCCCTTCGGGTACGCCCCGCCGCCGGCCACCAACGGTCTGGCGATCGCCTCTCTGGTGGTGAGCATCGTGTCGCTGGTGGTGTGCGCCGGGTTCACCGGGTTCGTCGGCGCGATCCTCGGCCATGTCGCCAAGGGTCAGATCCGGCGTGGCAACGAGCAGGGCGGGGGACTGGCCCTGGCCGGCATCATCGTCGGCTGGCTGGGCTTCGCGCTCTTCATCGCCCTCGTCGTCGGCTTCATCGCCCTCGGAGTCTGGGCCGAGAGCACCGTCGACGACTGTTACACCCGTTCCGACGGCGTCTTCCGCTGCGACTGAGCGGCTCCCGGCACGGTCAGCCCCGACCTACGTAGGTCGCCAGCCAGCGGTCGATCTCGTCGTAGGCGCGGGCCCGTGGCTCGGTGCGGGAGAGCACCACGTCGTGCACCGCCCCGGGCACAGCGGCGTAGGTGACGTGTCGGCCGACGGCGACCGACCAGCGTCGGATCTGGTCGACGTCGAGCACGATGTCGGTGGAGAAGACCTCCTCGTCCATCCCGGTCGGGTGTCCGGAGCGGTCCGAGGACAGGACCAGGACCGGCGCCGGCACGTCGAGGCCGGCCTGCAGCCGGGCGTGGCCCCGCCGCACCGCGCGGAGCCAGCCCAGGCGGACCGGGAACGAGTCGACCGGCTTCCAGCGCAGGTCGAAGTCCCACTCGCCCTGGTGGTCGCGGTGCAGGCTGCGGCCGTAGTAGCCGCTCACGTCGCGGGGGAAGACCTGCAGCGGCCGTCGGCGTCCCGCCCGGTCGATCACCTGGTTGGCCACCGACGAGCGCATCCACGCCTTGCCCTGCAGGTCGAGCCACGGCGAGTTGAGCAACAGGCCGGCGAGCTCCGCGGGCCGCCGGTCGTCGGCCCACAGCGCCACGACCAGGCCACCGGTGGAGTGGCCCGACAGCACCACCTGACGGTGGCCGTCGCGGAGCGTGATCCGCTCCCAGGCCGCGTCGAGCTCGGCGAAGTAGTCGGTGAGGTCCGCGACGTAGGTGGGCGACTGGTGGGGCCGCAGGGACCGGCCGTACTTGCGCAGGTCGAGGCCGTACATGTCGTGGCCGCGGTCGAGCCACCACTCGCCGTACGCCGCGTGGAAGAAGTAGTCCGAGAAGCCGTGGACGTGGAGGGTGGCGTGCTCGGTCGGCTCGCCCGCGGGGCGGTGGACCAGCGTGGCGACGACCTCGCCCTCGAAGTCGTCGGGCAGCGCGATGGTCTCGGCCGTCCAGGGGGCGCCGAGGATGTCGACGGCGGTCGTGTCGCTCACCCGGAGAGTCTAAGGAGATCTGGTGGCGGACCGTACGCTGTGCCGATGGACGACGCCGCCACCTGGGCCCGGCTCCGCGAGAGACTGCTCTCCCGCGGTCGGATGCCCGAGCTTCCCGACGGCTGGCGGCACCAGTCGGCGATGATCCCCGCCGAGGGCTATGCGTACGGCGGCGACTTCATCGTCAGCGACCTGGACGTCGCCGCGGGACGCCTGCGCACCGTCCTGGTCGACGTGTGCGGGAGCGGCGAGACCGCGGTGCCCGCCGCGCTCCAGTTCGCCGGCGCCCTCGAGAGCCTGATCCGCGTGGTGCCGGCCGACGAGCTGCTGCGTGATGCGAACGCCTACCTGCTGGCCCAGCCGTCGGGCGAGAGCATCGCGACGGCAGTCCAGCTCGACCTCGACCTGGCGACCGGCTCCTATCTCATCCGCAGCGCCGGACACCCGCCCGCCCTGGTCTGGTCGACGGCCACCCGTGAGTGGCGCATCGACAATGCGCGTGGCACCGCCCTGGGCGTCAGCGCGACGCCGGAGGTCCACGAGAGCACCGGCGTCCTCGCGCCGGGCGACGCGCTGCTGTTCTACACCGACGGGGTGGTGGAGTCGCGCGCCGTCGACATCGATACGGGGATCAGCTGGCTGCGACAGGCCGCCCGGGCGTCGTACCTCGCAGGGTGGGAGGGCGCCGCCGACCGGATCATCGACGGCGTCGAGCGGGGCGACGACGATCGGGCGGTGCTGGTCCTGGCCCGGCGCTGACCTCATGCCGGCCCACGTGGCCCGAGGGAATATGGTTGACATGTCACCTGTTAGGCCGGGTGACAGCACACGACCACAGGAGCGGACCATGCAGATCGGCATCTTCACCGTCGGCGACGTCACCACCGACCCCACCACGGGGCGCACGCCGTCGGAGTACGAGCGGATCAAGGCCACCGTCGCGATCGCGAGGAAGGCCGAGGAGATCGGCCTCGACGTCTTCGCGACGGGCGAGCACCACAACCCGCCGTTCATCGCGTCCAACCCGACCGCGACCCTGGCCTATATCGGCGCGCAGACCGAGCGGATCATCCTGTCGACCGCCACGACGCTGATCACGACGACCGACCCCGTGCTCATCGCCGAGGACTACGCCAAGATCCAGCACCTCACCGACGGTCGCGTCGACCTGATGATGGGCCGCGGCAACACCGGGCCGGTCTACCCGTGGTTCGGCAAGGACATCCGCCAGGGCATCAACCTGGCCGTGGAGAACTACGCGCTGCTGCGCCGGCTGTGGACCGAGTCGAATGTCGACTGGGAGGGCCGCTTCCGGACCCCGCTGCAGGGCTACACCTCCACCCCGCGCCCGCTCGACGGAGTCGCGCCGTTCGTGTGGCACGGCTCGATCCGCAGCCCCGAGATCGCCGAGCAGGCGGCCTACTACGGCGACGGCTACTTCCACAACCACATCTTCTGGCCGGCCTCGCACGCCGCGCAGATGGTCAACCTCTACCGCGAGCGCTTCGAGCACTACGGGCACGGCCGCGCGGACCAGGCGATCGTGGGCCTCGGCGGCCAGATCTTCATGAACAGGTCCAGCCAGGAGGCGGTCCGGCAGTTCCGGCCCTACTTCGACAACGCGCCGGTCTACGGTCACGGGCCGTCGCTGGAGGACTTCACCGAGCACACCCCGCTGACGGTGGGCTCGCCGCAGCAGGTGCTGGAGCGCACCCTGTCCTTCCGCGAGTACGCCGGGCACTACCAGCGTCAGCTGTTCCTCGTCGACCACGCGGGCCTGCCGCTGAAGACGGTCCTCGAGCAGCTCGACCTGCTCGGCGAGATCCTGCCCGAGATGCGCCGGGGCTTCGCCGAGGGGCGGCCGGCCCACGTCCCCGACGCGCCGACCCACGCCTCGCTCGTCGCGGCGGCCGGTGGCGCCAAGGACGTCACCGTCCACGCCGAGGACACCATGACCGGCACCACCGACCGCGACGGTGCCGAGCACACGGAGCACACGGAGCACACGGAGCACACGGAGCACACCGAGCAGACCGAGGGGGTCATCGCATGAGCACCCGGATCGTCGTCGTCTCGGCGGGGCTGTCCGTCCCGTCCTCGACCCGGCTGCTCGCCGACAAGCTCGGCGGAGCCGTCGAGCGGGCGGTCGGCGCCCGCGGCCGGGAGGTCGCCGTCGAGCACGTCGAGCTGCGGCCGCTGGCCCACGCCCTGGCCGACCACCTGCTCACCGGCTTCCCGACGGGCGACCTGGCGCGGGCGATCGAGGCTGTGCGGCACGCCGACGGCCTGGTCGTGGTGACGCCGGTGTTCTCCGCGTCCTACTCCGGGCTGTTCAAGACCTTCTTCGACGTCCTGGAGCCCGGGCTGCTCGACGGCAAGCCCGTGGTCCTCGCGGCCACGGCGGGCACGCCGCGACACAGTCTCGTGCTCGACCACGCCCTGCGGCCCCTGTTCGCCTACCTGCACGCGGTCGTGGTGCCCACCGGGGTCTTCGCGGCCAGCGAGGACTTCGGGGCCACCGACGACGGCTCTCTCGACAAACGCGTCGAGCGGGCGGCCGGCGAGCTCGCGGCCCTGCTCGGCGCCGACTCCGCGGCCGGGCCGGCAGCCCCCGCCCGGCGTACGGTCACCGAGGAGTTCGCCGCCCCGACGCCCTTCGAGCAGCTGCTGCGCGAGGCGAGCGGGGACGCCGTCCGCTGACCGTGACAGTGTTGGTGTCATGATGGGGGAACCCGCCGTCGTGAGAGGAACACCATGCGCCGCACTGTCTTCGACGAGGACCACGAGTCCTTCCGCCAGACCATCCGCTCGTTCATCGAGGCCGAGGTGGTGCCGCACTACCAGGAGTGGTTCGAGCAGGGGATCGTCCCGCGCGACTTCTACCTGAAGCTCGGCGAGCTCGGCACCTTCGGCATCGAGGTGCCCGAGGAGTACGGCGGCGCGGGGATCGAGTCCTTCAAGTTCGCCGCGGTGCAGTACGAGGAGATGTCGCGGGCCGGGGTGAGCTTCGGCGGGTCCAGCACCCACGTCGCCCTCTGCCTGCCCTACATCCTCAAGCTCGCGACCGAGGAGCAGAAGAAGCGCTGGCTGCCCGGCTTCGTCAGCGGCGAGACCATGTTCGCGATCGCGATGACCGAGCCGGGCACCGGCTCCGATCTCGCCGGCATGACCACCACCGCGAAGCGCGACGGCGACGCCTACGTCCTCAACGGCGCGAAGACCTTCATCACCGGCGGTGTCCATGCCGACCGCGTCATCGTCTGCGCCCGTACCTCGCCGCCGCTGGAGAGCAACCGTCGGTTCGGCATCTCGCTGTTCGTGGTCGACACCACCTCCGAGGGCTACGCCGTCGGCCGCAAGCTCGACAAGATCGGCCTGCGCACCTCCGACACCGCCGAGCTGTCCTTCTCCGACGTTCGGGTCCCCGCCGAGGACCTGCTCGGCGAGGAGAACGAGGGCTTCGGCTACCTCGGCCAGAACCTTCCGCAGGAGCGCCTCGGCATCGCCTTCGGTGCCTACGCACAGGCGGCCGCGGCCGTCCGCTTCACGCAGCAGTACGTCGAGGAGCGCAAGGTCTTCGGCCAGCCGGTGGCCCACTTCCAGAACACCAAGTTCGAGCTCGCCGCCTGCCAGGCGGAGGTCGACGCCGCCCAGGCCGTCGCCGACCGGGCCCTCGAGGCGCACGACCGCGGCGAGCTGACCGCGGTGGAGGCCGCCTCGGCCAAGCTGTTCTGCACCGAGGTCGCCTCCCGGGTCATCGACCGCTGCCTCCAGCTCCACGGCGGCTACGGCTACATGAACGAGTACCCCATCGCCCGCCTGTACGCCGACAACCGGGTCAACCGGATCTACGGCGGCACGTCCGAGGTGATGAAGCTGATCATCGCCAAGAGCATGGGGTTGTGACCGGGGTGCAGGAATAACCGGTCGACCGGTTGTTCTGTCACTGGACGGGCATTGCAACGCAGGTCAAGTGACAGTTTCGCCGGTCGACCGGCGATTCCTGCACCCGCTCAGTGCTGGTAGGTGCCGGTGAGGATCGCCCGGCCGAGGGTCTTGAACGCCAGATTGAACGACACGACCGCCGCGGAGGCGTCGGAGTCGACGCCGAGGGTCTCCTCGCCCACGGCGTGCACGACGAAGAAGTAGCGGTGCACCTGGTCGCCCGCGGGCGGAGCGGCGCCCATGAACGCCTTCGGGCCGCCGTCGTTGCGGCACATGAACGCCGCACCGGGCAGCGTGGCCCCCGCGGCACCGGCACCGGCGGGCAGGGAGGTCACGTCGGCCGGGAGGTCGACCAGCACCCAGTGCCAGAAGCCGCTCGGGGTGGGGGCGTCGGGGTCGAAGCAGGTGACGACATAGGACTTCGTGCCCTCCGGCGCTCCCGACCACGACAGCTGCGGCGAGGTGTTGCCGTGCGCGGCGACCTGGTCGTCCTTCAACGGCCGGCCGTCGGCGACGTCGTCGCTGGTGACGGAGAAGGACGGTACGACGGGGAGCAGGGCGTAGGGGTCCGGGGTCACCGGCCGATCGAGACTCATGTCACCACGCTAGTCCGGGTGCTGGTCCCAGGGCGGGTGCGCCCCGGTCCATGCCGGGAGAATGGGGCGCGTGAGCGAGTTCCCCCCGTACCCTTCCGGTCTGCGCCTCGCCGGGCGCCGCGTGCTCGTCGTCGGCGGCGGCCATGTCGCCCAGCGCCGGGTGCCGCAGCTGATCGCGGTCGGCGCCGACGTCCACGTCGTGTCGCCGACGGTGACCCCCGCGATCGAGGGGCTGGTCGGCTCGGGCGAGATCACCTGGCACGAGCGACCGTTCGCCGACACCGACCTCGACGACGCCTGGTACGTCATCGCGGTGACCGACGACCGCGCGGTCAACGACCACGTGTCCGAGCTGTGCGAGCGGCAGCGCGTGTTCTGCGTGCGCTCCGACGACGCGACCCTCGGTACGGCGTGGACGCCGGCGGTGGGCCGCGAGGCCGGGATCACCGTCGCGGTGGTCGGCAACCGCGACCCGCGCCGATCGGCCTCGGTCCGCGACGAGATCGTCGCCGGCCTGCGCGACGGCACCATCGCCGCACCGCACCACCGGGACCGCGCGCCCGGCGTGACCCTCGTCGGCGGCGGCCCCGGCGACCCCGAGCTGATCTCGATCGCCGGCCGCAAGGCACTGATGGCGGCCGACGTCGTCGTGGCCGACCGGCTGGCCCCGCGCGAGCTCCTCGGCGACCTGCCGAGCGACGTGGAGCTGGTCGACGTCGCGAAGCTGCCCCGGGGCCGCTCGGCGCAGCAGGAGGAGATCAACCGGATCATCGTCGAGCGGGCGCTCGCCGGGAAGCGGGTCGTCCGGTTCAAGGGCGGCGACAACTTCGTCTTCGGCCGCGGGTTCGAGGAGATCATCGCCTGCCGCGCGGCCGGCGTACCGGTGACCGTGATCCCCGGGCTCACCTCGCCCGTGTCGGTGCCGGGCATCGCCGGCATCCCGGTCACCCACCGCGGCGTCACCCACGAGTTCACGGTGGTCTCGGGGCATCTTCCGCCGGGGCACCCGGAGTCGCTGGTCGACTACGACGCGCTCGCCCGCATGCGAGGCACCGTCGTGGTGATGATGGGCGTCGAGAACGCGCCGCACATCGCCACCGCGCTCGTCGCCGGCGGACGCCCGGCGGCCACGCCCGTCGCCGTCGTGTGCGACGGCACCATGCCGACCCAGCGGACCGTCCTCGCCACCCTCGGCACCCTCGCCGACCGGCTGGCCGAGGAGGCCGTCAAGCCGCCGGCGATCATCGTGGTCGGCGAGGTCGTCGCCGTCGCCCATCCCGACGCGTTCCCGGCCTGAGCGCACCGACGATGGCCGAGCTGGTCGAGATCACGGACCCCGCCGACCCGCGGCTGGGGGACTACCGCGACCTGCGCGACGTCGAGCTCCGCAAGCACCTGGAGGCCGAGCACGGCCTCTTCCTCGCGGAGGGGGAGAAGGTCGTGCGGCGCGCGGTGGAGGCCGGCTTCGCACCCCGCTCCTTCCTGATGGCGCCCCGCTGGCTCGACGGCCTCGCCGACGTCCTCGACCGCTCTGACGCGCCCTGCTTCGTGCTGTCCGAGGACCTGGCCGAGGAGGTCACCGGCTTCCACGTCCACCGCGGCGCGCTCGCCTCGCTACAGCGTCGTCCGCTGCCCTCGCTGGACACCGTCCTGGCTCAGGCGCACTCGGTCCTCGTGCTCGAGGACATCGTCGACCACACCAACGTCGGCGCCATCCTCCGCTCCGGCGCCGCGCTCGGCTTCGACGCGGTCCTGCTGGCACCCCGCTGCGCCGACCCGCTCTACCGTCGCGCCATCAAGGTCGCGATGGGCGCGGTCTTCGCCCTGCCCTGGACCCGGCTCCCCGACTGGTACGACGCCCTGCCGGACCTCACTCGCCGCGGGTTCACCACCGTCGCGCTCACGCTCGCCCCGGACGCCGTACCCATCGAGCAGGCGGTGGCCGGCCAGGACAAGGTCGCCCTCGTCCTCGGCTCCGAGGGACACGGCCTGTCCACGCGCTGGGAGCAGGCCGCCGACCGGCGCGCGATCATCCCGATGGCGCGCACCATCGAGCACGGCGTCGACTCGCTCAACGTCGCCGCTGCGACGGCCGTGGCGTGCTACGTCACGGCCCGCCGTTGACATCACCCACGGCCGGCTATCCACAGGACCCGGCATGGCAGTGCACATCCATGTCGATGAGGCTAAGGCGAAGGGCCTCATCTTGGCCGCCACGGTGGTCGAGACCGACGCCGTCGCAGCGGCCAGGCGGGCTCTCCGCGGCCTGCTCCTGCGGGCCCAGCGGCGGCTGCACGTCAACAAAGAGCGGAATGAGCGGCGCGCCCTCGCATATGCCCGGAACGCCTGTCTCGCCGTCCTGGCCGGCGATCTGCCGGCGCTCGACGCGGAGCGGCTGGTCATCGAGACCGACGAGGTCATGCTGACCGCCGGGACCAGGACGTGGCGGCGCGTGGCGGTGCTTGGCGCACGATGACCGACGAGCTGGTGACGGCCGACCACACGGTGCCGGACAACGCGAAGCCCTGACTCCCGCCGTCCGGCAGGACCCAGGGCCCACTTCTCAGCGCTCCTGCGCCTCGCCATGTGGACGCTGCGCCGCGCCGAACCTGCGCGCAAGCGTGCTCGGCGTTCTCCACACCCGATCGCAAAGAGCCAGGATCGGACACGGTGTCGCACTACCGTTCCGGCGCTGGGCCGCCTACTCTCCCCACCATGGCGGATGAGAACACGTTCTACTCAACGGTCCCGGTCGTGGTCTGGGGCACCGGCAACATGGGCCGGGCGTCCATCCGGGCGGTCGCGGCGCACCCCGGGCTGAGCCTCGCGGCGGTCGTCGTCAACGACGCCGCCAAAGTGGGGCGCGACGCGGGCGATCTCGCCGAGCTCGGCCGATCGCTCGGCGTGGCCGCCACCGACGACGTCGACGCGGCGCTCGCGACACTCGACGGGGGCGGCGCCGTGGCGTACGCCGCGTCGGGGGAGCTGCGTCCCGACGACGCCGCCGTCGACATCGCCCGCGCCCTCGCCGGAGGCGCCGTGGTCGTGACGCCGTCGGTCTACGCCCTCTACGACCACCGCAGCGCGCCCGCCGAGCTGCGCGAGCCGCTGGAGAAGGCCTGCGCCGAGGGCGGCAGCGCGCTGTTCGTCAGCGGCATCGACCCGGGCTGGGGCAACGACCTGCTGCCGGCGCTCGTCAGCGGCCTGGCCTCCGAGATCGACCAGGTCCGCTGCCAGGAGATCTTCGACTACTCCACGTACGACGCCGAGGACTCGGTCCGCTACATCGTCGGCATGGGCCAGCCGATGGACTACGAGCCGCCGATGGTGGCCGCCGGGATCCCGTCGATGGTCTGGGGCGGGCAGGTGCGGCTGATCGCCCGGGCGCTGGGCGTCGAGATCGACGAGCTGCGCGAGACGCTCGACCGGCGGGCGCTCGACGCCACCGTCACGACGGCGCTGGGGGAGTTCGAGGCGGGCACCCAGGGCGCCCTGCGGTTCGAGGTGCAGGGCATCGTGGCCGGCGAGCCGAGGATCGTCATCGAGCATGTCACCCGGATCACCGCAGCGTGCGCCACGGACTGGCCGATGCCGGCCGACGGCGGCGACGGCGCCCATCGCGTGATCATCGAGGGCCGCCCGCGGATCGAGATCAACGTCGAGGCCACCGATGAGGGCGGCAACCGCGCGGCCGGCGGCAACGCGACCGCGGCCAACCGGCTGGTCAACGCGATCCCGTGGCTGCGCACCGCCACGCCCGGTCTCTACGACGGCCTGGACGTGCCGCTCCAGCCCAGCGCCTACCTGCGGACCGCTGAGGAGGCGTGAGCATGTTCATCGAGATCCCCGACGGCAAGGACCCGATCGGCTACGTCTGGGGCGAGCTGGTGCCCGGCATCGGGCCGGCGGCCGCGACCCTGGCGATGAGCGTCTACGAGCACAGCACGCTCGGCCTGCGCGAGTTCGAGGCCGCCCGGCTCCGGATCGCCCAGATCAACGGCTGCCTGTTCTGCCAGGACTGGCGCACCGAGCGGGACGGGCAGAAGGTCGAGGACACCTTCGACCGCGCGGTCCAGGAGTGGCGCACCACCGGCGACTTCGACGAGCGTACCCGCCTCGCGGCGGAGTACGCCGAGAGGTACGCCCTGGACCACCACGGCATCGACGACGGCTTCTGGCAGCGGATCCGGACCCACTACACCGACCGCGAGATCGTCGAGCTGTCGATGTGCCTGGGCTCCTGGCTCTCCTTCGGCCGGCTCAACCGGGTGCTCGGCCTGGACGCGGCCTGCGTCCTGCCGAGCCACGCCGCCCGAACCTGACCTGAGGCCCCAGCCGGGACGGAGGGCCTCAGCGCCGCAGCAGGGTGGCGAAGCGGGCGATCGTCTCGTCGATCGCCCGCTGGCAGCCGGCCGACCACGGTCCCATGTCGAAGAACCCGTGGATCAGCCCCGGGTAGGTCGTCTGGTGCACCTCCACGCCGGCCGCGGCAAGCGCCTCGGCGTACGCGACACCCTCGTCGCGCAGCGGGTCGAACTCGGCGGTGACGACGACCGCGGGCGGCTGCCCGGCGAGGTCGCCGTGCAACGGGGAGATCAGCGGGTCCGCGAGGTCGGCGGCGGTGTCGGCGTAGTGGCCGATGAACCAGATCAGGGTCGGCTGGTCGAGGAAGTACCCGCTCGCGTTCTCCTCGCGCGAGGAGTAGCTGCCGAGCACGTCGGTCGCCGGGTAGACCAGCAACTGGGCCGCGATGCCGGGCACGTGCTGGGCGGCGACGGCGGACAGGTTGCCGCCGGCGGAGTCACCGGCCACGGCGAGCACGTCGCTGCCGCCGTACTCCGCGATCCGGGACTGCACGTCACGCACCGCGGCGATCGCGTCCTCGGCCGCGGCGGGGAACTTCGCCTCGGGCGCGAGCCGGTAGTCGACGGCGACCACCACGGCGTCGGCTCCGGCGCAGATCGCGCGCGCCATCGCCGCGTGGGTGTCGAGGTCGCCGATCACGAAGCCGCCGCCGTGCAGCAGCACGACGGTCGGCACCGGCCCCTCCGCGAGGGGCCGGTAGACGCGGGCCGACAACGGGCCGGCGGCGCCGGCGACCGTAGCGTCCTCGACGGATCCCACCTCGGCGAGGGTGCCGGGAGGTCGGAAGTCCACGGTCAGCTTGCGGAACGAGTCCCGCGCCTCGGCGGGCGTCAGGGTGTGCAGCGGGGTCCCGGCTTCGATCAGCTGGAGCAGGGGAGCGAGCTCGGCGTCGACGGACATGCGGGCAACCTAGCCCAGAACCCGACACCGGGCACCCGGCGCCGGTCCGTTCCTCAGGTGGGCCACTCGGCGGGGTAGTCCTCGACGGCGGCGTCGTGCTGCTTGCGCAGCTTCTTCATCGCCTTGGCCGAGATCCGGTCGCCGAACACGGTGCCGAGGGTGTGGTCGGTCTCGTGCTGGAGGCACTTCGCCAGCAGCCCGTCGCCCTCGAAGCGGACCCGGCCGCCGTCGAGACCGGTGCCCTCGACCACCGCATAGTCCGGCCGGGCGCAGTCGACGAAGGCGCCGGGATAGGACAGGCAGCCCTCGGGGCTGTCGTCGAGGCGGCGCGCGACGCCCTCGGGCTCGACGAGGGTGGGATTGCAGACCACGCCGACCACCCGGCGGCCGTCCTCGTCGGGGCAGTCGAAGACGAACATCGCGACGTCCTCGCCGATCTGGCACGCGGCGAGGCCCACGCCGTCGGCGGCGTACATGGTGGCGACCATGTCGGCGGCGAGGGCGCGCAGGGCGTCGTCGTACGTCTCGACCCGCGCCTGGGGGCGGTGCATGACCGGTGTGCCCCACCGCGTCATCGGCCGCACGGTCCCGTTCCGGGGCAGGGGTCCGTACGGCGCGTGCGGGGTCTGGTCCTCCATGTCGCGCATCGTAGGGGCGAGGATCGCGCCCGGCCGATTCGGCCGAGATGCGGCCCAGGTGTAGCGCAGTGTGTAACTCACGGTTACAGTTACCGCATGTCCTTGATCAGCAACCTCAAGCCGGGCGGGAAGCACGGGGTCCCGAGCAGCGAGAGCCGGGATCCGATCGGCTACCTCGTCGCCGGCCTCAACCGGCTCGCCCAGACCGACCTCCTCGACAAGGTCCGCCTCCGCAAGCCGACCGAGCAGGCGGTCTTCTCCATCACCCGGACCGGGTTCAAGACGATGACCACCGCCGGCCGGACCTTCGCCAAGGCCGGCAAGGGCGGCCAGCCGGGCGCCCGGCCGAAGCACGCCGCGGCGAGCGGCGTCTTCGACCTCACGCCCGGCGAGGACGAGCAGATGCTCGTCGACGTCGTCACCGAGTTCGCCGACGAGGTCGTCCGGCCCGCGGCGGCCGAGGCCGACCGGGCCTGCGCCGCACCCGACGACCTGCTCAAGGCCAGCCTCGACATCGGCCTGCCGATCCTCGGCCTGCCCGAGAGCCTCGGCGGAGTCTCCGAGGAGCGCTCCGCGATGGCCGGCACGCTGGTCGCCGAGGCGCTCGCCAAGGGCGACATGGGGCTGGCCGTCGCGACCCTGGCGCCCGGCTCGGTCGCCACCGCGATCGGCCTGTGGGGCACCGACGCCCAGCAGCAGACCTATCTGCCGGCCTTCAGCGCCGAGGACGGCTCCGTCCCGGCCGCGGCCCTGGCGCTCAACGAGCCCGCCGTGCTCTTCGACGTGCTGAGGCCGTCGACGACGGCGAGGAGGACCGCCGACGGTTACGTGCTCAACGGCACCAAGAGCCTGGTCGCCCGCGGCGACCACGCCGAGCTCTTCGTCGTCGGTGCCAGCCTCGACGGCAAGCCGGTGCTCTTCCTCGTCGAGTCCGGCGCCACGGGCCTCGCCATCGAGGGCGACCCCGCGATGGGCGTGCGCGCGGCGTCGATGACCACGCTGGTCCTCGAGGACGTCACCGTGCCCGCCGACGCCGTCCTGGGGGAGACCGACGGGTCGACGTACACCGAGTGCGTCCGCCTCTCGCGGCTGGCCTGGTGCGCCCTCGCGGTCGGCACCGGCCAGGCCGTGCTCGACTACGTCACGCCGTACGTCAAGGGCCGCGAGGCCTTCGGCGAGCCGATCGCCAACCGCCAGTCGGTGGCGTTCATGGTCGCCAACATCGCGATCGAGCTGCAGGGCATGCGGCTGCTGACCTACCGCGCCGCGTCCCGCGCGGCCGCGGGCAAGGACTTCACCCGCGAGGTCGCGCTCGCGCGCAAGGCATGTGCCGACAAGGGCATGCAGATCGGCCTCGACGGCGTCCAGCTGCTCGGTGGTCACGGGTTCGTCAAGGAGCACCCGGTCGAGCGGTGGTACCGCGACCTGCGGGCGATCGGGATCATGGAAGGCACGGTGCTGGTCTGATGAGTATCAATCTCGAGGTGCCCAAGAAGCACCGGGCGCTGGTCGACCAGGCCCACCAGGTCGCGATGAACATGCTGCGACCGATCTCGCGCAAGTACGACATCGCCGAGCACGAGTACCCCAAGGAGCTCGACATGCTCGCCGCGATGATCGACGGGCTCTCCGAGTCCGGGGCGAGCGAGGGCGCCGGCGCGACCGGCGTACGCCGGGAGAACGGCGACGACGGCGGCAAGAGCGCCGTGAAGAACGGCGCCAACCTCGCCTCGGTGACCTCGGTCGCCGAGATGTGCTGGGGTGACACCGGCCTGCTGCTCTCGATGCCGCGCCAGGGCCTCGGCAACTCCGCGATCGCCTCGGTCGCCAACGACGAGCAGCTTGAGCGCTTCAAGGGCCGCTGGGCCTCGATGGCCATCACCGAGCCGTCCTTCGGCTCCGACTCCG
The DNA here is from genome assembly GCA_029961745.1 of Nocardioides sp. L-11A. NCBI lineage: Bacteria > Bacillati > Actinomycetota > Actinomycetes > Propionibacteriales > Nocardioidaceae > Nocardioides > Nocardioides sp. L-11A. The sequence continues at coordinate 2,887,138 of CP124680.1, forward strand.
CCGCGATCTCGACCACCGCCGTGCTCGACGGCGACGAGTACGTCATCAACGGCGAGAAGATCTTCGTCACCTCCGGCGAGCGCTCCGACTGCATCGTCGTCTGGGCGACCCTCGACAAGTCGCTCGGCCGCGCCGCGATCAAGTCGTTCGTGGTCGAGAAGGACACGCCGGGCGTCAAGGTGGAGCGACTCGAGGAGAAGCTCGGCATCCGCGCCTCCGACACCGCGGTGATCACCTTCACCGACGCCCGGGTGCCGAAGGACAACCTGCTCGGCTCGCCGGAGATCAACGTCGAGCAGGGCTTCGCCGGCGCGATGGCGACCTTCGACAACACCCGCCCGCTCGTCGCCGCGATGGCCGTCGGCTGCGCCCGCGCATCACTGGACCTGACCCGCGACCTGCTCAAGGAGGCCGGGATCGAGGTCGACTACGACCGCCCGGCGCTCCTGCAGAGCGCGGCGGCCGCGAAGTTCCTGCAGCTCGAGGCCGACTGGGAGGCCGGGCGGCTCCTGACCCTGCAGGCGGCGTGGATGGCGGACAACCGCAAGCCCAACTCGCTGGAGGCGTCGATGGCCAAGGCGAAGGCCGGCCGGGTCGGCTCCGACGTCACGCTGTCCTGCGTCGAGCTGTGTGCGTCGATCGGCTACAGCGAGGAGGAGCTGCTCGAGAAGTGGGCGCGCGACTCCAAGATCCTCGACATCTTCGAGGGCACCCAGCAGATCCAACAGTTGATCGTCGCGAGAAGGATCCTCGGGCTGTCGAGCGCCGAGTTGAAGTGAGCTGACGGCTCGATCGCTTCGGGGCCCGTTCCTGCCGGTGGCTGGGGACGGGCCTCGGCGATCTGGGGGTGGAACAGGTTGCAATTGGGCAGAGACCGCATACTCCGGGCCCAAATCGTTGCGGTTTGGGACCAAACCGCAACAGCTCACCCCGCCCCGCGGAGCACCCGCGCCCCCGCTCCGGGCGTCACGAGATGGTGCCGGGGAGAGTCCCAGCGGCGCTCGGCGTACGCCGCATCCACCGCCTCCCGTACGGCGTCGGCCCGGTCCGCCGCGACCAGGGTGAGCGTGCAGCCGCCGAACCCGCCGCCGGTCATCCGCGCGCCGAGCGCTCCCGCCGTGAGCGCAGTGTCGACGACCAGGTCGAGCTGCGGCACGCTCACCTCGTAGTCGTCGCGCAGCGAGACGTGCGACGCGGTCATCAGCCCGCCGAGCCGCTGCCAGGAGCGGGCCCCGATCGCGTCCACCGCGTCCAGGACCCGGGCGTTCTCGGTCGTGACGTGGCGCCGGCGCCGGGGGTGACCGTCGGCGCACTCGCGGCGCCGCTGGGCGTAGCCACCGTCGCCGTCGGCCAGCACGTGCCGCACCCGGGTGTCGGTGACCAGTAGGCTCAGGCCGGCCGCGGCCACGGGCAGCGGTACGGCGGTGGTGGTGGGGGCGTCCGGGTCGGCGAAGTCGATGAGCAGTGCGTGCCCCTCGGAGCCGAGCAGGGCGGCCAGCTGGTCCATGCCGCCGGTCGGGGCGCCGACGTGCTCGGTCTCCGCCCGCCGGCAGGCCTCGGCGAGCAGCCGGCGGCCCGCGCCGTCGAGGGGCGCTCCGAGCAGGCCCGCGATCGCGGTCGCGACGGCGCATTCGAGCGCCGCCGAGCTGGACAGACCCCCGCCGAGGGGCAGGGTGGAGACGAGGTCGATGTCGAGCCCCGGTATCTCCCAGCCGATCCGGCGCAGTTCGGCGACGACGCCGACGACGTACTCCCGCCACCGGTGGTCGCCCGGGATCGCCTCACGGCTGTGCACCCGCAGCCGGTCGTCGTCACGGCGCCGGACGGTGGCGATGGTGGCGAGGCCGATCGCGAACGGCAGGCACCGACCGCCGTTGTAGTCGGTGTGCTCGCCGATCAGGTTGACCCGGCCGGGTGCGCGCGCGACGACGGATGCGGAGAGGGACGTCACGGGCGCCATCCTGCCTGGTCGGGCAGTCCCGGGCGGCGGTCAGGCTCTAGGGTGTGCGCCGTGCCCCGCCCCCTCATCGTCGCCGCCGCCCGCTCCGAGGTCGCCTACGTGCCGGCCGGGATCGACGTGGTCGTCACCGGCATCGGCAAGACGGCCGCCGCGACCGCGCTGACGCGTCACCTGGCCGGACAGTCCGACCTGGCCGATCTGGTCGTCGTCAACCTCGGCACCGCCGGCGCGCTGCACGACGGGCTCGACGGCGAGCACGGGCTGTACGAGATCGGCACCGTGCTCAACCACGACATCAACGGCGACGCGATCCGCGCCCTCGGCTACGACCCGCGCGACCGGCTCGTCATCGGGGAGAGCCCCACCGTCCTGGCGACCGGCGACGTCTTCGTCAACGACCCGACGGTCCGGACCCGGTTGGCCGAGCGCGCTCAGCTCGTCGACATGGAGGGCTACGCCGTCGCCTACGTCGCGCAGGAGTTCGGCGTCCCGCTGCGGATGGTCAAGCACGTCTCGGACAACGCCGACGAGGGCGCGATGGAGTGGGTCGCCCTGGTCGACCGCAGCGCGCGGGTGCTGGGGGAGTGGGCGGCGACCCACCTCGGGTGAGCGTCAGCGGCTGCTGGAGGCGCGGCGGCCGCGGACGACGCCGACGAAGTCCTGGTGCATCGGGCTGTCCGCCGCGCGCAGCCAGACGAGGGCGACCGTGGTCGGCTCGAGCTCGACGACCCGGTGGACGACGTCCTTGCGGTGGTACAGGCGCGCCACCGACATCGGCACGATGACGATCCCGCTGCCCGATGCGGCGACCTCGATCGCGTCCTGCACCGACATCGCCGGGAAGGGCAGCTGCTCGGTCGTGGGCGCCCAGCCCGACGGGTGCGGAAGCACCAACTGCTCGTCCGCGAGATCCGCGAGGGCGACCGGTGTCTCGCCGTCGGCAGCCGCCACGAAGTGCTCCCGTCCGGCCACCACGACCGGCAGCTCGTCGTACAGACGCACGCAGTGCAGCGGCTCCGGCGCGTCGAGGTCGACCGGCAGCCGGACCAGGGCGAGGTCGGCCGTGCCGCCGTCGAGGACGGCACGCTGTCGCCCCTCTTCGACGGGGAGGAGGTGGAGCGGGATCCGCGGGTGACGCTCACGCCAGACCCGCGCCCACTTGTCGGGGGTCACTCCGGGAACGAAGGCGACACGCAGCTCCTGCATGCGCCCACGATCCCAGAGTGCACCCCTCAGCGGTGCATCTAGGCCTGAGCGAGCAGCCCGAACTGCAGGGTGCCGCTGTCGTCGACGCCCGCGTCGAGCGTCATCGCGTCGAGCTGCTGCGCGGCGCCCTCGTCGAGGTAGACGGTGGCGCCGTCCTGCTCGACGACCTGGTCGCCGGGTTCGGCCTGTTCGGCCGCGGACACGGCGAAGCCGGCCTCGGCCTGGGTGATGCGCAGTCCCGCGGAGTCGGGGACGTCGGGCGCGTCGGTCATCTGCTTGACGATCGTGCAGGCGTTCTCGGTGAGGGTGAGCATGGCATGCCTTCTCGGTTCGTGGTCAGAGACCTTCCCCACCGTTGCAGGTCGCCGGTGGTCGTTCAAGGCGCCGGGCGTGTCGCCGCAGCGCGCGCCGGGCCCCTACGGCGGCGTACGCTCCCGTCAGCGCGGTGGCCAGGAGCATCGCCCGCGGCCGGCTGTCGCGGCGGACCAGGTGCCCGAGACCGGTCGCGGTGTCGGACAGGTCGACCCCCAGCGACAGCAGCTGGAGCCGCGCGCGCTCGGTCTCACCGGCCAGCAGGTACGCCGTGCCCAGCGCGATCGCGCGTCCGCCGTAGATCCGGGTCAGGTAGCCGACCTCCGGTGTCGGCGCGATGCCGAAGCCGCGCGCGGTCGCGGCCGGCACGACGAGGGAGGCGAGCCCGAGGCCGATCCGGCCCCAGGCCAGCAGGTCAAGACTGTCGAGACTGTCGGGGCGGTCGGTACGACGCTCGCGATCGGCTGGCATGGACCGATCGTCGTCCCCGCCGCGACCGGTCGCCATGACCCGGGAGGTCATGGCGACGCCGGAAGGGGGTGCCGATGCGGTGTCTGGGCCCGGCCTTTGCTACGGTTTCTCCGCACTCGTCCGGGTGGCGGAATTGGCAGACGCGCTAGCTTGAGGTGCTAGTGCCCGTATTAGGGCGTGGGGGTTCAAGTCCCCCCTCGGACACCAGACGGAACGGCGGCCCCAGGGCCGCCGTTCTGCGTTATCTAGGCTTCCTAGACTCCTGGCGTGACCGATACCCGCGCCCGGCTCTGCCTCACCATGATCGTCAAGGACGAGGCCGCCATCATCGATCGCTGCCTGGCGGCCGCGGCTCCCTGGATCGACGCCTGGGCGATCCACGACACCGGATCGTCGGACGACACGGCGGAGATCATCACGTCGTTCTTCGACCGGCAGGGGCTCCCGGGGCGGTTGACCCGCGGGCGTTTCGACGACTTCGCCCAGGCGCGCAACGACTCGCTCGCGGCAGCACGGGACACGGCCGCGGCCGAGGGCGCGGACTACCTGCTGCTGTGCGACGCGGACATGGAGCTGGTGGTCGAGGATCCCGCGTTCCGTGCCGCGCTGACCGCCGACGCCTACCTCCTCGAGCAGCGGGCCAGCGGCCTCGACTACGCCAACGTCCGGCTCCTGCGTGTCGACGCGCAGGCGCACTACCGGGGTGTCACGCATGAGTACCTCGACGTCGGCGAGGCGACCCGGCCGGCTCTCGGCGGCGCGTGGTTCCACGACCACGCCGAAGGGGCCAGCCGGCAGGTGAAGTTCGAGCGGGACCTCGCCCTGCTCGAGCGCGGTCTCGCCGACGAGCCCGACAACGCCCGCTATCAGTTCTACCTGGCCCAGACCCTGCGCGACCTCGACCGGCATCGGGACGCCGTCGCTGCCTACGAGCGCCGGGCCGCCCAGGGCGGCTGGGAGGAGGAGGTCTGGTACTCGTTGTTGCAAGTGGCGATGCTGCGGGAGCGGCTCGGTGACCCCGACCCGGAGGTGCTCGCCGCCTACCTGGCGGCGTTCGAGCGCCGCCCCGGGCGCGCCGAGACGCTGGTGGAGCTGGCCCGCCACCTGCGCGAGCGGGGCCGGCACCACCTCGCCCACGTCTTCGCGACCCGGGCGACGCAGCTGGCGCCGACCGAGGACATCCTCTTCGTGAGCGCCAGCTCCTACGGCTGGCGGGCCCGCGACGAGCTGTCGATCTCAAGCTACTGGGTCGGCCGGTACGACGAGTCCGCCGCGCTCGCCCAGGGCCTGCTGGCCGACCCCGCGCTGCCCGTCGAGGAGCGGGCCCGGGTCGAGCAGAACCTGTCCTTCGCCCGCCGGCCGGTCTCCCTAGACTGACCGCCGTGCCTCGTCCCGCGCTCCCCGCCCTCGTGCTGCTCGCCCTCGTCCTGGTCACCGGTTGCGGCGGGGACGACGGCGCCGAGAAGCCCGCGGCCGCGTCGTCGACGGCGCTGTCGGCCGCCGACGCCCTGGTCCGTACCGGGCTGCAGCAGCGCGACGCCGGTGACGACGCCCAGGCCCGGGTCACCTTCGAGAACGTGCTGGAGCTCGACCCGGACAACGTCTATGCCCACTACAACCTCGGCCTGCTGGCCCAGGAGGCGGGGGAGCAGGACGCCGCGGTCGAGCAGTACGACGCGGCGCTGGCGACCGACCCCGAGTTCGCTCCGGCGCTCTACAACAAGGGCATCGTGCTCGAGTCCACCGACCTCGACACGGCGGTCGGGCTCTACCGGCGAGCGCTCGCCGCCGATCCCCAGCTGGCCGCCGCGCACATGCGGCTCGGGTTCGCTCTCCTGCACCTGGGCAGATCCGCCGAGGCCGAGGAGCACCTGGCGACCGGCATCGAGCTCGATCCGGCGATGGCGGAGGTCGACGCCCCGTCGTACGACTGAGCGCGCGACCGGGACCGAGGTCCCGAGTTCCCGGAAGTCGGGTCCACCGGATGCGGGCGGCCACTAGCGTGATGGCGTGACTAGCTTCCGGCCCCGCGCCCTCGCCACCCTTTCTCTCGCGACGCTGGCCACCGCGACGCTCATCGGCTCGGGAGGTCCTGCACAGGCCGCCGACCGAGCGAAGCCCGAGACTCGCGTCATCAGCGCCTGCTTCAGCGTGAAGACCGGCAAGATCCGGATCGTCAAGAACGTCAAGCGGTGCCGGCCCAATGAGGACCACATCCGCTGGACCCGAGGCCTCGACCGCAACCGAGGACCGCAGGGCGCGACCGGGGTCAGTGGGCCGGCCGGACCCGCGGGCTCCGCGGGAGCGCCGGGGCCGACCGGGGCAACGGGGGGCATCGGGCCGGCCGGACCGACCGGGCCCGCCGGAGCACCGGGACCGACGGGTGCGGCCGGCACTGCGGGGAGCATCGGCCCCGCCGGACCGACCGGGCCCGCCGGAGCACCGGGACCGACGGGTCCCACCGGCGCCGTCGGTCCGACCGGTCCCACCGGGGCCGCGGGAGTGGCCGGCCCCACCGGCCCGACCGGTCCGGCCGGGGCCGGGACCATGCTGTCGAGCAGCAGCGGCCCGGCGGCAGCGATCACGACGACCGTCCTCGGCGGCATCGGCAACACCGCCGCCGTGCTCCCGATCAGCGGCACCGGCTCCGTCAACGGTGTCCCGATCGTCGGCGGCATGATCGACGCCACCGGCTCCGGGGTCGCGGGCCTGGCCCAGCCGATCACCGGAGACCGGACGCTGACCGGTATCGACGGCTACTTCACCAACAACGTCGCCATGTCGCTGGTCGGCACCACTCTCACCGCCGAGCTCCAGCTCTGGACGTCCTCGACGCCCAACAACGTGTTCACCCCGGTTCCCGGCGCGTCGTGCACACTGGCGCCCAGCTTCACCGGGATCCTCGCGATCGGCGAGGTCGCCAACTGCACCACCACCGGACTCTCGATTCCGCTGACCAACCAGACCCAGGCCATCCTCGTCGTGCGGTCGGACATCACGGCGGGGCTCGACACCGTGACGACGCTGAGTGGCTACTGGTCCGCCGGACTCAAGCTGTCCTGACGGAGCCGACACTCGGTCCTCGGACACCGCGGCCCGGCCCCGACGCTCTGCACGGCAGAGCGTCGGGGCTCTCGCGCGTGGGCTGCGTCGTGTAGCACAGGTGCAAGCTCACGGCCTTCTCTTCGGCGATGTCTGCCGTTATGCTGAACCTCGCGTCCACCGAGCGCCCGATCGTTCAGTTTTTCTGAAAAGTCCGGTGCAGAAGTCCTCGATGGACGCGTGGCCGCGACCGCCCACAGACTCCCTTCCTGAGACCTAAGCCGCGGCCCCGATCGGATCGGGACCGCCTGACAGGAAGCGCGACCCTATGGCGAATCGATCCCGGAGAGTGGTGCCCGTCGGGCTCGCCCTCGTCCTGGCCCTCGCGGTGGCCGGCTGCAATGCCAACTCGTCGTCCGGCGACTCCACCGAGGACAAGGGCAAGTCCGCGTCGGCGATGGAGTCCGTGCCCCAGGGTGGGACCCTGCACTACCTCTCCCGACGGGCCACCGAGACCTTCGAGACGGCCAACGCGCAGATGGTGCCGACCAGCCGGCTGCGGTGGGTCCACCGCGGGCTGACGTCGTGGCAGACGTTCCCCGACAAGGACACCGTCCTGGTCCCGGACCTGGCCACCGACACCGGTACGACGGACGACGGTGGCAAGACCTGGACGTTCACGCTCCAGGAGGGCCTGAAGTTCTCCGACGGCAGCCCGATCACGGCGCAGGACGTCAAGTACGGGATCGAGCGCTCGTTCGCGCCGATGTTCCAGGGCGGTCTCGGATACCACAAGACGCTGCTCGAGGGCGGGCCCGACTACGACGGTCCGTACGACGGCAAGGAGCTCGACTCCATCGAGGTCGTCGACGACCACCAGCTCGTGTTCCACCTCAGCCGCCCGTTCGGCAACTGGCCATGGATCGTGAGCATGCCCGCGTTCGCGCCGGTGCCGAAGGCGGCCGACACCGAACCCGAGACCTACGGCGAGAACCCGGTCGCCAGCGGTCCCTACATGGTGACGAGCTTCAGCAAGGGGACCCAGGCGGTGCTCGAGCGCAACCCGAACTGGAGCGCCGACACCGACCAGGCGCGCCTCGCCGGCCCCGACAAGATCGTCCTCGACATGGGCCTGAACAACGACACGATCGTCCAGCGCCTGATCGACGACAAGGGCGACGACCAGAGCGCGATCAGCAATGCCCTCATCTCGCCGTCGCAGTTCCAGCGCATCGAGTCGGACCCGTCCGTCTCGGACCGGATGGCCAACGGGCCGTCGGGCTACTTCCGCTATCTCGCGATGAACGTCACCCGCCCCGGACTCTCCGACGTCCGGGTGCGCCAGGCGATCAACTACGCGATCAACAAGGCCGAGATCCAGAGCGTGTACGGCGGCCCCAAGTTCGGCGGCCAGCTCACCTCGTCGATCATGACCGAGGGCATCCCCGGCGCGACCGACTACGACCTGTACGACGGGGGTGACACCGGCGACGTCGAGAAGGCCAAGAGCCTGCTGGCCGAGGCCGGCGTGACCGACCTGAAGCTCAGCCTCACCTATCCGACCGACGTCAGTGCGATCGAGGAGAAGGAGGCGCAGAGCATCAAGAACTCGCTCGCCCGGGTCGGCATCGACGTCGAGCTCAAGGGCCTCGACGGCGACGGCTGGTACGAGCTGATCTCGTCGGCCGACGGCGACTACGACATGACGACGAGCGGCTGGGGCGCGGACTTCCCGAGCGGCATGAGCACCATCCAGCCGCTCTTCGCGTCGAGCGAGATCGGCGACGGAGGCGGCAACGCGTCGCAGTATTCCAACCCCGACGTGGATGCCGCCATCGACGCCGCCATCTCCGAGCCCGACCTCGACAAGGCGGGCGAGATGTGGGCGGCCATCGACCGGCAGATCATGGAGGACGCGCCCATCGTGCCGATCCTCGTCCAGCGCACCCAAGCCCTGGCCGGTTCGAAGATCGTGAACTACTTCATGCCCGCCTACCCGCCGTTCGCGAACGAGCTGGTCGTCGGTGTCGATCGCTGAGTCCCAGCAGGCGGAGGGCCGGCGTACGTCGGTCCTCCGCCGGTTCGCCCGCCGGCGCGCCGGCGTGGCCGGGCTGGTCATGCTGGTCGTCCCGATGGTGGCGGGGCTGTGCGCCCCGCTGCTGGTGCGGCTGGAGGGCCAGGACCCGCACACCTTCCACACCGACCTGCTGGACCCGAACGGCGGCCGGCCGCTCGGCGCGTTCGGCGGCGTCAGCGCCGACCACTGGCTCGGCGTCGCGCCGGTCACCGGCGTCGACCTGTTCGCCCAGATCGTCTACGGCATCCGCTCCTCGCTGTTCATCGCGTTCGGCGCGAGCATCCTGTCCATCGTGGTCGCGGCGGTCCTCGGCACGGCGATGGGCTACTTCGGCGGCTGGGTCAACGCCGTCGCCGGTCGCCTCATCGACTTCATGTTCGGCTTCCCGGGCCTGATGTTCGTCATCGCGATCATGGCCATCGTGCCGCCGGAGCTGCCCCGGGGCCTGGTGCTCGTCCTGGTGCTGGCCTTCTTCGGCTGGACCGTCCCGGCCCGGATCATCGGCGCCCAGGCGAGCGCGATCAACGCCCGTGCCTTCGTCGAGGCCGCCCGGGCGACGGGCGCCCCGCCCGGCCAGATCATCCGCCGCGAGATGCTGCCTCACCTGTTCGGTCTGGTCGTCGTGCTGTTCGCGATGTCGCTGCCCGGCAACGTCAGTGTCGTGGCCGGTCTCTCCTTCCTGGGCGTCGGCCTGCGCGGCGACGTACCCGATCTCGGCAAGCTGCTCTCCGACTCCCTGCCGTGGATCTACAGCGGTGCGGACGTCTGGTACATGCTCTTCCCCGGCGCCGTGGTGTTCCTGATCGTCTTCGGCGCCACGCTCGCCGGCGACGCGCTCCGCGATGTCCTCGACGTGCGCACGGAGGATGCCGCATGATCACCTATGTCACCCGTCGCATGGTCACCGCGGTGTTCATGCTCCTCGCGATCGCCTTCGTGACGATCGCCCTCTTCTTCGGCGCCTCGAAGGATCCCGCCCGGGCGATGTGCGGCAAGCCGTGCCCGGCGGAGACCAAGGCCAAGGTCAGCGCCTACATGCAGACCGACCAGAGCGTGGTGTGGCAGTACGGCGAGTTCGTGAAGGGACTCTTCGTCGGCCGCACGTACGGCGAGGGGGCGCAGCGGGTCGAGTGCGCCGCGCCGTGCTTCGGCTACTCCTTCCCGAACCGCAGCGACGTCACCTCGCTCATCGCCGAGCGGCTGCCGGTGACCCTGTCGCTCGCGGCGGGAGCGGCAGTCCTGTGCCTGGTCGTCGGCATCGGGCTCGGCACGCTCTCGGCGATCCGCAAGGGCGGGATCGTGGACCGGTTCTCGACCGGGTTCGCGATGTTCGGACTCTCGGTGCCGACCTTCCTCGTCGGCCTGCTCGTCGTGCAGGTGTTCGGGTTCATGCTCAACGTGCTGCCGTTCTCGGGCTTCGTGTCGTTCTCGGAGTCGCCCGCCGGCTGGGCCTGGCACCTGATCGGACCGTGGATGGTGCTGTCGTTCATCCTGGCCGCCGGCTACATCCGGGTCACCCGGACCCAGCTGCTCAACGAGCTGTCGGCCGAGCATCTGGTCGCGATGACCGCGCGCGGTGCCTCGCCACGACAGGTCAACCGGCACGCCGTCCGGGGCGTGATGGTGCCGATCAGCGCGATGTTCGCGCTCGACGTCACCGCGCTGCTGGGCGGCTCGGTGATCGCGGAGAAGGTCTTCAGCCTCCACGGCCTCGGCGACCTGCTGCTGTCCGGCGTCAACGAGGCCGACCTGAGCATCGTGATGGGCGTGACGCTCTTCTCGGCCTTCCTCATCATCGTCGGCAACCTGCTCGTCGACCTCGCCCTGCCGCTTCTCGACCCGAGGATCCGCCGTGCCTGACCCCGTCCTCCAGGTCGAGGACCTGACCATCTCCTTCTCCTCCGGCGCCACCTCCTTCGACGTCGTGCGCGACCTCTCGGTGACCCTCGACGGCGGCCGCACGCTGGCCGTCGTGGGGGAGTCGGGCTCGGGCAAGACCATCACCGGTCGGGCGATCATGCAGCTGCTCCCGCGCGGCGCGAGCGCGCGGGGTCGGATCGTCGTCGCGGGTCGGGACATGCTGGGCGCCGACGAGCGCTCGCTGCGCCGCGCCCGCGGTGCCGACGTGTCGATGGTGTTCCAGGACTCCATGTCGGCGCTCAGCCCGTACCTCGACATCGGCGGCCACATCGCACAGGCGATCCGGCTGCACGACCCGTCGGTGTCCCGGCGGGCCGGCCGGGCGCGGGCGGCCGAGATGCTGGAGCGGGTCGGGATCCCCGACCCGGGCCACGCCGTACGCCGCTTCCCGCACGAGTTCTCCGGCGGCATGCGGCAGCGGGCGGTGATCGCGATGGCCCTGGTCAACCGGCCCGCGCTGCTGATCGCCGACGAGCCGACGACCGCGCTCGACGTGACCGTCCAGGCCCAGATCCTGGCCCTGCTCCGTGAGCTGCAGCAGGAGTACGGCATGGCGATGCTGCTGATCAGCCATGACTTCGGGGTGGTGGCGAGCGCGGCGGACGACGTCCTCGTCCTCTACGCCGGTCGCGAGGCGGAGTACGGCAGTCTGCGCGACATCTTCGAGGAGCCGGCTCACCCCTACACGGCCGGCCTGCGCGCCGCGACACCGCGGCTGGACGCACGCCTCGACCATGGTGGCGAGCGGACCCGGCTGCGGGCGATCCCGGGCGCGCCGACGTCCCTGCGCGACGCGGGTGCGGGCTGCGCCTTCGCTCCGCGCTGTGGTCTCACCGACCGAGTGGGCGAGCGGTGCCGGGTCGAGATCCCCCTGCCCGCGCCGCGACCGTCGGGCGCTGCCGGCGGCGTCCACCGCGCCGCCTGCCACCTCGACCGACTCCCGTCGCTGCCGGAGGTGGGCCGGTGAGCACCTCGATCCTGGAGATGACCGACGTCAGCAAGCGGTTCCCCGGTGCCGGCGCCTTCGGTCGCGGTCGCCGCGGTCACCTCGCGGTCGACGGCGTATCGCTCCGCGTGGAGCGCGGCGAGGCACTGGGCCTGGTGGGGGAGTCCGGCTCGGGCAAGTCGACGCTCGCTCGGATGGCCAATGGGCTCGTCGTCCCGAGCTCGGGCACCGTCCGGACCGACGGCCACGACGTCGCGGCTCTGGGCAGACGCGGCCTGCGCCGGCTGCGGCGCAATGTCGCGATGGTGTTCCAGGACCCGCTCGCCTCGCTCAACCCGCGCCAGACCGTGCGCCAGACCCTGGAGAACGTCTACCGGGCGCACGGTGAGACGACGTCCACGACCGAGCTCGTCGCGCTGCTCGCGTCGGTCGGCCTCGGTGCCGACTACCTCGGCCGCTACCCGCACGAGGCGTCCGGCGGCCAGCTCCAACGGGTCGCCGTGGCTCGCGCGCTCGCGCTCAAGCCGGACCTGATCATCGCCGACGAGCCGACCTCCGCGCTCGACGTGTCGGTGCGTGCCCAGATCCTCAACCTGCTCGCGGACCTCCAGCGGGACCAGGGGATCTCCTTCCTCCACGTGAGCCACGACCTGGCGGTGATCCGGCTCTACAGCGACCGGGTCGCGGTCATGCACCAGGGGCGGATCGTGGAGACCGGACCGTCCGAGGAGATCTTCCGCGCTCCGCAGCACCCGTGCACGCGGGCGCTCGTGGCGGCGACCCCGGAGGCCGAGCTGCCGAGCTGACCTGCCCGGAGCACTGCACGGCACCGACGAGCCGTGCCACGATCTGCACCATGACTCACCGATAGAGAGAAGACACGTGGGAACCGACCTGTTCGTCCGGACGTACGGGCGGGACGCAGCCGATGCGCCCGCCATCCTGATCCTGCACGGCGCCGTGGAGTCCGGCGAGTGCTACGGCGACGCCGTCGACCGCTGGGGCGGCGACTTCCACATCGTCGCACCCGACGCCCGGGGCCACGGGAAGTCGCCCGGCCGCCGTCCCGACCACGAGGGTGTGCCGTCGACCGACGTCATGGTGCAGGACGCGATCGACATCCTCGGCGACCTGCTGGCGGACACCGGGCGCAAGACCCTGGTCGTCGGGCACTCCATGGGCGCGCGGATCGCCGCGTTCGTCGCCGCCGACGCGCCGCACCTCGTCGCCGGCGTCGTCCTGGAGGACCCGCCGTGGTGGGTGCCGGAGGCGGGGCCCAACCCGTGGCTGAGCGTTCCCGCCGACCAGCGGGAGCGGGATCCCTTCGACGAGGTGGACACGTCCACCGTCGAGGAGCTCGTCGACCTCCAGCGCGAGCTCAAGCCGCACTGGCCCGAGCAGGAGCTGCTCCCGCTGGCCGAGGCGATGAAGGCCGTCGACACCGACTACATGGAGCAGCGGCTGCACGAGAAGCGCCGGATCTGGACCCCGACCGCACGCCAGATCACGGTCGGCCCGGCGGGCGTGCCCGCGCTGCTGGTGACCGGGACCGGCGACGTCATCGTCGACAAGCACTCGCGCGATCGGCTCACCGCGGTCGCGCCCGGCTTCGACGTCGTCGTCATCGAGGGCGCGCACCACTGCGTGCGCCGCGACAAGCCGGAGGAGTACCACCGGCACGTGGACGCCTTCCTGCGTGAGAACGCGCCCTCCGCCGGGGCGGTCACTCCACGCTGAACGTGTCGGACCGTGCGAGCGGGCCGTAGATCTCCGAGTCCGGCTCGGCGAGCGCGGCCCGCATCGCCTCCAGGCCCGCGCGGACGACCGGGTGCCCCTGGTTGTCGCGCCGGGTCGTCATGATCACCTTGCGCAGCGGCGCGATGCCGCGCGTGGGCAGGATGGTGACCCACTCCGCGTCGCGCGCCGAGAGGGCCGACTCCGGCGCCAGGCAGATCCCCGCCTCCGCGGCGACCAGCGCGACGGCGGCACGGTAGTCGTCGGACACGTGCGCGATCGGTGGGTGGAAGCCCACCTCGGCGCATGCCTGCAGCACCATCGTCCGGCACGGGTTGCCGGGCGACGGCATCACCCAGCCCTCCTCGCTGAGCTGGGTGAGCTCGATGCCCTCCTCGCCCGCCAGCGGATGCCCGTGCGGGAGGACCGCCTTGAACCGCTCGATGTAGAGCGGGAACTTCGCGATGTCGGGGGAGTCGCGCTCGGGGTCCGACTCGTACTCCAGGCTCACGGTGACGTCGATGTCGCCGCGCATCAGCATCCGGTGGCTCATGTGCGCCTCGGCGTCGACGACCGTGACGTCGACGCCGGGTGCCTGGTGTCGGAGCTCGACGATCGCCGGCGCGACCACCCAGCTGATCGCGGTCGGGAAGGCACCGATCCGTAACTGGCCCAGCACGCCGCCGGCATGTGCCGCGAGATCGGCCTCGGCCAGCTTCAGCCGGGAGCTGATCTCCTCGGCGTGCTCGGCGAGGATCCGGCCCGCGGGGGTCAGCGCCAGCTTGCGCCCCGTGCGTACGACGAGCGCATGGCCGACCTCCCGTTCGAGGGCGGCCAGCTGCTGCGACACCGCGGACGGCGTCAGGTGCAGCGCCGCGGCGGTCGCGGTGACCGAGTCGGACAGTACGAAGGCACGCAGGACGAGGAGACGTCGGGGGTCGATCGTCGGCACACAGGCTCCGTCGCGCGTCGGCCCGGGCGTCGGCACGGCGGTGGGAGCCGTGGGGCGGGACCGGGGGAGCCTCGATGCTAGCGGTTACGGACTGGGGGCCGGGTCCTAGATTGAGGGTGTGCCCGAGCAGCCCGACCCGACCGACCAGTCCTCCCGTGCGATCGCGGCCGCCGAACGGCTCGGCCTGTCCTTCGAGGTCATCCGGCACGGACCGGTCGGCTCGCTGGAGGAGGCGGCGGCGGTCCGCGGCATCGCGCCGCGCCAGATCGTCAAGACGATGGTCGTGCGGGTCGCCGACGGCGATCACCGCTTCGTGCTGGTGCCCGGCGACCGCGAGATCTCCTGGCCGCGGCTGCGCGCGCTGCTGGGCGTCAACCGGCTCTCGATGCCGTCGGCCGACGCCGCGCGCGAGGTGACCGGCTACGTCCGCGGCACGATCACTCCGCTGGGCTCCGCCACCGTGCTTCCGGTGATCGCCGACGCGCGGGTCACCGGCACCGTCTCGCTCGGCGGCGGAGGGTACGGCGTCGCGCTCACCCTCGACGGGGACGCGCTGGTCGCCGCGCTCGGCGCCACCGTCGCCGACGTGACGGCGGCATCGGACTGACCGCGCGCGGTGCCGCTCAGCTCGCCGGGTGCACCTCCACCACGGTGCCGTCGAGTCCGAACTCGACGTAGGCGGTCTGCCGGAAGTCGTTGCTGGCATACACCGAGATCCATGCCGGCGTACTGTCCTCCGGGTCCGGACCGCTGATCATGAGATAGCAGGTCTCCGGGTCCTCGACGAGGGCCTCCACCTGCGGGCAGAGGCCGTCGAGGACGGCGCTGTCGACGTCGGCGAGGTCGAAGACCACGTCGTCGCCCGTGTCCTTGCCAGGCTCGCCGAGCTCTCCGTCCCAGTGGTAGACGAGCTCCCGCTCGTCGGCCGGGTCGTCGGGCCGATAGGGCACGTCCACCACGGCGTAGTCAGGGTAGATGACGGCGTTGCGCGCGAGGGTCGATCCGGTCTCCTCCCGCAGGGCCGCGACCAACGCATCGAACCCCCGGTCCGTCTGCGGCTCCTCGGCTGCGGGCGAATCCTCGCTGCCCGCGACCGAGAGGATGACCGGTGCGCCGAGAGCGACCGCGACCCCGCCCGCGGCGATCAACAGGCCGACCGGGTGGAACGAGCGTTTGCGCACCGTCCGCTCGTCGACGGTCCGCGGCGGACGTGGCTGCTTCGGGGGCCGGTAGGGCGTGGGGGTGCGCGGCCGGGCCGGCCCCTCCTCGGGGTCCGGGCTGTCGTCGGGGGAGTACTGCTTCCACTGCGGAGGAGCCACGGCAGAACGCTAGTGCGTGGGGGTGCGTGCGACGATGGGCCCATGGCCGCATCCACCGCTCACGACGTCGCCGGAGAGGTCGTCGACCTGTGCCGCGACCTGATTCGGATCGACACCTCCAACTATGGCGGCGGGGAGAGCACGGGTGAGCGGAAGGCCGCCGAGCACGTGGCCACGTTGCTCGACGAGGTGGGCATCGCGGCCGAGGTGATCGAGACGGCTCCGGGCCGTGCGAACGTCCTGGCTCGCTGGGGCGGCGACGGGGCCACCCGCACCGGCGGCGACCGCGGCGCGCTGCTGCTGCACGGTCACCTGGACGTCGTACCGGCCGCGGCGGAGGACTGGACGGTCCACCCGTTCAGCGGCGAGATCCAGGACGGCTACGTGTGGGGCCGCGGTGCGGTCGACATGAAGGACTTCGACGCCATGCTGCTCTCCGTCGTGCGGGCGCGGCAGCGGGCCGGACGGGTCCCCGAGCGCGAGATCGTGCTCTGCTTCACCGCGGACGAGGAGGCCGGCGGTCACCACGGCGCACAGTTGCTGGTGGAGAACCACGCCGAGTGGTTCGAGGGCTGCACCGAGGCGGTCGGCGAGGTCGGCGGCTTCAGCACTACGGTCCGCGGCCGGCGGCTCTACCTCATCGAGGCCGCCGAGAAGGGCATGGCCTGGATGCGGCTCAGCGCCCGCGGTCGCGCCGGCCACGGCTCGATGCTGAACGACGACAACGCGGTCACCCGGCTGGCCTCGGCGGTGGCGCGGATCGGGGCCCACGAGTGGCCGGTCCGGCTCACGCCCACCATGCGGACCCTGCTCGCGACCGTCGGCGAGCTCGCCGGCGTCGAGGCGACCCCGGAGAACGCGCCCGCGCTGGTCGAGGAGTTCGGCGACGCCGCCCGGATGCTCGGCGCCGTGCTCCGCAACTCCACCAACCCGACCATGCTCGACGCCGGCTACAAGGTCAACGTCATCCCCACCGACGCCACCGCCCACGTCGACGGCCGCTTCCTCCCCGGCTTCGAGGACGAGTTCTTCACCACCCTGGCCGAGCTCACCGGCGAGGGCGTCGACATCGACTTCGTCTCCCATCAGCCGCCCTGGGAGTCGCCGTACGACGGCGCGCTGGTCGACGCGATGACCCGCAGCCTGCTCGCCGAGGATCCCGACGCGCTCGTCGCGCCGTACCTCATGAGCGGCGGCACCGACGCCAAGCACTTCCTCGGGCTCGGGCTGCGCTGCTACGGCTTCGCGCCGCTGCGGCTGCCCGAGGAGCTGGACTTCACCGCGCTGTTCCACGGGGTCGACGAGCGGGTGCCGGTCGACGCGCTGGAGTTCGGCGCGCGGGTCATGGACCGGTTCCTCGACGTGGTCTGACCAGTTCGCGATTGGGCAGAGACTGCATCTCCGGGGGCTGTTCTTGCGCGGTTTGGGACCAAACCGCAACGGTTCAGGCGGTCCGGACGGCGCGGATGATCTTGCGCCGCAGCACCACGCGACGCCGCCCGTCCGGACCGATCTGGACCCGGTCCAGCTCCCAGCCGCCGTGCTCGGCCCGCTCGACGAGCAGCTTGGCGACCATGTTCCGCGAGAACTCGCGGTCGAAGGTCACCCGCTCGAACTCCCACTCGACGCCGCGCCCGAGGCCGCGCATCATGCCGGGACGGAGCAGCGAGACGTTCATGCGGCACCTCCGGAGACGTCGTCGAGGGCCACCCGGATCTCCGGGGGCAGCACCTTCCCCTCCGAGCCGAGCGCGCCGGCGAGCTGGGCGGCGGTCCGCGCGCCCACGATCGGAGCGGTGACGCCGGGGGAGTCGCGCACCCAGACCAGGGCGACCTCGAGCGGCGTCCAGCCCAGCCCGTCCGCGGCGCGGGCGACGGCCTCGACGATGCCGCGACTGTGCTCGTCGAGATAGGCGTCGACGAAGCCCGCGAAGACCGGTGACGCGGCGCGGGAGTCGGAGGGGGTGCCAGTGCGGTACTTCCCGGTCAGCACGCCGCGGCCCAGGGGCGACCAGGGGAACAGCCCGAGGCCGAGCGCCTCGACCGCGGGCAGCACCTCGCGCTCGATCCGCCGGTTGACCAGGGAGTACTCCATCTGGGTGGACACGATCCGGGCACGCCCCGCGACCGCCTCCTGCAGGGTCGCTGCGCGGGCGGTCTGCCAGCCGTTGAAGTTCGAGATGCCGACGTACGTCGCCCGGCCGGTCGCCACGGCGTGGTCGAGCGCCCCCAGCGTCTCCTCCACAGGGACGTCGTCGCTCCAGATGTGGACCTGCCACAGGTCGACGTGGTCGGTGCCGAGCCGCTTCAAGGACGTGTCGAGGCCGCGCAGCATCGCGCCGCGGGAGGTGTCGGTGAGCCGGTCGGAACCGCGCCGCCAGATCCCGGCCTTGGTCGCCAGCACCAGCTCGTCGCGGCGTACGACGTCGCCGAGCAGGCTCCCGAGCAAGGCCTCGGAACGGCCATCGGTGTAGCCCGCCGCCGTGTCGACCGTCGTCCCGCCGGCCTCGACGAAGGCGGCCAGCTGGTCGCGGGCCTCGTGCTCGTCGGTGTCCTTGCCCCACGTCATCGTGCCGAGGGCGAGGCGCGACACCTGGAGGCCGCTGGCGCCGACGTACCGCTGCTGCATGGGGCACAAGGTATCCGCCCGGCCGAGCGCCGCGCGCCGGGCACGCCGATGACCCCCGATGACCGCCGATGACGCGCGTGACCATCGACTCCCTAGGATGGCGCGTCGTGGCGGACTTCCTGCAGGCAGTGTTCCTCGGCGTGCTCCAGGGACTGACCGAGTTCCTCCCGATCTCCAGCAGTGCGCACCTGCGGATCTTCCCCGACCTGTTCGGCTGGGGCGACCCCGGCGCTGCGTTCACGGCGGTGATCCAGATCGGCACCGAGCTGGCCGTGCTCGTGTACTTCCGCAAGGACATCTGGCGCATCGCCCGCGCCTGGGTGCTGTCCCTGTTCAAGCCGGAGTACCGCGGCGCCCTCGACGCCCGGATGGGCTGGTACATCATCGTCGGCTCGCTGCCGATCGTGGTGCTCGGCATCCTGCTCAAGGACGTCATCGAGCGCGACTTCCGCAACCTGTGGATCATCGGCAGCACGCTGATCGTGCTCGGCCTGGTCCTCGGCCTCGCGGACCGGATCGGTCGCAATGAGAAGGCGATCAAGCAGATGCGGCTGCGCGACGCGCTCCTCATGGGCGGCGCCCAGGCGATGGCCCTCATCCCCGGCGTCTCCCGCTCCGGTGCCACGCTGTCGATGGGCCGCTTCCTCGGCTACGAGCGTGAGGCCGCCACCCGCTTCGCCTTCCTCCTCGCCATCCCCGCCGTGGTCGGCGCCGGGCTCTTCGAGCTCAAGGAGATCGGCGACGTCGGCAAGGCCCACGCCGGCGAGGCGGACTACGGCTGGGGCCCGACTATCACCGCCACCGTCGTCTCGTTCATCGTCGGGTACGCCGCCATCGCGTGGCTTCTGCGCTGGGTCAGCACGAAGTCGTACACGCCCTTCGTGGTCTACCGGGTCCTGCTCGGCGCGGCCGTGCTGATCCTGCTCGGCGCCGGCGTACTCAGTTCCTGAGGTGGTCTGACCAGTCGTCGATCGGGCAGAGACTGCATGCTCCGGGGCTGAATCGTTGCGGTTAGGGACCAAACCGCAACGGCCAGAGCCACCCGGGCAGCAGCCGAGTGATCTCAGAACCACCCCGACTTCTTGAAGAACACCCACAACCCGGCCATCGACGACACCATCAGCGCGATCGCGAACGGGTACCCGAAGGTCCAGCCGAGCTCGGGCATGTGGGTGAAGTTCATGCCGTAGATCCCGGCGATGAGCGTCGGCACCACGACCAGCGCGGCTCCGGCGGAGATCTTCCGCATGTCGTCGTTCTGCTGCATCGCGATCCGGGACACGTGGGCATCGAACGCGGTTGAGAGGAGTCCGTCGAGCGTGTCCATCTCCTCGGCGGCCTGGGCGAGGTGGTCGCTGACGTCGCGGAAGAAGGGCGCCGACTCCGCCTCGACCAGGTCGACGGTGCCGGAGGCGAAGCGGCGCATCGGCTCACGCAGCGGAAGGACGGCGCGGCGTACCTCGGACAGCTCACGCTTGAGGACGTAGATCCGGTCACCGTCCTGGGTCCGGCGGTCGGAGAAGACGGACGCCTCGACCTCGTCGACGTCGATCTGGAGCTCGGCGACGACCGCGGTGTAGCCGTCGACGACGGCGTCGCAGACGGCGTAGACGACGGCGGAGGGGCCGTGGTCGAGGACGGCCTGCTTCTTCTCGAGGTCGTGGCGGGCGTCGCTGAGGGCCGAGCCCCGGCCGTGCCGGACGGTGATGACGAAGTCGGTGCCGATGAAGACGTTGATCTCGCCGGTCTCCACGGCATCGTCCTCGTCGACGTACCAGAGGGTCTTGAGGACGAGGAAGAGGCTGTTCGCGTAGGTCTCCAGCTTGGGGCGCTGGTGGGCGACGACCGCGTCCTCGACGGCGAGCGGGTGGAGGTCGAAGGCCGCGGCGATCTCGCCGAGCTCGAGGTGGCTGGGCTCGTAGAGCCCCACCCAGACGAAGTCGTGCTCGTCGCTGGCTGCGGCGCGCAGCGCGGCGTAGTCGTGCAGGTGGCAGTCCACCGGGAGGCGGACGCCGTGCCGGTAGACGGCGCTGTCGACGATCACGGGATCACGCTAGCCCCACCGCCACCGCTCGTGGCTGAGCCGCGCGCGAGGGTTCACTGCCACACCCGGACGTAGTCGACCGACATGCCGGCGGGCAGGGGCGTCGCGTCGCTCGCCTTGTTGCCCGACGAGCCGAGCAGCATCGTCAGCGAGACGATGTAGGGCTTCTGGAAGGCCTTGTCGCCGGAGGTGTTGACCAGGCAGGACGTCCCGTTGACGAGGATCTCGATCCGGCTCGGGGTCCACTCCAGCGTGTAGGTGTTGTAGCCGCCGCGCAGTGCCCGGCAGTTCCAGGCGGTGTTGCGGCCGGGCACCGGCCCCCCGTTGTCGTTCCACGTGTAGTGCAGGAACGGGATGGCGAGATCGGGATGCTGCGAGTACGTCTCCGCCACGTCGATCTCGCCGGCGGCCGGCCAGAGGTCGAGCGGTTTCTGGTACCTGTCGTCGGGCCACAGCCAGAACGTCTCCTGCAGCCCGGGGACGACGGTGCCGGTGTTGGCGTAGCGTGCCTCGAACCGCCCGTACTGCTGGCTGAACAGCCGGTACGTCGACACCATCCCCGACGAGTACGGCGTCGGGAGCAGCCCGTTGCGCAGGCAGAGGATCGGTCGGTCCTCGCGTCGGAGCGTGAGGTGCAGCGCGCCGCCGGACACCGAGATGTTGTCGGGGTGGTCGCGGTAGCAGGCGTAGCGGCCGAGCTTGTCGCCGCTGCTGAACACCGTCTGCGGTGCCCAGCGCGACCGGTCCAGCTCGGTGCCGGAGAACTCGTCGGCGAAGGTGCACGACCAGTAGCTGCCGTCCGCCCGGCGTGGCTGCGGACCGCAGGCGTCGGAGGGGCCGGCCGGCGCGGGCGGGCCGGGCGGCTGCTCCGCGCCGCCACCGGGCGCGGGCTGCCAGATGTCGCCGGCGAGCACGCGCGGCAGCGGCTTCGGCCGGCTCCGCCATCGCCCCGCCACCGCACGGACCTGCCCGGCCCGCGTGGCCCGCAGCGCGACCTCGGCCGCGAACCGCCCGTGCCGTACCCGGACCCGGGCGACCCGCTTCCACCTGCCGCCCCAACGGGCCTGGACCGTGACCCGGCGCTGGCGCGCGGCGCCGGTGACCCGGGCCGCGCCATCGGTCACCCGGACCACATCGAGGGTGGGCGCCTTGGCCTGCCGAGCCCGGGGCGGGGGCTCGGGCCAGGGCTCGCCCATCGCGGTGGGGACCGGTGCGAGCGCCGCGAGGAGGAGGACGACGACCGTGGCGGCGAGCAGGAGGGCGGCACGACGGGTCGGCCAAGCGACGATCGATCTGTTCACACCGCGCTCCCGAGTGCGGGTTGAGGACGTCCGACAGGGACATCGTGGCAGATCAGCGCTCCCCGGAGGAGCCGCGTCACGCCAGTGGCTAGGCTCCCCGCCATGGCCACCTTGCTGCTGGTCCGCCATGGCCGGACCACCGCGAACGCCTCCGGCGTGCTCGCCGGTCGGACACCAGGAATCCGGCTCGACGACCTGGGCGTCCAGCAGGCGGAGCGAGCCGGTGCCCGGATCGCCACGGTCCCGGTCGCCGCGCTCCTCACCAGTCCCCAGGAGCGCTGCCGGCAGACCGCCCGCGCCGTGGCCGCCGCTCAGCGGGGCGCCGGACACCCCACGACCAGGGCACTCGCCGAGAAGGGTCTCGCCGAGTGCGACTACGGCGAGTGGCAGGGCCGCCCGATCAAGGAACTGCTCCGCGAGCCGCTCTGGTCGACGGTCCAGCGCCAGCCGTCCGCGGCGGTGTTCCCGGGCGGGGAGTCGATGGTGGCCATGCAGCACCGCGCGGTGGCCGCCGTACGACGCCGCGACGCGGACATCACCCGCGACCACGGTCCAGACGCCGTATGGGTGGCGGTGAGCCACGGCGACATCATCAAGTCGATCCTGGCCGACGCACTCGGCATGCACCTCGACCTGTTCCAGCGGATCAATGTCGACCCGGCCTCGGTGTCCATCATCAGGTACGCATCCGACCGGCCGTACGTGCTCGCCAGCAACACCCACGACGGCGACCTGTCCTGGCTGGCACCGAAGCCCGGCAAGCGCCGGCCCCGGTCTCGCGGGGCGGTCGTCGGCGGTGGCGCCGGGCCGGCCTGACCGTACGTCGATAGGCTCAGGGGCATGCCGATCGTGCACGGATTCGACCCGCCCGAGCGCTTCGTCGCCGGCACCGTCGGCGAGCCCGGCAGCCGCACCTTCTTCCTCCAGGCGCGGGCCGGCTCCCGGCTGGTCTCGGTCGCCCTGGAGAAGCAGCAGGTCGCAGCGCTCGCCGAGCGGATCGATGAGCTGCTCGACGAGGTGATCGCCGACGGCCGGGCCCGGGCCGTCGTACCCGCGATGGCGCCGTTCGGGCTCGCCGACGACCAGCCCCTGGAGCTGCCCATCGAGGAGGAGTTCCGTGCCGGCACGATGACGCTGTCGTGGGACCCCGACGACGAGCGGGTCGTGGTCGAGGTGTTCCCGGTCGGCGAGGAGCCGGTCGAGCTCACCGACGGCGAGGATCCCGCCGAGCTGCTGCTCGTCCGTCTGGAGCCGGGACAGGCCCGGGCGTTCGTCCGCCGTGCCGAGCATGTCGTGGGGGCCGGCCGGCCGAGCTGTCCCTTCTGCGGACAACCGATCGACCCCGAGGGTCACCTGTGCGTGCGGGCCAACGGGTTCAAGCGCCGCGACCCATGATCCTCAAGGGCCGGATCATGCCGGCCTCCAACGCGACCTTCCTCGCCGAGCTCGACGGTCGCGAGGTCGTCTACAAGCCGGTGGCGGGGGAGCGGCCGCTGTGGGACTTCCCGGACGGCACCCTCGCCGACCGCGAGGTCGGCGCCTTCCTGGTCTCCGAGGCCACCGGCTGGGACCTGGTACCGCGCACCTGGTGGGGCGAGGGCCCGCACGGGCCCGGCATGGTCCAGGAGTGGCAGGAGGTCGACCCCGACGACAGCGCGGTGGACCTGGTGCGCTCCGGCGCGACGCCCGCCGGCTGGCTCGCGGTCGTCGAGGGTCTCGACGACCGCGATCGGGCGGTGACGCTGGTGCACGAGGACAGCCCGGCGCTGCGCCGGCTCGCGGTCTACGACGTGCTGGTCAACAACGCCGACCGCAAGGGCGGACATGTCCTGGCCATGCCGGGCGGGCACCGGTACGGCGTCGACCACGGCGTGGCGTTCCATCACGAGGCCAAGCTGCGCACCGTGCTGTGGGGCTGGGCCAGCACGCCGCTGACCACCGAGGAGCGCGCGGTGGTATCGGTCGTCCTGTCCGCGCTCCGTGGCGACCTCGGTGAGCGGCTCGCGACCCATCTCGCCGAGCACGAGATCCGGGCCCTGGAGCGGCGTACCGAACGGCTGCTGGCCGTCGGGGAGCTACCCGGCCCCTCGGGGAGCTGGCCGGCGATCCCCTGGCCGCCCTTCTAGAGCCAACCCCTAACATCGAGGCATGCGCGCATGGAACGCCCCGGGTCTCCCGGTGCTCCCGGTCTCCGGCCCCCAGGTCGTCCTCCACGACACCGCCTCCGGCGGCAGGGTCGAGAGCCGGCCCGATGGCGCCGCGCGCCTCTACGTCTGCGGCATCACCCCGTACGACGCCACGCACATCGGTCACGCCAACACCTATGTGGCCTTCGACCTGCTCAACCGTGCCTGGCGCACCGCCGGTCACGACGTGAGCTACGTCCAGAACGTCACCGACGTCGACGACCCGCTGCTCGAGCGGGCCGACAAGGTCGGCGTCGACTGGGTGGAGCTCGCCGAGCGCGAGACCGAGCTCTTCCGCAAGGACATGGAGGCGCTCCGCGTCCTCCCTCCGATCGCCTACGTCGGGGCGGTCGAGTCCATCCCGCTGGTGATCGAGCTCATCGAGCGCCTCGACGCCGCCGGCTCGGTCTACCGCGTGGAGCAGGACCTCTACTTCTCCGTAGCCGCGGACCCCGCCTTCGGCGAGGAGTCCAACTACGACCGCGAGACCATGCTCCGCTTCTTCGGTGAGCGCGGCGGCGACCCGGACCGGCCGGGCAAGAAGGACCCGCTCGACTGCGTCGTATGGCGGGGGGAGCGCGATGGCGAGCCCGCCTGGGACAGCCCGTTCGGCCGCGGCCGACCCGGCTGGCACATCGAGTGCGCCGCGATCGCGCTGACCCATCTGGGCGGCTCCTTCGACGTCCAGGCCGGCGGCAGCGACCTGGTCTTCCCGCACCACGAGATGTGCGCCGGGCACGTGCAGGTCGCGACCGGCGAGTCCTTCGCGCAGGTCTACGCCCACGCCGGCATGGTGGCCTACGACGGCGAGAAGATGTCCAAGTCGCTCGGCAACCTGGTCTTCGTCTCCGCCCTGCGCAACAGCGACATCGACCCGATGGCGATCCGCCTCGCGCTGCTGCGCCACCACTACCGCAGCGACTGGGAGTGGACCGACGCCCACCTCTGGCAGGCCGTCGACGACGTCGCCGCCTGGCGTCGCGCCCTGGCCCTCGGTGCCGGCGCCCCCGCCGCCCCCGTGGTCGAGGAGATCCTCGCGGCGCTGGCCGACGACCTCGACGCCCCCCGCGCCACCGCCGCGGTCGACGCCTGGGTCGCCGCCACCCTCGGCACCGACGGCCTCGCCGACACCAGCGATCCCGAGGCAGCCGTCACGCTGCTCCCGGTCCTCGACGCCGCGCTGGGTCTCGCGCTGTAGCCGACGCCCCGTAGCCGCCCGGCAGCAGTAGAACCTGTTGCTTTGGGCAGAAACTGCACGCTGCGGGCCCGAATTGTTGCGGTTTGGGACCAAACCGCAACGCCTGACCCGCCCCGCAGCGTGACTCAGTCGCCCTCGCCGCGGCGCTTGAGGTACCTCTCGAACTCCCGGGCGATGGCCTCACCCGACGCCTCGGGCAGGTCGGCGGTGTCCCGGGACTCCTCCAGCGAGCGGACGTACTCCGCGATGTCCTCGTCCTCCTCGGCCAGCTCGTCGACGCCGCGCTCCCAGGCCCGGGCCTCGTCGGGCAGGTCGCCGAGGGGGACGGGGATCTCCAGCAGGTCCTCGAGCCGGGTGAGCAGCGCGAGGGTCGCCTTCGGGCAGGGCGGCTGGGCGACGTAGTGGGGCACGGCGGCCCAGTACGACACGGCGGGGATGTCGACGCGGGCGCAGGCGTCCTGGAGGACGCCGACGATGCCGGTCGGACCCTCATAGGTCGACTGCTCGAGCACCAGCCGGTCCATCAGGTCGGCCTCGGTCGTCGACCCGGAGACCGGGATGGGGCGGGTATGGGGGCTGTCGGAGAGCAGCGCGCCGAGGGTGACGACGAGTTCGGCACCGAGATCGGCGATGGTCCCGAGGATCTCGTCGGTGAACTGCCGCCAGCGCATGTTGGGCTCGATTCCGCGCACCAGGATCACGTCGCGGTCCAGATCGGGGGGAGAGGCCACGGCGATGTGCGTGCTCGGCCAGGTCAGCTTGCGGAACCCGTGCTCGTCGATGCCGACCGAGGGGCGGTTGACCTGAAAGTCGTAGTACTCCTCCGGGTCGATCGCCGCGACGACCTTGGCGTCCCACGCCTTCATCAGGTGGTCCACGACCGCGGTCGCGGACTCCGCGGCGTCGTTCCATCCCTCGAACGCAGCGATCACCACGGGCCGGACCAGCTCGGGGATCGTCTCGATCTCCATCACTGTGCCAGCCTAGTCAGCCGAACGTGGGTAACATCAGCAGCAGCCGAGAGGCGTTGCAACGGACGAGCCCCGCGACGGGGCGGTCCGCCACGCTCGGCCGAGACACCAAGGGCGCCTTCCACACTCTGGAAGGATGGGTTTCATGGCTCAGGACAGGCCGCAGGACGTCGCGTGGCAGCCCGACGCGACCGACGAGCTCACGCAGCTGCTGCGGGAGCGGATCGTCATCCTCGACGGGGCCATGGGCACCGCGATCCAGCGCGACCGGCCCGACGAGGCCGGCTACCGCGGCGAGCGCTTCGCGGACCGCGAGGAGTGGCCGAACGACCTGATCGGCAACAACGACCTGCTCTCGATCACGCAGCCCGACATCATCGGCGGCATCCACCGCGAGTACCTCGACGCGGGCGCCGACATCGTGGAGACGAACACCTTCAACTCCAACGCCGTCTCGCTCGCCGACTACGGCATGGAGGCGCTGGCCTACGAGCTCAATCTGGAGTCGGCCCGCCTCGCCCGCCGGATCGCCGACGAGGTCGCCGCTGCGACCGGACGCAAGCGGTACGTCGCCGGCGCGCTCGGGCCCACGACCCGGACGGCGTCCATCAGCCCCGACGTCAACGACCCCGGTGCCCGCAACGTCTCCTACGAGCAGCTCGTCGACGCCTACCTCGACGCCGCCCGCGGCCTGGTCGACGGCGGCTCGGACCTGCTCTTCATCGAGACCATCTTCGACACGCTCAACGCGAAGGCGGCGATCTTCGCCGTCGAGACGCTCTTCCAGGAGGCCGGCCGGCGCTGGCCGGTCGTCATCTCCGGCACCATCACCGACGCCTCCGGCCGGACCTTGTCCGGGCAGGTCACCGAGGCGTTCTGGGACTCCGTCCGGCACGCGCAGCCGCTGGCCGTCGGCCTCAACTGCGCGCTGGGCGCCAAGGAGATGCGCCCCTATGTCGCCGAGCTGTCCCGGCTCGCCGACTCCTTCGTCTCGGCCTACCCCAACGCCGGTCTGCCCAACGCCTTCGGCGAGTACGACGAGGCGCCGGACGACACGGCCGCCGTCCTCGTGGAGTTCGCCGAGGCCGGCTTCCTCAACATCGTCGGCGGCTGCTGCGGCACCACCCCCGAGCACATCGCCGAGATCGCGCGCCGGATGGAGGGCCGCGCGGTCCGCCGTCCGGTGACCAACGAGCCCGCGATGCGCCTGTCCGGCCTCGAGCCGTTCACGATCACCGACGACAGCCTCTTCGTGAACGTCGGCGAGCGGACCAACATCACCGGGTCCGCGCGGTTCCGCAACCTGATCAAGGACGGCGACTACGACACCGCGCTGTCGGTCGCCGCGCAGCAGGTCGAGGCCGGAGCCCAGGTCATCGACGTCAACATGGACGAGGGCATGATCGACGGCGTCGCCGCGATGGACCGCTTCGTCAAGCTGATCGCCAGCGAGCCCGACATCAGCCGGGTCCCGTTGATGATCGACTCCTCGAAGTGGGAGGTCATCGAGGCCGGCCTGCGCTGTGTCCAGGGCAAGCCCATCGTCAACTCGATCTCGATGAAGGAGGGCGAGGAGAAGTTCATCGAGCAGGCCGGCCTGTGCAAGAAGTACGGCGCCGCCGCGGTCGTGATGGCGTTCGACGAGGACGGGCAGGCCGACAACCTGGAGCGTCGCAAGGCGATCTGCGAGCGCGCCTACCGGATCCTGGTCGACCAGGTCGGCTTCCCGGCCGAGGACATCATCTTCGACCCGAACGTGTTCGCGGTGGCCACCGGCATCGAGGAGCACGCGACGTACGGCGTGGACTTCATCGAGGCGACCCGCTGGATCAAGCAGAACCTGCCGGGAGCGAAGGTGTCCGGGGGCATCTCGAACGTCAGCTTCAGCTTCCGGGGCAACAACCCGGTGCGCGAGGCGATCCACGCCGTCTTCCTGTTCCACGCCATCGAGGCGGGGCTCGACATGGGCATCGTCAACGCCGGCGCGCTGGTGCCCTACGACACCATCGATCCCGACCTGCGCGACGCGATCGAGGACGTGGTCCTCAACCGCACCGACGACTCGCTGGCCGCCACCGAGCGGCTGCTCGAGCTCGCCGAGGCTCACCGGGGCAGCGGGGAGAAGGTCGAGGCGGCCGAGGAGGAATGGCGCTCGCTGCCGGTCGGCGAGCGGATCACGCACGCGCTGGTGAAGGGTCTCGACGGCTTCGTCGAGGGCGACACCGAGGAGCTGCGCCAGGAGATCGCCGCCCGCGGCGGCAGGCCGATCGAGGTGATCGAGGGGCCGCTGATGGACGGCATGAACGTCGTCGGCGACCTCTTCGGCGCCGGCAAGATGTTCCTCCCGCAGGTCGTGAAGTCGGCGCGGGTCATGAAGAAGGCCGTGGCCTACCTCATCCCGTTCATCGAGCAGGAGAAGGCGGCCAACCCCGAGCTCGCGAGCCAGAAGGACACCAACGGCACGATCGTGCTGGCCACGGTGAAGGGCGACGTCCACGACATCGGCAAGAACATCGTCGGCGTGGTGCTGTCGTGCAACAACTACGAGGTCATCGACCTCGGCGTGATGGTGCCGGCACAGAAGATCCTCGACACGGCCAAGGAGGTCGGCGCCGACATCATCGGCCTGTCCGGTCTGATCACGCCGAGCCTCGACGAGATGGTCGGCTTCGCCACCGAGATGCAGCGCCTGGGGCTCGAGATCCCGCTGCTCATCGGCGGGGCGACGACCTCGCGCGCCCACACCGCGGTGAAGATCGACCGGAAGTACGACGGCCCGGTGGTCTGGGTCAAGGACGCCTCTCGGTCCGTCCCGACCGCCGCCGCGCTGCTCGACGACAGACAGCGTCCCGCGCTGCTGGAGGCGACCCGGGCCGACTACGACTCGCTGCGCGCCCGGCACTCCCAGAAGTCCGAGCGCCCGCTGTTGTCCTTCGCCGACGCGCAGGACAACTCCTCGCCGATCTCGTGGGACGGCTACGCCCCGCCGCAGCCGCGCTCGCCGGGTGTGCACGTGCTCGCCGACTACGACCTCGCCGAGCTGCGCGAGTACATCGACTGGCAGCCCTTCTTCAACGCCTGGGAGATGAAGGGCAAGTTCCCCGACATCCTCAACAGCCCGACGCACGGTGAGGCCGCCCGCAAGCTGTACGACGACGCGCAGGTCATGCTCGACAAGCTGGTCGCGGAGAAGTGGCTGCGGGCCAACGGCGTCTACGGCCTGTTCCCCGCCGCCAGCACCGGCGAGGACGTCGTCGTCTACGCCGACGAGTCGCGCGGCGCCGTCCGCACGACGCTGCACCAGCTGCGCCAGCAGGGCCAGCACCGCGCGGGCGTGCCCAACCGCTCGCTCGCCGACTACGTCGCGCCGATCGGGAGCGACCTGAACGGCGGCGGCGACTGGGTCGGCGCGTTCGCGGTGACGGCCGGGCTCGGCACCGTCGAACGGATCATGGCGTTCAAGGAGGAGCTCGACGACTACTCCGCCATCCTGCTCGAAGCCCTCGCCGACCGGCTGGCCGAGGCGTTCGCGGAGCGGCTGCACCAGCGGGTGCGCACCGAGTTCTGGGCCCACGTGCCGGAGGAGCAGCTGAGCAACGAGGACCTGATCGCCGAGAAGTACACCGGCATCCGGCCCGCGCCCGGCTACCCGGCCTGCCCGGACCACACCGAGAAGCGCACCATCTGGGAGCTCCTCGACGTCCAGGCCGCCACCGGCATCGAGCTCACCGAGTCGATGGCGATGTGGCCCGGCGCGTCGGTCTCCGGCATCTACTACAGCCACCCGGACGCGCAGTACTTCGTCGTCGGCCGGCTGGGACGCGACCAGATCGCCGACTACGCCGAGCGGAAGGGCTGGACGGTCCAGGAGGCCGAGCGGTGGCTCTCGCCCAACCTCGGCTACGACCCGGAGGACTGACCTTCAGGCGTCGAAGAGCGACCGGATCCCCTCGATGAGCCACTGCTCGTAGGCCGACCGCGACCATCCCTGGACAACGACCAGGCGGTGGTAGTGGTCGGGCGCCATGAGCAGCCAGAGGCGGTCCTGAGCGCGACGGACGGGCAGGGCGGGCGTCGCGTGCAGGCGGGCCAGCAGGTGGCCGGCGCCAACGTGCCGCTCCGCCTCGCTCGTCTCCCAGAGCGCGGCGACCGCCGGGTCGGCTCCCGAGGCACCGCGGATCACCTCGTGGACGTCGTCGTAGCGCGCGTTGACGGCGACGACGTGGCGGGCGGTGAGCGTGATCGCCCGGGCGAGGTCGCCGGCTGCGGCGATCGCGGCGACGTCGTCCCGCTCGGACACGGCCCGCGGGTCGTCGTCACCGGCCAGCGCGACGTCCCGGACCACCTTGAGCAGGGTGGCCTTGTTGCCGACGGCGGTGAAGACGGTCGGCTTGCTGACGCCGGCCCGCGCGGCCACCTGCTCGACCGTCGTGCGGCCGTAGCCCTGCTCGACGAAGAGCTCGCGCGCGGCCCGCAGGACCGCGGCCCGGGATGCCTCGGCCTGCTCGCTGCGCAGGGGGGAGTGATAGCGCCTCTTGACCTCGGCCACCCCGGCATCTTACCGTGCATATATTGGTTAGATGGTTGGTAGTTGAATTGATCGCCATCTCCGACGACGGGAGAACCCGATGAGCCTCGCCTACATCGCCCAGGCCGCCGACCACGAGCGGATCGAGTGGATCGAGGGATCGGAGCTGCAGATCCTCCTCGACGGCTCTCATACGGCGAACCAGGTCACCGTGGTGCGCAGCTCGCTCGGCGCCGGGGCCGCCTCGCCGCTCCACCTGCACCGGGAGGAGGACGAGATGTTCGTCGTCCTCGAGGGTCACGGCATCTTCTGGGTCGGCGACGAGCGGCACGAGGTCGGCTCGGGAGGTGCGGTGTTCCTCCCCCGGGAGATCCCGCACGCCTACCGGTTCACCTCGCCTCGCGTCGACCTCCTCACCATCTGCACCCCCAGCGGGATGGAGGGCTTCTTCCGGGGTGCTGGCCGGCGGCTCACCGATCCCCGCCCGGACGGGTGGGAGGTGAGCCTGGACGCGCTGGTCGCCGCCGGGATCGAGGGCGGCCAGGAGATCCTCGGCCCGCCGCCGGCGTGACCCGATCAGCCGCCGGCCCCGGTCGCGGCCGCCGCCGCGATGGCCAGGTACACCCCGGCGACGGGGAGCGCGCCCCGCGCCGGCCGGCGACCCGGGTGCGACGCTCGGGCCGCGCGCAGCCGACGGCCCAGCGCACCCGCCACCACGGCGTAGGCGAGGTCGACGACGAGCGCGACCAGCACCGTGACCAGGCCCAGGGCGAGCACCTCGGCCCGGGCCGCGGCGCCGGTCGTCCCGCGGGTCAGGAACTGGGGCAGGAACGCGAGGAAGAAGAGCGCCACCTTCGGGTTGAGCAGGTTCATCAGCAGGCCGTCGCAGTACACCCGGCCCAGCCGGG
This sequence comes from Nocardioides sp. L-11A, assembly GCA_029961745.1. Classification (NCBI taxonomy): domain Bacteria; kingdom Bacillati; phylum Actinomycetota; class Actinomycetes; order Propionibacteriales; family Nocardioidaceae; genus Nocardioides; species Nocardioides sp. L-11A. Next base: position 2,918,841 of record CP124680.1, read on the forward strand.
CCGGTACCGCCGCGGTCGGCCCCTCGGCCCGGTGCCGGCGGCGGAGCTCGCGCACGGCGAGCAGGACCAGGTACGCCGCACCGAGGTACCGGATCGCGGTGAACGCCGCGGGGCTGGCGGCGATCAGCGCCGACAGCCCGAGGGCGGTCGCGGCGGCATAGACCGCCGTGCCCGTCTCGACGCCCAGCACGGACACGACGCCGGCACGGGTGCCGTGGGCGAGGCTGCGGGTGGTGATGTAGATCGTGTTGGGGCCGGGCATGCCGACCAGGACCACGGAGGCCGCGGCGAAGGCGGCCAGCTGCGCGGGCTCGAGGGACAGGCTCATCGGAGAGCTCCGTTCGGGTGGGTGCGGGACGTCCCCTAGCGTGGTCGCCGACCGCCCTGCCGGACCCGGGCCAATGGAGGCGCAAGTGGATCGTTTTCGCGACCCCGACGAGCTGGTCCGCGTCGTCGGCGACCGGATGTCGAGCCGCGGCGCGCTCTACCGACAGCTGGCCGCGGCGCTCGCCGACGCGATCAGCGCGGGCGAGCTGGTGGCCGGCGACCGGCTGCCGTCCGAACGGGACCTCGCCCGCGCGCTGCACCTGAGCCGGGCCACCGTGGTGGCGGCGTACGACGAGCTGCGGGGGCGCGGCCTCGTCGAGAGCAGGCAGGGGAGCGGCAGCCGGGTGGCCGCGCCCGACGACCGGGGTCCGGCGGCCGTGACGCGCCGGCTCCGGCGGGGCCTGTCCGCGGAGGCGGTCCGGCGGCTCGACGAGACGCCCGACGGGCTGATCTCGATGCGGCACGCCGTCGAGCCCGGCGACCCGCGGATCGCCTCGGCCGTGGCGGAGGTCGTCGAGGAGGACCTGCCGACGCTGCTCGACGAGATCGGCTACACGCCGCGCGGCCTGCCGGCACTGCGCACGGCGCTCGCGGAGCACCACACCCGCCTCGGCCTCGCCACGACCCCGGACCAGATCCTGGTCACCACCGGCACCCAGCAGGCCCTGTCCCTGGTGGCACAGCTGCTCCTCGAGCGCGGGGCGACCGTCGCGGTCGAGTCACCCAGCTGGCCGGGATGCTTCGACACGTTCAGCGCGGTCGGCGCGCGGATGGTCGGCGTGGGGCTGGACGAGGAGGGCCCGCGGGTCGACCTGCTGCGCGCCGCCCTGGCGCAGCAGCCGGTGTCGGCGCTGTTCGTGATGCCCACCTTCCACAACCCGACCGGCCTGCTGACCTCGGCCGCGCGCCGCCGCGCCGTGGCCCGGGTCGCGGCCGAGCACGGCCTCGCGATCGTCGAGGACCACGGCTACTCGACGCCCCTGACCGCGGCCGGGCCGCTCCCGCCCCCGATCGCGGCGTACGCCCCGCGGGCCGGGCGGGTCTTCACCGTCGGCTCCCTGTCGAAGTCGCTGTGGGCCGGACTGCGGCTGGGCTGGGTCCGCGCGAGCGCGGCCGACATCGACCGCCTCGGCTACCTGAAGGCCAATGCCGACATGGGCACCCCGCTGCTCGACCAGGCCGTCGCCACCCGCCTGCTGCCCGATCTCGCTGGGCTGGTCGAGGACCGGACGGCCGCCGCCCTCGACCGTCTCGCCCACGCCACCACCCTCCTGCGCGAGCGGCTGCCGGACTGGACCTGGCGGGCGCCCGACGGTGGCACGGCGCTGTGGATCCGGCTGCCCGGGTACGACGCCGGCGTACTCGCCCGGGTCGCCCTGCGGCACGGCGTCGAGGTCACGCCGGGCCGGGAGACCGATCTCACCGGCGCCTGGGACGACCACCTCCGGCTGCCGTTCACCTTCGAGCCGACGCTGATGGCCGAGGCGGTACGGCGACTGGCGGCCGCCGCGGATGAGCTCAGCGGGCACTCCGGCTCCTAGGCTGGACGCCGTGACCCTCCCAGCCGCCGTCTTGTGGGACATGGACGGAACCCTCGTCGACACCGAGCCGTACTGGATGGCCACCGAGGAGGCCATCGCCGAGGAGCACGGCGGCACCTGGACCCACGCCGACGCCATGCACCTGGTCGGCAACGACCTGCTCGTCTCGGGGGAGTACATCAAGGCCAAGCTGGGCCTGGCCCAGTCGGCCGAGGAGGTCGTCGAGATGCTGCTCGACGGCGTCGTCGCGCAGGTCCGGCACGCCGTGCCGTGGTGCCCGGGCTCCCGCGAGCTGCTCCTCGCGCTGCACGAGGCCGGTGTGCCGTGCGCGCTGGTGACCATGTCCTACCAGCGCTTCGTCGCCCCGATCCTCGAGCACCTGCCGCCCGAGACCTTCCGGGTGATCGTCACCGGAGACATGGTCGACAACGGCAAGCCGCACCCGGAGGCCTATCTCACCGCTGCAGCCGCACTCGGGGTCGACCCGGCCGACTGCGTCGCCGTCGAGGACTCGCCGACCGGCGCCACCTCCGCCGAGGCCGCGGGCTGCCGGGTCCTCGTCGTCCCGAACCACGTGCCGGTGCCGCCGGGGCCCGCGCGGGTGTTCCGGGAGAGCCTGGAGGGGCTCACTCCCGCGGATCTGGGCTCACTGCGCTGACCGGCTCCGGATCGTCCGCAGCGGACCGGGGCCCCCGGGACTCGCGGGGCTCGGGGTAGGGAGGCGGGGTGCCGCCGTAGGCCGGGCAGATCGCCTGGTGGACGCACCAGCGGCAGCCGGCGCCCTTGCGCGCCTCGAACTCCCGACGCTCGGTGGCCGCCCGGATCGCGTCCCAGACCGCCAGCACCTTGCGCTCGGTGGCCAGCAGGTCCCGCTCGTCGGGCTCGTAGCGCAGCACCTCGCTGTTGCCGAGGTAGACCAGCTGGAGCATGCGCGGCACGACGCCGCGCATGCGCCACAGGACGAGCGCGTAGAACTTCAGCTGGAACAGCGCTTTGCCCTCGAACATCTCGTGGGGCGAGGGGCCCGTCTTGTAGTCGCAGATCCGGATCGCGCCGTCGGGCGCGACGTCGACCCGGTCGATGACGCCGCGCAGCAGCAGCTTGGCATCGGTGAGCGTCTCGACGTACAGCTCCCGCTCGGCGGGCTCGAGCCGGGTCGGGTCCTCGAGGTCGAAGTACTTCGCGAGGGTCTCGTGGCACGACGCCAGCCACTCCGCGATCTCGGGGCCGTCGACGGGGAACATCGAGCTGACCGCCGGCTCGATCTCCTGCAGCTCCGCCCAGGCGGGAGCGAGCAGCCCGTCGGCCCGCTCCGGGGTGCGCTCGTCGGCCGGCAGATCGAAGAGCTGCTCCAGCACGCGGTGGATCACCGTGCCGCGCACGGCGGCGGGCGAGGGCGGCTCGGGGAGCCGGTCGACACTGCGGAAGCGGTAGAGCAGGGGGCAGTTCAGGAAGTCGCCGACCCGGGACGGCGACAACGCACCCAGCACGTCGACGCCGTCGACGCGGGTGCCCCCGCGCTCGGACGGGTCGGCCGGCTCGATGCCGGCGGCGGAGGTGGTGGTCGTCATGGCAGCGACAGTAGGCCAGCCCTCCGACAACCGGGCGGTGGCCACCGCCGCCGGCGTGCAGCCGGATCCCGGATAGCCTCGGTACGTGTCCGGCCCCCAGCGTCCCGCCCCCGAGCCCGCGCCGCTGCCCCGGGGCATGTTCCGGATCGGCCGGATCGCCGGCAGCGACGTGCTGGTGTCGAGCTCGTGGTTCCTCATCGCCGGGCTGATCGCACTCATCATGGGCCCACGCGTGGACCAGGTGCAGCCGGGGCTCGGCGGCTGGAAGTACGTCGTCGGCGTCGCCTTCGCGATCGCGCTCTACCTCGCCGTGCTCCTCCACGAGGCCTCTCACGCCGTCGTGGCCCGCCGGTTCGGGTTCACGGTGCACTCGATCACCCTCCACTTCCTCGGCGGCGCGACCGCGATCGAGGGGGAGGCCCGCCGTCCGAGGCAGGAGTTCTGGATCGCCGTGGTCGGCCCCCTGACCTCGCTCGCCGTCGGCGCGGCAGCGCTCGCGCTGTGGTTCGTGACGCCGAGCGGCCTGCTGCTCCTGGTGATCGAGGGCCTGGCCGGCGCGAACCTGATGATCGGGGTCCTCAACCTGGTCCCCGGGCTCCCGCTCGACGGCGGCCGGGTCCTCAAGGCCGGCGTCTGGGCGCTCACCGGCCAGGCGCACACCGGCACCACGGTCGCCGCCTGGAGCGGACGCGGCGTCGCCGTGCTGGTCGCCGCCGTCGCCCTGTGGTGGTCCTTCGGCGGCGCGGTGTTCAACCCTCTCGTGCTGCTCGTCGTCGCCCTGTTCCTGTGGACCGGCGCCAGCCAGGCGCTGACCGTGGCCGGCATCACCCGCCAGTTCAGCGGCATCGTCGCCAGCGACCTGGCCCGCCGCGCCCTGGCCGTGCCGGACGACGTGCCCCTGGCGGAGGCGCTGCGGCGCGCGCAGGAGGCCGGCGCGGGGAGCATCATCACCACCACGGCCGACGGCCGCCCGATCGGCGTGGTCGACGAGAGCGCCGCGCGCGCCGTACCGGCCGAGCGGACGCCGTGGGTCGCGGTCGCCACCGTCGCCCGCACGCTCGAGCCCGGGCTGACCCTGCCGATGCGGATCACCGGCCCAGCGCTGCTCGACACGGTCCGGAGCACGCCCGCCTCCGAGTACGTCCTGCTCGACGACGACGGCCGCGTGTACGGCGTCCTGGCCGCGACCGACCTGATCCGCGCCGTCCGACGCTGAGCCGATTCAGACCGGGCGGCCGGTGCCGATAGATTGCGCCGGTGACCGATGCGCCCCTCAGCCACGCCGGCGACGTTCCCTCCGATGCCTGGTCGGGCGTCCACCGCGGCCCGCTGCGGGTCGGTGAGTGGGTCCGCCTCGTCGACGGCAAGGGCCGCAAGCACAACTTCGAGCTCACCGCGGGCAAGCGCTTCTTCTCCAACAAGGGCCACCTCGAGCACGACGAGCTGATCGGTCGCGAGGAGGGCTTCACGGTGACGTCGTCGGCGGGCGGCGAGTACCTCGTGTTCCGACCGCTGCTCTCCGAGTTCGTCGTCTCCATGCCGCGCGGCGCCGCGGTGGTCTACCCGAAGGACTCCGCCCAGATCGTGGCGATGGCCGACATCTTCCCCGGCGCCCATGTCGTCGAGGCCGGCGTCGGCTCCGGCGCCCTCACCTGCTCGCTGCTGCGCGCCGTCGGGCCGCACGGCCGCGTCTCGTCGTACGAGCGGCGCGAGGAGTTCGCCGACGTCGCGCGGCGCAATGTCACCCAGTTCTTCGGCGGCGAGCACCCCGCGTGGCGGCTGACGCTCGGCGATCTCGCCGAGGAGCTGCCGGCGTCGGGCGAGCGCTGTGACCGGATCATCCTCGACATGCTCGCCCCCTGGGACTGCCTCGACGCCGCTGCCGACGCGCTGCTGCCCGGCGGCATCGTGTGCGCCTACGTCGCCACCACCACGCAGCTGTCGAAGTTCGTCGAGGCCGTACGGGTCCACGGCGGGTTCACCGAGCCGACGCCGTGGGAATCGCTCGTGCGCGACTGGCACGTCGAGGGGCTCGCGGTGCGTCCCGGGCACAAGATGATCGGACACACCGCCTTCCTCGTCACCGCCCGCCGGATGGCTCCCGGCGAGCGCGCGCCACTCAAGAAGCGCCGGCCGGCGCCCGGCGCCTACGGACCGGACTACACCGGGCCCCGCCCGCCCGGTGTCCCCGACACGCCCGCCGACGGCTGAGCCGGCCCGGCCCGATGGGGTGCTCCGGGCGCTGCGGTTTGGTCCCAAACCGCAACAATTCCGGCCCCAGACATGGTGTTTGTGCCCAAACGGCGTTAATCACTTCCCTGTAACACCGGCCCGAGTAGTGTCGGATCCAGGAGGTGTGCCATGACGAGCATGGGAGAAGGCACGACAGGCGGACACCGTTCCCCGAGTCGTGAGGAGCTCGAGGACCAGGTGCGTTACCTCGAGGAGGAGATCCACGATCTGCGCCGCCGCCTGGTCGACACCCCGACCGGCGCCGCCCGGAGCCTGGAGTCCCGGCTGGCCGAGGCCCAGCGGTCCCTCGCCGCGGTGACGGCCCAGAACGAGCGCCTCGCGGGCACCCTGCGCGACGCGCGCGACCAGATCCTCAAGCTCAAGGAGGAGGTCGACCGGCTGGCCCAGCCGCCGGCCGGCTTCGGGACCTTCCTGCAGCGCAACGAGGATGACACGGTCGACGTCTTCACCGGCGGCCGCAAGCTCCGCGTGAGCGTCAGCCCCGCCGTCGAGCTCGACGAGCTGCGTCGCGGCCAGGAGGTCATGCTCAACGAGGCGCTCAACGTGGTCGCCGCGTTCGCGTACGAGACGGTCGGCGAGGTCGTCATGTTCAAGGAGCTGCTCGCCGACGGCGAGCGGGTCCTGGTGATCGCCAACGCCGACGAGGAGCGCGTGGTCCGCCTCGCCGACCCGCTCCTCGGCGAGACCCTGCGCGCCGGCGACTCGCTGCTGCTCGACTCCCGCGCCGGCTACGTCTACGAGCGGGTCCCGAAGTCGGAGGTCGAGGAGCTGGTCCTCGAGGAGGTCCCCGACATCACCTACGAGACCATCGGCGGTCTGGGCAACCAGATCGAGATGATCCAGGACGCCGTCGAGCTTCCCTACCTCTACCCCGAGCTGTTCGCCGAGCACGAGCTCAAGCCGCCCAAGGGGATCCTGCTCTACGGTCCGCCGGGCTGCGGCAAGACCCTCATCGCGAAGGCCGTCGCCAATTCGCTGGCCAAGAAGGTCGCGGCCAAGACCGGCCAGGAGGGGAAGTCGTACTTCCTCAACATCAAGGGACCCGAGCTCCTCAACAAGTACGTCGGCGAGACCGAGCGCCACATCCGGCTGGTGTTCCAGCGCGCCCGTGAGAAGGCGAGCACCGGTACGCCGGTCATCGTGTTCTTCGACGAGATGGACTCGCTCTTCCGCACCCGCGGCTCGGGGGTGTCCTCCGACGTGGAGAACACCATCGTCCCGCAGCTGCTCAGCGAGATCGACGGCGTGGAGCTGCTGGAGAACGTCCTGGTCATCGGCGCCTCCAACCGCGAGGACATGATCGACCCGGCGATCCTGCGACCCGGGCGACTGGACGTGAAGATCAAGATCGAGCGTCCTGACGCCGAGTCGGCCCGCGACATCTTCAGCAAGTACCTCACCGCCAATCTGCCGCTGCACGCCGACGACCTCGCCGAGTTCGGCGGCGACCGCGGGGCCACCGTGACCGGCATGATCCGGGCCGCCGTCGAGCGGATGTACTCCGAGACCGAGGAGAACCGGTTCCTCGAGGTGACCTACGCCAACGGCGACAAGGAAGTCCTGTACTTCAAGGACTTCAACTCCGGCGCGATGATCCAGAACATCGTCGACAGGTCGAAGAAGATGGCGATCAAGGACTTCCTCGAGCACGAGCAGAAGGGCCTGCGGGTCTCCCACCTGCTCCAGGCGTGCGTGGACGAGTTCAAGGAGAACGAGGACCTGCCCAACACGACCAACCCCGACGACTGGGCGCGGATCTCCGGCAAGAAGGGCGAGCGGATCGTGTTCATCCGCACGCTCATCACGGGCAAGCAGGGCACCGAGCCGGGCCGGTCGATCGACACGGTCAACGACACGGGGCAGTACCTCTGACGCCCGCTTGGCCCCCTCGCTAGGGTGGGCCACGTCCCCCAACGTCCCCTTCCGACAGGAGCCCCCCGTGGTCAAGAAGCTCATCATCGTCGCCCTCGTCGCGCTCGGCGTCACCGCCGCCGTCAAGGTCGCCAAGGGTCGCTGACCTCTTCGCGTCGACGGGCCCCGCACCACTCGGTGCGGGGCCCGTGACGTCATCTGCCGCGCAGGTACCAGGCCCGGGCCACCTGGTAGGCGCCGTAGCAGGCGAGTCCGACCGCCACGGCGAGGATCACCCAGCGCCCGTACGGCTCGTCTCGGAACCGCACGATGGCCTGGTCCAGGCCGCCCGACTTGCTCGGGTCGTGGGTGACGCCCGCCCACGCGAACAGCCCGCCGATCACGGCGAAGGCCGCGCCCCGGCTCAGGTAGCCGGCCCGTGCCAGCACGGTGATCAGAGCACCGGTGGGACCGGTGCGACCGTCCACCTCGAGGTCCTCCCGCCAACGGTCGCCGATCCCCTTGAGCGCGCTCGCCGCCCCGACGCCCAGGATGACGACGCCGAGCGCGACGACGATGACGGGGCCGACCGGCAGGCCCAGCAGCGCCACCGTCACGCCCTGCGGCGTCCGCCGCCCACCGCCCCCATCACCGAGCGCGGAGCGGACCGCCAGGACGGCGAGGACGCCCAGCACGACGCTGCGTCCACCGCAGGCGGCGCGGGCGGGCCACTCGTCCGTCCCCCGGACGAAGCGGATCGCCTGTTCGAGCGCCAGGCCCGCCAGGCCGACGGCGACCAGCCACAAGGCGATCCGGCCGACCGGATCCTGGGCGAGCTGTTGGAACGCGCCCTGGCCCGACGGCGTGCCGTGCCGGTCCCCGAGGGCCAGCGCTACGGCGAGCCACGCGACGAGGCCGTAGACGATCCCGTAGGCCACCCGCCCGGCGCGGGCCAGCCGGTCGAGCAGCGGGTGATCCTCCATGTGTGCGGAGGTACCCCGTCGCGGCGGGGCGATGCCGCGGCGTCGCCGTACCCGTAGGCTGGACGCATGAGCGTGCGCCGCGTGATGGGCACCGAGGTGGAGTACGGCATCTCGGTCCAGGGCCAGCCGACCGCCAACCCGATGGTGGCCTCCTCCCAGATCGTCAACGCGTACGCCACGGCCACCGTGCGTGCCCGTCGCGCGCGCTGGGACTTCGAGGAGGAGTCGCCGCTGCGCGACGCCCGCGGCTTCGACATGTCGCGACAGGTCGCCGACCCGAGCCAGCTCACCGACGAGGACCTGGGCCTCGCCAACGTCATCCTCACCAACGGCGCCCGGCTCTACGTCGACCACGCCCACCCGGAGTACTCCACGCCCGAGGTCGTCACCCCGCTCGACGTGGTCCGCTGGGACAAGGCGGGGGAGCAGGTCATGCTCGACGCCGCCCGGCGCGCGCAGCAGCTGCCCGGCAACCCCGCGATCGTGCTCTACAAGAACAACACCGACAACAAGGGCGCCTCCTACGGCGCGCACGAGAACTACCTCATGCGTCGCTCGACCCCCTTCGCCGACATCGTGCGGCACCTGACCCCGTTCTTCGTGAGCCGGCAGGTGTTCTGCGGCGCCGGAAGGGTCGGCAAGGGCCAGGACGGTCGCGACCACGGGTTCCAGATCAGCCAGCGCGCCGACTTCTTCGAGGTCGAGGTCGGGCTGGAGACGACGCTCAAGCGCCCGATCATCAACACCCGCGACGAGCCGCACGCCGACCCGGAGAAGTACCGCCGGCTCCACGTCATCATCGGCGACGCCAACCTCGCCGAGATCGCGACGTACCTCAAGGTCGGCACGACCTCGCTGGTCCTGGCGATGATCGAGGACCGCTTCATCGGCCGCGACCTGGCCGTCGACACGCCGGTCGCCGCGCTCCGGGCCGTGTCCCATGACCCGACCCTGCGCCAGACCGTGACGATGGCCGACGGGCGGCGGCTGACCGGCATCCAGCTGCAACTGGAGTACCTCGACCTGGCGAAGAAATACGTCGAGGACCGGTACGGCGCCGACGCCGACGCCCAGACCGTCGACGTCCTGGCCCGGTGGGAGGACGTGCTGGCCCGCCTCGAGTCCGACCCGATGTCGCTGGCCGACCAGCTCGACTGGGTCGCCAAGCTCAAGCTGATCGAGCAGTACCGCTCGCGCGACGCGCTGGCCTGGGACGACGCGAAGCTCCAGCTCATCGACTACCAATACTCCGACATCCGGCCGGAGAAGGGCCTCTACCACCGGCTCGTCGGCGCGGGACGCATCCAGCGGCTGCTGTCCGACGACGAGGTGGACCGGGCGATGACGAACCCGCCCGAGGAGACCCGCGCGTACTTCCGGGGCCGCTGCCTGGAGAAGTACGCCCCCGACATCGCCGCCGCATCCTGGGACTCGGTGATCTTCGACCTGCCGGGACGCGAGTCGCTCCAGCGGGTTCCGACGATCGACCCGCTGCGCGGCAGCAGGGCCCACGTCGGCGAGCTGATCGACCGGTGTGCGACGGCTGACGAACTCGTCCGCGCGCTCAGCCGCTAGGTGGATAGGCTGGAGCCATGGCCCAGGAGCAGAAGCAGCCGCGCAAGTCCGACGAGACGGAGGAGACGACCGAGGTCGCTCCCGAGTCCGACGTGGCCGAGCGCAAGGAGGCCCTCGACGACGACGTCGACGCGATCCTCGATGAGATCGACGACGTCCTCGAGACCAACGCCGAGGACTTCGTGAAGTCGTTCATCCAGAAGGGCGGCGAGTAGTCCCCGATGAACGACGCGCGCATCCCGGGTGCCTTCCTGCGCCCCGGGACCTCCTCCTTCAGCGACTTCCTGGCCGAGAACGCCCCCGACCTGCTGCCGGCGCGCCGCTCGATGCCCGCCGGTACGACGGGCGCCGGGGATCTCGCTCCCCACGGCACGACCATCGTCGCGGTGACCTTCCCCGGCGGCCTGGTGATGGCCGGTGACCGCCGCGCCACCATGGGCAACGTGATCGCCCAGCGCGACATCCAGAAGGTCTTCCCCGCCGACGAGTACTCCGTGGTCGGCATCGCCGGCACCGCGGGCCTCGCCGTCGAGATGGTCCGGCTGTTCCAGGTCGAGCTCGAGCACTACGAGAAGATCGAGGGCTCGCTGCTCTCGCTCGACGGCAAGGCGAACCGCCTCTCGGCGCTCATCCGGGCCAACCTCGGCATGGCGATGCAGGGCCTCGCCGTCGTCCCCATGTTCGCCGGCTACGACCTCGACAGCGGCGCCGGTCGGATCTTCGGGTACGACGTCACGGGCGGCCGCCACGAGGAGGCCTCCTTCTTCACCGTCGGCTCCGGGTCGCTGTTCGCCCGCGGCGCGCTGAAGAAGCTCTACCGCGACGACCTGTCCGCCGACGACGCCGTCCGGGTGTGCCTCCAGGCTCTCTACGACGCGGCCGACGACGACTCAGCGACCGGCGGCCCCGACCTGACCCGCCGGATCTTCCCGATCGTTTGGGTCGTGACCGCCGACGGCGCCGTCCAGCTCGACGAGGCCGCCATCGGCGCGCTCGCCGACCAGGTCGTGGCCGCCCGGATGGATCGCCCCGACGGACCGCTCGCACCCCTGCCCGGCGCGGGGGAGGAGGCCTGAGATGAGCACCCCCTTCTACGTCTCGCCCGAGCAGCTGATGAAGGACCGGGCGGACTTCGCCCGCAAGGGCATCGCCCGCGGCCGGTCCCTCGCGGCGGTGCAGTACGCCGACGGCGTACTCCTCGTCACCGAGAACCCCTCCCAGGCCCTGCACAAGGTCTCCGAGCTCTACGACCGGCTCGCGTTCGCCGCGGTCGGCCGCTACAACGAGTTCGAGAACCTCCGCATCGCCGGTGTCCGACTCGCCGACATGCGCGGCTACTCCTACGACCGCCGCGATGTGACCGGTCGCGGCCTCGCCAACGCCTACGCCCAGACCCTCGGCACCATCTTCTCCTCGGGCGGCGAGAAGCCGTACGAGGTGGAGATCTTCGTCGCCGAGGTCGGCGCGACGGCCGCCGACGACCAGATCTACCGGCTCACCTACGAGGGACGGGTGGCCGACGAGCACGGCTTCGCGGTCATGGGCGGCGACGCCGACACGGTGTCGTCCTACCTCAAGGAGCACTACGCCGACGGCGCCTCCCTCGACGCCGCCCTGCAGGTCGCCGTCGCGGCGCTGGGCCATTCCTCCGACGGTGGACAGGTCCAGGACCGGGTCATCCCCGTCGATGACCTGGAGGTCGCCGTCCTCGACCGGACCCGCACCCAGCCCCGGAAGTTCCGCCGCATCCTCCCCGCCCGCCTCGCCGAGCTGCTCGGTGACCGCGGCCCCGCCGAGACGGCTCCCGAGCAGCACAGCTCCGAGACGCCGGCAGGCGAGTCGTCCGAGTCGGGCGGAGCCGAGCCTCCCGTCGCCCCACCGCTCTGACCCGACCTGTGGACTGTTGTTGGTGCGGTTTGGTCCCAAACCGCACCAACAACGGCCTCAGACATGCAGTTTGTGCCCAAACGGTGGCCTCGCCTCGACCGGTCGGCGACTGTCGCCGGACGGGTATCCACAGCCGAACAAAGGGCACTTGCTCCCGCCTCCGCGTACGTCGAGTCTGGGCGTCATGCAGATCGGACCGGACGGCGCCATTCGTGGCGAGGTGCGCACATCTGGACATCAACGTGTCGCGCACGGCCTGTACCGGCTGGAGACACCGGAGCTTGCGCCGTGGGAGAACTTCCTACGCGACCTGGGCGCGTTGCGTCTCGTGCTTCCCGACGACGCCGTCTTCACGCACGCGACGGCGGCGCGTCTTCTCGGCTGGCAACTTCCCGCGCTGCCCGAGCAGGTGCCCTACTTCGCTGCGGTCAGGGGAGCGAACCGTCCCGGCGACCCGGCCTGATCTGCTCGCGACTGGTCCATGACTCTGAGGCACGCATGGTCCACGGTCTGCCGGTGGATGAGCCGGCCGAGATCTTGCTGCGCGCCGCACGTGATCTCGGGAATCTCGACCTCGCCATCATGGTCGACTCGGCGGTGCGGCTCGGGCACGTGACGGATAGCGACGTTCAGGAAATCCTCGCGTCCAAGCGACCCGGAGTCCGACGGCTCCGTGACGTGTGGCTGAGCCGCAACGAAGGCGCAGAATCGGCCGGCGAGACGCTGCTCCACAGGTTCCATCAGGTTCTGGACGTGCCGACCGAGTCACAGGTCGAGATCGTTGACGACCAGGGGCGTTTCGTCTGTCGAGCCGATCTGCTCGTCGTCGGAACGACGAGCATCCACGAGTACGACGGCGCGGTACACCGCGACAAGCACGCTCATCGGCGCGACCTGCGGCGCGAGCGGGCCCTCACGCGCACGCCGTACGTCCGCCGCGGCTACACCCTGGACGACCTCCTCAACCATCCCGCAGTGCTGATGCATGAGCTCGACCGGCTTCTCGAGCGTCCGCACAAGGCCGGGAGGCTCCGCGCCTGGCGAGCGCTGATCGGTGACTCCCTCTATTCCGACACGGGGCGGTCGCGGGTGATGAACCGCTGGTACCGCTCCACCAACCCCGTCGATTGGGCAAGAACCGCATGACTTCGGCCGAGAATGTTGCGGTTTGGGACCAAACCGCGGCCACCGGCCCCGCAACCACCGCCCAGATGCCCAGCTCAGCAGTAATGTGCCTTCATGGACCGTCGGATCTTCGGGATCGAGAACGAGTACGGCGTGACGTGCACGTTCCGGGGGCAGCGGAGGCTGAGTCCCGACGAGGTGGCGCGCTATCTGTTCCGCAAGGTGGTCAGCTGGGGGCGCAGCAGCAACGTGTTCCTGCGCAACGGCGCCCGCCTCTATCTCGATGTCGGCAGCCATCCGGAGTACGCGACGCCGGAGTGTGACGACATCACCGAGCTCGTGACCCACGACAAGGCGGGCGAGCGCGTCCTCGAGGGCTTGCTGCTGGACGCCGAGCAGCGGCTCCACGACGAGGGGATCGCCGGCGAGATCTACCTGTTCAAGAACAACACCGACTCGGCCGGCAACTCCTACGGCTGCCACGAGAACTACCTGGTCAGCCGGGCGGGGGAGTTCAGTCGGCTGGCCGACGTACTGATCCCGTTCCTGGTGACCCGGCAGATCATCGTCGGCGCGGGGAAGGTGACCCAGACGCCGCGCGGGACGAGCTACTCCGTCAGCCAGCGGGCCGAGCACATCTGGGAGGGCGTGAGCAGCGCGACCACCCGCAGCCGGCCGATCATCAACACCCGCGACGAGCCGCATGCCGACGCGGAGAAGTACCGCCGACTCCACGTCATCGTCGGCGACTCGAACATGAGCGAGACGACGACCATGCTCAAGGTCGCGTCCTGCGACCTGGTGCTGCGGATGATCGAGGAGGGCGTGGTGATGCGCGACCTCACGATGGAGAACCCGATCCGGGCCATCCGCGAGATCTCCCACGACGTCACCGGCCAGCGGAAGGTGCGCCTGGCCAACGGTCGGGAGGCCAGCGCACTGGAGATTCAGGGGGAGTACCTCGCCAAGGCGCGCGACTTCGTCGATCGGCGGGGGATCTCCACGCCGGTCATCGAGCGGTCCCTCGACTTGTGGGAGCGCGGCCTGAAGGCGGTCGAGTCCGATGACCTCGGCCTGGTCGATCGCGAGATCGACTGGGTCATCAAGTGGAAGCTGATCGACCGCTACCGCGCCAAGCACGGCCTGCCGCTGAGCCACCCACGGGTGGCCCAACTCGATCTCGCCTACCACGACATCCACCGCAACCGCGGGCTCTACTACCTGCTGGAGAAGCGCGGGGCCGTCGCCCGGGTGACGTCCGACCTCAAGATCTTCGAGGCGAAGTCGGTCCCGCCGCAGAACACCCGCGCCCGGCTGCGCGGCGAGTTCATCCGCCGCGCGCAGGAGCGCCGACGGGACTTCACGGTCGACTGGGTGCACCTCAAGCTCAACGACCAGGCCCAGCGGACAGTGCTCTGCAAGGACCCGTTCCGGGCGTACGACGAGCGTGTCCAGCGCCTGATCGACGGCATGTGACACGCGACTACCTGGCAGTCGGTAGGGTTTGCGCGTGCTGATGCGCCTGCGACGTCCCTCCCTGCTGTTCCTGTCGACCCTGCTGCCCGCGAGCCTGGCTCTGGCTGCCTGCGGCGGATCCGACTCCGACGAGGTCAAGGGCCTCGACGCGGTCACGATCAGCGGCCCGGTCGGCGAGTCCCCGAAGCTGGACTGGAAGGCGGTCATGACCGCCGAGAAGCCCCGGGCCAAGGTCCTCACGGAGGGCGACGGCGCCGAGCTGAAGAAGGACGACGTCGTCCGGGTCGAGTTCACCCTCGCCGACGGCTGGACCCACAAGGTCAACTTCGACAGCTACGACGCCACCTCGCTCAGCACCCTGGTCAAGGTCGGCGCCGAGAAGGAGCCGCAGACACTCACCGATCTGCTCTCCCTGGGCTTCGCCGACGAGATCAAGCCGGGCCAGAAGATCGGCAGCCGGATCGCGGTCACGGTCGGCAGCGACGTCGCCTTCGGCGGCTACCTCGGCAGCCAGGCGGCGGGCCTGCTCGCCGGACTCGACATCGGCAACGAGGACGGCCTGTTGTTCGTCGCCGACATCGTCGGCATCGCCGGCCCCGAGGGCACCGAGGCCGCCGCGCCCGCGTGGGCGCCGACGATCGTCGAGGAGGCCGGACTGCCCGCCAGCCTCGACTTCGCCGACACGCCGAAGCCGAGCGCCAAGCTCGAGGTCGCGACACTGACGGAGGGCACCGGCCCGGTCGTCGCCAAGGGGCAGACGATCCTGGTCAGCTATCTCGGCCAGATCCCGGACGGCGAGAAGCCGTTCGACTCCAGCTACGCCGAGGCCCGCGCCCTCGAGGCCGTGGTCGGCGGCAAGGACGCCTCGGTCGTCAAGGGCTGGTCCAAGGCCCTGGTCGGGCTGCCCGTCGGCAGCCGCGTCCTGCTCCAGATCCCGCCGAAGCTCGGCTACGGCAAGGAGGGCCAGGGCGAGGACATCCCCGGCAACTCGACGCTGTACTTCGTCGTCGACATCCTCGACGCTGCCGACACCAAGCCGAAGCCCGAGCCCGCCCCTGAGGCGACGCCCGAGACGACCCCTGAGGCCCCCGAGTCAGCCCCCGAGCCGAGTACGGATGCCAGCCCCGAAGAGTGAGCGCCTGCTCAACCTGCTGATCATGCTCCTGGTACAGCGCAGACCGATCGCCAAGGAGCGGATCCGCGAACTGCTGTACCCGGACTCGCGCGTCGACGCCTTCGAGAAGATGTTCGAGCGCGACAAGGACGAGCTGCGCAGTCTCGGGGTCCCCGTGGAAGTGGCGACCATCGACCCCTTCTTCGAGGACGAGGTCGGCTACCGGATCCCGCCGGAGGCCTTCGCGCTGCCCGACGTGGAGCTGACGCCCGAGGAGGCGGCGGTCGTGGGTATCGCCTCGCGGGTCTGGCAGCACGCAACCATGGCACAGGCCACGACGGACGCCGTCCGGAAGCTGACCGCATCGGGCATCGACGTCGACCTCGACGCCCTGGAGATCGCCCGCCCGCTGCTGACCGCCGAGGAACCTGCCTTCGAACGCTGCTGGATCGCGGTCTGTGAGCGCAACGCGATCGAGTTCGACTATCAGCGGCCCGACTCCGAGGCGCCCATGCGACGCCGGGTCCAGCCGTGGGGCGTGGTCCGGTATTCCGGACGCTGGTATCTCGTCGGCCACGATGCCGACCGGCAGGCCGAGCGGGTCTTCCGGCTGTCTCGGGTCCACGGCGAGGTCAGGCTCGTCGGGCCGCCGGGGGCCTACGACGTGCCCGCCGAGACCGACGTGCGCGAGATCGCCCGGCGGATGGCGCCGCCGATGCCGAACACCACCGCGGTCCTGCTCGTCCGCGACGGCGCCGGCCACGGCCTGCGGCGGGCCGCCGAGCAGATCGAGGTCGGCGTACCCGGTCCCGATGACCGTACCGGCTGGGACCGGGTCGTCCTGGTCCGTCCGACCCAGGGGCTGGCCGACGAGGTGCTCTCGCACGGGCCCGACGTGGTGATCGTCGAGCCCGTCGACGTCCGGGAGCAGGTCGTCGCGCGGCTGGCGCAGGCCGTCCCGTGACCGGTGTGAACGCTGCGGTTTGGTCCCAAACCGCAGCGACACGCCGCGACAGACTGCAGTTTGTGCCCAATCGAGAGGCGGAAGGAGCGATCTCGTGAGCCGTACGCCGGCCCCCGGGGCCCGCGACCAGGTTGCCCGCCTGCTGACCCTGGTGCCGTTCCTGCACCACCGCGACGGCGTCCGGCTGGAGGAGGCCGCCGCGCTCCTGGGTACGACGCCCCAGCAGGTCGTCCAGGACCTGAAGGTGCTCTTCATGTGTGGTCTGCCCGGCGGGCTTCCCGACGACCTGATCGACGTCGACCTCGATGCCATCGTCACCGAGGCGGGCAGTCCGGTGACCGAGGGCGTGATCCGGATCGAGAATGCCGACTATCTCGCCCGTCCGCTGAGGCTGAGCGCGACGGAGGCGTCGGCGATGATCGTGGCGCTGCGAATGCTGCGCGACACGGGCTCGGCGGGCGCAGCGCCGGAGCTGGTCGACCGGGTGCTCGCGAAGCTGGAGGCGGCGGCCGGGGCGCCGCGGGTGGAGATCACGCCGTCGCCGCACGACGCCCAACAGGTGGTGGTGGCGCAGTTGACCGCGCTGGTCGACGAGGCGGTGGCGTCCGGCAGGCAGCTGCGGCTGCTGTACTTCGTGCCCTCGCGCGACGAGGAGTCCGAACGGGTCGTCGACCCCTACGGCGTGGTCGCGCACGGGGTGTTCTCGTACCTCGACGCGTACTGCCACCGGGCGGGCGGCGACCGGCTGTTCCGGCTGGACCGGATCACGAAGGCCGAGCTGCTGCCGAGCGCGCCGACGACGTCGCCGCGGGCCGCGCGGGACCTGAGCGACGGGCTGTTCACCGACGACGCCGTCCCGGACGCCACGGTCGTGACCCTGCAGCTCGGGCCACCGGCGCGGTGGGCGACCGACTACTACCCGGTGCGGGAGGTGCGTGACCTCGACGACGGGTCGGCGGAGGTCGACCTCGTCGTGGTGGACCGCAGGTGGCTGACCCGACTGCTGCTGCGGCTGGCGCCGCACGCCACGGTGGTCCGCCCCGCGGAGTTCACCGACACGTTCACCGCCCGCGCACAGGAGACCCTCAGCCTGTACCGGTGAGAGGGCGTAGCATGGACGACGTCAGCCGAACCCGATGATCGAGAGTTGGTCCCGTCGATGATTCCCCTGCTCGGAATGCCCCAGGGAGCCGAGTGGCTCATCATCCTGGCGATCGTGATCCTGGTCTTCGGCGCCGCGAAGCTCCCCGACCTCGCGCGCGGCACGGGGCAGGCGCTGCGGATCTTCAAGGCGGAGACCAAGGGACTGCGCGACGACGAGAAGAAGACCCCGCCGCCGTCGACGGGGCAGCTGCCCCCCGCTGACGGGGCGCGCCTCGACGACGTCGCCGAGGGCGAGATCGTCGACGAGCGCCGCGAGAACAACGCCTGACCTTGGCGTTCACGGGTCTCTTCAAGCTCTTCATCGGAAAGCCCGTCCATCCCGTCGGCGACGACGGCCGGATGGCGCTGTCCGACCACCTCCGGGAACTGCGCGCGCGGATCCTCAAGGCGGGCTTCGCGGTGGTGCTCGCGTTCGCGATCGCGCTGTTCTTCTTCGACCAGCTCTTCCAGCTGGTGCTCGAGCCCTATCTCGACGCTCAGGCGAAGCTGCCCGACGGGTCGAGCGAGGCGACCACCTCCGGGCCCGCGGGCGGCTTCCTGCTGTACCTCAAGCTGTGCGGGCTGGCGGCACTGGTCGGCTCCAGCCCGATCTGGCTCTACCAGATCTGGGCGTTCATCCTCCCGGGCCTGCACCCGAGCGAGAAGCGCTGGACCGGGATCTTCGCGGTCATCGCCGGGCCGCTGTTCGTGGTCGGCATCGTGCTGGGCTACGTGACCCTGCCCAAGGGCCTGGAGATCCTGATCGGGCTCAACCCCGAAGAGCTGACCAACCTGGTCGAGTTCAACGACTACCTCACCTTCTTCAGCCGGACCCTGCTCGGCTTCGGCATCGCCTTCGAGATCCCGGTCTTCGTTGTGCTGCTCAACATGGCGGGCGTCCTCAAGGGCAAGACGCTCGGCGCCCACCGGCCCTGGATGATCGTGGGCACCTTCATCTTCGCGGCCGTCATCACGCCCTCGGGCGACCCGTTCACGATGAGCTTCATGGCCGTGCCGATGGTGGTGCTCTTCCTGGTCTCCGAGGTGATCGCCCGTCTCAACGACCGGCGCCGCGACCGGAAGGCGATCAACGCCGGCCTCTCGCCCGACGAGCCCAGCCCGATCTGATGCCCCGCGCGATCGTCCTGACGAACCCCACCTCGGGGAAGGGGCGCGGCGCCCGGATGCGCGACGACGCGCTGCCCCGCTTCCACGACGCCGGCTGGCGGACCACGGCGCTGACCGGCCGCGACGCCGGCGAGGCGCTCGACCTGGCGCGGCTGGCGGTCGCCGAGGAGCCCGACGTGCTGGTCCTGTGCGGCGGCGACGGCATGGTCAACATCGGCCTGCAGGCGGCCGCAGGCACCGAGGTGCCGGTCGGGATCCTGCCGGCCGGCACGGGCAACGACTTCGCCCGGTACTTCGACCTGCCGCTGGGGCACGGCGCGGCGGCGGCGAC
Organism: Nocardioides sp. L-11A; assembly: GCA_029961745.1. Classification (NCBI taxonomy): domain Bacteria; kingdom Bacillati; phylum Actinomycetota; class Actinomycetes; order Propionibacteriales; family Nocardioidaceae; genus Nocardioides; species Nocardioides sp. L-11A. Next base: position 2,938,110 of record CP124680.1, read on the forward strand.
CCGCATCCTGCAGGCCTCGCCGCGCACCATCGACCTGGCCCGCATCGGGGGGCGCTACTTCGGCGGCGTCCTGGCCGCCGGCTTCGACGCCATCGTCAACGAGCGGGCCAACCGGATGCGCTGGCCGCGTGGTCAGATGCGCTACAACCTGGCCACGCTCGCCGAGCTCCGGGTCTTCGAGCCGCTGCCCTACGTCCTCGAGCTCGACGGCGTCGAGCGCCGCCTCGAGGCGATGCTGGTGGCCGTCGGCAACGGGCCCTCCTTCGGCGGCGGTCTGCGGATCACCCACGGCGCGCAGCTCGACGACGGCCTCCTCGACGTGGTCCTCATCAAGCCGGTCAGCCGGGTCGAGCTGGTCCGGACCTTCCCCAAGCTCTTCGACGGGAGACACGTGAGCCATCCCCAGTACGAGCGGCACCGGGTCCGTCGGGTGACCATCGCCAGCCCCGGCATCGTCGGGTACGCCGACGGCGAGCGCTTCGGACCGCTCCCGCTCACCGTCGAGGTGGTCCCGGGCGCGGTACGGGTGATGGCATGAGCATCCACGACGGCGACCACGGCAGCGCGGGGGAGCAGCAGTCGCCCGCGCAGCGCTACGCGGCCTACCGCAAGGACCGTGCCCACCCGGTCTTCCGTGACTTCGCCGCGGGCTTCTCCTTCGAGCTCGACGGCTTCCAGGTCGAAGGCTGCAAGGCGGTCGAGGACGGCGACGGCGTCCTCGTCGCGGCGCCCACCGGCGCCGGCAAGACGGTCGTGGGGGAGTTCGCGGTCCACCTCGCCCTGGAGACCGACCGGAAGTGCTTCTACACGACGCCGATCAAAGCGCTGTCGAACCAGAAGTACGCCGACCTGGCCGCCCGCTACGGCCACGAGAACGTCGGCCTCCTGACCGGCGACACGACGATCAACGGCGAGGCACCGGTGGTCGTGATGACCACCGAGGTGCTGCGCAACATGCTCTACGCGCGCTCCCGGACGCTGGTCGGCCTCGGGTTCGTGGTGATGGACGAGGTGCACTACCTCGCCGACCGGGCCCGCGGCGCGGTGTGGGAGGAGGTCATCATCCACCTGCCCGAATCGGTGTCGGTGATCTCCCTGTCGGCCACCGTCTCCAACGCCGAGGAGTTCGGCGAGTGGCTGGAGACGGTCCGCGGATCGACCCGCACGATCGTCGCCGAGCGGCGTCCGGTCCCGCTGTTCCAGCACGTGATGGTGGGCCGCCGACTGCTCGACCTGTTCGCGTCCTCCGATGTCGACGCCGCCGCGGGCTTCGTGCGCGAGGGGGCGCCGGTCAACGACGAGTTGATGAAGCTGGCCCGCGACGACTGGGCCGCCAGCCGGCTCAAGGACCGCCGCACCCCCAAGGGCGCGCGCGGACGCCAGGGCGGGCCGGGCAGCCGCAACGTCGGCAGCGGCCGCCGGATCTGGATCCCGGGGCGTCTCGATGTCGTCGAGCGGCTGCAGCGCGACAACCTGCTGCCGGCGATCGACTTCATCTTCAGCCGCGCCGGCTGCGACGCGGCCGTGCAGCAGTGCCTCGACGCCAACCTGCGGCTGAACTCGCCCGAGGAGCGCGACGAGGTCATCGCGTACGTCGAGCAGGCGCTCGGCACGCTGCCGTCGGCCGACCTGCACGTGCTGCGCTATCACGACTTCCTCGACGCCGCCTCCCGCGGCGTCGCCGCCCACCACGCCGGCATGCTGCCGGCGTTCAAGGAGTGCGTCGAGGAGCTCTACCTGCGCGGCCTGGTCAAGATCGTGTTCGCGACCGAGACCCTGGCCCTCGGCATCAACATGCCGGCCCGGACCGTGGTGCTGGAGAAGCTGAGCAAGTGGAACGGTGAGACGCACGCCGACATCACGCCGGGGGAGTACACCCAGCTCACCGGCCGGGCCGGGCGCCGCGGTCTCGACATCGAGGGCCACGCCGTCGTGCTCTGGCAGCCCGGGATGAACCCGCGCGAGCTCGCCGGGCTCGCCTCCACCCGCACCTACCCGCTGCGCAGCAGCTTCCGGCCGTCGTACAACATGGCGGTCAACCTGGTGCACTCCTACGGCCGCCACCAGGCCCGCGAGCTGCTGGAGCAGTCCTTCGCGCAGTTCCAGGCCGACCGGGCCGTCGTGGGCCTGGCCCGGCAGCAGCGCAAGGCCGAGGACGCACTCCAGGGCTACGCCGAGGCCGCCCGCTGCCATCTCGGCGACTTCATGGAGTACGCCGCCCTGCGCCGGCAGGTCGGCGAGCTCGAGAAGGAGTCGAGCAAGGCCCGCCGCCAGGACCGCCGCGGCGAGGCCCTCATGTCGTTGGAGCGACTCACGCCGGGCGACGTGATCATCGTGCCCGTCGGGAAGTTCGCCGGTCCCGCGGTCGTCGTCGACCCCGGCCTGTCCGAGCACGGCCACCGTCCCCTGGTCATCACCGCTGAGCGTCAGGGACGCCGCCTGGCCATGATGGACTTCCCGACCCCGGTCGAGCCGGTCGCCCACATCCGGCTCCCGAAACGGGTCGACGCCCGCAACCCCCACCAGCGCAAGGACATCGCCCAGCAGGTCCGCGAGGCCGTCCGAGCGCTGCCGTTGTCGGTCACCCGGCCCCGCACGGAGCGGGGACCGGTCGACGAGGCCACCGCGACCGAGATCCAGGCACTGCGTGCCCGCATCCGCGAGCACCCCTGCCACGGCTGCGCCGACCGTGAGGACCACGCCCGCTGGGCCGAACGGCACGCCAAGCTGCAGAAGGACACCGACCTGCTCGCCCAGCGCATCGAGCGGCGCACCAACACCGTGGCCCGTACGTTCGACCGGGTCTGCGAGGTGCTGGAGGCGCTCGAGTACCTCAGCGGGGGCCCCGACGACACGGTCACCGAGCGCGGTCGCGGCCTGATGCGGATCTATTCCGAGCTCGACCTCGTCGCCGCCGAGTCGCTGCGCCGGGGCCTGTGGGACGACCTGACGCCGTCGCAGCTCGGTGCCGTGCTCTCCGCGCTGGTCTACGAGTCGCGGCGCCCCGAGGACGGCCCCCCGAGCGTCCCCGGCGGAGCGATCGCCACGACCATCGAGGCGATGACGCGGCTGTGGAGCGACCTCGAGCGGCTGGAGCGTGAGCACCGTCTCGACTTCCTCCGGCGGCCCGACGCCGGCTTCGCGTGGACCGCGTGGCGCTGGGCGGAGGGTCAGGAGCTCGACGAGGTGATCACTCGCAACGACCAGACAGCCGGCGACTTCGTGCGCCAGATGAAGCAGCTCATCGACTTCGCCGGCCAGATCGCCGACGCCGCCGCCGGTACGCCGGTACGCGACACCGCGCGGGCGCTGGTCAAGCTGCTGCGGCGCGGGATCGTGGCGACCGGGTGAGTGCGGCATGAGCCTCGTCGTCGCGGCCGCCGTCGTCCTGCGCGGGCGGCGCCTGCTGGTGGTGAGCAAGCACGCCGCCCCCGACGTCTTCTACCTGCCCGGTGGCAAGCTCGAGCCGGGGGAGTCGCCGGAGGAGGCGATGCGTCGGGAGGTCCGCGAGGAGCTCGGCGTGACGGTGCGCGACGCCGCCCATTTCCTCGACGTCCGGGCGCCGGCCGCCATCGAGCGGGTCCCGATGCGGCTGACGGTCTTCCGGGTCGCGATCGAGGGCGAGCCCGCGATCAACGCCGAGCTCGCGGCCCTCGACTGGGTCGCCGATGCGACCGCACCCGGCCTGGGGCCGGCCATCCGGGACCACGTGATCCCGGCCCTCGTCGCTGCCCGCCTGCTGGACGCGGCGGCGCTACCCGTCGACTGACGCCAGGACCCCGGTGAGCCGCTCCACCGGCGAGCTCAGCGACCAGCGCTCGACCAGCGCCGCGAGGCCGTCCGGGTCGGCGGGGGTGCGGGGGAGCACGAGGTGCTCGCGCGGCAGGTCGATGTCGCGCGCCACGGCCACGACCGTCGGTGCGACGGCGAGGTAGGCCGCGGCCTCCCGGATCTTGGCCCGCGGCCCGGGGCCGAGGTCGCTGCCGGGGTCGTCGACGGCGGCGACGATGCCGGCCAGGTCGCCGTACTTCTGCAGCATGCTGGCCGCCGTCTTCTCCCCGACCCCCTTGACGCCGGGGAGGCCGTCGGAGGCGTCGCCGCGCAGCGTGGCGAAGTCGGCGTACTGGTCGGCGCGCACGCCGTACTTCTCCAGCACCCAGGTCTCGTCGACCCGCTCGTGACGCCCGACCCCCTTGCCGACGTACAGCACCCGCACGGCGGCGTCGTCGTCGACGAGCTGGAACAGGTCGCGATCACCGGTCACGACGTCGACAGGCATGCCGGCGCCGGTGGCCAGGGTGCCGATCACGTCGTCGGCCTCGTAACCGGGGGCGCCGACGACGGCGATGCCGAAGGCGGCGAGCACGTCGCGGATGACCGGCACCTGCAGCTCCAGCGGGTCCGGGACCTCCTCGACGTCGGGTGCGCCGGCCACCTCCTCGACGACGCGGTGCGCCTTGTAGGTCGGGATCAGGTCCACCCGCCACTGAGGACGCCAGTCGTCGTCCCAGCAGCAGGCCAGGTGCGTGGGCCGGTACTGGTCGACCAGCTGGGAGAGATAGCCGAGCAGACCGCGTACGGCGTTCACGTTGGTGCCGTCCGGCGCGAGGATCTCCGGGGAGCCGAAGTAGGCCCGGAAGTAGAGGCTGGCCGTATCGAGGAGTAGAAGGCGCTGAGTCATCACCGCGCAGCCTATTAGGGTGGCGCCGTGAGTCAGAGCAGCAATCCAGCGGTCGAGTCCATCGACCGGCAGATCCTGGAGCTCCTGGCCAAGGACGGACGGATGTCCTACACGGACCTCGGGCGCGCGACGGGACTGTCCACCTCGGCCGTGCACCAGCGCGTCAAGCGCCTGGAGCAGCGCGGCCTCATCCTCGGCTACGGCGCCACCGTCAACTACGCCGAGATCGGCGTACCGCTGACGGCCTTCATCGCGATCCGCCCGATCGACCCCTCCCAGCCCGACGACTGCCCGGACCGGCTCGTCGGCATCCCGGAGATCGAGTCGTGCTGGTCGGTCGCCGGGGAGGAGTCCTACCTCCTCAAGGTCCGCACGGAGACGCCCGCCGAGCTCGAGCTGCTGCTCGGCCGGATCCGGTCGGCGGCGAACGTGTCGACCCGGACCACGATCGTGCTCTCGACGTACTACGAGAACCGGCCCGTCGGGCACTGAGCGACACCACGCCCGGCGCGTCGCCACGCGACACGCCGAGGGCGGGTGATTTTTTGCAGTTTTCTTGGCCCGGCGGCGGCCCGGCCTGACCTGCGGGAACGCGTATCGCTGCAGGTCAGCGGCCGGTTGACAGGACGGTTGGCGCTCACCAGAGTACGGAGACGTTCGCCCGTGCAGGTCGTGGCCGGCGGACCGACGTCCGAGTGGCCGTATGTCGGCGGAGTAGCACCAGCTCCGCACGGGGACGGTTCGCGGAGGTCGGTTCGCTCCTCGGGGGCGAGCCGGAAGGACTCGGATCTCCCTAGACAACGTCGCGGGCGGCGGCAGCCAGTCGGACGCCGGGATGGTCCGAAGGCGATCCGAGTCCTTCCGTGCCTGACGGCCGGGGCCGCCACCGCAACCACTAGGCTCACCGCCGTGGTGCAGCGTCTTCTCCTCGCGGTCATCGGCGGCGCGCTGCTCACCGCCTCGTTCGAGCCACTCGCCCTGCCGTGGCTGCTGCCGTTCGGCGTCGCCTGCTACGCCCTCGCCACGCGCGAGCTCGCCGTACGCCGGGCGGGGCTGGTCGGCCTCGTCTTCGGGGTCGTCTTCTACTTCAGCCACATCTCCTGGATGCGCGGCTCGATCGGGTCCGACGCCTGGCTGGCCCTGTCCAGCATCGAGGCGCTGTTCTACGGCCTGCTCGGCCTCGCCGTGCCGCTGCTGCGGCGCCTGCCCGCCTGGCCGCTGTGGCTGGCGGCGGCCTGGACCACCATGGAGACGGTGCGCAGCGGCTGGCCGTTCAGCGGGATGCCCTGGGGGAGGCTCTCGTTCGCCGCGATCGACACCCCGGTGGCCCCGGCGGTCGCCTACGTCGGCATGACCGGACTGTCGTTCCTGCTGGCGCTCGCCGGGTTCTGCCTGGCCCGCCTGGCCGAGGCGGCGCTGGCCGGCGAGCGGCGCCGGGCCTGGGCTGCGGTCCTGGTCGGGGTGCTGGCCGTCCTGGTCACTCCTGCCGTCGTGCCGTACGACGTCCCCGAGACGGGCAGCACGACCGTCGCCGTCGTCCAGGGCGACGTACCGGGACCGGGCAACGACATCCTGTGGGACCACGAGGGCGTGACCCGCAACCACGTGGACGCGACGGTGCGGCTGGCCGCCGACGTCGCCGCGGGGCGGGTGCCGCGGCCCGACTTCGTGCTGTGGCCGGAGAACTCCACCGCCGTGGACCCGTTCGAGCCCGGCCGGGTCAACACCGGCATCCGGGAGGCGGTCGCGGCCGTCCAGGCTCCGGTGGTGGTCGGCGGGATCGTGGGCGACGGGCCCGAGCACGTCCTCAACCAGGGCATCGTCTGGGACCCGGTCAGCGGGCCGGGGGACCGCTACACCAAGCACCACCCGGTGCCCTACGGCGAGTACATCCCGATGCGCGACCTGTGGGATCCCAAGTTCGGCAAGCTGGCGCTGATCACCCGGGACATGAAGAGCGGCACCCGGACCGAGCCGCTGCGCGTCGCCGGCGTCCGGGTGGGCGACGCCATCTGCTTCGACGTCGCCTACGACGACGTGATGCCGCCGCAGGTCCGTGACGGCGCCGAGCTGCTCGTGGTCCAGACCAGCAACGCCAGCTTCATCTTCACCCACCAGATCGAGCAGCAGTTCGCCATCACCCGGCTCCGGGCGATCGAGGCCGGTCGGTGGCTCGCCGTGGCCTCCACGAACGGCCAGACGGGCGTCATCGCACCCGACGGCACCGTGGTGGCCTCCGTGACGCCCCGGACGACCGACGTGCTCGTCGAGCGGGTCGGGCTCAGCACCGCGCTCACGCCGGCCATGTGGCTGGGCCCCTGGCCCGCCCGGTTGTTCATCCTCCTGACGCTCGCTGCTCTCGTGTCAGGTGCCGTCGCGTACCGTCGAAGGCAAGAGTTCGATGGCCCTGCGCAGGAGGATCCCGCCGTGGAGCCGCCTGCGCCGTCCCCGACCCCGAGTGAGGCACCCGTTGTCTGACCAGCTCTCCACCCTGGGCCGCACGGTGATGGTCATCCCGACCTACAACGAGGCCGACAATATCGCCTGGATCGTCGACCGCGTCCGTACCGCGCAGCCCCAGGTCGACATCCTCGTGGTCGACGACGGCTCGCCCGACGGCACCGGCGTCGTCGCCGACGGCCTGGCCCGCGCCGACCAGCACGTCCACGTGCTCCACCGCACCACCAAGGAGGGCCTCGGCGCGGCCTACCTCGCGGGCTTCGCCTGGGCGCTGGCCGAGGGCTACGACGTCATCGGCGAGATGGACGCCGACGGCTCCCACCAGCCCGAGCAGCTCCAGCGGCTGCTCGTCGGCCTGCTGGACGCCGACCTGGTGATCGGCTCGCGCTGGGTCCCCGGCGGCTCGGTGGTCAACTGGCCCTGGGAGCGCGAGGTGCTCTCCCGGGGCGGCAATCTCTACGTCCGGCTGCTGCTCGGCATCCAGGTGCGCGACGCGACCGCCGGCTTCCGGCTGTTCCGCCGCTCCACACTCGAGAAGATCCGTCTCGACGAGGTGAAGTCCACCGGATACGTGTTCCAGACCGACCTGGTCACCCGCACGCTCCATGCCGGCCTGACGGTCCGTGAGGTGCCCATCGAGTTCGTCGAGCGGGTTCGCGGCGAGTCGAAGATGAGCGGCCAGGTCGCCCTGGAGTCGCTCCGGCGGATCACCTGGTGGGGCCTACGCGAGCGCTGGGGCCAGATGAAGCACCGGCGCCACGTCGCGCCCGAGCGGCGGCTGCAGACCCGATGAGACCGACGAGGGGGAGGGCCGGATGAGTCGGCGGAGGTCGCGCCGCGCCGCGGTGGTGCTGTTCCTCGTCTTCGTCGTGATGCCGGTCCTCGAGATCGTCGTCCTCATCCAGGTCGGCCAGGTGATCGGCCCCTGGTGGACGATCCTGCTCCTCGTCCTCGACAGCATCGTCGGCGCCTGGCTGATCAAGCGGGAGGGACGGCGGGCCTGGCTCGCGCTGCGTGAGCGGGTCGAGACCGGCCGTCTCCCGGCCCGTGAGCTCGCCGACGGCGTCCTGGTGGTGCTCGGCGGCGCGTTCCTGCTCAGCCCGGGCTTCGTGACCGACGTGCTCGGCATCCTGCTCATCCTGCCCGTCACCCGTCCGCTCTTCCGCGGCCTGCTGATGGCCTACGCCGGGCGACAGGTGAGCCGCCGTACGGCGGCGACGGCGCCCGGAAATGGCCCTCGCCCCGGACCGACGGTGGTCCGGGGCGAGGTCATCGACGACGGGGACTGACTCCCCGCGTCTCTCAGGCCTTCGCGGGCTTCTTCTTGCGAGCGTTGGCGCGGTGCAGGTGCGCCGGGCCGATCTCGCCGCCGCGGAGCAGTTCGAGGCGCTCGGTGAGGATCTCCTCGAGCTCCTTCTCGGAGCGCCGCTCGAGCAGCATGTCCCAGTGGGTGCGCTGGGGCTTCTCGGCCTTCACCTCGCGCTCGATGCCGGCGGTCGACTCGGCCTCGAGGCCGCACCGCGGACACTCCCAGACGGCCGGCACCTCCGCCTCGATCGACATGGTGATCTCGAACTCGTGACCGTGCGGGCACTTGTAGCCGACCTGCTGCCGGGCCGCGAACTCGATCCCGCGCTCGTCCTCGAAGGACTGGCCCCCCAGTCGGGCACCGCGCAGTGTGCGCTCTGCCATCAGACCCCACCTCCCGTGTCTCGTCCTCGAACCCTTTAACGCTACCCGGCGGTAAAAGGTTCCAATCCTGGCTCAGATCACCGCGGGACGGGCGTTGCCGGCGTCGCGGATGCCGCGCTCGGTGTCGACCCGCAGGAGCAGCAGGCCGCCGAGGACGAAGAACGCGATCAGCGCGAAGATCGCCGGCCGGTAGGAGTCGGTGAGCTGGTAGACGACGCCGAAGGTGAGCGTGCCGAACCACGAGGTGCCGCGGTCCATGGCGTGGTAGAGGCTGAAGTACTCCGCCTCCTTGCCACGGGGGATGAACAGCGAGAAGTACGACCGGGCGAGCGCCTGGGTGCCGCCCAGCACGACGCCGATCGCGACCCCGAGGACGAGGAAGGGCACCAGCTGCCCCCGGGGGACGACCAGCGCGACGGTGACGATGCCCATCCAGCCCACGATCCCGCCGAGGATGACCTTCTTGGCACCGAAGCGCGCGGCCAGGCGGCCGAAGCCGACCGCCCCGAACATCGCGACGAACTGCACGAGCAGGTAGGTGCCGAGCACCGTGCCCTCCTCGAAGTCCAACTCCTCGATGCCGAAGGTCGACGCGGACGCGATGACGGTCTGGATGCCGTCGTTGAAGAAGAGGTAGGCGACCAGGAAGGTGAGCGCGACCGGGTAGTTGCGCAGATCCTTCAGCGTGGCCGCCAGCTGCCCGAACGAGCGGCTGATCAGGCCGCCCGCGACCTCCTCGACGGCGGCCGGCTGGTGCCGCTTGATGCCGCGCCACGGGATGATCATGAACGCCGCCCACCACACCGCCGCGGAGAGCAGGGAGAGGCGGACCGCCATCTCCTTGTCGAGCCCGATCGCCTCGTGGAAGGTGACGACGGCGAAGTTCACGGCGAGCAGCAGTCCGCCACCGGCGTACCCGTAGGCCCAGCCGACCGACGAGGTGCGGTCGCGCTCGGCCTCCGTCGAGATCAGCGGCAGCACCGAGTCGCTGACCACGATCGCCGCTCCGGCCGCGAGATTGGCGACCATGAACGCGATGCTGCCGAACAGCCAGTTCTCGCCGTTCATGAAGAACAGCAGGCCGGCCGCGGTCGCGCCCACCCACGACAAGCCGACCAGTAGGTCCGGCTTGCGTGCGGTGCGGTCGGCGAGAGCACCGACGACCGGGAAGATCAGGGCGCTCAGCAGGGTCGAGATCGTGATGACGTACGACGGCAGCGAGCCGGGCGCGATGGCGAGGCCGAGCACATGGATCCGGCCGTGCTCGCCGACGGCGTTCTCGGCGACCGAGATGAGATAGGGCGCGAACAGGACGCCGGCCACGGTGGTCTGGAAGGCCGAGGCGGCCCAGTCGGTGAAGTACCAGGCCCGCTGCTCCCGCGCCCGGTTCAGCGGCCCCAGGTCCGCGATCCCCGTCGTCCCGCTCATGCCGTCGCCCCTCCCCGCGCGGACCACCACTGGCCGCGTCCCAGGAGGACATCCTTGAGCAGGTCGGTGCGGTCCGTGAAGAGCCCGTCGACGCCGCGGTCGAGCAGGGCCGCCATCTCAGCCGGGTCGTCGATGGTCCACACGTGGACCTGGAGTCCGGCGGCATGTGCGCGCCGGACCAGGCCGGCGGTGGTCACGGTGAGGCCGTTGCGGCGGTGCGGGACCTGGAAGGCGGCGAATCCGCCGCCGGCCAGCAGCCGCGCGATCCGGGCGCTGGGAGAGACCCGGAAGGCGACGATCTGCCAGGGATCGGCGGCGGTGGGCACCCGGCCGCCGGTGAGCTCGCGGAACCGCCGGATCCGACGGCGCGAGAAGGAGGCCACCAGCAGCCGGTCCCACAGGTGGCGCTCACGGACCAGGTCGGCCAGCGCGATCACCGCGCCGTCGGACTTGAGGTCGATGTTGAACCGGGCATCGGGGAAGGCGTCGAGCAGCTCGACGAGGGTGGGCACCTGCTCGCGACCGCCGATCCGCGCCCGGCGTACGTCGGCCAGGGTGAGGTCGCGGATCGCCCCCCGCTGGTCGGTGACGCGGTCGAGCACCTCGTCGTGGAAGGCGAGCAGCACGCCGTCCGCGGTGACGTGGACGTCGGTCTCGAGATAGTCGTAGCCCAGCGCGGCGGCGTGCCGGAACGCGGCGAGGGTGTTCTCCAGGCCCTCGATCTCGGGGTGGTAGGCACCGCCGCGGTGCGCGAACGCCAGCACCCGGCCAGGCTCGAGGTAGGCCACGGACCTAGATGTCCCGGAAGGTCTCGATCTCGGCACCGAGGTCGCTGAGCCGCTCGGCGAGGTCCTCGTAGCCCCGATGGATGACGTAGGTGCTGCGCAGCACCGAGGTGCCCTTGCTGGCCAGCATGGCCAGCAGGACGACGACCGCGGGCCGCAGCGCGGGCGGACAGACCAGCTCGGTGCCGGTCCACGACGTGGGGCCGTCGATCTGCACCCGGTGCGGGTCGAGGAGGGTGACCCGGCCGCCGAGCTTGTTGAGCTCGGTGAGGTAGATCGCCCGGTTGTCGTAGACCCAGTCGTTGAGATAGGTCGTGCCCTCGGCCACCGCGGCGATCACCGCGAAGAACGGCAGGTTGTCGATGTTGAGGCCCGGGAAGGGCATCGGGTGGATCTTGTCGCGCGGCGCGACCAGGTCGGAGGGGTGCGTGGTGATGTCGACCAGGCGGGTGCGCCCGTTGGCCGCGAGGTACTCCTCGGAGCGGTCGTAGCGGAAGCCCATCTCCTCCAGGACCGCCAGCTCGATCTCCAGGAACTCGATCGGCGCGCGCCGGATCGTGATCTCCGAGCGGGTCACGATCGCCGCCGCGAGCAGCGACATGGCCTCGATCGGGTCCTCGCTGGGTGAGTAGTCGACGTCGACGTCGATGCTCTCGCGGCCGGTGACGGTCAGCGTGGTGGTGCCGATGCCCTCGACCTCGACGCCGAGCGCCTGCAGGTAGAAGCACAGGTCCTGGACCATGTAGTTGGACGACGCGTTGCGGATGACCGTCGTGCCCGGGTGCAGCGCCGCCGCCATGAGGGCGTTCTCGGTCACCGTGTCACCACGCTCGGTGAGCACGATCGGGCGGCCGGGGACGATCGCCCGGTTGAGCTGGGCGTGGTACCAGCCGTCGGTGGCCTTCACCTCCAGGCCGAACGGCCGCAGGGCCGACATGTGCGGCTCGACGGTGCGGGTGCCGAGGTTGCAGCCGCCGGCGTACGGCAGCTCGAAGGTGTCGGCGCGGTGCAGCAGGGGGCCGAGGAACATGATGACCGAGCGGGTGCGCCGGGCGGCCTCCTCGTCGATCCGGGTCAGGTCGAGGTCCTTGGGCGGGACGATCTCGAGATCGTTGTCGGCGTTGATCCAGCGGGTCTGCACGCCGATGCTCGTCAGCACCTCGAGCAGCCGGTTGACCTCCTCGATCCGGGCCACCTTGCGCAGCGTGGTCCGACCGCGGTTGAGCAGCGCGGCGCACAGCAGCGCGACCCCGGCGTTCTTCGAGGTCTTGACGTCGATGCTGCCCGAGAGCGTGGTGGGGCCCTTGACCCGCAGGTGGGTCGGCCCGGCGCCCAGCGCGACGATCTCGGAGTCCAGCGCAGCACCGATCCGGGCGAGCATCTCGAGCGACAGGTTCTGGTGGCCCTTCTCGATCCGGTTGATCGCGCTCTGGCTGGTGCCGAGGCGTTCGGCGAGCTGCGCCTGGGTGAGTCCGCGGTGCTTGCGGGCGTCGCGGATGAGGTTCCCGATCCGGCCCTTGTAGTCGTCGTGCGACACGTCGAGCGTCATGACTCGACGGTAACTCACATATGAGATAACGCAAGTCGCCACGGCGCGGTCGCGGAGGATCCGGGTCTGCGAGGATCCTCCTATGCGCGCCACCACCATCCACGCTCCGGGCGACATCCGCTTCGAGGAGGTCCCCGACCCGCAGTTGAAGAAGCCCACCGACGCCATCGTCAGGGTCACCGCCGGCTGCATCTGCGGCTCCGACCTGTGGCCCTACCGCGGCGAGAACCCGATCCGGCCCGGTGCCACGATCGGCCACGAGTGCATCGGCGTCGTGGAGGAGGTCGGCGACGAGGTCCGCGACGTGCGTCCCGGCGACTTCGTCGTCGTCCCGTTCTGCCACTGCGACAACACCTGCGCCCACTGCCGCGCCGGCGCGCAGTCGGCGTGCGTCAACCTCGGGATGACCGCCAGTGGCCAGGCCGAGTACGCCCGGGTCAATCAGGCCGACGGCAGCCTGGTCCGCGTCGACGGCGCCCGGCCCGGCGAGCTCGACGCGAGCCTGGTGGCCTCGCTGCTCGCGCTCAGCGACGTGATGCCGACCGGGTGGCACGCCGCGGTCGCGGCCGGGGTGAAGCCCGGTGACACCGCGGTCGTGGTCGGCGACGGAGCCGTCGGGCTGTGCGGCGTGATCGCCGCCTCGGTGCTGGGCGCGGAGCGGATCGTCGCGATGTCGCGCCACGAGCCGCGCCAGGAGCTCGCCCGCGCCTTCGGCGCGACCCACGTGGTGGCCGCCCGCGGCGAGGAGGGCGTCGCCGAGGTGCGCGAGCTGACCGACGGCATCGGGGCCGACGCGGTCCTGGAGTGCGTCGGCACCAACGACGCGATGACCACCGCGATCGGCGTCACCCGCCCGGGCGGCGGCGTCGGCTTCGTGGGCGTGCCGCACGGCGTCGAGCTGCCGGTGCGCACGCTGTTCGAGCGCAACATCGGGCTGCGCGGCGGCATCGCGCCGGTGCGCCGCTATCTGCCCGAGCTGCTCGCGCTGGTCCAGGAGCGACGGATCGATCCGGGCCGGGTCTTCGACCTCACCCTGCCGCTCGCGGAGGTGGCCGACGGCTACCGCGCCATGGACGAGCGCCGGGCCATCAAGGTCCTGTTGCGGCCCTGACCCGGCCCCGATGTGTGCGGATGTCGGCGTCGCGACCTAGCGTCGCGACCATGACCCGTCTGGAGCACACCGCCTATCTCGACCACATCCGCACCGAGTCGGCCCGGTTCGTCGCGGTCCTCGAGGGCTGCCCGCCCGACGCCCGGGTCCCGTCCTGCCCCGACTGGGACGCGGCCGACCTGCTGTGGCACCTCACCGAGGTCCAGCACTCCTGGGACCACGTGATCCGGCACCGACCCGCAGCACCCGAGGACTACGCCGAGCCGACCCGCCCGGCCACGTACGACGAGCTGCTCGCGGCCTTCCGCAGCACGCACGCCGCCTTCGGCGAGGCGCTGCGGGCCGCCCCGCCGGCCGACGCCGCCTGGTTCTGGTCCGGTGACCCCGACCACCAGAACGTTGCCCACCTGGCCCGGCGCCAGGCCCACGAGGCGCTCATCCACCGACTCGACGCCGAGCTCGCGGCCGGCCGGGTCACCGCGCTGCCGCCCGCGCTGGCCGCCGACGGCATCGACGAGGTCCTCGACGTGATGTACGGCGGCCTGCCGCCGTGGGGGAGGTTCGAGCCGCGCGAGCAGTACGCCGAGTTCCGCGCCAGCGACACCGGCACCTCGGTGTGGGTCCGGCTCGGCACGTTCTCGGGTACGACGCCCGACGGCGTCGAGCGCAGCGGCGAGCCCGACCAGCACGTCGTCACGGACCCCGGCGTGGCCGCGGATCTGCTGGTCACGGGCACGGCCGGCGACCTCGACGCCTGGCTGTGGCACCGCGGCGACGAGGACCGGGTGACGATCACCGGCGACGCCGGGGTGCGCGCCCATGTGGGCGCGGTGCTGGGTCAGGCGATCGACTGAGGACCGGCACCGCGCACCTGCGCCCGGCGGCTCGACCGGCCCGCGACCAGCACGACGCCGAACAGCGCGGCGATGCCCAGGACGAACAGCAGCACGACCGCCAGGACGATCACGAGGGCGAGAAGACTCATGGGCCCCACCTTCGCATGACGCAGGTCACATCCCAAGAGTGATGCGGGTCACAGGGAAGCGTTCGGCTTTGCGACCGGGGGAGGACGACGCCCGCCACGTGCCTGCGCGAGGATCGCGCCATGGGCGATCTCCACGACATGACGTTCCTGGTGACCGGAGCCAACACCGGCATCGGCAAGGAGACGGTCCGCGGCCTCGCCGGGCGCGGTGCCCGGGTGGTGCTCGCCGGCCGCTCCGAGGAGCGGACCCGCGCGGCGATCCGCGAGATCGCGGCGGAGACAGGCAACACCGCCCTCGACTTCCTGCCCCTCGACCTGGGCGACCTGGCGTCGGTGCGGGCCGCCGCGGCGAGCTTCCTCGGCTCCGGCGAGCGGCTCGACGTCCTGATCAACAACGCCGGCCTCGCCGGGAAGCGGGGGATGAGCGCCAGCGGGTTCGAGCTGGCGTTCGGCACCAACCACGTGGGGCCGTTCCTGTTCACCGAGCTGCTCCGCGACCACATCGCCGCGACCGGACCCGGCCGGATCGTCAATGTCGCGAGCACGGGCCACTACCGGGCGAAGGGCATCGACTGGGAGGCGGTCCGCCGGCCCTCGGTCACCCGCACCGCCTTCGACGAGTACTGCGTCTCGAAGCTCGCCAACGTGCTGCACGCGCGCGAGCTCGGCCGGCGGCTACAGGGCACCGGCGTGACGACGTACGCGCTGCACCCGGGGGCGATCGCCTCGGACGTGTGGCGGGAGGTGCCCTTCGGACTGCGCCACGCGATGAAGCTGTTCATGAAGTCGCCGGCCGACGGCGCCCGGACGTCGCTGTACTGCGCGACCTCGCCCGACCTCGCGCGAGACACCGGACGCTACTACGACGACCGGCGCGAGAAGGAGCCGTCCCGCGTCGTCACCGACGAGCTCGCCGCCGAGCTGTGGGAGCGCAGCGAGGCCTGGGTCACCGCGGGCTGAGCAGCACCCCGGGGTTGAGGATCCCGGCCGGGTCGAGGGATGCCTTCGCCGCGCGCAGCGCGACGGCGAAGGGCTCCGGTCGCTGGGTGTCGTACCACGGCCGGTGGTCGCGGCCGACCGCGTGGTGGTGGGTGATCGTGCCGCCCTGGTCGGCGATGGCCGACGACACCGCGGCCTTGATCTCATCCCACTGGGCGACGGTGCTGCCCCAGCGGCCGGCGGCGTAGATGCCGTAGTACGGCGCCGGACCGTCGGGGTAGACGTGGGTGAACCGGCAGGTGACCACGCCCTGACCGCCGCAGACGCGGGCGATCGCGTCGGTCGCGGCGGCGGTGACGGCCGCGTGGAGGGCCGGGAACGCCGCCCAGGTGCACGCCGTCTCGAAGGTCTCGACGATCATCGAGCGTCGGGCGAGGGCGTCGCGCTGGTAGGGCATCCGGATGAAGGCGGAGCGCCAGGCCCGGGAGGCGTCGCCTGCCGGCTCCGGCGTGGGAGTGGCGGACCTGTCGCGGGTGGTGCGCACCGTGCCGCCGTGATCGGCGACGAGCTCGAGGGCGCGGTCGAGCCAGGCATCGACGGGGTGGTCGGCGGACTCGAAGGCGACGATGAGGACGCCGCCCTCGGTCGCCGTGCCGGCGTTGATGAGCGCCTCGGCGGGGTCGAGCAGGCGGCAGTTGGCGGGGTGCAGGCCGGACTGGGCGATCGCGCGGGTGGCGGCGACCGCGGCGTCGTAGGAGGCGAAGTCGGTGGTCGCCGTCCGCTGCCAGGTCGGGCGCCGTTGGAGGCGCATCCAGGCCTCGGTGATCACGCCGAGGATGCCTTCGGAGCCGAGGAACATCCGGTCCGGCGCCGGGCCCGCGCCCGAGCCCGGCAGCCGGCGGGACTCGACGGTGCCCACCGGCGTGACGATCCGCAGTGACTCGGTGAGGTCGTCGATGTGGGTGGCCAGGGTGGCGAAGTGGCCGCCCGCGCGGGTGGCCAGCCAACCGCCGAGCGTGGAGAACTCGAAGGACTGCGGGAAGTGGCGCAGGGTCAGCCCGTGCGGCTTGAGCTCCGCCTCGAGCGCGGGTCCGTAGGCGCCGGCCTGGATGCGCGCGGCGCGAGTGGTGGCGTCGATCTCGACGACCCGGTCCAGGCGCTCGAGGTCGAGGCTGACCGCCGGACCGTCGAACCGGGGCTCGACGCCGCCGACGACCGAGCTGCCCCCGCCGTACGGCACCACGGGGGTGCCGGTCGTCGTGCACCAGTCGAGCAGGTCGACGACGTCCTGCTCGGTGCGGGGCCGGGCGACGAGGTCCGGCACGTGGGTGACGTCGCCGTGCAGGTTGCGCACGACGTCGCGGAACGCCTTGCCTCGGGCGTGGGCCAGTCGGTCGACCGGGTCGGTCGAGCAGAGTCCGGCCAGGGTGGCCGGCGGCACCACCCGGGATTCCGGTACGCCGAGGCCGCGCGGGTCCGGGGGAGCGTGGTCGGTCAGATCGTGCCCGGGGAGCAATCCGGCCACCCGTGCCACCAGGTCGGTGGTCTCGGTCGGGGTGAGCCGACCCTGTTCGGTGCCCCAGCCCCACCAGGAGCGGGTCGCGCCCGGTGCGGGGGTGCCGCTCATGCCGAGGCCAGGATCAGGGCGACGGGCAGGCCGACGACGAGCAGCAGGAGCACGGCGAGCAGGAGCACGAAGGCGAGCAGGCCGGGTGCCCGTTGCTTCGTGAGCCCCATCGCGCCGGACATGAAGGTGAGCACGGGAGCGGCGTAGTAGACGTCGACCGTCTGTCCCGGCGCCAGCTGGACCCGTTGGCTGGCCTGCCCGTAGCGCCACATCCACTGGGCATGGGCCGAGACGGTGTGGACGCCCGGCGGCATCGGGATGACGTTCGGGCCGAAGCGGACCGCGACGGGATAGCCGTTGACCTGCACACTCGGCGTGATCATGGTGAGCATCCGGTTGCCCTGGACGTGCACGCGGAGGTGGCCGGGCGGGGGCGGCGGAGGCGGGAGGGTCATGCGGGTGACCCTAGGAGATCGAGTGGCGACCGGTGGACCGCCGGGCCGTCGGTGCAGTACATCATGGGGGGGTGAGCCCTCTCGATCCCGAGCGCCTGCGCACCCTCACCCTGCTGAGGCGGGTGCGCGACCGGATCGACCGCGAGTACGCCCGGCCGCTGGACGTCGAGGCGCTGGCACGCGATGTGCACATGTCGGCCGGTCATCTGAGCCGCGAGTTCAAGAAGGCCTATGGTGAGCCGCCGTACTCCTACCTGATGACCCGGCGGATCGAACGGGCGATGGCTCTGCTGCGGCGCGGCGACCTGAGCGTGACCGACATCTGCTTCGAGGTGGGCTTCTCGTCGCTGGGCACGTTCAGCACCCGTTTCACCGAGCTGGTGGGCGTGCCGCCGAGCGCCTACCGCGACGACGTCCCCGAGCTCGAGGACGGCGCGGCCGAGCCGCCGTCGTGCGTGACGAAGAAGGTCACGCGACCGGTCCGGCGCGGCGGCGCGCAGACCAGTCCGGACCTGCCGGCATCGGTCAGGAATCGAGAAGCACCCCGGTTCGGCACGCCGCTAGCGTGAGCGACATGGACATCAGCATTCAGCACAGCTTCCTCCCGCAGACCGACCCGGAGGCCTCGCTGGCCTTCTACCGTGACGTGCTCGGCTTCGAGCTGCTCAACGACGTCGGGTACGGCGACATGCGGTGGCTCACCGTCGCCCCGAAGGGCCAGTCCGCCCCGTCGGTCGTGCTCTGCCCACCGACGGCGGACCCGGGCATCACCGAGGACGAGAAGAAGGTGATCGCCGAGATGATGGCGAAGGGCACCTACGCCACCCTCGTCCTCAGCACGCCCGACCTCGACGGCACCTTCGAACGGATCCAGGCGACCGGCGCCGAGGTGATCCAGGAGCCGATCGACCAGCCGTACGGCGTGCGCGACTGCGCGTTCCGCGACCCGGCCGGCAACCACGTCCGCATCAACCAGGCGGTCTGAGCGCACCGACGGGGCCTAGGCTGCTGTCGTGCCCCCGTCCGACCCGCCGCCCGCCCGCGACCGCGCCACCCGGCAGACCGACGCCCGGGCGCTGCTGGCCACGCCGGAGATCGACGTCTGGGTCGCGACGGCCTCCGCCGCCGGCGTACCCCACCTCGTGCCGGTGTCCCTCGCCTGGGTGGGGGAGCGGGTCGTGATCGCGGTCGAGGGCGGTTCGATCACCGCGCGCAACCTGACCGCCTCCGGTGTCGCGCGCCTGGGCGTCGGCCCCACGCGCGACGTCGTCATGATCGACGCGGTCCTCGATCGGTCGGTGCCGGTCGACGAGGATCCCGCACTGGGCGAGGCCTACGCCGGCCGGGCCGACTGGGACCCGCGCGGCCTGGCGGGCTATGTGTTCCTCGTGCTCCGGCCCGAGCGGATCCAGGCCTGGCGGGAGTCCAACGAGATGGCCGGCCGCACGATCCTGCGCGCGGGCGCCTGGCTCAGCTGAGCACCACCAGGCGCTGGGTGGCGCGGGTCATCGCGACATAGCGGTCGACGGCGCCCTCGGTCCCGGTCCCGAAGTGGCCCGGTGCCACGAGCACGACGAGGTCGAACTCCAGGCCCTTGGCGTGCTCGGGGCGCAGCGACCGGACCCGGGCAGTGCCCACGAAGCCTGGCTCGCCGATGACCGCGGCGACGCCCTCGTCGTGTTCGGCCAGCCAGGTCTCGATGATCCCGGGTAGCTCGCTGCGCTCGCCGTACCGGACGGGAACGCCGGTGCTCCGGATCGACGTCGGCACGTTGGCGTCGGGCAGCACCTGCCGGATCACGGGCTCGGCGGCCGCCATCACCTCGGCCGGGGTGCGGTAGTTGACGGTGAGCGAGGCGAGCTCGGCGTCGGGCAGGCCGACCCGCTCCAGGCGCTCGCTCCAGGCCTCGGTGAAGCCGTGCCGGGCCTGGGCGCGATCGCCCACGACGGTGAAGCTGCGCGACGGGCAGCGGCGCACCAGCATCTGCCACTCCGCGTCGGTCAGCTCCTGCGCCTCGTCGACCACCACGTGAGCGAACGGCCCCGCGTAGCGGCCGGGATCGGCAGCCGGTGCCGCGGCGCCCGTCGCGAGCGCGCCGCGCAGGTCGGCGCCGCGGAGCATCGACATGATCATCAGGTCGGAGTCGTCGGAGGCGACCAGATGGTCCACGACGCG
This sequence comes from Nocardioides sp. L-11A, assembly GCA_029961745.1. Classification (NCBI taxonomy): domain Bacteria; kingdom Bacillati; phylum Actinomycetota; class Actinomycetes; order Propionibacteriales; family Nocardioidaceae; genus Nocardioides; species Nocardioides sp. L-11A. The sequence continues at coordinate 2,957,937 of CP124680.1, forward strand.
ATCCATCTCCTCCCGCTCCGCCGCCGCCTCGGCCTCCTGCCGCCGCCGGGCCCGGGCCGCGTCCGGGTCGCCCAGCCGGGCGCGCGCGAGATCGAGGAGCGGTAGGTCCGCGACGGTCCACACCTGGGGCCCGGTACGCCGTAGCGTGCGGACCTCGTCCGGGGTGAGCCAGGGTGCGCAGTGACGCAGGTAGGCCGGGACCTCCCACAGGTCGCCCACCAGGTCGGTCGGCTCGATCATCGGCCAGGCCCGGGTCAGCGCCTCCACCAGCTCGCCGTTGCGGCGCAGGGAGCGCCGCAGCTGCTCCGGCGATGCGTCGACGGCGTCGTGCTTGTCGACGAGGATGTCGAGCAACGCCTCCCAGACCTGGTCGCGCGCCTCGTTGTGGGGTGTGCCGGGGTCGGGCGCCCCAAAGGCCTCGGCCCAATCGCCCGCCCCGAGCCACACCTCCGACCACTCCGTCTCGACGACCATGCCCTCCGCGGGCGGCTCCTCGTAGAGCCGGACCGCCGGCTCGATCGCGCCGACCAGGGCGACGTCGGCCTTGAGCCGGGCCACCTCCGGGTCGGTCTCGGCGACGGCGTGGCGGCCCTCGGCGACGAGGTCCCGCACGGTGCAGGTCCGCACGCCCTCCTCGCCGAGGCTCGGCAGCACGTCGGAGACGTAGGCGAGATAGGGCTCGTGGGGACCGACGAACAGCACGCCCCCGCGCCCGTCGCCGAGCCGCGGGTCGGCGTACAGGAGGTAGGCGGCGCGGTGCAGCGCGACCACCGTCTTCCCGGTGCCCGGGCCGCCGTCGACGACCAGCGTGCCGCGGGAGCCGGCCCGGACGATGGCGTCCTGGTCGGCCTGGATCGTGGCGAGCACGTCGCGCATCCGAGCCGACCGGCTGCTGCCGAGGCTTGCCACGAACGCGGACTGGTCGTCGAGGGCGGCGCTGCCTGCCGCGTCGTCCAGGGCGGCGGCGGTGAAGACCTCGTCCCAGTAGTCGCTCACCCGGCCGTCGGTCCACCGGTAGCGACGTCTGCTCATCAGCCCCATCGGGTCGCCGTGGGTGGCACCGAAGAAGGGCTCGGCGGCCGGCGAGCGCCAGTCGACGAGGAGGCGCCGACCGTCGGCGTCGGTCAGGCCGAAGCGACCGACGTGGACGGTCTCGCCGTCGGCCGCCACCATCCGGCCCAGGCACAGGTCGAGGCGATAGCGGCGCAGCGCCTTGAGTCGGCCGCTGAGCCGGTGCACCTCGAGGTCGCGGTCCATCGCCTCCTGCCCGGTCCCGCCCGGCTGCCGGCGTACGTCGGCGAGGCGTTCCTCGAGCTCGGCCACGGTGCGCTCGAGGCTGGCACCGATCGCCGCGAAGTGGGCCTCGTCATCGGCCACGAGCGCGGGGGTGTCTTTGGAGGGGTGGTCCTGCAGGTCGAACGCGCGGGTCGTCGCGTCGGTCAATTCATCAGCTCCCATGCGGGTTTCGTGACGTGTCGGGCCGGTCGGAGACCGGGATTCTGCCCGCTCCAGGGGGCCTTGCGGCAAGGCCCCCTCTGCGCTATACCTTGGGAGTGGCGAGGAGTGTCGGTGCCGCCCGATAGAAGTCAGGTATGAGCCGCGACCTCCAGATCACCTTCGACTGCCACGACCCACGCACCCTGTCCTCGTTCTGGCGCGACGTCCTGGGCTACGTCCACCCCGGGCCGCCCGGCGTCCCGCTCCCTCCCGGCGCTGACCCGCTCGCCGCCTGGGACTCGTTCCTGGAGCGGATCGGGGTGCCGGAGGCGGCGCGCAACACCCGCTCGGCGATCGAGGATCCCGACGGCTCCGGGCCGCGGGTGTTCTTCCAGCAGGTTCCCGAGGGCAAGTCCGTCAAGAACCGCGTGCACCTCGACGTCCGCGCCGCGCCCGGTCTGGCGGGGGAGGAGCGGATGGCCGCCCTCGAGGCCGAGTGCGACCGCCTCGTGGCGCTCGGCGCGACCCGGCTGGCCCGGCACGAGCCCGCGCCGCCGATGGGCGCGGGGCACCTGGTGCTGGCCGACCCGGAGGGCAACGAGTTCTGCCTCGACTGAGGGATCGGTAGCGTCGCGGCATGCAACGACGTCTGGCGGTGGTGACGGGCGGCAGCCGGGGGATCGGCGCGGCGACGGCGCGGATGCTGGCGGGCTCCGGGTGGAACGTGCTCCTGACCTATCAGTCCGATCACGCCGCCGCCCGTGTCGTGGTCGGGGACTGCCGGGCATCCGGGGCGTGGGCCGACGCGATCGCGCTCGACGTGAGCGACGAGTCCGCCGTCGAGAGCGCCTTCGCCGCCCTGCCCGACGACGCGGGCCCGCTGCGCGGCCTGGTCAACAACGCCGGCATCGTGGCGCCGACCGCCACCGTCGCCGAGCTCCGTGCCGACCGGATCCGGCGGGTCCTCGAGGTCAACGTGCTCGGCTCGCTGCTCTGCTCCCGGGAGGCGGTGCTCCGGATGTCGACCGATCGAGGGGGAGCGGGCGGCGCCGTGGTCAACGTGTCCTCCCGCGCTGCCGTGCTCGGCGCGCCCGGCGAGTATGTCGACTACGCCGCGTCGAAGGCGGCCCTCGACGCCGTCACCCGCGGGCTGGCCGTCGAGACCGCCGGGCAGGGGATCCGGGTCAACAGTGTGCGCCTCGGACTCATCGACACCGAGATCCACGCTCGCAACGGCGAGCCGACCCGGCTCGCCCGGCTCGCGCCGGCGGTGCCGATGGGCCGCCCCGGCACCACCGCCGAGGCGGCCGCGGCCATCTGCTGGCTGCTGGACGACGCGTCGTCGTACACGACCGGTGCGGTGCTCGACGTGGCGGGCGGCCGGTGAGGGGCCTGTCGGTTTCCTTCAAGCCGCCGGTCGGCGCCGCTCGGTAGCCTCGCCGGGATCACGGGGCACGGGTCCCTGACGATCGACCACGCACCCACCGGGTCGCCCTCACGTACGCACTGCCGGTCTGACGGCTATCCGACGGGGGCGACCCAGACCTTCTCGCCGAGGACCCGGCCGCGGGCGTCGAGGAAGCTCAGCGTCACCTGCGGCACTCCGACCGCCTCGGGCAGCGCGGTGCCGTACCCGTGCGAGTCCGGCCGCACGGGCAGCATCCGGTCGACTCCGGGCGCCCGGACCCGCACCTGGGTGGCGCTCGGCCACGGCGAGATGCCGTACAGGATCGGCTCGCTGTCGGTGAAGTAGCCGCCGAGCTGCTCAGGGGAGGTCAGCTCCTGGGGCGGTACGTCGTCCCCGGCCCAGATCGTTCCGCCGCAGCCGTACTCGAGTTCCTGCTTCGTCGGCGTGCCGGTGCCGTCCCAGACGCCGTCGCTCATCGCGTAGCAGACCTTCCCGGTCGAGGAGGTCGCCACCCAGAAGGCGAACACGCCGTGGCCGGTGTCGAACTGCGCGACCAGCGCGGGCTCGTCGAGCTTCCCGAGGCCGTTGCCGGTCGTGTTCGGCTGGTGGGCGAAGTCCTCGATCACGCTGGACACGACCTCGGTCGGACCACCGATCGCGACGGCTGTGGCGGCGCCCACGGTCGAGAACGCCAGGCCCAGCCCGATGGCGGTACGACGGCGGGCGCGGCGGCGCCGTACCCGGGCGTCGGTGGAGGTGACGAGGGGGTCCCGGTCCTCGGCGAGGATCCGGGCGAGCGCCGCCTCGGACCAGTCCGGATCGAGGGGGAGGGGAGCGGGGGCGAGGGCAGTGATCGGGTCGGTCATCGGAGGCCACCTTCGGTCAGGGGTCGGTGCGGGCGGGCGGTGCGTGGCTCCGCCGGGGACGTGAGGTCATGCAGGGCGGCGCGAGCGCGGTGGGCGCGGACCCGGAAGGTGCCCGGCCGGATTCCGAGGACATCGGCCGCGGCGTCGGGCGTCAGGCCGTCCCACGCGACCAGCAGCAGCGCCTCGCGCTGGTCGTCGGGCAGCGCCGCGAGCGCCTCGAGGGCGGCCATCCGATCGGTCGCGAGCAGGCCGGCATCCTCACCGGTGCGCGCCGCGGCGTCGAGCAACCGCAATCGGTCGTGCAGCGCTGTGCGCCGGCGGGTGGAGCGCCGGCTGTTGCCGACGACCCTGCGGGCCGCCGCGATCAGCCAGGCGATCGGCGGGCGCGGCACGTCGTCCCAACGGCGCCAGGCCTGCACGAAGGTCTCGGCGACGACGTCCTGAACGTCGTCGGGCGGCACGTGGCGGCGTACGTAGGCCGCGACGCGTGGGCCGTCACGGCGCCACGCCTCGCTGAACTCGGCGTCATCGGAGGTGCTCATGTCCTAGTAGTGTCCGGCTCCCTCCCCGTGTTACCGGCGCCACCGCGCCGTTCCGCTCCCGGCGCGGGCAGAGCAGGCCGGGTACGTACGATGGCCGGGTGCAGCGCCCTCTCGTCATGACGATCGCGCTGCTCGCGATCCTCGCCGGCGGAGCCGGGTGGCTCCGGGCGGAGCGCGGCGCCGGAGATCCCGCCGACCGGCCGGCCGCGAGCGACCTGCTGGGCTGGCGCGAGGTCGACGGCGTCCCGTGGCCGCAGCTGCCGAGCGTGACCCCTGTCGACTCCTCCCCGAACGACCTGCCCGCCAGTGGCACCGTGCTGGTGAACTTCTGGGCGTCCACCTGCGGTCCCTGCCGCGACGAGATGCCGATGCTCCAGCGCCTGGCCGGCACGGGCCGGGTCGCGGTCGTCGGGGTCTCCCGGGACCTCGACGACGACAGTGCCCGCGCCGCTCTCGACGAGTTCGGGGTGTCGTACCCGAACTTCCGCGACCGGGACGGCCACCTTGCGGAGGCACTGGCCGACGTCGTCCCCTTCAACGGCGTGCCGTCGACCGTGCTGGTCGTCGACGGCCGGATCCGGTGGGCCCACATCGGCGACTTCGACAGCTACGACGAGCTGGTGCGCGACGTCGACGCGCGCGTGGCCGGGGGAGCGCCGGGTCGCTGAGCCGAGCGCCGGCGATGTGGCTGAGCCGGGGGAGAGCCGCGCACGCCGTACAGTCCGACCTCGTGGACCTTCACGCCGCCGGGGCCTACCGACGCACCCGGGCCCAGCGGGCGAGCCCCTGGCTCTCCTGGTCACGACCGGACCGCGCGTTCTTCGCCTCGGGGGCGTGCCACATCCTGGCGTGGACCTGTCGCGAGCTGCACCCGAGCGAGCCGATCGGCATCGCGGCGCTGCGCGCCACCGGCGCCGAGCAGGTGTTCCACGCCTTCGCGACCTGGGGCGCCTGGGCGTTCGACCACAGCGGCTGGCACCCGGCGGACGCCCTCGTCGGCGTGAACCAGGACTTCGCCGGCCACGCGATCGAGCGCGTCGAGATCACCACCGACCTGGCGACCTTCTGCCGACAGCACCGCCACCGGATGCCGCACCAGTACCACGACGACCCGCGCCCCCGGGCCCGTGACTACGTCCGCCGGTTCGAGCCGCCGTGGCCGGCCGCGACAGCAGGGGAGCACGACCGATGAGTTCGCGGCGCCCGGCCGGTCCTCTCGGGTGACGCCAGGAAGGAGCACACCGTGCGGAAGCTGACCTTCGCCATGAACGTGAGTCTGGACGGCTACGTCGCCGCACCCGGCGACGATCTCGGTTGGAGCGTACCGAGTGACGAGCTGTTCCAGTGGTGGTCCGATCGGGTCGCCGCGACGAGTCTGGCGCTGTACGGGCGCAAGCTCTGGGACACGATGAGCTCGCACTGGCCGACAGCCGACCAACAGCCCGACGCCACCGAGGCGGAGCGCGAGTACGCCCGTCGCTGGCGCGCCATGCCCAAGGCGGTGTTCTCGTCGACGACCCGTACGGTGGACTGGAACAGCCGTCTGGTCACCGGCGACGCGGTCGCCGAGATCACCCGGCTCAAGGCCGAGGACGGCGGCCCGATGGACATCGCCGGCGCCACGCTGGCCGCGACGGCCATGCGGGCCGGACTGATCGACGAGTACGTGCTCGCCACCGCGCCGGTCCTGGTCGGCGGCGGCACGCCGTTCTTCACGGTTCTGGACGACCGGGTGCACCTCGACCTGGTCGAGACCCGGGTGTTCTCCAACGGCGTGGTCCTGACCAGGTACCGGCGGCGGCACGCTCTTTGAAAGTGGCTCACCTGGTCGAGGACCTCGATCATCGCACCGTCCCCCTGACGCGTCGCCCGATCGGGCGCGTTCGATAGCGTCAGCCGGCATGGTGTGCCTTCGTCAACAGTCCAGGTTCCGGGTGTCACAAGCTACGAGCCGCCCTACACAGGCAGCCCTGGCGGTCTTCATGCTGGTCGGCACTGCCGCCTGTGGCGACACCCAGGACGGCGACGGCGCCGATGGCGGCCCGGGCCCGGACGCCACAGCATCGCCCTCGGCGGAGTCCTCTGCAGAGCCCACGACGGATCGGTCCGGGGCCGCCCAGAGTCCGGAGGAGAGCTTTCGTGCCTGGCTGGTCGCGAGCCGGAAGCCTGACGCCGCCCGGGCCTGCACCTACCTGACGTCCGGCCTGGTCGAGAAGATGATCGCCGAGCTGGCGACCAGCGGCCTGGCCAGCGTGTCGAGCTGCGAGGAGCTCACCGAGCTGAGCGCCGCACTGTTCAAGGCGGCCGGGACGGACGCCGAGGTCGTCGTGGACACCAGGGAACAGGGTCCGAGCCACGCCGAGCTGTGGGTCGAGTACGTCAGTAGCGGGAAGTGCGGCACGGTCGACATGGTCCCGTCCGGCGGACAATGGGTGATGACCGAGCAGTCTGAGGTTCGCTGCTGAGCGATGCCCGCGCGGAGAGCGCCTCCAGGAGTTCGAACACGGCAGTTCGGCCCGCAAACCCCACCACGTCCAGGGACTCTCCTCGACATCGGGGTTTAGGCACGGGCAGCGTGCGATAGGAAAATGGGCATGCGTGCTCGACTCCTCACCTCGTTGATCTCCGTCGCGGGCATCGCGCTCGCCGGATCGGTAGCCGCGGCACCTGCCGCACGCGCTGACGAGAAGGTGATCGCCGCATCCGGGATCCTGAAGAGGGTCGAACCGCCGGCCACCGACAACGCCGCCCGCCAACTGGTGCAGACCAGCGTTCGCCTCGTCTTCGACCAGAACCGCGCCACAGCGACAGTCGTGCTTGCGGGCTCGCCGACTACTGGCGCCGACCAGGCGACACTCCGACTCACCGTCGGCGAGAGCGTCCCCGGCGGCTGCGACGGACCCGCGTACGCGACGCCGACCGTCGGAGACACCGATGTTGAGTGGCAGCGCACCGGACCGACGACGTACGTCCTCGACTGGAGCGGCGTGTACCTGGACGACGACTACGACTGCGCCGCCGTGGAGTTGGTCGGCTCGGGCACTCGGTACGACTACCTGTTCGGCACTCTCGTCCCCGAGCACGCCCAGCCGGCGCTCCAGGTGGACTCGACCACCCTGCTCGGCAAGCCGAAGCTCAACCTGGTGCCCGGCGTCTGGACGAAGGTCGACGTCGACGTTCGCAACACCGGTCAGGGGATCGCGAGCCAGGTGGTCGTGCAGGGGAGGGGCAAGGGTCTCAAAGTGAAGAGCGCGACAGTGCCGTACGACATCTACCCCGGCTCCACCGGCACCGCGAAGCTGACCGTCAAGCTCAAGAAGAAGCGCAAGAGCAAGCTGGTGGTCACGGTCCTCAGCGGTGTGGCGCGGGCGACGGCCAACGCGAAGGTGAAGCCGGCTCAGGCGCCGTCTCGGCTGCGCGCCGGGACGTACCGCAGCAAGGACAAGAGCGTGACCTTCCGCGTCAAGGGCAACAAGGTGGTCGGCTTCCGGGTCCGGACCCAGACGACGTGCGGCGGTTACCCGAACCCGTTCACGTACACCACGAACTGGTACGACATGCCGACGTTCAAGCTCCCGAAGTCCGGCATCGTCGATGTCACCGACCGGGGCGACCTCTACTCCGCCACCCTGGGCGGACGGGCGTCCGGCAAGAAGGTCAAGGCGACCTTCCGCTACAGCGGCCCCGACCGGTGCCGCGCCACGAAGGAGTTCACCGCCAAGCGAATCGGCTGACACCCGTGATCCGGCGGCCGCCCACGTGCCGGTGAGCCGCACGAGGGGCTTCGGGAGGCGTGCTGCAACTCCCGGGTGAGTGATCGCCGATAAGTGACATTATGTCAGATCACAGTGCGCTAGCCGGCACGGACCATCACTCAGGTCCCGATGCTCCCGTCGATCCCCTCACGCAGCAGGTCGGCGTGTCCGCAGTGCTGGGCATATTCGGTGATCATGCGGAGCACCAACCAGCGCAGATCGACATCTTCATGCCAATCCAGCGGACGGGCAGTGTCATCGAGCTCGTGGGCGCGAAGGATCTCGCGGGAGGCAGCGCACTCCTGGCGCCAGTTCTCCAGGTCGGCGACGAAGTCGGCATCCGTCGGCAGGTCGAAGTCGAGGTTGGGATTGTCGTCCGTGAAGAAGAGGTAGGGCACGTCGCGTCGCTCGAAGTTCTGCTGGAACCACCAGCGTTCACACCCGGCGAGGTGGCGGACCAGACCGTGGAGCGACAACGTCGATGGCGGCATGGACCTGGTCCGCGCCTGTTCCGGAGTCAGACCGCGACACTTCATCTCCACGGTCGCCCGGTAGTAGTCCAGGTACGCCGCGAGCGCCTCACGTTCACCGGCCACCCGCGGGATGCGCGGCCGGTCATCGTCAGCCCACTTGGGCGAGAAGGCGTCGTCCGCCAGGCCGGACTCCGACCCGACGGCGGCCTCCCCGGAGTTGTCGCTCATCCACCGCACCCTGCCATGCCCTGCCAGCGGGAAGGTCCTCGGTCACTCCCCCTCGCCCAGCGACTCGGCGACCACCTTGATGGCAGCGAGCCGACGGTCCCAGGCCGCGCCGATCTCCTCCAGTGCGCGCGCGGTGGCGCTGAGCTCGGCGCCGAGCGCCCGGAAACGCAGCTCCCGGCCGACGCGGTGCGACTCGACCAGGCCGACGGCCTCCAGCGCACCCAGGTGCTTGGCGATGGCCTGACGGCTCGGCGGCAGGATCTCGGCCAGCGCCGAGGCCGAGTGGTCGGCCCGGCCGAGCTGCTCCAGGATCCGCCAGCGCGTCTCGTCACCGAGCGCCGCGCACACCGCCAGCACCTGGCCGTGCGCGCTCACGCCGCCAGCTCGACGCTCGGCGCGAACGCGACCAGCTCGGCCAGCTCGTCGCGCCACCCCTCGACATTGCCGGCCCAGGCCTTCGTGCGATAGGCAGCGTCGCCCGCCAGCAGATCGAAGCCGGTCTCCGTCACCGTCAGCCGGGTCCCGCCGTCGATCTCCTCGAGCTCGAACGTCACCGTGGTCCGGTGCCCCTCCGACAGATCGCCTCCCGGTTCGTTGGCCCAGTGGAAGCTGATCCGGGTCGACTCCTCCACCTCGATCACCTCCACCGGCACCGACACGCCGTGCTCGGTCCAGCCGAAGCTCCCCTGGCCTCCGGGACGCGCGTCGAACTCGCACTGGTCACCGAACCAGCACGCGATCAGCTCACTACGGGTGACCGCCGCCCACACCTGGGGCACGGCGGCCGCGATCTCCACCGTGCGGGTGATGCTGACCGCCTCGACCGTCTCCGTGTCGTTCCTGACCATGACTGCACTCCTTCTGAAATCGGTTGTCGATGACTGCAACCTCAGCGTTGCACATTCACTGTCGTAATGCAACCACGGCGTTGCAGTTCAGTGCGGACGGATCGCCGGAGCCGATCACCGCTCGCTGACCCGACCCCCGTCGACGTGCAGCTCGCGGTCTGTCGCCACGGCTGCGCGCATCCGGCGGTCGTGGGTGACCAGCAGGAGGGTGCCTGGGAAGGCGGTGAGCGCCGACTCGAGCTGCTCGATCGCGGGCAGGTCGAGGTGGTTGGTGGGCTCATCGAGCACGAGCAGGTTCACTCCCCTGGCCTGCAGCAGCGCGAGCGCGCCGCGGGTCCGCTCGCCGGGCGACAATGTCGCCGCCGACCTCAGCACGTGGTCGGCCTTCAGGCCGAACTTCGCCAGGAGCGTGCGCACCGGCTCCGGGGCGAGGTCCGGCACATGGCGCTGGAAGGCCTCGACCAGCGGCTCATCGGTCTCGAACAGCCGTCGCGCCTGGTCGACCTCGCCGACCACCACGCCCGGCCCGAGGTGCGACTCCCCCGCGGCGAGCTCGGCGCGGCCCAGCAGAGCGGCGAGCAGCGTGGACTTCCCTGCCCCGTTGGCCCCGGTGATCGTCACCTTCTCGGCCCAGCCGATCTCCAGGCTCACCGGCCCCAGGGTGAACCCGCCCCGGCGTACGACGGCGTCGCGGAGCACCGCGGTCACCGCGCCGGAGCGTGGGGCGGCGGCGATCTCCATCCGCAGCTCCCACTCCTTGCGGGGCTCGGCGACCTCCTCCAGACGCTCCAGCGCCCGCTCGGACTGGCGCACCTTGGCCGCCTGCTTCTCGCTGGACTCAGCGCGGAACCTCCGCACCGACTTGTCGGGCTCCTTGTCGATGCTGCGCCGCGCGTTGCGCACGCCCTGGGCAGCCCAGCCGCGCTGCGTGGTGATCCGAGCCTGGAGGCCCGCCACCGTGTCGGCGTACTCCTCATAGGCCTCGCGGGCGTGACGGCGGGCGACCTCGCGCTCCTGGAGCCAGGCCTCGTAGCCGCCGCCGTAGACGTTGATCGCCCGCTGGTGGAGGTCCAGTTCGACGATCCGGTTGACGGTGCGCGCGAGGAACTCGCGATCGTGGCTCACGATGACCGCGGCGACACCGAGATCGGCGACGAAGCGCTCCAGCCGGTCGAGTCCGTCGAGGTCCAGGTCGTTCGTGGGCTCGTCCAGCAGGAACACGTCATAGCGCGAGAGCAGCAGGCTGGCCAGGCCGGCCCGCGCCGCCTGACCGCCCGACAGCGACGTCATCGGCTGGTCGAGGTCCACGGCGAGCCCGACGTCGGCGGCGATCGCCTCGGCGCGCTCGTCCAGGTCCGGCGCGCCCAGCGCCAGCCAGCGCTTCAGCGCCTCGGCGTACTCGTCGTCGGCGCCCTGCTCCCCCGCCTCGAGCCGCGCGGTCGCGGTGTCGAACCGGGCCTGCGCCGCTGCCACGCCGGTACGGCGTCCGAGGAACCCCCGCACCGTCTCCCCGGCCCGGCGCTCGGTCTCCTGGGGCAGGTAGCCGATCGTGGCCGACGCCGGCGCGATGGCGACCGAGCCGGCCTCGGGCCGCAGGTCGCCGGCGAGGGTCCGCAGCAGCGTCGACTTGCCGGCGCCGTTCGGGCCGACCAGCCCGATGATGTCGCGCGGCGCGATCACCAGGTCCAGTCCGGAGAACAGTGCTGTCGCCCCGTGCCCGGCCGCCAGCCCAGCGGCCTTGATCGTCGCGCTCACGCCGCTGAGGCTAGCCGGGCCGGGCGGCGCCCTCGGCTACTGCCCGCTCCGCTCCGACCAGCTCCCCCAGATCCTCGAACGCGGCGAGGACGGCATCGGTCGCCTCCTGTTCCCGTGCCAGGTCGGCCCGGGCTGCCGCGACCAGCTCCTCGCTGCCCGCGGCGCCGTCGAAGTCTCCGTCGGGCTCGCCGTACAGGCCGGGCTCAGGCTCGCCCGCGGTTGCGCAGGTAGTCGAGCAGGGTGGCCCGCTCCCCCTCCGCGCTCGGCCCGTCGGTCTCGCGGGGATCGTCGTCGGCGTCGAGCCACATGTCCGGGTGGACGGTCGCCCGGGTCCAGCGCTCCGGCGTGGTCACGGCCGGATCCAGCCCCGCCGTAGGCCCTCCTCGACGAGCAGTCCGGTCGCATCGCCCAGGGATGTCGACGCGGCGACCACCCCCGCCTCGCGGGCGCGGACGGTGGCCTCCGAGGCGCCGGGCAGGCCCCAGGTGCCGCCACCGGCGAGCCAGTTCAGCAGCATCGGCTCCAGCCGGTCCATCGCCTTGCCGAACCGCGCCTCGGGCGTGACGCCCGCCTCGAACTCGTCCCACAGGGCGCGCAGCTCACTCGCCTGGTCCAGCGGCAGCAGGCCGAACAGCCGGTCGGCCGCCGCGGACTCACGCTCCTCCTGGTCGTCGGCGGCGCCGGGCACGAACACCGGACTGTCGCCCGCGTAGATCTCGACCAGATCGTGGATCACCACGAGCTTGACCGCGTGCCCGACGTCGATCGGCTCGTCGGCGTACTCAGCGAGCAGGACCACCATCAGCGCGAGGTGCCACGAGTGCTCGGCGTCGTTCTCGCGGCGATCCGCGGCCGCGAGCGGCGAGGCGCGCAGCACGGTCTTGAGCTTGTCGGCCTCCGCGACGAACCTCAGCTGGGCCGCGAGCCGCTCCGGGATCCCGGCGGGCAGCGGCTGACGGTCCATGATCAGGGCGTCGTCGTCCATGGCTCCACCCTGCCATCGCCGGATCGCCGGTCAGCCCTCGCGGGGTACGTCGACGAAGTGCTCGACCACCGGGAACGGCTCGTAGAACCGGTGCAGTAGCGCGCGCCACCGCTGGTAGTCCGGCGAGCCACGGAAGCCGACGGTGTGGTCCTCCAGCGTGTCCCACTCGACGAGCAGCAGGTAGTGGCTCGGCGTCTCGACGGAGCGCCGCAGCGCGAGGCTGCGGAAGCCCGGCATCGCCGCGATGATCGGCCGGGCCTGCGCGAAGGCCGCCTCGAACTCCTCCTCCCGACCGGGTACGACGGGCAGGACGGCGTGCTCGAGGATCATGGGCGGAGTCTGTCATCCGCCGGTCGGCCGAAACGGCACCGTCCGCTCAGGTCCCTTGCGTACGATGCGCCCCATGCGCTCTCGCCTGCTCGCCGGTGTCCCGGCACTGCTGCTGCTCGCCGCCCTGTCCGCCTGCGGCGACGACTCGTCGTCCGCCGAGGACCCGGAGACGGGTGGGTCCACGACGCCGTCCGCGGACACGACGACGACCGACAGCACGGCCGACGCCGCGGCCGGTCAGTGCGACTGGGAGGAGGACGGCGAGGCCGCGCGACCGGTCGACCTGCCGCCCACGGACCCGCAGTACTCCGGCGACGTGCCTGCGGTGCTGAAGACCTCCATCGGCGAGCTCACGATCACCCTCGACGCGGCCAAGGCACCGTGCACGGTCGAGTCCTTCGCCTCGCTCGCGAAGCAGGGCTACTACGACGACACGTCCTGCCACCGCCAGGGCAACGACCCCGGCTTCGAGTTCCTGCAGTGCGGCGACCCGTACTTCGACCCGAAGGCGTCCGACGCCGACCCGAAGACCGGCACCGGCGGGCCCGGCTACACGATCCCCGACGAGGTCGACGGATCCGAGACGTACCCGGCCGGGACCCTGGCCATGGCCAACACCGGTCAGCCCCACAGCGGTGGCGGCCAGTTCTTCATCGTCTTCGGCGACTCGCAGTTCCCGCCCAACTACACGGTGTGGGGACACCTCGACGAGGCGTCGGTGAAGAAGCTCCAGGAGGCGACCGCGAGCGGCAACGACGGCTACTGGGCCCAGAGCGGCGGTGGCCGCCCCAACACCCCGGTGACCTTCGAGAGCATCACGGTCGGCTGAACCGCTCCGGGGCGACGGCGCCGGTCAGCCCGACGGACCGCTCCCACAGCGCCCGCGCCAGCAGCTCGTCGTCGGCCTTCCGCGACATCCTGGCCGGCGCGGGCCAGCCCCACAGCTCGGTCCGCCCGTGCGGGCCGACATAGGTCCCGCCGGGCACGTCCATGGTCGCCGCGTAGACGGTGCAGAGCGCGCCGCGCCAGGCCGGCATGCCGACGAGCCTCTGGCCGTAGTGGCCGATCGCCGTCACGACCGGATGGCCCGAGCCGCTGGTGATGCCGGTCGCCGACGCGCCGGGGTGGGCGGCGACGGCGCGCAGCGTCGCCCCCTCGGCGCGCAGCCTGCGGTCGAGCTCGCGCATGAACAGCAGGTCGGCGAGCTTCGAGTCGCCGTAGGCCTGGAACGGCCGATAGGGGCGGCGCTGCCAGCCGAGATCATCGAGGTCGAGCCGCCCCGAGCGGTGCTCGCGGGAGCTCACCACGACCACCCGGTCGGTGAGCACCGGCAGCACCAGCCGGGTGAGCAGGAAGTGGCCGAGGTAGTTGGTCGCGAAGTGCATCTCGACGCCCTCCGGCGTCACCGCGTGCGGGACTCCGAGCACGCCGGCGTTGTTGACCAGGACGTCGACCGGCCGCCCGTCCGCGACCAGGCCGTCGGCGAAGGCGCGCACCGACGCGAGGTCGCTCACGTCCACCTGGCGCACCTCGACCCGGCCCTTGTCGACACCCGGGACGGTGCGCGCCGCGGCCTCGCCCTTCGCCAGGCTGCGGCAGGCCAGGACGACCTCCGCCCCTCGGGAGCCGAGGATGCGGGCGGTCTCCAGGCCCAGGCCACCGTTGGAGCCGGTGATGACGAACCGTCTGCCCTGCTGAGGCGGCACCTGGGTCCACGCGCGCATGGCCCGAACCCTCCCACATCCGCAGCCGTCCGGCGTCCGTTCTAGGCTGACTGGATGAGCCTGACCCGCGCCGAGGCCGAGCACCGGGCGAGCGTGCTCGCCGTGACGTCGTACGACGTCGAGCTGGATCTGTCGCTGAGCGAGGAGACCTTCCACTCGCTCACCACGATCCGGTTCCGCAGCGAGCGCACGGTCACCTTCGTCGACCTGAAGCCGCGGGCCGTCCACGCGATCCGCCTCGACGGGCAGGAGCTCGCTGCCGACCAACTCGTCGACGGTCGGGTGCCGCTCGACCTGGGTGCGGGCGACCACGAGCTCGTCGTCGAGGCGACGATGGCCTTCCGCAACGACGGAGAGGGACTGCACCGTTCGGTCGACCCGGCCGACGGACGCGCCTACGTCTACGGCATGTCCTTCATGGACGCGGCGCCCTCGGTCTTCGCGTGCTTCGACCAGCCCGACCTCAAGGCGCCGTACTCGCTGCGGGTCACCGCGCCGGCGGAGTGGGTCGTCGTCGGCAACGCCCCCGCCCGCGAGGCGGGCTCCGGCGACGGCACGCGGCGCTGGGAGCTGGGGCCGACGCCCCCGCTGGCGACCTACTTCGTCACCCTGGTCGCCGGGCCCTACCACCTGCTCCGCGCCGAGCACGACGGCATCCCGCTCGGCCTCAGCGCCCGGCAGAGCCTGGCGTCGACGCTCGAGCACGAGGCCGACGAGCTGTTCACGCTCACCCGGCAGTCCTTCGACGAGCTGCATCGCCTGTTCGGCGTGCGCTACCCGTTCGGCGACTACCACCAGGCGTTCGTCCCCGAGTTCAACGCCGGCGCGATGGAGAACCCGGGCTGTGTGACGATCCGCGATCCGCTGCTCTTCGAGGGCAGCACCACCCGGGCCGACAGGAGCTTCCGCGCCGCCCTGATCGCCCACGAGATGGCGCACCAGTGGTTCGGGAACCTGGTCACGCCGACGTGGTGGGACGACCTGTGGCTCAACGAGTCCTTCGCCGAGTACATGGGCTACCGGGTGATCGCTGATGCGACCGAGTACGCCGACGCGCGGCTGCACCAGTCCTACGCCCGCCGGACCTGGGGCATCACGGCCGACCAGCGCCCGACCACCCATCCCGTCGCGGGGAACGCCGCCCCCGACGCCCTCTCCGCGCTGCAGGACTTCGACGGCATCTCCTACGCGCGTGGATCCAACGTGCTGGGCCAGCTCGCGCACCGGCTCGGCGACGAGGCGTTCCTCGGCGGCGTCCGCGACCACTTCGCACTGCACCGCTTCGGCAACGCGACCATGCACGATCTCTTCGCGAGTTGGGAGCGGGCCGCCGGCGGCACCTCGCTCGACGGCTTCGTGAAGGACTGGCTGCTGACCCCGGGCGCCGACCGGCTCGAGCTGGACCGGGCGGCCGGGGCGGTCCGGCGCACCTCCCCGGCGGCCTACCCGGCCGACCGGCGGCACGAGATCGAGATCGCCGTCCACGGGCCCGATGGCTGGAGCACCCGGGCGTTCGTCGTCGACGGCCCGGCGACGTCCTTCGACGCGGGTGACTCACCGGTCCTGCTCGACGCCACGGAGACCACCTGGGCCGTGAGCCCGCCGGACCCGGTCACCATGACCGCGCTGCCCGCGCTCGCGCCGTCGATGAGCGACCCCCAGCTGCGCGCGACCATGTGGAACAGCGTCCGCCTGGGCCTGTTCGAGGGCGTGCTCGCACCCGCTCAGGTCGCCGACCTGCTCGCGACCGCGCCGCCGGTCGAGGACACGGCCGACGGCGTACGCAATCTGCTGCCGTGGGTGCTCGACACGGTGCTGCCGATCGCCCCCGCCGGCTCGACCGAGCGGTTCCATGCTGCCGTGCGCGCGGCGGCGGAGCGGGCGGAAGCCGGTTCCGAGGTGCAGCTGTCGGCGTTCCGGGCCACCATCTTGTCGAGCGCCGATGCCGCGGCGCTGGAGCGGTGGGCCGCCGGCGAGGACCTGCCCGGCGGCATCACCGGCGACAGCGACCTGCGCTGGAAGGCACTGCGTCGCCTGGCCGAGCTCGGCGCCACCGACCGGGCGGCGCTCGACGCCGCGCTCGAGGCCGAGCGCACCGGCGCCACGACGGTCTACCACGCCCGCGCGGTGTCCTCGCTCCCGACGGCCGCAGGCAAGGAGTTCGCCTGGGTCCGCGCCACCGGCGAGGTCTCCGTGCCGAACTACGAGGTCAAGGCCGCCGGCACCGGGATGTGGCAGGCCGCCCAGCGCGAGATCACGGCTCCCTTCGCCGTGGCCTACTTCGACCAGCTCGCCGCGATCATCGGGGCCCACCAGGGCTGGGTGCAGGGCGACGTCGTCGAGGCCTACTTCCCGATCACCCATCTCGACGACGCCACCGAGGCCGCCGCCGAGGCCGCGCTCGGGCAGGACCTCCCCGGCGCCGTACGACGCCGGCTGGCCGATCGCCTCGACGAGCTGCGCCGGCGGCGGGCCGTGCTGTGACCGGGGTGAAGGCGCGCCGTCCGGGTCCCACGACCCGCCTTCGGGTCGAGGAGCATCGCGGCGACGACGTCCGCCGGCACGAGGACCGGGTGCTGACCGAGGAGCCGCTGGAGATCCGGCTGGCCTGGCCGGGCGCCCCGGCCCGGCGGGTCTGGACGACCCTGCGCACGCCGGGTCACGACTTCGAGCTGGCTGCCGGGTGGGTGCACCACGAGGGCCTCGGCCGGGCCACCGGCGTCGCCTACTGCACCGACGTGGAGCTGCGCCCGGAGCAGAAGTTCAACGTCGTGACCGTGACCCTGGACGCCGTACCCGCCCGGGTGCCGAGACAACTCGACGCGCTCAGCGCCGGCTCGGCCGCCTGCGGGGTGTGCGGCTCCGACGAGGTCGCCGAGGTGCTGGCCCGGCGGGCGACGGCACCGTGGGCCGGGCCACTCCCCTCCCCCGACCTGGTCCGCCGCCTGCCCGGCCGGATGCGGCCCCGGCAGGAGCTGTTCGACCGCACCGGCGGCGCCCACGCGGCGGGCCTGTTCGCCGACGACGGCACCCTGCTCGCCGTCCGGGAGGACGTCGGGCGGCACAACGCCGTCGACAAGGTCGTCGGCGCCCGGCTCCTCGCCGGCGCGCCGTCGGCGGCCGCGGCGCTGGTCGTGAGCGGCCGCGCCGGCTTCGAGCTGGTGCAGAAGGCCGTCGCCAGCGGCGTCGGCGTCCTCGTCGCCGTCGGCGCCCCCACGGGACTGTCCGTCCGACTGGCCGAGGCCGGCGGACTGGCGCTCTACGGCTGGACCAAGGACGACCGGACCGTCCGGTACGCCTGAATCGGCGCGCCCCGCGACGTTCTGTCGGGCCCTCCTGTTTGACTGCTCCCATGGCCCTCCTCCTCGCCCTCCTCGTCGGTCTCCTGCTCGGTGCAGGGGCCGGCTGGCTGGTGCGCCAGGCCACCCTCCCCGCCACCCCCGAGGTCGCGCCGGAGGAGGCCCCCGAGGTCGTCGCCGCCCGCCACGAGGCGGTCCTGGCTGGGCTGCGCGCCGAGCACGAGACCGCGCTCGCCGAGCTGCGTCACGAGGTGCAGCGGGTCCAGCTGCAGGGCGAGTCCCGCGCCGGCGCGGTCCGTGCCGAGGAGGCCGCCGCCCGCGCCGCCGTGCAGGCCGAGCTGACCGGCGCGCTCGCGACGGTCGAGGAGCTGCGCGACGCCGTCGACGACGCCCGGGCCCGCTACCGCACCCTCGTCGAGCAGCAGCGCCAGGCCCAGCAGGAGCGGGAGCGCGGCGAGACCGGCCAGACCCAGGTGCTCAAGACGCTCACCCCGGTCGTCGAGCACCTGCGCGCCATGCAGCGCAAGGTCGACGACCTCGAGAAGGCCCGCGTCCAGCAGCACACCGAGCTGGCGACCCAGATCAAGCACACCCAGCGCTCGGTCGAGGACTCCCGCAAGGCCGCCGACACCCTCGCCTCGGTGCTCAAGAACAACGCCGTCCGGGGTGCATGGGGCGAGACCCAGCTGCGCACGCTGGTCGAGACCGCGGGACTGCTCAACCGGGTCGACTTCGAGCTGCAGCACTCCGTCGAGGCCGACTCCGGCAGCCGCCGGCCCGACATGGTCATCAACCTCCCCGGCGGCAAGCAGATGGCGATCGACGCCAAGGTGCCCTACAACGCGTTCATGGACGCCCAGCGCGAGGGCCTCGAGCCCGAGACCCGGCAGCGACTGCTCGACGATCACGCCCGCAAGGTCCGCGGCCACGTCGACACCCTCGCCCGCAAGGGGTACTGGACCGGCCTCGCGGTCAGCCCGGAGTTCACCGTCGCGTTCATCCCCAACGAGCAGCTCCTCAACGCCGCCCTCGAGGTCGACCCGTCGCTGATGGAGCACGCCTTCGGCAACGGCATCGTCCTGGCGACCCCGACGAACCTCTGGAGCATGCTCAAGACCGTCGCCTTCACCTGGAAGCAGGAGGCCCTCACCGAGGACGCCCAGGTCCTCTTCGAGCTCGGTCAGGTCCTCTACCGCCGGATCCTCAAGCTCTCCGAGCACGTCGACAAGCTCGGCCGCTCGCTGCAGCGCAGCGTCAAGGACTACAACGCCTTCACCGGCTCCCTCGAGCGCTCGGTCCTGCCCGCCGCCCGCAAGCTCAACGCCGCCGACCCGGTCGCCGACATCCCCGTGCCCAAGGAGATCGAGGAGGCACCCAAGGCGCTCGCCTCCAGCGAGTTCGGCGCGCTCGCCGACCTCGACCGCGACGAGCTCACCTTCGACTTCGACCTCCCGGTCGACGCGGAGATCGTGGACGACACCCGAGCAGGCTGAGCCCCGGCGGACTGAGCCCCGGGCCGGGCAATGCGGTCCGCCCCTGCTGGGGTGCGGCCGGTCGTGTTCATGACGGGTGAATCGACGGCGGGCTGTCACTGGTCTCGGGATTGGGCACAAACCGCAGGGAATTGCCCCGAATTGCTGCGGTTTGGGACCAAACCGCAACGACCACCGCGCTCGGCATCCTGGCGACGAGCCGGCTCCTCCTCGACGCCGACGATCGTCACCGGCACCACCCAGACGGCAGTCTTGCCCTCACAGACCCACCGCGTTTGGGCACAAACCGCATGGAATTGCCCCGAAATGTTGCGGTTTGGGACCAAACCGCAACAACCACCGCGCCCTCAGACCGCGCCGCGGGGCTCCACCCCGCCCGAGAGATCGACGGTACGCCGGGTGTTGGCGAGGGAGGTGACGGTGGCGGTGCCCAGGCTTCCGCTGCCGTCGAAGACCTCCGCCGTGCCGACGGCGATCCCGTCGGCGGCGAGGTGGTCGGCGGCGCGCAGGCCGAGCCGGGTGCTGTCCGGGAGCCGGCACAGTGCCAGGTCGATGTCGGTGTTGATGTGCTCGACACCGCGCGCACCCCAGTTGGTGACCATGCTGGTGGCGTCGGCGATCGAGGCCACCGCCTGGAAGGGCGTGCACTCCTCACCGGCGACGATCGGGATGGCGGTCTGCCAGGTCTGGTGCCGTCCGGCGTTCTGGTGGTCGCCGAAGTTGTCGGACCAGCCGGCGGTGCTGGCGAAGATCGGCACGTGGTGCTCGCTCGGAGCCGGGAGGAGGTCGGCCGGTGGCGGGACGGGCCGCTCCGCCGGCGCCGCCCAGACCTCGCCCGGCGCGTTCGCCGACGGCGCCAGGAAGGTCGCTCCGGCCCGGGCGACGACCACCCCCTCCTGCTCGACGACGGCGTCCAGCAGCACGAGGCGCGTGCCTTCGCGCACGATCCGCGCGGAGGCGGTCGTCGTGATCATCCGGGCCGGCCGGAACAGGTCGACGTGGTAGCGGGCGGGCACCAGGCCGGTGCGCCCGGCCTCGCCCACGGCCTGCTCGAGCGCGCGGGCGAGCAGTCCGCTGACGGCGACGCCGTGCATCTGGTCGTCGCGCCACAGGCTCTGCGCGAGCGGCAGCGGGTCGAATCCGGCGGCGGACTGCTGGAACCAGGCGAACTGGAACGCGTTCTCGTTCACGGCAGCATCATGCCCCGCCGCTCACAGCGGCTCGGCAACGCCCCCGGGGATCGGAGCGTGCGGGTCGTAGGGCGCGCGGGTCCAGACGAAGGTCGCGCACTCCAGGTGGCCGAGGGTCCCGTCGGGGCGCCGGCGCAGGTGGAGGATCTCGCCGCGGTGGTAGCCGTCGACGCCGACGAAGCCGTCGCCCTCCGGGGCGAACCGATCCTCGAGCTCGCCGCTGCGCAGGTCCCGGACCCTCAGCTCGCCGTGGACCCACTCGATGCCGAGGGCCGTGTTGCCCCAGAACCACACACCCAGGACCTCCGCGACCCGGCCCGGGAGCGGCCGCGCCGACGGCCGCCACGCCGGGACTCCGGCCCGGGCGCCCTCGCCGGGGCCGGGGCCGGCGTCGAGGAACCGGCCCGGCACCTCCTCGGCGCCCAGCCCGGTCGTGGCGTCCGCGAGCGCGACGACGGCGTCGCGGCTCACCGGGTCGACGAAGAGCGACGCCTGGAAGCCGGGCATCGACCCGGTATGGCCGACCAGGGTGCGTCCCCCGACGCCGAGCAGCCGCAGGCCGAGGCCGTAGGCGTCGTCGGCCGTCCCGGGCCGGGCCGGGAGGGCCATCTCGGCCAGGCTCGTCGCGGCCAGGACGTCGGGGTGGCCGGTGGCGAGGAAGTCCGCCCAGCGCAGCAGGTCGCCGGTCGTGCTCCACAGCTGCCCGGCGGGCGCCATCGCTCCGGTGTCGGTGTGCGGCTCGGCGCTGAGGGTGTGCGCGAAGTGGTCGACGCTGCGGCCGGGCGCGTGATCGGCCGGCGGGTGGTACGACGTGGCGGCCATGCCGAGCGGACCCAGCAGCCGCGTCCGCGCGACCTCCCACCAGGGGGCGCCCCGCAGTCGCGCGACGACCTCGCCGAGGAGGGCGAACCCGAGGTTCGAGTAGTGGAAGTACTCCCCCGCCGCCGCGATGCGTCCGGCGCCGTCGTTCGCGGCGACCAGGTCCGCGAAGGAGCTGCCGTCGACGCGCTCCCACCAGGCTCCCGCCGGCTCGCTCTGCAGGCCCCCGGTGTGGGCCAGCAGCTCGCGCAGCGTCACCGACGCGTAGCCGGTCTCCGGCACGAACCGGCCGAGCGGGTCGTCGAGACCGAGCCGGCCCTCGTCGCGCAGTTGGACGACCAGCACCGCGGTCAGGGTCTTGGTGATCGATCCGATCCGGTACGCCGTCGCGCCGCTCACCTCGCGGTCCGGGAGGACGCTCACGCACCCCTGCCAGACCGGAGTGCCGCCACGGGCCACGGCCGCCGAGACCGACGGCAGTCGACCCGCGGCCTGCAGCGACGCCAGCGCGTCGTCGTACGGCGTCACGGCCGGTCGGTCCACGGTGTCAGTCGGCGTAGGCGTCGATCGGCGGGCAGGCGCAGACCAGGTTGCGGTCGCCGTAGGCCTGGTCGATCCGGGCGACCGGGGGCCAGTACTTGTCGGGGGTGATGCCGGCGGGGAAGACCGCGACCTCACGGGAGTAGGCCCGGTCCCAGTCGCCGACCAGGGTGCGGGCGGTGTGCGGCGCGTGGTGCAGCGGCGACGCGTCGACGTCCCACTCGCCGGCGGCCACCCGGTCGATCTCGCCCTTGATCGCGATCATCGCGTCGCAGAACCGGTCCACCTCGGCGAGGTCCTCGGACTCGGTCGGCTCGACCATGAGCGTGCCGGCGACGGGGAAGGACATGGTCGGCGCGTGGAAGCCGTAGTCGATGAGCCGCTTCGCGACGTCGTCGACGGAGACGCCGGTCTGCGCGGTGATGCCACGCAGGTCGAGGATGCACTCGTGGGCGACCAGCCCGGACTCGCCCCGGTAGAGCACCGGGAAGTGCTCGCCCAGACGGGCCGCGACGTAGTTGGCCGAGAGCACCGCGACGGCGGTGGCGCGGGTCAGACCGGCGCCGCCCATCATCCGGATGTAGGCCCACGAGATCGGCAGGATGCCCGCGGACCCGAAGGGCGCCGCGCTGATCGCGCCGGTGCCCTCGCGCCGGGCGGCGTCGGGGTGCAGCGGATGCGTCGGGAGGTACGGCGCGAGGTGGGCGCGCACCGCGACCGGGCCGACGCCCGGGCCACCGCCGCCGTGCGGGATGCAGAACGTCTTGTGCAGGTTGAGGTGCGAGACGTCGCCACCGAACCGGCCGGGCGCGGCGTAGCCGAGCAGCGCGTTGAAGTTCGCACCGTCGATGTAGACCTGGCCGCCGTGCTCGTGGACGAGGTCGCACAGCTCGGTGATGGTCTCCTCGTAGACGCCGTGCGTCGACGGGTAGGTCACCATGATCGCGGCGAGGGTCTCGGAGTGCTGCTCGCACTTGGCCCGCAGGTCGTCGAGGTCGACGGTGCCGTCGTCGTTGGCCTTGACCACGACGACCTTCATGCCGGCCATGACGGCCGAGGCCGGGTTGGTGCCGTGCGCGGAGGACGGGATCAGACAGATGTCGCGCTGTCCCTGGCCGTTGGCCCGGTGGTAGTTGCGGATGGCGAGCATGCCGGCGTACTCGCCCTGCGCGCCGGCGTTGGGCTGGATGGACACCCGGTCGTAGCCGGTGACCTCGGCGAGCCAGCCCTCGAGCTGGTCGATCAGCTGCCGGTAGCCGTCGGCGTCGGCGGCCGGCACGAACGGGTGGAGGTTGGCGAACCCGGCAAGCGAGATCGGCTCCATCTCGGTGGTCGCGTTGAGCTTCATGGTGCAGGAGCCGAGCGGGATCATGCCGCGGTCCAGGGCGTAGTCGCGGTTCGAGAGCCGCGCGAGGTAGCGCAGCATCGAGGTCTCGTTGTGGTGGGTGTTGAAGACCGGGTGGGTCAGGTAGTCGGTGGTCCGCTCCAACTCGCCCGGCAGCGCACTGGCCACGAACCAGCCGCCGTCCCCGACCGGCTCGGCGCCGAACGCCGCGAGCACCGCGTCGACAGCCCTGCCGCCGGTCTCCCCCACGCTGATCGCGACGTGGTCGGCATCGACCAGGCGCAGGTGGACCTCACGCTCGCGCGCGGCGGCGACGACCTCGGCCGCCCGGCCGGGCACCTCGGTGAGGACGGTGTCGAAGAAGGCGTCGTGGACGACGCTCACGCCCGCGCCGCGCAGCCGGTCGGCGAGCAGCGAGGCGGTCGCGTTGACCTGGGTCGCGATGCCCTTGAGCCCCTGGGGGCCGTGGTAGACGGCGTACATGCCGGCGGTCACGGCGAGCAGCACCTGGGCGGTGCAGATGTTCGAGGTCGCCTTGTCGCGGCGGATGTGCTGCTCGCGGGTCTGCAGCGCGAGGCGGTACGCCGGGCAACCCTCGGCGTCCACCGAGACGCCGACGAGCCGGCCCGGGAGCTGGCGCTCCAGGCCCTCGCGCACCGCCATGAAGCCGGCGTGCGGCCCGCCGTAGAACAGCGGGACGCCGAAGCGCTGGGCCGAGCCGACGACGACGTCGGCGCCGAGGGTGCCGGGCGCCTCCAGCAGGGTCAGGGCGAGCAGGTCGGCGGCGACGACGGCCAGTCCGCCGTGCTCGTGCACGGCGTCGATGACCGGCTTGATGTCGGCGACCCGGCCGGACGCGCCGGGGTACTGGACCAGCACGCCGGCGACCGGGCCCGCGGGCAGCCCGCCCGCGAGGTCGGCGACGACGATCTCGATGCCGAGGCCCTCGCACCGGGTGCGGACGACGTCGATGGTCTGCGGCAGCGCGTCGGCGTCGATGACGAACGGGCCCTGCGCCTTGCGGTTGACGCGGTGCGCCAGCGCGACGGCCTCGGCCGCGGCGGTGCCCTCGTCGAGCAGGGAGGAGCCGGCGGTGTGCAGACCGGCCAGGTCGGCGACCATGGTCTGGAAGTTGATGAGGGCCTCGAGGCGGCCCTGCGAGATCTCCGGCTGGTACGGCGTGTAGGCGGTGTACCAGCTCGGGTCCTCGAGCACGTTGCGGCGGATCACCGCGGGGGTGAGGGTGGCGTGGTAGCCGAGGCCGATCATGGACTCACCGGGGACGTTGGCCCCGGCGAGGGCCCGGAGCTCGGCGGCGGCCGACTCCTCGTCGACGCCGGCGGGGAGGTCCAGCGGGTCGGTGGCCCGGATCGACTTCGGCACGGCGGCGTCCATCAGGGCGTCGAGGGACGCGTAGCCGAGGCGGTCGAGCATGGTCTCGACCTGGGTGTCGTCGGGGCCGATGTGGCGCCGGACGAAGGGGGCAGGGCCGACGGATGCGCTCATAGCAGGCAGGTTTCCTCAGGGATCGAAGACAATCGAGCCCTCCCCCTCTGTCGGCGCGTCATCGCGCCTTCAGAGTTGCCTGCTCCGCACGGTCCTGGCGCCTGAGAGGTTCCGGGGAGGGATTGCCCCTTCGGCGCAGACACGGGGCCTGACTCTCCCGTGCAGCATCAAACAGCGGGTACAGGCTACCCCACGTTGCGAGCCGCGCGGCGAGCGGCGAGCTCGTCGCCGGCCACCGGCGCGTCGGGCTCGGCGTCGTTGGCGTGCTCGCTCGGCAGCTGGGCCAGGGTGCCCTCGATCTCACGCCACACGCCGCCGATCGCGATGCCGAACACGCCCTGTCCGCCCTGGAGGAGGTCGATGACCTCGTCGTTGCTGGTGCACTCGTAGACCGAGGCGCCATCGCTCATCAGGGTGACCTGGGTCAGGTCGTCGGTGCCGCGTTCGCGCAGGTGGCTGACTGCCGTGCGGATGTTCTGCAGCGAGATGCCGGCGTCGAGGAGTCGCTTGATGATCTTCAGGATCAGGATGTCGCGGAAGCTGTAGAGCCGCTGCGAGCCGGATCCCTTGGCGCCGCGGACGCTGGGCTCGATCAGGCCGGTGCGGGCCCAGTAGTCGAGCTGGCGATAGGTGATGCCGGCCGCGTTGCACGCGGTCGGGCCGCGGTAGCCGAGATCGCTGGGCAGCGGGGAGACGTCGTCGGTGAAGAGCAGCCCCTGCTCCTCGGCGGCAGCCGTCGCCGCGGTCGCGTCCTGACCGACCTTCTCGGGCTGCTGCTCGTTCACGGGGCCTCCAGGGCTCAACGGGGTCGGACGCCGGGCACTGCGCGGCACTGCTGTCCTTCGACTCCTTCAAGGTACGGCGCGGGTGTCGGGCCGGTCAAAGACGTGGCCGGGCGTGTCGCGAAAACCCTCACCCTGAGGCTGAGACTCACCCCTCGGAGCCGAAGTCCTCCGGCGAGACGTGGTCGAGGAACTCGCGGAACGCCTCGACCTCGTCCTCCTCCTCGGCGGGCGCCGCGAGGCCCGCCTCGGCGAGCACCTCGTCGGCGCAGTAGATCGTGGTGCCGGTGCGCAGGGCGAGGGCGATCGAGTCCGAGGGACGGGCGCTCACCTCGACCCCGGACGCGAAGACCAGGGTCGCGTAGAAGACGCCGTCGCGGACGTCGGTGATCCGCACCTCACTCAGCTCGTTGCCGGTCGCCGTGAGCACGTCGCGCATCAGGTCGTGGGTCAGCGGTCGCGGCGGCACCACTCCCTGTTGGGCGAACGCGATCGCGGTGGCCTCGACGGCCCCGATCCAGATCGGCAGGTAGCGCTCGCCCCCGACCTCTCGCAGCAGCACGATCGGCTGGTTGGACGGCATCTCCACCCGGACACCCATCACGTCGACCTCGCGCATGCGTCCAGCCTACTGCGTCGAATTCGGCGGCTCAGATCCGCCGCAGGCCGGCCTTGACCAGCGTCGCGTGCAACCGCACGGACAGAGCGGCGATCTCGCTGACCGCCTCCTCCGCCCGGGCACTCGCGGCGGCGTCGCGGCCCTTGCGGGGCGTGACGACCTGCTGGATCAGTCCGACCTCGCGGTCCGCGGCGGTGCGGAAGGCACGCAGGTGGCGGGGCTCGATGCCGTAGTCGGCCAGCTCCCGGGCCGTCTGCGCGATCACGAGCGCGTCGGTGTCGTAGTGCCCGGTGGCCGACGGGGTGATCAGCGCGAAGGACTCGAGCTGCCCGAGGAGGTCCTCATCGATCTCGGCCACCTTGACCAGCTCCTTGCGCGAGAGCCGCAACCGGTCGGTACGGCGGAACGACTCCGGCGCGGGCAGCCCGTCGGCCCCCAGCGCGACGGTGGGCACGGTGGGCACCACCGGCTCAGGCTCCGGCGGGGCCAGGCCCCGGTCGATGGCGTCGAGATGCTCGCCGATCACCTTGAGCGGCAGGTAGTGGTCGCGCTGCATCCGCAGGATGTAGCGCAGCCGCTCGATGTCGGCCTCGGAGAACTTGCGGTACCCCGACGGGGTGCGCTCTGGCTTGACCAGGCCCTCGGCCTCGAGGAACCGGATCTTGGGGATGCTGATGTCCTCGAAGTCCACCCGCAACCTGTCGAGCACCTGCCCGATGTTGAGCCGTGGCTCCCGCGGCCGAGAGACGGCAGCCGTCATCAGACGCCTTCGTGCCCGGCGAAGAAGACCAGGCGGTACTTCCCGACCTGGACCTCGTCGCTGTCCTTGAGCTGGACCTTCTCGATCCGGTCCCGGTTGACGTAGGTGCCGTTGAGGCTGCCGGCGTCCTCGACGGTGAAGGTGTCGCCGTCGCGGCGGAACAGCGCGTGCCGACGCGAGACCGTGACGTCGTCGAGGAAGATGCCGCTCTCCGGGTGCCGTCCGGCGCTCACCTCGTCGGCGTCGAGGAGGAAGCGGCTGCCGGAGCCGGGCCCCTTCTGGACGACGAGCAGGGCGTGGCCGACCGGCAGGGCGTCGACCGCCGCGGCGTCCACGGGGCTCAGCGCCCGATCGGAGGTCTCGACCCCCGCGCCGCCGCCGAACTGGATCGTGGCGGTGGCGTCGGTGACCGGGGGCGCCGGCTCGGGCGCGACCAACCGGTTCCCGCACTGCGAGCAGAAGCGGGCGTCATCGGGGTTCTGCCGACCACAGGCGGTGCAGAACGGCATCAGGGGCTCCTCACGGTGAGTCTGTCTCGAACCTACCGGATCAGGTGTCGAGCTGGGCCTCGTAGGCGGCGGCGTCGAGCAGTCCGTCGAGGTCTTGGGCCGCGGCCGGGACGATCTCGAAGAGCCAGCCCGCGCCGTACGGGTCGGTGTTGACCAGCTCGGGGGTGGCGTCGAGCGCCTCGTTGACGGCGACGACCTCGCCGGTGACGGGTGCGTAGACGTCGCTGACCGACTTGGTCGACTCGAGCTCGCCGCACGCGTCGCCCGCGGTGACGGCGGCGCCGACCTCGGGGAGCGAGACGTAGACGATGTCGCCGAGGGCGTCCTGGGCGTAGTCGGTGATGCCGATCCGCACCGAGCCGGCGACCTCGCCGGGCTGGCGCAGCCACTCGTGCTCGGCGGTGTACTTCAGGTCCGCGGGGTTCGTCATGGCCGAAGGCTACTGCCCCTGATCCGGGACCGCATACGAAGCCTCGTCGCGTCGCACGACGGCCTCGATGTCGATCGTGCGCCGCTCCTCGACATCGACCGTGGCCCCGTCGTCCTCGAGTTGCTTGCGGGGTCCGAGCGAGAAGTTGATGGCGCCCGCCAGGACGCTCGGCTCGCCGATCGCCTCGATGACATAAGGCCCCTCGACCCGCTCGCCGTCGATCTCGAAGCCGCCGTCGATCTCCGCGAAGGATGTCTGGGCCACCACCCGCACCCGTCCGTTGACGGCGATCGCCTCGGCGCCGACGGTGCGCAGCTCCTGGATCGTGTCGAGCAGCGACGCCAGCCGCACCCGGCCCTCGTCCTCGGTGATCCGCACCCGCAACCCGGGGCCGGTCACCGGCACCAGGCCGGCCAGGATGTTGAGGTTGTCGACCTCGTCCTCGGCCTGGTCGATCGCGGTCTGTCGCCTGGTCGAGTCGTCGCGCAGCCCGCCGGCGACCTCCTCGAGCCGGTCGATCTCGGCCTCGGTGCGCTGGCGGGTCCCCGCCAGGCCGTCGAGCAGGTCGATCAGCTCCTGCTCGCGCAGACCGGTGTAGTCGTCGTCGACGCCGGTCAGCCGCACCTGCGTGACCGCACCGAAGCCGAGCAGCGCGAGCAGCACCGCGGCGACCAGCTGCCGGCGCGACGGGCGCAGCAGCGCGGCCCGCAGGCGGTCGGTCGGCGTGGCCGGCGGCTCCGTCTCGGCGGCGGGCGCGGGGGCGTCAGGCGTGGAAGACATGTCTGCGGATGGCCGCCACGTTGGTGAAGATCCGGATCCCGAGCACGACGATGACGCCGGTGGAGAGCTGGCCGCCGACGCCCAGCCGGTCACCGAGGTAGACGATGCCCGCCGCGATCACGACATTGCTCAAGAAGGACACGACGAACACCTTGTCGTCGAAGATCCCGTCGAGATAGGCGCGCAAGGCGCCGAAGACCGCGTCCAGCGCGGCGACGACCGCGATCGGGAGATAGGGCTCCACCGAGCGGGGCACGTCGGGCTGGAACACGAAGCCGAGGACCACGCCCACGACGAGTCCGAGCACGGCGATCACGGCATCTCACCTCCACGGATCTTGGATCGGTCCTGCTCGTGCACCGCCGACCGTAGCTGGCGCAGCCCACCGGGCGCGGCAGGCAGGTGCAGGTCGTCGACATCCTCCATCCGCTGCTCGAAGCCGTACTGGTGGGTCAAGCCGAGGAAGCGCTGGCCGGCCTGGCTCTCGACGAAGTAGGACCGGAGGGTGCGCGGATCGCCGATCGCGAGCACCGTCAGGGGTGGGGCGACGCCGACGCCGTTGACCTCGATCGCCTCACCGACATTGGTGATCCCGCCCCGGGCGTTGAGCCGCTGGCCGTTGACGGCGATCGCCTCCGCACCCGCGTCCCACAGGCCGTCGACCAGCATCGCGAGGTCGGAGTCGCGCAGCTTCTCGTTCGCCCCCGCGTACGACGGGTTGTCGACGGTGACCTTGACCCCGGGCCCGGTCACTGGCTCGAACCCGGTCAGGGCGCCGAGCCGCGAGCGGGAGGCCTGGATGTCGGCGTACCGGCGGCCGAGGGAGCGCAACGTGTCCTCCGCGGCGGCGTTGGACGAGCGCAGCCCGGCGAGCTCCACCTGGAACCGGCGCACGGTCGCGCGGCGCGACTCGACCCGTTCGATCAGGCTCGCCCGGCTGGCGTCGTCGACATCGGCGTTCTGGGAGGTCTGCACGGCGGCGACCGTCACCAGCATCGCGAACAGGCCGACCACGAGGACCACCGCCACGTGGTAGCCGCGTCGCGGGCCGCGCTCGCCCGCGGTCGACGCGCGGGCCGCGGCGACCTGGTAGTCGCGGTCGACGGCCTCCTGCGTGATCAGGGTCAGCAGCGGGGTCCGGGCCCGGTCGAGGGTGTCAGGCATGGGCACGCCGCTCCGTCGTGGCCAGGAGCTTGCGCACCTGCCAGGCGTAGAGCACCCCGGCCCACCAGTACAGGCCGATCCCCCACAGCGCGAACGCCCAGCCGAACACCTGGGCCAGGGTGGCGACCGTGCCGTCGCCGTCGCCGAGCAACAGGAGCGGGAAGGCGTAGAGCAGGTTGAAGGTGGCGGCCTTGCCGAGGAAGTGGACCGGCAGCGCACTGTAGCCGCGGGTCCGCAGCAGTGGCACCAGGCCCCACAGCAGCAGGTCGCGCAGCGGTAGGCACAGCGCGACCCACCACGGGATGATGTCGCGCATCGCCAGGCCGACGACGACGGCGAGGATGTAGAGGCGGTCGGCGATCGGGTCGAGCAGCTCGCCGAGCTCGGAGGTCTGGTCGAGGCGGCGGGCGAGCCAGCCGTCGAGGAAGTCGGTGACACCCGAGAGCATGAGCACGACGAGGGCCAGGACGTCGGCCTCGGGGCCGAGCACCAGCCACAGGAACAGCGGGACGCCGAGCAACCGCAGGAAGCTGATCAGGTTGGGCAGCGTCAGCACCCGATGAGCAGCCACGGACGACACTCTAGTCGCGGGCGGGGTCACGCGCTCGACGACTCCTCGGAGTGGGCCGCGTCGCGGATCTCGCCGACCAACTCCTCGATGACGTCCTCGAGGGCGGCGACGCCGAGCGTCGTACCGTCGAGGTCGACGACGCGCGCCATGTGGGCGCCACGGCGCTGCAGTACCTCGAGCGCGTCGTGCAGGAGCGCGTCGCGGGTCACGGTCGCGAACGGGCGGATCCACCGGTCGGCGACCGGTCGCTGGCGGCGCTCCTCGACGGGCTCGAGGACGTCCTTGATGTGGAGATAGCCGAGAAGTTCGGCGTCCTCCCCCGCGGAGACGACCGGGAACCGGCTGAACCCCGTGGCAGCGCACAGCGCCTCGACGTCGGCCCCGGTGGACCCTCGGACCACGGTCGCGAGCGTGTCGGGGCGCATCATCACCTCGCCGACCGTCTTCTCGGTGAAGCCGAGCGCGAAGGAGAGCCGGTCGTACTCGCCGGCGGCGAGCAGGCCCTCGCCGTGCGACTCCTCGACGAGCGCGGCCACCTCCTCCCGGGTGTAGGTGCTGCCGACCTCGTCCTTCGGCTCGATCCGCAGCAGACGCAGGATGCCGTTGGCGATCGCGTTGATGCCCGCGATGATCGGGCGGAGCACGGTGACGATGCCGAGCATCGGCGGACCGAGGATCAGGGCGGCGCGGTCCGGTCCGGCGATGGCGATGTTCTTGGGCACCATCTCGCCCAGCACGACGTGCAGGAAGACCACGATGGTCATCGCGATCACGAAGGCGACCGGGTGCAGCCACGCCTCGGGCACCCCGAGCTCGTGGAACAGGGGCTCGATGAGGTGGGCGAGCGCGGGCTCGCCGACCGCGCCGAGGCCGAGCGAGCAGATCGTGATGCCGAGCTGGGCGCCGGCCATCATCTCCGAGACCCGCTCCATCGCGGACAGCGTGATCCGGGCCATCCGCGATCCGGCCTGGGCGCGCGGCTCGATCTGGCTGCGCCGTGCCGAGATGAGTGCGAACTCGGCGCCGACGAAGAAGGCGTTGGCGGCCAGCAGGACCACCGCGAGCAGGACACCGCCGAGGTCACCCATCGGTCCCGACCTCCTCGACCCGCATCGAGATCCGGTCGATCCGCCGTCCGTCCATGTGGTCGACCGTCAGGACCGCGCGCCGCGGCGGCTCGTCGTCGTCCTCCCCCGCCGCCGGCAGGGGCACGACGACCGCGTCTCCGGTCTGCGGGATCCGGCCCAGCAGCTTGAGGACCAGGCCCGCGACGGTGTCGTAGTCCTCGCTCTCGGGGAGCTCGACCTCGGTGAGGTCCTCGACCTCGTCGGGGCGCAGCAGGCCGGAGAGCGACCATGTGCCGTCGCGGCGCAGCCGGCCGCGGTGGCCCAGCCGGTCGTGCTCGTCGGCGATGTCTCCGACGATCTCCTCGATGACGTCCTCGAGCGTGACGATCCCCGCGTGGTCGCCGTACTCGTCGAGGACGATCGCCATCTGGAAGCCGTCGGCCCGCAGCAGCGCGAGCAGGGGGTCGAGGCGCAGCGAATCGGGCACCAGGATCGGCTTGGCCATCAGGTGCTTGACCCGGGTCGTGGCACGTTCGTGCAGCGGCAGCGCCACGGCGTTCTTGACGTGGACCGTGCCCACGACGGCATCGGCGTCGTCGAGGACCGGGAAGCGGGAGTTGCCGGACTCCCGGGCCAGGGCGATCACGGCGCTGGCGCGGTCGTTGGCCTCCAGCGAGCGGGTCCGGACCCGGGGCGTCATGATCTCGCCGGCGGTGCGGGTGCCGAACTCGACGGAGCGCTCCATCAGCTCGGCGGTCTCGGCGTCGAGGGTGCCCTCGTCGGCGGAGTGCTGGATGAGGGAGGCCAACTCGGTTGAGCTGCGCGCGGAGCGGAGCTCCTCCTGGGGCTCCACGCCGAGCCGGCGCACGATCGCGTTGGCGCTGCCGTTGAGGAGCCGGATCGGCCCGCGGCACACCGCGGTGAAGGCCCGCATCGGGCGCTGGGTGAGCCGGGCGGTGGTCAGGGGCAGCGCGATCGCGACGTTCTTGGGCACCAGCTCGCCGATCAACATGGTCAGCAGGGTGCTCAGCGTCAGCCCGAGCGCGACGCCCACCGGGCGCACGGCGCTGTCGGCCACGCCGGCCTGCGCCAGGGGGTCGCGCAGCAGCTCGGCGATCGCGGGCTCGGCGAGGAAGCCGATGGCGAGGTTGGTGATCGTGATCCCGACCTGGGCCCCCGAGAGCTGGGTCGAGAGCGAGCGGAGCGCCTTCTGCACACCCACGGCGGCGACGTCGCCGCTCGCGGCGGCGCGGTCGACCTGGCCGCGGTCGACGGTGACGAAGGCGAACTCGGCCGCGACGAACAGGCCGCACGCGAGCACCAGGAGGATGGCGAGCCCCAGCAGTAGCCAGGCGGTCATCAGGTTCTGCGGCTCCTGCCCACGGTTCGGTACCAGTCGATCAGCTCGGGAGCGACCACACTACCTGGCCGCCGACCCGGACGCCGCGTCGCTCGCGCGGGCCCAGCTCCCGCCGGCGTCCAGGCGCCGGAGCAGCCGCGCGGGCACGCCGCCGACCACGGCGTGGTCGGGGACGTCGCCGCGCACCACCGAGCCGGCGGCGACCACGACCTGGCGGCCGATGGTGGTGCCCGGCAGGATCATCGCGCCGTGGCCGATCCAGGAGCCGGCGCCGATCCGCACCGGCCGGTGCGCTCCGAACTGGCGACCGATCGGGACGTCGGGGTCCTCGTAGCCGTGGCTGGCGTCCGAGACGAAGACGTCCTGGCCGAACCACACGTCGTCGCCGATCTCGATCGACTCGTGGGCGGTGATGCACACCCGGGCGCCGAGCACGCAGCGCTCGCCGATCCGCAGGCCGCGCTCGGGCAGGACCGCCTGGGTCGGGCCGTAGCCGACCGAGAGGGTGGCGTACTTCCCGATCAGGGTGTCCCGGCCGACGTGGATCGCCGAGGCGTTGACGACCGCCGACAGGGGGAAGGCCAGGCACGCCCCCGGCCCGAACGAGCCGAACTCGTCGGCCAGGGCGGTGCCCGGCGACACATCTCCCCGGTGCTCGGCCCAGCGCCAGGCGGCGTGGACGGAACGGTTCAGGAGGCGGCGCAGCGGTCGCCGGAGATCGAGCACCGGGCGAGGTTATCCAACTGCAACCTCCGTGGGGCTCCGTCGGTTCGTCCGGCTCCCTCGCGGAGCCGTAAAATCCGGGAGTGCAGAAGCCCGTCATCGCCTATTTCGCCGACGACCCCACCCGGGTCTACCAGCTCCTCCAGTGGCTCCCCGTGCTGGAGAGGCTCGATGACAGCCATCCCGTCGCGGTCCTGACCCGCGACCCGGAGACCCACGCGATCGTCACGGAGCGCACGTCGCTGCCGGTGCTCCTCGCTCCCGGCTTCGCCGATCTCGCCGCGGCGTACGACGACCTCGACGCGAAGGTCGTCGTCTACTGCAACAACTCGATGCTCAACTTCAACTCGCTGCTCGACGGCCGGATGCTGCACGTGCACATCAACCACGGCGAGAGCGACAAGCAGTCGATGGTGTCCAACAACGCGAAGGCCTACGACCGGGTCTTCGTCGCCGGCGAGGCCGCCGTGCAGCGCCACCGCGCGGCGCTCATGGAGTTCGACGAGTCCCGGCTGGTCCGGATCGGGCGCCCGCAGCTGGACCTCCATCCCGCTCCCCTGCTGCCGACCAGCGAGCGCCGTACGGTCCTCTATGCCCCGACCTGGGAGGGCGACGCGGACTACAACGACTACACCTCCGTCGACGTCCTCGGTGTCGAGATCGCGCGCTCCATCCTCGCGGTGCCCGACGTCCGCCTGGTCTACAAGCCGCACCCGAAGGTGACCACGAGCCAGACGACGGCGATCCGCGAGGCGCACCAGGCGATCCTCGACCTGGTCGAGCGGGCTGCCGAGCGCGAGCCGGCGGCGGGACATGCCGCGATCTGGCAGGGCGACATCCTCGCCGTCTTCGCCGGCTGCGACGCGATGGTCACCGACGTCTCCTCGGTGGGCCTGGACTGGCTCTACCTGCAGACCGACAAGCCGCTGCTCATCACCGACCGGCACCGCGACGCCGAGCGGCTGCGCCGCGAGGTCCCGGTGAGTCGCTGCGCCGACGTCGTCGACACCGACGGCCTCGCGGGTCTCACCGCGCTGCTCACCGCGCGGCTCGACCACGACGAGCACCGGATCGCCCGCGCCGCGATGCGCCACCACTACTTCGACGACAACGGGGTCGGCGACAGCACGGTGCGCTTCGTCGAGGCCGTCGCCGAGCTCGTCGCGCTGCGCGACCGGCTTCAGGGCCGGCTCCAGGAGGGAACCGTCGGAGCGGCCTGACAGGCTGGGGGCATGCCCGACACCCGCGAGGTCTACGCCGCCGAGGACCTCTTCGCCGGCTGGCTCGACGAGGCGTCCCGCACCCCCGGCCGGGCGCTGCGGGTCCAGGTCGGTCCCGACCTGCAGGCGTTCGAGCCTGAGACCGAGCCCCGGTTCACCGATCCCGCTCACGTCCAGGAGTTCGTCGACCGGGTGCTGGCCCACCTCGTCGCCACCGGCAGCAGGTACGACGACGGCACCGGCCTCGACCTCGCCGGCGTGCCGCTCGTGGTCCGTGCGCGGCGGGGCCACACCCGCGCCCACTACGAGTACGACGAGCTGCCGGCGCGCGGCGTCGTGGCGATCCCGCCCCGGGAGGTCGGCGGCGACTGGTCCCTGCGGGCGGCGGTCGTCCTCCACGAGGTCGCGCACCATCTGGCCGGGGCCGAGGGACACGGCGCGGCCTTCCGCACGACCTTCCTCCGGCTGCTCGAGGACGTCGGTCGGCCGGTCCAGGCCGACCTGCTCCACACGGCCTACCGGCTGCACGGCCTCGACACCGGCGTCGACGGCGAGGACCGCACGCTGCTGCGGATCGGGCGCCTGCTGCGCCAGGCCGAGCGCACCGCCAACCAGGCCGAGCGTGAGGCGTTCTTCGCCAAGGCGCAGTCGCTGGCCACCCGCCATCAGATCGCACTCGCCGTCGCCCGGGCCACCGCCGGAGCCGAGGAGAGCCGTGAGGAGCCGACCTGGGAGACGGTGCTGATCGGCGAGTCCGGCAAGCGGTCCCTGGCGCGCTACGTGCGCCTGATGCTGGAGATCGCGCGGGCCAACGAGGTGCGGGTGGCGATCTACACCAGCAACACCCGGGTGACGCTCTACGGCTTCCCCTCCGACATCGCGGTCGTGCAGGCGCTCTACGCCACACTGGTCACCCAGATGGTGGCCGACGGCGACGCGCACCTGCGCTCGGGCGCCCACAAGGCCGACCAGCGCGAGGTGTGGAACGCTCGGCGCCGCCGCTGGGAGGTCCGACCGGTGCACGGCTCGACCGCCCGGGCAGCGTTCTACGAGGCCTGGGCCGACCACATCGGCGAGCGGCTCGCGGCCGCCCGCGCCGAGACCCGGGCCGCGGCGATCGCCGCCGACGTCCCTGTGCCCGAGGGCCCCACCTCCACCGAGCTCGCGCTCCGGGCCCGGGAGGTCGAGGTCGTCGACTACTTCGGCCGGATGCAGCGCGACCACGGCATCCGCGGCACCTGGAAGGGCGCCGCCCAGGCCGGCCACGCCGCCCCGGGCTCCCGCGATGCCGGCACCCGCGCCGCGGCCCGGGCCAGCCTCGGCACCGAGCGGGCCCTCAACTCCCGCTGAGTCCGCCGAGTCCCAGTGGCGCGACGACGTACGCCGCCACCAGCTCACGCTCGGCCACCGGATCGCCGCCCGGCATCGCCACCAGTGACAGCACCGAGCGGACGATCCACTCGCCGTCGCGCCCCTCGGCGCGGACGGCACCGGTGAGCGAGCTCGCGAGAGCCGTGACCCCGTCCGGGCCGCCGAGGACGTCGTCGAGGCTGCCACGGTCCCGCAGCCACGCCGCGACGACCCGGTCGGCCCGGATCGCCTCGGCGGCGGCGACGATGGCCTCGGTCGCCCGGGCGGCACCGGTCAGGCCGGCGGTGGCCTCCTCGACGCGGGCGACCACGCCGGCCGCCCCGGCGGTCAGCAGGGCGTCGACGAGCGCGGCCCGGCTCCCCACGAGCCGGTAGAAGGTGGCTCGGGAACAGCCGGCCCGGCGCGCCACCGCGTCCGCGGTGGTCCGGTCGATGCCGCGTTCGAGGAAGAGCTCGCGCGCCGCGCGATGGATCCGTCGCACGGCGACCTCCCGGCGGCGGCCGCCGACGAGCCAGTCGTCACCCATGTGCAGAGTGTCCCGCGCTGAGACAGAGTCCCGCCAGATTCACGCCTGCGATGAGACACCAGGACGCTGGCGGATGCCCGACCTGTCCGCGCCGGTTGACCACGCGGGCCGGGCGCTCGACGCTGGCGCCCATGTTCGACGTCTTCGACCCGACCCTCATCGACGATCCGTACCCGGCGCTCGCCCGGCTGCGCAGGAATGCGCCGGTGCACCGGGTCGCCGGCACGGGGGTCCACCTGGTGACCTCGTGGGACCTGGTCCGAGAAGCGCTCGCGGACCCGGCGACGTACTCCTCCCACCTGCGCACGGTCCTGCTCCGACGCGCGGACGGCACCGCGGCCGAGCTCGCGATGGACGGCGGCGGCACCGTCGAGCAGGTGCTGGCCACCGCGGACGACCCGGTGCACCCGACGCACCGCACCGCCGTGATGGGCACGATCGGTCGCCGGATCCGGGCGCTGGAGTCGACGGTCGCCCAGCACGTCGACCGGCTCTGGGATGGATGGTTCACGGACGGGATCGCCGACTGGGCCCGCGACATGGCCGACCGGCTCCCGATCGCACTGGTCGCCGACCTGCTCGGACTCCCCGCCGCGGACGTGCCGGCGCTGTTGCACTGGGCCTATGACAGCACCGAGATGCTCGGCGGCTGGGTCGACGACGATCGGCTCGACGCGACGGTGAGCGCGTCCCTCGAGCTGCACGATCACCTTGCCCGGCGCTTCGAGGCGGCGCTCGCGCGGCCCGGCGACGACCTGATGGGCGAGCTGGCCCACGCCTGCCTGGCCGGTGATCTCGAGGCCAACACGGCGGTCCTGATCCTGCTCCAGCTGGTGGGCGCAGGCGGCGAGTCCACGGCCGGGTTGGTCGCCACGGCTGCTCGCCGCCTCGCGACCGACGCCGCGCTGCAGGACCGGGTCCGCACCGAGCCGGAGCTGCTGGATCCGCTCCTCGACGAGTGCCTCCGTCTGGAGTCGCCGTTCCGTGGCCACTATCGACAGGTGGCGGCCGACACCGTGCTGGGCGACGTGTCCCTCCCCGCGGGGAGCAGCCTGCTGCTGATGTGGGGCGCGGCGAACCGTGACCCGGCCCGCTTCGAGCGGCCCGACGAGCTGGACCTCACGCGGCCCGGGATCCGCCAGCACCTCGCATTCGGCCGCGGCGCGCACTTCTGCGTCGGTTCGGCCTTGGCCCGGATGGAGGCGAGCGCCGCGCTGCGGGCACTGCTGGTCCGCACGTCCTCCTTCCGGCTCGACGAGGGCGAGCCGAGCGCCGCGGTGTGGGCGCCGAGCATCTTCGTGCGACGCCACACCCGGCTGCGGCTCGCGCTCTCCTACTGAGGCGCGTCCACGAAGATGTCGTACTCCAGCTCGCCCGTGCCGCCGTACGACGACAGGTCGGTGACGCCGGCCTCGCGGAGCACATCCACGTCGAGGACGGCGTTGCCCGTGAAGGAGCGTGACGGCCGGGCGAGGATCGCCATCGCGGCGTCGGCCATGATCTCCGGCGTTCGTGCCCGCTGCATGGCCGTGTCGCCGCCGAGGAGGTTCTGCACGGCGGAGGTGGCGATCAGCGTCTCCGGCCACAGGCAGTTGGCCGCGACTCCCGCCTCGGCGTACTCCGCCGCCCAGCCGAGGGTCAGCAGCGACATGCCGTACTTCGCCAGCGTGTACGCCGGGTGCTTGCCCAGCCACTCCGGCGACAGGTTGAGCGGCGGGCTGAGTGAGAGGATGTGAGGGTTGTCGCCCGCGCGCAGGTGAGGCAGACAGGCACGGGTGAGCAGATAGGTGCCGCGCAGCTGGATCTGGGTCATCAGGTCGAAGCGCTTCACCGGCAGCGCCTCGGTGCCGTCGAGGGCGATCGCCGAGGCGTTGTTGAGGCAGATGTCGATCCCGCCGAAGCGCTCGACCGCACGGGCGACGGCGTCCGTCACGGACGTCTCGTCGCGCACGTCGCCGACGACGGCCAGCGCCTGCCCGCCCACGGCCTCGATCTCCGCGGCAGCGGTGTGCACCGTGCCGGGCAGCCGCGGGTCCGGGATGTCGGTCTTCGCCAGCAGTACGACGTTGGCGCCCTCCCGCGCCGCCGCCAGCCCGATCGCCAGCCCGATCCCCCGGCTGCCGCCGGACATCATCAGGGTCCGCCCCGCAAGTCGCTTCTCAGTCATGGCGGCACCGTTACACAACGGCTACAACCGTGCCAAGAGCGTTAGAAGCAGGTCACAACAGATGCGCCGCAACCGTCCGGCTTCTGTAACATCGCTGTCGCCATGGCAGCCCTCGACCTCAAGCCCGTCTCGACTCGCTCGGCCCTGCTCACCCTGCTCCTGGGTGCGGAGGTCCCCCGGCTCACGACGCGCGAGCTCGTGGCGGCCGCCTCCGCGGTGGGCTTCGCCGAGGCCACGGTGCGGGTCGCACTGTCGCGGATGGCCACCGCCGGCGACGTCGTCCGGGACGAGGAGGGTGG
This sequence comes from Nocardioides sp. L-11A, assembly GCA_029961745.1. Taxonomy (NCBI): domain Bacteria; kingdom Bacillati; phylum Actinomycetota; class Actinomycetes; order Propionibacteriales; family Nocardioidaceae; genus Nocardioides; species Nocardioides sp. L-11A. The sequence goes on from CP124680.1 coordinate 2,996,828, forward strand.
GTACCGGCTCTCCGAGCGCCTCGCTGGACGGCAACGCCGCCAGGAGGAGGCGACGCACCCCTCGCTCCGGGACTGGGACGGCTCCTGGATCCTGGTCGCCGTGACGACCGCCGGACGTACCGCCGGCGACCGGGCCGACCTGCGCGCGAACCTGTCCGCACTCCGCCTCGCCGAGCTCCGCGAGGGCGTGTGGACCCGCCCGGCCAACCTCCACCTGACCTGGCCCGACGCCGTCGGCGCGGTCTGCGACCGGTTCACCGGCGCGGCGCCGGACACCGAGCCCGCCGCACTGGCCGCCCGCCTCTGGGACCTCGACGCCTGGGCGGCGACCGCCCGCCAGCTGCTCGCCACGACCGACACCGACGACCCGGTGCTCCGGTTCACCGCGTGCGCCACCTCGGGACGGCACCTGCTGACCGACCCGGTGCTGCCTGCGGCGCTATTGCCCGACGACTGGCCCGGCGACGCGCTGCGCGCCTCGCACGTCGCCTCCAAGCAGTGGGTGGTCGACATGCGGCGCAGCCTCACCGACGAAGGCTCGGACTGAATCGACCCGGCCCCTGCCGTCAAGGCCGGTCCCGCCGGGCCCGGCCGCTCGACCTCCTCGGTCGTGAAGATCGGCTCGGCCACAAGGTCGTCGACGAGGCGCGCGGCAGCCGTCCCGGGGACGGCCGGCCCGGTAGGCGTCGAGGGCGGCGAAGTACCACTCGCGCTGGGCGACGAGCGCCGACGCCGTCGGGATCACGACGTGCCGTGCGATGCCCCGATACCGGATGACCGTGAACGGGTGGATCGACTCGAACTGAGCATGGGCCACCGCGGCCGCCTCGCTGTTCTCAGTCCGCCGCCGGCACCGGCTCGCTGCGGAACCGGTTGGGACGCCCCGCGATGCCGAGTGCGCGCCAGATCCGCCGCGACACCGGGTTCATCAGGCCGGTCTCCTCGGCCAGCATCCGCACGTCACCGAACATGTCGCGCAGGAACTTCCGCGACTCCGGACTCCCCCACCAGACCTCGCGCACGACCTCCCGGGGGATGCCCATGTCGCGCACGGCCCTCGGTCCGGGTACGGCGATCGCGTCACACAGCACGCGCATCAGGACCGGCATGAGCACGGAGGCGACGCCGCGCTGGACGACATTGAGGCCAGGCGCGCGGTGCTCGAGGAACTGGTGCGCGAAGCCGATGTGCCGCGCCTCCTCGGCGACGTGGATCTGGCTGATCCGCTCCAGCAGGGGATGCATCGGAGCACCGGACCGGAGCATCACCTTCTGCACGTAGTCGATCGGCTCCTCGCCGCCCAACACGCCGATGAAGAAGATGAAGGGCAGGCGCTTGGCGGCCAGGGGCAGGAACGGGCCGAGGGCGCGGAACAGGCTGTGCGCGCCGGGGACGTCCAGGCCGGTCCGGTTCACGAACTCCTGGAACATCTGGGTGTGGTGGCACTCCTCGGTCGCCTCGTGCGTGGAGTACCGGAACTCGGCGCGGCCGTTGGGCAGGTCGAGGCAGTACATCATCAGGCCGGCGATCAGCACCTGCTCGAACTGCAGGCCCACCTTGACCACATTGGTCTGGCGGTAGAAGCCGACCTCGATCTGCCGCTCCACCGGCAGCGAGCGGTACCACTCGGTGCGCCCGAGCGGATCGACGTCCGGGAGGATCCAGCGCGGATCCTGCGGGTCGATGGCGTACGCCGGGTCGTCCCACGCGATGTCGAGGAACGCGTCGAAGTGGTGCTCGACCGAAGCCTCGGACAGCGTCCGCAACAGGTCCTGGTAGTCCGTCTGGTCCACACCGATGCCACCCATGCCTAGATGCTACCGCTGGTAACACCTATCGCAAGGCTCATCGGGTCGGGTCGTCGCCCACCCGGACCAGGAGCTTGCCGAAGTTGCGGCCGACGAGCAGGCCACGGAAGGCCTCCGGCACGCTCTCGAGGCCCTCGACCACGTCCTCGCGGTAGCGCACCCGGCCCTCGCGCACCCACGCCGCCATGTCGCGCCGGAAGGGCTCGGTGAGGGTCGGCTCGAACTCGCTCTGGATGAAGCCGCGCACCGTCAGGCTTCGGGTCAGCACTCGTCGCAGGTACGCCGGCAGGCGGTCCGGGCCGGTCGGGTCCTCGGTCGCGTTGTAGTCGGCGACCAGCCCGCAGACCGGGATCCGCGCGTACAGGTTGAGGCGGCGGTTCACGGCCTCGGCGACGGCGCCGCCGACGTTCTCGAAGTAGACATCGATCCCGTCCGGCGTCGCCGCCGCCAGGTCGTCGCGGAAGGACGGCGAGCGATGGTCGAGTGCGACGTCGAAGCCGAAGTCCTCGGTCAGGGCCCGGACCTTCTCCGGACCGCCCGCGATACCGACCGAGCGTGCGCCCTTGAGCTGGGCGATCTGCCCGACGGCCGAGCCGACCGGCCCGGTCGCGGCCGCCACGACCACGGTCTCCCCCGGTTGCGGGCGCCCGATCTCCAGGAGACCCGCGTACGCCGTGAACCCGGGCATCCCCAGCACGCCCAGCGCGGTCGAGACGGGCGCCTCGGCCGGGTCCAGCCGGCGGGTGTGCCGGGCGTCGGCGACGGCATGCGTCTGCCAGCCCGTGAAGGCGAGCACGAGGTCGCCGACGGCGCGCCGCTCGGACCGGCTCTCCACCACCTCGCACACCGTCTGGCCGACCATGACACCGCCGAGCGGCACCGGCTCGGCGTACGACCGGGCCTCGCCCATCCGCCCACGCATGTACGGGTCGAGGGAGAGGTAGACGGTGCGGAGCAGCACCTGGCCCTCGGCGAGCGCGGGCAGGTCCTCGGTGACGAAGGCGAAGTCGCTGTCGGCCGGCTCGCCCACGGGGCGGGCGGCGAGGCGGATCTGGGTGGTCTGCACGGGTCGAACCTAGTGGTTGTGCTCAGCTCGTGAAGAACGCGCGGGTCTCCTCGTCCGCCGGCAGGAAGGTCTCCAGCGCCAGCCCTTCCAGGGCGGCGTCGGTCGCCGTCGTCAGCTGCGCGGCAGTGCTGAACATCCGCAGCACCCGGTCGTCGTACCGCAGCTCCAGGGTGAGCACCGGGCCGGTCGTGACCGGGTCCAGCCGGGGTACGCCGCCTGAGAGCTCCACGATCTCGGCCACCAGTGCGTGGTGGCGCGGGTCGTGCGTGCGCTCGGCCCGGCCGACGGCGCGGTGGTAGAGGTGGCCGGCCCACAGGTCGAGGTTGCCGACCCGGCTGGCCAGTCCGTCGTCGCGCAGGCACAGCCGGACGACGTTGATCGGCGGCTCCAGCAGCTCCGGCGAGCAGCCGGAAAGGAAGGGTGCGATCGCGGCATTGGCGTCGACGACGTCCCAGTAGTCGTCGAGCAGCAGGGCGGGGTACGGCAGGTGCGCGTCGAGCAGCCGGCGCAGGCCCTCCATGACCACCGCGAGCGAGCCGTCGTCCAGGGCGTGCTCGGAGTAGCGGGGGGCGTAGCCCGCCGCCAGCAGCAGCCGGTTGCGCTCGCGCAGCGGGACCTCCAGGTTCTCGGCGAGGTGCAGGATCATGTCCGGCGTCGGGTGCGCCCGCCCGGTCTCGACCCGGCTGAGGTGCCGGGTGGACACGGTCGACCGGTTCGACAGCTCCTGCTGGCTGAACCGGCGGCGCTCCCGCCACGAACGGAGCATCGGCCCCACCTGGGGGCTCTCCACCAACACGGTCATGTCCGCAGCCTAGGCAGCCGGGGTCACGGTGCCCATGACCTCCCAGGTCATGACGACGGCGGGGGCAGGACGTCGACCCGCAGCGGCGCGCACAGCTCGATGAGCCACAGGAGGTCGACGCCGGTGGCGAAGGTCCGGCCGAACCCGTCATCGACCGCGAACGCGTCTCCGCAGCGGTCGCCGAAGAACACGTAGGCCCGGGCATCGTTGCACTGACGCGACATCCAGACGAGACCGTCGAGACCCGCCTCGTGCGCCGCCCTCGCCCAGGCCACGGTGCCGGCGTACCTGGACGCCGGGGACGACGTGACCTGGTCCGCGGTGACCCGGAGCCGGCGCAGCCCCAGTCCGTGCAGCATGGCCAGCCTCAGCCGCCGGGACACCACGATCCGGCTCATGACCTTCGACGCATAGTCGTCGTACCCGAGCAGGCCGCCGCCGATCGGGACGTCGTGGAGCAGCGTCTCGGCCACCGCTCCGTCCTGCGCGGCCGCGGCGTAGAGCACCGGCACGGTGCCCCCGGCCTCGTCCTCGAAGAAGGCGAACCGGGTCGGCGATCCCACGCCGGGGTTGAACTCGAGCGCGCCGCGGGTGTTGCTGTGCACGCGGTACAGCCGCTCACCCGCCTCGACGCGGGCGACGGCGGGGTCGAACACGTCCGGCGGCGCCGGTGTCACCACTCGACGCCCCACGCCCTCTCGGCGAGCGCGAGCACCTCGTCCGGGGTGGACCGGACCAGATCGACCGGACGCCTCCCGTCGAGGTAGGTGGTCGGCCCGCACAGCCACTGCACGATGCCCGTCTCGGACCGCTCGTGGCGCCTGGCGAGCTCGACCAGGGCCGCGATGACCGGCAGCGGCTGCCCGTCCTCCCCGAACTGGAACCCCGGGTAGAGGACGTGGCTGCCGCGCTTGATCGCCAGCAGCCGCCCCGCCTTGCGTGCCTGGGCCGCGAGATTGCGCGGTGCCCGGGAGCGCGAGCCGAGTCGCTGGCCCGCCTCGCCGGGGGTCAGCATCCCGAACTCCTCGGCCAGGCGGTCGTACAGGTTCTGCTCGGCCTGGACCGCCCGGGCCAGGGCGGGCTCGGCATAGGTCTCCACCGACGCGAGCGCGAAGCCCAGGGCACTGGCGCTCGCCCGGATGGTCCGGTCACTCCTGATGAGGTCGTCCACGGTCGTCATCGCCGCCCCCTTCCATGCATCTCGTGCACCATCAGGATAGCGCACGAACCGCACGCCCTGCCGCGTCCGACAGGTGCGCGGCGGCGAGATCGGCGACGGCGAAGTCACGGTCCCGCCGCCCGGAGTCGCCGTCCTCGTCGAACCAGGCGGCGGAGAGGCCGGCGAAGGCGACCACCCACCGCAGCAGGCGCTCACGCGGCAGACCGGACGCCGTGACGATCACGTCGAGCTGGCGGGCGAAGCGGGCGGGCTCCGCCGCGGTCGGCAGATCGGGGTTGGTCAGCAGGTTGGCGTAGTCGTAGCCGCGCTCGCCCGTGACGCATTTCGGGTCGATCGCCAGCCAGCTCCGAGCGCCGAAGTCGAGGACGTTGTCGTGATGCACGTCGCCGTGCAGCACCACCTCGTCGCGCGGGTCTGCGAGCAGCGCCTCGGCCGCCTCCCACGATCGTGCATACCGCGGGCCGTCCTCGCGGACCGCCGCGAGGGAGGCGAACCACTCCCGGAGGGGGACCAGGTCGGTCGCGGGCGCGCCAGGGCGGTTCCGGTGCAGGTGTGCGACGGTGTCGCACAGGATCCGGGTGGCCTCGTCGTCGCGGCCTCCCAGGGCCATGGCCATGAGATCGCCGTCGCCGGTCGCCCGCTCCATGAGGACGGTGTCGCCCTCGTGCGTGAACACCTCCGCGGCCCCGTCGCCGCCCCACCACCGCAGCACGGCGGCCCCGGCTCGCTCCTCGGGGGTGTTCGCGCGCTTGAGCATCGCAGGCCGGCCGTTCCACCGCACGGGGAGCAGGTCGCTGCCGGGCGTGGCCAACGGTGCCCCGTCGGCCGAGAGATCCCAGCGAGCAAGCACCTCCTGCCACGGATCGAGTGCCTGCCCGGCGCTCTCCCCTCCCGGGCCTGCGCTGTCGGGTGGCGCGTCAGCGAGGACGGCGCCGATCTCGCTCAGCCGCTGCGCGGCGTAGCCGGGGTCGATCAACGACTCGGGGGTGTGGATGCCTGGCCTCACGGGGTCTCCGCGGAGGCCGGCCAGGCGCTCGACGCCGAGGGCGATGCCGACGGCGGTGAGGGGTCGTTGGCCGTGGGGATGGATCAGGTAGCGGCTCAGGCGTCGTGACGTTCCGGTCGCGTCGGTTCCGGTCATGTCGATGCGGATCTCGATCGAGGCGGCCTTGCCGCGCCGACGGCTCGATGACTCACCGACGGCGAGGTCCACCCGGACATCAGGAGCTCCGGTCGCCAGCGCCAGACTCGGCACGTCGAGGATGGGGATGCTGTGCCCCGCCATCTGGGCGCCGTCGACGGCACGGACGTCGACCTGCGTGGTGTCGGCGCTCAGCCAGGTGAAGACGCCGTCGTGGCGCACCAGGCCCGCCGCGGTCACCGCCGACCAGCGCTCGAGATCGGCGGTCCCGGCCGGTCCGCCGGTGTCGGTCTCGTCCAGGATCAGCCCGAGCCGGATGCTGTCGATGCGGTCGAGGTCGCCGGCGACGTCCAGTGCCGCGAGCGTGGCGATCCCAGCGCAGAAATGGCTCGCCACCAGGATCGGTGCGGCGCTCGCCCGTTGGGCGCCGGCGACGACCTCGGGCCCGATGTCGAGCAGACCGCTCGAAATGCTCAGGTACGGCAGGCCGCGGTCCTGTGCGTACCTGAGGCCGTTGAGCCGGTCGTCCCACAAGGCCGCGACCACCGCCGAGTAGACAGCATCGTCGGGCAGCCCGAGGTCGCGGCGGCGCAGGTCGATCGTGACCGCCGTCGCCCCGCCGACCTCGCCGGCCACACGCTGCGCGCGATCAAGATCGCGGCCCGCGATCGTCAGCGGCACCGTCGGATGCCAGCGCCGCAACAGAGCGGCCGTGTCGGACCCGGCCTGGCCGGAGCCGCCAAGAATCAAGATGGATGGTCGCATCGTTGAGATCCTCTCCGCAGGTTTCACTACATTTTGTAACCTACTCAATGTAGCTATTGTGTCCCCATGGCGGGAGAGAAGGCTGCTCGGATGTCCAGGGCGGCGCGGCGCGAGCAGCTGCTCGACACCGCCTTGGCGATGGTGCGCAACCACGGCGCCGACCGCCTCACCCTCGTCACCCTCGCCGAGGCCGCAGGAGTGAGCAGGCCGATCGTCTACGACCACTTCGGCACCCGACCCGAGCTGCTCCTCGCCCTCTACCGGCGACTCGACGAGAAGCTCCGACGCACCGCCGAACAGGCCGCCCTCGCGGCAGCACCGGACAGGACGGAGCTCGCTCGCGTGCTGAGCGCCGCCTACTTCGCCTGCGCCACCGACATGCCCGAGTTCGACGCGATCTCAGCGGCCCTCAAAGGGAACCCCGAAGTCCTCGCGATCCAGCTGGCCATGCTGGACAGCTACCGCGACTGGATGGCCACCACCCTGCTGCCGTACTCGCATCTCACCGCCGTCGCGCTGCGGCTGCGCTGCGTCGCCGTCCTCGGTGCCGCGGAGACCCTGGGCGCCGAGCTCAATCGGGGCGCCATCACCGCCGACGACGCGGTCGAGGCACTCACCGATCTGATCGCCAGCAGCATCGCCGCCCGGCCGCCGGCGGGCGACGCCGGGCGGTGAATGAGCCCGGACGCGACGAAGCCCAGGCGAGGAGACCTACTCTCGCCTGGGCTTTTCTGTCGGGCTGACAGGATTTGAACCTGCGACCCCCTGACCCCCAGTCAGGTGCGCTACCAAGCTGCGCTACAGCCCGAAGCCCCGTTCGGCATCACCGCCGGAGCGAACGGAACACTACCGCAGCCGCCCGGGCTTCCCGAATCGGCCTCCGTGGAGTCGCTCAGGAGGTGCCGTAGACCGGCTCGGGGGCCGGTCCCGCGGCGAGCAGCTCACGGAGGGCGGGGCCGACCCGGTCGGCCTCCCAGCGGGTGCCGTTGTCGCGGGAGGCGCCATGGGCCCAGCCGTTCTCGACCGTGATGACCGACCCGTCGATCTCCACGACCCGGCCGGTGACGTCCCCGGCCTCCTCGGAGGCCAGCCAGGCCACGATCGGCGAGTTGTCCTCGGGCAGGGCCATGGCCGAGGTGTCGAAGGCACCCTCGGTCATCCGGGTCCGGGCCACGGGCGCGATCGCGTTCACGGTGACGCCGTACCGACCCATCTCGGCGGCGGCGACGAGGGTCAGGCCGGCGATGCCCGCCTTGGCCGCGGAGTACGTCGCCTGGCCGATCGAGCCCTGCAGGCCGGCGCCCGAGGAGGTGTTGATGACCCGGGCCGCGCGCTGGCGCCCCTCCTTGGCCTCGGCGCGCCAGTAGGCGCCGGCGTGCCGCAGGGGCGCGAAGTGGCCCTTCAGGTGGACGCGGACGACGGAGTCCCACTCCTCCTCGCTCGTGTTGACGAGCATCCGGTCGCGGACGAAGCCGGCGTTGTTGACGAGGATGTCGAGGCCGCCGTACACGTCGATCGCCTGGCGCACCATGGCCTCGGCGGCGGCGAAGTCCGCGACGTCGGCGCCGTTGACGACGGCCTCGCCGCCCATCGCCTCGATCTCGGCGACGACCTCATGGGCCGGCGTCTCGGTGGTGTCCTCGCCGGCGAGGGACACGCCGAAGTCGTTGACGACGACCCGGGCGCCGTGCCGCGCGAGCTCCAGGGCGTGGGCGCGTCCGATGCCTCGCCCGGCACCGGTCACGATGGCGACCCGCCCCTCCAGCAACCTGCTCACTTCGGTCTCCTCTACGACGTCGGGTGTCCACGCGGGCGCGGGACGGGACGTATGCTACCAAGCAAGTGCTTGGTATGGTGGCGCCATGACAGTCACCAGCGTGCTGCGGCCGGACGGCATCCGCGTCGTCACGATGAACGCTCCCCCGGTCAACGCCCTCACCGTGCAGGGGTGGTACGACGTGGCCGCCGCCCTCGACGAGGCGGGCGCCGATCTCGACACCAAGGTCGTGGTCCTGCGCGCGGAGGGCAAGGGCTTCAACGCCGGTGTCGACATCAAGGAGATGCAGCACACGACGGGCTTCGACGCCCTCCTCGGCGCCAACAAGGGCTGCTTCGCCGCCTTCAAGGCCGTCTACCAATGCGCGGTCCCCGTGGTGGCGGCCGTCAACGGCTTCTGCGTCGGCGGCGGCGTCGGCCTGGTCGGCAACGCCGACGTCATCGTGGCGAGCGAGGACGCCTACTTCGGCGTCCCCGAGGTCAACCAGGGCGCGCTCGGCGCCGCGACGCACATGGCGCGGCTGGTCCCGCAGCACATGATGCGCACCCTCTACTTCACCGCGCGCACCATCCCCGCCAAGGACCTGGTCCAGTTCGGCTCCGTCCTCGAGGTGGTCCCCCGCGACCGGCTCGACGACGCCGCCCTGAAGGTCGCCGGCGAGATCGCCGCCAAGGACACCCGGGTCATCCGCGCGGCCAAGGAGGCGCTCAACGGGATCGACCCGGTCGACGTCAACAAGTCCTACCGCTGGGAGCAGGGCTTCACCTTCGAGCTCAACCTGATGGGCGTCAGCGACGAGCTGCGCGATGACTTCGCCGGTACCGACAAGAGCAAGGGGGCTGCCCAGTGAGCCGCAAGCCGCGCGACAAGCGGATGAGCATCGACGAGGTGATCGGCAGCCTGGAGAGCGGGATGACGATCGGCATCGGCGGCTGGGGCCCGCGGCGCAAGCCGATGGCCCTGGTCCGCGCGCTCTACAACTCCGACCTCACCGACCTGACCATCGTCAGCTGGGGCGGCGCCGACGTCGGCCTCCTCGCCCGGGCGGGCAAGATCCGCCGGCTGGTCTACGCGTTCGTGTCCCTCGACTCGGTCCCCCTCGAGCCGAACTTCCAGCGCGCCCGCCAGGCCGCCCCCGAATCGGGGCTAGCGATCCCCGAGATCGTCGAGCTCGACGAGGGCATGTTCCAGACCGGACTCAAGGCCGCAGCCGAGCGGCTGCCGTTCCTGCCCATGCGCGCGGGCCTGGGCTCCGACGTCCTGGTCAACAACCCCTGGATCACGACCGTCACCAGCCCGTACGACGAGGGTCACGGTCACGAGGAGCTCGTCGCCGTCCCGGCGCTGCGGCTCGACGCCGCGCTGGTCCACCTCAACCGCGCCGACCCGCACGGCAACGCGTCCTACCTCGGGCCCGACCCGTACTTCGACGACCTCTTCGCGATGGCCGCCGACAGGACCTATGTCAGCGTCGAGCAGGTCGTCGACACCGCCGGCCTGACCGTCGACACGCCCGTCCAGCGGCTGCTGCTGAGCCGGATGATGGTGACCGGCGTCGTGGAGACGCCGAACGGCGCCCACTTCAGCACCTGCACGCCCGACTACGAGCGCGACGAGAGGTTCCAGCGCGCGTACGCCGCGGCCGCGTCCGGCTCCGACGAGGACTGGCAGGCGTTCCACGACCGCTTCCTGGCCGGCGACGAGGCGTCGTACCAGGCCGCCGTCCAGGCCTTCACCGAGGAGACGACCAAGTGAGCGGCAGCGACGGAGCGAGGAACGAGCTCAGCGGCGCTGGCCGCGAGCGCGGGAGTGGCGCGAGCGCAGCGAGCGCAGAACGCTCGATGAGTGACACCGAGTTCACACGTGCCGACGTCTGCGCCGCCGCGATCGCCGACGCCTTCAGCGAGGACGGCGAGATCTTCGCCAGCCCGATGGGCCTGCTGCCGACGCTCGGCGTCCGGCTGGCGAAGCTGACCTCGAACCCCGACCTGGTGATCAGCGACGGCGAGTCCGTCTTCCTCGGCGGCACCCCACCGCTGGGCGGCAAGGACGTGGTCGAGGGCTGGATCCCGTTCCGTCGGGTCTTCGACGTCGTCGCCTACGGCAAGCGGCACGTGATGATGGGCGCCACCCAGGTCGACCGACACGGCAACCAGAACATCTCCGCCATCGGCGACTTCGCCCGGCCCAAGCGCCAGCTGCTCGGCTCGCGCGGCGCTCCGGGCAACACGGTGAACAACCGGACGTCGTACTGGGTGCCCAAGCACTCGACCCGTGTCTTCGTCGAGCAGGTCGACATCGTCTCCGGCGTCGGCCCGTCGCGGGCCGCGGCGGCCGGCCCCGGCGCGGCACGGTTCAACGACATCCACCGCATCGTCAGCAACCTCGCGGTCTTCGACCTGGGCGGCGCCGGCGACACGGTGCGCCTGGTCTCGGTGCACCCGGGGGTGAGCGTGGCCGAGGTGGTCGAGGCGACCGGGTTCGCGCTCGACGCGCCCGCCGATGTCCCGACCACCCGCGAGCCGACCACCGAGGAGCTGCTCCTCATCCGCGAGATGATCGACCCGAAGGGCCTGCGGTTCAAGGAGGTCCCGGATGCGTGAGCAGCAGCTCCGGACCCCGTTCACCGACCTGGTCGGGGTCCCGCATCCCGTCGTGCAGACCGGGATGGGCTGGGTGTCGGGCCCCCGCCTGGTCTCCGGCACCGCGAACGCCGGCGGTCTCGGCATCCTGGCGTCCGCGACGATGACCTTCGCCGAGCTGGAGCAGGCCATCATCGAGGTCAAGGGCCGCACCGACCAGCCGTTCGGCGTCAACCTCCGCGCCGACGCCGCCGACGCGGGCGACCGCTGCCAGCTCCTCATCGACCACGGGGTGAAGGTCGCCTCCTTCGCGCTGGCGCCCAAGCCGGAGCTGATCGCCAAGCTCAAGGACCACGACATCGTCGTGATGCCCTCGATCGGCGCGGCCAAGCACGCGGTCAAGGTCGCCTCGTGGGGCGCCGACGCCGTGATGATCCAGGGCGGCGAGGGCGGCGGCCATACCGGCGCCGTCCCGACGACGCTGCTGCTGCCGACCGTGCTGGACGCCGTCGACATCCCGGTCATCGCTGCGGGCGGCTTCTACGACGGGCGCGGCCTCGCCGCGGCCCTGTCGTACGGCGCCGCCGGGGTCGGCATGGGCACCCGCTTCCTGCTGACCCGCGACTCCGCCGTCCCGGACGCCGTCAAGGAGCTCTACCTGTCGAAGGGGCTGGCCGACACGGTGGTCACAACCAAGGTCGACGGCATGCCCCACCGGATGCTCCGCACCGACCTCGTCGCATCGCTCGAAGAGACCTCGGCCGTGCGCCGACTCGGCCCGACGATGCGCCGCACGCTGGAGTTCAAGCGGTCGTCCGGGATGTCGTGGTCCGCCCTGCTCAAGGACGGCCGCGCGATGAAGAAGGCGCAGGGCCGCACCCTCGGCCAGATGGCCCTCGCCGCCAACACGCCGACCATGCTGCGGGCGGGCCTGGTCGAGGGCGACACGTCGGCCGGCGTCCTCGCCAGCGGACAGGTCGTCGGCGTGATCGACGACCTGCCGTCGTGCGAGGAGCTGATCGAGCGGATCGTCGTCCAGGCGGCCGACGAGCTGAAGCGCGCGTCGTCGTACCTGGTCTGATCGGGTGGTCGCGGACGCGGCCGGTCAGTCCGGTCGCGTCCTCGCCGTGTCCTGCTGGGTGCGCCGCTCGTGCAGCCGCTGCTCGGCGGCCGCCAGGAACTCCAGACAGGGCGCGTCGCTCGACGGGTGCTTCTCCCTGAGATGGAAGACCCAACGGTCCATCGCGGCCATGAACCCGTTGTCGGCGCCCGGGCGGTAGGCCGACCAGGGTCGGTGACCCTTCGCGATGCACTCGGTGCAGTTGATCTTGTAGACGAACTGCTCCTGCGCTCCGACCTCGATCCGGACCCGGGCCAGCGGGCCGGCCTGTGCGGCCGCCTTGCGCTCGCGAGCGGATCGGCTCGCCACCATGTGCACCCCTGAGGTCGTCGGAAGCGCCGAGCCTAGCCCCACCTGCAGGAACTGTCGGACCACTCCCCTAGGGTCGGTCAGGTGAGCCGCCGATGAGCAAGATGGACGCAGTCCGCGCGATGCGCGAAGCCCGGTACGCCGAGGCCCAGAAGCGGGCCGGCGGCAGCGCGGCGCCCCCGAAGCGGGCGAAGAAGGCGGCCAAGGCGGCGCCCGCCGCGCCCACGCCCGCCGCGGCGCAGCCTGACGACGCCGACAGCGCCGACGACGGCCTGTGCGGCCACCGCAACATGAGCGGCCGCACCTGCACCCGCGAGCGGGGACACGCCGCCAAGAGCCACCGCTACTCCTGACGACTCACAGGGACCGCTGGTAGGCCCACGCCCGGCCCATGACCCGGTAGGCGAGCACCTCGTTCACCTCGATCATCCTGTCGTTGGACTCGGCGTTCCAGGTGTCGATGGTCGCCAGCGCCGGCTCGGCGTCGCGCAGCCAGCGCAGCATGTCGGTCTTGAGCAGCAGACCGAGGCGGTGGCCGCGGTGCGCGCGCGTGACGGACGTGTCGTGCTGGTCACCCCACGTCGGCTCGGCCCGGGAGACGGCGACGACGGTCTGGGCAGCGAGCTCCCCGGTCGCGACATGGCGGGCGACGACCCGGTAGAGCCGGTCGCCGTGCGCCTCGACCGCGGTCTCGTAGGCCCGCATCCGCTCACCACTGAACACCTCGTCCTCGTAGTCGAGGTCATCGGTCGGTGCGTCGTTGATGGCGGACGCCATCTCGGCGAGCGCCTCGAGGCCGTCATCGGGCGTCGGGCCGAGGAGGCGCTCCAGGACGTACCCGGCCGCATGGGGCAGCGCCTCGTCGTAGCGACCGTCCAGGGCCGGCCAGTCGATCTCGGCGACGACCTGGCGGCGGTTGATCTCGGCGGACTTGCGGTCCAGGCCGTGCGCCTTGGCGAAGCCGTCGGCGGCCTCGGACTCCCACGCGTCGACCGCGATGCTGGTCCGGCCCGCGCTCCGGGCCTCGGCCTCGAGCCGGGCGAGCAGGACGGAACCGTGGCCCTGGCGCCGGTGGTCGGGGTGGACACCCAGCTCGAGCCAGGCCAGGTGCAGATTGTCGTACTCGCTGGTCGAGATCGCGGCCCAGCCGACGACCTCCTCCCCCACACGGGCGAGGAACGGCGTGCCGGGCTCACCGTCCCAGCCGTGGCGCCACCGGGCCTCGGCGATCGCGGTGGTCATCGGCCGCTCCCAGGGGGCGTCGAACGCGCCGATCGCGTTGACCAGGTCGGTCCAGGCGGCGAGGGCCGCAGTGTCGTCAGGGCCGAACGGATGGATCTCCATAGGAGCAGCATGCGGTGCGGGAGGCGACGGTTCCACTGGATATCCTGGCTGCGTGAACGAGACCTCGCCCGCCGGCCCCGGCAACGCAGGGACCTCGCGGCGGCGTCACCTGATGGATCCGAACGCTCCCCGCAAGGCACCGGACCCGAAGGACATCGAGCGGCTCCAGCGGGTGCAACGCCGAGTCATCTCGGTGCTGGTCATCACCACGATCCTGCACCTGTCGGTCGGCTTCGTCATCGCGGCCGACCACGTGGCCGACGACCGGACCGACGCCCGGGTCGGGCTCAACCTGATCGCCGCCGCGTTCATGGTCGGCGGCATCGCGGCGACACTGGCGATCAACGGCCGCTCCTGGAAGTCTCCCTGGCTGCTGCTCGGATTGGTGCCGGGCATCGTCGGGATCTGGTGGACCGTGCTCTGAGGCGCAGTCGTCCCGCGGCCGTCAGGCGGCGTAGGCCGCTCCGAGCACGACCGCCTGCTCGGCGAGCAGGTGGTATTCGGTCTGAGTGAGAGCGGTCGTGCCGGTGCCGGTGACGAGCCGGTACAGGCCGTGGGGCGTGCCCCAGACCCACCGGTCCGGCCCGAGCTGGAACACCGAGTAGCCGAGGTGGGTCTTGGCCCGATGGTGATGGCGTGCCAGCGGGGTGTCGTTGTGGTCGCCGGTCTGGCCGGGCGGACCATGGCTGTCGTAGGGCACGGTGTGGTCGTGGTCGGGTGGGCGACCGTGTCGGGTGAAGAGTCCGGTGGCGTGGGGGAACCTGTCGCCCAGGGCACGCAGCTCGGTGCGCCGTCTGACGTCGGTGGGGTGCTCGTAGCCGTTGACCGAGCGACCCGCATGGAGGTCGACGACCGGGGTGATCGTCACCGTCGCGTGGCGGGCGAGCAGGTCGCGGACCTGGTCGAGCAGTCGCGGACCGAGCCGCTCGACTCGGGCCACCGGACCGAGGTCGCCCTCACTGTCGTGGCCGAGATGGATGACGATCTCCGCGGCCGCCGCATGCTGCGCCGAGGCGTCGGGCCGCTCGCCCTCCTCGGTCGATGCGTCCTCGACGGCGCGGAGGAACGCCAGGACCGCGGCGGGGTCGGCGAGCATCGCGAACGCCTCGGCCCGCCAGTGATCCATGCCGGGCGACTCGTCGCCTTCGGGTACGTCGGGAGCGTGCGCGGCCAGCGCGACCGCGAGGTCCTCGACCATCCGGGCATGAGCGAGAGCATCGGCCTCGTCGATACGAGCGAACACCGCGGCGACACCTGCGGTGTCGTTGCCGGTGTTGTCGTCCTCGTCGACCTGCGAGCCCGGGCGGGGCTGGGGGTACCAGACGCCCTTAGTGTCCCGGTTGGTCTTGACCCGTGCGGCATGGGCGGCGGGGTCGGCTTCGATGACCTTGGCCTCGGCGACCGCGACGATCCGTGCGGGTGCTTCGTCCAACGTGGCCGCGACCGCCGTGTCGACGACCGAGGCCCGGTCGCGGTCGAGCCTGCGCGACATCCGGGCGACCCGGCGCACCACCCACACCTCACAGCGACCGGCCCGGACTCCGGCCCACACCGCCGGGAGGCGGTGACGCAGATCGAGGGCGTCGGCCAGCGCGTTGCGGGTGGCCAGCACGCCCTCGTGGCGCGCGATCGCCATCTCGACCAATGCGAGGTCCGCGACCTGCGGAGTCCCCTCACCGCCGAGGGTGACCAGACGGGGGCCGCCGCACCGGACCGGGACCGCACCTGGCTCGGCCTGGGGATCCCCGGCATGCAGGTCGGCCCAGGCCAACACCAGCTCCAGCTTGCGGACCTCAAGGAGCCGACCATCCCGGACCCCGACCTGCGCCGCATGGAGCAACTGCTCCGCCGTGGCGTCCGCGAGGTCCGAGATCATGCCCCGATTCTACCCGAACACCCGTTCGAACACCCCGGTTCTCCACAGTGCTGATCTGAGGGCTGCTCGAACGGCCGCGCGCGGGACCTGCCGTCAGCCCTCGGCGACGTAGCCGTGGGTGACCGCCTCGACGTTGTTGCCGTCGAGATCGCGGACGAAGACGCCGTAGTACCCGGGGTGGTACTCCGGGAACGGACGCGGCGCGTGCAGCACCTCGGCGCCGGCGGCGACCGCGGCGTCGTGGAAGGCGTGAATGGCGGCGACGTCGGCGGCCTTGAACGCGACGTGGACCTCGCGCTGGGCCTCCGGCATGTCGTCGTAGGTGCTCAGCCAGAACGCGGGGTCGCCCTCGACGCCGTAGCCGCAGGCCACACCGAAATCCATGACCCGCGCATAGCCGAGCGGGGCGAGGACGGAGTCGTAGAAGGACTTGGACGCTTCGAGGTCGGCGCAGTTGATGCCGAGGTGATCGATCATGGACACATCGAAGCACCGGCCTCCGACAGCGCTCGCGTGCCACTCAGGACGGACCCCTCCCGGCCGATGGGGAGACCATGCGGCAGACGGCACGTGAGGTGCATCCCGGCGTGCTGCAGCCCGTCGCCCTCACCCTGCGGCCCACCACCGGCGGCCCGACGGCCGTGTCGACCAAGGTGCTCGATCTGGAACCCCAGCCCGACGGCTCGACCCGGCTCGTCGTCGCGCCGCCGGCCGGCCTGGACCCACGCGAGCACCACCTCGACGGCACGGTGGCCTGGACGTACCCGCTCGGGCGGATGGAGTGCCCGGTGACCACGCGCCCGGCGCGCCGTGCGTACGGCGACGTCTGGTTGTTGTGCCCCAGCGCTCCGGCGACCCGGCTCCAGCAGCGGGCGTACTTCCGCGCACGCGTGGCCGTCCCGGTGCTCCTCCGCTGGGAGAGGCAGGAGGCCGAGGAGCCGACCGAGCTGCCCGGCGTCGTCCTCGACCTCAGCGAGGGTGGCCTGCTGGCCACCGTCCGCACCCCGCCGCCGCCGGTCGGCAGCCCGGTCGAGGCGACGGTCCGCATCGACGGCGACGACCTCGTCCAGCCGGCCGCCGTCGTGCGGCACGTCCGCTTCGCGAGCGGCGGGCTCGGCGTCGCCGTCGCGTTCGCGGACCCGACCGTGCACGGCGACCGGATCCGGCGGCTGGCGTTCGAGACCGAGCGGCGCCGACGTCACCGCGGCTAGGTACAGCTAACTCAGGTCAGAGCCGCTCGATGATCGTCACGTTCGCCTGCCCACCGCCCTCGCACATGGTCTGCAGCCCGTAGCGCCCGCCCGTGCGCTCCAGCTCGCTGAGCAGGGTGGTCATCAGCCGGGCGCCGGTCGCGCCGATCGGATGACCCAGCGCGATGCCGCCGCCGTTGACGTTGACCTTCTCGTGCGGCGCGCCGATCTCCTTCATCCACGCGAGCGCGACGGAGGCGAACGCCTCGTTGCACTCGAAGACGTCGATGTCGTCGATGGTCATGCCGGCCTTCGCCAGCGCGTGCTTCGTCGCGGGGATCGGGCCGGTCAGCATCCACACCGGGTCGTCGCCGCGGACCGAGAGGTGCACGATCCGGGCCCGCGGCGTGAGCCCGTGCTCGCGCACCGCCTGCTCGGAGGCGACCAGGATCGCGGCCGAGCCGTCGCAGATCTGCGAGGCGACGCCGGCGGTGATCCGCCCGCCCGGGGCGAGCGGCTCGAGGCCGGCCATCTTCTCGAGCGAGGTGTCGCGCGGGCACTGGTCGGTGTCGACGACGGTGCCGTCCTCGAGGACGTACGGCGCGATCTCGGCTCGGAACCTCCCGGCGTCGATAGCGGCCCGGGCGCGCTCGTGCGACGCCAGGGCGAAGCGCTCCATGTCCTCGCGCGAGATGTCCCACTTCTCCGCGATCATCTCGGCGGAGCGGAACTGGCTGACCTCCTGGTCGCCGTACCTCTTCAGCCAGCCCGGCGACTCGGCGAACGGCGTGGAGAAGCCGTACTGCTGGCCCACCAGCATCGCCGCGGAGATCGGGATCGCGCTCATGTTCTGCACGCCGCCCGCGACCACCAGGTCCTGGGTGCCGGACATGACGCCCTGCGCGGCGAAGTGCACGGCCTGCTGCGAGGAGCCGCACTGGCGGTCGATCGTGACGCCGGGGACGTGGTCGGGCAGGCCCGCGACCAGCCACGCCGTCCGGGCGATGTCGCCGGCCTGCGAGCCGATGGTGTCGCAGCAGCCGAGGATCACGTCGTCCACGGCGCCGGCGTCGATCCCGGTGCGCTCGACGAGCGCACCGAGGGAGTGGGCGGCCAGGTCGGCGGAGTGGACGCCGGCCAGCGCGCCGCCGCGCTTGCCCACGGCGGTGCGGACCGCGTCGATGATGAAGGCCTCGGCCATGACAGGTCTCCTTGTGCTGGTAGGGGGCTCAGGCGTGCTGGCTGCTGACGGAGATGACCTCGCCGGTGAGGTACGACGAGTAGTCGCTGGCGAGGAAGACCATCACGTTCGCGACCTCCCAGGGCGCGGCCGCGCGGCCGAACGCCTCGCGCTGCTTGAGCTCGGCGAGCAGCTCCGGCGAGGTGACCTTCTCCAGGAACGGATGCATGGCGAGGCTGGGTGAGACGGCGTTGACCCGGATGCCGTGCGGCGCGAGGTCGAGGGCGGAGCAGCGGGTGAGCGCCATGACACCGGCCTTCGCCGCGGCGTAGTGGGCCTGGCCCTCCTGGGCGCGCCAGCCGATCACGGAGGCGTTGTTGACGATGACCCCCTTCCGCCCGGACGCCGCGAACCGCTGACCGACGGCGCGGGTGACCCGCATCGTGCCGGTCAGGGTGATGTCGATGACCCGGTTCCAGGTCTCGTCGGTGACCTCGAGGATCGAGTCGGTGCCGCCGAGGCCGGCGTTGTTGATCATCACGTCGACCCCGCCGAGCTCGTCGGCCGCGTCGAGGAGCGCCTGGACGTCCTCCTCCTTGGTCACGTCGCAGACCAGCTGGCGGACCCGCTCGGCGCCGAACTCGGCAGCCAACGCCTCCTCGGCCTCCTGCAGGCGGCGGGCGTGGGTGTCGCTGAACACGACCGCCTTCGCACCCTCCTCCAGGGCCCGTCGCACGACCGCGGCACCGATGCCCGCACCGGCGGCCGCGGTCACGACGACCACCTTGCCGCCGAGCAGGTCGTGGCCCGGGACGTAGTCGGGCGTGGGCTGCTCGGGTCGCATGGCGGTCATCCGCGAGGCTCCTTCGGTAGGCCGAGCACCCGCTCGGCGAGGATGTTGCGCTGGATCTCGTCGCTGCCGCCGTAGATCGTGTCGGCGCGGGAGAAGAGGAAAAGTCGCTGGTGGTCGTCGAGGTCGTACGGCGTCGCGGACTCGCGCGCGAGCATGCCCTCGCACCCGGCGACGTCCATCGCCACCTCACCCAGCGTCCGGTGCCAGCGGGCCCAGGCGAGCTTGAAGATCGAGCCCGCGCCCCCGCCGGCGGCGGAGTCCTGGCCACCGTCGACCAGCGCCAGCGCCCGCAGGGCGTAGCTGCGGATCACGGCGAGCTCGGCCTTGAGGGCGGCGAGCCGGTCGCGCACGACCGGGTCGTCGATGGCGCCGTTCTCCTTGGCCCGGGCCACGACGCTGTCGAGCTCACGGGCGAAGCCCACGGTCTGGCCGAGCGTGGAGACGCCGCGCTCGAAGCCGAGGAGACCCATCGCCACGCCCCAGCCGCGGCCGGGCTCGCCCACGACGAGGTCGCCCGCCGTCCGGGCGCCGGTGAAGAACACCTCGTTGAACTCCGAGCCGCCGGTCAGCTGCTCGATCGGGCGCACCTCGACGCCGTCCTGGCGCAGCGGCACGAGCAGGAAGGACAGGCCCTGATGGCGCTGCGAGCCCGCCTCGGTGCGGGCGACCACGAAGCACCAGTCGGACAGGTGCGCCAGCGAGGTCCACACCTTCTGCCCGTCGATCACCCACGCCCCGGTGGCGTCGTCGAGGCGAGCCCGGGTCTGGACGTTGGCGAGGTCGGAGCCGGCACCCGGCTCGGAGTAGCCCTGCGCCCACAGCTCGCGGACCGCGACGATCTCCGGCAGGAACCGCTGCTGCTGCTCGGGCGTGCCGAAAGCGATGAGGGTCGGACCGAGCAGCTGCTCGCCGAGATGGTTGACGCCGGCGGGCGCGTTCGCCCGGGCGTACTCCTCGTGGAAGATCACCTGCTGCCACAGGGAGAGCCCGCGGCCGCCGTGCTCGACCGGCCAGCCGACCGCGGTCCAGCCGTGCTCGGCGAGGTGCCGGTTCCAGGCCAGCCGCTCGTCGTGGGCCTCGTGCTCGCGGCCCGGGCCGCCCAGACCGCGCAGCGGGGCCCACTCGCCGGCGAGGTGGTCACCCAGCCACTCCCGGATCTCGGCGCGGAACGCACGGTCCTCCGGGCCCTCGGTCAGGTTCATGGCTGGTACCCTACCAAGCAAATGCTTGGTTAGGGCACGGCCCCCGCCTACATTTCTCCTACGCCGACCGTCACGCCGATGAGGAAACACGAACTGACATGGATCTCCACCTGAGCGAGTCCGAGTCGGCCTTCCAGGCCGAGGCCTGGGCCTGGCTGGCCGCCAACGTGCCCGCCGAGCCGCTGCCGTCCCTCGACACCCCGGACGGCTTCCGGCTCCACCAGGAGTGGGAGGCCAGGCTCGCCGCCGCCCGCTGGTCGGTCGTGTCCTGGCCCGCGGCGTACCACGGTCGCGACGCGTCACTGGTCGAGTGGGTGGTCTTCGAGGAGGAGTACTACCGGGCCGGCGCTCCGCTGCGCGTCTCGCAGAACGGGATCTTCCTACTCGCGCCGATCATCTTCGAGCACGGCACCCCCGAGCAGCAGGACCGGTTCCTGCCCACGATGGCGACCGGTGAGCGGATCTGGGCGCAGTGCTGGAGCGAGCCCGAGGCCGGCTCCGACCTCGCCTCGCTGCGGTCCACAGCGCGCCGCGACGACGCGCGCGGCGGCTGGGTCCTCAACGGCCAGAAGATCTGGTGCTCGCGCGCGGCCCTCGCCCACTGGGGGTTCGGCCTGTTCCGCAGCGACCCGGAGGCCCAGAAGCATGCCGGGCTCACCTACTTCCTGTTCCCGCTCGACGCCGACGGAGTCACGGTCCGCCCGATCGCGCAGCTCGACGGCGAGGCCGGCTTCGCCGAGGTCTTCTTCGACGACGTCTTCGTCCCCGACGCCGACGTGCTCGGCGCGCCCGGCGACGGCTGGCGGGTCGCGATGAGCACCGCGGGCAACGAGCGCGGCCTCTCGCTGCGCTCCCCCGGCCGCTTCACCGCCGCGGCCGACCGCCTGCTGGCGCTGTACGACGAGCGGCCCGATCCTCGCGTCGCCGACCGCGTGGTCGACGCCTGGCTCAAGGCCGAGGCCTACCGCCTGTACACGTGGGGCACGGTGACGAGGCTGCGCGAAGGCGGCGACATCGGCGCGGCCGGCTCGGTCAACAAGGTCTGGTGGAGCGAGCTCGACGTGGCTCTCCACGAGACCGCCCTCGATCTGCTCGGTGCCGACGCCGAGCTCGCGTCGGCCTGGCTCGACGGCTACACCTTCTCGTTGTCCGGGCCGATCTACGCCGGCACCAACGAGATCCAGCGCAACATCATCGCGGAGCGGATCCTCGGACTCCCGCGCGAGCCGAAGGGAGCCCAGCGATGAGGTTCGAGCTCACCACCGACCAGCAGGACTTCGCCGGGTCGCTGGAGGCGCTTCTCGCCGCCGCCGACACCGTCGCCGTCGCCCGGGCCTGGGCCGCGGGCGACCATGCGCCCGGCCTGCGGCTGTGGCAGCGTCTCGCCGACCAGGGCGTGACGGCCCTGCTCGTCCCCGAGGACGCCGACGGCATGGGCGCGACGCCGGTCGAGCTGGCGGTCGCCTTCGAGGCACTCGGCCGCCACGCCGTCCCCGGCCCCTGGGTCGAGGCCGCGGCCTATCTCGCCACCGAGCTGTCCGGCGAGGCCCGGGCCGCCGTCGCCGCGGGCCGCGTCGTGACCGTCGCCGTCCCGCCCCACACGCCCTACGCCCTCGACGCCGACGCCGCGGAGATCGTCTATCTCGCCGGCAGCGACGGCGTGCGTACGGCGAGCGCGGGCGAGCCCCGGACGTCGGTGGACCGGACCCGGCGGCTGTTCCCGGTCACCCCCGGACCGGTGCACGACACGGCCGACCGCGCCCAGGAGGCCTTCGACCTCGCCGTGCTCGCGACCTCCGCCCAGCTGCTCGGCGCCGGGGAGCGGGTGCTGGCCGACGCGGTGACCTATGTCAAGCAGCGCAAGCAGTTCGGCCGCGAGATCGGCTCCTACCAGGCGATCAAGCACAAGCTCGCCGACGTGCGGATCGCCCTCGACTTCGCCCGGCCGCTGGTGTCCGGAGCGGCACTCGACCCGACCCCTCGCGCGGTGTCCGCGGCGAAGGTCGCCTGCTCCGACGCCGCCTATCTCGCCTCGCGCACCGGGCTGCAGGTGCACGGCGCGATCGGCTACACCGAGGAGTTCGACCTGAGCATCTGGATCACCCGGATCCGGGCGCTCGTCACCGCCTGGGGCACGCCCGCCTTCCACCGGGCCCGGATCCTCGAGACGCTGCGGAGCGCCTGATGCACTTCGAGCTGAGCGAGGAGCAGGCCGAGCTGGCGGCGACCGTGCGCGGCCTGCTCGACAAGCGGGCCGACTCGGCCGCGGTGCGTGCGGCGTCGGTCTCGGAGACCGGCCACGACGAGGCCCTGTGGGCGATGCTGTGCGACCAGATCGGGGTCGCGGCGCTCGCCGTGCCGGAGGAGTACGACGGCGTCGGAGCGAGCTTCTTCGAGACCGCCGTGGTGCTCGAGGAGCTCGGTCGCACGCTCGCCCCGAGTCCGCTCCTGGCGACCGCCGTCGCCACCGAGGCGCTGCTCGCCGGCGGCACCGAGGAGGCGAAGGGACGACTGCTCCCCCGGCTCGCGGCCGGGGAGATCGGCACCGTGGCCCTCGACGAGGGTCCGCTCCTCGACGGCGACCGGGCCGCGGTGGTCCTCGCGGTCCGCGGCGACGACCTGGTCGAGGTGAGCGGCGCGCGTGCCACCTGGGTCGAGTCGATGGACCAGAGCATCCGGCTGGCCCGGCTGGACCTGGCCGGCGCTCAGCTCACCGCGGTCGGCGACGGCGCCGCCGCCCGGGCCCGGGCGGAGCTGGTCGGCAGCGCCGCCGCGACCGCGCTCGCGGTGGGCCTCGCCGACCGCGCCCTGCGGATGACCGTCGACTACAGCAAGGAGCGGGTGCAGTTCGGGCGTCCGATCGGCTCCTTCCAGGCGCTCAAACACCGCCTGGCCGACCTGCTGGCACGGGTCGAGATGTCCCGCTCCGCCGGGTGGGCCGCCGCCTACGCCCTGGCCGACCCGGCCTCGGACGTCGAGGAGGCCGCGTTCCTGACCCACGCCGCGGCGTCGTACGCGCTCGAGACGGCGACACTCGCGGCGAGCGAGTGCATCCAGCTGCACGGCGGCATCGCGATCACCTGGGAGCACGACGCCCATCTGGTGTTCAAGCGGGCGCACGCACTCGGGCAGCTGTACGGCGCGCCGCACCGGCACCGGGCGGCCATCGGGCTCTGAGCCTGGATGAGGGACCGATCGCCGGCTCAGCCCACCGGGCTGGTGCAGCGCGTGCCGGCGACCACCGCCGGCGCCCGGTCCAGCGGCAGCGGGCACGGCAGCACCGTCACCGCGACCGGCTTGCTGTGCTTCCTGCGCTTCTTCACCTTCACGCGGTACCACCGGGTCCCCGGCGGGCCCGCCTCGGTGACGACCGCGCCCCCACCGCGCGTGCGCAGTGTCGCGATCCGCTGCCAGGGCCCGGCCGGAGCCGTCCGGACCTGGAGCACGACCTTGCGCACCCGCCGGGTGCTGGCCACCAGCTGGTAGCTCTCGCCGAAGCCCACCGTGCTCGCCGTCGCGGCCAGCCGGACACGCTGCTTGCGCCCCTTCTTCGGGCGGCCGTCCAGGAGGCGTGCCGCCACCGGCCCGCCGGCGGTGCGCGCCGCCGCGAGCAGAGCCTCGATGGACGCGTCGAAGGGGGTCGCCAGCAGCACCGAGCGTCCCTCGATGAGCCGCGAGGTGACCGCCCAGATGAAGCCGGTGTCGGCGCTCGCCATCCGCAGGAACCACGGCCCGCCGCTGGACCCCTGGTTCATCGGGCAGGACAGCTGTGCGTCGCTGCTCTGCGGCAGTGGGGTCGACGGCCCGGTGCACTCGTGCCGGGACTGCCCGTCGTACGGCGCCTCGGCGGGCCAGCCCACGATCCGCACCCCGTCCTCCCGGGCGGGGTAGTTCCACGCCAGCCCGTTGCCGCCGACCACGTCGACGAGATTGCGCCCGTTCAGGGGTGCGACCGCGATCATCGCCTGGTCGCGGGCGAACGCGTCGCACTGCTGGATCCACTCGCTGTGCGTCACCGCGTGGGTGCCGACCCAGGAGCCGTAGGGCGCCGCGCGGTGGTCGTAGCCGGGGACGAAGAGGAAGTTGGTGAAGTAGCTGCCGGCGCGACAGCTCCCGAGGAAGCCCGACACGCCGCCGGAGTTCACGCAGTGTCCGGCGGTCACGACGAGATTGCGCTCCGGCGTGTTGATCGCAGCAGCCGAGCAGACATAGGTCGAGGCGCCCTGGCTGAAGAAGAGCTTGCCGGTGCTGCGTGGACTCGGGTCGGCCGCGCGCCGCCCGGCCGCCGCCGGTGCCGCCGGTGCCGCCGGTGCCGCGAGCGGTGTCCCCGCCGGGTCGAGGTCGAGCGGCACGGCCTCCCGCATCCGCTTCGCGGTCCAGAAGGCGCGGACCCCACCGGGAGCGAGCGGCTGCACCACCGGCGCCGGTGGCGTCGGTGGCGTCGGTGGCGTGGAGTCCGCCCCCGCCGCAGGAGTCGCCGCGGGCAGGCCGGTGGCCAGCCCGGCGACCAGGGCGGCCGCGACGGCGACCGTCCCGAGCGACCTGCGCATCCTCATCGATCCCCCGACCGGTGTGTCGTCCTCGATCAGGGGCTCAACGTGCCGGAGTGGGGCAGGTCACGACTCGGTGGTGCGGTAGCGGCCCTTGAAGTAGAGCAGCGGCTCGACGACGGCGGCGTCGTCGGCGTGGGCCTCGAGGTGCTCGACCCTGCCGACCACGATGAAGTGGTCTCCGCCCTCGTAGACCGCATGGATCGTGCAGTCGAGGTGCGCGAGCGTCCCCGCGATGACCGGCGAGCCGGTGGCCGTCGCGGGTGTCCAGTCGATGCCGGCGAACTTGTCGGCGCCCTTGGTCGCCATCTGCCCGGAGACATGCTCCTGGTCGGCCGCGAGGATATTGACGCAGAACCGCCCGGCACGATGGATCAGCGGCCACGCGCGCGACGAGCGGGCGGGGATGAAGGTCACCAGGGGCGGGTCGAGGGAGACGCTCGAGAAGGACTGGCAGGTCAGGCCCACCGGCTCGCCGTCGCTCATCGTCGTGATGACGGCGATGCCGGAGGCGAAGCAGCCGAGCACATCGCGGAACCGGCGCGCCGCGGCCTGGGCCTCGGGGTCGTCGTGGACCGCGACCTCCTCGCCCGGTCGCAGCTCGAAGTCGACCTCGGCGTCACCCAGCCAGGACTGGATCAGCTCGGGGTGCGGCCAGGTCGCCCGCGCGTCGGGGCTGATCCCGTCGGGGATCGCGTCCCCGGACGGGTCCTGGTTCTCTGCCGGCACGGCTCCCACGGTAGTGACCCCCATCGTGACGTCCCTCAGTGCCCGCCGCTGAAGTCGTGACCCCAGTACGACACCGCCGTGGACTCGCGCGCGACCCAGCGGTCGTCGTCGACGGTCATCCCCTCGGTGCCGAACTCGACGTCGAAGCCGCCGGGCGACTTGACGTAGAACGAGATCATCTCGTCGTTCATGTGCCGTCCGAGGGTCGCCGACAGCGGTGCCTTGTGCTTGCGGACCCGCTCCAGCGCGCGGCCGACGTGGTCGAGCTCGTCGACCTCGAGCATCACGTGCACGCACTTGCTCGGGTTGGGCATCGGCAGGAACGCCAGCGAGTGGTGGCGCGGGTTGACGCCGAGGAAGCGCAGCCAGACCTTGCTGCCCGGCTCCTTGCCGACGAACTCGCCCGGCATGCTCATCGAGTCGCGCAGCCGGAAGCCGAGCACCTCGGTGTAGAAGCGCAGCGCCTCGACGTCGTCGAGCACCGGGACGACGATGTGGCCCATGCCCTGGTCGCCGGTCACGAACGTGGCGGCGTACGGCGTGACGACGGGCCGCGCCTCGTAGGTGATGCCGTGGAAGAGCTCGAAGACGTTGTCCCAGGGATCGCGGAACCGGATCAGCTCCTGCACCCTGCGCTCGTCGAGCTCCTCCCGGGTGCCCTCCTCGAACTCGACGCCGGCCTTCTGCAGGTGCTCGCGGGCGGCCTGCAGGGCCTGGTGGTCGGCCAGCTCCCAGCCGGTGCAGTCGAGCTGGTCGACATCGCTGGGGAACACGACCACGCGCGCCGAGACCTCGTCGACGCGCCAGTACTGGTGCTCCGGGTTCGGTCCGCGCCCCTCGGCCAGGCCGAGGACCTTCCCGGCGAAGGTCTTCCAGGCGTCCAGGTCGGTGCTCGCGACCCGGATGTAGCCCATGGACTTGATGTCGATCGACATCAGGAGCGCTCCTTGTGACGGTTGAGGAAGTTGACGGTGATCTCGCGGAACTCGTCGGCGGCCTCGATCTGGGCCCAGTGGCCGCAGTTCGGGAAGACGTGGAGCTGGGCCTTGGGGATCAGCTTGAGCGCCGCGAACGCGCCGTCGAGCGGGTTGACCCGGTCCTCGCGGCCCCAGGTCAGCAGGGTGTGCTTGCGCAGCCGGTGCGCCTCGCGCCAGAGCATGCCGTCCTCGGCGGTCTCCGGGTTCCAGAACGACATGCCCATCGAGCGCATCGCGTCCTGCGCGCCGGGCGCGGTGGCGTCGGCGAAGCGCTCCTCGACGAGCTCGTCGGTGACCAGGGCCTGGTTGACGACCATGCTGGAGATGAAGGCGCGCAGCGACTCACGACTGGGATCGGCGCCGAAGTCCATCAGCCGCTGCACGCCCTCGGTCGGGTCGGCGTGGAAGAGGTTGAGCGAGAGCCCACCGGGACCCATGAGCACCAGCCGGCCCACCCGGTCGGGATAGGTCAGCGCGAGCCGCATCGCCGTACCGCCCCCGAGGCTGTTGCCGAGCAGGTGCACCTTCTCGATGCCGAGCTCGTCGAGCAGCGCGACGACCGCGTCGGCCGCGAACCGGTAGAAGTTGCCCACCACCGGCGGCTTGTCCGACCCGCCGAAGCCCGGCTGGTCGACCAGGATCGTGCGGTAGTGCGCCGCGAAGCCCTCGAGCGCCGGGCCGAAGTTCGACCAGGACGACGCGCCGGGCCCGCCGCCGTGCAGCATCACCAGCGGCAGCCGGCCCTCGCCGGTGCCCGCCTCGTAGTAGTTGAGCGTGATCTCGCCGGTCGCCTCGGTCTTGACCTGCGCCGAGCGGCGGGTGGCCTCCTTGAACCGTGCCAGTTCTTGGCGACCCATCAGTACATCCCCGGGTCGACCTTGTGACCGAACTGCTGCGCGCCGTACATCTGCAGCGCGCGCTCGGGG
The DNA here is from genome assembly GCA_029961745.1 of Nocardioides sp. L-11A. Taxonomy (NCBI): domain Bacteria; kingdom Bacillati; phylum Actinomycetota; class Actinomycetes; order Propionibacteriales; family Nocardioidaceae; genus Nocardioides; species Nocardioides sp. L-11A. The sequence continues at coordinate 3,024,205 of CP124680.1, forward strand.
TCGTTGGCCGCGTGCACCCGGCCAGCGTGGGCGTCGCGCCACGCCCGCTGGAGGTAGGTGCCCTCGGCGAGCGCCCGGCCTCCCGACGCCTCGAAGAGGGCATCGATCGCCTCGATCGACCGCGCGGTGCCGAGCACCTGGTCGCGACGCACCCGCAGCCGCAGCTCGAGCGGGATCTGCTCGCCGCGGGCGACGTGCGCCTGCTCCTCGCGGATGTTGCTCATGACCAGCGCCCACGCGGCGTCGATCTCGGACGACGAGCGCGCGATCCGGACCGCGGCGAAGGGGTCGAGCGACGCCTTCTCGCCGAGGTACGCCGCGCGGACCCGCTTCTGCTGCATCTCGACGTGCTCGGCGTACGCGCCCTTGGCCATGCCGATGATCGGCGTGGCGATGGTCGAGGTGAAGATCGAGTGGAACGGCAGCTTGTAGAGGTCGCTGGTGTTGACCGCCTGGCCCGGGCCCTTGCACTGGCCGGTCTCCCCCATCGAGAGCGTGAACTCCTCGGGGATGAAGGTCTCCTCGACGACGATATCGTTGGAGCCGGTGCCGCGCAGCCCGACGACGTTCCAGACATCGACGACCTGGTACTTCTCCCGCGGCACCATGAAGGTGCGGAAGTCCACGACCTGGCCCTCGGCGTTGAACACGAGACCGCCGAGCAGCACCCAGGCGCAGTGGTCGGAGCCTGAGGAGAAGCTCCACTTGCCCGAGAGCGTGAAGCCGCCGTCGGTCACGACCGCCTTGCCCGTCGGCGCGTAGGACGACGAGAGCCGGACGCTCCCGTCGTCCCCCCACACGGCCTGCTGGGCCTTGTCGTCGAAGAGCGCCACCTGCCACGGGTGGACGCCGACCACGCTGGACACCCAGCCGGTCGAGCCGTCGGCTGAGGCGATGTCGCGCACCGCCGTGTAGAAGGCGACCGGGTCGGCCTCCATGCCGCCGTACCGCTTCGGCTGGAGCAGGCGGAAGAAGCCGGTCTCCTCGAGCTCCTTGATCGAGGCGTCCGGGATCACCCGGAGCCGGTCCCCCTCCTCCGCCCGCTCGCGGAAGGTCGGGAGGAGGTCACGCACGCCGTCGAGGACGGCGGTCACCTCGGGGGCGAAGTCCTGGTTCATGGGAGCTCCTGTGTCTGCGACAGAGTGTGTGAGCACTCAGATTAGAACAGGTTCTACTTTTGCTGCAAGCCGGGGGCGCGCCGTCGGCGCAGGAACTAGAACCTGTTACATTTTTGCCATGAAGGACTCCTACGACGTCGTCGTGGTCGGCGCCGGCGGTGCTGGCATGTCCGCAGCCCTCGCGGCCGCCCACCAGGGTCTCGACACCGTCCTGGTCGAGGCGAGCGGTCACTTCGGCGGCTCCACGGCCCGCTCCGGAGGCGGCGTGTGGATCCCCGGCAACTACGCCCTGCAGGCGGCCGGCCAGGTCGACGCCGGCGACCGTGAGGCCGCGAAGACCTATCTCGACGCGATCGTCGGCGACGTGGTGCCCAAGGTGCGCCGCGACACCTACCTGGACCGCGGACCCGAGGTGCTCGACTTCCTGCGCGAGAAGACACCGCTGCGCTTCACCTGGGTTCCGGAGTACGCCGACTACCTGCCCGAGCGTCCCGGCGGCCGGCCGCGCGGGCGCAGCGTCGAGCCGGTGCCGATGGACGCGCGCTTCCTCGGCGACGAGCTCGACCGGCTGCACCCGCCGTACACCAAGGCCCCGGCCAACCTGATCGTCACCCAGGCCGACTTCCGCAAGATCAGCCTCGGCCTGCGCACGATCCGCGGCCCGCTGACCATGCTCAAGGTGATGCTCAAGCGACTGCTGGCGATCGTGACCGGCAAGCGGATGTTCGCGATGGGCAACGCGATCGCGATCGGGCTGCGCAAGGGCCTCGCCGACGCCGGCGTGCCCGTCGAGTACCACACCGCGCTGCTCGACCTGCTCGTCGAGGACGGCCGGGTCGTCGGCGTCGTCGTGGAGCGGGACGGCGAGCGTCGCACGCTCCGCGCGACCCGCGGCGTGATCCTCGGCTCGGGCGGCTTCGAGCACAGCCAGGAGCTGCGTGAGAAGTTCCTGCCCCAGCCGACCTCGTCGGCCTGGTCGACCGGCGCGGCGTCCAACACCGGCGCGGGACTGCTGGCCGGGACGGCGGCGGGGGCTGCGACCGACCTGCTCGACGACGCCTGGTGGGGACCCACCATCCCGCTCCCGGGCCGGGCCTGGTTCTGCCTGGCCGAGCGCAACCTGCCGGGCTCGATCATCGTCAACTCGGCGGGCGCGCGCTACATGAACGAGGCGCTGCCGTACGTCGAGGCCACGCACGAGATCTACCGGGGCCAGGCGACGGGCGTCGACCACGTGCCGTCGTACATGGTCTTCGACCAGACCTACCGCAACCGCTACCTGTTCGCGGGCGTCGCCGGGCGCCAGCCGTTCCCGGGGCGCTGGTACAAGGAGGGCGTCGTCACCCGCGCCGACACGCTGGGCGAGCTCGCCACCGAGGTCGGCCTTCCCGAGGGTTCGCTGGACGCCACGGTCGAGCGGTTCAACGGCTTCGCCCGCTCCGGGGTCGACGAGGACTTCCACCGTGGCGAGTCGGCCTACGACAAGTACTACTCCGACCCGACCGTCAAGCCGAACTGCTCGCTCGCGCCGATCGAGAAGGGCCCCTTCTATGCCGTCAAGATCGTGCCGGGCGACCTCGGCACCAAGGGCGGCCTGGTCACCGACGAGCGCGCCCGGGTGCTGCGCGAGGACGGCTCGGTCATCCCCGGCCTGTACGCCGCGGGCAACGTCTCGTCGGCCGTCATGGGCAACACCTACCCGGGCCCGGGTGGCACGATCGGTCCTGCCATCGTTTTCGGATATCTCGCTGCAGAGGACATCGCCCATGCCGATTGATCCGTCCATCGCGATCGGGGCCGACCTCGGCTCCCGCACCTTCTCGTGGACCGAGTCCGACGTCCTGCTCTACCACCTCGGCATCGGGGCGGGCGCACGCCCGGGCGACAACCTGTCCCCCGTCGCCCTGCGATACACCCTGGACGACGCGGCGCTGCAGGTGCTGCCGTCCTTCGGCGTCGTCGCACCGACCTTCCACGAGACCGACCCGCCGCCGCTGGACCTGCCGGGCTGTGACATCAACCTGGCCCAGGTCGTCCACGGGTCGCAGTCGATCTCGACGTCCGGTCCGCTCCCGACGGCCGGCACCGCGACCGTGCGCACGACGCTCACCGACATCTGGGACAAGGGCAAGGCCGCCGTGATCTGGCAGGAGGGCGTCGCGACCGCCGGCTCCGACGGGACCGGCGAGGAGCTGTGGCGGGTGCGCTCGTCCATCTTCGTCAAGGGCGAGGGCGGCTGGGGCGGTGACCGCGGCTCCGCGGCCCCGGTGGTCGTGCCCGAGCGCGTGCCGGACCACGTGTCGTCGTACACCGTGACGCCGCAGCAGGCCCTGCTCTACCGCCTCTGCGGCGACCGCAACCCCCTCCACGCCGACCCCGGCTTCGCGAAGGCCGCCGGCTTCCCCGCGCCGATCCTGCACGGGCTGTGCTCCTACGGCATCGTCCTGCGCGAGCTCACCGACGGCCTGCTCGGCGGCGACGCCACCGGGGTAGCCGGGTTCACCGGCCGCTTCGCCGGGGTGGTGTTCCCGGGCGAGACCATCCGTGTCGCCGGCTGGCGCGAGGGCGGGTCGATCATCGGCTCCGCCACGATCGAGGGCGGCGAGCGGGACGGCTCTCCGGTCCTCGCGGACTGCGTGCTGTCCGTGGTCTGAGGCTCGTCGGGCGTTGCGGTTTGGTCCCAAACCGCAACAATTGGGGCCGGAAACGTGCAGTCTCTGCCCAATCGACACCTGTTCCGCAGGAGGAGCACCATGCCCACTCGCACCGGACGCACCGCCTGGAACGGCGGCCTGCAGGACGGCACCGGCCAGGTCGAGCTGACCTCGTCGGGAGCCGGCACCTTCGATGTCTCCTTCCCGAAGCGCGCCGCGGACGACGCCGACGGCACGACCAGCCCGGAGGAGCTCATCGGCGCCGCCCATTCCGCGTGCTACGCGATGGCGCTGTCCAACGAGATCGCGAAGGCCGGTGGCACCCCCGTCGCGCTCGACGTCTCCGCCGACGTCACCCTCGGGCCGGACCCCGCCGGTGGCTTCCAGCTCACCGGGATCACCCTCACCGTCCGGGCCGAGGTCGAGGGCCTCGACGCCGCAGGCTTCGACGCCGCCGCCGGCGCGGCCAAGGTCGGCTGCCCGGTCAGCAAGGCGCTCGCCGCGGTGCCGATCACGCTGGACGCGGCGCTCGAGAGCTGAGGCCGGCTCCGTGCAGGAATCGCCGGTCGACCGGTGATTCCTGCACTTGTCGGGCGTTGCAACGCCCGCCAAGTGACAGTTCCGCCCGACAAGTTGCCCGTACGACGGGCGCCGTCCGCGGTCAGGACCGGGCGCCCTCGGCCTTCGCCCGCAGCGCGGCGACCATGGCGTCGGGGTCCTGCGCGGAGTAGACCGCCGAGCCGGCGACGAAGACGTCGGCACCGGCCTCGGCACACCGCTCGATGGTCTCCAGCGAGACCCCGCCGTCGACCTGGAGCCAGGTCTCGACGCCGTGCTTGTCCATCAGCGCCCGGGCCCGCCGGATCTTGGGCAGGCACAGGTCCAGGAACCGCTGGCCGCCGAAGCCGGGCTCGACGGTCATGATCAGCACCATGTCGAGCTCGGCCAGCAGGTCCTCGTACGGCTCGATCGGGGTCGCGGGCTTGAGGGCCATCGAGGCCCGCGCGCCGGCCGAGCGGATCTCCCGCGCCAGCCGGACCGGCGCCTTGGCCGCCTCCACATGGAAGGTCACCGAGCCGCAGCCCGCCTCGACGTACGCCGGGGCGTTGCGGTCGGCGTCCTCGATCATCAGGTGCGCGTCGAGCGGAACCGGGCTGACCCGGGCCAGCGCCTCGACCATCCCCGGACCGAAGGTCAGGTTGGGCACGAAGTGGTTGTCCATGACGTCGACGTGCACCCAGTCGGCGCCCGGGATCCGGGCCACCTCCTCGCCGAGCCGCGCGAAGTCGGAGTTGAGGATCGACGGGGTGATCTGGATGTGGCCCACGGACGGCCAGTCTAGGGGGCGGTGCGCGCGGCGCCTGACCGAGGCCGACCTGCCGCGACGTCGCCGGGCTGCGGCGGCGATCTCGCGATAACCCTTCGCCGCGGCGCCGACCGGCCGATGATGGAGGTGGACCACCACGTCTCCGAGGGAGGCACCCGATGCCGATGATGAACAGCGAGGCCCGCAAGCGGGCCGGTGAGAGCGCCCGCACGGACCCGCAGGCCGAGGTCCGTCGTCTGGCCGAGGCCTGGGACCGCGAGGCCGATCACGAGGACGCCCGCGGCAACGGTTTCGCCGCCGTGATCCTGCACGCCCATGCCCGCGAGCTGCGGGCCGCGCTCGATGAGCTGCTGAGCGCCTGAGGCTCGCCGGCCCCTCAGGCCAGTGCCGCGCCGATCGCGGCCACCCCGGCCGCCACCTCCGCGAACGAGGTCGACAGCGGCGAGAGGCCGATCCGCAGCCCGTCGGGCATCCGGAAGTCCGGGATGACGTCGCGCTCCCACAGCGCGGCGGTCACCTCCCGCATCCGCGGGTGGGCCAGGGTGACGTGCCCGCCGCGCCGGGCCGGGTCCCGCGGTGAGGCGATCCGGACCCCGGGCAGGTCGCGGTCGACGAGCGCGACGGCGTACTCGGTCAGTGCCACGGACTTCGCCCGTACGGCGCCGACGCCGGTCTGCTCCAGCAGGTCGACCATGTCCTCGAGACCGAGCATCCCGACGATCGGCGGCGTGCCGCTGAGCAGCCGCCGGATGCCGGCGGCCGGGGCGTAAGCGGGCCCCATCGCGAACGAGTCGGCCGCGCCCATCCACCCCTGCACGGGCTGGGCGAAGGTGTCGTCGGCGAGGTGGCGCGCTGCCACGTAGCCGTACGCCGGGGCGCCCGGGCCGCCGTTGAGGTACTTGTAGCTGCAGCCGACGGCGACGTCGATCTCCCATGCGTCGAGCTCGACGGGCACCGAGCCGCCGGAGTGGCACAGGTCGACGAGGATCCATGCGCCCGCGTCGTGCGCGAGTCGGGTCAGCGTCTCGAGGTCGGCGAGGTGGCCGGACTTGTAGGCGACGTGACTGACGACGACCAGCGCCGTGTCGGGTCCGAGCACCGGCGCGAGGTCCTCGGCCGTCATCCCGCCGTCGGGGTCCACATCGAGCCAACGGACGGTGAGCCCGCACTCGCGAGCGACCCCCTCGACGACGTACCGGTCGGTCGGGAAGTTGTCGCGGTCGACGACGATCTCGCGCCGCCCGGGCCGGGCGGCGACCGCTGCGCGCACCATCTTGTAGAGCAGCACCGTCGTGGAGTCGCCGACAGCGACCTGCCCGGGGGCCGCGCCGAGGACGACCCGGCCGAGCCGGTCGCCCAGCGTCAGGGGCAGCTCGAACCAGCGCTCGTCCCAGCCGCGAATCAGCCGGCCGCCCCACTCCTCCTCGACGAAGGCCGCCATCCGCGCTGCCGTCGCCCGCAGCGGCCGGCCCAGGGAGTTGCCGTCGAGGTAGACGATCGGCCCCTCCGCCCCGACGAAGCGGCTCCGGTGGCCGGCGAGCGGGTCGGCGGCGTCGAGGGCCGCGGCGTCGAGCGAGGTCAGCGTCACCCTCGCAACCTACTCCCCGGCCCCCTCGTCAGAGGCGTCCTCCTCCGGCAGGTCGTCGCGGTCGGCCCAGGCCAGCAGCGGCGCGATGTCGAAGACGTGGTCGTCGATGTCGTGGTGCAGGTCGCCGAGATCGGCGAACCGCGCCGGCACCGTGCGGATGGTGAAGTCGCGTGGGTCGGCGTCGTCGATCTCGTCCCACCGGAGGGGGGTGGACACGCGGGCGTCGGGCAGGCCACGCACGGAGTACGCCGCCGCGATGGTGTGGTCGCGGGCGTTCTGGTTGTAGTCCACGAACACCGCGGCCGGGTCGCGGTCCTTCTTCCACCAGGTGGTCGTGACCAGCTCCGGCGCCCGCCGCTCGACCTCGCGGGCGAAGGCGAGCGCGGCCCGGCGCACCCCCTTGTGGTCGTGGTCCGGCGCGATCCGCACGTAGACGTGCAGGCCCTTGCTGCCGCTGGTCTTCGGGTAGCCGACGGCGCCCAGCTCGTCGAGCACCTCGTGCGCGACGTGGGCGACGCGGCGGATGTCGTCGTACGTCGACGCGGGCCCCGGGTCGAGGTCGATCCGCCACTCGTCGGGCTGCTCGGTCGCGCCGCGGCGGCTGTTCCACGGGTGGAACTCGACCGTCGACATCTGCACCGCCCAGACCACCGAGGCCAGCTCGGTCACGCACAGCTCGTCGGCGGTGCGCTTCCAGCGCGGGAAGAACAGCTGGACCGTCTCCACCCAGTCGGGAGCGCCGGCCGGGAGGCGCTTCTGGTGCACCTTGTCGCCCGCGAGGCCCTTGGGGAACCGGTGCAGCATGCACGGTCGCTCCCAGAGGGCGTTGACGATCCCCTCGCCGACGGCCAGGTAGTACTCGACCAGGTCGAGCTTGGTGGCGCCGATCTCCGGGAAGTACACCCGGTCGGGGTTGCTCACCCGCACGACGCGGCTCTCGACCTCGAACTCGACCGCGGGGGACGCCATGGCTGTCGAGGGTACCCGTCAGCCGACGCGGCCGAGCGCGACCAGCGCGAGCAGCAGGCAGGCCAGGCTCTCACCGTCGGCGATCTCGCCACGACCCACCCGGGCGAGCAGCTCGTCGAGGGGAACCCGGTGGACCGCGACGATGCCGTCCTCGAGCATCGCGTCGTCGCCGACATGGGTGAGGCCACGGGCGAGGTAGACGATCTCCGGGGCCGCGGCCACGCCGTTGAGCGCGTTCATCCGACCGATCTCCCGCCACTCGGACGCCGCCAGACCGGTCTCCTCGCGCAGCTCGCGACGGGCCGCGGTCAGCGGATCCTCCCCGTCCGTGCCGCCGGCGGGGACCTCGAGCGACGACCGGTCGCCGGTCGTGTAGCGGTCGACCTCGACCAGGACCACCTCGTCGGCGTCGGTCAGCGCCACGATGAACACCGCCGGGTTCCTGACCTCGACGACGCCGTAGATCCCGGCGCTGCCGTCGGGGCGGGTCACCTCGTCCTCGCGCACCCGGATCCACGGGTTCTCATAGGCGATCCGGGTCGAGCGGCGCTGCCACGTCCTCATCGGCTCAACCTAGTGCCCAGCACGTAGCGTGAGCGGGTGGACTTCGACCAGCCGCCCGTCGTCCGGGTCACCGCCGAGGACCGGCTCGATCCCGACGAGTGGCCGATGACGATCCCCGCAGTGGCCCAGGTCGTCCGCGACGGACTGGACCTCGGAGAGGGCGTGACCTTCCTCGTCGGCGAGAACGGCTCCGGCAAGTCGACACTGGTCGAGGCGATCGCCGTGGCCTACGGGCTCTCGCCGGAGGGCGGCACCAACCAGGGCCGGCACACGACACGGGAGTCCGAGTCGCCGCTCCACGGCGCACTGCGGATCCAGCGGGGTCTCGGCGCCGGCCGCTGGGGGTTCTTCCTCCGTGCCGAGACCATGCACGGTTGGTACACCTTCGTCGAGCAGAACCCCGGCGAGCGCGCCCCGGTGTTCCACGAGATGAGCCACGGCGAGTCCTTCCTCGAGGTGCTCCGCACCCGCTTCGACTCCCCCGGCTTCTACTGCCTCGACGAGCCCGAGGCCGCGCTGTCCTTCTCCTCCACGCTCGGCCTGATCTCTGTCCTCGACCGCGTGGTCGGCGAGGGCGGCCAGGTGCTCTGCGCCACCCATTCCCCCGTTCTCGCGGCGATGCCGGGCGCGACCATCCTCGAGGTCGGCGACTGGGGGCTGCGCCGGACGACGTGGGAGGAGCTCGAGCTCGTCCAGCACTGGCGTCGCTACCTCGACGATCCGCGGCGCTATCTGCGGCACCTCCTGGGCTGAGCCCCGTGAGCCCCGCTGTCACGCGGCACGGCCCCTGGAGCGTCAGATGGGTGTGACCGACGACCGGCAGACCGAGGAGTTCACCGCCTTCGTGCGGGCGACCGGCGCCCAGCTCCACCAGGCGGCGATGCTGCTGACCGGCGACCACCACCTCGCCGAGGACCTCACCCAGGCGACGTACGCCAAGGTGTTCACCCGGTGGCGACGGGTGCAGGCGGCCGAGAGCCCGCTGGCCTATGCCCGCACGACCCTGCTCAACACCTTCCTGTCGCACCGGCGGCTGCGCCGCAACAGCGAGCGCCCGCGCGACCTGGGCGACGCCGACATCGGGCCGCCTCCCACTCCCGGCACCGACCCGGAGCTGCGGGTGGACCTCCTCGACGCGCTCACCGGGCTCGCACCGCTCGACCGCGCCGTGCTGCTCCTGCGCTACTGGGAGGACCGCAGCGTCGCCGACACCGCCGCCGACCTCGGGATCAGCGAGTCCGCGGTGCGCACCCGCGCCCGCCGCGCCCTGCAGCGGCTGCGCCCCCTGATCGACCCCGTCTCCGAGAGGACCCGCCCATGACCGACCACGACCCGACCGAGCGCACCGACCGGCTCGACGCCCTCGTCGGCCCCGCGCTGCGCGAGCGGCTGCGCGACGAGCGGCCCGACCTCGAGCATCTCGCCGCCGGCTCCCTCGCCGCCGGCCTGCGGCTGCGCCGGCGACGCCGGGTGGCGCTGTCCGGCACCGCGGCGGCCGTCGCCGTCGTGGCCGCGGTCTCCGTCGCCGCCGGCGCGCTGTCCGGGACCGGCACGGCCGCCCGCGACGGCTCCATGGCGAGCGGCCCCACCGCGACCGCCACGGTCACGTCCCCGGGTGCCGAGCTCACCGCCCCGACCGTCCCCACCGGACCCACCTTCCCGGTCGTGATCGAGGCGCCCGACTGGAGCTGTGAGTACTTCGCGATCGACGAGAAGGCCTGGTGCACCCGCGGCGAGCTCGGCGTCTCCGTCGTCGCGCGCCCCCGGTCGTCGTACGACGACTGGAAGGGCAGCGTCGACAAGGAGGGCTCCGCATTGTGGATGAGTCCGCTGCACGGCAACTACTTCGTCACGCTGCAGGGCGGTGAGGACGGCCTGTCCCCGGCCGATCTGACGGCGTTCGTCGCCGGGATGACGTTCGCGCCGCACTGGGAGCGGCCGTAGCGGCCAGCCCGAGCGCGGCCAGCCCGAGCGCGGCCAGCCCGATCAACGCCGCGGCGGGCAGGCCGAGCCCGCCGACGCCGTACCGCGCGACGATGCCGGACGCGAGCGCCGCGCCGACGGCGATGCCGCCGTTGAACAGCACCGGGATCAGCGCGCCGGCCAGCGCGCGGTGCGCCGGCCCGCCGAGGCGCAGGATCAACGTCTGCGCCAGCGGCGGCAGCGCCCCGGAGGCCACGCCCCACAGCGCGACCAACCCGAGGCTGCCGTCGCTGCCCACGGCCAGCACGGCGACCGCGGTCAGCAGCGTCGCCGTGACCAGGCCGGGAAGGGTGCGGTCCACCCGCCCGGCGACCATGACCCCGGCCGCCGAGGCCAGGCCGAAGACCAGCAGCGCCGCGGCGGGCGGTCCGCTCAGTCTCGTGATGAACGTGTAGGCGCCGTAGTGACCGACCAGGATCAGGGCCACCAGGACGGTCACCACGACCATCGGACGCAGCGAGCCCCCGCGCGCGTCCCCTGCGATGTCGTCGGCACTCGGGGCTGGTGACGAGGGGACGACGCGCAGCACCAGTGTCGCCGCGACCAGGCTCGCTCCGGCCAGCACCGCGAAGGACGCGCGCCAGCCGACCAGGTCCGCGACCAGCCGTCCGACCGGCGTTCCCAGCACCATCCCGAGCGTCGCTCCTCCGAGCACGACCGACGTCGCCCGGCCCAGCAGCCTGTCGGGCACGAGGTCCGCGACGTGCGCGTTGACCGTCGACCAGAGCAGGCCGACCGCGGCGGCGCCCAGGGTGCGTGCGACCAGCACGACGGCGTACGACGGGGCGAGGGCGGTGCCGGCAGCGGCGATCGCGAACACCACCAGACTCCCGGCGATCACACCGGTGCGCGGCAGGCCCCGGGAGAGTCGGACCAGCGGGATGCTCGCCACCACGACGACGGCGGCCCAGATGCTGACCAGCAGGCCGGCTGCGGACTCGGAGACAGCGAGCCCGCGGCTCATCGGACCGAGGACCGCCGTGGGGAGCATCTCGCCGGTGACCATGACCAGCGTCGCCGCGCCGAGCACGGTCAGGACGGGCCAGGGCAGCCGGTCGGTGGGTGGTGCGGACGTGGCGCGGCTGGGGCTGGCGGAGGTCATGTCCTCGACGCTAGAGTCTCACACTGATGTCAATGTCAAGGTCCGGCGATGGGGATGTGAGGCAGCAGACATGAGGACACGGCGGTGAGGATCGGCGAACTGGCCGGGCGGACCGGGGTCGCCACCCGGCTGATCCGCTACTACGAGCAGCAGGCCCTGCTGCTCGCCGACCGGCTGCCCAACGGCTACCGGACCTACGGCGAGGACCATGTCGAGCGGATCGAGCGGATCGCCGGCCTGGTCCAGGCCGGCGTCCCGACCCGCCTGGTCAAGGTGCTGCTCGAGGCCGAGGATGCCTGCGCCCGCGAGCAGGCGACCTGCTCCGCCGAGGTGGCCGCCCTGCTCGCGGAGGAGTTGGTGGGCCTGGAGAAGCGGATCGCCTGTCTCAGCCGCAGCCGCGACACGATCCGGCAGTTCCTCGCCCAGGTCAGTGCCAGCCCAGCCCCGGCGCGATGTGGATGAGGACCGACTCGATCACGTGCGCGTTGTAGTCGACGCCCAGTTGGTTGGGACGAAGTCAAGAGTGGACAGCAACAACCGATCCCTCATGCAGAATGCGCGGGCTAGTTCTTCTCGCCCCAAGAGTTGCGCTGCACGAACCAGCGTGACTGGTTGGTGTCCCATGTGACGAATGATGATGGGTCAAACATTGACTCCAGTACTTCGACGCTCATGATCTGGGCAGCGAGCAAGGAGAGTGTGTGGTTCCTGCCGCTGTCGCTCTCGAAGTCCCAGAAGTGGTATCGAGGAGTCTGGTCGCTTGCCCTCCTACTCGGGCCGTAGTCCATGGGAGCACAGCGCCTGATCTGAACGGCTCCACCGTCTTCCTGCGAAGGCCACGTGACGCGGACTTCACGACAGCCTTCGATGGCTTCAAGAACTGCGTCGTGGTTGGTGAGGTACATGTTTCGGCTCCTTGCCGGTGAATGTCGCTCGACCGAGGAGCTGGTTGACTGGGAACGCAGGCTACGGCACGATGGGGAGGCTTCGCTGCGTAATGGCGAAACAGCGGCGGTGCAGTGGCCGTATGGAACCAGTCGATCCATTTCCAGTACGGGAGCTGGCCCCGACTCATAGGCTCGCTTGGTGCTTCGCGGTCTCAACATCGCTAGTCAGTGGCGCTCCCTTGCGCCGGGCTTCTGGCCCAAGGACGTCCCGTTCGGGAAACGCACCATCGTCTACGGACACAACGGGAGCGGCAAGTCCACCATTGCTGACCTGCTACTAGCGCTCGCCGATGAGGGCGCCCCCGTGGATACGTCCTGGGAGGACGAGGGCGGAACCTCTCACCGCGTGGCGCGTGGAGCGATCGGCCCCGCCACTGGTATGGCGGTGTTCACCAAGCGGTGGGTGGAGGAGAACCTCTCAGCATTTCTGGACGGCGAATCCGCGTCCGCCATCGTGACGCTGGGCAGAGAGGCCATCTCGGCGAAGGAGGAAGAGGAGCGCCTCGCTGAGGAAATCACGGCCCTCACCAAGTCCGCCAAGGAGTTCGCCAGCAAGGCCAAGGAGCACGACAAGAAGGCCGAGGCGCTGGCGCGCGAGGTCCAGAACCTCATCGTCGCGGAGTTGGAGGACGTAGACCGACGACGATTCACCAAGCACCGGTATCAACTGCCGACAGTGAAAGCCAACCTCGCCGGGTTCAAGGGAGAGGTGCCGAGCGCCGCTGACCACGCCGCCGCGCTGATGCGCCTGGGGGAGGGCGCGCCAGAGAAGATTCCAACTCCCCGCGCGATGCCGGATGCCGTCACGGCCAGCCTGAGCGACATGGACGCGCTCTTGTCCGAAACTCCGACCCGCCAAGCTCTGGCCTCACTCGAAGGTCATCCCGAAGCGCAGCGATGGGTTGAAGAGGGCCGCGAACTGCACGAGGACGAGTCCGAATGCTTGTTCTGCGCCTCGCCGCTTACCAAGGAGCGCCGAGAAGCCCTTGCGAAGCACTTCGACGAGAGCTGGGTGAGCATCCGCGCTCGCGCCCGCACGCTGCGCGAACGGGTGAGTCAAGAAGCAAGGGACTTGGCAGCGTGGGTAAATGAGTGGCCCGACTCGTCGCTCATCGCCAGCGAGCATCGTCCCGGCTACCAGGAGGCCGTCGAGGCTATCCAGGCGGCCGTAGCGACGAGGAGCGCCGTCCTTGAAGCTGTCGAGGTCGCTCTTAGTGCGAAGGAGCTGGACCCAAGCGCTACCCTCACGTCGCCGGACCTGACCCTACTGGGTACGCCACCCAGTACGACGGCTGCGGATGAGCTTGTCACAACGCACAACGAGCAGGCTGACGACCACGACCGCATCCGTACCGAGAGCATCAACACGGTTCTCGATCACCTGGTTGGCTCCCACAGTGCGCGCTTCCTGGACCACAAGAAGCAGGTCGACGAAGCATCCGAGAAGGGAACGGCCGACACGCGAGCGGCGTCCGTCAGCGAGAGCGCGTTGAGGCGAATCCGCGAGCAGAGGCTCACGACCAGCGAGACGGCTAGGAGGCTCACCGAAGACCTGTCGAGGGTGTTTGGGCGGGGCCACCTCTCCGTCCGCGTCACCGACGACGGCAAGTCCTACACCTGCTGGCGCGGCGGCCAGGCCGCAACTCATCTCAGTGATGGTGAGCGCACCACTCTTTCGCTCTTGTACTTCCTGCGCCAGTTGGAGGATGAAAGTCACAAGGCTGACCCTGGCCAGCGGATTGTCGTAATCGATGACCCCTCCAGCTCCCTGGACCGCGAGTCGGTCTTCGCTACCCATCAGTGGCTGGTCTCGGCGCTAGAGAACGCGGGACAGTTTATTCTCTTCACCCACGACTTCAACCTGCTGCGCCTGTTCCTGAAGTCGCAGAAGAACCAGTGGGACACCTCGTTCAAGAAGCTGAAGAACAACGACCCTGACGAGACGAGATACCCGCGCGTCGCCTTCGTCGAGTGCTTCGCAAGCAACCAGGGCGGGCAGCGCCAGACGCGTATTGCCCCGCTGCCCGATCTGCTTCGCAAGAGCACCTCCGAGTACGCCTACCTGTTCTCGATGATCATGAAGGGTCTTGCGGAGCCAAGCGACCACGAGCGCCTGTTCCTACTTCCCAACGCAGCACGCCGTGTGCTGGAGAGTTTCGCGAGTTATCGCACGCCGGACCTTAGCCACTTCGACAAGCAACTTGAGGCAATGATCGAGGAGCCAGAACTCCAGCCTTACCGTGACGTCTACGACTTCTGCAATAGGTGGTCCCACGGTGAAGGAAGCGAGGCGGTGGACGTTCTCGACGCACGAGCCGTCTACAACTCGGTCCGGCGATGCATGGAGTTCCTACGTGCGGCTGACTCCGACCATTTCGCCCGCCTCTGTAAGGCAACATCGGTTGACGCCAACGTTCTGCGCTGACCTGTCGTTTCGACGCGACAGAGTTCGCGAGGGCTCGTGGCAGCGCCGTTGCCGTCACAGTCGAAGCTGGTGCTCGCCGAGCGACAGCAGTAACAGCAGTTCAACGGTTGCTCACGCCTCGCCCGTTGGTTTCGTTTTGGGCCCGGATCGACCCCGTCAGACCGAGGGCGAGCGACCGGTCATCGCCACCCGAGTTCGGGAGCCACGTGCTGAATGACGCTCTCGATAACCGATGTACAATAGGCAACCCCCAGCTGGTTGGGGACCGTCAGCAGCAGCGTGTCGGCCTCGGCGATGGCCTCGTCGCCGCGCAGCTGCTCGACGAGCCGATCCGGCTCGGCGGCGTACGAGCGGCCGAAGATCGCGCGCATGTCGTCGATCTGACCGACCTGGTCGTCGTCGGGACGCCCGCCGAAGTACATGCGGTCCTCGTCGGAGACGAGCGGAAAGATCGACCGGCTGACGGACACCCGCGGCTGGTGCTCATGCCCGGCGGCGGCCCATGCCTCGCGGAAGACCCGGATCTGGTCGGCCTGCTGGACGTGGAACGGCTGGCCGCTCTCGTCCTCCTTGAGGGTCGAGCTCATCAGGTTCATGCCGAGCTCGGCGGCCCAGCGGGCGGTGCCGTTGGACGCGGCACCCCACCAGATCCGCTCGCGCAGGCCCTCGGAGTGCGGCTCGAGCCGGAGCAGCCCGGGCGGGTTGGCGAACATGGGACGTGGGCTGGGCTGGGCGAATCCCTCCCCGCGCAGCACCTCGAGGAGGACCTCGGTGTGCCGACGGGCCATGTCGGCCTCGGTCTCGCCCTCGGCCGGCGCGTACCCGAAGTAGCGCCACCCGTCGACGACCTGCTCCGGTGACCCGCGCGAGATGCCCAGTTGCAGCCGGCCGCCCGAGATCAGGTCGGCGGCGCCGGCGTCCTCGGCGAAGTACATCGGGTTCTCGTAGCGCATGTCGATCACGCCGGTGCCGATCTCGATCCGGTCGGTCCGGGCGCCGATCGCGGCGAGCAGCGGGAAGGGACTGGCGAGCTGCCGGGCGAAGTGGTGCACGCGGAAGTAGGCGCCGTCCGCGCCGAGCTCCTCCGCCGCGACCGCGAGGTCGATCGACTGGAGCAGGGTGTCGGAGGCGGTCCGCACCTGCGAGTGCGGGCTCGGCGTCCAGTGGCCGAACGAGAGGAACCCGATCTTCTTCATGACTGGTTGAACCGTCAACCAATCCCGGTCATTCCCGGCGCAGCAGCGCGAGGAACATCGCGTCCGTCCCGTGCCGGTGCGGCCAGAGCTGGACGGTCCCCGGCAGCGGCCCCTCCGCGTCCGGTACGCCGGGCAGATGCTCGCCCACGTCGTCGAGGCGCAGCCCCCACGACGCAGCGTGCTCGGCGAGGGCCGCCGTCACGACCTCGGCGGTCTCGGCCAGGACCGGCGAGCAGGTCGCGTAGAGCAACGCTCCCCCGGGCCGCAGCACGCGGACGGCCTCGGCCAGCAGCGCGCGCTGGAGGGCGACGAGCTCGGCCAGATCGGCCGGGGTACGCCGCCAGCGCGCCTCGGGGCGTCGGCGCAGGGCTCCGAGCCCGGTGCACGGCGCGTCGAGCAGGACCCGGTCCGCGCTGCCGTCGGCGAACGGCGCCCGGGTGGCGTCGGCCTGGACGACTCCGGCCAGGCCGGTGCCGGAGGCCGCGGCCCGCGCGACCAGGCGGGCCCGGTGGCGGTGCAGCTCCACGCCGGTGAGTCTCGCCCCCCGCTCCGCCGCGAGGGCAGCGAGCAGCGATGCCTTGCCGCCGGGCCCGGCGCACAGGTCGACCCACCGCTCGTCGCGACCGTCGACCGGGGACGCCGCCAGGGCGAGCGCGACCAGCTGGGAGCCCTCGTCCTGCACACCGGCCCGGCCCGCGGCCACCGCCGCCACGCTTGCGGGGTCGCCACCGTCGAGCACGACACCGTACGGCGAGTACGGGGTCGGTGTGCCGGGGAGCTCCTCGCGGGCGGACAGTCCCGGCCGGGCCACCAGGGTGACGCGGGGCGGGTCGTTGTCGGCGGCCAGCAGTGCGGGCAGTTCGCCGTCGCGGTCGCCCAGCGCGCGGCCCAGCTCGGCGACCACCCAGGCCGGGTGGCTGTGGGCGGTGGCGAGGTCGGCGGGCGCGACCTGAGCCAGCCAGGCGTCGAGGTCCTGCGCCGCGACCTTCCGCAGCACGGCGTTGCTGAACCCGGCCGCCCCCTGGTTGACCTGCGCCCGGACCAGCGTCACGGTCGTGTCGATCGCGGCGTGGGTCGGCACCCGCATCGCCAGCAGCTGGTGGGTGCCGAGTCGCAGCGCGTCGAGGACCTTCGCCTCGACCTTGCGCAGCGGCCGGTCGACGCAGGCGGCCAGCACGGCGTCGTACGTGCCCTGCCGGCGGATCGTGCCCGAGGCGAGCTCGGTCGCGAAGGCCGCGTCGCGGCCGGTCAGACCGTGCCGGGCCAGGATCGCGGGCAACAGCAGGTTGGTGTAGCCGCCGTCGACGCGCACCGCCTTGAGCACCTCGAAGGCGGCCAGCCGGGCGGGATCGACCGCCCGCGGCGTCCGGCGCCGCGACGGGGGCCTACTCAAAGGTCGCGGTCTCCGGGAGGCGTACGCCGCGGGCCCAGTCGGCGGCGCCCATCTGCCTCTTCCCGAACGCCTTGATCTCGGTCAACCGGACCGGGTCGCTGCCCGTGCCCACCAGGACCTCGTTCTTCCCGGCCCGGATCGCTCCAGGCGCCAGCTCGGGGCCGCCCGCGACGACCTCGACCCGGCCGAGCTTGACCCGCTCGCCGTCCAACGTCGTCCAGGCACCGGGACCGGGCGTGCAGGCGCGGATCCGGCGGTCGACCCCGACCGCGGGCTCCTTCCAGTCCACCCGGGCGTCGTCGACGGTGATCTTCGGGGCGAGGCTGATCCCGTCGGCCGGCTGCTCGCGGGCCTCCAGCGAGCCGTCGGCGATGCCGTCGAGGGTCGCGACGAGCAGGCTCGCGCCCCCCTCCGCGAGTCGGCCGAGCAGGTCGCCCGCCGTGTCGGTCGGCCGGATCCGCTCGGTCATCACACCGAAGGTCGGGCCGGCGTCGAGCGCCTCGACGATCCGGAAGGTCGTGGCGCCGGTGAACTCGTCGCCGCCCCAGATCGAGTGCTGGACCGGTGCCGCGCCGCGCCAGGCCGGCAGGACGGAGAAGTGCAGGTTGACCCACCCGTGGCGTGGGATGTCGAGGGCGCTGCGCGGGATGAGGGCGCCATAGGCCACCACCGGGCAGCAGTCCGGGTCGAGCGCCCGCAGCGCCTCCTGGAACTCGGGATCGCGCGGGTGCACGGGCTTGAGGACCGGTACGCCGAGCTCCTCGGCCCGCTGGGCCACCGGGCTCGGCGTCAGCCTGCGGCCGCGGCCGGCAGGCGCATCGGGGCGGGTGACGACACCGACCAGCTCATGGACGGAGGCGGCGATCGCGTCGAGGGTGGGCACGGCGACCTCAGGGGTGCCGGCGAAGACCAGGCGGAGCGGCGTCATCGGCCGAACCCTCCCGTCGCGTGCGGCGAGACCTTCACTGTCGGCTTCTCGAGCCCGAACCACTCCGACTCGCGGATCTCGCGCATCGCCGCCTTGCGCCCGGCCTCGTCGAGGCGGTCGATGAAGAGGATCCCGTCGAGATGGTCGGTCTCGTGCTGGATCGCCCGGGCGAGCAGCTCCGAGCCCTCGATCGTCACCGGATCGCCGTGCATGGTGAACCCGCTCGCCACCACCGACAGGGCGCGCAGGCAGTCGTAGGTGAGCTCGGGCAGCGACAGGCATCCCTCCGGGCCGTCCTGGGTCTCGGCGGAGAGCTGGAGGCTCGGGTTCACGAGGTGACCGACCTCGCCGTCGACGTACCAGGTGAAGACCCGCAGGCCCACGCCGATCTGCGGCGCGGCGAGGCCGGCGCCGGGTGCGTCGAGCATGGTGTCGGTCAGGTCGGTGACCAGCTGGCGCAGCTCGGCGTCGAAGTGGACGACCTCGATCGCGGGCTTGCGCAGGACGGGGTCGCCGAAGAGTCGGATGGGTCGGATCGCCACCGGGTCAGCCTAGTGGGCTGTCGGTGCACCGGTGGTCACAGCTCCCAGGGATCGACCTGGATCCGCACCGGCTCGAGCTTGCGGGCCGAGCGCAGCCGCTGCGCCTCCGCCAGCGCCCGGGCCAGCTCCGTGCCCTGCGCACGCGGGACGCGCAGCACCAGCCGCTCCACCTCGGGGTCGCGGGTCGGGACCGGCCCCAGCACTTCGGTGGCCTCGGGGAGCGCCAGCAGCGCGCGCACGTCATCGAGCGCGCCCGGCGGGCCGGTGACCGTCGCCAGCCGGGCCGCGGGCGGTAGCCGGGCCTCCCAGCGCTCCTCCGCCTCGCGGACGGCGAATCCGGCCGGGTCCCAGCGCACCAGCGCCTGCAGCGCGGGCACGGCCGGGTCACCGACGGCCAGGGCGCGACCACCGGTGCCGAGCAGCCCGACGGCGTTGCACCACCGGCGCAGCGCCTCCTCGGGGGCCCGCATGCTGTCGCGGCCCAGCGCCCACCAGGTGTCGAGCAGGACGACGACGGCGTACCCGCCCTCGGCGACCGGCTCGGCACCCGGGGTCGCGACCACGATCCGCGGCTCGGGGCCGACCCGGGCCCGGACCTGGTCGCCGGAGGACGACACGACCGGGACCTTCGCGAAGCTGCGGCCCAGCTCGTCGGCCGTCCGGGCGTCGCCGACGACCGGCGCCCGCAGCCCGGTCGCGCCACACTCGGCACAGGACCAGCCGGGTGCCTCCGTGGCGCACCAGCGACACCGCGGCGGCGTGGTCGGCCCGGTCAGCTCGAGCGGGCCCGCACACGCGCGGCAACGAGCGGGGGTCCGGCAGCGTTCGCAGGCCAGTCGCAGGGCGTAGCCCGAGCGCGGCGTCTGGACCAGCGCCGGCCCGCGGGCGAGCCCCCAGCGCAGTGCGTCGTGCGCCTCGCGCGGCACCCGGGCCGCGCCGGCGCTCGGGTCACGGGCGATCGCGGTGTCGGTCGCGCCACTGATGCCGATCAGTGCCCGCACGCGCACCGTGGCCCGTGGCAGCGCGATCTCGCGCGCCCAGCCGGTGTGGAGCAGGTGCTGGGCCTCGACGGTGCGGGAGAATCCGCCCAGCAGCGCGGCAGCGCCCTCCTGCTCGGCGCGCAGCAGCAGCACCTCGCGCACGTGCGGGTACGGTGCCCGCGGCTCGGCGTGCAGGTCGTCACCGTCGTCCCACATCGCCACCAGGCCGAGGTCGCGGACCGGGGCGAAGGCCGCGGAGCGCGTGCCGACCACGATCCGCCGCTCCCCCCGGCTCACCGCCAGGAACTCGCGGTAGCGCGCGGCCGGGCCGGGATCAGCGTGCAGGGCGACGTGGTGGCCCTGACCCAGCACGGCGGTCAGAGCGGCGTCGAGGCGAGCGACGTCGCGGTGGTCGGGCAGGCACAGCACGCTCCCCCGACCGGCGGCCAGGGCGGCACCGGCGAGGTGGGCGAGCAGCAGCGGCCAGTCCTCCCCCGGCCCGGCCGACCACACCGCCCGCGGCGGATGTCCGCTGCGCAGGTGGGCGAGGAAGGGGGGCGCCGCGGGATAGGCCGACCAGGCGGCCTCGGCCGCGCCGGCGTCGTAGGCGAGCAGGGGCTCGGGCGGGGTCGGCTCCTTCTCGGTGGTGGCGTGCCGGGGCGGGACGGCCAGCCGGCGAACGTCGGCGCTCACGCCGGCGTACCGCTCGGCGACCCGCGCGCACAGGGCCGCCACCGCGGGGCTGAGGACCGGCTCAGGGCTGACCAGGCGTCGCAGCGGTGCCAGCCGGCCCTCGTGCTCGGAGGCGGCGGCGCGCCCCACGACGAAGCCGTCGACGTCCTGGCCCCCGAAGCGCACCTTGACCCGGCTGCCGGACACCGCACCCTCGGCCATCGCGGCCGGGACGGCGTAGTCGAAGACCCGGTCGAGGTGTGCCAGCGGGAGGTCGATGACCACCCGGGCCACCGGGTCCACCGCGGCGATCTCGGCGTCGGCGACCTTCCGGGCCCGGGTCGCGGCCGCCTTGGCCCGGCCCTCGGCCGCCCGGTCCCGGACGAGACCGGGCAGCTCCAGCGCCGGCTCGTCGGGGGTGGGGGTCATGCCGGATGTTCTACCAGCGGGATCCGATCCATCGCCGACCCGTCGCATCTGAACCTCCAGAACACGCCGACCCGTCGCGTTTGAACGCGACGGGTCGGCGGTTGAGAGGCGTACAGATGCGCCGGGTCGGTGGATCAGAGGCCGGCGGCGGCCTTCAGCGCGTCGGCACGGTCGGTACGCTCCCAGGTGAACTCGGGCAGCTCGCGGCCGAAGTGGCCGTAGGCGGCCGTCTTGGCGTAGATCGGGCGGCGCAGGTCGAGGTCGCGCAGGATCGCGGCGGGGCGCAGGTCGAAGACCTCGAGCACGGCCTGCTGGATCTTCTCGTCAGCGACGACGCCGGTGCCGAAGGTCTCCACGAAGACACCGACGGGCTTGGCGACACCGATCGCGTAGGCGACCTGGACCTCGGCGCGACGGGCCAGGCCCGCGGCGACGATGTTCTTGGCGACCCAGCGCATGGCATAGGCGGCCGAGCGGTCGACCTTGGACGGGTCCTTGCCCGAGAACGCGCCGCCACCGTGGCGGGCCATGCCGCCGTAGGTGTCGACGATGATCTTGCGGCCGGTCAGGCCGGCGTCGCCCATCGGGCCGCCGACGACGAACTTGCCGGTCGGGTTGATGTGCAGCTTGTAGCCGTCGAACGGCACGCTGGTCTTGAACTGCTCGAGCACCGGCTCGATCACCTTGGCGGTGATATCGGCGGCGATCTGCTCCTGGGTGACGTCCTCGGCGTGCTGCGTGGACAGCACCACGGTGTCGACCCGAACCGCGCGGTCGTCCTCGTCGTACTCGATGGTGACCTGGGTCTTGCCGTCGGGGCGGAGGTAGGCCAGCGTGCCGTCCTTGCGCACCTCGGTGAGCTTCTCGGCCAGCGTCTGCGCGATCTTGATCGGCAGCGGGAACAGCTCGGGCGTGTCGTCGCAGGCGTAGCCGAACATCAGCCCCTGGTCGCCCGCACCCTGCTTGTCGAGCTCGTCGGAGGACCCGCCGAGGCGAACGTCCTCGGCGGTGTCCACGCCCTGCGCGATGTCGGGCGACTGAGCACCGATCGCGACCTGGACGCCGCAGGAGTTGCCGTCGAAGCCCTTCTCGGAGGAGTCGTAGCCGATCTCGAGCACCTTCTCGCGCACCAGCTGGGCCACCGGGGCGTAGGCCTCGGTGGTCACCTCGCCGGCCACGACCACCAGGCCGGTGGTCAGCAGGGTCTCGACGGCGACACGGCTCTTGGGGTCGTGCTCGAGCAGGTAGTCGAGCACGGTGTCGCTGATCTGGTCGGCGATCTTGTCCGGGTGACCCTCGGTCACCGACTCCGACGTGAACAGACGTCCGGTCATGGTGGTGGGAACTCCTGATTGGGGGCGGGTGGGGCGGTGGTCCAACGATACGGATGGGCTGGGGTGATGCCCGAGAAGTCTCAGGGCGTGGCGTCAGGCGAGGCGGACGACGACCTGGTCCCAGATGAGGTGGGCGAGGGCCGACTTGGTGCCGTGCGGTACGTCGACGGCGGATCCGTCGGCCCCCAGGATCACCGCTTCGTTGTCGGTGCTGCCGAAGACCGCTCCCCCGCTCACGTCGTTGACGACGAGCAGGTCGCAGCCCTTGCGGGCGAGCTTGGCCCGCGCCAGGTCGAGCACACTCCCGGTCGCGTCGCCGGTCTCGGCGGCGAAGCCGACGATCACGGCCTCCGGGCGGGCCCGGTGGGTCGAGATCTCTTTGAGGATGTCGGGATTCTGCTGCAGCGTGATCGACGGGGCGGACCCGTCGTCCGCCTTCTTGATCTTGACCTCCGACGCCTCGGTCGGGCGGAAGTCGGCGGGAGCGGCGGCCATCACGACCGCGTCGGCACCGGCGGTGGCGGAGAGCACGGCGTCGCGCAACTCGGCGGTCGACTCGACACGGACCACCTTCACTCCGGCCGGGTCGGGCAGGTCGACATTGGCGGCCACCAGGGTGACCTCGGCGCCGCGGGCGACGGCGGCCCGGGCCAACGCGTAGCCCTGGCGGCCCGAGGAGCGGTTGCCGAGGAAGCGGACCGGGTCGAGACGCTCACGGGTGCCGCCGGCCGAGACGACGACGTGGCGCCCGCCGAGGTCG
The DNA here is from genome assembly GCA_029961745.1 of Nocardioides sp. L-11A. Lineage (NCBI taxonomy): Bacteria > Bacillati > Actinomycetota > Actinomycetes > Propionibacteriales > Nocardioidaceae > Nocardioides > Nocardioides sp. L-11A. The sequence goes on from CP124680.1 coordinate 3,047,116, forward strand.
AGGGGGGTCACGGCACCGCCGCCCTGAGCCCGGGCGAGGACGTCGCGGGCGACCTCGAAGATCTCCTCGGGATCGGGCAGCCGGCCCTTGCCGGTGTCGGCGCCGGTGAGACGCCCCTCGGCCGGCTCGATGACCAGGACGCCCCGCGCGCGCAGCGTGGCGACATTGGCCGCCGTCGCGGCGTGCTCCCACATCTCGGTGTGCATCGCCGGCGCCAGCACCACCGGACACCGAGCAGTGAGCAGGGTGTTCGTGAGCAGGTCGTCGGCCAGGCCGTGGGCGGCCTTGGCCAGGAGGTCGGCGGTGGCGGGCGCGACGACGACCAGGTCGGCGCTCTGGCCGAGCCGGACGTGCGGAACCTCGTGGACGCCGTCCCAGACCTCGGCGGACACCGGCTTGCCAGAGAGCGCGGCCCAGGTGGGCGCGCCCACGAACTCCAGCGCCGCCGCGGTCGGTACGACGCTCACGTCGTGCCCGGACTCGGTGAACCGGCGCAGCAGCTCGCACGCCTTGTAGGCGGCGATGCCGCCCGAGACGCCGAGCACCACCCTGGGGCCGGACATGAGGGGGTCAGATCACTCGGCGTCGGCGACCGGGGCCTCGACGGCAGCCGCAGCGGCGGCCGCGGCGGCCTGCTCGGCGGCCAGCTCCGCCGGGTCGATGTCCTCGCAGGTCAGCAGGTCCTCGTTGATCTCGCGCAGCGCGATCGACAGGGGCTTCTCCTGGACGTGGGTCTCCACGAGCGGACCGACGTACTCCAGCAGGCCCTCGCCGAGCTGGGAGTAGTAGGCGTTGATCTGCCGCGCGCGCTTGGCGCTGTAGAGCACCAGCTTGTACTTGCTGTCGGTCTTGGACAGCAGGTCGTCGATGGGAGGGTTGGTGACACCCTCGGCGGCGATGTTCGGGGCAGACACGTGAAGAAGCCTCACAGAAGATGGGCGGGATCGGCCGGATGGCCGATCAGCGGGAATCAACCATCAAGGTTACCAACTCCTCGACGGCAGCGTGAACTTCGCGGTTCACGATCGTCACGTCGAACTCCGCCTCGGCGGCCAGTTCCTCGCGCGCCGTGGCCAGACGCCGCTCGCGCTCCTCCGCGTCCTCGGTGCCGCGCCCGACGAGCCGGCGGACCAGCTCCTCCCAGGACGGCGGCTTGAGGAAGACGAAGACCGCCTCCGGCATCGACGCCCGCACCTGCCGCGCGCCCTGGAGGTCGATCTCGAGCAGCGCGGGCCGACCGGCGGCGAGCGCCGCGTCGACCGGACCGCGTGGCGTGCCGTAGCGGTGCACCCCGTGCACCACGGCCCACTCCAGCATCTGGCCGTCGGCGACCATGCGGTCGAACTCCTCAGCGGAGACGAAGTGGTAGTGCACCCCGTCGACCTCACCGGGGCGTGGCGGTCGGGTCGTGCTCGACACCGACAGGTAGATCTCGGGGTGCTGCTCGCGCATCGCAGCGGCCACCGTGCCCTTGCCGACTGCGGTGGGTCCGGCGAGGACGAAGAGCTGGGCGGGCATTACTGGTCGGCGAACTCGCGCTCGAGCGCGGCGACCTGCTTGGCGCCGAGCCCACGGACCCGGCGCGACTCGGCGATGCCGAGCCGCTCCATCACCTGGCGGGCCCGGACCTTGCCGAGGCCGGGCACCGACTGGAGCAGGTCGAGGACCTTCATCTTGCCGATCACCTCGTTGACCTGCCCCTGCTGCAACACCTCGCGGATGGAGGCGCCGGAGTTCTTCAGCCGGTTCTTGACCTCCGCCCGCTCCCGGCGGGCGGCCGCTGCCTTCTCGAGGGCGGCCTGGCGCTGTTCAGGGGTCAGGGGAGGCAGGGCCACGGGTGAGAGATCCTTCGGTCGGACGGTCGGCGGGTGCGAGCCGGCTGCCAATCTAGCCACACGGGTTCCCGGTCGGCAACGCGGCCCGGTCCCCCACGGGGTCAGAGGCTCAAGGGGGTCTTGCAGACGTCGCGGGCCTGCTGCTCGACGCGGGCCAGCGCGGTCGCGGTCTCCGGTGATCCGAGCCGGACGGCCGCCGCCTCGATCGCCAACCGGTCGTCGTCGGCGAGGCCGGGGGGCGGGTCCTCGACGCGGTACGCCGCGGGGTCGACCCCGGCGTCGTCGAGGGCATCCTCGAGGTCGCTGATCCGGGTGACCACGAGCCTCCAGTCGTCCCGGATGTCGTCCGGCGACCGGTCCGCGAGCGCCTCGAAGCTCGGCAGCGCACGGAGCAGCCCGGTCGTCGCGCCGGCCGACAGCGCCGCGCCGACGTCCTCGCGGCGGTCGGCGACCTCGGAGCAGTAGCCGGCGAAGGGGTCGTCCTCGCCGCCGCGCAGCACGAGGAGACCCGCCACCACGGCTGCGGCGACGACCAGGAGCAGCAGCGGGAGACGACGCCGCACGCTCAGCATCGGACTCAGCCCTGGAGCCCGCGCAGCTCGTCGTTGGTCCGCAGCACGGCCGCGCGCATCGCGGCCGCGTCGGGCCCGAGCCGGAGCACACCGCGCGACGAGCTGGCCAGCACGTGCGCGGCGCTCGCCCCGAAGATCCGGCGGAGGTCGTCCGTCGTGCCCCCCTGCTCGCCGTAGCCGGGTGCCAGGATCGGGCCGTTGACGTCGAGGTCGAGGCCCCGGTCGTCGGCCAGGGTGGCACCGACGACGGCACCGAACGAGCCCAGCGGCATCGCGTCGGCGTTGAGCCGGCGCAGGTGGTCGAGCATCGCCGCGGCGACCGTCCGTCCGCCGGTGACGGCGTCCTGCACCTCGGGACCCTCCGGGTTGGAGGTCGCGGCCAGCACGAAGAGCCCGGCGTCGTGCTTGACGGCCGTGTCGACGAAGGGCTGCAGCGACCCGAAGCCGAGGAAGGGGCTGACCGTGACCGCGTCGCAGGCCAGCGGCGAGGCGGGGTCGAGGTAGGCGTCGGCGTAGGCCTGCGAGGTCGAGCCGATGTCGCCGCGCTTGATGTCGAGCAGGACCAGCGCCCCGGCGGCGCGCGCGCCGGCGATCACCCGTTCCAGGACGGCCACGCCGCGGCTGCCGAAGCGCTCGTAGAAGGCCGACTGCGGCTTGACGACGCTGCAGTACGGCGCGACCGCCTCGACCGCCCCGAGCGCGAACCGCTCCAGCCCGGCGACGTCGTCGTCGTAGCCCCAGGCGCGGAGCAGGGCGCCGTGGGGGTCGATGCCGACACAGAAGGGACCGCGGTCGGTCATCGCGGCATGGAGCCGGGCACCGAAGGTCATGAGGGGATCCTCCGCAGGGCGTCGGGACCGAGGTCGGCGAGGGTGGGGTAGCCGTCGACGGCCAGGATCAGGTCGAGCTCGGCCTGGAGGGCGCGCACCTGGTGCACCGCGCCGGGAACGCCGCCGAGCGCCAGGGCGTAGGCGTAGGGCCGGCCGATCGCGACCGCGTCTGCACCGAGCGCGAGCGCCTTGACGACGTCGGCGCCGGTGCGCACGCCGGAGTCGAAGACCACCGGGGCACGACCGTCGACCGCGGTCACGACGTCGGGCAGCCAGTCGAGGGCCGCTCCCCCGCCGTTGGCCTGCCGGCCACCGTGGTTGGAGCAGTAGATGCCGTCGGCGCCCTCGTCGAGGGCGCGTCGCGCGTCGTCGGGATGGCAGATGCCCTTGAGCACGATCGGCAGGTCGGTGAGGGACCGCAGCCAGGGCAGGTCCTCCCAGGTCACCGGATGGCCGAACGTGCCGACCCAGGTCATGACGATGGTGCCGGGATCGGGATCCGGGCCGGTCATCTCCTGGAAGACCGGGTCGGAGGTGTAGTTGGCCAGCGCCTTGCCCCGCAGCTGCGGGAAGTTCCCGCTGGCCAGGTCGCGCGGGCGCCAGCCGGGCACCCAGGTGTCGAGCGTGACCACGATCGCCTCGTAGCCGGCCTGCTCCGCCCGCTGCACGAGGCTGGCGGCGAGGTCGCGGTTCTTCGGCGTGTACAGCTGGAACCACTTCCCCGCGTCGCCGGCCGCGGCGGCGACGTCCTCGAGCGGGTCGCTCATCAGGGTCGAGCCGATGAGGGGTACGCCGGTCGCTGCCGCCACCTCAGCACCGTGGACGTCGCCGTGCTGGTCGGGCGTGCACAGGCCGAGGACGCCGATCGGCGCCAGGAGCAGGGGGCTCGTCAGCCTGCGCCCGAACAGCTCGACGGACAGGTCGCGCTCGGCCGACGCGCGCAGCATCCGCGGCACCAGCGCATAGTGCTGGAAGGCCGCGACATTGGCCCGCTGGGTCGCCTCGTCGCCGGCTCCCCCGGCGACATAGGTCCGCAGCTCCGGCGGCAGCGCGGCGAGGGCGCGAGCCTCCAGGTCGGCGTAGTCGAAGGGATGGGCGGGGAGCACCCCGCCGAGCGCACCGAGGTACAGCTCGATCTGGTAGTCCCCGAAGCTCATCTCACAGGCCTTTCAGGATCCGGCGCGGCCACATCGGGCCACCGTAGATCAGCGCGCTGTAGGCCTGCACCAGGTCGGCACCGGCCGCGACCCGGGCCCGGGCCTGCTCGGGAGTCCCGATGCCGCCGACGCCGATCAGCGTGAGCGCAGGGCCGACGCGGCCGCGCAGCAGCCGCAGCACCTTGGTCGAGCGCTCGGTGAGCGGCGCGCCGGACAGGCCCCCGGCGCCGATCTCCTCGACCTGCGCGGCGGGCGTGCGCAGCCCGTCGCGGGAGATCGTGGTGTTGGTCGCGATGATCCCGGCCAGGCCGAGGTCGAGCGCCATGTCGGCGACGGCGAGCACGTCCTCGTCGGACAGGTCGGGTGCGATCTTGACCAGCAGCGGCAGCGACGCGGCGGTCACCTCGTCGGCGGTACGCCGGACGTGGCCGAGCAGCGGCGCGAGCTTCTCGACGGCCTGCAGGTTGCGCAGGCCGGGCGTGTTCGGCGAGCTCACGTTGACGACGAGGTAGTCCGCGTGGGGGGCGAGCAGCCGGGTGGACGTCTCGTAGTCGGCCTCCACCGCCGCCTGGTCGTCGTCGGGCACGACCTTGGACTTGCCGATGTTGACGCCGAGCACCAGGTCGCCGCGCCGCCGCTTCGCCAGTCGCGCGGCAACCGCGGTCGCCCCGTCGTTGTTGAAGCCCATCCGGTTGACGATCGCCCGGTCGTCGGGCAGGCGGAACAGCCGCGGTCGGGGGTTGCCGGGCTGGGCCAGCGCGGTGACCGTGCCGATCTCCACGTGTCCGAACCCGAACGCGCCCATCCGGTCGTAGACCTGGGCGTTCTTGTCGAAGCCGGGGGCGAGACCGAGCCGGTTGCGGAAGGTCAGCCCCATCGCCCGCACCGGCGCGCCGCCGGGGCCGGCGGGGATCGGCGCGCGGGACAGCAGCGGACCGCCGGCCCGCAGCGCGTCGTACGTCAGGTGGTGCGCCCGCTCGGCGTCGACGCGGACCAGGACGTTGTCGAAGACCTTGTCGTAGAGCGTCACCGCGTCGCCTCGGCGGCCGTGTTCCACTCCTGCAGCGAGCGCACGCCGATCGCGCCCGCCCGGACCGCCGCGATGCCCTGGACGGCGGCGGCCAGGCCCTGGACCGTCGTGATGCACGGGGTGCCGGTGAGGACCGCCGACGAGCGGATCTCGTAGCCGTCGACCCGGGAGTCGCCCCCACCGGTCGACCCGTGCGGGGTGTTCACGATGAGGTCGATGTCGCCGTCGAGGATCATCTGCACCACTGTCGGCTCCCCGCCGGGGCCGGGACCCTCGAAGTGCTTGCGGACCACGGTGGCCTGGATGCCGTTGCGCCGCAGCACCTCGGCGGTGCCCTGGGTCGCGAGGATCTCGAAGCCATAGTCGACCAGGACCCGCGCGGGGAACACCATGGTGCGCTTGTCGCGGTCGGCGATCGAGATGAAGACCTTGCCCGAGGTGGGCAGCGGACCGTACGCCGCGGCCTGCGACTTGCTGAACGCCGTCCCGAAGTCGGCGTCGAAGCCCATCACCTCGCCGGTCGACTTCATCTCCGGGCCGAGCACGGTGTCGACGAACTGGCCGTCCTTGGTGCGGAACCGGTTGAACGGCAGCACTGCCTCCTTGACCGCGATCGGCGAGTCGGCGGGCAGGGTGCCGCCGTCGCCCTCGGCCGGGAGCACGCCGGAGGTGCGCAGCTCGGCGATCGACTCCCCCAGCATCAGCCGCGCGGCGGCCTTGGCGAGCTGGGTGCCGGTCGCCTTGGAGACGAACGGGACGGTGCGTGACGCCCGCGGGTTGGCCTCGATGACGTAGAGCACGTCGGCGCCGAGCGCGAACTGGATGTTGATCAGGCCGCGGACACCGACGCCCTCGGCGATCGCCGCGGTCGCCGCGCGGATGCGGCCGATCTCGGCGTTGCCGAGCGTGATCGGCGGCAGGGCGCACGAGGAGTCGCCGGAGTGGATGCCGGCCTCCTCGATGTGCTCCATCACGCCGCCGAGGAAGAGCTCCGTGCCGTCGTACAGGGCATCGACGTCGATCTCGACCGCGTCGTCGATGAACCGGTCGACCAGCACCGGCCGGTCCGGGCTGATCTCCGTGGCGGCCTCGATGTAGGCCTCCAGCGCGGCGTCGCTGTAGACGATCTGCATGCCGCGCCCACCGAGGACGTACGACGGCCGCACCAGCACCGGGTAGCCGATGGAGTGCGCGATGGTCCGGGCCTCGTCGTACGAGACGGCGGTGCCGTGCTTGGGCGCGACGAGGCCCGCCGCGGCCAGCACCCGTCCGAAGGCGCCGCGCTCCTCGGCCAGGTCGATCGCCTCGGGGCTGGTGCCGACGATCGGGACGCCGGCGTCCTGCAGGCCCTGGGCCAGGCCGAGCGGCGTCTGCCCGCCGAGGGTGGCGATGACGCCGGCGATCGGGCCGGCGGCCTTCTCGGCCTCGTAGATCTCGAGGACGTCCTCGAGGGTGAGCGGCTCGAAGTAGAGCCGGTCGGAGGTGTCGTAGTCGGTCGAGACGGTCTCGGGGTTGCAGTTGACCATGATCGTCTCGTAGCCGGCCTTGGCCAGGGCGAGGCTGGCATGCACGCAGGAGTAGTCGAACTCGATGCCCTGCCCGATCCGGTTCGGTCCCGAGCCCAGGATGATCACGGCCTGCTTGCCCTCGGCGCGGGGCTGGACCTCGGTCTCCTCGTCGTAGGACGAGTAGTAGTACGGCGTCTGCGCGGCGAACTCCGCGGCGCAGGTGTCCACGGTCTTGTAGACCGGTCGTACGCCGAGGGTCTGCCGGGCGATCCGGACCTCGGACTCCCTCAGGCCCCGGATGGCCGCGATCTGGGCATCGGAGAAGCCGTGCCGCTTGGCCAGGCGCAGCGCGCCGGCGTCGAGAGTCGCGGTCGCGCCGACCTGCTGGGCGATCTCGTCGATGAGGAAGAGCTGGTCGACGAACCAGGGGTCGATCCGGGTGGCGTCGTGGACCTCGTCCTGGGTGGCACCGGCGCGGATCGCCTGCATGACCTTCTGCAGGCGCCCGTCGTGCGGGACCTTCACCTGCTCCAGGAGCGCGGCCCGGTCGCCGAGCGGTGCCGCCCAGTCGAAGGGCGCGTGCTTGTTCTCGAGCGAGCGCAGCGCCTTGTTGAGCGCCTCGGTGAAGCTGCGGCCGATCGCCATCGCCTCGCCGACCGACTTCATGTGCGTGGTCAGCGTCGGGTCGGCGGTCGGGAACTTCTCGAAGGCGAACCGCGGCACCTTGACCACGACGTAGTCGAGACTCGGCTCGAAGGACGCCGGCGTCTCGCGCGTGATGTCGTTGGGGATCTCGTCGAGCGTGTAGCCGACGGCGACCTTGGCGGCGATCTTCGCGATCGGGAAGCCGGTCGCCTTGGACGCCAGCGCGGAGGAGCGCGAGACGCGCGGGTTCATCTCGATGACGATGACCCGGCCGTCGGCGGGGTTGACGGCGTACTGGATGTTGCAGCCGCCGGTGTCGACGCCGACCTCGCGGATGATGCCGATGGCGAGGTCGCGCAGGTGCTGGTACTCGCGGTCGGTCAGCGTCATCGCCGGCGCGACGGTGATCGAGTCGCCGGTGTGCACGCCCATCGGGTCGAAGTTCTCGATCGAGCAGATGATGACAACGTTGTCGGCCTTGTCGCGCATCACCTCCAGCTCGTACTCCTTCCACCCGATGATCGACTCCTCGATCAGCACCTCGGTAGTCGGACTGGCGGACAGGCCGGCGCCGGCGATGCGGTGCAGGTCGGCCTCGTCGTACGCGATGCCGGAGCCGAGGCCGCCCATGGTGAACGACGGACGGACGACGACCGGGAAACCGAGCTCGCCGGCGGCCTTCTCGACCTCGTCCATCGAGTGGCAGACGAAGGACCGGGCGACCTCGCCGCCGACCTTCTCGACGATCGCGTTGAACAGCTCGCGGTTCTCGCCGCGGTGGATCGCCTCGAAGCTGGCGCCGATCATCTCGACGCCGTACTTCTCGAGCACGCCGCTCTCGTGGGCCGCGATGGCCGCGTTGAGCGCGGTCTGGCCACCGAGGGTCGGCAGGATCGCGTCGGGACGCTCCTTGGCGATCACCTTCTCGACGAACTCCGGGGTGATCGGCTCGACGTACGTCGCGTCGGCGAACTCCGGGTCGGTCATGATCGTGGCCGGGTTGGAGTTGATCAGGATGACCCGCAGGCCCTCCTCCTTGAGCACCCGGCAGGCTTGGGTGCCGGAGTAGTCGAACTCGCAGGCCTGGCCGATGACGATCGGCCCGGAGCCGATGACCAGGACGGACTTGATGTCGTCGCGCTTCGGCATCAGGCGTTCTCCTCCAGCAGGGTGGTGAAGCGGTCGAAGAGGTACGCCGCGTCGTGCGGGCCGGCGGCGGCCTCGGGGTGGTACTGGACGGAGAAGCTCTTCAGCCTGCCGTCGGCGTCGCGCAGCTCGAGGCCCTCGACGACGTCGTCGTTGAGGCAGACGTGGCTCACGGTGACGGTGCCGTACGGCGTCTCGGTGGGGGTGTCGCGCGGTGCGTCGACGGCGAACCCGTGGTTGTGGGCGGTGACCTCGACCTTGCGGGTGGTCAGATCCATCACCGGCTGGTTGATGCCGCGGTGGCCGTACTTCAGCTTGTAGGTGCCGAAGCCGAGCGCCCGGCCGAAGAGCTGGTTGCCGAAGCAGATGCCGAAGTAGGGAAGGCCCTGCGCGAGGGCCTGCCGCAGCAGCTCGACCTGGCCGGTCGTGGCGGCCGGGTCGCCGGGGCCGTTGGAGAAGAACAGGCCGTCGGGGCGCACCGCCAGCACATCGTCGATCGACGCGGTGGCCGGCAGCACGTGGACCTCGATGCCGCGCTCGCTCATCCGCTGCGGCGTCATGTCCTTGATGCCGAGGTCGAGCGCGGCCACGGTGAACCGCCGCTCCCCCTGGGCCGGGACGACATAGGCCTCGTTCGTGGAGACCGCCTCGGACAGGTTGGCGCCGCTCATCTCGGCGGACTCCTTGACGCGGGCGAGCAGAGCCTCCGGGTCGGTCTCGACCGTGGAGATGCCCACGCGCATGGCGCCGCGCTCGCGCAGGTGGCGGGTGAGCGCGCGGGTGTCGATGCCGCAGATCCCGACGACGCCCTGCTCCGCGAGCTCGTCGTCGAGGCTGCGCCGGGAGCGCCAGTTGCTCGGGATGCGCGCCGGCTCACGCACGACGTACCCGGCGACCCAGATCCGCTGCGACTCCGGGTCCTCGTCGTTGACGCCGGTGTTGCCGATGTGCGGGGCCGTCATGACGACGACCTGCTGGTGGTACGACGGGTCGGTCAGCGTCTCCTGATAGCCGGTCATGCCGGTGTTGAAGACGGCCTCGCCGAAGGTCTCCCCCTCGGCGCCGTACGCCTCGCCGTGGAACGTGCGGCCGTCCTCGAGGACGAGGAGTGCGGGGGTGCTCATGCGAGGGCTCCTTCCAGGACGGTCGGCGTGCCACGCAGCAGGGTGGCGACGATGCGACCGGTCAGCTTGCGGTCGTGCCAGGGGTTGTTGCGGCTCAGCGAGACGCTGGCGGCGCGATCGACCACGACCTGCGCGGACGGGTCGATCAGGGTCAGGTTGGCGGGCTCGCCGACGGCGATCGGCCGGCCGTGCGCATCGTCGAGGCCGGCGATCCGGGCCGGGTTGGCGCTCATCACGCGGGCGACCCCGGCCCAGTCGAGCAGGCCGTTCTCCACCATCACGGTGGTCACGACGGGCAGCGCGGTCTCGAGGCCGAGCATGCCGAACGCCGCGTCGACGAAGGCGTGCTCCTTGTCGTGGCGCGCGTGCGGCGCGTGGTCGGTCGCGACGGCGTCGATGGTGCCGTCCGCCAGCGCCTCGCGCAGTGCCCGGACGTCCTCGTCGGGACGCAGCGGCGGGTTGACCTTGAACGTCGGGTCGTAGCCGGCGAGCAGGTCGGTGGTGAGCAGCAGGTGGTGGGGCGTCACCTCAGCGGTGACACTGATCCCCTGGGACTTGGCCCAGCGGACCACCTCGACGCTGCCGGCGGTCGAGACGTGCGCGACGTGGACCCGGCTGCCGGTGTGCCGGGCGAGCATCGCGTCGCGCGCGACGATGACCTCCTCGGCGACACCGGGCCAGCCCGGCAGGCCGAGCCGGCCGGACAGCTCGCCCTCGTGGCAGCACGCGGTCGGGCCGGCCAGCGACGGGTCCTGGCTGTGCTGGCTGACCACACCGCCGAACGCCTTGACGTACTCCAGTGCGCGACGCATCACCCGGGCGTCGTGGACGCACCTGCCGTCATCGGAGAAGACCCTCACCCGGGCTCGGGAGCGGGCCATCAGGCCCAGCTCGGCGAGCTCCTCTCCGGCCAGGCCCTTGGTGACCGCGCCGACCGGCTGGACGTCGACCAGCCCGGCCTGACGGCCCAGGTCGTAGACCCGCTCGGCGGCCTCGGCAGTGTCGGTGACCGGGCTGGTGTTGGCCATCGCGAGGACCGCGGTGTAGCCGCCGACCGCGGCGGCACGGGAGCCGGTGAGGACCGTCTCGGCGTCCTCGCGACCGGGCTCGCGCAGGTGGGTGTGCAGGTCGACGAGGCCGGGCAGCAGGCGCAGCCCGGCGGCGTCGATGGTGCGGTCGGCCTTCGCCTTGAGCGAGCCGAGGTCGGCGATGGCGCCGTCCTGGACGAGGACATCGGTCGTCGTACCGTCGGGCAGGGTCGCGCCCGTGATCAGGGTGCTCATGCGGTGGTCTCCTCGCCGGCGAGCAGGTGGTAGAGCACGGACATGCGGACGGCGACGCCGGCGGAGACCTGGTCGAGCACCAGGCTGTCGGCGGCGTCGGCGGCGTCGGGCGAGATCTCCAGGCCGCGGTTCATCGGGCCCGGGTGCAGGATCGGCGTGCCCGGCTCCAGCAGCGCGAGACGGTCGCGGGTGAGGCCGTAGCCGACGGTGTACTCGCGCGCCGTCGGGAAGAAGCCGCCGCTCATCCGCTCGCGCTGGACACGCAGCATCATCACGGCGTCCGCGCTCGGCAGCACCTCGTCGAGGTCGTGGCTGGTGGCGAAGCCGGCCGCCTTGGACCAGTCCCCCACCCCGGCGGGCATCAGCGTCGGCGGCGCCACCGCGGTGACGCTCGCGCCCAGTTTGGCGAGGCTCTTGACGTTGCTGCGGAAGACCCGGCTGTGGGTCAGGTCGCCGACGATCGCGACGTGCTTGCCCTCGAGCGTCCCGAGCTTGCGGGTCAACGTGTACCCGTCGAGCAGCGCCTGCGTCGGGTGCTCGTGGGTGCCGTCGCCGGCATTGATCACCGGGACGTCGATCCAGCGGCTGATCTGCTCGGCGGCGCCGCTCGCGCCGTGGCGCACGACGAGGCCGTCGATGCCCATCGCGGTCACCGTGAGCACGGTGTCGCGCAGCGACTCGCCCTTGCTCGCGCTGCTGCCCTTGGCGGACAGGTTGATCACGTCGGCCGACAGCCACTTGCCGGCGATCTCGAAGCTGGAGCGGGTGCGGGTGGAGTCCTCGAAGAAGAGGTTGATGACCGTGCGGCCACGCAGGGCCGGCAGCTTCTTGACCTCGCGTCGCTGCACGTCGTGCATCTCCGCGGCGGTGGTGAAGATCTGCTGGATGTCGTCGGCGCTCAGGTCGTCGATGCTCAGGAGGTGCCGGTTCACTGGATGCGCACCTCGTCCTCGCCGTCGGTCTCGACCAGCCGCAGGCTCACTCGCTCGCTGCGGGCGGTCGGCAGGTTCTTCCCGACGTGGTCGGCGCGGATCGGGAGCTCGCGGTGCCCCCGGTCGACCAGCACCGCCAGCCGGACGACGTCCGGCCGGCCCAGGTCCGAGAGCGCGTCGAGCGCGGCCCGGATCGTGCGCCCGCTGTAGAGCACGTCGTCGACCAGTACGACGGTCTTGCCGTCGACACCGCCGGCGGGCACCTGCGTGCGGTGCGGCGCCCGGGTCGGGTGGGAGCGCAGGTCGTCGCGGTACATCGTGACGTCGAGCTCGCCGGTGGCGACCGCCGTCCCCTCGACCTGGGCGATGTTGTCGGCCAAGCGGCGGGCGAGCGGGACGCCACGGGTGTGGAGCCCGAGAAGCAGAAGATCCTCGGCGCCCTTGTTGCGCTCGAGGATCTCGTGGGAAATGCGGATCAATGCCCGGCTGATGTCACCGGCGTCGAGAACGACCCGACCGCTGACGGTGCCATCGTGTGCCTTCGGGGTCTGCTGGGCAGGCAAGGCTGAATGACCCTCCTTCTCCGCCTCACAGGACGGCTCGTTAAAGGATGTCGAACAGTGCGGACTCTACCGGCTCCCCGGAGTCCCCGGCGAACCGGGGCCGGTGTGCCGCTGGGCGGACCGGGGTGGGGCTCAGGTCGGTTCCAGCGTTGCGGTTTGGTCCCAAACCGCAACAATTCGGCGTCCAGACGTGCAGTCTCTGCCCAATCGAGGTGTGGCTCGGCCGCCCCTCGGGGCGACGGCCGCAGGCCCGGACACATCGGAGGGACCCGGCGACGCCGGGTCCCTCCGACGGACCTCGGGCCTACTTGAAGGCGTCCTTCACCTTCTCGCCGGCCTGCTTGAGGCTGCCCTTGGCCTTGTCGACCTTGCCCTCGGTCTCGAGGTCCTCGTCGTCGGTGGCCTTGCCCACCGCCTCCTTGGCCTCGCCCACCTTCTCCTGGGCCTGGTTCTTCAGCTTGTCGTCGAGACCCATCGCCGTCTCCTCTCGTCGTCGATCGCTGTCCTGTCCGAAGTACCCGCGCGCTGGTCGCCGATCCGGGTGATCGACATCGCATCACGGTCCGAGGTCGTTGCGGTTTGGTCCCAAACCGGGACAATTCGGCCCCAGGACGTGCAGTCTCTGCCCAATCGACGATGTGCGCCGCCGCTACCGGAAGTCACGCGACGACTGTCGGATCTGCAGCGCCGCCCCGACCCCCGGCAGGACCGACTCCAGCGGCTCGATCCGGTCGGCGACCAGGTTGGTGACGCCGTCCTGACGCTCCACCTGGCCGCGGATCACCACCGCGATCCGGTTGCGGGCCGCCTGGCGGTACACCCTCATCACCCCGGCGGAGCAGACGACGTTCAGCATGCCGGTCTCGTCCTCGAGGTTGAGGAAGGTGATCCCACCGGCGGTGCCCGGGCTCTGCCGGTGGGTGATCAGGCCGGCGACGTGCACCCGCCGGCCGGCGTCGGTGGTGGGGAGATCGGCCACCGACTTGATGCCGGCCGCGGCCAGGGACCCGCGGAAGTGCTGCACCGGGTGGACGTCGGTGGAGACCCGGGTCGCCCACAGGTCGGCCAGCGTCACCTCCCAGGCCGACATCTCCGGCAGCTCCGGCGGCGCCGGCGCCGGCGTGCTCCCCGGGAGTTGCTCACCACTCTCCGCATAGCCCGCCATCCACAGCGCCTGGCGGCGATCCAGGCCGAACCCGGCGAGCGCGCCCGCTGTCGCCAGCGCCTCGAGCTGGGCCGGCGTCAGCCCGGCGCGCCGGGAGAGGTCGGGAATGTCGGCGTACGGCGCCGCAGCGCGCTCGGCCACGATGCGGGTCGCGACGTCCTTCCCGATGCCCTTCACGGTGTCGAGCCCGAGCCGCACGGTCAGCGCGCCGTCGTAGCGCAGGGGGTCGTGGGCGGCCGACTCGCCCGGTTCCAGCCCGGCCTGGATGCCGGAGCGGACCAGGTCGGGCGGCAGGACGACGACGCCGTGGCGGCGCGCGTCGGCGACCAGGGACTGCGGGGAGTAGAAGCCCATCGGCTGGTTGCGCAGCAGCCCGGCCAGGAAGGCCGCCGGGTAGTGCAGCTTGAACCACGACGAGGCGTAGACGAGCAGAGCGAAGCTGAGCGCGTGGGACTCGGCGAACCCGAAGCCCGCGAAGGACAGCACCTGGACGTAGATCGCGTCGGCCGCGTCGCCGGTGATCCCCTTGCGGGCCATGCCGGAGTACAGCTTGTCCTTGACCTTCTCGATCCGCTCGATGCCGCGCTTGGAGCCCATCGCCCGACGCAGCAGGTCGGCGTCGTCCGGCGTGCAGTCGCCCAGGGCGACGGCCATCTGCATGAGCTGCTCCTGGAAGAGCGGTACGCCGAGCGTGCGGCTCAGGATCGGCTCCAGCAGCGGGTGCGGGTAGGTGACCTCGTCCCGCCCGGTCTTGCGGCGGATGTAGGGATGCACCGCGCCGCCCTGGATCGGGCCGGGCCGGATCAGCGCGATCTCGATGGCCAGCTCGTAGAACTCCTGGGGCTTGAGCCGCGGCAGGGTGCCGATCTGGGCGCGGGACTCGACCTGGAAGACGCCGATCGAGTCGGCCCGGCCGAGCATCTCGTAGACCTCCGGCTCCTCCTTCGGGAGGGTCGCCAGCTCCCAGCGGACCCCGAGGTGCTCCTCGACCAGCCGGATCATGTGGTCGAGCGCGCCGAGCATGCCGAGGCCGAGCAGGTCGAACTTCACCAGCCCCATCGACTCGCAGCCGTCCTTGTCCCACTGCAGCACCGTGCGGTTCTCCATCCGCGCCTTCTCGATCGGGCAGACCTCGCCGATCGGCCGCTCGGTGAGCACCATCCCGCCGGAGTGGATGCCGAGGTGGCGGGGCGCGCCCATCAGCTCCTCGGCCAGCGAGCGCACCTGCGCAGGTACGCCGATCTCCTCGTCGATCTCCCGCCCCCAGCCGTCGACCTGCTTGGACCAGGCGTCCTGCTGGCCCGGGGAGTAGCCCAGCGCCTTCGCCGCGTCGCGGATCGCCATCCGCGGCCGGTAGCTGATCACGTTGCACACCTGCGCGGCGTTGCGCCGGCCGTAGGTGTCGTAGACCCACTGGATCACCTCCTCGCGCCGGTCGGAGTCGAAGTCGACGTCGATGTCCGGCTCCTCCTCGCGATGGGCGGAGATGAACCGCTCGAACGGGAGGTCGTAGAAGACCGAGTCGATGGCGGTGATCCCGAGCGCGTAGCAGACCGCGCTGCTCGCCGCGGAGCCCCGCCCCTGACAGAGGATCCTCTTCCTCCGAGCGAACTTCACAATGTCGTGGACGATGACGAAGTAGCCGGCGAAGTCCTTCTCGAGGATCACCCGCATCTCCTCCTCCACCCGGTGTCGCGCCTTCTCGGCGTGGGGCAGGTGGGCGTAGCGCTCCGCGAAGCCCTCCTCCAGCAGGTGCCGCAGCTGCTCCCCCGGTGTGCGCCCCTCCGGGATGCCCTGCTTCGGCAGCCGCGGCGAGGCCTTGCGCAGGTCGAAGGCCAGCTCCCCCGCGAGGACGACGGAGCGGCGTACGGCGTCCGGACGGTGCGCGAACCGCCGCAGCATCTCCTCACCGCTGCGCAGGTGCGCGCCACCGGACAGGTCGAGCCAGCCGTCGAGCTCGGCGATGCTGCGTCGGGCCCGCACCGCCGCCATCGCTGCCGCCAGCCGGCGGTTCTCCGGGGTCGCGAAGTGGACGTTGCCGGTCGCCACGACCGGCAGCCCCCGGTCGTCGGCGATCCGGGCCAGCAGGTCGTTGTCCTCCTCGCCGCCCGGATGGTCGCTGACCGCCAGCTCCACGACGACGTGCTCGCCCCCGAACCGGTCGACCAGCAGGTCGAGCTCGCGCGCGGCGGCAGCCGGGCCGGCGCACCGCAGCGCCTGGCGGACGGTGCCCTTGCGGCACCCGGTGAGCACCGCCCAGTGCCCTCTCCCCCGCTCCGCGAGCTCATCGAGGTCGTGCGCGGGACTGCCCTTCTCCGGCGCGCGTAGCCCGGCCTCGGTGATCGCCCCGGAGAGCCGGTGGTAGCCCTCCACCCCGCGCGCCAGCACCAGCAGGTGACTGCCCTCGGGGTCGGGGATGCCGTTCTGGGAGCGATGGACGCCGAGGGTCAGCTCAGCACCGTAGACCGTCGCCATGGCGTAGTCGGTGCCCGCCTCCGCGAACAGCGGCGCTCCGGCGAAACCGTCGTGATCGGTGAGGGCGAGCGCGTCGAGACCCAGCCGGACCCCCTCCTTGACCAGATCGCCGGGCGAGCTGGCGCCGTCGAGGAAGCTGAAGTGGCTGTGGCAGTGCAGCTCGGCGTACGGCACCGCTGCGTCCGGCCGGCTCACCTGATCGGGCTCGGCCCGCGGCCGCTTCCGGTGCGACACCGGGGCCTCGAGGGCCGGCGCGCGACCGGACAGCCGGCGTTCGACCTCACTCCACGGGACCGGTGGGTTGTTCCACCCCATGCCTCCAACTCTAATCGAACACCTGTTCGATCTCCAACGTCCTACGCTGTCCCGATGACCGGAGTGCGGCAGGTACAGGTGGCCTTCGACTGCGCGAGCCCGCGGGCGGTCGCCGACTTCTGGAAGGCCGCCCTCGGGTACGTCGACCCGCCGTTCCCGCCCGACCCCGACGACGCCTGGGCCGTGTGCCAGGACCCGACGGGTGTCGGGCCGCGGCTGTACTTCCAGCGGGTCCCCGAGGCCAAGGTCGCGAAGAATCGGGTCCACCTCGACGTCCGCGTGGGGTCCGGCATGACCGACGACGAGAACGAGTCCTGCCAGAACATGGTCGACGTCGAGGGCAACGAGTTCTGCCTGGACTAGATGAATCTCCCGCGGTCGCCGGGTCGTCCTGGGCAGCGGTCCTCGCCGAGGACCCCAGGCCCGAGGAGATCCCATGGTTTCGGTACGCACCCACCTGTGGTTCGGCAACGACAAGGCCGTCGAGGCCGCGAAGTTCTACGCCGAGCACATCCCGGACTCGTCAGTCGGCCAGGTGCTCACCGCCTGGACCGAGCCCGGTACGGCGGTCGCCGAGGTCGTCGAGTTCACCGTCGCCGGTCACGAGGTCATCGGCCTCAACGCCGGCCCCGAGTTCCACCTCAACGAGGCGTTCTCCTTCTACCTCCGCGTCAACGGCCAGGAGGAGGTCGACCACTACTGGGACATCCTCACCGCCGACGGCGGCGAACCCGGTCCCTGCGGCTGGTGCAAGGACAGGTACGGCATCTCCTGGCAGGTCATCCCCGTCGAGCTCGAGGAGCTGTGCGGCGACTACACGACGCCCGCCAACCAGGCGGCCTGCAACGCCATGCTGAAGATGGGCAGGATCGACGTGGCCGAGCTCCAGGCGGCGTACGACGCGGCGTGATCAGTTGATGATCTCGCCGCGCTCGTCCGCGCGCAGCGCCGCCAGCCGGTCGTGCCAGGCCTGCAGCGCCTCGGGAGTGAGCCGCGTCCAGTCGGTCACCTCGCCCACGACGCGGAGCGGCTCCCGACTGCGGTAGGAGCGCGTGGGATTGCCGGGGAACCTCTTGTCGGTGACATTCGGGTCGTTCTCGAAGGCGCCGGTCGGCTCGACGGCGTACACGCGTGGCGCGGCCGGCCCCGGCGCGAGCTCGGCGGCGAGCCCGGCGCCGTCGAGCAGGGCCGTGAAGTAGATGTGGTTCATCACCACCTCGGGCCGGTAGTTCGACCGGAAGCCCGCGGTCAGGAGGTCACCCACCCCGAGATCGGCCTTCGTGCCGTGGAAGAACGGCCCCTCGTCCAGCACGTCGCTCACCGGCCCAGCCTAGGCTCCCGCTCCACGGTGACCAGTTCTCCGGCCCGCGGCCGTCATACCGGTGACAGGACGCGACGGAAGGATGACGTGATGAGCGTGAGCACACGAGTCGAGGAGCGTGAGTTGGACAGCCCGGGCGAGATCGACGAGGCGGCGTTCGCGGAGCTGGCGGAGCCCCACCGCCGCGAGCTGCACGTGCACTGCTACCGGATGCTGGGATCCTTCGAGGACGCCGAGGACACGGTGCAGGAGACCTTCCTGCGTGCCTGGCGGCGGCGGGAGACCTTCGAGGGCCGCTCCACCTTCCGGGCCTGGTTGTACCGCATCGCCACCAACGCCTGCCTGGACCTACTGGCCCAGCGCCGGCCGCGGGCCGCGACCGGCGGCGAGGTGCGGTGGCTGCAGCCCTATCCGGACCGACTGCTCGACGAGCTGCCCACAGACGACGCGGACGGACCGGAGGCGCTCGCCGTGGACCAGGAGACGATCGAGCTGGCCTACGTGGTCGCGGTCCAGCACCTCGCTCCGCGCCCGCGGGCCGCGCTGATCCTGCGCGACGTGCTCGGTTGGCCGGCCAAGGACGTCGCGGAACTGCTCGGCGACTCGCTCGACTCGGTGAACAGCGCGCTGCGGCGTGCGCGCGCCGGCATGCGTGAGCACCTGCCCTCCGAGCGGCAGGACTGGACCGGCGGCACGGAGGATCCCGCCACCCGCGAGGTGGTACGTCGCTACGTCGAGGCCGGTGTCGCCGCGGACATCGGCGCCCTCGCCGCGCTGCTGCGCGAGGACATCCGCTGCTCGATGCCGCCGACGCCCGGCCTGCACGCCGGCCGCGACGCCGTCGTGGGCGACTGGGTAGCGAGCGGCTTCGCCGATCTGGGCCCCCTGCGCACCGTCGTCACCGCGGTGAACCGGCAGCCCGCGGTCGCCTTCTACCTCTGGCACGCGGAGGAGGACGCCCATCTGCCGCTGACCATCGACGTCCTGCGCGTCACCGGTGGCCGGATCGCCGAGATCACCACCTTCCACGACGACCGGTTCGCGCCGCTCGGACTCCCGGCGCGGCTGTCGCGCTGAGCATCCTCGCGCGTGCCGCTCAGCATCCGACGCAGGTCCGGGCCGTGGGCCGCGCCTCGAGCCGGGCCGGGGCGATCGGCGCTCCGCACGTCTCACACCGCCCGTAGCTGCCGGCGTCCAGCCTCGCCAGCGCCGCCTCCACCTCGGCCAGGTGTCGGCGTACCTGCGCGACCAGCGTCGCGAGCTGCGACCGCTCGAACGCGATGGTGGCGCCCTCCGGATCGTGCTCGTCGTCGGCGTTGGTGTCGCGCGAGGCGGCCACCACCTCGTCGAAGGTGCCCGTCAGTCCGGCGAGGCGACGCCGCGCCTCGTCCCCCTCCGCCTCCAGCAACACCCGCGCGCCCGCCATCGTTCGAGGGTGCCAGCACCCGCCGACACCCTCGACCAGACCTAGAACACGTTCTACAGTGCGGTCATGGACCTTGTCGCGATCGAGGAGATCAAGCGCCTCAAGCACCGCTACTTCCGCACCCTCGACCTGAAGAGGTGGGAGGAGTACGCCGACTGTCTCGCCGAGGACGTCAGCGCCCGCTACGGCACGCAGGCGATGGGCGAGCCGCTGCACTTCGACAACCGGGCCGACGTCGTGGCGTACATGGAGAAGAACCTCGGCCCCTCGATCATCACGATCCATATCGCCAACCACCCCGAGATCGACGTCGACGGCGACACCGCGACCGGCTCGTGGGCGTTCGAGGACACCGTGATCGTGCCGGACTTCAAGGTGCAGATCCGGGGCGGCGGGTACTACGTCGACACCTACCGGCGCGACGCCGACGGCGCGTGGCGGATCGCCTCGACACAGTACGAGCGGATCTACGAGGCGATGACGTCCCTCGACGACACGCCGAGCTTCAAGCTGATCGCCAACCGGTGGGACCCGTCGCTCGAGCACTGACGGGCCACCCCGGGCGGCGTACCGACGCGATCAGTTCAGCTCGAGCTCGTGGAACGGGTAGTCCTGAGGCCCGAGGAACTCGGTGCCGGGGACGAACCGGCCGTTCGGGTCGGCGGAGTTCACGTAGTTGTTCAGGTTGCGCGGCGCCTGGCGGAAGATCAGGTCCACCCAGGCGGCGTACTTCGCCGCCATCGGCTGGTCGTCCCAGAAGATGACGTTCTGCTCGTCGGAGTGCCAGCCGAGCTGGGTCCAGTTCTCGCTGCTGGACAGGACGACATTGCCGTCGGCGCGGCCGTCCACGTGCCCCTGGACCGCCAGGCCCTTGAGGTGGACGTAGCGGTCCTTGAACTTGTTGGCCGTCGCGCCGGTGATGTAGACCATCTGCTTCGCCGGGAGGCCGCGCAGGATGTTGCGGATCTTCAGCGGCATCATCATGAACACGATCCGCACGTCGCAGCCTGCGTTGTGCAGCGCGCGGACCTTCTTCGCGACCTTCACACCGCGCTGGTCGCCCCATACGGCGTTGGCGATCCGCACCTTGGTGCGGCCACCGGGGACGTTGGACGCGCCCGTGCACTGCACCTTGTTGAGGACCTTGAGCGCCGGGTCGGTCTTCTTGCGGTGCGGCGCGAACATCGTGGTGATGGTGGACCCCGGCGTGGTGGTGCTGGGCACCGTGAACCGCAGCGGCTTGACGTTCTTGTCCTTCTTCGCCTGCTTCCACATCGTCATCCAGCCGTCGTAGAGGCCCGGGTTCTCGGTGACGGTGGTCCAGTCGTTGAACTGCTGCACGGCCGCGGCGCCGGTGAAGTTGCCCGAGCCCTGCATGGCGATGTTCGTGGTCGCGCCGGAGCGGCTGACCAGCATCAGCTTGGAGTGCATCGCGCCACCCTTGCCGCGACAGGTCGACATGCAGGTGCGGATCCAACTGCGCAGCTCCTTGGGCCGGTCCGCGTTGCCCTTCTTGAGCGCGTTGCGCAAGGTCGGGTAGGAGCGGCCCGGTCCCTGCGACTTCGCCAGGCCCCGGGCCATGATGATCTGCACCGAGACACCACGCTGGTGGGCCTTGATGAAGGCGTTCGCGTACTTCGGCGAGTCGAAGTTCCAGGTCATCAGGCGGATCGTCTCGCCGGCCGGCACGTTCTTGACCGTCTTGATGATCCGGCGCTGGATCTTGGTCTTCTTCTTGGTACTGCGGAACGGGTGGTTGAACACGATCCCCGGCTTGACGACGTACGCCGGGTCGGGTCCCTTCTTCGCCGCCACCCCGGTCGCCACCCCGGTCGGCGCGGCAGCCGCCGTGGCTGCGTCGGCGGGCGTCACCTCGCCCTGTCCCACCACCAGCAGAGCCGTGGCGAGGAGCAGTGCCACGCCTGTGACCACGACTCCCCGAGCCCGTCCGACCGCCGACGTACCCCACCCGAACCGCACGATGCCCACACTCCTCGTTCCCGATCTGCTTCCCCCCTCACAGCGTCGGGGCGCGCGGATTCGTTACAGGTGGGACGCATGTCACCTCTCGGAGCGGCACGCGCCGGAGTCCTCCCCGGTCCCGATCCGGGCTAGGCGCGCAGCAGCCGGTCGATCTCGCCGAGCACGCCCTTGCGGTTCTTCCCGGCCACCTCGCGCTCCTGGATCCGCCGTAGGTCGGCGGCCCCGAGCCCGGCCAGCCGGGCCTTCACCTGCGGGACGGTGAGCTGGTCGAGATCGGGGACCACCAGCGACTCGACGTTGTCGGGTGCGTCAGGCACCTCGGGCGCACCGGGCGTCGGCGCGGGCCTCTTGCGGCCGGGCAGGAGCTGGGTCGGGACCAGCTGGGTGGGCACGAGGGGCAGACGGGGCGCCTGGCCGCGAACGGTGTCGAGCACCTGCAGCAGCGCCTGGGAATAGGCCTTGCCGGTGCTGACCAGCTGGCCGAGGAGGCTGTCAGCCTCGGCCCGGGTCAGCGATCCGCGGGCGACGAGGTCGTCCATCAGCCCTTGGAGCCGGGACATCTGGATGGTGACGCTGTGCTCGAGAGCTCCGTGCAGGGCGCGCAGGTTGCGTCCGACGAGGTCAGCCGGCTTGCCGGTCCGTCCCATGTCTCCTCCAGACGTCGCCGCCCTCCCTCCAGCAGGGTAGGCCGCTCCCATCCCCGATATCCAGTGGCACGACCTCTGAGCCGGTGGCCTCGGGGTCACTCAGTCATAGGCCGCCTCCACCTCCCAGCGGGCGGGCGCGTGCCAGCGCAGCAGCCAGGCCCGGCCGTCCACGCCCACCACCTGGAACCGGGCGGTCAGCCCCTGGGCCGGGCCCGCGGCTCCGCTCGACGCGAGCCACCACCCCTCGTCGACCGGCCAGGGCCCGGCCCAGGAGGCGACCGGGCACCAGTGCCGGCCGATCCGGATCCGCCACGGTTCCCCCGTCACCAGCCCGCGCGGCGTGACGGCCACCGGGACCGAGGCCTCGTCGACGACCTCCGCCTCGAGGGGCGTGGCGAAGACCCGGCTCGGAGCCGGCCCCGGGATCCGGCCCGGCCACGGACGATCGACGGGACGCAGCCCGACCGGTCGCTCGCCCCACGGCACCAGCGCCTGCCGATCGGCGGCGCCCCGGCCGCCCTGGAGCACGGGGACCCGGACGGCGTCGTACCCGACCATCGCCTGGACCCGGGCGACCCCGCGCACCACCTGCTCCTCGGCGCCGCCGCCCCACAGCCCGTCGGCGTGGTCGCCGGCCGGCTCGACGACATCGGGCAGGAAGCGGACGACGGTGACCGCCGAGGAGATCGTCTCGCCGACGGACTTGCGGCTGCGCAGGCCCGAGGACGCCATCCCGGCCTGGAGCTGCCAATGCACCCGGTCGACCAGGTCGCGTGAGGTGAAGCACCGAGGGTGCAGCCAGGTCCGGGTGGAGACCCCCTCCTCGAACTCCGCCTCGATCCGGACCGAGGTCGCCACGAGCTGCCGGTCGGCGAGACCGGCGACGAACCGCTCGGCGGTGGTGCGGACGCTGAAGGTGACGGCCTCGGCGGACTCGAGGGGCGGCTCGAAGGAGATCGCACAGGCCAGCTCCGGCGGCGGGGTGCGGGGGGCGAGCCGGGTCGCCTCCCGGCCCTGCACCCGCCGCCACACATCGGCGCCGTAGCTCCCGAACCGGTTGGCGACCTCGCCTGCTCCGAGCCGGGCGAAGTCGGCCAGCAGCGCCAGGCCGAGCCGGCGCAGCAGGCCGGCGAGCTCGGCCCCCTCCGGTCCGTCGTCGGCGAGGACGGTGACCGGCAGGCCACGCAGGAACTCCGCCGAGCCGCCCGCCGCGATCGACAGGCAGGCCTGCGGCGACGCCTGCCGGGCGGCCCGCTCGGCGGTGTAGAGGTCGTCGGCCGCACCGAACCGGCTGTCCCACACCCCCTCCTGCACGAGACGCTCGGCGAGCACCGCCGCCGCGGCCTCCTCCCCGTCGAGCCCGCGGCGGGCGAAGTAGCGTCCCGGGGCGGGCACGGCGAGCAGACCGGGTCGCAGCGGCGCCACCCCCGGCCGCACCGCCTCCACCGCCGCGAGCACCGGCTCGAACCACCGGGCGTCCCGGTCGGGGTTGGCCGCGAGCAGCATCACCTCGGGACAGCGCGCCTGGGCGTCACGACGCCGCTGCCCGCGGCGTACGCCCTCGGAACGGGCGGCGGCATTGCACACCGTCACCACGTTGTTGGCGAGGACGACGGCCGGCGCCGCCGCGTCGACGCCCGGCTCCGCCCCCGTCCAGGCACCGGTGTCGGCCAGCTCCAGCATGCCCGCCGTGACCGCCCAGTCCGGACACCACAGGACCATCGTCCGCCCCGCCATCACGCATCCGCCATCAGTCGAGCACCACCTCGGCGCGGGCAGGCATCCGCCCACCACCGCGCGCGACGAGGGTCGCCCGTCGCTCGCGCAGCCGACCACGGCCCTGGTCGAGCCCGGCCCAGGCGACCTCCTCGGCGCTGATCCGCGCCTCGCAGCGCGGCCACTCCCCCTGCACCACGAGCACCGCCGAGCGGGCCCGCAGCCGGGCTTCGAGGAGGGCAGCCGACTTCGGGTCGACGCCGCCGGGCGGGCGCAGCACCACGACCCGGAGCACATCGACGAGGGCCGCGGTGACCTCGAGCCAGTGCTCGCCGGGCGCGGGCACCAGGACCGTGCGGCCGAGCACGATCCCCCGCTGCTGGGCGGCCTCGGCGCCGAAGTCGTCCCACCCGGCGAACCCGACCCACTCACCGGCCTGCGAGGCGCCGGCGGCCAGCGTCATGCCGAGGGTCGCGGAGTCGACGCCGTAGACCCCGCCGGTGCGCAGCTGGACCAGCCCAGCGAGCATCGGCAGGACCGGCACGAACAGCCGGGTCGGACCGCCCTCGAGGGCGGCGATCCGGCCACGCAGCTGGTCGATGACGGCGGGCTGGCTCACTCCTCCATGTTCGAACATTTGTTCGAACATGGCAAGCGGGGACCCGGCCTGTGAGGACGTCACGATTGGGCAGAAACCGCAGGGAAATCAGCTGAATTGTTGCGGTTTGGGACCAAACCGCAACGCCGCGCCCCCGGATCGCCCACCCGAAGCACCCGACGCCCACCCGGGCTAGCGACGCGCGCGCTTCTCCCGCGGCTGCACCTTGATCTCGATGGGCGTACCGACGAACCCGAACTCCTCGCGCAGCCGGCGCTCGACGAACCGCTCGTAGCCCTGGTCGAGCTTGCCGGTGGTGAACAGCTTGAACACCGGCGGCGCGCTCTGCACCTGGCTGCCGAACAGGATCCGCGGCTGCTTGCCGCCACGGACCGGGTGCGGGTGCTCGGCGACGATCCTGCCCAGGAAGGCGTTGAGCGCACCGGTGGAGACCCGGGTCTCCCAGCCCTCGATGGCACGGTCGAGGGCGGGCACCAGCCGGTCGACGTGCCAGCCCGTCTTCGCCGTGATGTTGATCCGCGGCGCCCACTGCACCTGCACCAGGTCGCGCTCGATCTCGCGGTCGAGGTAGTAGCGGCGCTCGGCGTCGACGAGATCCCACTTGTTGAAGGCGATCACGAGCGCCTTGCCGGCCTCGCGCACCTCCTGCAGGATCCGCATGTCCTGCTCGGCGATGGACTCGTTGCCGGCGAGCACGAGGACGCACACCTCGGCGCGCTCGATCGCGGTCGAGGTCCGCAGCCAGGCGTAGTACTCGTGTCCCGAGGCCTCCTTGACCCGTTTGCGGATGCCGGCGGTGTCGATGAACCGCCAGTCGCGGCCGCCGAGCGACACCAGCTCGTCGACGGGGTCGACCGTGGTGCCGGCGACATTGTCGACGACGACACGCTCCTCGCCGGCGAGCTTGTTGAGCAGGGAGGACTTGCCGACGTTGGGGCGGCCGACGATGGCGATCCGGCGGGGTCCGCCGATCTCCTCCTCCACCCGGTCCGGGGCCTCGGGCAGCACCGCGAGGACGGCGTCGAGCAGGTCGCCCGAGCCGCGGCCGTGCAGTGCCGAGACCGGCCACGGCTCGCCGAGGCCGAGGTTCCACAGGCCGTAGGCCTCCGCCTCGGCCCGCTCGTCGTCGACCTTGTTGGCGGCGAGCACGACCGGCTTGCCGGACTTGCGCAGCACCCGGACCACCGCCTCGTCGGCGTCGGTGATGCCCACGGACGCGTCGACGACGAAGAGCACGGCGTCGGCCAGGGTGACCGCGACCTCGGCCTGCACCTTGATCCGCTCGGCCATGCCACGGGCGTCGGGGTCCCAGCCGCCGGTGTCGACGAGGGTGAACGCGCGACCGGCCCACTCGGCGTCGTAGGAGACCCGGTCACGGGTCACGCCGGGGATGTCCTCGACGACCGCCTCGCGGCGACCGAGGATCCGGTTCACCAGGGTCGACTTGCCGACGTTCGGGCGGCCGACGACGGCCAGCACCGGGACCACCCCGGTCGGGGTGTCTTCACTCATCACGTTCTCCTTGCGGGAGCGGGCCGGGCAGGCTCCGCCCCGTCTCGTCCAGGGCTCCGGCCAGCTGCTGCTGCATGTGGTCGCGCAGCGCGGCCGAGGTAGATGAGACATTCTCCCGCGTCCGGGGCCAGGGCACCGCATCGACGGCGCAGGGCTCCCCCACGACGATGTCGATCCGGGCCCCCCGATGCGGCAGCGAGCTGCTCGATCCACCCGGATCGCGGGAGCCCAGGAAGGTCAGCGGTACGACGGGCGCGCCCGTCACCAGCGCCAGGTACGCCGCCCCGCCGTGGAACCTCTCCAGGTCACCCGGCCCCCGGGTCCCCTCGGGGAAGACGCCGACCGCGTACCCCTCGCGGAGCACCCGCAGCGCGATCCGCACCGCGGCCGGGTCGGTGTGGTCACGGTCCAGCGGGATCTGTCCGGAGGCCCGCAGGAACACTCCGAGCGGTCCGGAGAACATCTCGATCTTGGTCAGCGCGTGCACCGGCCGCGGGGCGAAGATCGCCATCAGCGGCCCGTCGACGAATCCGATGTGGTTGCCCGCGACGACGGCGGGCCCGGTCCGCGGGAACCGCTCGGCGTGGTGCACGCGGACGTCCCACCGGCGCCGGATCAACCACCGTGACGTCGGCCGTCCCCCACGGAGGAGCCAGCGCGCGGGGCGCGGGGCCCGGTGCGCGCTCACCGGCGCTCCATCACCAGGCCCACCACCACGTCGACGACCTCGTCCAGGGTCAGCTCGGTGGAGTCGACGTGGATCGCGCCGTCGGCCATGGTCAGCGGGGCGACCGCCCGGCCGGAGTCGATCCGGTCGCGGGCGAGCAGGGACTCCTGGGTGGCGGTGACGTCGGCACCGCCGTTCTCCAGGGCCCGGCGGGCGGCCCGTGCGGCCGGGTCGGCGGTGAGGTAGACCTTGAGCTCGGCCTGCGGCCAGACGACGGAGCCGATGTCGCGGCCCTCGACGACGATTCCGCCCCGGGGTCCGTCGACGGGGGCGATGATCGTGCGCTGGAGGTCGACCAGCCGCGAGCGGACCTCGGGCACCGCGCTGACCGGCGAGACAGCGGCGTTGACCTCGTCGCTGCGGATCTCGACGGAGACATCACGACCGTCGACGGTGATGGTGGGCGCGAGCGGGTCGGTGCCGGAGGCCAGCACCGGCTCCCCCGCGCGTACGGCGACCGCGGCCGGGTCGTGCACGTCGACCCCCTGGTCGAGCATCCACCAGGTGATCGCGCGGTACTGCGCGCCCGTGTCGAGGTAGCGCAGCCCGAGCCGGTCGGCGACCGCGCGACAGGTGCTGGACTTGCCCGAGCCGGAGGTTCCGTCCACTGCTACGACTACGTTCACCGGCGCGTTCACGGGCGGAACCTTACCGGTGGGTCACCCACCCTCTCGACTCCAGAGCGGACCGCAGCTCCTCGGCCCGGCCCTCCACCACGTCGAGCTCGACGAGGCCGACCGGCCGGCCGGGGTCGTGGTCGATCCGCACGTCCTCGATGTTGACGCCGCTGTCACCGGCGTCGGCGAACAGCCGGGCCAGGCCGCCCGGCTGGTCGGGCAGGGCCACCCGGACCGCCGCCATCGGCTGTGGGGCGGCGCCGTGCTTGCCGGGGATGGCACGGGTGCCCGCCTGGCCATAGGCCAGCAGTGACTCCAGGCCGACCCGGTCGCCGCCGGCGACCGCCTCGAGCGCGAGGTCGAGCCGGTCGCGGACCTCGGCGAGCAGGGCGGCGACGGCGGACGCGTTGCCGCCGATGATCTGGCTGTAGAGCCGGGGGTCGCCGCCGGCGACCCGGGTGACGTCGCGCACGCCGGTGCCCGACAGCGCGAGGTGCTCGGCCGAGGCGCCCGCGAGCGTGCCCGCGACGAGCGAGGCCATCAGGTGCGGCACGTGCGAGGTGCGCGCGACGGCCCGGTCGTGCTCGACCGGGCTCAGGTGCACCGGGACGGCACCGCAGACCGCGGCCAGCGCCTCCACGACCCGGGTCGCGGCGGGCGCGGCCTCCGGACCGGGGGTGATCGCCCACGGTCGGCCGTCGAACAGCTCGGCGTTGGCCGCGAGCGGGCCGGAGTGCTCGGTGCCCGCCATCGGGTGGCTGCCGACGTACCGGCTCACGGCCGGGTGCCCCACCACGGCGGCCAGCGGGCCGGCCTTGACGCTGCCGACGTCGGTCACGACGGTCTCGGGTCCGGCGTCGTCGAGGACCTGGCCGAGGACGGCGCCCAGCGCATCCGGGGGTACGGCGACCACGATCAGCTGCGGGACGTCGGCCGCCGTGCGGGCCCGTCCCGCGCCGAGCCCGGTCGCGGTGCGCACGTGATCGGAGGCGGTGTCGGTGAGCAGCACGTCGAGGCCGGCACGGCGGCAGGCCAGCGCGATCGAGGTGCCGATCAGCCCGGTCCCGACGATCTCGACCGGGCCTGCGAGCACTCTCGTCTCCGACACGCAGGCAAGGTTAGGGGATCACGCCCCCGCGTCGGCGCCCGGCTGGTAGGACCCGAACGACCAGTGGTTGCCCTCGGGGTCGCGGACGCTGCCGCCGCGACCGCCGTAGTCCTGGTCCACCATCGCCCGCTCCACGCTCGCGCCCGCCGCGACCG
Organism: Nocardioides sp. L-11A; assembly: GCA_029961745.1. NCBI lineage: Bacteria > Bacillati > Actinomycetota > Actinomycetes > Propionibacteriales > Nocardioidaceae > Nocardioides > Nocardioides sp. L-11A. Next base: position 3,075,527 of record CP124680.1, read on the forward strand.
CGGCCCCGAAGACGGCGTCGGGGTCGTCGGTCACCAGATAGACCGCACCGGAGCCCGCGGGCTGGAGCGGGCTCTCGGGGCGCACCGCGCCGAACATCAGGCCGCCACCGCCGGGCCACAGCCACTCGGCGTGGACCACGGTGCCCTGCTCGTCGCGGTGGGTGGCGTGCTCGGTGAAGCCGATGGCTCGCAGCCAGGCGGACATCGCGTCGGTGTCGCGGAACTGCATCGCCGCCCAGAGCCGGATAGTCGCTGCGGAGGTCGCTGTGTCAGTCATGCTCCGATCCTGCGTCCGGTTCGTCCCTGCGGTCTTGAACGAACGGGAACTCGTCGCGCAGCCAGGTCGTGGGCGTGCACCCCGCCAGGATGCTCCACTCCCGGGTCAGATGCGCCTGGTCGCTGTAGCCGCACAGCGCCGCCACCTCGGCCAACGGCCGGCGCCCCAGCACCTGCCGCGCCGCCTCCAGGCGCGCGACTCGCTGGTACGCCTTCGGCGCGAGACCGCACTCGGCCCGGACCAGGGTGGACAGCCGACGCCGGCTGTAGCCGACCTCCGCGGCCACGCCGGCGACCGGCGTCCCGGACGTGAGGAGCGCCAGTGCCCGCGCCACCTCGGCGCGGAGGGCGAGGTCACCCGACGCCGCGGCCAGGGCCGCGAGGGTGCGGTCGACCAACGCCACCCGGGCGGGCCAGGAAGGGAGGTCGTTCAGGCGCTCGGGGAGCTCCCGCAGCGCGCGCGGCACGACGGCCTCGTCGACGTCGGTCAGGGCGCCGGCCAGGTCCGAGGCGGGCCGCCGGAGCAGGGCCCGGGCGCCCTCGACGGTGAGCGCGAGCTGGATGCCGCGTTGTGCGCCGTCGTGGTGCACCGCGGCCGGCGCCGTGTGCAGGCCCGACAGGGATCCCCACGCGGCGTGCAGGGACCCCGCCTCCCCCGGCCAGGAGACCCGCAGCGGCTCATCGAGCGGCAGCACGAAGGTCAGCGTGGTCGACGGCAGTCCCCGGTGGACGCCGGGCGCTCCGAAGTCGACGTCGTACGGGATCCGCGTCGCGACGTAGCGCCGCAGCGCGGTGGGCACGGGCGCGACCGGGATCACCCACCCACCGTAGGTCTACAGGCCGACCAGCTCCAGCAGCTGGCCGAGCTCGTCGTCCGACAGCTCCCGCAGCGCGCCGCCGCGCAGGGTGCCGAGCTCGATCGGACCGAACCTGGTCCGGCTCAGCTGACGCACCGGGTGGCCCACCTGGTCGAGCAGCCGGCGCACGATCCGGTTGCGGCCCTCGTGGATGACCAGCTCGATGATCGACCTGTCGGCCGAGGTGTCGATGACCCGCGCCCGGCGTACCTCCACCGGGCCGTCGTCGAGCGTGACTCCGGCGAGCAGGTCGGCGACGGTGCCCTTGGCGAGCCGTCCGGCGACCTCGGCGACGTAGGTCTTCTCGACCTCGAACGAGGGGTGCGCCATCCGGTGCGCGAAGTCGCCGTCGTTGGTGAGCAGCAGCAGGCCCGAGGTGTCGGTGTCGAGCCGGCCCACGTGGAACAACCGTTCCTTGCGGTCGGCGACCAGGTCGGAGAGGGTACGGCGACCCTGCGGGTCGGACATCGTGGACACCACGCCACGCGGCTTGTTGAGCACGAGGTACACGTGGTCGGAGACCGGGGGCAGCCGCCTCCCGGACACCTTGATCACCGCGGTGCGCGGGTCGACCTTGGTGCCGAGGCGGGTGACGATCTCGCCGTCGACCTCGACCTCTCCCTCGAGCATCAGCTCCTCGCAGCGCCGGCGCGAGGCGACGCCCGACTGCGCGAGCAGCTTCTGCAGCCGGATCTGGCCGTCGTCGTCGACGGCGATGTCACGCGTCATCGGCAGGCTCCTCCGACGACGCGTCGACGGGCTCCGCCGCAGGCTCGACGGCGGGCGCGAGCTCCTCCTCGACCTCGGCGAGCTCGGGCAGGTGCGGCGCGAGGTCGGGCAGCTCCTCGAGGGAGACGATGCCGATCCGCTCGAGGAAGTAGCCGGTCGTGCGGTACAGCGTCGCGCCATGCTCGCCGTCGCGGCCCGCCTCCTCGACCAGGCCGCGGCTGATCAGGGTCCGCATCACGCCGTCGACGTTGACCCCTCGCACCGCGGACACCCGCGCCCGCGACACCGGCTGCTGGTAGGCGACGACGGCGAGGGTCTCCAGCGCGGCCTGGGTGAGCCGGGCCTGCTGGCCCTCCAGCACGAAGGCCTCGACGACGGGCGCGAGCTCCTCGCGCGTGTAGTAGCGCCACCCGCCCGCGACGTTGCGCAGCTCGAAGCCGCGGCCCTGCTCGTCGTACTCGGCGGCCAGCGCGGCGAGCGCCTCGGTCACCTGCGGCTCGGGGTAGCCGACCGCCGTGGCCAGCGAGACCGCGTCGAGCGGCTGGTCGGCGACCATGAGCACCGCCTCCAGCGCGGGTCGCAGCTCGGCGACGGGGACGGGCAGCGCCTCCTCGGCGGGCGCGTCGGTTGGTTCACTCATCGCTCGGACTCTCCTCCGGGGGCGGGTCGCCGGCCGGCGCCGCCCCGTCGAACTCGTCGGTGATCAGATCCTCCACATCGACCGCCTCGTCGCCGGTCCAGCGGACCGTCAGCTCGCCCAGCGGGGTCACCTGGTCGAAGGCCACCGCTCCTTCGCGGAACAGCTCGAGCAGCGAGAGGAAGCGCGCGACCGTGGTCAGCGTGTCGGGCACGTCGCCGCACAGCGCCCGGAAGGTCAAGGTGCCGCTGCGCCGCAGCCGGTCGACCACGATCGCGGCCTGCTCGCGCACGCTCACGGTCGGCGCGTGGATGTGGTGCAGGGTCAGCTGCAGCTCCGGCTTCGGGGTCATCGCCTTGGCCGCCAGCGCCGCGAACTGGTCCAGGCCGATGCCGATCAGCACCTCGGGCAGCAGCCCGGCGTACCGATCCTCCAGCCCGACCGCTCGCGGGAAGCGCCGGGCCTCGGCCTGCAGCCGCGCGTCGAACAACGCGGCGACCTGCTTGTAGGCCTTGTACTGCAGCAGCCGCGCGAAGAGCAGATCTCGCGCCTCCAGCAGCGCGAGGTCCTCCTCGTCCTCCACGTCGCCGGCCGGCAGCAGCCGGGCCGCCTTCAGGTCGAGCAGGGTCGCCGCGACGAGCAGGAAGGAGGTGGTCTCCTCCAGCGCGTCGTCGGGCAGCTGCTTGATGTGGGCGATGAACTCGTCGGTGACCTGCGAGAGCGCGATCTCGGTGACGTCCAGCTTGTGCTTGGAGATCAGGCTCAGCAGGAGGTCGAACGGACCCTCGAAGTTCGCGAGACGGACGGCGAAGCCGCCGTGGACCTCCTCCGTCCCCTCCTCGCTCACCCCAGCATCATGACTCACGCAGGCGCCTGACCAGCGCGGAGCTCTCCCCCTCGGCCTCGAGCTCGCCCAGGACCAGATGCAGCGCCTCGCGGACCAGACGGCCGCGGTCGACAGCCATGCCGTGCTCGCCGCGCAGGGTGAGCCGCGCCCGCTCCAGCTCCATCAGCTCCGCCGAGGTGACGTAGACGGTGATCTTCTCGTCGTGCCGGACCCGGCCGCTCGGGCCCTTGGGCGCGTCGGTCGGCAGCTCGGCGGGCGGATCGGGGACGGCGCGGACCGCCGGCCCGGACGGCTCCGAGGTCGGCCGGAACAGGTCGTCCGCGGCCGGCATGCTCACACGTCGAGACACCGGGCCGCCACCTCCTTCGCGAGCTGGCGGTACGCCTCCGCCCCGCTCGATCCGGAGGCGTAGGACGTGATCGGCTCACCGGCGACGGTCGAGTCGGAGAACTTCACCGTGCGGCGGATGACGGTGTGGAAGACCTGGTCACCCCAGGCCTGCACCAGGCGCTCGAGCACCTCGCGACCGTGGAGCGTGCGCCCGTCGTACATGGTGCCGAGGACGCCGTCGACCTCGAGACCGGGATTGAGGCGCTGCTTGACCTTGTCGATGGTCGCCTTGAGCAGCGCGACGCCGCGCAGCGCGAAGTACTCGCACTCCAGCGGCACGATGACGCCGTCGGAGGCGGTGAGCGCGTTGACGGTCAGCAGGCCGAGGGACGGCTGGCAGTCGATGAGGATGACGTCGTACTCCGCGATCGCCGGGGCGAGGACCCGCTGCAGGGTCTGCTCGCGGGCGACCTCGTGCACCAACTGCACCTCGGCGGCCGAGAGGTCGATATTGGAGGGCAGCAGGTCCATGCCCGGCACACCGGAGGGCACGACGACCTCGTCGAGCGTGGCCTCCGGGTCCATGAGCAGGTTGTAGACCGTGCTCTCCATCTCGTGCGGGTTGAGCCCCAGACCCACCGAGAGCGAGCCCTGCGGGTCGAAGTCGACGAGCAGCACCTTGCGGCCGAACTCGGCGAGCGCGGCCCCGAGGTTGATGGTGGTCGTGGTCTTGCCGACGCCACCCTTCTGGTTGCACATCGAGATCACGCGGGCGTTGCCGTGAGCGGTCACCGGCCGCGGCTCCGGCAGCACCGGCATCGGTCGGCCGGTCGGGCCGATCTCGCCGGTCACCGTCTGCACCGCACGCTCGGCGACGCTCTCCGGCGCCCCGCGGTCAGGCAGCGGGAACTGCAGCGTCATCGCGTCCTCGCGCGGGGATGCCTCGCCCGTCACGGCAGCGTCCTCCGTGCCGAGCGGTACGTCGCTGCCGGGCGCCGGGATCGGCATCCGCGGCGGCATGTCGGGTGCACTGGATCCTCCGTAGTAGCCGACCATCGCCCTCACCTTTGTCTGGACCATCTCTGGTGTGGTTGCGGGCTCCTTCCCCAGAGCCCGGGACTCCTCCATCCAACAATGTCGACACGGCGACATTCGGGAGGCGCGCCGACAGCCGGCCGGAAGGGGGCCTCAGGAGGGGCCGGTGAGGCTCACCATCTCCACCGTCCGGACGACCGCCTCGCCGGCCTCGTCGCTGGCCGCGAGGTCGACCTCGGCCCGGATCACCCAGTCGTGATTGCCCTCCGGGTCGTGCAGCGTCTGGGTCACGACCCACCGGTCGGCGGAGCGTTCCAGGGCGAGCAGCGCCGGGCCGCGCGCGTCGGCGTCGGTGAGCAGCCGGTCGTGTTCGGCGTAGTAGTCCTCGATGGCCTGGTCCCACTCGGCGCTGCCCCACTCCGCGCCCTCGTCGAGCGCGGCGAGGGCCGGCACGTCGTCGCGGGCGACCAGCTCGACGCGCCGCCACAGCGCGTTGCGGACCATGACCTCGAAGACCCGGCCCTGCTGGCTGAGCGGGCGCGGCGGGGGCGGCGGGGCGTGCTGGCTGACCTCGCGCGTGGCGTGGGACGGGTCGTTGAGCGCTTCCCACTCGTCGAGCAGCGAGGAGTCGACCTGGCGGACCGTCTCGCCCAGCCAGTCGACCAGCAGCTCCAGCTCCCCCTCACCACGCGTCCGGTACGACGCCGGCACGGTCTGCCGCAGCGCGCGGTAGGCGTCGGTGAGATAGCGCAGCACCAGGCCCTCGGAGCGGGCCACCTGGTAGCGCGAGACGAGGTCGGTGAACCCCATCCCCTGCTCCCACATCTCGCGGACCACCGACTTGGGGACCAACGCGTCGGGCGCGAGCCAGGGATGCCGCTCCCGGTAGGTCTCGAAGAGCGGCTCGAGCAGGTCGCTCAGCGGCTCGGGCCAGGTGATGTCCTCGACCAGGGCCATCCGCTCGTCGTACTCGACGCCGTCGGCCTTGAGCGCGGCGATCGCCTCACCGCGGGCCTGGTGCCGCTGGGCCATGAGCAGCGGGCGCGGCGCCTCGAGCGTGGCCTCGACGACCGAGATCACGTCGAGCATGAACGTCTCGCTGTCGGGGTCGAGCACGTCGAGCACCGCCAGCGCGAAGTGGGACAGTGGCTGGTTGAGCGCGAAGTCGTCGGGCAGCGCCTCGGTCAGCACGTAGCGTCGGCCGTCGGCGTCGACCTCGTCGAGCCGGGTCAGCACCTCGGAGGCGACCAGGCTGCGGGCCAGCCGGACCGCACGCTTGGCCAGCCGCAGCTGGCTGCGTCGCTCCTCGTGGTTGTCCATGAGCAGCCGGCGCATGACCGGGAACGCGTCCTCCTCGCGGGAGAGGACGTTGACCAGCATCGCGTTGTCGACCTTCATCTGCGACTTCAGCGGCTCGGGCCTCCCCTCGACGAGCTTGTCGAAGGTCTGCTCGGTCCACACGACGGTGCCGGGCGGCGGCTTCTTGAGCTGGGCCTTCGAGCCTCGCTTCGCCTGCTTCTCGGCGCTCATCGCGGCGTTCTTGGCGGCCGCCTTGGCCTTCGCCTTCTCGTTCTCGATGACGTGCTCAGGTGCCTGGACGACGACATAGCCCGCCGTGTCGAACCCCGCCCGGCCCGCACGCCCGGCGATCTGCAGGAACTCGCGCGTGCGCAGCACCCGCTGCCGGGAGCCGTCGAACTTCGCCAACCCGGTGAACAGCACGGTCCGGATCGGCACGTTGATGCCGACGCCGAGGGTGTCGGTGCCGCAGATGACGGTGAGGAGACCGGCCTGGGCGAGCTGTTCGACCAGGCGCCGGTAGCGCGGCAGCATCCCGGCGTGGTGGACGCCGATCCCCTGGCGCAGCAGCTTGTTGAGTGTCTGGCCGAAGCCGGCGGCGAAGCGGACTCCGGCGATCCTCTCGGCGATCTGCTCCTTGCGGTCCTTGGGCAGCACGGTGACCAGGCGCCCCGGCCCGCTCAGCAGCGACACCGCGTGCTCGACCGCGGCCGCCTGGGTGAAGTGGACGACGTAGACCGGGCCCTGGCCGGTGGTGACGAGCTCCTCGAGCTTCTCCCCCATCGGCTCCAGCGACCAGGTGAAGTCGAGCGGCACCGGGCGCTCGGCGTCGTCGACGATCGTGGTCTCGCGGCCGTTGCGGCGGGTCAGGTCGGCGCCGAGCTCCGTGGTGTCGCCGAGCGTGGCCGACATGAGCAGGAACTGCGCCTGCGGCAACTCGATGAGCGGCACCTGCCAGGCCCAGCCGCGGCCCGGCTCGCCGTAGAAGTGGAACTCGTCCATCACGACCATGCCGACGTCGGCCCGGTCGCCCTCGCGCAGCGCGATATTGGCGAGCACCTCGGCGGTGCACGCGATGATCGGCGCGTCGGCGTTGACCGCCACGTCCCCGGTGAGCATGCCGACATCGGCGGCGCCGAAGATCTCGACGAGGTCGAAGAACTTCTCACTCACCAGCGCCTTGATCGGCGCGGTGTAGAAGGTGACCCGGTCATCGGCCAGTGCCCCCATCGCGGCCGCCATGGCCACCAGGGACTTGCCCGACCCGGTCGGCGTCGCGAGCACCACGTTGTCGCCCGCCAGCAGCGCGAGGATCGCGTCCTCCTGGTGCGGGTACAGCGCCAGCCCCTGGTCCTCCGCGTGCTCCAGGATCCGGTCGTACGCGTCAGCCATGGCGGGCTCTCGGGTGTGCGGTCGCGAAGACCTCACGCAGGTTGTCGACGGTGACGAGCGTGTAGACCTGCGTCGTCGTCACCGACGCGTGCCCCAGCAGCTCCTGGACCACGCGCACGTCGGCACCGCCGTCGAGCAGGTGGGTGGCGAACGAGTGCCGCAGGGTGTGCGGCGAGACGTCGCGGGTCACGCCGGCGCGCTCGGCGGCCTTGACCAGCGTCGCCCAGGCCGACTGCCGGCTGAGCCGGCCGCCGCGGGCGTTGAGGAAGAGTGCCGCACTGCTGGTCGAGCCTGTCGAGACCCCGATCAGGCTCGCCCGTCCCCGGACGAGGTACGCCGACAGCGCGGCCCGGGCGTAGGAGCCCACCGGGACCAGCCGCTCCTTGCCGCCCTTGCCGCGCAGCAACAGCGTCGCGTCGGCCGGGTCGAGCTCGGGCACGGCGAGGTGGCTGACGTCGTCGACGTCGAGTCCGACCGCCTCCGAGATCCGGGCCCCGGTGCCGTAGAGAACCTCCAGCAGGGCCCGGTCGCGCAGGGCGAGCGGGGTGTCGGGAGCGCCGGCCGCCTCGAGGATGGCCTCGACGTCGGCGAGGGGCAGTGCCTTGGGCAGCCGCTTGGCGGGCCTCGGCGGCTTGACCGCCGCCGCCGGGTCCGCCGTCGCGAGGCCGTCGGCGGCGGCGAACCGATGGAAGCCGCGCACCGCGACGACCGTGCGCGCCGCGCTCGACGCGCTCAGCGGCGGATGGTCGGCGTCGCCCTCGCGGAGCCGGGTCTTGAACTCGGTGACGGTGGCCTCGGTGACGTCGTCCAGCCCGCCGATCCCGACGCCGGCGAGGTACTCACGATAGCGTCGCAGGTCGCGGCGGTAGGAGGTCAGCGTGTTGGCCGCCAGTCCCTTCTCGACCGTCAGATGGTCCAGGTACGTGCGGACCGCCCGGTCCACCGCCCCTGTGCCACTCACGCGGTCAGGCTAGCGCCTCGGCCATCGGGACCGCCGCGATGCCGGTGGCCTCACCGACCGCGGCGTTGGTCAGGACACCCGCGTGGGTGTTGATGCCGAGCGCCAGGCTGGTGTCGGACCGGCACGCCTCCCGCCAGCCCTTGTCGGCCAGCGCGACGACGTACGGCAGCGTGGCGTTGGTCAGCGCGTAGGTCGAGGTGTTCGGTACAGCGCCCGGCATGTTCGCCACGCAGTAGAACGTCGAGCCATGGACCTGGTACGTCGGGTCGGCATGGGTCGTCGGGTGCGTGTCCTCGAAGCAGCCGCCCTGGTCGACCGCGATGTCCACCAGCACCGAGCCCGGCTTCATCCGCGCCACCAGGTCGTTGGACACCAGCTTCGGCGCCGCCGCGCCGGGGATCAGCACCGCCCCGATCACCAGGTCGGCCTCGGTGACCTGCTGCTCGATCGCCAGCTTGGACGAGGCGAGCCCGTGGACGCGGTTGTCGTAGCGCCAGAACGACATCCGCAGCTTGTCGAGGTCGGTGTCGAGCAGGGTGACGTCGGCGCCCATGCCGAGCGCGATGTTGGCGGCGTTCTGCCCGGCCACACCGGCGCCGATCACCACCACCTTGGCGTTGGCGACCCCGCCGACGCCGCCCATGAGCACCCCCCGCCCACCCTGGGCCTTCATCAGCGAGTAGGCGCCGACCTGCGGCGCGAGGCAGCCGGCGACCTCGGACATCGGGTAGAGCAGGGGCAGCGCTCCGGAGGGCAGCTGCACCGTCTCGTAGGCGATCGCGGTGACCTCGCGGGCGACCAGCTCCTCGGTCAGCGCGCGGTCGGCCGCAAGGTGGAGGTAGGTGAACAGCACCTGCCCCTGACGCATCCGGTGGTACTCCTCGGCAACCGGCTCCTTGACCTTCAGCACCAGCTCCGCGGCGTCCCACACCGCGTCGGCGTCCGGCAGGATCGCCGCACCGGCCGCCACGTAGTCGGCATCGCTGATCGAGGAGCCCTCGCCCGCGCCGGCCTGGACCACGACCTGGTGGCCCTTGGCCACCAGCTCGTGGACGCCGATCGGGGTGATGGCCACCCGGTACTCGTGGTTCTTGACTTCCTTCGGCACGCCGATGCGCATACCGGGGAATCTACGCCCGCCGGGCGCGCTCCCGCAGCACGTGACAGGCGAGGACAGCCTGGACGACCGGCCCGTCGGTGACGTCGCCGGCCAGGATGGCGTCGACCAGCTCGGGGAAGGGCACCCAGAAGGTCTCCAGGTCGGCCTCCTCGTGGCGCAGCACGAAGTCCCCCCGGTCGGCCGGCGAGAGGCCCTCCGCGAGGTAGTAGTGGATCCGCTCGGCGGAGTACCCGGGTGAGCTGAGCGTCGAGAGCAGGTGCGTCCAACGCTCCGCCGCCAGTGCTGCCTCCTCGCGCAGCTCGCGGCGGGCGACCTGCTCCGGGTCCTCACCGGGGTGGTCGACCACCCCCGCGGGCAGCTCGACCAGCCGGTACTGCGCCGGGTGGCGATACTGCCGCAGGCAGAGCACGCGGTCGTCCTCGTCGATGGCCAGGACGACGGCCGCACCGGGATGCTCCAGGACCAGCCGCCGGAACGGCTCCTCGTCCTCGGCGCCGGGACGCCGGATCCGGTCGGAGCGGAAGGCGACCACCCAGTCGTCGCGATGCAGGTCGTTGCTGTCCTCGACCGGCCACGACTCGGGGACGTCGCGCAGCAGGCTCACTGCTCGTCGACGGACTCGGTGGGGTCGACCGGTTCGGCGTGCAGGTTCGAGTCGTCGATCTCGAGCCTGGTCTCGCGCTGTCGCTTGATCGCCGCGCCCACCAGGCCGGCGAACAACGGGTGGGGGCGGGTGGGCCGCGAGCGCAGCTCGGGGTGGGCCTGGGTGCCGATGTAGTAGGGATGCACGTCGCGCGGCAGCTCGACGAACTCGACCAGGTCGAGCTCGGCGTTGAGCCCGGAGAAGACCAGGCCGGCCTCCTCGAGCTGGGCGCGGTAGGTGTTGTTGACCTCGTAGCGGTGCCGGTGCCGCTCCTCGATGACCTCGGCGCCGTAGACCTCACGGGCGATGGTGCCGGGCTTGAGCTGCGCCGGGTAGAGGCCCAGGCGCATGGTGCCGCCCAGGTCGCCCGCGCCCTCGACGATGGACTTCTGCTCCTCCATCGTGGCGATGACCGGCTCCGGGGTGTCCGGGTCGAACTCGGTCGAGCCGGCCTTGGCCAGGCCGAGCTCGGTGCGGGCGTACTCGATGACCATCGACTGCAGGCCCAGGCACAGGCCGAGGGTCGGGATGCCGTGGGCGCGGGCGTAGGTCAGCGCGCCGAGCTTGCCCTCCAGCCCGCGGATGCCGAAGCCGCCGGGCACGCAGATCGCGTCGACGTCGGCGAGGTGCTTGGCCGCGCCGGACGGGGTCTCGCAGTCGTCCGAGGCGACCCAGCGGATCTCCACCTTGGCCTCGTGGGCGAAGCCGCCGGCGCGGAGCGCCTCGCTCACCGACAGGTAGGCGTCGTGCAGGTCGACGTACTTGCCGACCAGGGCGACGGTGACGTCCTCCTTCGGGTGGTGCACCCGGCGGAGCAGGTCGTCCCAGACCGTCCAGTCGACATCACGGAAGGGCAGGTTCAGCCGGCGGACGACGTACGCGTCGAGGCCCTGACGGTGCAGCACCTTCGGGATGTCGTAGATCGACGGCGCGTCGGCGGCCGTCACGACGGCCTCCTGGTCGACGTCGCACATCAGTGAGATCTTCTTCTTGATGCTCTCCGGCAGCTCCCGGTCCGCGCGGCAGACCACCGCGTCGGGCTGGATGCCGACCTGGCGCAGGGCGGCGACGGAGTGCTGGGTGGGCTTGGTCTTCAGCTCACCCGACGGGCCGATGAACGGCACCAGCGAGACATGCAGGAAGAAGACGTTGTCACGACCGATGTCGTGGCGGACCTGGCGCGCGGCCTCGAGGAAGGGCAGCGACTCGATGTCGCCGACGGTGCCGCCGATCTCGGTGATGACCACGTCCACGGGCTCGTCGCCGTGGCCCATCGCGAGGATCCGGTCCTTGATCTCATTGGTGATGTGGGGGATCACCTGGACGGTGTCGCCGAGGTACTCGCCCTTGCGCTCCTTGGCGATCACCGACGAGTAGACCTGCCCGGTGGTGACATTGGCGATCTGGTTGAGATCGGTGTCGAGGAATCGCTCGTAGTGCCCGATGTCGAGATCGGTCTCCGCGCCGTCGTTGGTGACGAACACCTCACCGTGCTGGAAGGGGTTCATCGTCCCGGGGTCGACGTTGAGATAGGGGTCGAGCTTCTGCATCGTGACCCGCAGGCCGCGCGAGCGCAGCAGCCGGCCGAGGCTGGAGGCGGTGAGTCCCTTGCCCAGCGAGGAGGCGACGCCTCCGGTGACGAAGACGTGCTTTGCCTGTTGATTCTGTCCGCGCTGTGTCTGACCGTATGGGGACGCCATGTTCACGGGATTCCATCCTACGTCATGCCGGGGTGTTTCACTGTGCCCGCGGGGCGTTTCGTGCGAGCTCGAGCAGCTCGCGCGCGTGGGCGAGGGCGGTGTCGGACTCGGCGAGGCCGGCCAGCATCCGCGAGAGCTCACGCTCGCGCCCCGCATCGTCGAGCGTGACCAGACCCGAGCTGGTCACCGAGCCGTCGCTGGACTTCTCGACCAGGACATGGCGGTCGGCGAAGGCGGCGACCTGCGGCAGGTGGGTCACGACGAGGACCTGGGCCTGGTCGGCCAGCGTCGCCAGCCGGCGCCCGATCTCGACGGCGGCCGCGCCGCCGACCCCGGAGTCGACCTCGTCGAACACGAACGTCGGCACCGGGCTGGTGCCGGCCAGGCAGACCTCGACCGCCAGCATCACCCGCGAGAGCTCGCCGCCGGAGGCACCCTTGTGCAGGGGGCGCGGCTCCGAGCCGGTGTTGGCCGCCAGCAGGAACTCGACCTCGTCGAGGCCGCTGCGCCCGAAGCGCACCCAGCGCTCACCCACCCGCAGCACGTCGGCCGGCGGGTGGCCCGGGTCGGCCGGCGCATCCGCGACCCGCGGCGAGACCCGGATCGTGACCACGGCGTGCGGCATCGCCAGCAGCGTGAGCTCGCCGGAGACCTCCGCGCCCAGTCGCCCGGCGGCCTCGACCCGCGCCTCGCTGAGCCGGGTGCCGGCCGCGGCCAGCTCCTCGCGCAGCGCGGCGGCCTCGGTGGCGAGCTCCCGGATCCGGTCGTCGGTCGAGTCCAGATCCAGCAGTCGCATCGCCGACCGCTCCGCCCAGGCCAGCACCTCGTCGACCGTGTCGCCGTACTTGCGGGTCAGGGCGATCAGCGCCGCCCGGCGCTCGGAGACGGCTGCCAGCCGGGCCGGGTCGGTGTCGATCCGCGAGGCGTACGACGCCACGTCGGCCGCGACGTCGGAGAGCAGGTAGCTCACCTCGGCCACCCGGTCGGCCAGGGCACCGGCCTCGGCGTCGTGGTCGCGGACGCCCTCGAGGAGGCCGCGTGCGGCCGCCACCGCCCCGAGGGCGTCGGGCGAGCCGTGCTCACTGGAGAGCGCCTCCCGAGCCTGCTCGGAGGCGCCGCGCAGGGTGTCGGCGTGCCCGAGGCGCGCCTCCTCCGCGGCCAGCTCGGCGTCCTCGCCGGGCTGGGGCGCGACGGCGGCGACCTCGTCGACACCGAAGCGCAGCAGGTCGGCCTCCCGGGCCCGCTCCCGCGCGGTCGCCGTCACCTCGGCCAGCTCGCGCTCGGTGGCGACCAGCCGGTCGTGGACGGCGACGTAGTCGGCATGGATCCGGCCCAGGGCGCCGAACCGATCGAGCGCATGGCGCTGGGTCTGTGCCTTCAGCAGCCGGTGCTGGTCGGACTGCCCGTGCACCGCGACCAGCGGCTCGGCGAGCCCGGCCAGCGTCGCGACCGGCACCGCGGCGCCGCCCGCGAACGCCCGGGAACGGCCCTCCGCGCTCACGTTGCGGGCCAGCACGATCCCGTCGTCGTCGGCCTCGCCGCCGGCCTCCTCGACCGCGGCGACCAGGCCGGGCAGCGCGGCCGCCGCGACCAGCCCCTCGACCCGGGCCTGCTTGGCGCCCGCCCGGACCGCGCCGCTGTCGGCCCGGCCGCCGAGCAACAGGCCGAGCGCGGTGACGACCATGGTCTTGCCGGCACCGGTCTCGCCGGTGATGACGGTCAGTCCGGGCCCGAGCTCGAGCGTCGAGGAGTCGATGACCCCGAGCGAGCTGATCCGGATCTCCTCGATCACTGCGCCGCCCCCCTCGCCGTGCCGCCCGACTGCCGCAGCTGGCGCCGCTCGGCCGCAGCCCCGCGCCAGCCCTCGACGGACAGCCCGAACTTCGCCACCAGGCGGTCGGTGAACGGCGCCTGGTGGAGCCGGACCAGGCGGACGGGACGCTGCCCGCGACTCACCTCGATGCGGGCTCCGGGCGGCAGGTCGACGCTGCGGCGGCCGTCGCACCAGAGCACCCCGGAGCCCTGGTTGCCCTCGAGGACCTCGATCGCGATGACCGAGGAGGGGGCGACCACCATCGGCCGCGCGAACAGGGCGTGCGCGCTCAGCGGCACGATGCACAGCGCCTCGACCTGCGGCCACACGATCGGCCCTCCGGCGCTGAAGTTGTAGGCCGTGGAGCCCGTCGGCGTCGCGCACACGACCCCGTCGCACCCCCACCGCGAGAGCGGTCGGTCGTCGATCTCGACGACCACCTCCAGCATCCGCTCGCGGGCGGCCTTCTCGACGCTGGCCTCGTTGACGGCGAAGGTCGCGTAGACGAGCCGGCCTCCGACGTACGCCTTGACGTCGAGGGTGAGCCGGTCCTCGGTGGTGTAGCGCTGCTGGACGATCGCGTCGATCGTGGCCGCGACGTCCTCGTGCTCGGCCTCGGCGAGGAAGCCGACGTGCCCGAGGTTGACGCCCAGCACGGGCGTCGAGCGTTGGTGGGTCACCTCGGCGGCGCGCAGGATGCTCCCGTCGCCGCCGATGACCACGGTCAGCTCACAGCCGTGGCTCGCGTCGGACTCCGAGTCGGTCAGCTCGACCGACGGCTGGTAGTCGGCGGGCGCCAGGTCGAGGTCGTCGGCCTCGTGCCGCAGCAGCCGGACGACGATGCCGTGGCCGGTCAGCTCCTTGACGAAGGCGCGCGCGACGTCGCGGGCCTCGCTGCGGCCGGTGTGGGCGAGCACGAGCACCCGGCGCACGGTCTCGTCGGTCGCGGACGTCATGGGCTCACCCTCTCATCCGGGTCCGACGTGCCACGCCGGACGACCACGGAGAGCGCCTCGTCGCTCAGCGTCGCCGGCCCGTGCCGCAGCCAGAGGAAGAACTCGACGTTGCCCGAGGGACCCGGCAGCGGGCTCACCGTCACCGCGCGGGCGCCCCAGCCGCGTTCCGCGGCCGCGTGCGCGACGGCCAGCACCGTCTCCACCCACAGCTCGGGGTCGCGGACCACTCCGCCCTTGCCGAGCCGGTCCTTGCCGACCTCGAACTGGGGCTTGACCATCAGCGCCAGGTCCCCGTCGGACCGGGTCACGCCGAGGAGGGCGTCGAGCACCAGCCGCAGCGAGATGAAGGACAGGTCGCCGACCACGAGGTCGACCGGCCCGCCGATGTCGTCGGCGGTGAGGGTGCGGACGTTGGTCCGGTCGTGCACGACCACCCGCTCGTGCTGCTGCAGCGACCAGTGCAGCTGGCCGTAGCCCACGTCGACGGCGACCACCTCGCCCGCTCCCGCCCGGAGCAGCACGTCGGTGAACCCACCCGTCGACGCGCCTGCGTCCAGGCAGCGCCGGCCCGCGACCGCCAGCCCACGCGGAGTGAAGGCCGCCAGGGCCCCCGCGAGCTTGTGCGCACCCCGGGACACGTAGTCCGGGCCGTGCTCCCCCTCACGCACCACGATCGCGACATCGGTCGTGACCCCGGTCGCGGGCTTGGTCGCGAGAGCGCCCGCGACCTTCACCCGGCCGTCGGCGATCAGCTGTGCGGCGCGCTCCCGGGACGGCGCCAGCCCGCGGCGGACCAGCTCCGCGTCGAGGCGCAGTCGGCGCGGTGGCACTACGGTCCGGCGGACGTGCCGGCCACGACGGATGCGGCAGGCGGGTTGTCGAGGGTGCGCCGCAGCTCGCTGTGCGCTTCCTCGAGCACGCCCGCGTGCTCCTCGATCGGACGCTCGGCGAGCCCCGCGACGAGATCGAGCACCCGGTCGACGGCGTCGATCCCGGTCGGCGTGGGCGCCGGAACACCTACCTCGGTCATGACGCGAGGCTACCGCGCCGTCGGGTCGGGTTCGGGGACCCGTGCCGAGGTGACGTCGGGCGCAGCGCCCGTCCGGTCCCGGTGGTCCCAGCCGGCCACTGCGGCCACCCGCCACCAGTCGGCAGCCGAGGCCATGGCGCCGCTGCGCTCGAGCTCCAGCCGGCCCGCCTCGACCCGACCCGTCCAGCCCCCGAGGCGCCAACGCCCGTCCTCGTCCCGCTGCGGCGCCCCGTGCGGCACGGTGAGCCCGCCGAGGTCCGGCGCGACATAGGTCGGGCGCTCCGCTGGTGCCGCGGCGACCAGCTCGGCGAGCCCGGTGACGCCGGTCAGCACCAGGAGGGAGTCGATCCCCGCGTTCCGCGCGCCCTCGATGTCGGTGTCCAGGCGGTCGCCGACCATCAGGGGCCGTCGGGCGCCGGTGCGCCGCACGGTCTCATCCAGCAACGGCCGTGCCGGCTTCCCCGCCACCTGCGGCGTCACCCCGGTGAACCGCGCCATCATGTCCACCAGGACGCCGTGCCCCGGCGCCACTCCGTAGGCTGTCGGGATCGTGTGGTCGGTGTTGCTCGCCAGCCACGGCAGCCCGTCCCGGATCCGCACCGCCGCCCGCATGATGTCGCGCCACAACAGGTCCGGCCCGTACCCGCTGACAGCCGCCTCCGCCGCGGCGTCCACGCCGACCGCGACCAGGCCCACCTCCTCGAGCGCACTGCGCAGTCCGTCCCCACCCAGACACAGCACCCGCGCCCCCCGGCCGAACCGCTCCATCAACAGCCGGGCCGCCGCCTGGGCGCTGGTCACCACGTCGGCGTCCTCGGCCGGCACACCCAGCTCGCGCAGGTGCCCGGCGACCACCGCCGCCGGGCGGGAGGCGTTGTTGGTGATGAAGGCGACCGTCAGGCCCCTCGCCCGGGCCCGGGCGAGATGGCCGGCGGCACCGTCGACGGCCTGCTGTCCGACGTAGACGACGCCGTCCAGGTCGAGCATGGCCACGTCGTAGGCGTCAGCCAGGGGTGCGGTGGAGGTGAGCAACACGAGGACCACCTTGCCAGCAGCCACCACCACGGCCTCCGTACGATGCCCTGATGGACGCGACAGCCCTGGTGACGCCACCGTATGTGGCCGGGCCGCTGCGCCTGGAGCCGTTCGCAGCCCTGATGCTCACGCCTGCCCGTGTGGGCCACCCCAGCACCGGCCGCGCGTTCGCGCGCCCGTACAAGGACGTGTCCGCCCGCCTCCAGCGCTGGCAGACCCGCGGCCTGGTCCGCGCCGACACCGCTCCAGCGCTCTACCTGCACGAGTACAGCGCCAACGGGATGACGGTCCGTGGCCTGGTCGGCGCACTCGACGTCTCCCGCCGGGCAGCACGGCCCGAAGACCGCGCCGTGCTGCCGCACGAAGGCATCCATCCCGCCCAGGCCGACGAGCTGGCCGACCGGATGGACGAGATGCAGCTCAACCCCGCGCCCATCCTCCTGGTCCATCAGGGCGGTCAGCGACTGCGTGACCTCCTCGGCACCGTGGCCCGACGCGAACCGGACCACGCCTTCACCGACCGAGCTGGCCAGGAGCACCGGATCTGGGCCGAGCGCTCCCCCGAGACGCTCGCCGCCGTCGCCGCCGAGCTGGCCGACGGCCGCGCCCTCATCGCCGACGGCCATCACCGGTACGCGGCCTACCTCCGGCTCCAGCGCCGCCGCGTCGGCGGCCCGACCGGCCCGCGACCCACCGACCTGGGCCTGGCCATGCTGGTCGACCAGACGGACACGCCGCTCTTCCTCGGCCCCATCCACCGCACCCTCGGCGGGACCTCGCTCGACGATCTGCGCGACGCCGCCGAGACCCTCCGGCTCGAGTACCGCGAGCTGGCCCAGCCCGACGCCGTCCAGGCCCTCTCCTCGGCCCGTCTCGCGGCCACCGACGGTGATCGCTGGGCCGTCGTCGGGCTGGGGAACGGACCGGACGAGGCGGCTGTCGAGGCCCTGCACCGGCGGGTCGTGCCGGCTCTCCCCCACGGGCCGACAGGCATCGCCTACCACCACACCGTCGACGACGCACTCGGCGGAGCCCGCGCGGACGCGATCGCCGTCCTGATGCCGGCTCCGTCGGTCGAGCTGGTGCTCCGGGTCGCCGAGGCCGACCGGCTGCTGCCCGAGAAGGCCACCTCCTTCCAGCCCAAGCCCAGCCTGGGCGTCCTCATCCGTTCGCTGCGCGACGCAGCACCCGAGCTGTCGTGACCTCGACCTCGACCCGCGACGCGGTCTGTCCGCCCATGCGGTAGAACCGGCGCCGCAGCGCGCCCTCGACGCCCACCACGTCGCCGGCGCGCCAACCGCGCATCGAGCGCCGCACCCGGGCCGACCAGCCGGCCAGGTCGACCACGTCGACGGACGGGCCTCTGCGCCCCGACGCGAGTCGACGCACCTCGGAGCGCGGCACGATGACCCGGCAGGTCCACAGTCGGTCGCCGCTCGGCAGCACCCGCTCCTCCGGAGCTGACGCCACCCGACCGCTCAGCACCACCGTGTTGGCCGCGGCGTCCGGCACCGCACCTGCCACTTGGTCGACCGCCATCGCCGGCCACCTCCCGAGATCTCGTCGCAGCGAGCTCCGCCGCTCGCCCTGTCGAGGACCATCGTGCGCCCAGCGCCCGCCGCTCCACGTCCGGTCCGCTACGCGCTGTGGACGAAACCCTCACCTGCCGGGCCTGTGGACGAGCAACGACACCGATGGAGACCAGTGGTGCCGAAATGACCGC
Source organism: Nocardioides sp. L-11A (assembly GCA_029961745.1). Taxonomy (NCBI): domain Bacteria; kingdom Bacillati; phylum Actinomycetota; class Actinomycetes; order Propionibacteriales; family Nocardioidaceae; genus Nocardioides; species Nocardioides sp. L-11A. The sequence continues at coordinate 3,093,910 of CP124680.1, forward strand.
AAAAAGCACTCAGGGCCAGCACACGAGGTGCTGGCCCTGAGCCAATCTATGTCCGGCGGCGTCCTACTCTCCCACATCCTCTCGGTTGCAGTACCATCGGCGCTGGCAGGCTTAACTTCCGGGTTCGGGATGGGACCGGGTGTTTCCCTGCCGCTATGGCCGCCGTAACTCTATGAACCCCTGTCAGGCACACCCCCCAGCAGCGGGGGGTGGTCGGGGTTGGATCTTCATCGTGGACGCGCGCACCAACACTGTGGTGTCTCGTGAGGAGTTTGTTGAGTGTGTTGGGGGTTTGTTGTGGCAAGTCTTCGGCCTATTAGTACCGGTCGGCTAGGCATTACTGCTGTACACCTCCGGCCTATCAACCCAATAGTCTGTTGGGGGCCTTAACCCACAAAGGAGTGGGAAACCTCATCTTGAAACGTGCTTCCCGCTTAGATGCGTTCAGCGGTTATCACTTCCGAACGTAGCCAACCAGCCATGCACCTGGCGGTACAACTGGCACACCAGAGGTTCGTCCATCCCGGTCCTCTCGTACTAGGGACAGCCTTTCTCAAGTTTCCTACGCGCGCGGCGGATAGGGACCGAACTGTCTCACGACGTTCTAAACCCAGCTCGCGTGCCGCTTTAATGGGCGAACAGCCCAACCCTTGGGACCTACTCCAGCCCCAGGATGCGACGAGCCGACATCGAGGTGCCAAACCATCCCGTCGATATGGACTCTTGGGGAAGATCAGCCTGTTATCCCCGGGGTACCTTTTATCCGTTGAGCGACCACGCTTCCACTCGCAGTGGCCGGATCACTAGTTCCGACTTTCGTCCCTGCTCGACATGTCTGTCTCACAGTCAAGCTCCCTTGTGCACTTACACTCAACACCTGATTGCCAACCAGGCTGAGGGAACCTTTGAGCGCCTCCGTTACATTTTGGGAGGCAACCGCCCCAGTTAAACTACCCATCAGGCACTGTCCCTGAACCAGATCATGGCCCTAGGTTAGACATCTAGTACGACCAGAGTGGTATTTCAACGATGACTCCACAACCACTGGCGTGACTGCTTCAAAGTCTCCCACCTATCCTACACAAGCCGAACCAAACACCAATGCCAAACTATAGTAAAGGTCCCGGGGTCTTTCCGTCCTGCCGCGCGTAACGAGCATCTTTACTCGTAGTGCAATTTCGCCGAGTCCATGGTTGAGACAGTAGGAAAGTCGTTACTCCATTCGTGCAGGTCGGAACTTACCCGACAAGGAATTTCGCTACCTTAGGATGGTTATAGTTACCACCGCCGTTTACTGGGGCTTAAATTCTGAGCTTCGAACTTACGTTCTAACCCGTCCTCTTAACCTTCCAGCACCGGGCAGGAGTCAGTCCGTATACATCGTCTTACAACTTCGCACGGACCTGTGTTTTTAGTAAACAGTCGCTTTCCCCTGGTCTCTGCGGCCTCCGGCGCTTCCCCAGCAAGTGGGTACACGCCTCGGGCCCCCCTTATCCCTAAGTTACGGGGGCATTTTGCCGAGTTCCTTAACCATGGTTGTCTCGATCGCCTCGGTATTCTCTACCTGATCACCTGAGTCGGTTTCGGGTACGGGCGGCTCATGGCTCGCTAGAGGTTTTTCTCGACAGCATAGGATCACCCACTTCCCCCCTACGGGGTCGGCATCACATCTCAGACTCACCCACCAAAGGGCTGTGACCCGGATTTGCCTAAGTCACGTCCTACATGCTTACCCGCCGTCTACCATCGCGGCGGTTGGGCTACCTTCCTGTGTCACCCCATCGCTTGACTACTACCGGATCGGATCCCACGCTCCACACCAAGCCCTCACCCCGAAGGGATCGGTACAAAGTGCTTCGGGTGGTTAGCATCACCGGGCTCGTCATGGGCGCCATTTCGCCGGTACGGGAATATCAACCCGTTGTCCATCGACTACGCCTGTCGGCCTCGCCTTAGGTCCCGACTTACCCAGGGCAGATTAGCTTGACCCTGGAACCCTTGATCAATCGGCGCACGGGTTTCTCACCCGTGATTCGCTACTCATGCCTGCATTCTCACTCGTGTCACATCCACACCTGGATCACTCCGGCGCTTCACCCGTGACACGACGCTCCCCTACCCAGCCCCACCCCTGGACACCCCACAAAGAGATGCCTGGGTCCTGTACTCAAACAGATGGAACTGCCATGGCTTCGGCGGATGGCTTGAGCCCCGCTACATTGTCGGCGCGGAATCACTTGACCAGTGAGCTATTACGCACTCTTTCAAGGGTGGCTGCTTCCAAGCCAACCTCCTGGTTGTCACTGCGACTCCACATCCTTTTCCACTTAGCCACCTCTTAGGGGCCTTAGCCGATGGTCTGGGCTGTTTCCCTCTCGACTATGAAGCTTATCCCCCACAGTCTCACTGCCACGCTCTCACTTACCGGCATTCGGAGTTTGGCTAACGTCAGTAACCTGGTAGGGCCCATCGGCTATCCAGTGCTCTACCTCCGGCAAGAAACACGCAACGCTGCACCTAAATGCATTTCGGGGAGAACCAGCTATCACGGAGTTTGATTGGCCTTTCACCCCTATCCACAGGTCATCCCCTCCATTTTCAACTGAAGTGGGTTCGGTCCTCCACGCCGTCTTACCGGCGCTTCAACCTGCCCATGGATAGATCACTCCGCTTCGGGTCTAGAACACGCGACTCAAACGCCCTATTCGGACTCGCTTTCGCTACGGCTACCCCACACGGGTTAACCTCGCCACGTATCGCTAACTCGCAGGCTCATTCTTCAAAAGGCACGCCGTCACCCCAGCCACAAGGACCAAAGCTCCGACGGATTGTAGGCACATGGTTTCAGGTACTATTTCACTCCCCGCCAGGGGTACTTTTCACCTTTCCCTCACGGTACTGGTCCGCTATCGGTCATCGAGGAGTATTTAGGCTTAACGGGTGGTCCCGCCAGATTCACACACCATTCCAGGAGTAGCGTGTTACTTGGGAAATGCTGAACACAGCTCCAACCTATCGTCTACGGGGCTATCACCCGCTACGGCACCGCTTTCCAACGGACTTCGACCTCGTTTGAAGTTTCTTACTGTGCGTCACCCCGGCAGAGACGACAACAACACTCCCACAACCCCCACACCGCAACGCCTGCCGGCTATCACACGACATGGGTTTAGCCTCATCCGATTTCGCTCGCCACTACTCTCGGAATCACTTTTGTTTTCTCTTCCTACGGGTACTGAGATGTTTCACTTCCCCGTGTTCCCTCCACACACCCTATTTTATTCAGATGCGGGTAACTGGACATAACTCCAGCTGGGTTTCCCCATTCGGACATCCCCGGATCAACGCTCGGTTGCCAACTCCCCAGGGCATATCGCAGGCTCCAACGTCCTTCATCGGCTCTCGATGCCAAGGCATCCACCATGTGCCCTTAACAACTTGCCCACAACAAACCACCAACACACACAACAACAGTCACCCATCGCATGCACACCAGCAGCCACCCACAAGAAGCCCCCTCACAAAACAGAGGCCCTCACAAGCAATGTGGAACAAACCAATTAAGAGAACACACAAAACAATCACGAAACAAACACTAATATTAATGCTCGCGTCCACTATGAAGAAGTCAAACAACCAGAAGCCAACCAGCCCCACACCCACAAACATGGGCAGGCGTCTGATGCCTCAGACACCCAACAGCGTGCCACACCTACCAGACAGAACAACACCCCAGAACAACATCCAGAGCACTACCCATCCAACGATCGTTGCGTTCCACTATCCGAACACCCCATACACGACAACACATTCGGTCATCGACGCGGGTGTGCTCCTTAGAAAGGAGGTGATCCAGCCGCACCTTCCGGTACGGCTACCTTGTTACGACTTCGTCCCAATCGCCAGCCCCACCTTCGACGGCTCCCCCCACAAGGGTTAGGCCACCGGCTTCGGGTGTTGCCGACTTTCGTGACGTGACGGGCGGTGTGTACAAGGCCCGGGAACGTATTCACCGCAGCGTTGCTGATCTGCGATTACTAGCGACTCCGACTTCATGGGGTCGAGTTGCAGACCCCAATCCGAACTGAGACCGGCTTTTTGGGATTCGCTCCCCCTCACGGGATCGCAGCCCTTTGTACCGGCCATTGTAGCATGCGTGAAGCCCTGGACATAAGGGGCATGATGACTTGACGTCATCCCCACCTTCCTCCGAGTTGACCCCGGCAGTCTCCCATGAGTCCCCACCATCCCAAAGGACGTGCTGGCAACATGGAACGAGGGTTGCGCTCGTTGCGGGACTTAACCCAACATCTCACGACACGAGCTGACGACAGCCATGCACCACCTGTACACCAGTATCAAAGAGACCCCCATCTCTGGGGGCTTCCGGTGTATGTCAAACCCAGGTAAGGTTCTTCGCGTTGCATCGAATTAATCCGCATGCTCCGCCGCTTGTGCGGGCCCCCGTCAATTCCTTTGAGTTTTAGCCTTGCGGCCGTACTCCCCAGGCGGGGCGCTTAATGCGTTAGCTACGGCACGGAACCCATGGAATAGGCCCCACACCTAGCGCCCAACGTTTACGGTGTGGACTACCAGGGTATCTAATCCTGTTCGCTCCCCACACTTTCGCTCCTCAGCGTCAGGTAATGCCCAGAGAACCGCCTTCGCCACCGGTGTTCCTCCTGATATCTGCGCATTTCACCGCTACACCAGGAATTCCATTCTCCCCTGCATACCTCTAGTCTGCCCGTATCGAAAGCAAGCCATGAGTTAAGCCCATGGTTTTCACTCCCGACGCGACAAACCGCCTACGAGCCCTTTACGCCCAATAATTCCGGACAACGCTCGGACCCTACGTATTACCGCGGCTGCTGGCACGTAGTTGGCCGGTCCTTCTTCTGTACCTACCGTCACTCACGCTTCGTCGGTACTGAAAGAGGTTTACAACCCGAAGGCCGTCATCCCTCACGCGGCGTTGCTGGATCAGGCTTCCGCCCATTGTCCAATATTCCCCACTGCTGCCTCCCGTAGGAGTCTGGGCCGTGTCTCAGTCCCAGTGTGACCGGTCACCCTCTCAGGCCGGCTACCCGTCAAAGCCTTGGTGAGCCATTACCTCACCAACAAGCTGATAGGCCGCGAGCACATCCTGCGCCGAAAAACTTTCCACCACCACCACATGCGCGGAGTGGTCATATCCGGTATTAATCACCGTTTCCGGTGGCTATCCCAGAGCACAGGGCAGATTACTCACGTGTTACTCACCCGTTCGCCGCTCGAGTACCCCCGAAGGAGCCTTTCCGCTCGACTTGCATGTGTTAAGCACGCCGCCAGCGTTCGTCCTGAGCCAGGATCAAACTCTCCATAAGAAAACTCGATACCCAGCAACAGAAACTGCTGACAAACTGTCATCAGAATCATCATTGCCGAAAACACACACCCAAACCCCAAAGGACCTGAGTGCACACAAACGTCACAACAATCTATGCATGACACACTGTTGAGTTCTCAAACATCACACGCTTCTCGCGCCTCGGACCCTGCTGGGCCTCGGTCGCGGGGCAACCTGTGAAACGTTACTGGTTCGGTTCCCGCTCGTCAACTCCGGTCTCCCGGAGTGTCAGACCGGGGTCTGAACCAGGCTGCGGACACCGTCGAGGACGGCTCCGGACGCAGTGAAGCCCTCGTCGTTGGGGCCTTGCCCCGGAGGTTTTCGCTGCGTTCCCCGCAACGAGAAGAACATTAACAGCACCTGTCCCCCTCGTTGCAAATCGGGGTGCCCCTCAGCCTGCGGAGCGGGTCTCCCGGACGCGTTTGCGCAGGTCAGCGAGCTGTTCGGCGACACGGGCGGGTGCGGTGCCGCCCCGGCCGTCGCGCGACGCGACCGATCCCTCGACCGTCAGGACGGTGCGGACCTCGGGGGTCAGGTGCGGTGAGATCGCGGCGAACTCCTCATCAGTGAGCCCGTCGAGCTCGATCCCGCGCTCCTCGCAGGCACGCACGCAGGCCCCCGCCAGCTCGTGCGCGATCCGGAAGGGCACGCCCTGCTTCACGAGCCACTCCGCGATGTCGGTCGCGAGAGAGAATCCCTGGGGGGCGAGCTCACCCATCCGGTCGGTGTCGAACACCAGGGTCGCGACCTGCCCGGTGAACGCCGGGAGCAGCACCTCCAGCGTGTCGACGGAGTCGAAGACTGGCTCCTTGTCCTCCTGCAGGTCGCGGTTGTAGGCGAGCGGCAGTGCCTTGAGCGTCGTGAGCAGCCCGGCGAGATTGCCGACCAGGCGGCCGGCCTTGCCCCGTGCCAGCTCGGAGATGTCGGGGTTCTTCTTCTGCGGCATGATGCTCGATCCCGTGGACCAGGAGTCGTGGAGCGTGACGAAGCCGAACTCCTTGGTCGCCCAGAGGATGACCTCCTCGGCGATCCGGCTGACGTCGATGCCGATCTGTGCCGCGACGAACGCGAACTCCGCGACGAAGTCGCGCGAGGCGGTCCCGTCGATCGAGTTGGCGGTCGAGCCGGTGAACCCGAGCTCACGGGCGACGAGCTCCGGATCGAGTCCGAGACTCTGCCCGGCCAGTGCCCCCGACCCGTACGGCGAGTCGCCGGCCACGCGTCGCCGCCAGTCACCGAGGCGCTCGACGTCGCGGAGCAGCGCCCAGGCGTGCGCGAGCAGGTGGTGCGACAGCAGCACCGGCTGGGCGTGCTGCAGGTGGGTGCGGCCCGGCATGATCGCCGGTCCCCCGTCGACGGAGGCGAGGTGCCGCTCGGCCTGTCCCGCCAGCGCGTCGACGAGGTCGAGCACCAGGTCGGCGACGGCGCCGGCGTGGTCGAGCAGGTAGCACCGGAAGAGCGTGGCGATCTGGTCGTTGCGCGAGCGCCCGGCCCGGAGCTTCCCACCGACGTCGGGGCCGACCTCCTCGATGAGGAGTCGTTCCAGAGCCCCGTGGACGTCCTCGTCGGAGGGGTCGGGGCGCAGCGAGCCGTCCGTGAACCGTGCGGCGAGGGCGTCGAGCCCCCGGTGCAGCTCGGTCTCTTCGTCGGCGGTGAGCAGGCCGGCGGCGCCGAGCGCCTTCGCGTGCGCGTGGGAGCCGGCGATGTCGTAGAGCCCCAGCCGCCAGTCGAAGTGGGTCGAGCGGGACAGGGCCTCGAGCTCGGGCGACGGGCCGCCCTCGAAGCGGCCGCCCCACAGCTTGCCGCCCTGGGTCGCCCCGGCAGTGCTCTCGTCGGTCATGACATTCCTCCTCGGACGTGCGCGATCGCCGCCCGCATCTGGTCGATCAGCCGCGGATCCACCGCGCGGCCGTCACGGTCGAGCTCCTCGGGGGTCCACCAGGCGGCGTCGAAGATCGACTGCGACTCCAGCAGATCCAGGCCCGCGAAGCTGATCGCTCCTGCTTCCGACTCCTCGAGCGCCACGGCGAAGAGGGTCGAGTCGTTGACGTAGTCCCGTCCGTCCCACGAGAACGCCACCTCGAAGGTGCCGTACGGCTCGCCGAGCGACTCGGGAGCCACCAGCACACCGGTCTCCTCACGCAGCTCCCGGGCGGCGGCCTCGGCGAGCGACTCCCCCGCGTCGGCCGCTCCCCCGACGGTGAACCAGTACCGCACGTCCGGCAGCGCCGGATCGCAGCCGAGCAGCAGGAGGACCTTGCCCTCGCTGCTGACCGGGAGGACCCGGGCCACCGTGCGCCTGGTGGGCTCGGCCGGTCCCATGCCTGCGGCCATCAGTCCGTCCCGAGCTCCATGGCGGCCTCCTCGAGGATCGCCTCGCCCTCGTCGCCGCCGTCGGGGTTGGCGGTGATCTGGTCGTAGCCGCCCGCGGGCAGCTCGCCGAACAGGGTGCCGTGCTCGACGAGGACGGTGCCCTGGTCGAGCGGCTGGCCGGCGTACGCCTCGAGCTTCGCGCGGGAGTCGGCGATGTCGAGGTTGCGCATGGTCAGCTGGCCGATCCGGTCGGTCGGGCCGAAGGCGGCGTTCTCGACGCGCTCCATCGACAGCTTCTCGGGGTGGTAGGAGAAGTTGTCGCCCTCGGTGCGCAGGATCGTGTAGTCGTCGCCGCGGCGCAGCCGCAGGACGACCGTGCCGCTGACCAGCGAGGCGATCCAGCGCTGGATCGACTCGCGCAGCATCAGCGCCTGCGGGTCGAGCCAGCGGCCCTCGTAGAGCAGGCGGCCCAGCTTGCGGCCCTCGAGGTGGTAGTTGGCCAGGGTGTCCTCGTTGTGGATCGCGTTGAGCAGCCGCTCGTACGCCGTGAAGAGCAGCGCCATGCCCGGCGCCTCGTAGATGCCGCGCGACTTGGCCTCGATGATCCGGTTCTCGATCTGGTCGGACATGCCCAGGCCGTGGCGGCCGCCGATGGCGTTGGCCTCCATGACCAGCGCGACGGCGTCGTCGTAGCGCCGGCCGTTCAGGGAGACCGGGCGGCCGGCCTCGAAGCCGACCGTGACGTCCTCGGTCTCGATCGCGACCGCGGGGTCCCAGAACTTCACGCCCATGATCGGCTCGACGGTCTCGAGCGAGACGTCGAGGTGCTCGAGGGTCTTGGCCTCGTGCGTCGCGCCCCAGATGTTGGCATCGGTGGAGTACGCCTTCTCGGTGGCGTCGCGGTAGGGCAGGTCGTGCGCGACCAACCACTCGCTCATCTCGTGGCGTCCGCCCAGCTCCGCGACGAAGTCCGCGTCCAGCCACGGCTTGTAGATCCGCAGCTCGGGGTTGGCCATCAGGCCGTAGCGGTAGAACCGCTCGATGTCGTTGCCCTTGTACGTCGAGCCGTCGCCCCAGATGTTGACGTCGTCGGCCTGCATCGCCCGCACCAGCATGGTGCCGGTGACGGCGCGGCCCAGCGGCGTGGTGTTGAAGTAGGCCTTGGCGCCGGAGCGGATGTGGAAGGCACCGCACGCCAGGGCGGCGAGTCCCTCCTCGACCAGCTGCGGCTTGATGTCGACGGCACGGGCGATCTCGGCGCCGTACTGCTTCGCGCGCGCGGGGACGCCGGCGACGTCGGGCTCGTCGGGCTGACCGATGTCGGCCGTGTAGGTGCACGGGATCGCGCCCTTGTCGCGCATCCACGCCACGGCGACGGAGGTGTCGAGGCCGCCGGAGAAGGCGATGCCGACGCGCTCCCCCCGGGGAAGGGAGGTCAGGACCTTGCTCAACTCATGGTTCCTTTCGGGTGTCGCCTTCGGCGAGTGCGGTGAACTTGTGGGCCAGGGCGTCTCCCCCGGCGGGGTCGCGTCCGATCACGAGCACAGTGTCGTCGCCCGCGATGGTCCCGAGCACATCGGAGAGCTCGACCTTGTCGATCGCGCTGGCCAGGAACTGGGCCGCGCCCGGCGGCGTGCGCAGGACGACGAGGTTGGCGCTGGCCTCGGCGCTGACCAGCAGCTCCGTGGCCAGCCGGGACAGGCGGTGCTGGGAGGCGGCGCTCTCCCCCGTGACGGGCGAGCGGTCACCGCCTTCGGCAGGGACGGCGTAGACGAGCGCGCCGCTCGTGGAGCGGACCCGGACGGCGTCGAGCTCGACCAGGTCGCGACTGAGCGTGGCCTGGGTGACGTGCACGCCCCGGTTGCCGAGCAGGTCGGCGAGCTCGGGCTGGGAGCGGACCTCGCGGGTCTCCAGGAGCTCGGCGACGAGCGCCTGCCGGGCGCTCTTCGTCATCGGGGTCAGGGCGTGCTCGTTCATCTCAGGACCGGGTGCCCTCGAGCCAGGTCAGGATCGCCTTCTGGGCATGGCGGCGGTTCTCGGCCTCGTCCCACACGACGCTCTGCGGTCCGTCGAGGACCTCGGCCGCGATCTCCATCCCGCGGTACGCCGGCAGGCAGTGCAGCACGATCGCTCCGGGCTCGGCGGCCGCGACGAGCTCGGGCGTGACCGACCAGGGACCGAAGACGGCGCGGCGCTCGGAGGCCTCGTCCTCCTTGCCCATCGACACCCAGGTGTCGGTGATCACGATGTCCGCGCCGGTGACGGCGGCGACCGGGTCGGCGACGGCGGCACCGGAGCCGCCCGTCGCGATGCCGATCTCGTTGGCCCGGTCGAACATCGCCGCCGCGGGGACATAGCCCTCGGGACCGCTGATCCGCACGTGCATCCCCGCGGTGGCACCGGCGAGCAGCCACGAGTTGCCCATGTTGCAGGCGCCGTCGCCGAGGAAGGCCGCGGTGAGGCCCGCCAGCTCTCCCTTGTGCTCGCGGATCGTGAGCAGGTCAGCGAGCAGCTGGCACGGATGGAAGTCGTCGGTGAGCGCGTTGACGACCGGTACGCCGGCGTACGCGGCCATCTCGTCGAGGCTGGCCTGGGCATAGGTCCGCCAGACGATCTGCGCCGCCTGGCGGCCGAGCACCCGCGCGACGTCGGCGACGGACTCGCGCCTGCCGATGCCCGCCAGGGTGCCGTCCACCAGCATCGGGTGGCCGCCGAGCTCGGCGATGCCCGCGGCGAAGGACGCCTGGGTGCGCAGCGTCGGCTTGTCGAAGATCATCGCGACGGTGCGGGGACCGGCCAGTGGTCGGTGGTCGTAGGGCTCGGCCTTGAGCTTCGCGGCGAGGGCGAGCACCTCGGCCTGCTCGGCCGGGGTCAGGTCGTCGTCGCGGAGGAACGATCGGGTCACGGTGTCACTCCTGCCTGGTCGAGGATCGCGGGCCAGGCGGCCAGGAAGGCCTCCGCGTCCGCCTCGGAGAGCACGAACGGCGGCGCCATCCGGATCCGCTCGGGGGTGGCCGCGTTGACGATGAAGCCGGCGTCCTGCGCGGCGGCGACCACCTCGGCCGCCCTGGGCTCGGCGAGGGTGAGCCCGACGAGCAGGCCCGATCCCCGGGTCTCCCGCACCCGGGGATCGGCGCCGACGCCCTCCTGCAGCCGGGCCCCGAGTGCGGTCGCCCGGGCCAGCAGGCCGTCCTCGGCGAGCACGTCGAGGACGGCGAGGGCGGCTGCGGCGGCGACGGGGTTGCCGCCGAAGGTGGTGCCGTGGTTGCCGGGGTCGAACAGCTTGCCGGAGCCGTGGGTGGCCAGACAGGCACCGATCGGGATGCCGCCGGCCAGGCCCTTGGCGAGGGTCACGATGTCGGGGGTGACGGGCGCGTCCACGAGGGCCGGGTTCTGGTGGGCGAACCAGGCGCCGGTGCGGCCGACGCCGGTCTGGATCTCGTCGAGCCAGAGCAGGGCTCCGTTCTCGTGGGCGATCCGCTGGGCGGCCGGCAGGTAGCCGCGCGGCGGCACGATCACACCCGCCTCGCCCTGGATCGGCTCCACCAGGACCGCGGCCGTGTCGGTGTCGACGGCCGCCTCGAGCGCGGCGACATCGCCGTAGGGCACGAACACGACGTCGCCGGGCAGCGGCTCGAAGGGTGCCCGGTAGGCCTCCTTGGAGGTCAACGCGAGAGCGCCCAGGGTGCGGCCGTGGAAGGAGCCCTCGGTGGCCACGATCCGGGTCCGGCCGGTGCGGCGGGTCAGCTTGAACGCCGTCTCGTTGGCCTCGGAGCCGGAGTTGGTGAAGAACACCCGGGCGTCGGTGCCGAGCAGCCCGACCAGGCGCTCGGCCAGGGTGATCTGCGGCGCGCTGGCGAAGAAGTTCGAGATGTGGCCGAGGGTCTGCAGCTGCTCGGTGACAGCGGCGACGAGGCGCGGGTGCGCGTGGCCCAGCGCGTTGACGGCGATGCCGCCGAGCAGGTCGACGTACTCGCGGCCGTCGGCGTCCCACACGTGGGCGCCCGCGCCCCGGGCCAGGACGGTCTTCGGCGGACCGAAGGTGTTCATCAGGGCACCGGCGTAGCGCTCGGTCCACTCCCCGGTGGTCGGGTCGGCGGTGAGGTCGGTGGCGGGGTTCGTGGTCACTTCTGGGTCTCCCGGGCCTTGCGGGTCTTGGTGGTGACGCCGGGCAGCACCTGGGTGCCGACGCCCTCGTCGGTGAAGAGCTCGAGCAGGACGGCGTGCGCCTGGCGGCCGTCGACGACGGTCGCGCGCTTGACGCCGTCGCGGACCGCCTGCAGGCAGGCGCTCATCTTCGGGATCATGCCGCTGGCCAGCGACGGGAGGATCTCCTCCAGCGCCTCGGGGCTGATCTCCCCGATGACCTCCTCGGGGTCCGGCCAGTCGAGGTAGAGGCCCTCGACGTCGGTGAGCACGAGCAGCTTCTCGGCGCCGAGGGCGGCGGCCAGGGAGGCGGCGGCGGAGTCGGCGTTGACGTTGTGGACGACGCCGTCGATGTCGGGCGCGACGCTGGACACGACGGGGATCCGCCCGGCCTCGATCAGGTCGAGCACGGCCTCGGGGCGCACCTGCGCGACCTCGCCGACCAGGCCGAGGTCGACCTCCTCGCCGTCGACGACGGTGCCGGTCTGCTCGGCGGTGAAGAGGCCGGCGTCCTCGCCGGACAGGCCGACGGCGAGCGGGCCGTGCTCGTTGATCAGTCCGACCAGCTCCCGCTGGACCTGCCCCACCAGGACCATCCGGACGACGTCCATCGCCTCGGGCGTGGTGACGCGCAGGCCGCCGCGGAACTCGGACTCGATGCCGAGCCGGTCGAGCATCTGCGAGATCTGCGGGCCGCCACCGTGCACGACGACCGGGCGGAAGCCGGCGAAGCGCAGGAACGCGATGTCCTCGGCGAACGCGCGCTTGAGGGTGTCGTCGGTCATCGCGTTGCCGCCGTACTTCACGACGACGACCTTGCCGTGGTAGGCCTTCAACCAGGGCAGCGCACCGGCGAGGGTGTGCGCCTTGAACTGGTCCGGTTTGCCGGGCTCGTGCGTCTCGGTCGGGATGTCGCTCATGAGGAGTAGGCGCTGTTCTCGTGGACGTAGGCGTGGGTGAGGTCGTTGGTCCAGACGGTCGCCTCGGCGTCGCCGGACTTCAGGTCGATGGTGACGGTGACCGACCGGGCGGACAGGTCGACGAGGGCGGGGTCCTCGGCGGGTGTGCTGTTGCGGCAGACCCACACGCCGTTCATCGCGACATCGAGGTCCGCCGGGTCGAACGCTGCGGTGGTCGTGCCGACCGAGGCCAGTACGCGGCCCCAGTTGGGGTCCTTGCCGAAGACGGCCGCCTTGAACAGATTGCTCCGGGCGACGCTGCGACCGACCTCGACCGCCTCGTCCTCGGTCGCCGCGTTGATCGTGGTGATCGCGATCTCGTGGTCGGCGCCCTCGGCGTCGGCGAGCAACTGGATCGCCAGCGAGCGGCAGACCTCGGTGAGCGCTGCGGTGAAGTCCGGCAGGCTCGGCGTCACACCGGAGGCGCCGCTCGCCATGACGGTGACGGTGTCGTTGGTGGACTGACATCCGTCGGAGTCGAGCCGGTCGAAGCTGACCCGGGTCGCCGCGCGGAGCGCGGCATCCAGGTCGGCGGCGGGTACGACGGCATCGGTCGTGACGACCACGAGCATCGTCGCGAGGGCCGGCGCCAACATCCCCGCGCCCTTGGCCATGCCGCCGATCGACCAGGCGGCGCCGTCGGGGCCGGCCACGACGACCTGCTTGCTGACCGTGTCGGTCGTCATGATCGCCTCGGCCGCGTCGCCGCCGCCGTCGGCGGACAGCCGGGCGTGGAGGGTGCCGACGCCGTCGAGCAGGGCCTGCCGGTCGTTGACGAGGCCGATCAGGCCGGTGGAGCAGACCACGACGTCGCCGGCGGCGATCCCGACGAGCTCGCCGACCCGCTCGGCGACCTGATGGGTGGTCTGGAAGCCCTCCGGACCGGTGTAGCAGTTGGCGCCGCCGGAGTTGAGGACGACGGCGCGCACGACGCCGTCCTTGACGACCTGCTCGCTCCACAGCACCGGGTTGGCCTTGCAGCGGTTGCTGGTGAAGACCGACGCGGAGTCGAACGTGGGGCCCTGGTTGACGACGAGGGCGAGGTCCTTCTTGCCGCTCGGCTTCAGGCCGACGGCGGCGCCGGCGGCGACGAAGCCGGCGGGGTGGGTGACGCTCATGGGTTCTCGGATTCCTTCGGGATGGTTCAGGCGGGGACGGCGGGGGCGACGGTGTGGCCCGATCGTCGCCAGGCCTCCTCCGCCCGGTCTCCCATGCCGGTCGGGACCAGGATCCAGTCCGTGTCGAAGGTGGAGAGGGTGAAGACCGGGATCTCGGCCTCGGCGAGCGGCGCCAGCAGGCCGACCAGGACGCCGACGGCGCCGAGGTCGAGCTCGCCGTCGACGCAGAAGGCGGTCAGTGGCTTGTGGTGGCGCGCCTTCTTCGGCACGCTCCGGCCGGCGCACACCAGCGAGGTCTCCGTGGCCGTCGCGGTGATCGAGAAGACCGAGGAGGACTCGGCCCACAGCGGGATCTCGGCCCCCGCCGGCAGCCGGACGACGGCGAGGGTCTCCGGGTAGCGGGACAGGGAGTAGGTCTGCTCGCTCGTCACGGGGCCAGCCCCACCGTCGTGAGGCCCGTGGTCTCGTCGAGACCGAGGGCGAGGTTCATGCACTGCACCGCGGCGCCGGCGGTGCCCTTGGCGAGGTTGTCGACCGCGCCGACGGCCACCAGCCGGCCGGCCGCCTCGTCCACGGTGACCTGCAGGTGCACGGCGTTGGAGCCGAGGACCGCCTGGGTCTGCGGCCACTGGCCGGCCGGCAGCACGTGGACGAACGGCTCGTCGGCGTAGGCCTTGGCGTAGACGGCGTGCGCCTCCTCGGCGCTCACCGGGCCGGTCAGGGGGGCCGAGCAGGTGGCGAGGATGCCCCGCGGCATCGGGACGAGCAGGGGGGTGAAGCTGACCTTGACGCTCGCCGCACCACCGGCCACGAGCCTGCCGAGGTTCTGCGTGATCTCGGGCGTGTGCCGGTGCACCCCGCCGACGCCGTACGCGCTCGCGTTGCCCATCACCTCGCTGCCGAGCAGATGCGGCTTCGCCGCCTTGCCGGCGCCGCTCGTGCCGGAGGCGGCCACGACCACGACGTCGGGGACGACCAGGCCGGCGGCGACCGCCGGGGCCAGGGTGAGGGAGGAGATCGTGGGATAGCAGCCGGGAACGGCGACCCGCTTCACGCCGCGCAGTGCGTCGCGGTTGCCGGGCAGCTCGGGCAGGCCGTAGGGCCAGGTGCCGGCGTGGGCGCTGCCGTAGAACCGCTCCCACTGCGCGGCGTCCTGGAGCCGGAAGTCGGCGCCGCAGTCGATCACGACGACCTCGGGGTCGTGGGCGGCGAGTGCCTCGGCGAGCGCACCGGACTGGCCGTGGGGCAGGCCGAGGAAGACGACGTCGTGGCCGGCGAGCACCTCGACCTCGGTGGGCTCGAGCACCCGCTCCGCGAGCGGCACCAGGTGGGGCTGCAGCGCACCGAGGCGCTCCCCCGCGTTGCTGCCCGCGGTGACCGCGCCGATCTCGACGCCGGGATGACCCAGCAGCAGACGCAGCACCTCGCCTCCGGCGTACCCGCTGGCGCCGGCGACGGCGACCTTCACCTTGCTCATATGCATAAACATACAGGGTCCTGCATGAAACCGCTATCGCGGGGCCTTTGAAACCGCGGCGTCGTCCGGTGAAGCCGAACTGAAACCCCATCCTCGCAGGCTGGGGTCCATGAACGACATCCTCCACCCCCCGACGCCCCGCGACGACCTCGCGGTCGCCGCGACGGGCCTGGTCAAGACCTTCTCCGTGAAGGGCGCTGCGCCGGTGCGCGCGGTCAACGGCGTCGACCTCCACGTCGCCCGCGGCGAGGTCTTCGGCGTGCTCGGCCCCAACGGCGCCGGCAAGACCACCACCCTCTCCATGCTCGCGACCCTGCTGCCCATCGACGGCGGGCGGGCCACGATCTTCGGCGTCGACGTCGCCGCCGAGCCGCACCGGGTCCGCCAACTGCTGGGCGTCACCGGCCAGTACGCCTCGGTCGACGAGAACCTCACCGCGACCGAGAACCTGGTCCTCTTCGGCCGGCTGCTCGGCCACCGACCGCCCGCCGCCCGCCGGATCGCCGCCGACCTGCTCGAGCGCTTCGGCCTCGCCGAGGCGGCCAGCCGCCAGATCAAGAGCTTCTCCGGCGGCATGCGCCGCCGGCTCGACCTGGCGGCGTCGCTGATCGCGCGGCCGCCACTCATCTTCCTCGACGAGCCGACCACCGGCCTCGACCCGCGCACCCGCGGCCAGATGTGGGACACCATCCGCGAGCTGGTCGCCCAGGGCTCCACGATCCTGCTGACCACGCAGTACCTCGACGAGGCCGACCAGTTGGCCGACCGGATCGCTGTCATCGACGCCGGCCGCAAGGTCGCCGAGGGTACGCCGGAGCAGCTCAAGTCCGGGGTCGGCTCCTCCACCCTGCACCTGCGGCTCGCCGACCGGACCCAGACCGCCACCGCGGCCGCCGTCGTCGAGCGGGCGCTCGGCGAGGCACCGGTGCTCACCCCCGAGGCCGGCGGACTCAACGTGCCCCTGGCCGACGCCGACCAGGCCGGCGACGTGCTCATCGCGCTGCGCCAGGCCGAGCTGCCGATCACCACCGCCACGGTGCGCCAGCCCACGCTCGACGAGGTGTTCCTCGCGCTGACCGGGCACCACAGCGAGCCGAACCGGAACCACGAGACCGAGGAGGTGGCCTGATGACCACGCTCATCGACGCCCACGCCGCGACCGCCGTACCGCTGTCGCCGGCGGAGCTGCCCGCCCGCCCGTCCCTGCGCGAGACCGTCGACCAGACCCTGGCGATGGCCTGGCGCGCGACGAAGAAGATGCGCCGCAACCCGGAGCAGTTCTTCGACGTCACCATCCAGCCGCTGCTGTTCACCGCGATGTTCGCCTACATCTTCGGCGGCGCGATCTCCGGCAGCGTGCAGGACTACCTGCCGCTGATCATCCCGGGCATCCTGGCGCAGACCGCGCTCACCACCTGCATGGCGATGGGCACCCAACTGCGCGAGGACATGGACAAGGGCACCTTCGACCGCTTCCGGTCGCTGCCGATCGCCCGGATCGCGCCGCTGGCCGGTCCGGCGCTGGCCGACGTCATCCGTTACACGATCGCCGCGACGCTGACCATCCTGGTCGGCATCGCGATGGGCTACCGGCCGGGCGGCGGCGTCCTCGGCACGCTGGGCGGCTGGCTGCTGACGATCGTCGCGGCCTGGTCGCTGGCCTGGATCTTCACCTGGCTCGGCACCGTGGCCCGCTCCGCTCAGGCGGTGCAGGGCATCTCCATGATGATCATGTTCCCGTTGACCTTCCTGTCCAACGCGTTCGTCCCGGCGGAGACCCTGCCGGGCTGGCTCGAGGCGTTCGTCAAGGTCAACCCGGTCTCGCATGTGGTCACCGCGTGCCGCGACCTGATCAACGAGGGCCAGGTGACCACCGAGGTCGCATGGGCACTGCTCGGCTGCGCCGTCGTGGTCGCGATCTTCGCGCCGCTGGCCGTGCGGTCGTACTCGCGCAAGGTCTGAGCCCGGGAGCGCCCCGGATCAGCCGAACAGGCGTGCGACGACGTCGCGGGTCTCGTCCAACAGGTCGGGCCCGCGGCGCTCGCCGTACTCGGCGGCGAGGAGGGCCAGCTCCCCCGGCGCGGCCTCCTCGCACCGGGCCACGGCGCGGTCCCAGGACAGCGACGGCACGAAGCGCGGGTACGACAGCCGCTCGGCCAGCGCCAGCAGGCGCACCGCCTCGGCCGGCCGCAGGGTGCCGAAGCGCAGGGCCCAGGTGCCGAGCGCGAAGAGCATCAGCCCGACGACCGGCACGTCGACGAACGTGCGATCGCGGTCGACGACCCGCGGCACCGCGCCCACCAGCCACGCGTAGAGCGCGCGGCCCTGGGCGGGGCGGTCGTGCAGCGCGAAGGCCAGGATCGCCACCGTGTTGCCGTAGATCCGCCACGGCGCGATGTCGGCGTCGGCCCCCATGCCGGGGAAGCGGACAGCTGCCATCGCCTCTGCCGCCTGTTCGACGATCCGGCAGCCCTCGTCGACGTCGCCGCGGGCGAAGGCGATCTCGGCCTGGGTGACCAGCAGCGTGCCCCGTGCGCTGTAGCCGCCGCCCCCGGCGGTCAGGTCGGTGCGCGCGAGGACGTCCTCCAGGACCTGCTCCGCGGCGGCCGGGTCGCCGCGCTCGAGCCAGGCCACCGCCGAGACCGTCATCGCCTGGAGTGCGTCCTCGTGGGCGCCGAGCCGGACCAGCACGGGTACGGCCGCACGCGCGTGGGGCTCGGCATCGGTCAGCCGCCCCACCTGGCTGTAGAGCCCGGCCAGCTGGGCGTGGAGCACCGCGAGGGTCCACGGCCCGGTCTGGTCGGTGGCGATGGCCAGCGCCTCCTCGGCCGCGGCGATGGCGGCCACGGGATCGCCGATGTTCTCGCGCTCGTGGCTGCGCCACTGCAGGGCGATCCCGCGCACGAGGGGGTCGGGGTCGTGGATGAGCTCGTCGGAGGGCGAGAGCAGCGGGCTCGCGGCGGGGGCGCTCGCCCCCAGGACCACGGCTGTCATCGCGCGGACCCGCGGGCTCGTCGTACCGGGGCCGAGGCGGGCCAGCTCACCGAGCAGGTCGTCGAGGACCTCGAGCTGGGCGATCCAGGAGTTGACCAGGGTCAGGCACAGGGCGGCACGGGTCTGGTCCGCCCGCTCCGGCGCGGCCCGGACCTCGGTCAGCACGCGGGCCACGGTCTCGCACAGCATGATCACGCGCGCGTGCTCGCCGCGGATGCTCCAGAAGCCGCCGAGGGCCGCGAGCAGCGAGACGACGGCGTCGGCGTCGGCGTCGGCCAGGGCCCGGCGCAGGGCGTCGGCCAGATTGTTCTCCTCGGTCGCGATCGCGTCGACCGTGGCGACCTGGTCGTTGGTGAACAGGCCCGCACCGAGCCGATCGGCGGCGGCGACCGCCCAGTCGCGATGGTCCCGCTGGGCCCCGGCCTCCTCCCCCGCGTCGATCAGCTGCATCCGGCCGAACTCGCGCACCGTCTCGAGCATCCGGTAGCGCAGGGGCGCACCGGCACCGGCGTCGACGAGGGTCAGCAGCGACTGGGCCACCAGCTCCTCGACGGTGGCGAGCGCGTCGGCGCCCAGGATCGCCTCGGCGCCGTCGAGGGTGAACCCGTCGTGGAAGACCGAGAGCCGGCGCAGGCCGCGCCGGTCGCGGTCGCCGAGCAGGTTCCAGGACCAGTCGATCACGGCGAGCAGGGTCTGGTGCCGGTCGGGCGCACTACGGTCGCCACCGCGCAGGAGCGCGAACCGGTTCTCGAGCCGGGCCGCGATGTCGGCGACCGACATCGCGCGCACCTTGACCGCGGCGAGTTCGATGGCCAGCGGGAGGCCGTCGAGACGCTCGGCGATCTCGGCCACGGGCGCGTCGGGGAGCATCGCCCCCGGCCGCGCCGCGAGTGCTCGCTGCCGGAAGAGATCGCCGGCGTCGGCCGCACCGAGCCGGCTCAGCTCGAAGACGTGCTCGGCAGCGATCGCGAGCGGCGCACGGGTGGTGGTGAGCACCCGCAGCGAGGGGGTGACGGCGACCAGGAAGGCGACCAGGTCGGCGACCGCCTCGACCAGGTGCTCGCAGTTGTCGAGGACCAGCAGTGCCGGCGCCTGGTCGAGCTGCTGCGCGATCCGGGATCGTATGTCGCGCTGCTGCTCGGGCGTGAGGACGGTCCGGCCGTGCACCGAGTCGCGGACGCCGAGCACCGAGCCGACCTCGGAGACGACATCGGCCGGGTCGACGACGCCGACCAGCTCGACCACATGCACCAGCGGCTGCTCGGCCTCGGCGGCGACCAGCTGGGCGAGCCGGGTCTTGCCGAGGCCGCCGGGGCCGACGATCGAGACGACCCGGTGGGTCCGGACGAGGGCGCGTAGCCGGATCAGGTCGGCGTCGCGGCCGACCAGGCTGCTGGCGTAGTGGCTCAGGCCCGAGCGGACGGGACGGTCGCGCAGCAGCAGCTCCTGGTGCAGCGCCTGGAGCTCGGGGGCCGGGTCGACGCCGAGCCGGTCGGCGAGCCCGGCGCGGTGGGCCGCGTAGCGGGCGAGTGCGGCCGGCACGCCGCGGACGGCGGCCTCGCTGCGCAGCAGGGCCGCCAGGCAGGCATCGTCGAGGGCCGTTCCGCCCGCCTCCAGCAGCGGGAGGGCGTCGTCGTGGCGCCCCAGGGCCGAGAGGATCCGGCCGGCGAGGGCGGGCTCACCGTCGAGGTGGTCGAGCTGCGCGACCGCCTCGCTCCAGGTGCCGGCCGCGGCGGCCCGGCGGGCGGCCTCGACCGCGTGGTCGTGGGCCCAGACGTCGACGTCTGCAGTGTCGAGGGCGAGCCGGTAGCCGTGGCCGGCGCGCTCGACGACATCCGGAGCGGTGGCCGACCGGGCGCGGGAGACGACGACCTGGAGGGCCTTGGTCGGGTTGGCCGGCGGCTCGTCGCCCCAGATCTCCTCGATCAGGCGCTCCTCGCCCACCGCCTTGCCCCGGGCGTCGGCCAGTGCGGTGAGGAGCACGCGGGTGCGCTCACCTGGGACGGCCGTGCCGTCCCAGGTGACCTCGTCGGCCAACCGCAGCCGCGGCCCCGGCCTCACCACGTCGCCGGGCTCAGCGTTGCACCGCTCCGGTCAGCTCGGCAGCGCGGGCGACGGCGGCATCGCGGGCGGCACCGGTCTCGGCCTCGGTGAGGGTCCGGTCGGGCGCCCGGAAGCGCAGGGCGAAGGCCAGCGACTTCTGGCCGGCCCCGATCTGCTCGCCGGTGTAGACGTCGAACAGCCGGATCGACTCCAGCAGCTCGCCGGCGCCCTCGCGCAGGGCGGCCTCGACGGCCGCGACGGTGACGCCGGCGTCGACGACGAGCGCGACGTCCTCCTTGGCGACGGGCATGGTGGAGAACTCCGGGCCCGAGATGACGTCGGCGGCCGCCGCCATCAGCGCGTCGAGGTCCAGCTCGACGGCGGCGCTGCGGGCCGGCAGGCCGTAGGCCGCGCACACGCTCGGGTGCAGCTCGCCGGCGTGCCCGAGCTGGACGCCGTCGACGCTGACCAGGGCGCACCGGCCGGGATGCCAGGGCATCCGGGCGGCCGAGGCGACGTCGATCCCTACGCCGAGATCGGCCGCGAGGCGCCGGACGACCGCCAGCGCATCGCTCCAGCCGGCGTCGGCGCCCGGCCCCCACCAGCCGGCGCGGCGGCGCTCGCCCGCGAGGACGACGGCGACGTGCTGCGGCTGCACCGGCAGCGCCTCGACCAGCTTCTCCAGCTCGGCCTCGGTGGGCCGCGTGTGCACGCCGTAGATCGGGGCGGGGCCGTTGTCGGCGGGGAAGGCGACGGTGCCGGTCTCGAACAGGGCGACGCCCGGCGCGCCCCGACCGACGTTGCGCGAGGCGGCCTCGAGCAGTCCCGGCAACAGGGTGGTGGTGTAGGCCGGCTCCTCGCTGGACAGCGGGTTGGCCAGGCCGACGGTGGCGCGCAGCGGATCGTCGGCGGACAGGCCGAGCTTGTCGAAGGTGGCCTCGCCGACGAACGGGAAGCTGACGACCTCGACCAGGCCGGCGCCCGCGAGGGTGCGGCCGACCCGGCGGCGCAGGCGTTGCGTGCGGGTCAGGCCGCGGCCCGTGGCCCGGCGCGGCAGCACGCTCGGCACCTGGTCGTAGCCGACGATCCGGACGACCTCCTCGACCAGGTCGTAGGGGTCGTTGATGTCGGGGCGCCAGGTCGGCGGGGTGACCTCGATCGTGTCGGCGTCCTGCTCGACGACGGCGGCGCCGATCGCGCGCAGGCTCTCGACGGTGGTCATCGCGGTGATGTCGATGCCGCTGAGCCGGGCGGGCAGGTCGGTGGCGATGGTGACCGTGGGCCGCTCGGGAGCGCTGCCCACCAGGGTGTAGCCGGGCTCGGCCGTCGCCCCGCCGTGCTCGACGAGGAGCTCGACGACGCGGTCGGCGGCGACGCCGGGCAGCAGCGGGTCGACGCCGCGCTCGTTGCGCTTGCCGGCCTCGGAGGTCAGCCTGTGGCGTCTGCCGGTGCGGAACATCGAGACGGCGTCCCAGTGGGCCGCCTCGACCAGGATCCGCGTGGTGGTCTCCGACATCTCGGTGGTCGCGCCACCCATCACGCCCGCGAGGCCGATCGGGCCGGAGTCGTCGGTGATGACGAGGTCACCCCCGTTGTCCGTGGAGAGCGTGCGGACGGCACCGTCCAGGGTGGTGAGCTGCTCGCCCTCGTGGGCCCGGCGCACACCGAGCGGCCCGGCGACCTTGTCGGCGTCGTAGCCGTGGATGGGCTGGCCGAGCTCGAGCATGACGTAGTTGGTGACGTCGACGGCCAGCGAGATCGAGCGCATGCCGGCCTGCTCGACGCGACGCCTGATGAAGTCGGGCGTGGGCGCGGCCGGGTCGAAGCCGCTGACCAGCCGTGCGGCGAAGACCGGGCAGCCGGCGGGGTCGTCGACGACGACCTCCCAGGCCTTGCCGTCGACGTCGGGAAGCTCGCGCTCGGCCGGGTCGGCGAACGGCACGTCGAAGCCCAGCGCCGCCTCGCGGGCGACGCCACGCAGCGAGAGGGCGTAGGCGCGGTCGGGGTTGATCTCGAACTCGATGACCTCGTCGTCGAGCCCGAGCAGGCCGAACACGTCGTCGCCGGGGACGCCGGCGTCGGGGGGCAGCACCAGGATGCCGTCGTGATCCTCGCCGATGCCGAGCTCGCGGACCGAGCAGATCATGCCGGCCGAGACGTGGCCGTAGGTCTTGCGCGCGGAGATCGCGAAGCCGCCGGGCAGCACGCCGCCGGGCAGGATGACGACGACCAGGTCGCCGGGCTCGAAGTTGTGGGCGCCGCAGACGATGCCCTGCGGTTCACCCGTGCCGTTGGCGTCACCGACATCGACCGTGCACCAGTTGATGGTCTTGCCGTTCTTCTGCGGCTCCGGCTCCATCGTCAGCACCTTGCCGATGACGAGCGGACCGGTGATGTCGGCGGAGTCGATCGCCTCGAGCTTGAGTCCGAGCGCGGTGAGCCGGTCGGTGAGCACCTCGGTGGTGACCTCGGCGGGCAGGTCGACGAGCTCCCGGATCCAGGAGACAGGGGCCTTCACAGTTCACTCCCGAAAGCAGTGGTGAAGCGCACGTCGCCCTCGAACAGCGTGCGCAGGTCCTCCAGGCCGTGCCGGAACATCAGGGTCCGGTCGATGCCCATGCCGAAGGCGAAGCCCGAGAAGCGCTCGGAGTCGACGCCGCAGGCCTGGAGCACACGCGGGTTGACGATGCCGCAGCCGCCCCACTCGATCCAACCCTCGCCGCGACAGGTCCGGCAGTGCTCGGCGTCGACGCCTCGGCAGACGAAGCAGACCAGGTCGACCTCGGCGCTGGGCTCGGTGAAGGGGAAGTACGACGGCCGGAACCGGGTCGTGATGCCCTCGCCGAACATCTGGCTCGCGAAGTGGTCGAGCGTGCCCTTGAGATGGGCCATCGAGATCCCCTCGTCGATCGCCAGGCCTTCGACCTGGTGGAACATCGGCGAGTGGGTGGCGTCGTACTCGTCGGTGCGGAAGACCCGCCCGGGGCACACGACGTAGATGGGCGCGCCCTCCGCGACGCCGCGGGTGAGCATGGTGCGGGCCTGGACCGGGCTGGTGTGGGTACGCAGCACGACGTGGTGGTCGGCGGGCTCGGTCCAGAAGGTGTCCTGCATGGTCCGCGCCGGGTGGTCCGGACCCAGGTTGAGCGCGTCGAAGTTGAGCCACTCGGCCTCGATGACCGGCCCCTCGGCGACCTCCCAGCCCATCGCGACGAAGATGTCGGCGATCAGCTCGGCGCCGGTGGTGAGCGGGTGCCGGCCACCCAGCACGAGCTCGTCGGTCGGCAGCGTCACGTCGACGGCCTCCTCGACGAGGATCCGCGCCTCGTGCTCCGCCTCGAGCACCTCCTGCCGCGCGGCCAGCGCCTTGCTCACGGCGCCCCGGGCCTGACCGACGCGCTGGCCGGCCTCCTTGCGGGCCTGGGGCGGCAGCGCGCCGATCTCGCGGTTGGCGAGGGCGAGCGGGGAGCGGTCGCCGGCGTGCTCGGAGCGCACCGCCTTCAGCTGCTCCAGGTCGGTGGCGGCGGCGATGGCGGCCAGCGCGGCGTCGCGCGCCGTCTCGAGCTCAGCAGGGCTCACAGCGGCGACCTCCACGGGGTCGTAGTCAGTGTTCGGGCCAGACATATCGGCGCCAGTCTAGGAACCCGGGCCACCCGGGAGCGAACCGGTATTCAGTCCTGGAACGTGTCGGCGATCGCCGTCAGCCGAGCGACGTACGCCGGCCAGTCGACGCCGTCGGGCACGTTGCTCATCGCGGGGCGCAGTCCGGCGGCCCCGTCGTGCTGCTCGCGGAGGATGTCGGCCTGCCCGGCGTGCCGCTGGAGGTCGCACAGGACGTGCACCGCGATGTGGTGCAGCGTGGTCGCGGCGCGCTCCGCGGGCCACCAGGGGACCCGGCCCGGGGTGTCGAGCGGAAGCTCGGCCAGCGCGGCGTCGGCGAACGCTCCGACCCGGCCGTAGAGCGCGACCAGCTCGGCGGCCGGGACGTCGGCGGGCACGGTCCAGTCGGCCTGGGGGTCGGTGTCATAGGCGTCCATCGCGATCACCGCCGGGTGGTCGGGCTCGGGCCAGACCCGGCCGAAGGTGGGCCCGAAGTAGCCGATCTCGACGTTGGCGCAGTGCAGCACCGTGCCGAGGAGCGTGGTGCCGGTCGGCGTGCGGGGCAGCCGCAGCTGCCGCTCCCCCAGCCCTTCGAGCTTCCAGAGCAGTGCCTCCCGGGCGCCGCCGAGATAGCGGCGGAGCACGTCGACGGGCTGGTCGGCCTCCGTCAGCTGCTCGGTCATGGGGTCATGGTGCCACGACGGGCGCGCACGGCCAGGTGGTCACGATCCGCGCGCCGCCGCCCGGGCGATCGTCGACGACGACGTTGCCGCCGTGAACGCGGACGAGGCCGCGGACGATGTAGAGACCGAGGCCCGACCCGCCGCCGGTGCCCTCGGTCCAGAACTTCGTGAAGATCCGCTGCCGCAGTTCCGGCGCGATGCCGGTGCCCTCGTCGGTGACGGTGACGGCCAGGTGGTCGGCGTCGTCGCGCCAGCGGCCGACGTGCATCCGGACGGTCCCGCTGCCGTGGCGCACGGCGTTCTCGACGACGTTCGTGAGGACCTGCATCACCTTGTCGGGGTCGGCGTCGATCGGCGGCAGGTCCGGCTCGATCTCCAGCTCGATCGGCGTGGACGTGACGACGGTGATGGACTCGTGGACCAGCGTGGCCTTGCGGGGGAGGTCGGTCGGTCGGCGGTGGAGCTGGAGCCGGCCGGTGTCGATCCGGGCGACGTCGAGCAACTCGGCGATCAGCCGACTGAGTCGCTCGGCGTCGGCGCTCGCGGTGGTGAGCATGAGCCGCTTCTGCTCGTCGGTCAGCTTGTCCCAGCGGTTGAGGAGGGCCTGCACGAAGCCCTTCACGCCGGTGAGCGGTGAGCGCAGCTCGTGGGCCAGGGTGGCGACCAGGTCGGAGCGGTCCCGATCGAGACGGGCACGGCCGCGACCGGAGCGCAGGTCGACGGCGACGGCGCTGACCGGGCCGTTGCGCTCGGCGCGGTGCAGGCGGGCGGTGACCAGCACCTCGGTGCCGTCGGGGAGCAGCCAGGACTGCTCGGGCACGCCGGTGCGGGTGGACAAGCCGTCGTACGGCGCGTTCGCGTCGTACCACGTCCGCGCGTCGTGATCGGCGAGGGCGAGCACCTCATCGAGCGGGCGGCCGATCAGCTCGGCCGCCGGGCCGAGGCCGAGCATCCTCGCCGCGACCGCGTTGACGGCACTGACCCGTCCGTCGGCACGAGCGACGACGACGCCGTCCGGCAGCAGGTCGAGGGTGTCGTTCACGCCCTCATCATGGCGCGGGCGCTGGCGTAGAGACAGACCGCCGCGGCGGTGGCGAGATTGAGGGACTCGGCGCCACCGAGGATCGGGATGCGGACCCGGTGGTCGGCGAGCGCGGCCAGCTCGCCGGGCAGGCCCCATGCCTCGTTGCCGAACAGCCAGGCCGTCGGACGGGACAGCAGCTCGTCGGCGGCGAACAGGTCGACCTCTCCCCCGCCGTCGGCGGCCAGTACGGTCAGTCCGGATGCCTGGGCCCGACGGACGGCGGTGGCCGGGTCCCGCTCGAGGACGACCGGGAGGTGGAACAGGCTGCCCACGCTGGCCCGGACCGTCTTGGGGTTGTAGGCGTCGACCGAGTCGCCCGCGAGGACGACCGCGTCGGCGCCGGCAGCGTCGCTGGTGCGGATGACGGTGCCGGCATTGCCGGGGTCGCGCACGTCGGCGCAGATCGTCAGCAGCCGCGGACCCGCCGGGATTCGCCCGTCGAGGAAGGCGCACACGGCCACGAGGCCGGCCGGGTTGACACTGTCGCTCAGGCCGCTCATCGCCCGGTCGTCGACGAGGGTGACCGGTGCGGCGCCGAGCAGGTCGGCGTACTCGGCGGCGGCGACGGGGGTCGCGAAGACCTCCACGACGCATCCCGGCACGGCGAGGGCGCCCTCGACGGCCTTCGGGCCGTCGGCAAGGAAACACCGCCGCTCGGAACGAGCCGAGCGGCGGTGCAGCTTGCGTGCTTCCTTGACGCGGGTGTTGCCCGCGGTCAGAGGAGTCATGCCCAGGGTCCGAGGATCAGGCGGAGACCTGGTCAGACTCGCGAGGCGCGTTGACGTCCTCGGGCAGCGCGGCCTTGGCCTGCGCCACGATCGCGGAGAACGCGGCCGGGTCGTTGACCGCGAGGTCGGCGAGGATCTTGCGGTCGACCTCGATGCCGGCCAGGTTGAGGCCCTGGATGAAGCGGTTGTAGGTCAGGCCCTCGGCGCGGGCGGCCGCGTTGATCCGCTGGATCCACAGGCGGCGGAAGTTGCCCTTGTTCTTCTTGCGGTCGTTGTAGCTGTAGACCAGGGAGTGGGTGACCTGCTCCTTGGCCTTGCGGTACAGCCGCGAACGCTGGCCGCGGTAGCCGCTGGCCCGCTCGAGGGTGGTACGACGCTTCTTCGCCGCGTTCACTGCGCGCTTGACGCGTGCCATCTTCTAACTCCTTGTTGCTTAGCTCAGGTGCGGACGACGGCCGGTCAGAGACCGAGCATCTTCTTCGCGCGCGGGACGTCGTTCTTGGCGACCTCGACCGTGCCGGTCAGGCGACGGGTGACCTTGGAGGCCTTCTTCTCGAGGTTGTGGCGCTTGCCGGCCTTCTCGCGCAGGATCTTGCCGCTGCCCGTGACCTTGAACCGCTTGCTGGCACCGGAGTGCGTCTTGTTCTTCGGCATCTCGTCTCTTCCTATCTTCGAGTCAGTCTCAGGCGTCGATCTCGGGATCGAGGTTCTCCGAGCGACCCCGCTCCTTCTTCTGCGCGGCCGGCTTCTGGGCGACCCGCTCGGCCTGCGCGGCGGCGTCGGCGGCGGCCTCCGCCTCGCGCTCGGCGCGACGCTCCTCCTTGGCCGCCTTCACCTCGGCCTTGGCCTCGGCCTTCTTCTTGTGCGGCCCGATGACCATGGTCATGTTGCGGCCGTCCTGCTTGGGGTTGGACTCCACGAAGCCCAGCTCCTGCACATCCTCGGCCAGCTTCTGCAGCAGGCGGTAGCCCAGCTCGGGGCGGTGCTGCTCCCGACCACGGAACATGATCGTGATCTTGACCTTGTCGCCGGCCTTGAGGAAGCGAACGACGTGACCCTTCTTGGTCTCGTAGTCGTGCGCGTCGATCTTCGGCCGGAGCTTCATCTCCTTGATGATGACGTTGGTCTGGTTCCGTCGCGCCTCACGGGCCTTCTGGGCGTTCTCGTACTTGAACTTCCCGTAGTCCATGAGCTTGCAGACAGGGGGCTTCCCCATCGGCGCGATCTCCACCAGGTCCAGGTCGGCCTCCTGCGCGAGCTTGAGTGCCTGGTCGGTGGGGACGATGCCGACGGTCTCTCCGTTGGGTCCCACGAGCCGGACCTCGGGTACCCGGATCCGCTCGTTGATGCGCAGCTCGGTGCTGATAAGTCCTCCAAACTCGGTCGGTCGGGAGGTCTTCGGCCGTGCAAATGAGAAGAGGCTCCCGCTAGTCCAAGCGGAAGCCAGTCGCGAGCCCCGGGACCCCGGTGTCGTCGTACGACGGCCCCGGGCGGGGCTCTCCACGGACCGGACCCGACGACCTGGCGGTCGCTGCGGGTGGGAGACGATGGTGCTGGTCCCCGCTTGTGGATCCGTCATCCCCACTCACGCAGGCATGACGGATCGGTCAACGCAGGATGCTACCCGGATTGTTCCCGCGCGTCCTAATCCCCGGCACCCAGCCAACCCCAGCCGCCGTCCTCGATCCGGACGGGGGTCCACCGGGCCGCGACCCGGTGGAGGTCGTCGTCGGCGAGGACGAAGGGGTGCGGGCCGGCGACATCGACGACGAGCGCGTGGGCGCCCTCCTGGACGGCGGTGGCGGCGGCGAGGTGGGCCGCGACCGGGACCGGGCGGGCCTGGGGGTCCCAGGCGGCCAGGGCGGCGGTGTCGGTGAAGGCGAGCAGCGCCATCCGGCCGTCGGCACCGGTCAGCAGGACCGCCGCCATGTCGCTGGACTTGTCGCGGGCCAGGCCGTCCGCGCCGATCTCGGCCTCCCCGAGGATCGCGACGACCGGGACCAGGAGCCGCGCCGGACCGAGCACGGCCAGCACCTCGGGGTACGACGCCGCGCCGTCGTCGTAGGCGCGGAGGGCACGCGCCAGGGCGGCGTCGGCGGCGCCGACGTCGTCGACGTACTCCGAGCCCTGCAGGCGGCGGGCGTCGGGACGCTCCTTCGGCGATGCGCTCACCGGTCGATCATCCCATCCGTGGAACGATGGCGTCGTGCAGCACCAGTCCTCCATCGCGCGCAACCGGCTCGCCGCGCGCCTGCGCGAGGCCGCCGCGGCCTGGCCGGAGCCCTTGTCCACCCCGGTCTTCGTGGTCGACCTCGACGCCTTCGACGCCAACGCCGCCGATCTCGCCCGCCGGGCGGGCGGCACGCCGATCCGGGTCGCCTCCAAGTCGATCCGGGTCCCGTCCCTGGTCGGGCGTGCCCTGGCCGCCGACGGGTTCGCCGGCGTGTTGGCCTACACCCTCGCCGAGGCGCTGTGGCTGGCCGAGCAGGACGTCTGCGACGACATCGTGGTGGCCTATCCGAGCGTCGACCGCACCGCACTGTCGGCGCTGGTCGCCTCGCCGCGGTCCGCGTCGCGGGTGACGATCATGGTCGACGACCTCGCCCACCTCGATCTGGTCGACAGCCTGCGGGCCTCGACAGCCGTGCCGGTCCGGGTGGCGATCGACGTCGACGCCGGGCTGCGCTGGGGCGGCCAGGCCGTCGGCCCGAAGCGCTCGCCGTTGTACGACGTCGGCGCGGTGACGGCGCTGGCCCGCGCGGTCGTCGAGCGCCCCGGGTTCCAGCTGGTCGGCGTGATGACCTACGAGGGCCAGGTGGCCGGTGTCCCGGACGCCGTGCCGCACCAGCGCGCGAAGTCGGCGATCGTGCGCAGGCTGAAGCGGCTCTCGGTCGCCCAGCTCCAGGTCCGGCGTACCGCCGTCGCCGAGGCGCTGGCCGCGCTCGAGGGGCGGGGCGAGTTCGCGGGACTGGAGTTCTGGAACGCCGGCGGGTCCGGCTCGATCGAGTCCTCGGCCGCCGACCCCGTCGTCACCGAGGTGACCGCCGGCTCCGGCCTGCTCGCGCCGACGCTGTTCGACCACTACGAGGTCTTCTCCCCCACCCCGGCCGCCTTCTTCGGGCTGCCGGTCACCCGGCGGCCGTCGGCGACCGTGGCGACGGTGCACGGCGGCGGGCTGATCGCCTCCGGTCCGACCGGGGCCGATCGGGCGCCGACGCCGTGGGCACCGGCCGGCCTCGCCCTCACCGGGCTCGAGGGCGCAGGCGAGGTGCAGACCCCGCTCGTCGGTGCCGCCGCGGCCGCGCTCGCGATCGGCGACCTGGTGTGGTTCCGGCACGCGAAGTCCGGTGAGCCCTTCGAGCACGGGCGCCGCGTGCTGCTGCTCCAGGGCGACCGGTTCGTCGAGGAGGTCGCGACCTACCGTGGCCACGGCCTCGCCTTCTGACCTCGCCGCCCAGGTCCTGGCCACCGCCTTCGCGCGACCACCGACGCTGGGCGACGGCCGCCTGGTGTGCATCGACGGCCTGGCCGGGTCGGGCAAGACCACCCTCGCGCGCGGACTGGCCGCACTGGCGCCCGAGGCGGTCGTGCTCGGCACCGACGAGATGCTCGAGGGCTGGCGGGGGCTCCCGGGTCTCGGCGCCTCCGTCGAGGCGCTGCTGCGACCGCTGGCCGCCGGACGTCCCGGCCGCTGGCGCCGCTGGGACTGGTACGCCGACGCCTGGGCCGAGACCCGGACCGTCGATCCGGGTCCGCTGCTAGTGCTCGAGGGCGTCGGCAGCGCCGCGGCGGCGTACGACGAGCTGGTGACCCTGCTGGTCTGGGTGGAGGCGGACCGCGACGTCCGCCTGGCCCGCTGGCTGGAACGCGACGGCGAGGGCATGCGGCCGCACTGGGACGCGTGGCTGGCCGATGAGGAGGCACTGCACGCGCGGGAGGGGACCCGGGACCGGGCGGACCTGGTCGTGCGGACCTGAGCACCGCACGGCGCCTAGGCTGGCCGCCGTGACCGCACCCACCGGCGAGCAGCACGTCCTCACCTCCCACGGCTACCGCGCCGTCGTCACCCAGGGCAGCGGAGCACTGCGGTCCCTGACCCACGACGGGCGCGACCTCGTCGACGGGTTCGCCGAGGATGCGATGCCCTCGGGCGGGCGCGGGCAGCTGCTGGTGCCGTGGCCGAACCGGATCCGGGACGGGCGCTACTCCTTCGGGGGCGCGGCGCACCAGCTCGCGCTGACCGAGCCGAAGCGTGGGAACGCCTCGCACGGGCTGGTCCGGTGGGCGTCGTGGACGCTGGCGGCGGCCGGGCCCGACCGGGTCGAGCTGTCCTACTTCCTGCCTGCGCAGACCGGCTACCCCTGGGCGCTGGCGCTGACGACGACCTATGCGCTGGGCGCGGACGGCCTGACGGTGACCCAGGCGGCGACGAACCTCGCCGCCACGGCGGCGCCGTACGCGTCCGGGGCGCACCCGTACCTCCTCGCCGGGCCTGGTCCGTGTGACGAGTGGGTGCTCGAGGTCTCGGCGGAGACCTACCTGCGCACCGATCCCGAGCGGCTGCTCCCGGTCGGCCGCGGTCCGATCCAGGAGATCCACCTCGACCCGGGCGTGGCGGAGCCCATCGGTGCCAGCGTGCTCAACCACGCGCTGACCGACCTGGCCCGCGACGCCGACGGCCGAGCCACGGTGCTGCTGCGCACCGACGACGGCGACGGTGTCGCGCTGTGGGTCGACGAGCACCACCGGTGGCTGCAGGTCTACACCGGCGACGACACCCCGACCCCGCGGGTGAGCGTGGCGGTCGAGCCGATGACCGCTCCGCCCGACGCCTTCAACTCCGGCGACGACCTGGTCGTGCTGGCGCCGGGCGAGAGGTTCGCGGCGTCCTGGGGCATCCGCGCACGCTGAGTCCGACCGTGCGGGAATCAGGAGTGATGGGCCGCCACGAGTGCCCGCAGCTCCCGGACCGCGGTGGCGGCCCGGGCGCCGTCGGAGGCGTGGATGCCGAGCAGCGAGATCTTCTGGTCCTCGCCCTGCTGCAGGTGCGGCCAGGGGGCACCCTGCGGCATCCGTACGGTGCCGACCTCGGACCAGGCGAGCCGGCGGGTGCGGTAGCCGTTGACGATGGTCAGCCCGTCGGCGCGCGCCACCACCCGGGAGCGGGCGAGGGCGTTGAGCAGGCCCAGGCCCAGCAGCACGATGAGGATCACCGTCGCCTTCTCCAGGTTGTTGACCTTGGCCCGGGTCTCGTCGTCGAACTGCAGCCACAGCCAGGCGAAGGCGCCGATCAGGACCACGCCGAAGGTGGCCGCGGCGATCCGCGGGCCGAGCGGGCGCCAGGTGCGCGGCAACGGGGGCTGCTCGGGGTGCTCGGGGTGCTCGGTCGCCACGTCAGATCCGGCAGGCGTGGATGTCGGTCGTGAGGATCGCCCGCGCCCCGAGCGCGTAGAGCTCGTCCATCACGCGCTGGGCGGTGGCCCGCTGCACCATGGAGCGGACCGCGACCCAGCCCTCGCGGTGGAGCGGACTGACGGTCGGGCTCTCGATGCCGGGGGTGAGGGCGATGGCCTGCTCGACCTTCTCGGCGCGGATGTCGTAGTCCATCATCACGTAGGCCCGCGCCACGAGGACGCCCTGCAGCCGGCGGGTGAAGACCTCCAGCGCGCCGGGGTCGGCGCCCTCGCGAGTGATCATCACGCCCTCGGACTCGAGGATGACCTCGCCGAAGACCTCCAGGCCGGCGTTGCGCAGGGTGCTGCCGGTCTCGACGACGTCGGCGATCACATCGGCCACGCCGAGCTGGATGCTGGTCTCGACGGCTCCGTCGAGGCGGACCACGGACGCGTCGATGTCCCGCGCGGCGAGGTAGCGCTTCACCACGCCGTCGTACGACGTGGCGATCCGCTTGCCGGTCAGGTCCTCGACCTTCTCCGCGGTGCCCGGCCGCGCGGCGAAGCGGAACTTGGAGTGGCCGAAGCCGAGCTGGAGCGCCTCGGTGGCCATGGCGTGCGAGTCGAGGAGCAGATCACGGCCGGTGATGCCGGCGTCGAGCGTGCCCTCGCCGACGTACAGCGCGATGTCGCGCGGGCGCAGGTAGAAGAACTCGACCTCGTTGTCGGGGTCGATCTTGGTGAGCTGCTTGGAGTCGGAGCGCTGGGCGTAGCCGGCCTCGCGCAGCATGCCCGAGGCAGACTCGGACAGGGCCCCCTTGTTGGGGACGGCGATCTTGAGCATGGTGCCTTCCTACGTGAGGCCGGGGCCTCAGAGGTGTGCGTAGACGTCGTCGAGCGAGAGTCCGCTCGCGATCATGAGGACCTGGGCGTGGTACAGCAGCTGGCTGATCTCCAGCGCCGTGGCGTCCTTGCCCTCGTGCTCGGCCGCCATCCAGGACTCGGCGGCCTCCTCGATCAGCTTCTTGCCGATCGCATGGACGCCCGCGTCGAGGGCCCGAACGGTGCCGGATCCCTCGGGTCGCGTGGCTGCCTTGTCGCTGAGCTCTGCGAACAGCTCGTCGAACGTCTTCACGGGAGGTCAGCCTACGGCGTCGTCATGGACCGACCTGCGCCGGTCTCAGCCCGTGTAGCCGCGGCTGCGGATCCGCTTGAGCGTCGCGGCGGTCTGCAGCGCGGCGGAGGCCGCCTCGTAGCCCTTGTCCTCGCTCGAGCCGTCGAGTCCCGCCCGGTCCAGCGCCTGCTCCTCGGTGTCGCACGTCAGCACGCCGAAGCCGATCGGGGTGTGGTGGTCCAGCGACACCCGGGTGAGACCGTCGGTGGCGGCGTTGCAGACGTACTCGAAGTGCGGCGTGCCGCCGCGGATGACGACGCCGAGCGCGACCACCGCGTCGTACGACGGCGCGAGGACGGCTGCCGTCACTGGCAGCTCGAAGGTGCCCGGCACCCGGACGACGACCGGCGCCTCGACCCGGTGGTCGGCGAAGGCGCGCTGCGCGCCGGCGATCAGGCCGTCCATGACCTCGGTGTGCCAGCTGGCCGCCACGACCGCGACGCGCAGGTCGTGGCAGTCGACGGGAGCGATGTCGGGGGCGCCGTGTCCGGCCATGTCAGTTGACTCCTTCGAGGTCGGGCAGCTCGGGCAGGTCGTGGCCCATCCGGTCCCGCTTGGTCAGCAGGTAGGCGAGGTTGTGGCCGTTGGGGTGCGGGGTGAGCGGGACCCGCTCGGTGACGTGCACGCCGTAGTCCTCGAGCGAGGCGACCTTGTCGGGGTTGTTGGTCAGCAGCCGCACCTCGGCGACGCCGAGATCCTTGAGGATCTGGGTCGCCGCACCGTAGTGGCGGGCGTCGGCCGGCAGGCCGAGGTCGAGGTTGGCGTCGACGGTGTCGCGGCCGCCGTCCTGGAGTTGGTAGGCCTGCAGCTTGGCGACCAGGCCGATCCCCCGGCCCTCGTGGCCGCGCAGGTAGACCACCACACCGCGGCCCTCCTGCACGATGCGATCCATCGCCTCGTTGAGCTGCGGACCGCAGTCGCAGCGGCTGGACCCGAAGACGTCACCGGTCAGGCACTCCGAGTGGACCCGGGTCAGGACCGGGCCGTCGTCGCCGAGCGTCGCCGGCTCGCCGTACACGAGCGCGACGTGCTCGCTGCCGTCGACGGTGATCGTGTAGCCGATCGCCGTGAAGTCCCCGTGGCTCGTGGGCAACCGGGTCTCGGCCTCGCGCACCACGTGGCGCTCGACCCGACGACGGTGGCGGACCAGGTCCTCGATCGAGATCATCGCCAGATCGTGCTCGTCGGCGAACGCGCGCAGCTCGGGGGCGCGCTTCATGGTGCCGTCGTCGTTGACGACCTCCACGAGCACACCGGCCGGCGTGAGCCCGGCCAGGCGGCACAGGTCGACGGCGGCCTCGGTGTGGCCGCGGCGGACCAGGACGCCGCCCTCGCGGTAGCGCAGCGGGAAGACGTGGCCGGGCCGGGTCAGCTCCCAGGGCTCGGTAGCGGAGTCGGCCAGGACCCGCACGGTGTGGGCGCGGTCGGCCGCGGAGATGCCGGTGCTGACGCCGTCGCGCGCATCGACGGAGATCGTGTACGCCGTGCGGTAGGCGTCCTTGTTGTGAGGTGTCATGAGCGGGATCTCGAGCCGGTCGAGCATGGCGCCCGGCATCGGCGCGCAGATGACGCCGCTGGAGTGGCGGATCGTGAAGGCCATCAGCTCGGGGGTCGCCTTGCTGGCGGCGAAGATGATGTCGCCCTCGTTCTCGCGGTCCTCGTCGTCGACGACCACGACGGCTCTGCCGGCCGCGATGTCGGCGATCGCGCGCTCGACGGGATCCAGCCGGACCTTCGCGCTCATGCGCTCTTCTCCTTGGGGTAGGCGCCGAGGAGCTTCTCGACGTGCTTGGCGATGACGTCGACCTCGAGGTTGACCTTGTCGCCGACGGCTCGGAAACCGAGCGTCGTGCGGGCGAGGGTCTCGGGGATCAGGCTGATGCTGAAGCTGGCCTCGCCGGCCTCGACGACCGTGAGCGAGATCCCGTCGACGGTGATCGAGCCCTTGTCGACGAGATAGCGGCCGAGCCCGGCGGGCATCGCGATCTCGACGACCTCCCAGTGCTTGTCCGGTCCGGGCCCGCTCGGCGTGCGCGAGAGGACCTCACCCATCGCGTCGACATGGCCCTGCACGATGTGGCCGCCGAGACGCTTCTCGGCGGTGACCGCCCGCTCCAGGTTGACCCGGTCGCCGGCGACCAGGCCGCCGATGCTGGTCTTGGCGAGCGTCTCGGCCATCACGTCGGCCGTCCAGGTGGTGTCGGTGCGCTCGGCGACGGTCAGGCAGCAGCCGTTGACAGCGATCGAGTCCCCGAGGCCGGCGTCGGACAGCGTCACGTCGGAGGCGATGGTGAGCCGGATGGCGTCCCCCTGGTCCTCGACGGCGACGACGGTGCCGAGCTCCTCGACGATGCCGGTGAACATCAGGCCGTTCCTCCCATGGTGGTTCCTTCTCTGGTGGGTCTCATGATCAGGCGCACGTTGGCCTCGGCACCCGCGCCGACGACGATGCTGTCGACCAGCTCGAGGCGCAACGCGTCGGCGATGGTGCGGATTCCGAGCTTCCCGACGGCCGAGCGGCCGGCGCCGAGGAGCATCGGGGCGACGTAGGTGACGACCTCGTCGACCAGGCCGGCCTTGACGAAGGCGGCGGCCAGGGTCGGCCCGCCCTCCAGGAAGACGTGGTGCCGGTCGTGCTCGGCGTAGAGGACGCGGAGCGCCGCTTCCGGATCGTGGCTGCGCAGACGGAGCGTCGGCGCGGCGTCGTCGAAGACACGCCGGTCGGCGGGCAGGTCCCGCTCCCCCAGCACCACGCGCAGTGGCTGGGCCCCACGCGGCAGGGGCCGGTCCTCGTCGTCGCGCACCGTGAGCTGCGGGTCGTCGACAGCGACGGTGTTGGTGCCGACGAGCATCGTGTCGCACAGTGCGCGCAGCAGGTGGGTGTCACGACGGGCGGGTGGCGAGGAGACCCAGCGCGAGGTGCCGTCGCTGGCGGCGCTGCGCCCGTCGAGGGTGGTCGCGAACTTCCAGGTGACGTACGGGCGGCCCGTGCGGTGGGCGAAGGTCCACGCGCGGTTGACCTCCGCCGCCTCGTCGGCGAGCAGACCGGCGTCCACCTCGACCCCCGCCGCGCGGAGCGTCTCCATGCCGCCCGCGGCCTGCGGGTTGGGGTCGCGCTGGGCGATCACGACCCGGGCGACACCCGCCGCGATCAGCGCCTGGGCGCAGGGGCCGGTGCGGCCGGTGTGGTTGCACGGCTCCAGGGTCACCACGGCGGTAGCACCGCGGGCCCGGTCACCCGCCGACCGGAGCGCCTCGACCTCGGCGTGCGGCATCCCCGCGCCGTGGTGGTAGCCCTCGCCGACGAGCGTCCCGTCGGGCCCGAGCAGCACGCAGCCGACCCGCGGGTTGGGATGCAGCGGCACGCCCGGGGTCGCCGCCAGCGCGAGCGCGCGACGCATCGCGTCGTACTCGCGGGTGAAGGTCTCCGCCATCGGCCACCGCCTCTCGTCGTCCTCGACGCGGACTCCGGGGCTTGCCTGGCGTGCGGCGGGGGCCTGCGGCGGCCGTCCGTCGGACACTCGTGCGTGCACTTCCCATCCGGACTTTGACCGTCGGTCCAGGAATCACACCTGGTCAACCGATCGCTGGCTGCGATCGGGTCGCGGACTGTTACCGCCGGTTCGGAGTTTCACCGACCCCAGAGCACGCGAGCTCTTGGCGTCCATGGTGGCACATCGGGACCCACCCGCGCGGTGTGGGTCCGGTCACTGGGCGTCGTAGGCGGCGAGCTGGTCCGCGGACGCGTGCACCGACCAGCCGTCGACCAGGATCTCCCACAGTTCCTCGGGCCCGGCGCCCGCCAGCTCGACCAGGACGGCGGCGTACCCGTCGAAGTGCACGATCGTGAAGACCGCGGGCGAGCTGCTCGCGAGCAGCGCCTCCTTCTCCACCAGCCCGGCCGTGCGGACGGCGACGATCGGCTGCTGCGGGTACGGCTCGCCGCCGAACCGCTTGATGTCGGCCTTCGAGTAGGGCCGCTCCCAGGCGAAGACCCTGCCGTTGACCGACCAGGCGAGGGCACCGCGCCGCTCCCCCTCCTCGGCACCCGGCAGGGCGCGGGCGAACGCGGCCACCTCGTCCAGGTCCATCCCCGCAGGCTACGCCGCGCGGCCGTAGGGTGACGGGATGTCGTATCCCCCACCGCTGTACGACGGCGACGGCGAGGTCTCGGCCTGGGTCCGTCCCGGCTCCGACGGCCCCGACCTCGTCTACCCCAACGGCAACCGGGTCCACTACCTCGCACGGGGCGAGGCCACCGGCGGGCTGTTCGGGCTCTACCGCTGGGAGTTCTCCGAGGCAGTCAGCGGCCCGAGCCCGCACTTCCACCGCAGCATCGCGGAGTCGTTCTACGTCCTCGAGGGCGAGGTCAGGATCCACACCGGCTCCGCGTGGACGACCGCGCGGCCGGGCGACTTCCTGCACGTCCCACCCGGTGGCATCCACGGCTTCCGCAACGAGTCCGGCGCCCCGGCGTCGATGCTGCTGCACTTCGCGCCGGGCGCGCCGCGCGAGGCGTACTTCGAGGGCCTCGACCGGCTCGCCCGCGGCGAGGAATGGACCCCCGAGGAGTACGACGCGTTCATGCGGGAGCACGACAACATCTGGGTCGAGGAGTAGGCGCCGGCTTCGCGCCGATGGTGCGCCGGAATGTCCGCGTGCTTCGGTCGCGCAGCCGGTTTCGTGTCAAGCGGGCAGTGACGAGAGCGATGGGCGAGAGGCCGGGTTCGGCGGGTGGTTGCGTTCCGAAAGGGCGGCGACGAGGACCGTGGGTGGATGGCTGGGTCCGGCGGTCGGCTTGCGGTCCGGGGGCCGGGATCGACTGCTGTCGTTCTTGGTGCTGGTCGTGCCGTAGGGGCTGTGCTCGGGCTTCGGTCGGGTGGGTGGTTGCGTTCCGAACGGGCGGCGACGAGGACCGTGGGTGGATGGCTGGGTCCGGCGGTCGGCTTGCGGCCCGGGGACCGGGATCGGCTGCCGTCGTTCTTGGTGCTGGTCGTGCCGTAGGGGCTGTGCTCGGGCTTCGGTCGGGTGCGCGGTTGCGTTCGGAGAGGCAGCGACGAGAACGGCGGGGCGGGGGCTGGGTTCGGCGGTCGGGTTGCGGTTCGCGGGTCGGCTGGTCGGGCACTTCTGTCACGAACCGTGACGTTGATTGTCCACACCCCCGGGATCGGGTTTCGCCTGTCCACAGGCGGGTTTGCGACACTTTGAAGTGTCGTGGGTGGGTGGGAGAATCCAGTCATGGATCTCGCCACCGACGCCCGTTCGACAGCAGTGTTGCTGTCGCGTGTCGGTGAGCGGATCCGGTCCCGCGAGACGTTGATCGTCGAGGAGTGGGAGGACATCACCGCCTGGGCCAGCGACCACGTGATCGCCGGGCCCAAAGGGGGCGCGACCATCACCGAGGGCTACCTCGACACCGGGGTCCCGATCGCCGGGCCCGGTGCACCGTTGGTGTCGGAGTTCGCGTTGATGGAACTCGTCGCGGTCCTCGGACGCTCCCCGGACGGTGGGAAGGCGTACGTCGGGCGAGTGATCGAGTGCGCCTGGCGACTCCCGAACGTCTACAACGCCGTCACCTCGGGCCGGTTGGCGCCGTGGCGGGCCGAACGGATCGCCGACCTCACCCACCCCCTCTCGGCCGAGGCAGCCGCATTCGTGGACCGGCAGCTCTGGGATGCCTCCGGCGTCGGGTGGGCCCAACTCGAGAGGTTGGTCGCCGAGGCCGTGCTGCGGTTCGACCCCGAACGTGCAGAGACCGAACGACGCAAGGCCGCCGACGCTCGTCGGTTCGACATCAGCGAGACCGACGAGCACGGGCTGGTCCACCTCGACGGCCTCCTCGACGCTGCCGACGGGCACGACCTGAACCTGGCGGTGTCTCGGCGGGCCGAGGTCCTCGGGCGGCTGGGCGACGAGTCGTCGCTGGATGTGCGCCGCTCCAAGGCCGCCGCCGAGCTCGCGAGGCAGGACCTCGCCCTCGACCTGCTCATCCCCGACCCCGACACCGGAGAAGTCGTCGACACGGTCCCTGGTCGCAAGGTGGTCCTCAACGTCCACGTCACCGACACCACCCTCACCGGCCAGAACCCGTTCGCGAACCCGGTCGGCCGGTGGGAGGAAGGCCGCTGCCCGATCACCTCCGCGCAGATCCGGAAATGGCTGCAGTCCAAGAACACGACCATCATCGTGCGACCCGTGATCGACCTGGCCGACCATCTCCCCGTCGGCTCCTACGAGATCCCCGACCGCCACCGCACCCGGGTGGTCCTGCGGGACCAGACGTGTCGGTTCCCGCACTGCACCCGACCCGCCCAAGCCTGCGACCTCGACCACACCCGCCCCCACGCCGAGGGTGGTCCCACCTGCACCTGCAACGAGGTCGCGTTGTGCCGACGGCACCACCGCGCCAAGACCCACTCCACCTGGCACTACGACATCCCGAT
The DNA here is from genome assembly GCA_029961745.1 of Nocardioides sp. L-11A. Classification (NCBI taxonomy): domain Bacteria; kingdom Bacillati; phylum Actinomycetota; class Actinomycetes; order Propionibacteriales; family Nocardioidaceae; genus Nocardioides; species Nocardioides sp. L-11A. The sequence continues at coordinate 3,133,454 of CP124680.1, forward strand.
GCCGGCCACCTACGTGTGGACCAGCCCCCACGGCCACCGGTTCCGGGTCGACCACCGCGGCACCCACCCTATCCAGAGCACCTCGCCACCCGACGAGTAGCCACCCCGCCTCACACCCCGCCTCCGGGCGGGGTGTGAGGCGTGTCCGCGGACAGGCGGGGTCAGGCCGACAGGATCAGGCCGCTCGTCGGCACCCCGGTGCCGGCGGTGACCAGCACATGGTGGGCGTCCGCGACCGGGTTGACCGAGGTGCCGCGGATCTGGCGCACGCCCTCGGCGATGCCGTTCATGCCGTGGATGTACGCCTCGCCGAGCTGGCCACCGTGGGTATTGACGGGCAGTCGTCCGCCGACCTCGATGGCGCCATCCCGGACGAAGTCCTTGGCCTCGCCGCGGCCGCAGAACCCGAGCTCCTCCAGCTGCATGAGGACGTACGGCGTGAAGTGGTCGTAGAGGATCGCCATCGGCATGTCCGCGGGGGTGAGCCCGGACTGCTTCCACAGCTCGCGCCCGACGACACCGATCTCCGGGATCCCGATGTCGTCGCGGTAGTAGGAGGTCATCACGAACTGGTCCCTGCCCGAGCCCTGGGCCGCTGCGGCGACGTACGCCGGGGGCTGGGCCAGGTCGCGCGCCCGCTGCGCCGACACGACGACGAGCGCGACGGCGCCGTCGGACTCCTGGCAGCAGTCGAGCAGGTGCAACGGGTCCGCGATCATCCGGGATGCCTGGTGGTCCTCGAGGGTGATCGGCTTGCCGTAGAAGAAGGCGGCCGGGTTGGTGGCGGCGTGCCTCCGGTCGGCGACCGCGACCCGGCCGAAGTCCGCGGAGGTGGCGCCGTACTCGTGCATGTAGCGGCGGGCCTGCATGGCGACGGTGGCTGCCGGCGTCGATAGACCGAGCGGGTAGGTCCAGGCGTTGTCGAGGCCGTTGGTGTTGACCTGGGCTGCCGCCCAGTTGGAGACCTGCCCGAAGCGGTCGCCGGAGCGCTCGTTGAAGCCGCGGTAGGCGACGACGACGTCCGCGACGCCGGTGGCGACTGCCATGGCGGCCTGCTGGACGGTCGCGCAGGCCGCGCCTCCGCCGTAGTTGATCCGGCTGAAGAAGCGCAGCTCGGGGATACCGAGCTCACGGGCCACGGCGATCTCGGACGAGGTGTCCATGGTGAACGTGACCAGGCCGTCGACGTCGGCGGGGGTGAGGCCGCAGTCGGCGAGGGCGTGCCGCACCGCCTCGACGGAGAGCTGCAGCTCGGAGCGGCCGGACTCCTTGGAGAACTCGGTCGCTCCGATGCCCGCGATGGCGGCCTTGCCGGAGAGGGTGCGCTCGCTCATGCCGCCTGCCCCCTCGGATCGAGCACAGTGACGGTGCCGATCACGTGGTCGCCGAGCGAGACCGCGCCGACCACCTTGATCGTCGCGACGCCGTCCTCGACCGCAGTCACCTCGCCGGAGAAGGTGAAGGTGTCATAGGGGTACGCCGGCGCGCCGAGCCGGATCGCGATCCCCCGGATCTGCACGTCGGGGCCTGCCCAGTCGGTCACATAGCGCTCGCACAGCGCCGTGGACGTCAGGATGTTGACGAAGATGTCCTTCGAGCCGGCCGTCTGGGCGATATCGCGGTCGTGGTGGACATCTTGGAAGTCGCGGGTCGCGATCGCGGTCGAGACGACCAGGGTCGGGGTGATGGGCAGGCTCCACTCGGGAAGCCGGTCTCCCACCTTCAGCGCGCCCACGTTCGATTCGACCGTCATCGGTCCACCTTCGTCCAGATCGGGAGGGTCAGGTCGTCGTCGACCACGTTCCAGCCGACGACCGCGCGGTCCCCGATCTCGACGGGACCGGTCATCTCGGCCACCATCCGCACGCCCTCGTCGAGGTCGAGCAGCGCCACGACCAGGGGCAGCTCCTTGCCGGGCACCTGCGGGGCGTGGTGGACGAGGTAGGAGAAGACGGTGCCGGTGCCGGCGGCCACGACATGGCCGCGGTCGAAGGCGCCGCAGTCCGGGCAGGCCGGGCCGGGCGGATGGCGCAGCACGCCGCACGCGTTGCACTTCTGGATGCGCAGCTCATGGCTCGCTGTGCCCTCGAAGAAGTAGGCGTTGTCCCGGTTGACGACCGGGCGCACCGGGCCGCTCACGCGTCGGCCTTCGCACGCGGGACGAACTTGAGGACCCGGAACAGCATGGTCGCCACGCGCTCACTGCGCCCGTCCGGATGGTCGACGTACCAGGTGTTGCGGGAGGTCACGAAGTAGCCGACGCCCATGCCGGTGGCCTTCGGGCCGACGACGGAGTCCAGCGCGGTGGTGACCCGCAGCCGCTCCCCCACCGTCAGGTAGCGGTCGTAGGACTGCTCGCAGTTGGTGCCGAGGACGGCGGTGAAGCCAGCGTCGGTGAGTGCCCGCATCATCGCGTGCAGCGGGTCGTCCTCGGCCGGTCTTCCGCCCAGGCCGTACATGGTCCAGACCTGGGCCATCGACGGCGGAGCCTCACCCGCCCTGAAGCGCGGGTTGTCGAGGCCGATCGCCTCGAGCCAGTTGTTGATCGTCGGCTGGTTGACCTCGTCGCGGGCGACCCGCTCGGCGGCCTCGCCCCACCCCTGGATCCGCTCCGCCTCGGCCATCACCTTGTCGTGGACGGCGGCCTCCACCAGCGGCTGCTGCTCGTGGGTGCTCATCGGGGCACCCGCGGCAGGCCGAGGCCGAACATCGCGATCAGCTCGCGCTGGACCTCCTGGACCCCGCCACCGAAGGTGAGCACGAGGTTCCGCTTGGCCTGCGCGTCGAGATAGTCGAGCAACTCCTTCGTCTCCTTCTCCCCGGCGTCTCCGTGGCGGTGCACGAGCGAGATGAGATCGGCGAGCAGGTGCTGCACCTGGTCGGAGGCGAACACCTTCGACGACGACGCGTCCGCCACCTTGATCTCGCCGGCGGCCGCGGCGCGCGCGACCTCCCAGTTGAGCAGCTCGTTGATCCGGAACACCGCGGTGGTCCGGCCGAGGACGTCGCGCACGTCGGGGCGGTCGAGCACTCCGGCCGTCCCGGCCCAGCGGACCACCCGGTCGCGCAGGCCCTCGATCCGGCCGGCGGGGCCGAGCATGACCCGCTCGTGGTTGAGCTGCGTGGTGATCAGCCGCCACCCCTGGTTCTCCTCGCCGACGAGCATGTCGACGGGGACCCGGACGTCGTTGAAGTAGGTCGCGTTGACGTGGTGGGAGCCGTCGGCGGTGATGATCGGCGTCCAGCTGTAGCCGGGGTCCTTCGTGTCCACGATCAGGATCGAGATGCCCTTGTGCTTGGGGGCGTCCGGGTCGGTGCGGACCGCGAGCCACAGGTAGTCGGCCTGGTGGCCGCCGGTGGTCCACATCTTCTGCCCGTTGACCACGTAGTGGTCTCCGTCGCGGCGCGCGGTGGTGCGCAGCGAGGCGAGGTCGGTGCCGGCGTCGGGCTCGCTGTAGCCGATCGCGAAGTGCACGTCGCCCTTGAGGATCCGCTCGAGGAAGAGGTCCTTCTGCCGCTGCGTGCCGTAGCGGATCAGGGTCGGGCCGACGGTCTGCAGGGTGACCGACGGCAGATGCACGTCGGCGTACTGCGCCTCGTTGGCGAAGATCGTCTGCTCGACCTCGCCGAGCCCGTGGCCGCCGTACTCCTTCGGCCAGCCGACGCCCATCCAGCCGTCGTCGCCGAGGCGGCGGATCATCCGCTCGTACGTCGGCCCGTGTCGGTTCCACGCCCCCTCGACGGGGTCCGGGTCGTGGATGCCGTCGAACTCGGCCGCGACCCCGCCGAAGTAGGCGCGCAGCCGCTCCTTGAGAGCCCGCTGCTCGTCGGTGAGCTCGAGGTTCTTCGCGCCGGCGCTCTCGACCGGCACCTGCGCCCCCGTCGTGTCGAGGGCGTGCGCGAGGTCGGTGCCCCAGGTGGTCAGCGCGACGAGCGGATAGGTGATGTCGACGCCCATGCCGCCGTGGAGGTGGTGGCAGGTGCGGAAGGCGTACGGCGCCACCTGGCTCGCCCAGTAGCCGGCGACCGCGAGGTCGTCGGCGGCCGGCAGGCTCTCGGCGACGCGCCACACCGCGTTGTCGGCGGCGAGGTCGAGGGTGCGCGAGGTGACGTAGACGTCGGCCATCTGCAGCGAGACGGCCTGGAACTCGGCGAGCGCGCGGCCGAACTGCCGGCGGCCCTTGACGTAGTCGGCGGTCAGGTCGCGGGCGCCGGCGAGCACGCCGGCAGCGGTGACGGCGAGACCCGCCCGGGCCAGGTCGCGCAGCCGGGCGGCGGCACCGTCGGCGAGCGGGTCGGCGGGAGCGCCGTCCAGGACGACGGTGTGCTGCGGCGTCGCACTCGACGCGCTCGCGGGCAGCAGGGTGACACCGGGACCGGCGGGATCGACGAGGACGACGACCTCGCCCCCGTCACCGTCCCGCGCGACCACGAGCAGACGCTCGGCGCGGTCGGCGAAGGTCACCGCCAGCTTGCGCCCGCTGACCGCGCCGTCGGCGTACGTCGCCTCGCCCTGCAGCGCAGATGTCATGACCAGCTCGCCGGCGGCGACGCCGGGCAGCAGCTCCTCGCGCTGGGCGTCGGTGCCGTGGCCGGCGAGGGTCAGCGCGCCGCAGCACAGCGTCTCCCACACCGGGACCTGCACGGCCCGGCGTCCGCTCTCGCGCAACAGCACCGCGACCGCGTCGAGGCCGAGGCCCTCGCCTCCGTACTCCTCGGGGACGGGGAGCGAGGTCAGCCCCGCGGCGGCCCAGGCGGACCACTCGCGGGCGTCGGACTCGCGCTCCAGGACCTCGCCGACGACGGCGCGGACTGCGTTGATCGCCTCTGCATCCACAGCGAAACTGTAACGTGTTCTAGTGTTGGCCGCATGGGGGCCGTCTCACTCGTCGATGTCGCACGCCGCCGTGTCCGGCTGCCGCCGACCGCGATCCCTCCGGGACGGATGGTGGAGCTGCCCGGCCGGGGCGGGGCGACCTATGTCACCGACACGCCCGGCCCCCACCCCGCGGCGCCCGCCATCGTGCTGCTGCACGCGCTGGGCACGACCGGCCTGCTCACGTGGTTCCCGGCGATCGAACCGCTCTCCCGGCGGTTCCGCGTCGTCACTCTCGACCAGCGCTGGCACGGCCGCGGCATCCAGAGCGAGACGTTCAGCCTGGTCGACTGCGCCGACGACGTGGCCGCCCTGATCGAGCTCCTCGACCTGACGGAGGTGATCGTCGGCGGCTACTCGATGGGCTCGATCGTGGCGCAGCGGGTCTGGCGCCAGCACCCCGAGAAGGTGCACGGACTGGTGCTCGGCGCCACGACCGACCGGTTCCAGCTCACCCCCGCCGAACGGGGGTTCTTCCTCGGGATGGGCAGCACGATGCTCGCCCTGCGCGGCGTGTCGCGGTCCCGCACCGCACTCCGGGCCGCCCGGGCCGCGGCCCGCGGAGTCGACCTCGAACCGTCGGACCTGCACGCGTGGGCGTTGCGGGAGTTCCGCTCGACCAGCCCCTGGGCGGTCGGGCAGGCGCTGGCCGCGCTCGGCCGGCACCACTCGCGACCGTGGCTCTCGCGGATCGACGTACCGACCGCGGTCGTCGCGATGATGCGCGACCGGGTGATCCCGACGTCGCGACAGCTCGCGCTCGCTCGCGCGATCCCCGGTGCGACCGTGCACGAGGTCGACGACGGGCACGCGGGGTGCGTGCTCGGCGCCGAGAGGTTCGTGCCGCGCTTCGTCGAGGCGGCCGCGACCGTCAACGCGCGGCGTCGGGACCTCCCGAGGCGTCCACAGCCGCGGTGAGCCGCGCCAGCTCAGCCGGGAAGTGGCGCACCAGCGCGTCGGTCTCGGGCATCGACTCGCGGCAGGCGATCGCGCCGACGTGCATCTGACCGGCGTTCGACATCACCGTGACGTTGAGCCCGGCACCGTGGAAGACCGGGCCGAGCGGACACAGCGCGTCGATCCGGGCACCCATGAAGTAGAGCGGGATCGGCGGTCCGGGCACGTTGGAGATCACCAGGTTGTGCACGACCGGGTGCTTCTCGGCCAGACGCAGGTTGGCATAGGCGCGCACCGCGAGGCCGAAGGTCCGAGGCGCCGCGAACTCCGCCCAGTCCTGCAGCGCGTCGGCACTGATCGCGTTGTGGTGCTCCTTGGCGTGCAGGTTGCGCTCGGCGAGCATCCGCAGCCGCTCCAGCGGGTCGGCGATATCGGTCCCGAGCTTGGTGAACAGCGCGGAGACCTTGTTGGCGCCGGTTGCGCGCCGTGAGCTGTCGCGCACGCTGACCGGAACGGTGGCCAGCAGCGACGCCTCGGGCAGCTCGTCGCGCTCGGCGAGATAGGCGCGCAGGGCGCCGCCGGCGACGGCGAGCACGACGTCGTTGACGGTCGTCCCGGTCACCTTCTTGAGCCGGCGGATCTCCTCGAGGTCGAGGTCGGCCATCGCGATCGAGCGGTGCGAGGTGATGGTGCCGTTGAACGAGGTCCGCGGCGCGGAGAAGGGCGCCGCCATCGCCGTCCCCTGCCGGGCTCGGCCGATGCTCCTGGTGATCAGCTGCGCCGACGGCTTGAGCACCTTGACCAGCGTGACCGGCCGGGCCGCCGTACCGACGACGGCACGGCCGAGGAGCTCGCCCCGGCCCGGATCGCGCGGATGCGTCTGCTGCTCGACGACCATCGGCGGCGCGTCGGGCTCCAGGGAGCACAGGTGGGAGATCAGGTTCGACCCGGACACGCCGTCGACCGTGGCGTGGTGCATCTTGGCGAAGACGACGACCTTCTCCTCGCCCTCGTCGGTGCGGTAGCCCTCGACCACCCACATCTCCCACAGGGGGCGCGACCGGTCGAGCGGCAGCGAGGCGAGGTGGGCGCACAGGTCCATCAGCTCCGCATAGCCGCCCGGCGTCGGCAGTCCCAGGCGGTGGACGTGGCGCTCGATGTCGAAGGCCTGGTCGCGCACCCAGACCGGGTGGTCGAGGCCGAGCGGGACACCGCGCACCTTGCGGGTGAAGGCGGGCACGTCGCGGACCCGGAGGTCGATCTCGCGCTGCAGCGTGGCGAAGGAGTAGGGCCCGGTCATGGTGGCCGGGTCCAGCACCATCACCGCACACACGTGCATCAACTGGGCGGGCGTCTCCAGGTAGAGGAAGCTCGCATCCAGTCCCGACAGCCGATCCATCCGCCAACCCCCATGGAAAACTAGAACGAGTACCAGTTTCTCACAACGAGCCGGATACCCTCGCGTCATGGGATTCGCACGTCGCCAGCTCGTCACGGCGGCGCTGACCGCCAACGCCATCCGCCCGCTCCCCGGCTTCCGAACCGGGATCCCCGCCTTCTTCGCCGGCTGGCTCACCGGCGAGCTCGCCCCCCAGGTCCTGGGACTCACGGCCGCGGACGCGCTCGCGCACAGCCGCGGGACACGGCGCGACCCGCGAGGACTCGCCCTGGCCGCCCTGTCCTCCGCCGGGCTGGCCTTCCTGATAGCCCAGAGCCGTCGGGCCGTCATCGATGCCGAGGACGCACTGGTCGAGGGCCTCGGCGTCGACTACGTCGAGCAACTCGACGCGAAGCCCACGCCGGCCGAGCTGGCCACCCCCTGGCGGCGGATCGCCAACCCCTTCGCCTTCCGGGCCGCGGCGCGCAGGGCGGGCGTCGAGGTGCACCGCGACATCCCCTTCGCGCCGTACGGGCGGCGGGGGCTGCTCGACGTCTACACCTCCGAGGTCACCCCCGCCGCCGGGGCGCCGGTGCTGCTCCAGGTGCACGGCGGCGGGTGGACGATCGGCAACAAGGACCAGCAGGGCCTGCCCCTCATGCAGCACCTGGCCGCCAAGGGCTGGGTCTGCGTCGCGATCAACTACCGCCTCGCGCCCCGTGACCCGTGGCCGGCACAGATCGTCGACGTGAAGGCCGCGATCGCATGGATCAAGGCCCATATCACCGAGTACGGCGGCGATCCCGACTATCTCGCGATCACCGGCGGCTCCGCGGGCGGCCACCTCACCGCCCTCGCCGCGGTGACGCCGAACGCGCCGGAGTTCCAGCCCGGCTTCGAGTCCGCTGACACCAGCGTCCAGGCGGCCGTCCCCTACTACGGCGTCTACGATCTGGCCGGTGCCAGCGGCCTGCGCACCGCCGAGCTGATGCGGGACAAGTTCCTCGCTCCCCTCGTGTTCAAGCGCTCGCCGCGCTCGGAGCGCACCGTCTTCGAACAGGCCAGTCCGCTGCTGCGCGTGACTCCCGAGGCTCCCGACTTCTTCGTCATCCACGGGTCGCGCGACACCCTGGTCGACCCGGGACAGGCCCGCGCCTTCGTCGCGGCGCTGCGCTCGACATCGAGGCGGACGGTGACCTATGCCGAGCTGCCGGGCGCCCAGCACGCCTTCGACATCTTCCCCTCGATCCGCTCCCAGCACCTGGTCCGCGCCACCGACCGGTTCCTGCACTGGCACTGGAACAGGTGGCGGCGAGCGCAGTCGTCCACAGGCGCGGATGAAGCGCTGGCGTGAGAGCCGAGCGCGGCCTAGGGTCGCCGTACCCGTCCACCTCGGAGGAACGATGCCCACGCCGAATCCCGACCTCGAGCTCCGCGTCGAGCGCAACACCAACGACGTCGTCGCGCTCTACGGCCTGCTGACCGAGCAGGGCCGCAGGATCGCCGTGATCGAAGACAAGATCACCGTGATCGAGAACAAGATCACCGTGATCGAAGACAAGATCACCGTGATCGAAGACAAGATCACCGTGATCGAAGACAAGATCACCGTGATCGAAGACAAGATCACCGTGATCGAAGACAAGATCACCGTGATCGAAGACAAGATCACCGTGATCGAAGACAAGGTCACCTCGATCGACAAGACCCTCGTCGAGCACGGCCGACAGCTCGCCGAGATCCTGAAGCGTCTGCCACCGGCGGCCTGACCGGGCCCAGCACGTGCTCGGCCCGCACCCAGCGACATTCAGCGCGGCAGGCCGAGGATCCGCTCGCCGGCGACATTGCGCAGGATCTGCGTCGTCCCGCCGGCGATGGAGAGGCAGCGGGTGTTGAGCTGCTCCCAGACGTCGGCGGTCAGCGGGTCGCCGGACTCCTTGGCGAGGGCGCCGAGCAGGGCGAGGTCATCCCCCTGGAGCCGGACCACGAGCTCGGAGGAGTCCTGACGACTGCGGACGCCGAGCAGCTTGGCGACGCTCGACTCGGCTCCGGGGCCGTGGCCGCCCAGGGCACGCAGCGTGGTGCGGACGCCGAGCAGCGCACAGACGGTGGCGAGGGCGACCTGGTGACCGACCGCGACCCGCTCGACCGGACCGAGGTCGCGGGTGGCGGCCAGCTCGACGGCCCGCTCGACGCTCTTGGTCAGCCGGGCGCTCGCCATCGCGACGCGCTCGTTGGCGAGCGTCGTGCGGGCCAGCCGCCAGCCGTCGCCCGGCTCGGCGACGACGCACTCGTCGGGAACGAAGACGTCGTCGAGGAAGACCTCGTTGAACAGCGCCTCACCGGTGATCTCGCGCAGCGGGCGCACCTCGATGCCCGCGGAGCGCATGTCGACGAGGAAGTAGGTGATCCCCTTGTGCTGCGGCACGTCGGCGTCGGTGCGGGCCAGACAGATCCCCCAGTCGGCGCGCTCGGCCACCGACGTCCACACCTTCTGGCCGGTCAGCGACCAGCCGCCCTCGACCCGGACCGCGCGGGTGCGCAGTGAGGCGAGGTCGGACCCCGAACCCGGCTCGGAGAACAGCTGGCACCAGGTGAGCTCGCCCAGCAGCGAGGCCCGGACGTAGCGCTCGCGCTGGGCGTCGGTGCCGTGGCCGAGGATCGTCGGCACCGCCCAGCCGGCGATGACCAGGTCCGGACGGACCACGCCCGCACGACCCAACTCCTGGTCGATGACGATCTGCAGCGTCGGGTCCGCACCCAGGCCGTAGGGCGCCGGCCAGTGCGGGGTCAGGTAGCCGACGTCGACCAGGGCCGCGCGCTGCTCCGCCCGCGGCAGGGCGGCGATCCGCTCGGCGGTGGCCCGGGCCTCGGCGCGGACCGCGGCGTCGCGGCCCTCGAGGTCGACATCCACCCGGCGGCGTACGCCGGCCACGGCAGCGGCGGTCACCCGCTCGGCAGCGGCGTCGGCGGAGCCCACGAGTGCCCGCAGGGTCAACGCACGGCGGAGATAGAGATGGGCATCGTGCTCGTGGGTGAACCCGATCCCGCCGAGCACCTGGATGCACGACTTCGCGACCTCCACGGCGCCGTCGAAGCAGACGGCCTGCGCGACGTCGACGGCGAAGGCCCACTGATCCTGCTCGCTGTCCCCCGCATCCGGCGCCGGGGCGGCCGCGGCGGCGTCCCAGGCCGCGGCGGTCACCGCCTCCGCCGTCTCGAGCATCTGGGCGCACAAGTGCTTGATGGCCTGGAAGGCACCGATCCGCTGGCCGAACTGCTCGCGGACCTTGGCGTAGTCGACCGCGGTCTCCAGGCACCAGCGGGTGACGCCCGCGGCCTCGGCAGCAGCGAGGGTGACCGCGAGCCGGTGGCGGCGCTCGTCGGGCGCACCCACGGCGGCGCCGACGATCCGGGCATGCCGGGCGCTGAGATCGATGCCCTGCTCCGGGACGACCTCCACACCCTCCCCGGCGTCGAGGAGCAGCAGCTCGCGGGCCGCGCCGCCGTCCCAGACCGCACCGGCGGGATGCACCTGCACGCCGTACCGGCCCGGACGGCCGGTCAGCAGCGAGCCGACCGCGGCACCGAGGAGCCCCCCGGGCACGAGTTCGTGGGCGCAGGCCTCGAGCGCGACCGCCTGGTCGAGCACGGTGCCCCCGCCGCCCCCTCCGGACTCGGCGACCGCGATCGCGGCGACGCCCATCTCCTCGGCGGCCGACCAGGTCGCCGCGAAGTCCGCGGCGGTCTCGCCCTCGGCGGTCCGCACGGCCGCGAGCGGGGACAGGCTCGCGGCCCACTTGCGCAGGCTGTTGGCGAGCTCGACCTGCTCGTCGGTGATGCCGATCGACATTGATGCTCTCCCGCCGTACGAAAACTAGAACGCGTTCTAACTCTACTAGAGTGACGGGGTGCCCGACACCGCCCCGGACCAGATGCCGTCCGACCTGCTGGATCTCGCCCGTGCCGCGAAGGGCTTCATGCCCGGCGACGAGGGCGATCTGCTCTTCCGGATCGCGCTCGAGCGGCTGCCCCACGGGCCGGGCCTCGAGATCGGCACCTACTGCGGCAAGTCCGGCATCTACCTCGGTGCGGCCGCGCAGCGGGTGTCCCGAGCGACCGGTGCCACCGCTGTGGTCTTCACCGTCGACCACCACCGCGGCTCCGAGGAGAACCAGGCCGGATGGGAGCACCACGACGCCAGCGTCGTGGACCCCGAGTTCGGCCTCATGGACACGCTGGGGCAGTTTCGCAAGAACATCGCGCGGGCTGGGCTGGAGGACCACGTGATCGCGGTCGTCGGCCAGTCCAGGACCGTCGCCGCCCACTGGCGCACGCCGCTCTCCCTGCTCTTCATCGACGGCGGCCACGGCGAGCAGCCTGCCCGCGACGACTTCGCGGGCTGGGCGCATTGGGTCGACACCGGCGGCTACCTCGCCGTCCACGACGTCTTCCCCGACCCCGCGGACGGTGGGCGGCCGCCGTACGAGCTGATCTACCTGCCCGCGCTGGCCAGCGGCGCGTTCAGCGAGGTCGCCGTCCAGGGCTCCCTGCGCGTCCTGCAGCGCACCCAGGGTTCAGCGGGCGACCCGCTCTGAGGCGCACTCGCACTCCAGCGCGATCTCCTCGAAATGGGGGGCGAGCGAGGTGCCGCGCATGATCCCGGACCCCGGGGTCGCATGGCCGTAGGTCTCCCCCAGGGCGTCGACGGCGAGGAGCACAGCCGCCGCCGTGTACGTCGTGTGCTCGTGCGGCCAGTGCACGTCGCGCGGCTCGTCGTCGGGGGCGGGACGCGCGGGGTCGGCGTAGACCCAACCGGTCCAGTAGCGCCCGTCGGACTCGCGCAGGTGCTGCATGTCGGCGACCAGGCGCAGGGCGCGGCGGCGCGACGCGGAGTCGCCGATGACATCGAGGGCCATCGCCAGCTCGCAGGTCTCGGCACCGGTGACCCAGGGATTGGTGTCGACGCAGTGGATGCCGAGCCCCGGGACCACGAAGTCGTCCCAGCGCCGCTCCAGCAGGGCGAGCGCCGCCTCGCCGCGGACCGGGCCCCCGAGGACCGGGTAGTACCAGTCCATGGAGTACGTCGACTTGTCCGCGAACCTGTCCGCGTGGGTGCGCACCGCGTGGCCGAGCCGGCCGCCCGCCAGCTCCCACTCGGGCTGGGGGTCGTCCATCAGGTCGGCGAGGGCGACGCCGGCGCGCAGCGAGTGGTAGATGCTGGAGTTGCCGGTGAGCAGGCAGAAGTCATCGACCGGCGTCCAGCGGATGCCGCCGAAGGGCTGCTGCAGCGAGACGACGAAGTCGAGACCGGCCCGGACCGAGGGCCAGTAGCGCTCGACGAAGCGGATGTCGCGGCGTACCAGCCAGTGGTGCCACAGGCCCACCGCGAAGTACGCCGACATGTTGACCTCGCCGCGCTCGTCCGCCGGCTCGCCACCGACGATCTTCATCGGCCACGAGCCGTCGGCGCGCTGCATCGTCGGCACCCAGGCGTAGGCGCGCTCGGCGGCCTCGACCTGGCCGCCGACCAGCATCGCCATCGCAGCCTCGACGTGGTTCCAGATGTCGACGTGCTCACCCGTCGTCCACGGCACGGCGCCCCACGGCTCCTGCATCGCCGCGATGGCGGCCGCGGTGTCGGCGACCTCCTGGGCGGTGAGAACTCCGTCGACGTACGGCAGCCGCGAGAGGGCGACCTCGGGGACCGCCGTCATGCGTCGTCCGGCTTGCGGAAGTAGAGGACCATGGACTTGCCGATCATCGGGTCGAGGACCTTGCCGGCGAGCCGGAGCGCCGTGGGCTGCTTCATGATCTCCCAGACCAGGAGCTTGTGGTAGGCCTTCGCGAGCGGGTGGGTGTCGTTCTCGACGCCGACGGCGCACTTGATCCACCAGTACGGCGCGTGCAGGCCGTGGGTATAGCTCTTGCCCTCGAACAGCATCGCCTCGCCCGGCGTGCCGTCGTTGGAGCGACCGCCCTTGGTGATCTTGTCGACCAGCTCGTGGTCGGTGTAGATCCGGATGTGGCCGCCCGCGGCATGGTGATAGTCGGCCGAGAGTCGCCAGTTGATGACCTCGGGCAGCCACCGGGGCACGGTCACCGCGAGGGTGCCGCCCGGGCGCAGCACCCGGATCAGCTCCCGGATCGCGGCGACGTCGTCGTGGATGTGCTCGAGCACCTCGGAGCACACGACCCGGTCGAACTCGCCGTCGGCGAACGGGAGCGCGAGCGCATCGCCCTGCTTGACGTCGGCCTCCGCGCCCTCGGGCACCTCGCCGGCCTCCTTCATCGCGACGAACAGGTCGCGGACGCCCTCCAGCTCCTCGGCGTCGAGGTCGAAGGCGATCACGTCGGCGCCGCGGCGGTACATCTCGAAACTGTGCCGACCGGCACCAGCGCCCATGTCGAGGACGCGGTCGCCGGCCCGCAGGCCGAGACGGTCGAAGTCAACGGTCAGCATGTCCTCAGTTCCCCTTCTCCGCGGCCTCGGCGGCGTGGTCCGCGATGACCTTGTCGTACGCCGCGGCGACCTTGACGGCCACGGCCTTCCAGCTGAACTGCTCCTCGACCCGTCGGCGGCCGGCAGCACCCATCCGCGCGCGGCGCTCGGGGTCATCGAGCATCCGCTCCAGGGCGTGCAGCAGCTCACCGACGTCGCCGGGGGCGACCAGGTCGGCGCACTCGCCGTCCTCGCCGACCACCTCGGGGATCGCACCGGCGCGCGACACGATGAGCGGCGTCGCGCACGCCATCATCTCCGCGGTCGGCAGCGAGAAGCCCTCGTAGAGCGACGGGACGCAGGCGACCTCGGCCGAGCCCATCAGCTCGACCAGCTCGTCGTCGGTCAGCCCGTGGGCGAAGCGGACGGCGTCGCCGATGCCGAGCTTCTCGATCAGCTTCTCGGTGCGACCACCCGGCGCGGGGCGGGTCACCAGGACCAGCTCGACGTCGCGCTCGGTGCGCAACTTGGCGAACGCCTCGAGCAGCGTGGCGACGCCCTTCATCGGGGCATCCGCGCTGGCCATCGCCATGATCCGGCCCGGCACCCGCGGCTTGCTGGGCGGCACGAAGTTGTCGTCGACACCGAGCAGGATGACCTGCATCCTCGCCGGGTCGACGTCGAAGTCGCGGGCGATGTCGCGCTTGGACGCCTCCGACGGCGTGAGGATCCAGCGGGCCCGGCGTGCGACGTGCGCCTGCATCCGTAGGAAGCCGTACCAACGCCGCAGGGTGAACTTCCGCCAGGGGTTGCGGGTCTGCGCGAGATCGATCCTCCGGTCGAAGGTGATCGGGTGGTGGATCGTGGTCAGCATCGGGGCGCCGACGGCCGCCTCGACGTCGAGCATCCCGTGGCCCAGCACCTGGTTGTCGTGCACGACGTCGAAGTCACCGCGGCGCTGCGCGAGCACCTTGACGATCCGGCGCGCGAAGGTGCGCGGCTCGGGGAACCCCGCCAGGCACATGATCGCGAACTCCTGGACGTCGATCAGGTCGCGGAACTCGCGCAGCCTGGGCACCCGGAACGGATCCGGCTCGCGATAGAGGTCGAGGCTGGGGACCTTGGTCAGCGTGACGCCCTCGTCGAGCGCCGGATAGGGCTGGCCGGAGAACACCTCGACGGTGTGCCCCAGCCGGGTGAGCTCACGGCTCAGGTGGCGCAGGTAGACACCCTGCCCCCCGACGTGGGTCTTGCTGCGGTAGGAAAGCATCGCGATCCGCACAGGTACCTCTCCCCAAGCCTTGCTCCCGGGGAGCAGTCCGAAACGAAACGTAGTGGAACGTGTTCCAAATTATGCGCTACTTGCCGGTAGCCTATCCACTGGGTCCATATCGACCCGACTCTTCACAGCACCGCAGGGGGACCTCTCGTGACCATCGCGAACCCGTCCACGTCCGACGATCTCGGATCGGCCGCACAGCGGGAGCGCCGCAAGCGAATCCTCGACGCGACCTACGACCTCGCCAAGTCCGGCGGCTTCGACGCCGTCCAGATGCGCGCGGTCGCCGAGCGGGCCGACGTGGCCCTCGGCACGCTGTACCGCTACTTCCCCTCGAAGATCCACCTGCTGGTCTCGGCCCTCGGCCGCCAGTTCGACGAGGCCTCGGCCCGTCTCGGCGAGCGCGAGATCCCGGGCGACACGCAGGCCGAGCGGGTGCTGTACGTCCTCAAGCGGATGGCCCGCGGCATGCAGGGCGACCCCAAGCTGACCGAGGCGCTCACCCGCGCCTTCATGTTCGCCGACAGCAGCGTCACCAACGAGATCCACGTCGTCGGCATGGCGATGACCTCGATCGTGACCCACGCGATGCACGGCGGCGTCCCGGACGAGGGCGCGCTGACCGACCAGGACGTCGCCATCGCGCGCGTCATCGGCGACGTGTGGCTCTCCGCGCTGGTGGCCTGGGTGACCGGCCGCTCCACGGCGGCGGAGACCGCGGCGCACATGGAGACCGCGGTCGGCCTCATCCTGCGCGACTGACAAGACTCAGGCCCCGAACGCATGGGTGGAGGTGACGCCGCCGTCGACGGCGATCTCGGCGCCGTTGATGTACGACGACTCGTCGCTGGCCAGGAAGACGTAGACCGGCGCGATGTCCTCCGGCGTGCCGACCCGGCGCAGCGGCACCTTGCTGGCGCCGAACTCCATCGCGGCGTCGCCGCCGTGGACCCGGGTCATCGGGGTGTCGATCATCCCGGGATGCACCGAGTTGACCCGGATCCCCTTGGGGCCGAGCTCCATCGCCGCGCACTTGGTCATGCCGCGGATCGCCCACTTGGTGGCGGCATACGCCGTGCACGACGGCATGCCGGCCAGTCCCTCGACCGACGAGGCGTTGATGATCGAGCCGCCGCCGTTCTTGCGCATCGTTCGGGTCACCGCCTGCATCCCGAGGAAGCACCCGAGCTGGTTGACCCGCCACAGCAGCTCGACCTCCTCGGCGGGCATCCGCTCGATGTCGCCGAACCGCAGGATGCCGGCGTTGTTGGCGAGCACGTTCACCGCCCCGAAGCGGGCGTTCGCGTCGTCGACGACGCTCGCCCAGGAGGCTGCGTCGCCGACGTCGTGGTGCACGAAGTGAGCGGCGTCGCCCAGCTCGTCGGCCAGCGCCTGGCCCTGCTCCTTGGCGACGTCGGCGATGACGACGTGGGCCCCCTCGGAGACATAGGCCCGTGCGATCTCGGCGCCCTGGCCCATCGCGGCTCCGGTGACGATCGCGACCTTGCTGTCCAGACGTCCCATCACACACTCAGCCTCATGATCGAGTCGGCGGCGAAGCCGACGTGGGGGTCGCGGTCGGCGAAGAAGCCACCGAGCTGCTTGTCGAGGTCGTCGCCGGTCCACAGGTCTCCGGCGGCGTCGAAGCGCTGCTCCACGACAGGGGCGGCCACGAGGGCGACCATGCCGCCGTACACGACGAAGACCTGGCCGGTGATCCGCTCGGCGGCAGGCGAGGCGAGGTAGGCGACCAGCGGCGCGACGTGGTCGGCCGAGTACGGGTCGACCGCCTGGCCGGACCGGTCCTCGCCGAAGACCTCGGCCGTCATCGCGGTCCGGGCGCGGGGGCAGATCGCGTTGGCCCGCACGCCGATGCGGGACAACCCGCGGGCCGTCGACAGCGTGAGCGCGGCGATGCCGGCCTTGGCGGCGGCGTAGTTGGCCTGGCCCGGCGAGCCACCGAGGAACGCCTCGGAGGCGGTGTTGACGATGCTGCCGTAGACGGTGCCCGACTCGCTCTCCTTGGCCCTGCCGCGCCAGTAGGCCGCGGCATTGCGCGAGAGCAGGAAGTGGCCGCGCAGGTGGACCGCGATGACCGCGTCCCACTCGTCGTCGCCGAGGTTGAAGAGCATCCGGTCGCGGGTCATGCCCGCGTTGTTGACGACGATGTCGAGCCCACCGAGCTCGACCGCGGCCGCGACCATCGCGTCGGCCGTGGCCCGCTCGCTCACGTCGCCCGGTACGACGACCGCCTGGCCGCCGAGCGAGCGGATCTCCTCGACCGCGTCGTCCCCGGCTCCCGGCAGGTCGTTGACCACCACCCGGGCCCCGGCCCGGGCCAGCGCGACCGCCTCCGCGCGGCCCAGGCCGGCACCGGCGCCGGTGACGATCGCGACCTTGCCGTCGAGCGACGTCGTCGCCTCCATGCTCACTCCTCCACCAGCGTGATCGCGGCGCGCGGGCAGGCCGCGACGGCGCGCTTGACGTTCTCGAGGTTCTCGTCGGTCGTGTGCTCGGTGTGGAGCTGCAGGAAGTCGTCGTCGTCCAGCTCGAACACCTCGGGCGCCATCGCCTCGCACAGGCCGTTGGACTCGCACAGGTCGAAGTCGACCTTGATCTTCATGGACATGCTGCCTTTCACGTCATCTTCCGGTGGTCCCAGGACGCCACGCGGTCGGGATGGATGATCACGCCGACCCGCTTGGTCGCCTGCTTCTCGACCGTCTGCGCGCCGATCTCGCCGAGCGCCTCGAACGAGTCGACGCCGAACATCCGCACGGACACGGCCTTGCCGATCTCGAGGATCCGGTCGTGCTCGCGCACGATCTCGGCGCGGCCCTCGATGGAGACGCCGCGCAGCTCGAAGTAGTCGGTGCCGTCCTCGACCAGCGCGGTCACCCGCGGATCCCGCTCGAGGTTGAGGATCTTCTGGCTGCGGCCGTAGGTCCAGAACACGATCCGGCCGTCCTGGAGGTCGTAGAAGAGCGTGGTGAGATGCGGGAAGCCGTCGCGGCCATTGGCCGCGACCTGGACCTTGAGGTTCTCCTCGAGCAGGCCCTGCACCTCCTCCTCGGTCAGCTTGACCTGGTCGCGACCGGCGCTCATGCTCAGCTCCCTTCCGAGGAGTGTCCGGGGAACACGTGAGCGGTCGGGTCGATGACCACGGCCGCGTTGTTGACGGCGGTCGCGGCCTCGCCGAAGCCGACCGCGATCAGCCGGACCTTGCCGGCGTACTCGGTGATGTCGCCCGCGGCGAACACGCGCGGGAGCGTGGTCCGCATCGACGGGTCGACGACGATATGGCGGCGGTGGGTCTCCAGACCCCACTGCTGCAGCGGTCCGAGATCGGCGATGAAGCCGAGCGCGGCGACCACGGCCTGGGCGGGGAGCCGCTGCGACTCGCCGTCGACGCTCAGCTCGACCTCGGCGAGCGGACCCGCGCTCCCGCCGTCGGCGTCGCGGAGCGCGGCGACCTCGGCCTTGGTGACGATCCTGACCGAGGACGCCTGGACCTGCTCGACGGTGCGCTGGTGCGCCCGGAAGGCGTCGCGCCGGTGCACGAGCGTCACCGAGCGGGCGACCGGCTCCAGGTGCACGGCCCAATCGAAGGCGCTGTCGCCGCCGCCGACGATGACCACGTCCTGGTCGCGGTAGGGCTCGAAGCCGGGGACGAAGAACTCCACGCCACGCCCGACCCAACCCTCCGCCGCGGGCAGCGGGCGCGGACTGAACTTGCCGATGCCCGCGGTGATGACCAGCGCCTTGGCGCGCACGTCGATGCCGTCGTCGAGGCGCAGGGTGAGACCGTCGTCGTCGACGGCGAGGTCGGTGGCGGTGCGGCCGAGCAGCTGCTCGGGCTTGGCGCTGAGCGCCTGGGCGGCGAGGCCCTCGACCAGATCCCTGCCCTTGACGCTCGGGAAGCCGGCGACGTCGAGGATCGCCTTCTCGGGGTACATGGCGGTGATCTGGCCGCCGAGCTCGGGCAGCGAGTCGATCAGTGCTACCCGCATCCCGCGGAATCCTGCATAGTAGGTGGCGAACAGACCGGTCGGGCCCGCGCCCACCACGGCCAGATCGCAGTCGACGATGCTCTCTCCTGGGGTGGCCACGACGGAACTGTAACGTGTTCTAGCTAGTCGTGTCTCGCACGTCGCCGTCGTAGCGAGCGGCGTTTCCGGCCGATCTGGCAAGGCGGCGGAGCGACGGCATGCTGGATCGCACGTCGAGCGACGCCAACGCGGCCAGATCGAGTCGGAAACGTCGCGTAGCAGGCGGGGGCGTGGGAGACACGACTACTCGGTCTTGTCTTGCTCTGTCGGGTCCTGGCTCGGCGCGTCCCCGCCCGGCGCCTCGGGAGCGGGCGTGGCCGACGGGTCGTCGGTGTCGAGCCGGTCGACGAGCCACCCGTGGTCGGTGTTGACCATCGTGACGAGCACCCGGTACGGCGTCACCACCGTCTCCGGCTTGCCGTCACGCTCGCGCTGGACCACCTGGTTGAGGAACACCAGCGCCTCGAGCCGGGTGCGGTTGGCGCGCACGACCCCTTGCGCGACGACGCTGGCCTGGACGACGAGCTTCTGGGCGATGCCCTGCTCCTTCACGTCGCCGATCGTCTTGAGGTAGTCCTGCTCGTAGCGGTCCGTGGTGAGCTCGACGGCGCGGGCGACCTCCTCGTCGTACTTCCCGTAGTCGACAGAGACCAGCTCCTGGGCCGCCTTCGCGGCGGCCTCGACGCCGTCGCGCCACTGGAGTGCGGGGATCACCACCGGCCGTCCCTTCGGGACGCTCAGGCCGCTGGCGTCGCTGACCCGCGTGGACGGCTCGTCGTCGTCGCCGAAGCGGTCGACCAGCAGCAGCGCGAACTCGGCGACCAAGGCCAAGGTGACCAGGGCGAGCACCGCGATCAGCACCCGGGTGGTGCGCGGGCGGGCCAGCAGCCCGGCAGCGCGATCGTCCGGATCCGCCGGCGGTTCCACGGACAGCTCGACCGGCACATCGACCGGCACATCGACCGGCGCATCGATCGGGTCGTCCGTCACGTCGCCGGTCTCCGACGAGGTCGCGCGGGTGGTGTCCGGGCGGCCCGCGATCCGGCGCGGCCGGGGCGTCTGGCCGCGCGAGCTGGCGGGCTTGCGGGGGGTGGGGCGACTCATCTCTTCCTCATCCTGCGCAGCATCAGCCCAGCGCGACGTACTGGAGGTCCTTGGTCAGCCAGCGACCGTCCTCCAGCACCAGCTCGAGCTGGATCCGGTAGTTGCGGGCCTCGGGCTGGAAGTCCGTCGTCTTGTTCCGGACCGTGCCGCTGGTCGCGACGATGGCGGTCGCGGTGTCCTCGTCGCCGGCGACCAGCCCGGCCCAGACCACCTCGGCGACCATGTCGGACTGGGCCTCGGCCGCGAGCTTCTCAAGGTCCTTCGCGCCTTGGGAGTACTGGGAGAGGAAGGTGCCGGTGGCCATCGACTTGACCGCCTCGATGGTGCTCTTCGGCTCCTGGTAGTCGAAGTTCACGAAGGCGGTGACCATCTTCGTCGCGGCGTCGAGCTGGGCGGCCGTGCGCTCCTGCTCGGTGTCGTTCGCGAGCCGGACCGCCTCGATCGTGCCCCGGCCGACGTCCCGGCCGGCGCCCGGCACCACGTCGGTGCCGTTGACCTCGTTGTCGGAGGTGCTCACGTGGAGGTAGAGGAGGAGCAGTGCGACGCAGCCGCACACCACCGTGGCGGCGTACAGGGCGACATTGAGGCGGACCCGGCTCCGCTCGTCGCTCACCTGCTCGCCACCGGACCCACCAACAGCCACTTCCACGCATCCCCTCCCAGGACGGACAGGTCCTCCGGCTGCCGCAGCTCGACCGGGTTCCCCGCGGTGTCGACCAGCCCCGGCACCTGGCCGGTGGACGGATCGTAGGTGCCACTGTAGACGCGACCGGGCGAGGCCCGGTTCTTCCGGTTGCCCGGCGCGTACTTGCTGCCGCGCATGACGTACGGCGGCCCCGCCGTGCAGTTGACGTCCGCCGGCTTGGCGTCGGTCAGGTCCTGCGTGGAGCGCCACTCCGACGGCGGAACGTAGCCCTGGGTGCAGGGCGGGACGCTGTAGTCGAACTGGAGGTTGACATGTCCCCAGCCGTCGGAGGTGCTGCCGGTCGGCCCGCCCGCGATCAGCGCCGGGTAGGTGACGAGCAGCTGCTCGATGCCGTCGAGCTCGCTGAGCAGCACCTGGTCGACGGTGATCAGGTCGCTGAGCAGCACCGGGATCGTCGGCTCCAGCTCCTGGAGCAGCTTGGTCACCGCCCGGGCGGCACCGGGAGTCACACTGAGCACGGTGCGCAGGTCGCCGTCGCTGCCGCGCAGCGCGGTGGTGATCGTGTTGAGATCGGCCGCGAAGCGACGGATGTTCTCCTTCTGTCCCTGCTGGGTCTTCAGGACCGCGAGACCGCTGTCGAGCAGCCGGATGGTCTCCTCGGTGTGCGCACCGGCCTCGGCGATGAACGCCGAGCCGCCGTCGAGGAGGCGCTGCAGGTCGGCGCCGGTGTCGGTGAACATCAGCCCGAGCTCCTCGACGACCTTCGCCAGGCTCTCCTTGTCGACCGAGCCGACGAACCGGTTGAGATCCACGAGCAGGTCGCCCTCGTCGACCGGTAGCGAACGCTCGTCGCCGACGAAGGTCGAGCCATCCTTCGCATAGGGACCCGCGACATCGGCGGGCTGGAAGTCGAGGTACTGCTCACCGACGGCCGAGAGGTTGTGGACGTAGAGCCGCGAGTCCAGCGGCAGCCGGGTCCTCTCCTCGAGATCGAGGGTCAGGTCGACGCCGTCGTCGGTCGTGTCCATCTTCGAGACCCGGCCGATCTTGACCCCGCGATAGGTCACCTCGCTGCCCTCGAAGAGCCCCCCGGAACCGGGCAGGCTCGCCGTCACGGTGATGCCGCGGCCGGTGATCCGGTCGACGACGCCGAGATAGGTCGCGCCGAC
Organism: Nocardioides sp. L-11A; assembly: GCA_029961745.1. Lineage (NCBI taxonomy): Bacteria > Bacillati > Actinomycetota > Actinomycetes > Propionibacteriales > Nocardioidaceae > Nocardioides > Nocardioides sp. L-11A. The sequence continues at coordinate 3,155,294 of CP124680.1, forward strand.
GTAGATGATGCCGATGGCGCTCAGCGCCACGAACGCCATCAGCCGGATCCGCACTCCCCTGCTCATGACAGCACGCCTCCGCCCAGCAGGTCGGTGGTCGAGGTCCGGTGTGCCGACGGTCGCGCTCCGGTCAGGCCCTTGAGCAGGCCGCCGAGCGGCCCGTTCGGGCCGAGCAGCCCGTTGGAGCCGCCGAGCAGGCCACCGAGGTCGAGGTTCGGCAGGGAGGTGAGCAGCTTGCAGACCGGGCTGTTCTTGATGGCCGGGTCCTGACACTTGGTCTGCAGGTCGGCGAGCAGGTTGACGTCGCTGAGCACCTTCAGGCAGGCGGCGCTGGTCAGGCTGCCGCTCTTGAGGCACTTGCCCACCTGATCGAGGACCTCGCCGAGATCGGGCAGCTGGATCTCGGGAAGGCCCAGCGTCTTGTACAGGTTCGCGAAGTCGAGGTCGGCCCGGATGATCGTGTCGGCGTAGTCGCCCTGCACGATGTTGTTGGCCGCCTGCGGGAACGGGAAGCTGACCAGCAGGTTGAGCCCGGGCGCGAGCTGTTCGTCGGCCTCGGTCAGCCGGCGCAGGATCGGGCTGAGGTCCTCCAGGATCCGGAGCACGTCCTCCTTGCTCGCGTTGATCACCCGGGTGCCGACCTTGCCGAGCTGGTCGAGGGAGCCGAGCATCTGGATCAGCTCGTCGTGCTGCGCAGCGAGCACCTCGACGGCGGGACCGACGGCGTCGAGCGCGTCGCCGATCGTCTTCTTCTCCGCATTGAGCGTCGAGGTCAGGTTGTTGAGCGACTCCAGCGCCTGGATGATGTCGAGCTTCTGCTGGTCGATGGTCCCGACCACCGAGTCCAGTGACGAGAGCAGGTTGCGCAGCCGGTCCTCACGCCCGGACATGACCAGGTTCGCCTCCCGGGTGATGGTGCCGAGCTGGGCCACGCCGCCACCGCTGAGCAGGAAGGACAGCGCGCCGAGGACCTCCTCGACCTCGGGGTTGCGGCCGGTCTTGGCCAGGGCGATCTCGTCACCCTCCCCCAGCCTCCCGGTCGGCGTCTCCTGCTCGGGCGCCTCGAGGGCGACGTACTTCTCCCCGAGCAGGGAGACCTGGCGGATGTCGGCGATCGCGTTGTCGGGCAGCTTGACGTCATCGCGCAGCCGCAGGGTCACCTTCGCGTTCCACCCGGCCCGCTCGACCTCGGTCACCTCGCCGATCACCACGTCGTCGACCATGACCGGCGAGCGGGGGACGACGTTGAGGACGTCGCGGAAGTAGGCCGTCACCTCGAACGCCTCGTCGGCGTCGACGGGGTGCCCGGGCAGCGGCAGGTCGTAGGCGCCGTCGAAGCTGCTACAGCCGGCGAGCAGGGTGGTGCCGAGCAGGAGGGCGACGACGCCGCGCCACGACCTGCGCCGGACGGTCCGGGAGCCGGTCACGAGGCACCTCCGAGCAGGGTCAGGACCGAGGCGTCCTCGCCGGTGGAGTAGGAGACGTCCGACACGTCGGGCACCTGGACGCCGTCCTTCGTGGCGGCCTGCCGGGGCAGATAGCTCTTGAACTCGGGCGGCAGCCAGGGCAGCTTGGTCAGGATCGGCTCGATCAGCTTCTCGATCAGGTCGCAGGCGGTGTCCTTGAGCGCCGCCGGCATCGCCGGGTGCTGCTGGATGAACGCACAGACCACGCCGTCGACGTCCCAGACCAGTCCGCCGATGGCCATCCGGGAGTTCTGGCTGCCACTGACGTGGTCGAAGCCCATGGCGAGGTTGCCCATCGCGACCGGCGCGACCTTCACCGCGGTCTCGATGTTCTCCTTCTCGGAGGCGATGGTGCTCATCACCTCGGTGAGCTTGCGGACGTCGGCGACGAAGGCGTCCCGGTTGTCGCGGACGAAGCCCTTCACGCTGCCGACCGCCTTGGCGACGGCAGCCACGGCCCGCTGCAGCTCGTCGCTCTCCTCGGCGAGCATGGCCGAGACGCCGGTGAGGTCCTGCATGAAGGCCCGGACCAGCGAGTCGTTCTCGGCGAGGGTCGTGGTGAACCGCGCCAGCTGGGTGACGGACTCGAAGAGCGGACCGGCGCCGTCGCCGAAGGTCTGTGCCGCGTCGGCGAGGTCGCGGATCATCTGGTTGCCCTTGGCGCCCTGGCCCGCGAACGCCTTGGTGCCGGCCTCGAGCAGATGGTCGAGGGTGCCGTCGGCGTTGACGCCGTTGGGGCCCAGGGCACGGGTGAGTGCCTGGAGGCTGCCGTAGATGCGGTCCAGCTCGACCGGCACCGCCGTCTTCGGCAGCGCGATGTCGGCACCGCTGGCCATCACGTCGCCACCCTGGTAGACGGGCGTGAGCTGGACGTAGCGATCCGCGACCAGGGTCGGGGTCACGATCACGGCCTGCGCCTCGGCGGGCACCCGGTACGACGCGTCGTACTCCATCTCGACCCGCACCGAGTTGCCTTCGGGCGTCACCGCGGTCACCTTGCCGACATTGACGCCGAGGATCCGCACGTCGGTGCCCTCGTAGACGCTGACCGCGCGTGGGAAGTGCGCGGTGACGGTCTTCATCTCCGCCGGCGAGCGGACCAGGTTGACCGCGACGGCGAGCAGCAGGGCCACGCCGACGGCGGCGAGGAGGCGGCGGTCGATGCGCCGGAGCACGGTGGTCACCATCGCCCTCACCCGTCGAACCCGGGGACGAACTCACCGGTGGGCAGGGCCAGCAGGTTCGCGGCGTACGCGTCGAACCACGGCCCCGTGCCGATGATGTTGCTGAGGATGGACACATAGGGGCCGAGCGCGGCGAGGGTAGCCTTGAGCTTGTCCTTCTTCGACACCAGGAACGAGACGAGCCCGTCGACCTCCTGGAGCGCCGGACCGATCTGCTCCTGGTTGTCCTCGACCACGCCGCGCAGCTCCTGGGCGAGGGCGCGGGCGTTGACCAGCAGCGCGTGGACCGCGTCCTTGCGCTTCGTCAGCTCCTGGAAGACCAGGTCGCTGTTCTTCATCAGCTCCACGATGTCCTCGCTGCGGTCGGCGAGGACCTGGGTGACCTCCTTCGAGCTCTCGAAGAGGGTCTGGATCTCGGCGTCGCGCGACGCGATGCTCCGTGAGAGCCGGGAGATGCCGTCGAAGGACGCCTGGATCTCGGGCGCGGACTCGTCGAGCGTGTCGGCCACGGTGTCGAGGGCCTGCGCGAGCTGGTCGGTGTCGATCTCCTCGGTCGTCGTGGTCAGGTCACCGAACACGCCGACGATGTCGTACGCCGCCTGGGTGCGCTCGACCGGGATGGTCCCGCCCGCCGCCAGCTGGCCCTTGCCGGCCGGCTGGAGGTCGAGGAACTTCTCACCGAGCAGGTTGAGCACCTCGATCGACGCGCTGCTCTCCTTGCCGAAGTCGACGTCGCCGTCGACCTCGAAGCGCACCTTCACCCGGTCTCCGGCGAGGGCGATGGCCGTGACCCGGCCGACCCGGATGCCGCCGACCTGGACGATATTGCCCTTCCGGATGCCGCTGGCGTCGCTGAACTCGGCGTAGTAGCTGGTGCCGCGGAAGCCGGGAAACTTGCCGAGGTTGAAGGTGGCGGCCGAGACGAGCGCCATGAGCACGAGGGTGATCACGCCCAGTCGCAGGATGCGGGCGTCACGGGCCTTGGTCGCGGGATGGGTCATCGGGGTCCCCGCGACGTTGTTCGGAGGAGCGAAGCGGGGGAGAAGAACGTCGTGGGGTGATTCATCGGTCCTGACACCTCGGGGCCGTGGACTTGAAGGAGAAGTCGGTGATGAACTTCTGGATCTCCTTGATGATCGGCAGGTCGCCGATCAGCGGGAGCCGGATGCTCGCCGAGACGCCGCAGACGTAGTACTGGTACCAGGAGCCGTAGGTGCCGGTCCGGGTCTGGTCGGTCATCGTCTCCGGCATCCGGTCGAGCAGCTCGGCGAGGTTGGCCCGGTTCTCCTTCTGGTTGAGCAGCTTGGAGAGCTCGCGGAGGGCGGCGATGTCCTCCTTGAGCAGCGGCCGGCCCCGGCGGAGCAGGTCGGCGACCGCCACGGTGAGCTCGGAGATGTTGTCGAGGGAGGATCCGATCGTGTCGCGGTCCTTCGCGAGATCGGTCATCCAATCCTTGAGCTCCACGATCAGCGTGCTCAGCTGCTCGTGGCGGTCGTCGACGGTCTTAAGGGTCTGGGTGAGGTTCGTGACGACCTCCCCGATCAGCTGGTCACGGTCGGCCAGGGTCGTGGTGAGCGACGCGGTGTGGTCGAGGAGGCTGCGCACCGTGCCGCCCTCGCCCTGGAGCACCTGGACGAGGTTCATGCTCAGCTCGTTGACCTGGTCGGGGGTGAGCGCGGCGAACAACGGCTTGAAGCCGTCGAAGAGGACGGTCAGATCGAGCGCAGGCTCGGTGTTGCCGACCGGGATCGTGGCACCGTCGACGAGCGGGTCCGCCGCGTCGGCGCCGGTCCCCTGCTCGAGGCTCATGTAGCGGTCGCCGACGAGGTTGAGGAAGCGGATGTTGGCCCGGGAGGCGGTCGTCAGCGTCACCCCGGCGTCGACCTTGAAGCTCACCTTGGCCATCGAGCGCCGGTAGTGCTCGACCTTCTTGACCTCGCCGACGTTGACGCCGGCGACCCGTACGTCGTCGCCCTTCTCCAGCATCGTCGCGTTGGTGAAGATCGCCTGGTACTCGTTGCGCTCGCCGAAGCCGATATTGCCCATGATCACCGCGAGCAGGCCGGTCACGAACACCGAGACCACCGTGAACACGCCGAGCTTGACCGCCGCGGCGACGGTGACCGCGTTGCGCTGGTTGCGGCCGCTCATCCGGCGGCCCTCCCCTCGCGCACGACGGGGCCGTAGAGGAGCGAGCCGAGGGCGCCGTACGCCGCCGGGTCGTCGGCACCGCTCTCACCGGCCAGCATCGCGTTGACCACCCGCTGCTCGGCCGCGCTGCCGGCGTACCCGCTGTCGATGGAGGCCGGCCGGCCGAGCAGGCCCTGCAGGGGAAGCGGCGAGAAGCCGCCCTTCTCGTCGATGTCGGACCCCTGGTCGAGCGGGTTCGGGGTGCCGGGCACGGTGAAGTTCGGCAGGCCGGCGCACCAGGGGCCGTGGCCGACCTCGCCGTACTGGGGCAGGTCGCGCTCGTCATAGGGCCGGAACTGAGGCTGGAAGAACTCGATGTACTGCTTGACCACGTTGCCCTCGAAGGTCTTGGACAGGATCGGCGCGTAGTTGGCCGCGCCGCGGATCAGGCACGGGAACTCCGGGGAGTACTCGGCGAGCAGGTCGATGACGGGAGCGGTGACCTGCCCCATCCGGATCAGGTTCTGCTCGTTGTCGCCCAGGAATCGCGTGGCGGTGTCGGACAGGCCGGTGAGGTCGGAGAAGAAGACGTCGAGCTCCTGGGCCTTCTCCGTCACCGTCTTGCTGGTGACCGTGACGTTGTCGAGCACGTCGAGCAGGTCGGGGGCGGCGAGGTCGTAGGCGTCGGCGACGTCGGCGAGGGCGATCAGGTCCTTGCGCAGCGTCGGCAGGTGATCGCTGATCGCGCCGATGTAGTCGCCGAGTTGGTCCATCGTCGCGCCGAGCTGCTCGCCCCGGCCCTCCAGCGCCGTGGCGAGGGCGTGCAGGGTGGCGTTGAGGTCGGCGGGCCGGACCGCGCGCAGCAGCGGGAAGAGGTCGGCCAGTACCTGGCTCAGCTCGACGTTCGTCTCGACCCGGTCGGACGGGATCACGTCGCCGTCCTCGATCTGGCCGGACGGGGCCTCGGGACGCACGAGGGCGACGAACTTCTGGCCGAACAGGGTGGTCGGCAGGATCCGGACGCCGACATTGGCCGGGATCCGCTCGGCCTGGTCGGGCTCCAGGGCGAGGGTGATCTCCGCCTCCTCACCGTCCTGGTCGATCTTGTCGACCCGACCGACGAGCACGCCATGGATCCGGACGTCGCCGAACTTGGCCAGCTGGAGGCCCGCGCGGTCGGCCTTGACCGTGACCGTCGTGACGTTGTCGAAGGTCTTGTTGTAGATGGCGATCGAGAGCCAGATGAGCACCGCGATCACGGTGAGGAAGACGACGCCGGCCACGAGGAGGCGGTTGTGCTCCCGGGGGCTGTCGTGATGGATGTTCACCAGCATCGGCGGCTCACCCCGTGATCCTGACCGTGGTGGTCGATCCCCAGATCGCGAAGCTCAGGAAGAAGTTGGCCACGACGATGGTCACGATGCTCGTCCGGATCGCCCTGCCGACCGCCCTCCCCACGCCGGCCGGGCCGCCCGAGGCGGTGTAGCCGTAGTAGCAGTGGATGAGGATCACCGCGACCGCCAGGAAGAGCAGCTTGAAGAAGGACCACAGGATGTCGATCGGCGGCAGGAACTGGAAGAAGGCATGGTCGTAGGTCCCTGGCGCCTGCCCGTAGATGTAGACGACGATCAGGCGCGGCGAGAGGAAGGACGCCAACAGGGCCACGAGGTAGAGCGGGATCACCGCGATGAAGGCGGCGACCATCCGGGTGGTGACGAGGAACGGCAGCGACGGGATGCCCATCACCTCGAGGGCGTCGATCTCCTCGGAGATCCGCATCGCGCCCAGGCGGGCGGTGTAGCCACAGCCCACCGTGGCGGCCAAGGCGATCGCGGACACCAGCGGGGCGACCTCGCGAGTGTTGAAGTAGGCGGAGATGAAGGCGCTGAACTTCGCCACTCCGATCTGGCTCAGTGACGCGTAGCCCTGGATGCCCACCTCGGTGCCGGCGAAGAACGCCATGAACGCGATCACGCCGGCCGAGCCGGCGATCAGGCTCAAGCCGCCCGCGCCGAAGGTGACCTCGGCCAGGGTGTTGGAGATCTCGCGCGGGTAGCGCCGGATGGCACGCGGCGCCCAGGTCAGCGCCTTGACGTAGAAGAGCAGTTGGTCGCCGTACCCCTCGAGGGACGCCCGGCCGCTCTTGTACGCGTCGCCGAGGAACTCGCCTGCCGCCGCCATCACAGACCCGCCGGGGGTGCGACCTGGAAGTAGATGGCGGTGATCACGGCGTTGAGGAAGAACAGCGCCATGAACGCGATGATCACCGTCTCGTTCACGGCGCGGCCGACGCCGCTGGGGCCGCCGCCCGCGTTGAGGCCCTTGTAGGAGCCGATGATCGCGGCCAGCCAGCCGAAGATGAGCGCCTTGATCATCGCGACGTAGAGGTCGGGCAGCGAGGCGAGCCCGGCGAAGGTCGACAGGAACGCACCCGCGGACCCGCCCTGGACGATGACGGTGAAGAAATAGCCGCCGCCGATGCCCGCGGCGATCACGATGCCGTTGACCATCACCGCGACGAACGTCGTCGCCACCACCCGCGGCGCGACGAGGCGCTCGAGCGGGTCGATGCCGAGGACCTCCATGGCATCGATCTCCTCACGGATCTTGCGCGCGCCGAGGTCGGAGCAGATCGCCGACCCGGCCGCCCCCGCGATGATCATCGCCGCGGCCATCGGCGCCGCCTCGCGCACGGTGGCGAGGACGGCGGTCGCTCCGGCGAAGGACTGGGCGCCCAGCTGTCCGGTCAGATTGCCGACCTGCAGCGAGATGACCGCGCCGAAGGGGATCGAGACCATGATCGTCGGCATCAGCGTCACGCTGGTGACGAACCAGGCCTGCTCGAGGAACTCGCGGAACTGGAAGGGGCGCGTGAAGATCCGCTTGGTGACCTCGACGACCATCAGCGCGATCTCGCCGGGGCCGCGCACGACCGCCATGGCATTGAACGCCACGCGCCGACTCCTCTCCCCACGGTTGTCGCCGGTCCTGCTCCGGCAACGGGGCGATACTAGAACACGTTCTCGTTGTGACCAAGGCGACATGGCCGGAGCGTGGTCGTTTTCACCCGACTTCTCACTCCAACGCTGCCGTCCGGGCCCGAGTCACGGCGTCCCTCGGCTGGCGTCCGCTCCTCACTTCGTCGCCGGCGCTCGCTGGCGCTCCCGCGCTCCCGCGTTCGTCGGAAGCACTTCGACCTCGTTCCTCGGTCGGCGCTTCCTCCTCACTTGGTCGCTTCGAGCATCTGGCGCAGCTCCTTCTTGAGCTCGCCGATCTCGTCGCGCAGCCGGGCGGCCAGCTCGAACTGCAGCTCGGCCGCGGCGGCCTTCATCTGGTCGGTGAGGTCCTGGATCAGCTGCGCCAGGTCGGAGCTGGGCAGGCCGGCGAGCTCGGCGGCGTGCCCGCCGATGTCGGTGCTGCGCAGCTGGGGCGTGGGCGACTTCTTCGGCTTCACGCCCCCGGCGCGTCCCTTCTGCCCGACATCGGCCCAGGTCTGCAGCAGCTCCTGGGTCGTCTCGTCCTCACGGGCGAGCATCTCGGTGATGTCGGCGATCTTCTTGCGCAGCGGCTGCGGGTCGATCCCGTGGGCCTCGTTGTAGGCGACCTGCTTGGCCCGGCGACGATTGGTCTCGTCGATGGCCGACTCCATGGACGGGGTGATCCGGTCGGCGTACATGTGGACCTCGCCGGACACATTGCGCGCCGCGCGGCCGATGGTCTGGATCAGCGACTTGTCGGAGCGCAGGAAGCCCTCCTTGTCGGCGTCGAGGATCGAGACCAGCGACACCTCGGGCAGGTCGAGCCCCTCGCGGAGCAGGTTGATGCCGACCAAGACGTCATAGGCACCGAGCCGCAGGTCGCGCAGCAGCTCGATCCGCTTGAGGGTGTCGACCTCGGAGTGCAGGTAGCGGGTGCGGATGCCGGCATCGAGGAGGTAGTCGGTGAGGTCCTCGGACATCTTCTTGGTCAGCGTCGTGACCAGGACCCGCTCCTCCTTGTCGGCGCGCAGCCGGATCTCGTGGATCAGGTCGTCGATCTGGCCCTTGGTCGGCTTGACCACGACCTCGGGGTCGACCAGGCCGGTGGGGCGGATGATCTGCTCGACGACGTCGCCCTGCACCTTGTCGAGCTCGTAGTCGCCGGGCGTCGCGGAGAGGTAGACCGTCTGGCCGATCCGGTCCAGGAACTCCTCCCAGCGCAGCGGCCGGTTGTCCATGGCGCTCGGCAGCCGGAAGCCGTGCTCGACCAGGTTGCGCTTGCGCGACATGTCGCCTTCGTACATGCCGCCGATCTGCGGGACAGCGACGTGGGACTCGTCGACCACGAGCACGAAGTCCTCGGGGAAGTAGTCGAGCAGCGTGTTGGGCGCGCTCCCCCGGCTGCGGCCGTCCATGTGCATCGAGTAGTTCTCGATGCCGGAGCAGGAGCCGACCTGGCGCATCATCTCGATGTCGTACGTCGTGCGCATCCGCAGCCGCTGCGCCTCGAGCATCTTGCCCTGCCGCTCGAAGGTCTCGAGCTGCTCGGTGAGCTCGGCCTCGATGCCGTTGATCGCCCGCTCCATCCGCTCGGGACCGGCGATGTAGTGGCTGGCGGGGAAGACGTAGAGCTCCTGGTCCTCGGTGATCACCTCGCCCGTGACCGGGTGCAGCGTCATCAGCCGCTCGATCTCGTCGCCGAAGAACTCGATGCGGACCGCCAGCTCCTCGTAGACCGGGAAGATCTCCAGCGTGTCGCCCCGCACCCGGAAGGTGCCGCGGGTGAAGGCGAGGTCGTTGCGGGTGTACTGGATCTCGACCAGCCGGCGCAGCACGGAGTCGCGGTCGTGCTCCTCCCCCACCCGCAGCCGGACCATGCGGTCGACATACTCCTGCGGGGTGCCGAGGCCGTAGATGCACGACACGGTCGACACCACGATCACGTCGCGCCGGGTGAGCAGGCTGTTGGTCGCCGAGTGGCGCAGCCGCTCCACCTCCTCGTTGATCGAGGAGTCCTTCTCGATGTAGGTGTCGGTCTGCGGGACGTAGGCCTCGGGCTGGTAGTAGTCGTAGTAGGAGACGAAGTACTCGACGGCGTTGTCCGGGAAGAGCTGACGCAGCTCGTTGGCGAACTGCGCGGCCAGCGTCTTGTTGGGCTGGAGCACCAGCAGCGGCCGCTGCACCTGCTCGGCCACCCAGGCCACCGTCGCGGTCTTGCCGGTGCCGGTCGCGCCGAGCAGGACGACGTCCTGGACCCCGTCGTTGATGCGCTTCGTGATCTCCGCGATGGCGGCCGGCTGGTCACCGGAGGGCTGGTAGTCGGACTGCACGTGGAAGGGCGCGACACGACGCTCGAGATCGGTGACCGGACGCATGGCTCCAGCCTACGAGGGAGCGCCGACAGCACCGCCGCCTCGCTTGTAACTAAGGGTTACAGCATGGTTTTCGCACCTACCCGGGCGTTGTTGCGCACGTAACACTTAGTTACAAGGGATCAGCGCGGCCTGTCGGGCCGGACCCGCAGGGCGTGCAGTGCCGTGGCGAGCATCGTGTAGTGGCCCACGAGCATCAGGATCTCGATCCGCTCGCGGTCCTCGAAGTGCGTCCCCAGCTCCGCCCACAGCGGGTCGGAGAGGTCCTGGTCGGCGAGCAGCTCGTCGGTGGCGCGCAGCAGCAGCCGCTCCCGGGCGCTGAGACCCGGGTCCCTCTCCCCCGCCTCGATGGCGGCGACCTCGGCGCGGGACAGCCCGGCCCGGCGGGCCAGGCGCCGGTGCTGCTCGAGCTCGTACGCCGATCCGCGGCGCGCCGCGACCCGGACGATGACCAGCTCCGACTCCCGCCGCGACAGTCGGCCCCCCGGCATCAGCCGGCCGGCGAAGTGCAGCCAGCCCCAGAACAGCCGGCGGTGGCGGCCCAGGGTGAGGAAGACCGCCGGCGGCTCGGTGCCCTGGACCCGGCCGGCGATCCGGGCGAAGGCCGCGACGAAGGGGCCGACCTCGCGCCAGCCCCCGGGCGTGATCCGCGGCTCGTCCGGACCGCTCATGCGACCCGCCGCGCCTGCTCGACCGCGGGCAGCACCTTGTTGGCGCCGTAGTTGAACACCCGCATCGCGACGGCGTACCCGGGCGGGAAGTAGCGCTGCAGCCAGTGGACCAGCCGGATGTCGGGCGAGGTGTAGACCCAGTACCGGTTGCGCAGGGCGCCCTTCCAGATCGCCGCGGCGGCCTGCTCCGGGGAGACGGCGCGCTTCTGGAAGTGCCCGCGCGCACGGACGAAGGCCTTGCTCTGCTGGTCGATCCCAGCGATCCGGATCGTCTCGACCAGGCCGGTGTCGACGCCGCCGGGACACACCAGGCTGACGCCGATCCGGTGCTTGCGCAGGTCGTAGCGCAACACCTCGGAGACACCCCGCAGACCGAACTTGGTGGCGCTGTAGGCCGCATGCCACGGCATCGCGATGATGCCGGCGGCCGAGGAGACGTTGACCAGCTGGCCACCGCGGCCGGCGTCGATCATCGGGGGCACGAACTCCTCGATGACGTGGATGGGACCCATCAGGTTGACGTCGACGAGACGCTGCCAGTGCTCGGGCTCGAGGCTGCGGACAGTGCCCCAGATCGCGATGCCAGCCACGTTGAGCACGACGTCCATGGCACCGGCGCGCTCGGTGACGTGGGCGGCGAGGCGGCGCACCTGCTCATGGTCCGCGACATCGGCGACCTCCGCGGTGCCGACCCGACCGCCGCGGGCCCGGATCGCTGTGGCGACCTCGGCGAGGCGCTCCGGCTGGACGTCGGTCAGGTGCAGCACCGCCCCCCGGTCGGCCGCCTGCTCGGCCACCGCACGGCCGATGCCGCTGGCGGCGCCGGTGACCAGGACCTGCTTGCCGGTCAGGTCGCGGACGGGTGCACGGAACCACATGGGCTTCTCCTCGGTTCGGGTCGGCGGCGCGTCGCGGCGACGAGCCGGGCCGGGGCAGCCGGCCCTCCCGCGTTGTTGCAACCCCGAGTGCAACACGCTGTTACAACAGCGTCACCCTAGCAGGCCGGATTCAGAGCAGCGGGCGGAGCGGAGCGAGGACGAGCTCGGTGAACTTGCGGTGCACGTCGCGCGCCTCCCACTCGCCGCTGGTCAGCTCGAGGCAGTGCGACTGGTCGATCTCGAAGATCTCCTCGAGCTCGCGGGCGAAGCCCTCGTCGATGATCTCGACGTTGATCTCGAAGTTGCCGGTGAGGCTGAGCCGGTCGATGTTCGCGGTGCCGACGGTCGCCCAGGTGCCGTCGACGGTTGCGGTCTTCGCGTGCACCATCGCGTCGCGGTAGCGCAGGATGCGCACACCGGCGTCGAGCAACTGGGTGAAGTGACCGCGAGAGATCCAGTCGGCCACGATGTGGTTGGACTTGAGCGGCAGCAGCAGCCGGACGTCGACGCCACGACGGGCGGCGGCCTTGACGGCGTCGATGAAGTCCTCGTCGGGAAGGAAGTAGGCCTGGGTCATCCACACATTGCGGCTGGCCCGGTTGATCGCCTCGATGTACATCGCGCGGATCGGGAACATCCACAGCCGCGGCACATTGCGCTGCACCCGCACCCGGGGCTCCCAGGTCGACGCGGTCTCCAGCAGCAGGGGGCGCTCGGAGCCGCGCAGCCGCCGGCGGCGGTTGAGGTTCCAGAAGTCCGCGAACGCCCGCTTGAGGTCCCAGACGGCGGGTCCGGTGATCTGGACGTGGGTGTCGCGCCACTCCGACTCGTACGCCGAGCCGATGTTGTAGCCGCCGACGAAGCCGACGTTGTCGTCGACCACGAGGATCTTGCGGTGGTCGCGGCCGTAGCGCCGCAGGTCGAAGAAGCGCCACCCGGCCGAGTAGACCGGGTAGCGCAGCACCTTCACACTCGGGGGGAAGCGCTGGAAGGCCGGCGAGACGACCAGGTTCGCGAACCCGTCGTAGATGCAGTAGACGTCGACGCCGCGCTCGGCAGCGGCGATCAGCGCACGCTTGAACCGCTCCCCGGTCGCGTCGCCCTTCCAGATGTAGGTCTCGAAGAGGATCTGGCGCTGGGCGCCGTCGATCGCGGCCAGCATGTCGTCGTACAGGTCGCGGCCGAACGTGTAGGTCGTGACGTTCCCGTCGCCCACCGCGACCGTGCGCGGTGGGGTCGTCGGGAACGGCTTGGGCCGCTTGCCCCGGCGCCGGTAGGAGTCGACGAGCGACATCGCGATCGCCACCAGGAAGGGCACGCCGATCAGCGTCAGCAGGACGCGGCGCAGCGCGGTCCTCAGGCCGGCCAGGGGGTCGTTGTCGTCGTGCGCCACGCGCGTCAATCTAGTGGTGTCCTCGGACGTCCGTCGTGGGTGGGCTCACGTCCTACGGGGTGCCCTCGCCGCTGTTGGTGCCACTCAGCAGCTCGAGCCGGTCGACCAGCCAGCTGCCGTCGACGAGCTTCATCGTCATGCTGACGCGCTGCTCCTCGATCTTCACGTCGGCATTGGTCTCGTCCGTGATGGCCTGGTCGACGAAAGCGAGCACCTCGACCTGGCTGGCGTCGACCACGCGCCCGGCCGCGTCGACGACCTGGCCCTTCGCGGTGGCTCGACCGTCGACGATCGCCTGCTGGAGCGTGCTGACGTTGGCCTCGAGCTTGGCCCTCAGCTCGGTGTCGGCGATCTTGTCGAGCCAGGCGAAGTCGTGCTCGCCGTCCTTCCACGAGTACGTCGTGGTCTCGACCAGCACCTCCTTGGCCGCCTCGATCGCCGCCTTCTCGGCGTCGTCCTGCGCCGCGAGGGTCTGTGCCCGCGACCGGGCGTCCGCGAGGTCGTCGTCTGCTCCCCGCTCCTGGACGACCAGCCAGCCGATGACCGCGAGGCTCGCGACCAGGGCCGCGACCAGCGCGACGAGCAGGGTGCTGGGCCGGGACTCCCGGGTCACCGCACCGGCCCCGGGGCGTGGGCGGCGCCGCGCTGGAGCGTGGCGAAGGACGCGGCGCAGCGGCCGTCCTTCTGCAGCGGCCGGCGCTCGGTCTTCTTGGGGTCCAGCCGCGCGGTGCCGTAGCTGCACCGGGGGTCCATGTCGGGGATCAGCTCGATCCGCAGCTCGCCGTCGCGCACCTTCGACAGCAGCGACCGGAGTCCCGGCGAGTAGTTCTGCAGCAGGTTGCGCAGGTGGGGCTCGTAGGAACGGAACACGTCGGTGAAACTTACTCCTGTCGACAAGAAGCCGGGCAGCACCTGGTTGGCGTCCTCGACCAGCTCGACCAGTTCGTCGAGCTGGCCCGGTCCCCGCTTCAGCAGGTCGCGCAGCTCCGGGTCGTAGTCGCGCAGGAAGCGCGCGAACTGCTTCGCCGAGGTCGCGAGCCGGCGCAGCGAGTCGGCGTTGTCGGTCGCGATGGACAACACGCTGCCGGAGTTGGCGATGACCCGGTCGGTCTCGGGCCACACCTCGTCGAGGGTCTGCAGGATCGCGGTCCCCTGGTCGAGGATCTGGCCGAGGTCGTCGCCGGTGCCCTTCAGGCCGGTGCTCAGCTCCCCCAGGACGATCCGCAGCTTCTTGTCGTCGATCTGGCGCAGCACGTTGTTGACCGCGACGACCGTCGAGCTCAGGCTCTTGGGCAGGTCGGTCGACTCGGCGGGCACGACGTCGCCGGTGGCGAGGTACGGCCCGGCGGCCTGCTGTGGCTGGAAGTCGAGGTACTGCTCGCCGACCGGCGAGAGGCTGCGTACCCGGGCCAGCGAGTCCTTCGGGATCTCGGTGCCCGTGGTGATGGCGATCGTGGCCTCGACCCCCTCGGCCGCGGGCACGATCGAGCGGACCTTGCCGACCTTGATGCCGCGATAGGTCACCACGGAGCCCTCGAAGAGACCGCCGGTCTGCGCGAGCTGGACCTTCACCTCGACCGGGCGCGAGGTCAGCGGCTGGTCGAGGACGGCGGCGAAGATGTAGGCCGTCGTCACGACCAGCACCACCACGATGCCGGCGAGGCTCAGGTAGAGCCGGTCGCCCAGGATCTTCTTGACCATCTCAGGCCCCCCGTCCGAACAGCGCGCCGAGCAGGCCGTTGAGGCCGAGCGGGTCGGACGTGGGCCCGGTGCCGTCCGGGGTGCTCCCCGTCCCGGCCGGACCGGCAGGAGCCGCCGGGGCGGCCGCGCCGTGCTTGGCCTTGCCGCCACCCTTCCCGCCACCCAGCAGCCCGGGCAGCAGGTCGCCGAGGCCGATCAGGTCGAGCAGGTCGGTGACCAGCCCGTTGACGGCGCCGGTCAGCAGGCCGTCGATGTTGAGGTTGTCGACGTGCAGCTCGAGCGCGATGTTGAGGTAGTCGGTGCCGATCACCGCGTCCGCCGAGCCGGACGCCTGGATGACGGCCTGCAACGACTTCTCGAAGGTCCCGTTGTTGGCGGCGAACTCCGCCAGCACCGGTTCCAGCTCGCTGAGCATGCTGAGCAGCTGGGTGCGGGTCTTGGTGACGGTGTCGTTGGCGGCCCCGCTGAACTTCTCGACCTCGGCGAGCAGCTCGGTGAACGCCGGCGTCTTCTCGCGCAGCACCTTGGCGGCCGGGCGGATGTCCTTGAGCGCCCGGTTGATGGTCTTCTTGCGCCCGTTCAGCGTGGTCGACAGCGAGTTCATCGAGGACAGGACGCCGTCGATCGCCTGGGTGGTGGCGTTGGCCCGGGTGAGGAAGACGGAGGCCTTGTCGAGCAGCGCGCGATAGTCCGCCTCGTTGCCGCTCAGCGCGGTGTTCAGCTCCTCGGTGACCGTCTGCAGCTGGTCGAGGCCGCCGCCGTTGATCAGGAGCGAGGCCTGCGCCAGCGCGTCCTCGACGGAGGGGGCCGTCCGGGTGCTCTCGCGGCCCAGCACGGCCTTGTCGGCGAGCTCCGGGCCCGTGGCCGGGTTGGTGACGTCGACGAACAGCTCCCCGAGCGGCGTGGTGTAGCGCAGCCGCGCCTGGGCGCCCTCCCGCACCACCGCGTCCTTCTTGACCGTCAAGGTCGCGCGGGCCGTGAAGTCGTCGGGCTCGATCGACTTGACCTTGCCCATGTCGACGCCGTTGACCTTGACCGGCGCGCCCACCGCGAGGTTGAGGGCGTCGTCGAACTGCGCCTCGATCTCGATCGTGTCGCCCGCGACCCCCGTGCCCGGGATGGGCAGGTCGCGCATCGTCGTACTGCAGGCCGAGAGCACGCCCAGCACGAGGACGAGCAGGCCGGCGACGCCGGCCCTCGTCCGCATCGCAGTCATCGCGGTCATCGTTCCCTCACGATCCCGGCTGCGTGCCGTTGATGATGTTGCACAGCGGTCCCAGCAGGCCCTGGCAGACCTGCTGCAGGAGCCCGCCCAGCGGGTCGAGGATCAGCGGGTCGATCCGGACCGGGAGGCGGTCGCCCTGGACCAGCTGCAGGTTCTGCAGCGCGAGCGGCATCACCCGGAGGATCTCGGCGAGCTGGTCCTGCTTGGTCAGCAGGGTGTTCATCAGCGTCGTCGAGCCGTCGAGGCTGGCGACGATCGACTCCCGGTTGTCGACGGCGAACTTCGCGACGGTCGTCACCGCCTTGTCGAGCGAGCGTAGCGCCTGCTGGAAGTTGCCCCGCTCGTCGGCGAGCAGCTGGGACGCCGCGGATACCTGCTGGATGAAGGTGCGGGCGGTGTCCTCGTTGGCCGCGATCGTGGTCAGCAGCACGTCGAGCGAGCGCAGGGTCGCCGCGATGTCCTCGCGATGGCTGGCGATCCCGTCGACGCCGTTCGCGAGCGAGTGGATCGTCTGGTTGAGCAGCGGGCCGCGGCCCTGCAGGGCCTCGGTGCCGGCGTCGATGAACTTCTGGACGGCCTTCGTCGTCTCGGCGTTGCCGCCGATGCCGGTGGCGAAGTCGTTGAGCGACTCCAGCACCTGGTCGAAGTCGACCGGTGTCTGGGTGCGGTCCAGTCCGATGGTCGCGTCGTCCTTCAGCTTCGCGCCCTCGCGGTAGACGGGCGTCAGCTCGACGTACCGGTCGGTGGCCACCGACCGGGCCACGACGACGGCGCCGGCGTCGGCGGGGACGGGCTGTCCGGCGTCGATCTCCATCGTCACGAGAACCTTGTCGCCCGCCGGCTCGATCGAGCTGATGGATCCGATGGTGACGCCGAGGACGCCGACGTCGTTGCCGACGAACAGTCCCGCGGAGTCGGCGAAGTACGCCTTCACCGTCATCTTGTCCGACCCGCCGACGAGGCCGCACCCGGTGGCCAGGAGGACGGCGACGGTCGCCGCGACCGCGGCGGCGGCGCGCAGCACGCGCCTGTCGAGGACCCGGCTCATCGCTGACACGTCCCTTCCAGCTTGCAGGTGGTGTCGTCGGCCGGGATCGCCGGCGGCTTGACGTAGAGCGGCAGGTAGGGCCCGCTGCCGGTCGCGTTGGCGACATAGCGGACGGCGGGTGCCATCTGCTCCAGGAGCTTGGTCAGCTGCTTGTCCTGGCTGTTGAGCGTGTCGAGGACGGCCTTGACGTCCTTCAGCGCGGGTTCCAGCTTGCCGTTGGTCGACTTCACGATCGCGGTGAGCGCCTTGGACAGGTCGGTGGTCTCCACCAGCAGCCGGTGGATGGCCTCCCGGCGGGCGGTGATCTCGCTGACGACCAGGTTGGTCTGCTTCATCAGGCCGACGAAGTCCTGGCTGCTCGCCGAGAGCTGGTCGGTGACCTTGCGCGTCGACTCCAGCAGGTCGCCGACCTGGTCGGAGCGCTTCGAGACGACCTCGGAGAGGCGGGCGACCCCCTCGAGCGCCGGGCCGATCTCCTCCTTGCTCGCGCCGAGGGTGTCGGCCATGGCGGTCAATGCCTGGGCCAACAACTCGGGGTCGAGCTCGTCGAGCGCCTCGGAGCCCTTCTCGATGACGTCCTGCAGGTTGTAGGGCACCGACGTCCGCTCGAGCGGGATCTGGCCACCGGCGAGGCTGCCCGACCCGTTCGGGTCGACCTCCAGGTAGTGGGTGCCGAGCAGCGTGGCGACCTTGACCGTCGCCGAGGACCGCTCGCCCAGGCTGATCCCGGAGTCGAGGGCGAAGGTCACCAGGACGTGGTCCTTCTCCAGCTCGATGGCGGTGACCTTGCCGGAGATCACGCCGTGCACCTGCACGTCCTCGCCCTGCCTCAGACCGCCCGTGTGCTCGAGGACCGCACTGTAGGTCTTCGTGCCGAAGGTGCTGACGCTGAGCACGATCACCGCCGCGCCCACCAGGCCGAGGATCGCCAGGGTGACGATGCCGACGCGCAGCGGGTTGCGCTCGTTCATGGGCTTCATCGGCACGCCGCCGACCAGGGACCGTTGTTGCCGACCGGATTGATCCCGGTGCCGTTCTCGGTGAGGGCGATCGACATCGAGCACACGTACACATTGAGCGCGTTCTCGTACGACGTCGCGCGCCCCAGCGAGTCGAAGACGGTGGTGAATGCCGGGACCGCGTCCACCAGGCTCTTGCGGGACCGCTCGAACATGTCGGCGACGGTGACCAGCTGATCCGTCGTCTTGGTCAGGGGCACCTTGACCTCCTTGAGCAGGGAGCTGGTCGCGCCGACGAGTCGGCTCACGCCGTCGATCGAGGCACCGATGGACTCGCGGTCCTCGGCGAGCCCCGTCATCAGGCCGCGCAGCTCGGCGACGGTCTGGGAGAGCTCGTCGCCCTTCCCGGCGATGTTGTCGAGCACCGGCTTGAGGTTGGTCATCACCTCACCGATCACGGCGTCGCGGTCGGCGAGGAAGTTGCTGAGCTCGCCGGTCTGCTCGAGCAGCTGCTCGACGGTGCCGCCCTCGCCCTGGAGCACCTTGATCAGCGAGGTCGCCAGCTGGTTGACGTCGCCGGGCTGGAGCACCTTGAACAGGGGCCGGAAGCCGTTGAGCAGGCCGGTGAGATCGAAGCCCGGGTCGGTGCGGGCGATCGGCACCGTGGCGCCGTCCTTCAGCTCCCCGCCCCGTTGGGCACCCTGGACGAGCGAGATGTATCGCTGGCCGAGCAGGTTCTGGTAGCGCATGACGAGCTTGGTGGAGTCGAGCAGCGGCTGGTCCTCGACCAGCTCGAGGCTGATCTCGGCGCCGTCCGGGGTCGCCTCGATCCCCGTGACCTGGCCCACCCGGACGCCGGCCGCCTTGACGTCGTCGCCGACCCGCAGGCCGCTGACATCGGCGAACTCGGCCTTGAACTCGTGGGTGCCGCCACTGACGCCGTTCTGCATGGTGTTGACCAGCAGCAGCAGCATCAGGCCGCTGACCACCGCGAAGGCGGCGAACTTGATCGCGATCGAGCGCAGCCCGGTCATCGGCCGTCCCCCCACAGCCGGCCGACGCCGGCCGGGTCGGTGCTGCCGGTGCGGTACGCCGGCCGCTGGCCACTGGTGTAGTACGGCGGCGGCGAGAGGCGCAGCGTGCCGTCGGTCTTGACGAAGCCGCCGCGCACGGCCTGCGGCAGGTTCGTACCGAGCAGGATGTTGACGGCCAGCGCGTCGGTGATGCCCGCCTTGCGGTTGTCGTAGACCGCGTCGAGCAGGACCGCCGACCCGTTGATGAAGTCCACCAGCTTCCGCTCGTTCGTCCTCAGGAAGCCCCGCGAGGTCCGGGCCAGGTTGGTGCCGCCGCTGATCAGCGCCGTGATGGCCGCCTCCTGGGTGACGATCGTGTGCAGGGTGACCAGGACGTCGTCGGTCGCGTCCAGGAGGTCCGGCGCGATCTCGTCGACCAGGCGGGTGGTCGAGGCGAGCGCCTCCAGGTCCGCGCGGACCTGCGGCATCCGCGGGTTGATCCGGTCGAGGTAGCCGTTGAGGGTGCGCACGGTGGCGCCGATCCGGCCGCCGCGGCCGTCGAGCGCCTCGGCCGCCGAGCCGATGGCCGAGGCGAGCTCGGCCGGACCGAGCGCCTTGACCAGACGGTCGATGTCGTCGAGCGCCTGCTGCAGCTCCAGGGTCTCCTGGGTGCTGTCGGCGGGAACCTTGGCACCGGCCTTCAGCTCGCCCGACGCGGCCCCGTGGACGACCAGGTCGACGAAGGTGGTGCCGAACACGGTCGCCGGCAGGATCCGCGCCACGACGTTGCCCGGGACGACGTCGAGGTCCTGCTTCGACATCTCCATGTCGACCGTGACGCCGCCGGAGGCGGCGCGACTGATCTTGGACACCTTGCCGACGATGACGCCGTTCATCTTGACGTCGGAGCCGGTGCGCAGCGCGCCGCCGGCGTTGGCGACCTCGGCGGTGACATGGGGCCGGGAGCCGAAGGTGCCGTTGCTGCGCAGCGTGATGAAGGCGCCGATGACGGCGAGCGCGACGAGCGCGATCAGGCCCCGGCGGGCCAGTTCGTTGCGAGAGACCTCGCGTGCCATGTCCTCACCTCACCCCGAGATCCGGAAGCCCGGGTCGCCGCCCCAGAACACCAGGGTCAGGACCATGTCGAGCACGACGATGGACACGATGCTCGCGCGGATCCCGGTGCCGGTGGCCTCGCCAACAGCCTGCGGACCGCCCCCGACGCGCATGCCGTACCAGCAGTGGATCAGGGCCACGGTCAGGGAGAAGATCAGGATCTTCACGATCGAGAAGGCGACGTCCCTGGGTTGGATGAACGTCGAGAAGTAGTGGTCGTACTGGCCCCGCGACTGCCCGAACAGGAGAACGACCGATGCCTCCGAGGCGATATAGCTCCCGATCAGGCCGATCAGGTAGAGCGGCAGGATCGCGACCATGCAGGCGATCACGCGCGTGGTGCAGACGTAACGCACCGCGCTGACCGCCATCACCTCGAGGGCGTCGATCTCCTCGTGGATCTTCATCGAGCCGATCTGGGCGGTGAACCGGCAGCCGACCTGGGCGCCGAGCGCCAGTGCCGCGATCAGCGGCGCCAGCTCACGGGTGTTGACGCTAGCGGAGATGAAGCCGGTCAACGGAGCGAGGCCGACGATCTCGAGGCCGTTGAACCCCTCGATGCCGATCGACGTGCCGGCCGCGACCGACAGCAGGATCATCACGCCGACCGTGCCGCCCCCGACGAGAAGGGCGCCGCTGCCCCAGGCGATGTCCTTGATCTGACGCAGCACCTCCTTGGGGTAGAGGGCGAGGGTCGCCGGGATCTCGCGGAACACCTTGCCGGAGAAGCTCACGAAGGAGCCGAACATCGCGAGCGTGCTCATCAGGGCGTCGGCGAGGCCGACGACGGCGTCGGAGAACCGGGCCCCGAGCCCGCGACCGAGCTGGACCTCGGACATCAGGCACCTCCGGGGAAGAGCATGACGTAGGCCTGGGTCAGGCCCACGTTGATGACGGCGAGCAGGATCACGCTGAGGACGACGGCCTGGTTGACGGCGTCGGCGACCGCCTTGGGGCCGCCGCGCGCGCTCAGCCCCTTGTGCGCACACACGATGATCGCGACGAAGCCGAAGATGAGGCCCTTGAGCTCGGCGAGCACCAGATCACCCGGCTGGGCGAGTCCGACGAACGAGTCGAGATAGGTGCCCGACGAGATCTGGCCGCCGCCGACGACGATGACGAAGGCGGTCGTCATGGCGGTCATCGCCACGATCACGGTGAGCAGCAGCGACACGACCAGGGCCGCCAGGATGCGGGGGGCGACCAGCCGCTGGATCGGCGAGATGCCCATGACCTTGAGCGCGTCGATCTCCTCCCGGACGGTGCGGGCGCCGAGGTCGGCGCACACCGCGGAGCCGACGGCACCGGCGATCATCAGCGAGGTCACGAGCGGTGCGCCCTGCCGGAGCACACCGATGCCGTTGACCGCGCCGATGAAGGACTGGGCGCCGATCTGATTGGCGGCGGCGCCGATCTGGACGGACGTGATGACGCCGAACGGGATGGCCACCAGGATCGTCGGCAGCAGCGAGACCCGGGTCATGAACCAGCACTGGAGGAGGAACTCGGACCACGAGAACCGGCGGGCGACGATGTCGGAGAAGCCCCACTGGATGGACTCCACCGCGAGCTTCACCAGCTCACCGGTCGTGACCACCCCCGCACGGAACCGGCCGGTCATGTTGTCGAGGAGGGAGCGTCCCCCGGCGACCACCGCGCTCATCCGCGCGCCCGCCTCACGTCGTCCATGCCCCCGACAACGGATGTCACCCGGTCGACGTCATGGCCCGCGACGGCAAACACCGCGCCCGGCTCTCCCATACGCACCCCTGCCTGCCACACCGGAGCGCCGAACCCGCCCGCCCCCGCGACTGCCTGTTGCTCGGTGTAACACTTATCACGGCATTTGGTCACGGGTCCCGAGGTGACCGCGTGGCGCCAGGCGCGGGCCGCGCCGCGGTCGGCGCAGGCCCGCCGCGGCGACGAGGAACGGCACCCGCCCCCGGTGGCCGGCCCACGGACGCAGGTAGCGGGCCAGCTCCGCGTCGTCGAAGAGGCGGCCCTCCAGCGCCCAGCCGACGTCCTTGGCGACGTGGTAGTCGCCGAAGGACACCGCGTCCGGGTCGCCGAGCGCCCGCTGACGCACCTCGGCCGCCGTCCACACGCCGATCCCCGGCAGTGCCCGCAGCCTGCGCTCCAACTCCTCCCCCGTCAGCACGGCCGCGCGCTCCAGCGCGTCGGCGTGCCGGGCGGCGAGGACCACGGCCCGACTGCGGGCCGGGTCGACGTGGAGGCGCAGCCACTCCCACGACGGGATCCGCCGCAGCGTCGCCGCATCGGGCGGGACCATCAGGCCGTGCGCGGCGCCGGGCCCCGGAGCCGGCGTACCGTGCCGGCGGACGAGGGCCCGGAACGACGAGAACGCCTCCTGTCCGGTCACCTTCTGCTCGATGATCGCGGGCACCAGCGCCTCCAGGACCAGCCCGGTGCGCCCCTGCCGCAGGTGCGGGTGGTGCCGGCGGGCGTCGGCCAGCACCGGATGCCGGGGCTCGAAGCCGGTCCAGTCGTCGAGGTCGCCGAGCAGCGCGGGCAGCCGGTCGAGGGCCCAGTCGGCTCCCGGTCCCCATGCGGACGCCGTGACGGCGCCGGCGCGGTCCGGCTCGGAGACCGCGAGCGCCGCCACGCCCTGCGGCGTGCGCGTCGCGCGCCAGTGCCGGCCCGCGACCGCCAGCCGGTGGGTCGGGTCCCCGGCGCCCCGGCGCTGCTGGCGCAGCAGCGCGCCCACCGGGACCGGCCGACCCGGCCGCCAGAGCCGGGTCGCGTCGGGGGCGTCCGAGGTGGCCGCGGCGCCCGACGAGGTCATCGCAGCACTGTACGGCGCACGGCAGGTCGCTGCGCTTCGGCCCGCGACGGACTAGGCTCTCTCGCGCAGGGACGAACCCCTTTCGTTCCGGACGTACATCCTCAGGCTCCGGAGGGCAGTTGAGCATCGACACCACGCGCGGGCGCCGGACCCGCCTCGACCAGGAGGCGGTGCTCCAGGCGGCGGACCGGCTCGTCGACCGCGACGGGTACGACGCGCTCACCATGACCTCGCTCGCCGCCGAGCTCGAGGCCCGGGTCTCCTCGCTCTACAACCACGTCGCGAACCTCGAGGACCTGCGGGCGCTGATCCAGGTGCGGGCGATGCGCCTGCTCGGCGAGCACGTCCGCGCCGCCGCCATGGGCCACGCCGGCATCGACGGCCTGCGCGCCCTCAGTCACGCGCTGCGCGCCTTCGCCCGCACCCACCCCCAGCGCTATGCCGCCCTGACCCGCCCGCCGATCGACCGCGAGGCGTTCTACACGGCGGCACTCGACGCGATCGAGGCGCTGGCCGTCATGGTCCGCTCCGCAGGACTCCCCGACGACCGGCTGCTGCAGAGCGCGATGGCGCTGTTCGCCTCGCTGCACGGGTTCGTGTCGCTGGAGGTGGCCGGCTACTTCGGCGACCTGTCCGGCACCAGCGCCGAGGCCCTCGACCTCGATCTGGTCTACGAGCAGGTCATCGACGGCGCCGTGACCGCCGCCTCCCTGGAAGCCCTCTGACGGACCGATGCTGCTCCGCGACCTCGTCGACGTCTCCCGCCAGGTCGCCGCGACGCGCTCGCGCAAGGAGAAGACCCGCCTGATCAGCGCCCTGCTGCTCGCCGCCGACCCCGGTGAGCGCGCGCTCGTGGCCCACTACCTCGGCGGACGACTCCGCCAGCGCCGTACCGGGCTCGGGTGGCGGGGCCTCCAGGCCCTACCCTCCCCCGCCTCCGCGTCCACCCTGGAGGTCGGCGAGGTCGACGCCGCCTTCGCGGCGATGTCGCTGCTCGCCGGGCCGGGCTCGGTCGGCCAGCGCGGCGTCGCGGTCGCCGACCTGTTCGGGCGCGCGACCGCGAGCGAGCAGGAGTGGCTGCGCGCCGTCGCCGTCGGCGAGGTCCGCCAGGGCGCGCTCGAGGCGATCGTGACCGAGGCGCTGGCCGCGGCCGCCGAGGTCCCGCTGGCCGCGGTCCGGCGCGCCGCGATGCTCGCGGGCGGCTCGACCTATGTCGTCGACGCGGCCTTCTCGGGCCCCGACGCCCTCGCCGAGGTCGGCCTGACCGTCGGCCGGCCGGTCCTGCCGATGCTGGCCTCCTCCGCGCCGGATGTCGCCGCTGCGATCGCCAAGGCCGCCGGCGGCGCCGGACCGGTGGGCGTCGACGCCAAGCTGGACGGCATCCGGATCCAGGTGCACCGCAGCGGCGACGACGTCGTGATCGCCACCCGCAGCCTCGACGACGTCACCCACCGGCTGCCCGAGATCGTCGCCATCGCCCGCTCGCTGCCGGCCACCCGGCTCGTGCTCGACGGCGAGGCCCTGTCCCTGGCCGACGACGGCCGCCCGCGCCCCTTCCAGGAGACGGCGGCGCGCGCCGCCTCCGAGGTCGCGGTAGGCGGCACTGACAGCACCGGCATGACGCCGTACTTCTTCGACGTGCTGCACCTCGATGGCACCGACCTCATCGACCGGCCCGCCCATGAGCGCTGGCGCATCCTGGAGGACCTGGTCCCCGCCGAGCACCGGGTGCAGCGCTGGATCGGCACCGACGTCGCCGACGCCACCGCCTTCACCGACGCGGTCCTCGCGTCGGGCCACGAGGGCGTCGTCGTGAAGTCCACCGACGCCGGGTACGACGCCGGTCGCCGCGGCTCGGCCTGGGTCAAGGTCAAGCCGGTGCATACCCTCGACCTGGTCGTCCTCGCCGTGGAGCACGGCTCCGGCCGGCGCCGCGGCTGGCTCTCCAACATCCACCTCGGCGCCCGCGACCCGTCCTCGCCCACCGGGTTCGTGATGCTCGGCAAGACCTTGGACAAAACTGGATCACACACTAGCCCGCCAGGGTGGGTTCCGGTCGGCAAGACGTTCAAAGGCATGTCGGACGAGATGCTTGCGTGGCAGACCGAGCGATTCCTCGAACTGGAGACCCACCGAGACGGACACATCGTCTACGTCAGGCCCGAGCAAGTCGTAGAGATCGCGTTCGATGGCGTCCAACGCTCCACTCGGTACGCCGGCGGCGTAGCGCTGAGGTTCGCACGCGTCGTTCGCTACCGCGAGGACAAGCCTGCTGAGGAAGCCGACACGATCGATACGCTGCGGTCCTACATCTAGTCACGAACTGCTACTGATGGCACTCCTCCAGCTGGCGGGGGCAGTCACCATGACGGCGGGGCCGGACCCCCACTGGCGGGGCGGACCGCCCCTCACTTCGGCACGCCGAAGGCGGGCCCTTTCGTAGTCGATCACGAACGTCACGCGAGCTCGGCGCCCTTGGTCGCCCGGATCCAGACCGGCAACCCCATCGCCGACACCTTCGATCGCCTCGGTGCGACGAGCCGGCGTGCGTCGTAGCCCGGTCCACCCACGTGGCGGTGGCGACCGAACGTGGTTTCCCGCGGGCCGACGTTGCTCCACGCGCAGGCCGCCGACGTCCGCGAGGCCGGCCGCCGCGAGATGATCGAGCAGGCGTCCCGTAAGGAGCGCGCGATGATGGGGCCAGTCGTTGTCTTCCTCGTCCTCCCGACGACGGCGCTCTTCGCCTATAGCCCGACGAAGGTGGAGAGAGAAGGAGTTTGCGATTGGCCCTACGATGTCCCGCGAGGAGGGCGGATGGCATCGGACATTGAGCGTCAGCAGGCGGCTGCGCGTGCGCTTTCCGATCCTGCGGTGCAGGCCCAACTCATCGCGGCTACCCGCCGGCTCGCGGACCAGGAGTACATGGCAGCCGTCAGACGATCCATGCAGGACGTCGCCAACCTGATGGCCGACCGCGAGTTCTGGGCGTCGTATCGCCGCTCCGTCGTCAGCATGATGTCCACGCTGTCGAGCGCGGAGTTCTGGGAGTCGTACCGCCGCTCGGTCGTCGCCACGATGTCGCTGTTCTCGGACCCCAAGTTCTGGGAGTCGTTCCGCGAGCAGATGATGACGGCGACGAGGGTCGTATCGAGCCCTGACTTCGCTGCTGCTCTCCAGAGACAGGTTGCTGCCCTGTCCGCCACGAACCAGATGTACGCGGACGCGGTGAGGCAGTCGCTCGAAGGGATCTCTCAGCAGATGGCTGACCCAACGGTCAGCGCGGCCATCCGTCAGCGGCTCGCAGCTGCGTGGGAGGAGCAGCAGGCCAGCACGTCAGGTCACGATGGGCCGTTGCCGCTGATGCTCTTCGCTAACCTCGTCTTCACGTGCGTCCTCCTCTGGTGCCTGGGCTACTTCTTGGGGGAGGCCAACAGGACCGGCGAAGATCTGTTGGAGGCCAACCGCTTCGAGGTCGCTTCCAGTGTGGGGTTCGCCCTCACGATTGCCTTCGGGGCTCGCAACGCGGTGTTGCGGGGCGGGAAGTACCTCGGAATGTGACCTTCTGTGCGGCTCTGAACGGCCTGTCCGCTGAGCCCTCTACGCTCGCTTGGGTTCGGAACTTGAAGCGACAGGGGACCGTTGGATGGACAACATTGAGGATCTGCTGCATCGGCGCACCGATCTGAGCACCTTCTTGGTCCACCTGACACGTGACACGAAGAAGTACGAGGCGCGACAAAACCTCCTTAGCCTGTTGGAAGACCGAACCATTCAGGCGCGAACGCCGCTCGGGATGGCTGCGGATCTCGATGACTACCTCAAAGACACGATCGCGACCCAACGTGTCGTCTGCTTCTCGGAAACGCCGCTGGAGCACTCCTGGATGATGGTCCGGGACATCAAGGGTCGACAGCAGAAGTTCAAGCCGTACGGCATCGTGTTCAGCAAGTCCTTCGCTCGCCGGTGCGGCTGCAATCCGGTCTGGTACCTCGACATCACGATTGGACATGACTGGCTCACCGTTCCCGTGAACGAGCTGATCTCCCAGGCGAAGGCCGCGAGCCAGGGCCGTCGCGGACGGCTTAAGGCGGAGCTCCTCGCGAATGAGAGCGTCTTCCGGCTAACGCCGTTCATCGAGCAGATGGGCAACCCCTCAGGCACCCGTAAGGAGTTCTGGTGGGAACGGGAGTGGCGACATGCCGGTCACTTCGCATTCCGGCCCCGCAAGGTGGTTGCGGTGCTGGCACCCGAGTCGGACCACGAGGACCTAGCCGATGAGATCGCTGACATAGACCTCGATTGGGCGAAGCGGCGAGTGCCGCTACTCGATCCGTCGTGGGGACTGGAGCGCATGATCTCCGCGCTCGCACGCATCGACCCCGACGACGCCGGCCCCTGGCCGGAGTAGGTCCGCGATGCTCGCCGGACCGTTGTTCGAGTACGACCGCATCCGTGACCTCGTGCCCACACGGCAAGGCATGGGGCCTGTCTGGGTCGCTTGGGACACGAACGTTCTTTCTCTCTACGAACGCTACGTCGCAGCCATGTGTGAGGGGGACGAGCTCACTGTCCTAGGGACGGACCCAAATGAGGTCGAGGCGCTGTCCACGCTCATTTTCGTCTGGCTCTGGTGGGATCTGCGCTTCATCATCGTCGACGCAACCGCAACGGACACCAAGAATCCAAGGCCGGCTGCCCTAGTGGAGCAACGCGACCGTGCGATGGAGGGGCTGCGACGCGCGCTGTCGCTCGGTCTCGACGGGGATGGAGAGGACCCGGAGCCACGCATCCCGTACCTGCCTCCACGAGTCATCGCCAGCCTCCCGAAGGGACACGACCGCGTGATGGTTCCGGACGCCTTCGCGGTCGGTGCAGACGTGTTCCTCACCATCGACAAAGGGATCCTCAAACGAGCTGCCGTACTGCGCGATCAAGGCTTGGTGGTCCTGCCGCCCACCGGCCTCGTTGATGCGCTCGTAGAGGCAGGGCTGGACGTTGAGAGCGGCCCCCGTCAGATGGGCAACGGGCTGGCCCCTGACCTCGGACATATGTCTGCGCTGCTCGAAACCCTTGGGGTCTGAGTCACTCGTCGGTCGGGGAATGCAACTGGCCGGGCTCGAAGACCCAGTCACCCTCGACGCCATCCATCTCGACGGTGAATCGGTAGATCGGCGCTCCTCGGTCTCGTCCCCACGATCGGTCCACGATGGTTCCGATGCGCCACTGTCCCGGTTCCTCGTAGCGGTTCCACACCCGGACGCGCATCCCCGTATGCCACTGTTCGCCTCGCCGTTCCTCCGTCATCTGGCGAGCCTAGGGCGCGGCGACCACTGAGGGGAGCCTTGGACGTGCTGCCTCAGGCGAGTCGCCGTGACTCACCTGCTCGCGCCCCCTGGGGGCAGGACCCCTCGCGCTGAACCTCCCGACCGCTACGTCATAGCACGAAAGATCCTGTGACGCTCAAAGGTCTGGAGGCAGGCAGCCGCAGGTGTGACCACTCCGAGGGCATTTGGGTCAGGTGTTCCGCGGCGGGAGTCCCAAGTGCTCGCGTATCTCCTGGTCCCGAAGGCCACCGGCGATCATGAGCGCCTTGATGACTTCCTCGAAAACGGCCTTGTCGGAACCGATCTCCCATCCAAGGTACGCCTGCAAGCGTTTCAGCATCTCGTCAACCGCCAGGAGCGGCGCGATCAAGTGCCACGCGATGCCCTCGGTTCGTTGCCACGAGTCGACTTCGATCCAGATCGCATGCTCACCAGCGATGTGAATCGGAGGACGGTAGGAGTGTGCGACAGCAGACAGCGAGCGATACGTCGTCCGCCCGATGCCCGGAAGGAGCAGTTCAGCCATCGACATGGCGGAGGCTGGCCTGGTTTCGCCGTCCCCGTGGATGACTGGCGGCGTCCACCTCTTCCGGTTGTGCGGGGTAACGCTAAAGCCGAGCTGAATCGCAAACTCCCGCAACTCATCCAGTTCGGTAAGTAGTCTCTCCGAGATCTCAGCGTCCCCCGTGAAGTTCGCGCCCTCCTTCACATCGTTGAAGTGGACGTTCATCGCCCGCCGCAGACGTTCCTGCGGTCCGACATCGAGATCCGTAAGGAAGCACGCCACAGAGGCGGCTTCAAGAACCGTTCGAGTGAGGGTTAGCGGTGCTCTCAATGCGCCGCCTTCGATTGCCAGCAGGTCTCCAACGGCAGCCAAGTGATCCAACGCAGTGTTGGAGCACCGGGTTAGATGTTCGATCGCTCTGACCGTGGGATTGCGGATCGGGTTTGTGTCCAACCAGTGCGTGGATTGAAGGTCAGGCGACGCGCTGAAGGCGACCGTTGGAGCATCCCACCGGGAGACGTCTTGTTCAGCGATCGAGCCGGTCGCAGGCTTCCACGCGTACGTCTGTGTCGGCGACATACCAGCCGCCAAGCAGTAGTGCACCCTCGCGAGGTTAAGGATCCTTTGGCTGCTGCGAGCAATCTCTGCAAGCAGCGGCCCGAGCACGTCGCCAGTGGGCCGCAACTGCACGACCTGACGGTGCTCTTCCCCAGCGCGCTCAAGGTCGTCCAACCACGCTTGCGCATCGAACTCTTGGCTGCTGTCACTCTCCGTCACGGGACCAGCATGACGCCACACCCCTGATGCCGAGCCGCATTTGCGCCGCGGCGTCTAATGGAACGACAGATGGCCCCTCCTGGCGCTCCCGGAATCGAGAGGCAGGAGGGGGCATTGTTCGCTCAACCGGTGCCGAACAGGTCGTCCAGTCCGGCGAGGAAGTCCTCCTCGTCGTCGGGAGCTTTCTGCAACTCGATGTGGAGCTTGCGTCGATCGCCCTCGGTGGCGAGCAGAGCACCGAGCGCCTGCATGATGACACGCAGGTACTCGGGAGATCGTCGGCCTCCCTGCTGATACAGATGCTCGATCTGGTCGCATACGATGTAGAGCACGGCGTAATCGCTGGACTCGAAGTAGGCCGCGCCTCCGGACTCCAACATCGAGTCCCACACCATCCGAGCGGCCTTGGACCATTCGGGATCGGGCACCGGAACAGTCGCGGGGTTGCTCTTGCCCCGGACTGTCGTCGTGCCACGCTGCTTGCGCTTTCGCTCACCGGCCGGGGTGAGGTCTTCAGTGCGATTCGGCATCGTTGCCAAGCTTGGTCTCCTTCTTGTTGAGGTAATCGGAGCCGATGGCTCCGAAGGGTTCGTGCTCCGATGGATGGCAGAACAACGCGGCGTAGGCGTCGTACAAGGGCACGCCGACGAGGCGATCGAGCAGCGCCGCCTTCTGACGCACCCTTGCTCCGGCGTCATCGTTCTCCTCGATGGAGCGGACGAGGGCCACTAGCGCTTCGGCTCTGTCGACCTCGATCCCTGCTGACAGGAATGCACCAAGGCGGTAGATGTCGGTGGTCGTCATCGTCATCCTCAGGTCGTCCTCGCCTCGATCCGCATGATCTGCACCGCCGTTCGCCGCTTGATGCTGCCGGCCGTGACCTTCTGCCCCGGCTTGAACGCCGATTCGCAGTCGAGTTGCTTGCCCTGCCGAACGAACTTCCTGCCCAGCGCCTTACCGCCCTTCACGCGGCCCACGCTCCGATCTGAGGCGGACCAGAGACCGAAGGGGTGTTCCCAGCCCACCTGGCCGCGTCGTCCCCCGCGTTGCGCCACGAGGGCCCCGTGCCGGTGCAGTCCGCACAGACCGGAGCGACCTCTGAGAAGCCGAGTTGGTGGCCGTAGGCAGCCTGCACGCTGCAGGGCTCGCAGAAGCCGTCGCTGAGGTACGTGTTCTTCACCCGGTGCCATGTCCGAGCCTGCTCCAAGGTCTCTGCGCGACGGGATGACGCCGTTGGCTGCCGAGCCATCAGTTGACACTTCGACGGGAGCGAGCAGTGGCGGTGAACTCGATCTCGGCGCCGCTAGCGCCACCGGGACCGCTCGACCACGGGCGCACGTTCGAGATCTCGATCTTCTCGATGACACCGAGGTTCGGCGCGAGGCCGGATCGCCGCTCGACGAAGGGTCGGATCTCGTTGACGATCTCGTTAAGTGTCCAGCGGATGCCGTTGTCGCTGTAGGCGGCGATCGTGCCCCGAACAGTGGCAGCCTGCTCATCGCTGGCGACCACGGTCGTGTCGAGCACACGAGCAGCCCGTCCCACCGTGTCACTGCGACCACGCTTGGCGAACGCGACGATCTCGTGGGCAAGGCCGTCAGCACTCGGCCTCGGAACAACGGGGTTGTCGAGGAGAGCGTGCTTCATCGTGACGATGTTGATCGACTCGCCTTGGCTGAAGTTCCCAACATCGACAAACGACAGGTTGCCGTTCAGCGAGTGCTTCGCCATCAGGTCGCGCAGCATCTTGGTGTCGAGAACGGGACTGCCAAGGTTGTGCAGCTTCACGCTCACCTTGCCGGACGCGGTGCCAGTGCCCGTGTGCTCGGTCGGAGCGAGCGGCTTCACGACGATGGTCGGCACACCATCCTCGATCTCGATGTCTCCGACGGCGTACTTCGTGTCCAGCGGCAGCCGGAGGTCGTACGCGCTGTCGCGGAGCACCTGGGCGACGAACTCGGCGAGTTCCGCATCTGCGTTGGCAGCAGCGTCGCGCCTTGCCGTTGCTTCCATGGTCTGCCGTCGTAGGACGAGCTCGTTGAAGCGATCTGCGAAGTACGCGGAAGCCAGGTCGGCAGCAGTGATGCCCTTGGCGCCGGCGAGGATCTGGTTTTCGAGGTTCTTGTAGGTGTTGGTCATGCTGTCGATCTCCTTCAGTTGACGGGGTCGGTCTGGCCGGCGCGCTTTCGGTTTCGGCGGCTCCGCTGGAGCTTCCGGTCGGCAGCGGCTTCTCGGCTGGCGTCGAAACTCGGGTGGATCGCCATGACCGTGATCGGCTCGATGGCGACTCGAGCCTCTTGGCCGGGGAGTAGCGGGAGCAGGTGCTCCCAGCGCTCATGGGGCCGGGCCAGCAGGCCGGGGTCGTTGATCGTGTTCCTGATGGGTTTTCTCCTTCTCTGCGTAGCCCGGTTTCGGGCATGACTAGATCGCCGGATGGACGGGTGTCGTCCACCGGAGGTGAAGATGGATTGCAGCGCTCACGGCGCAGCGCGGAGTACCGAAGGTGCCTCGCGGATCGCTCCTCGCGCCTCAGCCGGAGGGGCGACGGAGGGATGGAAGGTTCCGAGTTGGAACCTTGGGTTGATCGAGGATCTATCTCAGACGAGACAGTTCATCGGCGACGGCGAGGAACGTATCCGCTGGGAGTGATCTCGTCAGGGTCGATCCCGAGAGCCCTCGGGTCTTCGTTCTGCTCCAGGTTGTTCTCGAACCACTGACGACGCTGCTCGTCGGAGTGCTTCGACTCGCTCCGCTCTCGACTGGCGACGGCGAAGCAATGAGGACAGCCGTCCTTTGGATAGACATTGCCGTGATCGACACAGAGAGCGATCTCGGGCACCGTCGTCTCCTCCGTTGCCTCGACCTTGTTGACAGCGGCTACCCGAGGAGAGATCCCCGAAGGGGTCTCGGTGTTCTGAGCCTCCTTGTCACCGTCGTCCCAGAAGGAGGGAGCCTTGCCGATGTCAGGGTGAGCCGTGTTGGTAGGAGACACATAGGAGTCTTCAGATTCCTCCTTTGGAGTACATGCTTCGCCGACCATGTACTCCTTTGGAGTACATGCTTCGTGGGGGGTCTCGCCGACCACGTACTCCTTTGGAGTACATGCCCCCTCGCTCGGCGCCTCGGAAACGAGGGTCGCGAGGAGATCGAGATCGGCGACATAGGCCGTGGCCGCGTCGAATCGCCGTTGCTCGACCATCAGCCCCGACTCCAGCGCAGCACTGCGCCAGGCGTAGTAGCCCTTCCTCGATTTGATGCCGAGATCGGCCATGTTCGTCTCGACGCTGCCGTACAGCACTCCACCTCGACTCGCGATGAGATTGAGGAAGCCCTTGACTCGGTAGTCCAACCCGCGGGCGTCGCGGGTCATGTGCGCAAGTCGCTCGTCCATCAGCGACCAGCTCTCAGCGCGGTCGAGAGGTCGATCCACTCGTCTACAACGGCGTCCGGTGTCTTGCGGAGCCTGCCGCCGATCAGGACGGCAGCGTCCAGCCGCTCCAGAGCATCGAGCCACGGCACAGCCGGGTCGCCCGCGACATTGGCAGCGTGCTCCAACGCGACCTGGTACATGATCGCCGCGACATCGGGCGCTCCAGCCGGACGTCCGCTCGGCTTCTTCCGCCTACGGCTCATGCAGCCTCCTCAGTCGATCGCCCCTCTGGCCGCCACGGATTCCCCGGCACGTAGACCGGCAGGCCGTCACACTCGGCCTGTCGAGCAAGCCTCACGAGCTCGTAGCCACGAAGTGCTCTCTCTTGGCCGGTGCGTCCGTTGACCGCGACGTAGATCCAGCGGCCAGCGTCGGACTTCTTGCGGTCCAACACCCGCCAGTGGCCGATACTCGCGCCGACGAGACCGTGCGCGATGGCCTCATGAGCATCCACAGCCCTGTGTTGCATGTTGCCCAGGTCGGGCTGCTCCTGCCGGCTCATCGGCTACCCCGCAGGCGCGCACGAGCCCGGACCTCGGACAGCTTGAAGAACACGCGACCGGGGATGATCTCGCGGTGCCGCTGGAGATAATCGTCGCCATGCAGGCTCAGATAGTTCCGTAGCGTCTGCGGTCCCATTCCCATCTCCTCGCTTGCTTCTCTCCAGTCGAGGTAGGTATCGGCTCCAATCTGTAGGGCCATCTCGGTGGCTCCTTTCAATGATTTGTTATGAACGGGTCATCCCACGTTGGGGCAAGAAGAAGTGCCCTCGCGGTCGGGACAGTGAGGAAGAGCCGACCGCGAGGGAATACATGCGCGCAGGCCAAGGAAGGAGGGGATCCCAGACTGCGCGATGCTCAGATCGGGAGGGATCCAAGGAAACTCAGGGAAGTGGACCCAAGTCCCCCGGCTCAACCTCATACCGATCTGCATAGCGAGGACGATCACCTCATCCTCTATCTATGCAGACGGTCCTCCTACGGCTTGAAACAGCATTAAGCGGACCACGAGGCAATGGCGCGATCCCGATACCGCTTCCGCCGTCGCTCATTGCGACGGAGCCGAACGCCCACAGCCCGCTTGGCCTTCTCGACAGCCTCACGCTCGGCAATCGCTTCTCTGGCCTTGCTCACGCGCTCCTGATGAGCAGCCAGGTCCGTCTCCGTCTCGAAGGGCCTCATGGGCTCGGGTCTCCCGATGACGCTGTAGGGCACGCCGTATCCGACGTGGCCGCAACTGACGGTGCGTCCAGCGGTGAGGTTGTCTGCGCGAATGACCTTCTCTGCGCCGCAGTCGCAGAGACAGAGGTATTGCGCCTTCGACCCCGGAGCGTTCTCGACCCGCTCAACAACGGTCAGGTGTCGGAATACCTGACCGGCGAGATCCTGGCGCCAGAGGTTCCTCGACGTCAGTGGAGTCTTGCTACTGGCTGAATCGGGCATGGGAGATTCCTCCTTCATCTCGGGAATATTGCGCGAGACGAAGTGGCCGTCCCCACCTGCTTCCGTTCGGTCGAGGCTCGTTGCCGGAGCCGTTGTCGCTCTGGTGGGCACCATTATGGATTATGCGAGGTACAGAACCGGCAGATCAGTCCGACACCTGCCGGCCAGAACATCAGTCTGGACCATCTCAGACAGGTTCTCGCCGACGCTCTCCCGAGAACGCGAGGACGGCGCTCTGTGCGCCTCCGCAGCGCGGACTCGACTGCCTCTTGCACTCCGAGTGCCGCCCTGGCCGTGGTCCGCATTCACGCGCTCTACGGCGCTGCCTCATCACTACCTACACATAGATGGGCATTCGAATCTCCCTGTTTCCCCGCCGAAGTGGCTGAAGGTGCAGTAGAAATCCGGTCATGGGCCTGTTCAGGAAGACGATGAGCCTCAGCACGATGGGCGTGGTCAACTGGCGCAACGACAGTGAGCGACAGGCAGCAGCCGAGCGCTCCAAGTCGAAGGCGTACCGCGACCGCACCCAGACCTTGCTGGAGCAGGCGCAGGCTGACCGCGACGCAGCGCTACGGATCGCCAACCAGCAGGCTCAGGCTGCCGCACCTGTCTCCGCTGGTCCCCCTCCCGGCTGGTACGACGATCCTGACGGCGATGCCGGGAAGCGCTGGTGGGATGGCTCAGCGTGGACTGAGCACAGAAACTCGTAGGTCAGCAGTCGTTGTTCTTCCAACGACCCGATACCTTGACCCATGGCTCCCGCCGCTGGTTCAGATCGGGGTCGGAGAACGTGTAGGTCACCCGGGCGCGCGTGCCTCGGACCTTGGCGCGGTAGGTCTCGATGTGGAGGTTGCCGTAGATGATCGCAGCGAGGTCGGAGGAGTCGTTGAACGGACCGCGAGGAATCACGGCGCGACAACGAGGGGTAAGCATCCGGTACGCCTTGGTTCCGTTGCCGTTGAGGTACGCCCGCGAGTAGTCCGTGACAGCCTCGCGCAGCGCCGCCTTGGATGACGGCGCGCCTGCCTGCGCGACGCTCGACATCGACGGGACCAGGGCAAGGGCAGCGACACCCGCCACTCCGACGCGGAGAACCTTCGCAATCATGCCGGCCATCCTGCCCGACGCTGATTGTCGTTGCGCAGAGGGGCGCCAGCCCAGTCAACTGATCGGCCAGATCACCTTCTCCTCGATCGCGAGCCCCTTTCCTCGCCGGACCACGGCAGGCCCGAGGCATGACAGCAGCAAGTGCGATCGCTCGGCATCGTCGGCGGCCTGCCAGGCCTCCCCGTAGGTCCGTCCCGTCGGAGCGGTCGTCGTCGTTCGCTCGACGGGCATGTCCTCAGCCTCCCGGAGGGCACGCTTGGCGTCTCTCAGGTCGCGGAGGACGCCTTCCTCCTCGTCGTCTGACAGCTCGCCTAGGAAGGCGATCTGCGCAGCCTCTAGCCGCACCTGGGCGAGCGCGATCGCTTCCGTCCTCGCCGTGGGATCGTCCACGACCACCTCCACGATCTCCGGCTCGTCGGACCAGTTGCCCAGGAACGCCTGCTCTAAGTGAGCGTCTGCTCGAACAGCAACGACGGTCGGAGACGTATCCCCCGGCTCGTGCTTCACCCGGCGGCACACGTAGGTGCTGTACTCCGGCTTGCGATTGCTCTTGGCGTAGTAGAGCCGATCCCCGCAGACCTCACAGCGCAGAGCAGCGCCATATCCCCTCGCCTTGCTCCACGCCTTCGTCTCCGGCTTGTCGAGATAGTCCCGGAGCCGTCGCCATTCCACCAAGGTCAACAGAGCAGCGTCGGGGTCGATCTTCGGCACCCCGCCGACCATGACGACACCATCGCCATTCGGGATCATGCCCGCGAGTCGGGGGTTCCTGAGGAGCTTGTGCATCCCGGTCTTGGACAGCCCGAGCGCCTTTCGAGCGCTGTCCTGCGACTCCCCCGCCATCACTGCCGCAATGGCGTCACGCAGGAGCTTCGCCGGAGGCTCCCCGCCGTCCTCCGGATCCCGCCAGTCTGGCCGGATCACCAGCCCGCGCCCCTTCGGGTTCTCCGCCGACAGGAAGCCGTACGGCGCCCCGCCGACGATGTGCCTGCCCTCTTCGCGAGCGGCACTGATCGACTCCCTCCGCCGCTCCGCGATGAGAGCTCGCTCGAACTCTGCGACCGCCGCGAGGATGGTCAGCAGCAGACGGCCCGTCGATCCTGTGGTGTCGATGTCATTTCCGACGAAGACGATGCTCGCCCCCGCCTTCTCGATGTGCTCGACCGTTGCCAGGAGGTCAGACGCGCTGCGGGCGGCACGGTCGATCTTCGACACGTACACGACATCGCCCTTGCTCACGTCCTCCCACAGGCGACCGCCATCGGGACGTTCGCGCATCGGAATCGCACCTGACCGCGACTCATCGACGTACCACTCGATCTTCTCGGGGTCGCCGCCCTTCGACATCACCGAACCAGTGATCTGGCTCTTCTGCTTCTGGATCGACCCCGACACCTTCGTGTCGAGGCTGATCCGGGCATACCCTCTGTCAGCCACGCTCGGATCCTTTCATATATCGAGTTATCTCCAAGACCTTCAAGGGGATGACCGACCAGATGCTGGCCTGGCAGACCGAGCGCTTCCGCGGGCTCCAGGTGGACGACGACGGCTGGGTCGTCACGGTGCGTCCCGAGCAGGTCGTCGAGATCGCCTTCGACGGCCTGCAGCGCTCCACCCGCTACCCCGGCGGCCTGGCCCTGCGCTTCGCCCGGGTGGTGCGCTACCGCGACGACAAGGCCGCGGACGAGGCGGACACGATCGAGACGGTACGCTCGCTGCTGCCCTGAGAGCCCGTCGCGGTCTCGATCTCGTCACAGCTGTTGCAACAGCGAGTTGCACATCTCGTACACTCACCCCATGGCGACGAACGCACCAGCCACCGACGGGCGCCGCAGGGCGGCGGCCGCGCGCCGCAAGGCGCGCCAGGCGGAGATCATCACCGCGACCCGGGAGATCTTCGACTCCAAGGGGGTGCGCGACGTCCAGATCGAGGAGATCGCGAGCGCGGTCGGGATCAACCGGGCGATCGTCTACCGGCATTTCACCGGCAAGGAGGAGCTGTTCGCGCTGACCCTCGTCGGCTACCTCGAGGAGCTGCACGACGCCATGGCCGCGGCTGCCGCGAGCGGGAGCGACCCGGGCGACCAGCTGGAGCGGATCGTGGGCTCGTTCGTCGACTACGGCGTCGCGCACCCGGCGTTCGTCGACTGCGCCCAGGCCCTCATGGTCCGGCCGGGCGACGAGCTGCTCGACGAGATCGCGGAGGGCCCGCTGTTCCGGCTCGGGCGCGGCATCACGTCCTGCCTGACCGTCCTGTCCGACACCCTCACCCACGGCGTCGAGGAGGGGGCCTTCGATCTCAGTGACGACCCGGTGCTGCTGGCCAACGCTCTCTACGCCAGCGGCCTCGGCGCGCTGCAGCTGGCCCGGCTCGGCATCCTCGTCAGCGAGGCGGCGCCGGGCATCCCGACGGTCGGGCAGATCTCGGCCGAGCAGGTCCGCTCGTACCTCGTGCGCTCGGCGCTCGCGCTCGTCACCCCCTGACGGCGGTACGCCGAACGGCCCGTCCCCCGCAGAGGGACGGGCCGTTCGGCGTAGCGGAGGTCAGCGCTCCATGATGGCGACGACGCCCTGGCCGCCGGCCGCGCAGACCGAGATCAGCGCCCGGCCGCCGCCGTTGGCCTGGAGCAGCTTGGCGGTGTTGGCGACGATCCGGCCGCCGGTCGCGGCGAACGGGTGCCCCGCGGCGAGCGAGGAGCCCTTGACGTTGAGCTTGGCGCGGTCGATCGATCCGAGCGGCGCGTCGAGGCCGAGGCGCTCCTTGCTGAAGACCGGGCTCTCCCACGCGGCGAGCGTGGAGAGGACCTGCGAGGCGAAGGCCTCGTGGATCTCGTAGAAGTCGAAGTCCTGCAGGGTCAGTCCGTTGCGGGCAAGCAGCCGCGGCACGGCGTACGCCGGAGCCATGAGCAGCCCCTCGGCGCCGTTGACGAAGTCGACGGCGGCGACCTCGGAGTCGACGAAGTAGGCGAGGACCTCGAGGCCGTGGGCCTCGGCCCACTCCTCCGAGCCGAGCAGCACGGCGGAGGCGCCGTCGGTCAGGGGCGTCGAGTTGGCGGCGGTCATGGTGGCCGCCTCGCCCTTGCCGAAGACCGGCTTGAGCTTGGCGAGCTTCTCCAGCGAGGAGTCTGCACGCAGGTTGTTGTCGCGCTCCAGGCCGCGGAAGGGGGTGATCAGGTCGTCCTGCCAGCCCTCGTCGTACGACGCCGCGAGGTGGTGGTGCGAGGCGACGGCCAGCTCGTCCTGGGCCTCGCGGGTGATCTGCCACTCCAGCGCGGTGAGCGCCTGGTGCTCGCCCATGGAGAGCTTGGTGCGCGGCTCGCCGTTGGAGGGGATCGCGAGGCCGATGTCGCCGGGGCGGAGGGTCGCGAGGATCGCGAGGCGGTCCTTGGTGGAGCGCGCGTTGTTGAGCTGGATCAGCTTCTTGCGCAGCTTCTCGGAGATCGCGACGGGAGCGTCGGAGGTGGTGTCGACGCCTCCGCCGATGCCGGAGTCGAGCTGACCGAGCTTGATCTTGTTGGCGATGTAGTTGATCGCCTGGAGACCGGTGCCGCAGGCCTGCTGCAGGTCGACGGCCGGCGTCTCCGGCGCGAGCCGGGTGCTGAGCACGGACTCGCGGACCAGGTTGAAGTCCCGGCTGTGCTTGAGGACGGCGCCGCCGGCGACCTCGCCCAGACGCTCGCCCTCCAGCCCGAAGCGGGCCACGAGGCCGTCGAGTGCGGCGGTCAGCATCTCCTGGTTGGAGGCGGTGGCGTACGCGCCGTTGGAGCGGGCGAACGGAATGCGGTTACCGCCGAGTACGGCGGCGCGGCGAACGGTCTCGGTCATGAATCAATCCTCACTCAGCCACCCCCACGGGAGAACCCTTTGAGGGCGAGATCACGAAATGTGGACTCAGAGTTACACATCTAGTTACATAGTGCACATGACTGACAAGTACCAGGGCTTCGTGAGCTCCCCGATCGGCCGGCTCCTCGTCAAGAACCTCGGACTGCCGAACCCGACCAAGCTGGACCGCTACACCGCCGGCTCCCCGCTGGTCGACGGCACCGTGCTGGTCGGCGGTCGCGGCCGGCTGGTCGAGTCGCTGCCCGGCCTGCTCGACGTCCTCGGCATCGCCTCGGCGAGCGCCCAGGCGGACGGCGAGAGGTACAAGGGCCTGGTCTTCGACGCCACCGGCCTGACGTCGGTCGAGGAGCTCGTCGAGCTCCAGGCCTTCTTCACCCCGCTCCTGCGCAGCCTGAAGAGCTGCGCCCGCGTCGTCGTCCTCGGTACGCCGCCGGGGTCGGCCGCGGGCAGCGAGCGGATCGCCCAGCGCGCGCTCGAGGGCTTCACCCGCAGCCTCGGCAAGGAGATCGGCAAGGGCGGCACCGTCCAGCTGGTCTACGTCGCGGAGGGCTACGAGGACTCGGTGCTGTCCACCCTCGGCTTCCTGCTCAGCCCCAAGTCGGCGTACGTCTCGGGTCAGGTGGTCCGCATCGGCGTCCACGACGAGCAGCACGGCTCGGCGCTCGCCGACTGGACCGCTCCCCTGGCCGGCAAGGTCGCCTTCGTGACCGGCGCGAGTCGCGGCATCGGCGAGGAGATCGCCCGCGTGCTGCACCGCGACGGCGCGAAGATCGTCGGCCTCGACGTGCCGCAGGCCGCCGACGAGCTGGTCACGGTCATGAAGGAGCTCGACGGCGACTGGCTGACCCTCGACATCACCGCGGCCGACGCACCGCAGCGGATCGCCCACCATCTGAAGGAGAAGCACGGCGGCGTCGACATCGTCGTGCACAACGCCGGGGTCACGCTCGACAAGAAGCTCGCCAACCAGACACCGGAGCGCTTCGGCAAGGTGCTGCAGATCAACCTCGAGGCGCCGGAGCGGATCACCGCCGAGCTGCTCGAGCAGAAGGTCGTCAACGCCAACGGCCGGATCATCGGCGTCGCCTCGATCGCCGGCATCGCGGGCAACCTGGGCCAGACCAGCTACGCCGCCTCGAAGGCCGGCGTCATCGGCTTCGTGGACTCGCTGGCCGAGAAGCTCGAACACGGCATCACGATCAACGCCGTCGCGCCGGGCTTCATCATCACCCAGATGACCGCCGCCGTGCCGTTCGCGACCCGCGAGGTCGGCCAGCGTCTCAACGCGATGTCCCAGGGCGGCCTGCCGGTCGACGTCGCCGAGACCATCGCCTGGTACGCCTCGCCCGCCTCGACCGCCGTCAACGGCAACGTGGTGCGGGTCTGCGGCCAGATGATGCTGGGTGCCTGATCATGGGTGGCATGGCGCTCCCCGTGATGCTGAAGGCCGCGCTGCCCGCGGTCCCCGGCGTGAACCAGCTGCCGGGCATCAAGAAGACCGGCGGCGCGCTGCCGGGCCTCACGCTGTCGCGCGACGACGTGCTCGTGGAGCGCTCGGCCGTGGAGCGGTACGCCGCCGTGTGCGGCTTCCCCCGGCGCGACGTCGCGCCGGTGCCCTACCTGCACATGCTGGCCTTCCCACTGCACCTGCAGCTGATGACCGACGCGGCGTTCCCGTTCCCGGCGATCGGCTCGGTGCACCTGGAGAACACGATCGTCCAGCACCGTCCCGTCGCCATCGGCGAGACCGTCTCGCTCGCCCTCACCGCCGACAACCTGCGCGCCAGCACCAAGGGCCGCGCCTGGGACATGAACGTCACCGGCACCGTGGGCGAGGAGGTCGTGTGGGAGTCCGTGTCGACGTACCTGCGGGTCGGCAAGGGCGACAAGGAGGGCGGCGACCCCGGGATGGCGCTGGGCACGATCGATGCCAAGGGGCCGGTGTGGAGCCTGCCCGGCGACCTCGGTCGCCGCTACGGCGCGGTGTCCGGCGACCGGAACCCGATCCACCTCTATCCGCTGACGGCCAAGGCCCTGGGCTTCCCGCGCCACATCGCCCACGGCATGTGGAGCAAGGCGCGCTGCATCGCGGCGCTGGAGAACCGGCTGCCCGACGCCGTCAAGGTCGAGGTCGCGTTCAAGAAGCCGATCTTCCTGCCCGGAAAGGCGCAGTTCGGCGCGGAGGCCGGCGCCACCGGCTGGGACTTCACGCTGGTGAACCCGAAGACCGGTGCCCCCCACCTGCTGGGCCGCACGACCGCGCTCTGATCCGTCGGGCCCGTCTCACCCGGCATTCCTGCTGTGTTCGCGGTCGGAAGACGACCCGGATGCCGGGTGAGACCATCCATCAGCGGCTCGGGCGGATCAGCCCCTCCTGGGCGACGGTCGCGACCAGGGTCCCGTCCTGGGTGAAGATCCGGCCCAGGGCGAGTCCCCGTCCGCCACTGGCCGACGGGGACCACTGGTCGTAGAGCCACCATTCGTCGGCCCGGAAGGGCCGGTGGAACCAGATCGTGTGGTCGAGCGAGGCCATCTGCACCTTGTGGGGACCGTGCTCGGGGTGCGCGGCCAGCGTCGCGCCGAGCAGGGAGACGTCGCTGGCGTAGGTGAAGGTGGCCAGGTGCTCGATCGGGTCGTCGCTCAGCCGGCCGTCGACCCGGATCCAGACCTGGGTCTGGGCCGGATGCAGGGGGTCCGGCTCCATGCCGTGGGCCGAGCTGCCGAGCCAGCGTACGTCGAGCGCGGCCCACTCCTTGCTCAACCCGTCGTCGGTGCCGCGGTCGGCCATCAGCGCCATCAGGTCCAGGCCCTCCTCGGGCGCCTTGACCGGGGGCATCACGTCCTGGTGCTCGAGACCCTCCTCGGCACGCTGGAAGTTGAGCGACTGGTAGTAGATCGGGCGGCCGTGCTGGCGCGCGAGCACCCGGCGGGTGGCGAAGGACCTGCCGTCGCGGATCCGCTCGACGTCGTAGATGATCGGCACCGTGTAGTCGCCGGGCAGCAGGAAGTAGGAGTGCAGCGAGTGCACCTGCATGCCCTCGTCGACGGTCCGGGTCGCGGCGATCAGGGCCTGGGCGGCGACCTGGCCGCCATAGACCCGCTGCCGGATCGTCTCGGGCTGCTGGCCGCGGAACAGGTCGGTGTCGAGCTGTTCGAGGTCGAGCAGCGAGACCAGCTTGCGGGTCGCCTCACCCATCACCCGGTCGTTCATGACGCGCCTCCGGTCTCGTCGGGCCCCTCGAGGCCGGCCAGGAACTGCTCGAACTGCCGGCCGATCTCCTCGCCGGTGGGCAGCGGCTCGTCCTCGGCGAGCAGGCTGCTGCCCTCCTCCTCGGCGCGTGCGAAGGTGTCGTACTGCTGCTCCAGCGCGGTCACGACGTCCTGCACCTCGCTGTTGGCCGACAGGTAGCGACCGATCTCCTCCTCGCGCTCGTCGGCCGCGGTGCGCAGCTCGCCGAGGTCGACGGTGAGCCGGGCCGCCAGCTCGACCTGCTCGAGCAGGGACACCGAGGCGCGCGGGTAGTCGAGCTGGGCGAGGTAGTGCGGCACGTGCGCGACGAAGCCCTGGGCGTCGTGACCCCACTCGCCGAGGCGGACCTCCAGCAGCGCCTGCGCACTGCTCGGCACCCGCAGCTCGCCGCGCCACGGACTGGTGCCGGTGAGCAGGTCGGGGTTGTTGGCGTGGTGGGTGATCGCGATCGGGCGGGTGTGCGGCACCGCCATGGGCACCGAGCCCATCGACACGACCAATGCGACGTCGAGGCGCTCGATGACCTCGCGCACGCCGCGACAGAACGCCTCCCAGCGGATGTCGGGCTCGGGCCCGTGCAGGAGGAGGTACGGCGTCCCGCCGGCGTCGCGCAGCATCCGGACCACGAGCCGCGGGGCCTCGTAGCCCTCGTAGTGGTCGCGGGCGAAGGTCAGCGGCGGGCGGCGTGCACGGTAGTCGTGCAGCTGGTCCACGTCGAAGGTCGCGACCACGACACCGCCGCCGTCGGCCGAGAAGGCGCCCGCGCGGACCAGGTGCCGACAGGCGAGGGCACCGGCGCTGCCGGCGTCGAGGAAGCCCTCGAGCGCCACCACCAGGGCGAGGTTCTCCACGCCCTCCAGCTCGGGCACCTCGTCGACGATGTGGACGAGCCGGGGCGATGAGGTCACACCGAAAGCCTATTCCCCCGTCCGCGGCGGCTGCAGGCGGCTGTGGCTGCGACCGTAGACGGCGTAGACCACGACGCCGATCGCCATCCAGACCAGGAACCGGATCCAG
Organism: Nocardioides sp. L-11A; assembly: GCA_029961745.1. Taxonomy (NCBI): domain Bacteria; kingdom Bacillati; phylum Actinomycetota; class Actinomycetes; order Propionibacteriales; family Nocardioidaceae; genus Nocardioides; species Nocardioides sp. L-11A. The sequence continues at coordinate 3,198,932 of CP124680.1, forward strand.
GTGTCGCCGGTGAGGTTGAGCATGAGGTAGAAGCACATCAGCGTCGACACCGCCGCGACGAGCGGCGCGAGCGGGGTGCGGAAGCCGCGCGGCAGGTCGGGTCGGGTCCGCCGCAGCACGACGACCCCGATGCTGACCAGCATGAACGCGAACAGGGTGCCGATGTTGACCAGGTGGGCCAGCGTGCTCAGGTCGACCAGACCGGCGAGCGCGGCGACGGCGACGCCGGTCAGGATCGTGATCCGGTACGGCGTCCCCCAGGTCGGGTGCACCTTGGCCAGTGAGCGCGGGAGCAGGCCGTCGCGCGCCATCGCGAAGCCGACCCGGGACTGACCGAGCATGAGGATCATGGCGACCACGACCAGGCCGATGCAGGCGCCGACGGAGATCAGGTCGGGCATCCAGTCGACGCCCGATGCCTGGAAGGCGTCGGCGAGCGGCGCCGCGCTGTCGGGGTCGATGTCCTGGTAGCTGCGCAGCCCGGTGACGACCAGGCTGACCGCGGCGTAGAGGACGGTGACGATGGCCAGCGAGCCGAGGATGCCGATGGGGACGTCGCGCTGCGGGTTCTTCGTCTCCTCAGCGGTCGTGGCCACGATGTCGAAGCCGATGAAGGCGAAGAACACGATCGCCGCGCCGGAGATCACGCCGGCGATGCCGAAGACCGCGGGCTCGAGGCCGAGCAGGCTGGTGATCAGTGGGACGTCGGCGAAGCCGCCACCGGACTCCGGGGCGGGCTGGGCGTCGGGGATGAACGGCGTCCAGTTGCTGACGTCGATGTGCGCGATGCCGACGACGATCACCGCCGCGACGACGACCAGCTTGAGGGCGACGACGAACTGGTTGAAGCGGCTGGAGAACTTCGTGCCGCGGATCAGCAGGAAGGTGACCAGCAGCGCGATCACCACGGCCGGGAGGTCGACGACGCCGGTGGCCGCGGAGCTGATCTGTGCCGGCAGGGTGACGCCGACGATGTCGAGCACCTCCTGCAGATAGGCGGAGAAGCCGGTCGAGAGCGCCGCGGCGCCGACGGTGAACTCGAGCACGAGGTCCCAGCCGATGATCCAGGCGATCAGCTCGCCCAGAGTCGCGTAGCTGAAGGTGTAGGCGCTGCCGGCCACCGGCACGGTCGAGGCGAGCTCGGCGTAGCAGAGCGCGGCGAGCCCGCACGCGACGGCCGCGATCACGAAGCTGAGGGCGAGCGCCGGGCCCGCATTGCTGGCCGCCACGGTGCCGGTGAGCACGAAGATGCCCGCGCCGATGATGACGCCGACGCCGAACACGGTGAGATCGAGCGCCGACAGGTCCTTGCGCAGGCGATGGTCGGGCTCGTCGGTGTCGGCGATCGACTGTTCGACCGTCTTGATCCGGAACAGGCTCATGGATCTCCTAACCCGAGTAGGTGCGTTCCATCAGTCCTACACCTCGTTGGGCCAGCTGGGCAGGAGTCACGCCGAGGACGTCCGGGACGACCTGGCTCTGGTCGGCCCCGTCGGCGAGGCGGTCGAGCAGCACGAAGAGCATCGGCGCGCCGTAGGTCGCGGCGATGTACTCGCACACCCACCAGGACACGGCGTACCAGGCCTCGGCGTCCGCGCCCCCGAACTGGGCCGCACCCGGCAGCGCGCGAGCCGTCGCGGCGATGTCGAGGGCCCGGGCCGGGAGCCGGCGCCGGGTGGGCGACATCGGCCGGACGGAGACGTACTCCGCGATGCCCTCGCTCAGCCACAGTGGGGCGCCGCGCCCGCGGGCGCCCAGGGTCGCGTGGGTGAGCTCGTGGCGCACCAGCCGGCCCAGGACGCCGGCCTGCTGGTCGAGGACCCGTGGGTTGAGGAAGATCCGGTACGACGCCACGCCCTGGCGTGCATCCGTCCCGTCGACGGGCACCGCGATGGTCAGCCCGTCCGCGCGGTCGGGGTCGCCGACGGTCTGGTCGGCGAGGCCCCGCAGGAAGGTGGGGTCACGCAGCGCGTAGACGACCACGCCGGTGGCGACGCCGCTGGTGCTGCCGATCACGCTCCGGACGTCGTAGCGGCCGTTTCCGGCGGCGTCGAGCACCGCCGGGGCGTGCCGCACCGTCGTGTCGTCGAAGACGCCCAGGACGCCGACCGCCTGCTCGACCCGGATCGGTCCGAGGTCCCACGGCTGCGCGTTGCCCGGGTGGGCGGTCTCCCAGGCGTGGTCGGTGGTCGAGGTGATGACCAGCCGCCGGCCGTCGGGCGAGGGCGTGAACAGGAACCGGTCGCGGGTGCGGGCCGGCGTGGCGTCGTAGCCGTCGAGGCCGAGCACGAGCACCACCTCGACCCAGTAGTCGTCGCCGCCCTCGACCGGGGTGATCGTGTCGGCGGCGACCTCGTAGCGCAGCTCCCCGACGGGCAGTTGGGCGAGGTTGTCGAAGTAGGTCTGCTGCTCGGCGATCAGGCCGGGGTCCGCGGCGTCCAGGCTGCGGCGGAACCGGGCGACGTCGTGGGTGCGCAGGCCACGCGCCCGCCTGTCGAGCGTGCGCTGCATGAGGGCGCTGACCTCGTCGTACCCGGTGCCGGAGGAGGCCGGCGGTGGCGGGTCGTCGGAGCAGCCGGTGAGCGGCAGCAGGAGCAGCGCCAGCGCAGGGACGAGCGTCCTAGCGCGGGCCGTCGACATCGAGGAGCGCCCGTCCTTCCGGGGCGGACTCCGCGGCGATGTCGTGGACGATCTCCAGGGCGATCGTCGCCGGGGCCAGCCCGATCCGCTCCAGGATCGCGGCCCGCTTGGCGTGGTCGAGGAACTCCTGCGGGATGCCGTGGATCCGCACCGGCGTGCGGACGCCGGCGGCCGCCAGGGTCTGCAGCAGCACCGCGCCGACGCCGCCGACCACCCCGTTGTCCTCGATCGTGACGACCCGGCGGTGGGTGCGGGCGAGCTCGACGAGCGCGGGGTCGACCGGCTTGACCCAGCGCGGGTCGACGACGGTGACGCCGATGCCCTGGGCGACGAGCCGCCGGGCGACGTCGACGGCGACCGGGGCCATCGAGCCCACGGACACGACGAGCACGTCGCGCGCGCCCTCGCGGACCAGGACGTCGCACCCGCCGGCCCGGTCGACGGCCGGGACGTCCTCAGGGGGCGGTCCCTTCGGGAACCGGACGACGGTGGGAGCGTCGGCGACCTCGACCGCCTCGTCGAGGAGCTCGCGCATCCGGGTGACGTCGCGCGGCGCCGCCAGACGCAGGCCGGGGACGACCTGCAGCAGCGACATGTCCCACATGCCGTTGTGGCTGGCGCCGTCGTCGCCGGTCACGCCGGAGCGGTCGAGCACGAAGGTCACGCCGCACCTGTGCAGCGCGACGTCCATCAGGACCTGGTCGAAGGCCCGGTTGAGGAACGTGGCGTAGACGGCGAAGACCGGGTGCAGCCCGCCCATGGCGAGGCCCGCGGCGGAGGTCGCGGCGTGCTGCTCGGCGATGCCGACGTCGAAGGTCCGCTCGGGGAACCGGGCCTGGAACTTGTCGAGGCCGACCGGGTGCATCATCGCGGCGGTGATGCCCACGACGTCGGGACGCCGCTCGCCGATCCGCACGATGTGGTCGGCGAAGTGGTCGGTCCAGATCGGCCCCTTGGGCTTCTCCGCCCCGGTCTGCACGTCGAACGGGCCGGGAGCGTGGAACTGGTCGGCCTCGTGCCGCTCCGCAGGGTCGTAGCCGAAGCCCTTGCGGGTGATGGCATGCACGATGACCGGCCCGCCGAAGCGCTTCGCCTGGCTCAGCGCCTGCTCCATGGCCGCGCGGTCGTGACCGTCCACCGGGCCGACGTACTTGAGCCCGAGGTCCTCGAAGAGACCCTGCGGCGCGAGCGCGTCCTTGAGGCCCTTCTTCATCGCGTGCAACGCGTCGTAGGCCGCGGCGCCGACGCCCGGCACCGCGTTGAGCCGGCGCTTGACGATGTCGAGCACGGTCTCGTAGCGCGGGTTGGTGCGCAGGCTGGTCAGCGCGGTCGCGAGCCCCCCGATGGTGGGGGTGTAGGAGCGGCCGTTGTCGTTGACGACGATCACGAGCCGCGAGTCGTGCTGGATGGCGATGTTGTTGAGCGCCTCCCAGGCCATGCCGCCGGTGAGCGCACCATCGCCGATCACGGCCACGGTGTGCCGGTCCTCGCCGCGGATCCGGAACGCCTTGGCGATGCCGTCGGCGTAGCTGAGCGCGGTGGAGGCGTGGGAGTTCTCGACCAGGTCGTGCTCGGACTCCGCCTGGCTGGGGTAGCCGCTGAGCCCGCCCTCGCGCCGCAGCGTGCCGAAGTCGGCGGCCCGACCGGTGACGAGCTTGTGGACGTAGGACTGGTGCCCCGTGTCGAAGACGATCTTGTCGCGCGGCGAGTCGAACACGCGGTGGATCGCGAGGGTCAACTCGACCACACCGAGGTTGGGCCCGAGGTGGCCGGTGTTGGTCGCGACGGTGCGGATCAGGACGTCCCGGATCTCGGCCGCCAGCTGGGTCAGCTCGTCCTCGGACAGGCCCCGCAGGTCGCGCGGTCCGGTGATGGTGTCGAGCACAGGCATAGCGGCGAGTCTACGGCGTCAGCCCTGGTAGACGGCGATCGCGGACTCGTGCAGGCTGCCCAGCCAGACCCGCCCCTCGTGCTCCCGCACCCCGGTGACCATGTGGTACGCCGCGCCGTGCTCGGCCGGGCTGATGTCGAGGTCGTGGACCAGGGTGCCGCGCTCGTCGTACGCGACGACCCGCACGGTCTGCCGGGGCTGGGGCTGCAGGGCGTCCGGCAGCCTCGTGGCCAGCTTGCGCAGGGCCATCGGACCCCGCTGCAGGCGCTCGACGAGCGGGTCGGTCGGGCTGGCGATGGTGATCCAGATCAACCCGTCGGAGCCGCGCGCGATGTTGTCGGGATAGCCCGGCAGGTCGCTGCACAGCCGGTCGCGCATGCCCTTGCTCGGCCCGCTGATCCAGTGCCGCACGACGGTGCGGGCCCCCGTCTCGGCCACGCACACGAAGTCGCCGGCGGCCGACAGTGCGACGCCGTTGGCGAACGCCAGCCCGTCGAGGACGACGGCGACGGTGCCGTCGGGGTCGCGGCGCAGCAGCCGGCCGGTGCGGGTGTTGCGGACGAAGTCGTCCTTCCAGCGGTCGATCCCGAACCTGGTCGACGAGTCCGACCACCAGATGGTGCCGTCCTCGGCGAGCGCGGCGTTGTTGCAGAACACCATCGGCCGACCGTCGACCTCGGCGGTGATCACCTCGACGCCGCCCGCCGCGGGATCGACCCACAGCAGCCCGCGCCGGGCGTCGCACACCAGCAACCGGCCGTCCGGCGCGAACTCGATCCCCAGCGGGCGGCCGCCGGTGTGGGCGACCCGGTCGATGCGCTCCCCGCCGGGAGCGACCCGGAAGATCGCACCGTCGTCGGTGCCGGTGTAGACGCTGCCCCGGTCGGGCCCGGAGGTCGCCACGACGACGTCCTCCGCGCCGTGGCCGGGAACGGGGATCACGGTGAGAGAGGTCACGCTGTCGACCCTAGACCCCGCCGGCGCGCGGGTCAGGCGCTGGTGCCCGACGGCGGCAGGTCGTCGGGGTCGACGCCGCCGTGGCACGACGCGAACGGCTCGGGCGCGGTGTCGCCGGCGCCGTACTCGGCCACGAACAGCGCGATCCGCGGGTCGTCCGGTCCGGTCAGCGCCAACTGGCGGCCCCAGACGGTGATCACGACCGGCGCCTCCTGGTCGGGATAGGGCGACAGGATCCCGTTGACCGGCAACTGGTCCGCGAGCCGCTGCACGCCCGCTGCGTCGACCTCGTCGTCGCGGTAGGTCAGCCAGACCGTGCCGTGCTCGAGGTCGTGCACGACGTTGACCTCCGGCACCGGCTCGTCGTAGACGCCGCACTCGAGCCAGTACGGCGCGTGGTCGCCGCCGACCGGCGGGGACTGCGGGTAGTCGTGCTCCGCGCCGACCGGGAGATGCTGCATGGTCAGTCCGGCGTACTCCTCGACGGCGTCGAGGTTGCTCGTGTCGGGCGTCGCGCCGCCGGATGCCGAGCGGCCGGAGTCGCCGGCGTCGCCGGCGTCCTCGTCATCACCGGAGAGCAGGACCGGCACCAGGACCGCGGCGCCGATCACCACGACCGCGGCGAGGATCGCGAGCACGATCGGCAGCGGCGAGCGCGATCGCCGGGGCGGGGGTGGCGCGAACCCGGGCGGGGGGAAGGCGGGCGGCGGCCCGTACGGCGGCGGAGGCGCACCCTGCGGCGGCCCGGGCGGCGGCCCGGGCGGCGTCCCGTAGGGCGGGGGCGGTGGATACGGCGGCTGACTCACTGCTCCAGCGCCCGCTCGACCCGCTCCACCTTGGCGGTGAGCTCGCCGGAGAAGCCGGGCCGGATGTCGGCCTTGAGCACCAGCCCGACGCGAGGCGAGGATGCGGCCACGACGTCGACCGCCTGCTTCACGACCGCCATCACCTCGTCCCACTCCCCCTCGATCGTCGTGAACATCGGTATCCGAACTGAGGTAAGCGCTGCGGCTGTCATTGGCCGAGGAGCCTGTTCACTCGATCCACCTTGGCAGCAAGTTGCCCGGTGTACCCGGGGCGAATGTCTGCCTTTAGAACAAGGCTCACACGGGGCGACACCATCACGACTGCCGCAGTCGCCTGCTTGACGACCTCCATGACTTCGTCCCATTCACCCTCGATGGTCGTGAACATCGACGTGAGTTCCCACGGCAGGCCCGAGTCCCGCACGACTTCCACGGCCCTGGCGACGGCTTCCGCAACCGACCCGTCATCGTCTCCGCCAGCAGGCGCGACACTGAAGGCAACCAACATGGCGTCAACCTACCGGCGAGGTTCTCGACTGTAGCCGTGGACCACCGCTGTCTCATGTAGGCGCCGCAGCCTCACGGGCCGATTGGCATCGCGACGTCCTCCGCGACTGCCGGACCTATGACGCGTCGACCGTGCCAGGATCGTCCGCGTCCTCGCCCTCTTCGTCTTCGTCGTCGTCGAAGGCCATCGAAAGCGACAGCGCAGAGAAGTCGAGAACCTCGAGCGCTTCACGTGCACACTCCGCACACTGATCTGCCGACGCACCTAGCATCATCGCGCGGGCCACTTCCGTGGAGCGTTCGAAGTTGAAGTCATCTTGGTCGGTGTCCGGATAGCTCCACCGGTTCTCCCACCTGACCTCGATCATGTCTGGGTCATCATGATCCTCAGAGGCGTATGGCTTGGCCTCCACGCCGAGCGAGCTCATGCCTGAGAGGATTTGAACAATCTCTGTTGGTGGGATTCCGGATGTGCGACGCAGCAGATCAAGGCTGACGTGCACGTTCTCTGGGAGTTTGGAGTTGCAGCCTTCGGCAAAGACCTCGAACAACAGGAGCCGTTCCTGGACGGTCATGCGCAAGGCCGCCTGAAAGAACGCAGCCGCGGTGTGGCGTGCCCACTCCTCTGCGACTGTGCCCTCGACGTCCAACATCTCGTAGACGCGCACAGGCTCTGGGGGAAAGAACCTTGTCGGACGGCGCGGCCCTAGCTTTTCGAGGATCAGTTGTGCCAGAACCTCCGGCGTCACGGCTTGGAGATCGATGTAACCAATGGTCTTCCTGATCCCAGGGATCTCCGTCGCATCGAACCGCGCGGGAAGGATGTACTCACCCTTCTCGTCGATCGCACGGGCCTGAGCACTGCGGCGCTCATGGGTTGTCCACATCTTTTCCGCGTACTCCGCGGAGGCGAAGACGACGCAGTACTGCGCCGCCCGCTGATAGACGTAGTCGAGGTGCTCGTACAGGTCCTTACCCCAGAGGTTGACCTGTTCGTACGTGTCGTAGAAGACCCGAACTCCTGCGTCACGAAGTGCCTTTGCGACGCTCTCGACGTATGGCCTCTGCTCCCCTGCGAACGAAAGCGCGACCTCGAACTCAAACTGCGCGTCCATGCGCCGACACTAAGGCCGTGGAGTCGTCTTAGTGACGGGTTCATGGAAGCTCGTACGCCTTTCGATTACACGTGCCGGGCCTGTCCCGGCCATCGCTCCCTCACCGGCCTCGACCGCGAAGCCTGCCACCCGACGGGCGGAGACTTCACGATTGTCTCGAAGTAGCTACCCCACTACCGACCTGCGAGCACGTGACCTGCAGTCACGCCACTCACCCTGCGGACATCGGTGAACATCGACGTCGTCTCGTGGGGCAGCCCGGACGCGCGGACCACGCGGACCGCGGCGGCGACCGCCTCGGACACCCCGCCGGTGTCGTCGGAGGCCGAGGGGCTGATGCTGAACGCGACGAGCATGCGCCCACCGTAGCCAGGGGCCTTCCGGAGAAGCACGACGGCCCGCCGCTCCGTTTCCGGGAGCGGCGGGCCGTCGGGTCGAGCAGGCGTCAGCCGCGCAGCAGGTTGCGCAGGACGTACTGCATGATGCCGCCGTTGCGGTAGTAGTTCGCCTCACCGGGGGTGTCGATCCGGACGACGGCGTCGAACTCGACGCCGGTGTCGGTGGTGACCTTGACCGTCGAGGGCGTGGTGCCCTCGTTGAGCTCGGTGATGCCGGCGAACGAGAAGGTCTCCTCGCCGGTCAGGCCCAGCGACTCGGCACTCTCGCCGGCCGGGAACTGCAGCGGGATGACGCCCATGCCGATCAGGTTCGAGCGGTGGATGCGCTCGTACGACTCGGCGATGACGGCCTTGACGCCCAGGAGCGAGGTGCCCTTGGCGGCCCAGTCGCGCGAGGAGCCGGACCCGTACTCCTTGCCCGCCAGGACGACCAGCGGGATGCCCGCGGCCTGGTAGTTGACCGAGGCGTCGTACACGGTGGTGACGGGGCCGTCCGCGACGGTGAAGTCGCGGGTGAAGCCGCCCTCGGTGCCCGGCGCGATCTGGTTGCGCAGGCGGATGTTGGCGAAGGTGCCGCGGATCATGACCTCGTGGTTGCCCCGGCGCGAGCCGTAGGAGTTGAAGTCACGCTGCTCGACGCCGTTCTCGGTCAGGTACTGGCCCGCGGGCGAGTCCTTCTTGATCGCACCGGCCGGCGAGATGTGGTCGGTGGTGACCGAGTCGCCGAGCTTGAGCAGGACGCGGGCGCCGTCGATGTCGGTGACCGGGGCCGGCTCGTCGGGCATGCCGTCGAAGTACGGCGCCTTGCGCACGTAGGTCGAGCTCTCGTCCCACGTGAAGGTGTTGCCCTCCGGCGTGGGCAGCGAGCGCCAGCGCTCGTCGCCCTTGAAGACGTCGGCGTAGGACTCGGCGAACATGTCGGAGTTGATCGCTCCGGCGATGGTCTCCTCGACCTCGGCCGGCGAGGGCCAGATGTCCTTGAGGAAGACGTCGTTGCCGTCGGTGTCCTTGCCCAGCGGGTCGTTGAACAGGTCGACGTCCATCGAGCCGGCCAGCGCATAGGCGACGACCAGCGGCGGGGAGGCCAGGTAGTTCATCTTGATGTCGGGGCTGATCCGACCCTCGAAGTTCCGGTTGCCCGACAGCACCGAGACGACGGCGAGGTCGTGCTCGTTGACGGCGGCGGAGACCTCGGGGATGAGCGGGCCCGAGTTGCCGATGCAGGTGACGCAGCCGTAGCCGACGAGGTTGAACCCGAGCTTGTCGAGGTACGGCGTCAGGCCGGCCTTGTCGTAGTAGTCGGACACGACCTGCGAGCCCGGCGCCAGCGTGGTCTTGACCCACGGCTTGCGGACGAGTCCCTTCTCGACGGCCTTCTTGGCCAGCAGGGCGGCACCGATCATCACCGACGGGTTGGACGTGTTGGTGCAGGAGGTGATCGAGGCGATCGTCACGGCGCCGTGGTCCAGGGTGAAGGTCGTCCCGTCGGCGAGGGTCACCTCGACCGGGCTGGAGGGGCGACCGCCGTCCTTGGGCGCGCAGCTGAGGTAGTCCACGGCCGGGGTCTGGCCGTCGGCACCGGTCGTCGCCGGCGGGTCGGACGCCGGGAAGCTCTCCTCGAGCGCCTCGTCGTAGGCGCCCTCGGCGGTGTGACCGTTGCTGACGTAGTCGGCGAGCGCGCCGCGGAAGGACGGCTTCGCCTCGGACACCAGGACCCGGTCCTGCGGGCGCTTCGGGCCGGCGATCGAGGGGACGACGGTGGCCAGGTCGAGCTCGAGCTTCTCGGAGTAGCGCGGCTCGGCGTCCGGGTCGAGCCAGAGGCCCTGCTCCTTGGCGTACTTCTCGACGAGCGCGATCTGCTCCTCGGAGCGGCCGGTCAGGCGCAGGTAGTTGGTGGTCTCGTCGTCGATCGGGAAGACCGCGATCGTCGAGCCGAACTCCGGCGACATGTTGCCGATGGTGGCGCGGTTGGCCAGCGGCAGGGCCGCCACGCCGGGACCGTAGAACTCGACGAACTTGCCGACGACGCCGTGCTTGCGGACCATCTCGGTGATGGTCAGCACCAGGTCGGTGGCGGTCGAGCCCTCGGGCAGCTCACCCGACAGCTTGAAGCCGACCACCCGCGGGATGAGCATGGAGACCGGCTGGCCGAGCATCGCGGCCTCGGCCTCGATGCCGCCCACGCCCCAGCCGACGACGCCGATGCCGTTGACCATGGTGGTGTGCGAGTCGGTGCCGACGCAGGTGTCGGGGTAGGCCAGCAGGCTCTTCCCACCGTCGGGGCTGTCGACCTCGCGCGTGAAGACCGTGCGGGCGAGGTGCTCGATGTTGACCTGGTGCACGATGCCGGTGCCCGGCGGGACGACCTTGAAGTCGTCGAAGGCGCCCTGGCCCCACCGCAGGAACTGGTAGCGCTCGCGGTTGCGCTCGTACTCGATCTCGACGTTGCGCTGGAACGCCTCGGGCGTGCCGAAGACGTCGGCCATCACCGAGTGGTCGATGACCATCTCGGCCGGCGCGAGCGGGTTGATCTTGGTGGCGTCGCCGCCCAGGTCGGCCATCGCCTCGCGCATGGTGGCGAGGTCGACGACGCACGGGACGCCGGTGAAGTCCTGCATGATCACGCGCGCCGGCGTGAACTGGATCTCCTTGTCGGGCTGGGCGTTCTCGTCCCAGCCGGCGAGGGCCTTGATGTCCTCGGCCGTGATGTCCGCGCCGTCCTCGGTGCGCAGCAGGTTCTCGAGCAGCACCTTGAGCGAGAACGGGAGGCTGGCCACGTCGAGGCCATCGCCGCTCACCGCGTCGAGGCGGAAGATCTCGTAGGACTTGCCGTCCACGTCCAGGGTGCTCTTGGCGCCGAAGCTGTTCTTGCTGGCCATCGCGTCTCCGTCCTCATCGACTGCCATCGACTGATCGTTGGTAGGTCTCCCGTTCATCCTGCCGCCGCGGACGGCGGACCGGATAGTGAGGCTGACCTAAGTTCTCAGGACACCGGAAGCCCGATATCTCTTGACATCAAGATACACGATCCGGGGACGCTTCGGAGAACTGGGTGCGGTACAGCTCCTCATACCGGCCACCCGCCGCCAGCAGCGCCGCGTGGGTCCCTCGCTCGACGATCCGCCCGTCCTCCACCACGACGATCAGGTCCGCCGCCCGGATGGTGGAGAGCCGGTGCGCGATGACGAGTGCGGTCCGCCCGGCGAGCGCCTCGCCCAGCGCCGCCTGCACCGCGGCCTCGGACGTCGAGTCCAACGACGCCGTGGCCTCGTCGAGGATCACCACACGCGGCTGCTTGAGCAGCAGCCGGGCGATGGTGAGCCGCTGTCGCTCCCCGCCCGAGAGCCGGTAGCCGCGCTCCCCCACCACGGTGTCCAGTCCGTCGGGCAGGGCGCCGACCAGGTCGGCCAGCCGGGCCCGGCTCAGGGCGTCCCACAGGTCCTGCTCGCTCGCCTCCGGGCGGGCCAGCAGCAGGTTGCCGCGGATGGTGTCGTGGAACAGGTGACCGTCCTGGGTCACCATCCCCACCGTCCCGCGGATCGACGCGGCGGTCAGGTCGCGGACGTCGACGCCCGCGAGGCGGACGGCGCCCGCATCGACGTCGTACAGCCGCGACACCAGCTGCGCGATCGTCGACTTCCCCGCACCGGAGGAGCCGACGAGGGCGACCACCTGGCCGGGCTCGGCACGCAGCGAGATGCCGTGCAGCACCTCCTCGCCCCCGCGGGTGTCGAGGGTGGCGACCGCCTCCAGGGACGCGAGCGAGACCTTGTCCGCCGACGGATAGGCGAAGCGGACGTCGTCGAGCTCGACGCCGACCGGACCGTCGGGCACCCGGCCCGCACCGGGCCGGTCCGTGATCAGCGGCTCCAGGTCGAGCACCTCGAAGACCCGCTCGAAGCTCACCAGGGCGCTCATCACCTCCACCCGCGCGCTGGCCAGCGCGGTCAGCGGCGCGTAGAGCCGGGTCAGCAGCAGCGAGAGCGCGACGACGTCGCCGGCGTCGAGGGTGCCGTCGAGGGCGAGCGCGCCGCCCAGTCCGTAGACGACCGCGACGGCGAGCGCCGACACGAGGGTCAGCGCGGTCACGAAGGTGGTCTGCACCATGGCCGTGCGGACGCCGATCTCGGCCACCCGCCGGGCCCGCGCCGCGAACTCGGCGGACTCCTGCTCGGGACGACCGAACAGCTTGACCAGGGTCGCGCCGGGCGCCGAGAACCGCTCGGTCATCTGGTTGCCCATCGCCGCGTTGTGGTCGGCGGCCTCCCGCTGGATGCCGGCCAGGCGCCGGCCCATCCGCCGCGCGGGGACCACGAACACCGGCAGCAGCACCAGGGCGAGCAGGGTGACCTGCCAGGAGATGCCGAGCATCACGACCAGGGTCAGCACCAGCGTCACCAGGTTGCCGACGACGCCGGACAGAGTCTGGCTGAACGCCCGCTGCGCCCCGATCACGTCGTTGTTGAGCCGGCTGACCAGCGCGCCGGTGCGGGTACGGCTGAAGAAGGCCACCGGCATCCGCTGCACATGGTCGAAGACGGCGGTGCGCAGATCCAGGATCAGTCCCTCGCCGATCTTGGACGACAGCCAGCGCGCCACCAGCCCCAGCGCCGCGTCGAGTACGGCGAGCACGGCGATCGCCAGCGCCAGCCGGACCACGACGCCACGGCTGTCACCGGCGACGATCGCGTTGACGACGTCGCCGGCCAGCACCGGCGTGGCGACGGCCAGACCGGCCGTGAGGACGCTCAGCACCACGAAGCCGACCAGCTTGCGGCGGTGCGGCCGCGCGAAGCGGAAGATCCGCTTCGCCGTCGCGGCGCTGAAGGCCCGCTGCTCGTCCGGCCCGTGCATCCCCCGGTAGACCTGGTTCCAGGCGATCGACTCCATGCTCATGTCCGTGACCGTAGAACCTCAAGCCGACATGAGGACAAGCCGGCGGCGCGGAGTCCCCGAAAAAGGCACCCGCCCGACCTGTCGTAGCCCGCCACCGCCGTTCGTGGAGAGGATGTCAGCACCCCTACCGACCCCGGAGGTCACCATGCGCACCCTGATCTACACCGCCTTCGTCTCCCTCGACGGCGTCGTCCAGGCCCCCGGGCCCGAGGACGACTACCGCAACGGCGGCTGGACCTTCCAGGGCATCGACTTCCAGGAGGACGTCTACGAGCTCAAGGCGCGCGAGCAGGAGGAGGCCGGCGCGCTCCTGCTCGGCCGGGTCAGCTACCAGGCGTTCGCACCCGTGTGGCCCTCGATGACCGACGAGTTCCCCCGCTACAACGCGATGCCGAAGTATGTCGTCTCCACGACCCTCGAGGAGGGAGACCTGGTCACCGACTGGGGGGAGACCACGATCCTGCGCTCCTTCGACGACGTCGCCGGCCTCAAGCGGACCGACGGCGCGCCCATCTCGGTCCACGGCTCGGCCAGCCTGGCCCGCGGGCTGGCCGACGCCGGCCTGCTGGACCGCTACCACCTGCTGGTGTTCCCGTGGGTGCTCGGCGCCGGCAAGCGGATGTGGAGCGAGACCGACAAGGACCGCCAGCGGCTGGAGCTGGTCGAGAGCCAGAGCTACGCCAACGGCGTGCAGAAGCTCTGCTACGACGTCGTGCGCTGACCGGATCGGCGCGGCTACAGCACGACGGTCGGCTTCACCCGACTCGGCGTCCACACCCGCTGGCGCCGCGCGACGAGCGAGGTGAGCAGCAGGGACCCCACGAGGTACGCCGCCAGCACCAGCACGGCGGTCAGCGCCCGGGCCGGGTCGCCGCCGTACATGAGCTGGCGCAGTCCGTCGACGGCGTAGCTCATCGGCAGCACCTGGTGCAGCCAGTGCAGGGGTTCGGGGATCGTCTGCCAGGGGAAGGTGCCGCCGGCGGTCACCAGCTGCACGACCATCAGCACCAGCGCCAGGAACTGTCCGGGCGTGCCCAGCAGCGCGTTCATGAGGTGGACGACGGCGACGAAGGTCGCCGAGATCAGGATCATGAACAGCCAGGTGCGCAGGCTCTCGACGATGCCGACGTCGAGCGCGACCGCGACCACGACGAACGCCAGGGTCATCTGGGCCGCGCCGATCAGCGCCGGCGGCAGCCAGCCGCCGAGGGCGACCCGCAGCGGGTGCTGGTTGGCCGCCAGCGCCCGGCTCGACAGCGGACGGACGAGCAGGAAGAGGACGTACCCGCCGATCCAGGCGGCCAGCGCCAGGAAGAAGGGTGCCAGGCCCGCGCCGTAGTTGCGGGCCGCCGCGTCACTGCGGGCCCGGACGTCGATCGGGTTGGCGATGGTCTCGGCGATCCGCTGGCGGGACTCCTCGGTGGTGTCCGGCACCTGCTCGACACCGGAGGCGAGACCGTCGCGGAGCGTGCCGGCACCGCTGGTCAGCTGTCGCAGGCCGGAGCGCAGCTCGACGGTCCCGTCGTGCAGGGTCCCGGCCCCCCGGGTCAGCCGGGCGGCGCCCGACGACAGCTCGCCGGCGCCGTCGCGCGCCTGCCCGATGCCGTCGACCAGGGCCGGGGCCGAGCGGGCCAGCTGGTCGGCGCCGGTCGCCACCTGGCCGGCGCCGGCGGCGAGCTGGTTCAGCTGCTTGCGGACCCCGTCGGCCCGGTTGTCGCCGGCGTGGACCTTCGCGCCCACCCGGTCGTAGACGGCCAGCAGCCGGTCCTGGCCGGCGGGGTCGATCCCGAGCTGGTTCATCTGGGCGACGAGGTCGGCGCGCCCGCCGTCGTACGCGACCCGGGCGGCGTGGACGGCGTCGGCGACCTTGGTGCCCGCGTCGGCCACCTTCCGGTCGCCGTCGGCGACCTGTCGGGCACCGTCCGCGAGCTGCCGCGCCTGGCGGGGCAGCGCTGCGGTCCGGGTCGCGAGCGTGGACAGTCCGTCGTGCAGCCGGGTCGCGCCGTCGCGCAGGTCGCCCGCGCCGTCGGCCAGGCGGGCGCTGCCGCCGACGAGCTTGCGGGAGCCGCGCTTCGCCTCGCGCAGGCCGTCCTGGAGCTGTCCGGCGCCGTCGGCGCCCTGCTGCAGGCCCTGCCGGACGTCGGCGATGCCCAGCAGGAAGGTGCCGACCGCCTCCTGGGAGACCTTCTCGCCGATCGCGTCGCGCACCTTGGTGGCGACCGTGTTGGCGATGGTCGTGGAGAGATAGGAGTTGGCGTCATTGGTGATCATCGTGATCCGGGCCTGCTCCGGCTCGGCACCCGCACTGCTGGACAGCGCCGCCGAGAAGCCACGCGGGATCACCAGCGCGAAGTCGTAGGTGCCGTCGTCGACACCTGTCTTCGCGGTCGCGCGGTCGACCTCGTGCCAGCCGAAGTCCCGGGAATCGAGCAGCTGGTCGGCCACCTCCCGCCCGGCCTCCAGCCGGGCACCGTCGAGTCCGGTGGCCCCGGCGTCCTCGACGACCAGGGCCGTCGGCACCCGGTCCAGCGCCGAGTACGGGTCGTGGTTGGCGTACAGGTAGAGGCCGGCGTAGATCGTCGGGACCGTCACCAGTGCGAGCACGGTGATCCGGCCCATCCGGATGCTCAGCAGCCGGGACAGCTCGCTCCAGGCGATGCGCAGGGCGTTCACGCCGCGCCCCCGATCGCGGCCACCCGGGCGACGTCGCCGTCGAGGTCGACCGCCTCGCTGACGGTGACCAGGACCCCGAGCCCGCGGTCGGCTGCCGCGTGGGCGATCGGCCACCAGTCCCGCCGGTGCAGGCCGTGCCGGTCCGGCGAGAGCAGGACCAGGAAGCGGGCGTCGGGTCGCGTGGACCCGAGCTCGGTCAGCGACCGGATCCGCTCGAGGGGCGACACGTCCTCGGTACGCAGCCGCGGGCTGGTGCCGAGCCGGTGCTCCCGCAGCCAGGCCGAGGTCGCGCGCGGGCCGGAGGAGAGGCCGGCCAGGGCCAGTTCCTCGGCCACCACGACCCGGAACGGGACGCTGTCGTCCGGCTCGGTGACTCCGGGTACGTCGACCAGCACCACCGCCTGCTGGAGCGGCGTGGGCGCGGGGTCGCCGCCGAGCTCGACGCTGCCGGCGCTCAGTCGCAGCCGCCCGGCCAGGGCGAGGGCCAGGGCCACGTTGCCGTGGCCCGGTCTCCCCACCGCCACGACCACCTCGCCCGGCACCAGCTCCACCGAGGTGGCCTCCAGCAGTCCCGCGACCGCCCCATCCGTCATGACCAGGTTCGCCATGGCGGCCAGTCTGCCGTGACCGCTCCACGACGTGGGGATCAACGGCGCGCCCGGTGAGCGGCCGCGTCGGTCAGGTCACGCCGTTGACCCGGTGCGCGATCGCCGAGAAGACCGCCAGACCGACGGCCAGGGCACCCTCGTCGGGATCGAAGGTGGGGGTGTGCAGGCCGCCACCGGTGGCTCCGGATCGCTCACACCCGAGCATGAACATCGCGCCGGGCACCGCCTGTTGGTAGTAGGCGAAGTCCTCCGAGCCCAGGTGAGGGCGCTCCAACTCGATGATCTGCGCCCCCGGGTCCAGGACCTCGCGAGCGGCGACGCGGACCGTGGCGGTCAGGTCCGGATCGTTGACCACCGGCGGGAAGCCCTCGACGATGCGCACCGTGGCCTGCGCGCCCATCGACGCGGCGACGGCCTCGGCCGTCGTGATCAGCCGTTCGCGCAGCAGGAGCTTGTCGGCCGACTCGACACACCGGAGCATGCCCCGCACCTCGGCGTCGCCGGGGATCACGTTGATCGCCTCTCCGCCATGGACCGAGGCGACGTTCAACGTGGCCACGCTGAACGGGCTCAGCGTGGCGCACAGACCGTCGAGCGCCGTGACCAACCGAGCCGCCACCGACAGGGCGTTGACGCCCAGCTCGGGCTGCGAGCTGTGCGCCTCCCGTCCGGCGACGGAGATCTCGAACTCGTCGTCGGTCGCCGTCAGGGCGCCGTCGCGCAGCGCGATCGAGCCCGTCGGCAGCTCGGGCACGACATGCAGGGCGAAGATCCGCTCGACCCCGGCGTCGCTGAGCCCGCCGGCGTCGATGACCCGCTGTGCGCCGCCGTTGGCCTCCTCGCCCGGCTGGAAGACGAAGACGATGGTGCCGGTCAGCGCGGCGGCCTCGGCGGCGAGCAGCTCGGCCAGCCCGAGCAGGATCCCGGTGTGCATGTCGTGTCCGCAGGCGTGCATCACGCCCGCCACCGTGGACCGGAACGGCTGGTCGGTGTCCTCCGTGATCGGCAGCGCGTCCAGGTCGGCACGGAAGGCGGTGACCGGGCCGGGGCGACCGGTGTCGAGCGTGGCGACGACACCGGTGCCCGCGACGCCGGCCCGGTAGGGCAGGCCGATCCGGTCGAGGTGCTCGCGGATCAGCCGGGCGGTGCGGTGCTCCTCGAAGCTCAGCTCGGGATGCTGGTGGATCGACCGGCGTACCGCGACGGCCGTCGCCAGCGCGGCCGACCCGGCGTCCGCGGGTGCCACTAGCGCGCGGGGAGCTCGGCCAGGCGGCCCAGCAGCGTCTCGGTGGTCTCGGAGTTCGCGTAGATCTTCCGGATGCTCTGCAGCGCGTACTCGTGGCGCTGCGGGCTGAGGGCGCCGACCGCGTCCTCGATGAGGTCGACCTGGTAGCCGAGGTCGGAGAGGTCGCGCACCGAGGCGCTGATGCACTGGTCGGTGTAGAAGCCCACCACCAGGACCTTCCGGGCGCCGAGGTTGCGCAGCACCTGGTCGATGTGGGTCCCGACGTGGATGCCGGAGCAGGTCTTGTTGAGGACGATCTCGTCCTCCCGCGGCATCGCCTCGGGGAGGAACTCGGAGTCCTTCGAGCCCGGCGGGTAGAACATGCCCGCCGAGGTGTGCAGCGCGCCGGTGTCCGCGGCGTCGGGGAGGTGGGACTGGATGCGCACGTGGATCGGGCGGATCCCCGTCTCGCGGCACCGCTCCAGCACGGCCGAGATGTTGGCCGCCGTGGCGCGCATGTCGGCCTCGATGCGGTCGAGGATCGGCAGCATCGGCTCGGAGTCGACGCCGAGCGCGGCGAAGGTCTTGAGGAACGCCTCCTTGGTGATGCACTCCTGGATGTCGATCAGGACCAGCACCGTGTCCGCGGGGTCGAGCGGCACGGGCGTCGCGTAGATGCTGGAGCTGAGCCCGCCGTAGTAGGTGTCGGCGAAGGCGTTGACCATCTCGTCGGTGACGTCGGACGGGGTGGAGGTCATGTGGGGGGCTCCTGTTCGTGAGAAGTCGGCGCCGCGCCGACGGGTGGTGCGCCTCACTCTAGGGACGTACCTGGTGATCCCTCACCGGAGGGACCGGGAATCCGTCCTCAAGGCCGCCCCGGGTTCAGTCGCCGAGGGCGAGGATGGCTCTCGAGCTGGCGACCACGGCCTCGGGCAGCGACGCGGGCACCGAGTTCCACAGATAGGGCCTGACGAGCCCGTAGGGACTCTCGGCCGCGGCGAGACGCACGAGAAACCGGTGGCGCTCGGTCGTGTGCTCGTAACGCCGCTCGGCCAGCACCGCGAGGCGGTCGTGTATGCCGACGTTGATGTTCTCGACGTCCTCGCGACAGGACTCGGGGGCCGTCAGCACCAGACGTGAGTGCCGGTACAACGTCATGGCGACCGCGTCCAGCTGATGATCACGGCTGAACGCGACGACGCACTCGGCCATGGCCAACAGCGCACGCTCCGGGTCGTCCTGATCCCCGGCGGCCAGATAGTCCACGTGGAAGCGCCCGACGCTGCGCAGCCACAGTCGGACGAGAAGCTCCTGTCGCGATCCGAACCGGTGATAGATCGACCCCGTGGGAGCACCCAGCCGGCTGGCTATATCGGCGATCCGCACGTCGCCGCCGTTTGCGAGCACCTCCTCCGCACACGCGTCGAGGATCCCGTCGGAGGTGAACTTGGCGAGGGCCACCGGCGCAGACTACCGGCTCACCAGAGGTCAAGTTCTAGAATCATTGTTCTAGGATGCCCATGCTAGACCCACCCTCTCGGAAGGAATCGTCATGGCATTCACCCCCGGGCACACCCGGCCAGGCGTCGCGCCGCCGCCCCCGTTCGTCACAGCGGTAGGCGCGTCGGTCGCGGTGTGGTGCGGAGTCTTCGCGGCGATCAGCGTCTGGTTCGAGGTCACCGACAAGTTCGCCTCCGGGCCGCATGCCGCTGACGCCGACGCCCTCTCGGTCGTCAACTGGTACGTCGCCGCCGTCAAGCTCGTCGGCGTGGCCACGGCAGTCCTCGCCGTCGTCGAGCCGCCCAGCTTCCTGCGGCCGAGGGTCGTGGGCGTTCTCCTGTGGGCCGCCTTCGCGACCGTGACCATCTACGTCGCGGGCAGTCTGGCCCAGGCGGTGGCCATGCTCACCGGCATGGCGGGCGACGCGGAACGCCTCGATCTCGCGTCAGCAGGCTACGTGCTCGCCTTCCTCCTGGCCGCCGCGGGCTTCGGACTCCTCGCGTTCTCCTACGCCGGACGTGCCGGGCTGGGGAAGCGAGAGGTTCTCCTCGGCATCTGCGGCGCCCCGCTCGTCCTGGGCAGCATCCTCGTCGTCCTCCCGATGCTGCTCCGGGCGACCGGGCTGCTGTCCCCCTGACCGCCCGGCGGCACGTCACCGGCCGGCGTCACCCCAGGTCGGGGCCGGTTCTCGTCAACAACGCCACGCACTCGACGTGGTGCGTCATCGGGAACAGGTCGAAGGCGCGCAGCGACGCCAGCCGGTAGCCGTGCTCGGCGAAGATCGCGACATCGCGCGCGAGTGCCGACGGGTCGCAGGCGACGTAGGCGACCGCCCGGGGCTCGCGCGCGACGACCTGCTCGACCACGGCGCGCTTGGCCCCGGTGCGGGGCGGGTCGAGGACCACCAGGTCGGCACGGGCCCAGGCGTCCGGGAGACCGTCCGCGAGGACGGCGCCGACGTCGCCCCCGCAGGCCAGGACGCCGGGGCAGTTGCGCTCGGACAGGGCCGAGGCCGTGCGGTCGCCCTCGACCGCCGCGACCGAGCCGGTCGGTCCGACCGCCTCGGCGAGGAAGCGGCTGAACAACCCCACGCCGGCGTACAGGTCGAGCGCGCTCTCCCCCGGCCGGGGGCCGAGCGCGTCGAGCACCGCGTCGACCAGAACCTCGGGCGCGCCGGGGTGGACCTGCCAGAAGCTCGCGCCCTCGCCGGGTGCGGTGGTGACCTCGAAAGCGTGCCCGCGCACGTCGTACGACGGACCGTCCGGCGCCTCGAGGAGGCAGGCGTCGACGGCGACGACGTCGTGGGAGCGGTGCTTGCGCATGCCGCGCGCGCCTCCGGGCAGCGCGACGTACCGCTGGCGGGTGCGCCAGTGCAGGCCCTCCTCGTCGCCGGGGACGGCCTCGACCACGACGTCCACCTCGATCCGGGCCACCCGGAGCAGTTGCTCGCGCACGACCCGGGCCTTGAGCTCGCGCTGGGCGGGCAGGGCGACGTGCTGGAGGTCGCAGCCGCCGCAGCGGCCCGGGCCGGCGTACGGACAGGGTGCGGGCACCCGGTCGGGCGACGGGGTCAGCACCTCGACGGCGTCGCCGCGCCAGAACCGGTCCCCCTCGGTGCCCTCGGTGATCTCCAGGACCACCCGCTCGCCGGGCAGGGCGTGCCGGACGAACACCACCCGCTCCTCGACCCGGGCCACGCAGTGCCCGCCGTGCGCGACCGGACCGACCTCGACCTCGAACCGGCGCCCGACCATCGAGTCGCCCCGGGCGGCCCGCACCCGTGGTCGCCGGGCCCGTGGGCGGCTCACCGCCGGATCTGCTTGTCGTCGCCGGAGCCGACCCGCCCGCGGCGCAGGTCGCCGGGGCGAACCCGGTGCTCATCGCGCTCCTCGCGCTCGAGCGCGATCTCGGAGGAGCGCAGCTGGTAGGGCACCGAGATGACCATGACTCCCGGCGTGAACAGCAGCCGGCCCTTGAGCCGCAGTGCGGTCTGGTTGTGGAGGAACTGCTCCCACCAGCGGCCCACGACGTACTCGGGGATGTAGACCGCGACCACACCGCGGGGGTTGGCCCGCCGGATCGCGGAGGCGTACTCGACGATCGGCTTGACGACCTCGCGGTACGGCGAGTGCAGCACCTTGAGCGGGACGCCGGTGTTGCGCTCGTCCCACTCCTCGAGGAGTCGCGCGGTCTCCTTCTCGTCGACCGACACGTAGACGCCCTCGAGCGCGTTGGGTCGGGTGGCCTTGGCGAAGGCCAGGGCCCGCAGGGTCGGCTTGTGCAGCTTGGAGACGAGCACCACGGCGTGCACGCGGGTCGGGAGCGCCTTGTCGGTTTCGTCCGCCGCGAGCTCGCGCTCGACGTTGTCGTAGTGCTTCTTGATGGACTTCATGACCACGAAGAAGAAGCCCATCGCGAGGATGGTGATCCAGGCGCCGGCGAGGAACTTGGTGAGCAGCACGACGACCAGCACCACGGCGGTGAAGGACAGCCCGACCGCGTTGATGGCCCGGGAGCGGTAGATCCGCCGGCGCGCGGCGGGGTCCCGCTCGGTCGTCAGCGCCCTGGTCCAGTGCCGGATCATGCCGAGCTGGCTGAGGTTGAAGGAGACGAAGACGCCGACGATGTAGAGCTGGATCAGCTTCGTGGTCTCGGCGTCGAAGGCGACGATGAGCACGATCGCCATCGCGGCGAGGAAGACGATGCCGTTGCTGTAGGCCAGCCGGTCGCCGCGCGCGCCGAGAGCGCGGGGTGCCAGCCCGTCCTTGGCGAGGATCGAGCCGAGCACCGGGAAGCCGTTGAAGGCGGTGTTGGCCGCCAGCACCAGGATGATGCCGGTGACGGTGACGACGAAGTAGAAGCCCGGGCTGAAGTCGGAGAACACGGCCCGCGCGATCTGCGCGATGACGGCGTGCTGGTCGAAGTCGTCGGGCACGGGCAGGCCGTCGCGGGTGAGGCGCCCGAACTCGTGGGGGTCGACGAACCGGATCCCCATCTGCTTGGCGAGCACGATGACGCTGACCATCATCGTGATGGCGATCATGCCGAGCAGCAGCAGCGTGGTCGCGGCGTTCTGGCTCTTGGGCCGCTTGAACGCGGGCACGCCGTTGGAGATGGCCTCGACCCCGGTCAGGGCGGCACAGCCCGACGAGAAGGCCCGGGCCAGCAGGATGACCAGCCCGAAGGTGGTGATCGGGTCCTCCCAGCCCTCCTTCGGCGTGATGTCGAGGTCGGCGCTCTCGGCCATCGGCAGGGTCCCCGCGACCATCTCGAAGAACCCGAAGGCGCACATGCCCAGGATCGCGAACATGAACAGGTACGTCGGGACGGCGAAGAAGGTGCCCGACTCGCGGATGCCACGCAGGTTCATCGCCATCAGCAGCAGCACCATGACGACGGCGACCGTCGCCTCGTGGTGCTGGAACGCCGGCAGCGCCGACGCTGCGTAGTTGGCGCCCGAGGAGATCGACACGGCGACGGTGAGGACGTAGTCGACCAGCAACGCGCTGCCGACGGTCATGCCCGCCGTCCGACCGAGGTTGACCGTCGCCACCTCGTAGTCGCCCCCGCCCGACGGATAGGCGTGCACCGTCTGTCGGTACGACGCGATGACGGCCGCCATCACGAGCGCGACGGCGATCGCGACCTTCCACGACCAGACGTACTGAGCGGTGCCGGCGATCGCCAGCATGATGAAGACCTCGTCCGGGGCGTAGGCCACCGACGAGAGGGCGTCGCTGGCGAACACCGGCAGCGCGACGCGCTTGGGCAGCAGCGTCTCCCCCAACTGGGCGCTCCGAAGCTTGCGTCCGAGCAGGATGCGCTTCGATACGTCTCCGACACCCACGAGCGACAACGGTAGGGCATCGGGCGTGGGATAGCGTGCTCACCGTGCACGTCGTGATCATGGGCTGCGGCCGGGTCGGCTCGACCCTGGCCCGAAGCCTCGAGGACCGCAACCACACCGTGTCGATCATCGACAGCGAGCCTGACGCGTTCCGGCGGCTCGGACCGGGCTTCAACGGCGACAAGATCCCCGGCATCGGCTTCGACCAGGAGGTCCTGGAGAAGGCCGGCATCCGCCGCGCGGACGCCTTCGCCGCCGTGTCGAGCGGCGACAACTCCAACATCATCGCGGCCCGGGTCGCGCGGGAGACGTTCGGGATCCAGCAGGTCGTGGCCCGGATCTACGACCCCGGACGCGCCGAGGTCTACCAGCGGCTCGGGATCACCACGGTCGCGACCGTCAAATGGACCGCCGACCAGGTACTGCGCCGGATCCTCCCGGCCGGCGCCGAGCCGGACTTCCGGGACCCGTCCGGCACCATCCGCGTCGACCACCTCCCGACCCCCGAGGTCTGGGTGGGTGCCCGGGTGGGGCAGCTCCAGGAGCAGGCCCGATGCCGGGTCGCCTGGATCGACCGGCTCGGCGAGGGCCTGCTGCCGGACCGCGACAGCGTCATCCAGGAGGGCGACATGCTCCACCTGGTCACCCGCGAGGAGTCCGCGGACCATGCCTACGAGGTGCTCGGCCGCGGGCCCGAGCTCGGCGAGTGAAAGTCTGAGAGGGCCAGGAAGACATGAGAGTCGCCATCGCCGGAGCGGGTGCCGTGGGCCGCTCGATCGCCCGCGAGCTGATCGAGAACGGCCACGAGGTGCTGCTCATCGACAAGTCCCCGTCGTCGATCCGTCCCGAGCGGGTCCCCGATGCCGAGTGGCTGTTGGCCGACTCCTGCGAGCTGTCGTCGCTGGAGGAGGCGCGTCTCGACAAGTGCGACGTTGTCATCGCCGCGACCGGCGACGACAAGGCCAACCTGGTCACCGCGCTGCTCGCGAAGACCGAGTTCGGCGTGCCGCGCACCGTCGGCCGGGTCAACCACCCCAACAACGAGTGGCTCTTCACCGAGGCCTGGGGCGTCGACGTCAACGTCTCGACCCCACGGATCATGTCCGCGCTGGTGGAGGAGGCCGTCAGCGTCGGCGACCTGGTGCGCCTGTTCACCTTCCGCAAGGGCAACGCGAACCTGGTCGAGATGGTGCTGCCGGCCGACTCGCCGTACGTCGGCAAGGAGTCCGGCCTGATCCCGCTGCCGGAGAACTGCGCCCTGGTCTCGATCCTGCGCGACGGCCAGGTCTACGTGCCGACCCCGGAGCAGCCGGTCGAGTCCGGCGACGAGCTGCTGTTCGTCGTCCCGGCCGAGGCCGAGGACGAGCTGGAGCGGCTGCTCGCCCCGGGCTCGCACCCGGCCAAGTAGCTACGCCGGGTCGGGCTCGGCGTCAGGAGACCCCAAGGGCGTCGCGTTGCGGGCCAGCAGCCAGATCATCACCGACCAGGACCCGATCCGCAGCGCCCAGCCCAGACCGGTGCGCAGGATCAGGATGAGCACGACCGCCTGGTCCGCGTCGAGCCGCCCGCTGTGGCCGAGCAGCCACACCGGCCCCTGCAGGAGCACCCCGACCGCGCCGGGTAGGAGCATCACCCAGGTGAGCCGGCTGCACAGCCGCACCACCTGGCGGTCGTCGTGCCAGGCCGTCGCGTCGCCGGTCACGCCGCCGAGCATGAACCCGAGCATCGGCCAGCCGATCAGGCAGGTGAACCCGAGCACGACGGTGTAGCCGAGGCTCATCAGGATGCCGGGGAGGAAGAAGGCGAGCGCCTGGTCGGACTCCGAGCCGCCCGAGCTCTCCGCCCAGCGGACGAAGACCCAGCCGATGCCGATGCCGAACACGGCGTTGAGGACGTACTGCGTGCTGGAGCGCTGCAGCACCCGGGCCAGCAGTGCGAGGCCGGCGACCACGAGGCTGCCGACCAGGGCCCACTGGAGCTCCTTGGTGCTCAGCCACACGGCGGTGAAGACGACGCCGGGGATCGCGGCCTCGAGCATGCCGCGCCGGCCGCCGAGGGCGGTCGCCAGCTGACGGCGGACCAGCGCCTCGACGGTGTCGACGCCGATCGCGGAGTGGGGGGTGGTCACAGCAGCTCGTACCTCGGGTTGTAGAGCATCCGGTGGCCGTCCTGGGTGCCGACCCGGCCCTGGACCTCGAGCGCGCGGCCGGGGCCGATCCCGGCGATCCGGCGGCGCCCCAGCCAGATCACGGTGATCGTGCCGGTGCCGTCGTACAGCTCGGCCTCGAGGGCGGGTACGCCGCCGCGCGGGCGCAGGGTCACGGTGCGCAGGGTGCCGCGCAGCCGCACCGGCTCCCGGTCGGGCGCGTCGCCGATGCACAGCACGCCGTCGCCGCTGAAGGTCTTGCGCAGGTCGCGGGCCTCGGCCTCGTCCGGGTTGGCCCACCTGCTGATGGTGCGCCGCAGGCGGCTCTTCGTGCGCATGGGTGGCCTCGTCCCGTCCTCGGTCAGGTGGCCGGGACGGCCCGGGGCGTCGCGCCCTCGGGCAGCGAGAGCGGCAGCTGCTCGCCGACCGGCATGGCGTGGTTGCCGCGCCGCACGGCGACCTGCTCGATGGCGGCCTCCCACGCACCGGCGGTCTCGGGGTCGCGGGCGGGGTCGCCGAGCAGCGTGGCGCGCAGCAGCCAGCGGGGACCGTTGATGCCGATCACCCGCGAGGTCTGGGTGCCGGTCTGCCCGTCGGGGCGGGTCAGCCGGACCTCGCACACCAGCTCGGTGCCGAACCGGCCCTCCCGCTCGGTGGCGGTGCCGCCGCGGCGGGCGGCGTCGGCCGCGATCTGCGGCCGGATCTCGCTCCACAGGTCTCCGTTGCGCGGGGCGGCGAAGGCCCGCAGCTCGAGCGCGCCGGCGTCGGTGGCCAGCAGCACGGCGCGGACCGCGCCGGACGCCTCGTCGACCTGGACCCTCAGCTCCCGGCCGTCGGACGGGGCCACCAGGAGCGAGCCCAGGTCGAGCCGGGCCACGCCGTCCTCGGGGAGGTCGTCGACGTCGAAGGGGCCGGCGCCGGCCAGGTCCCGGGGTCCGGCGGACTCGTCGGGCCCGGCGGTCTCCTCCGCCACGCCCTCGACCGCCACGTCGTCAGCGTCGACAGCCTTGCGCCGCAGCCTCACTGTGTCCTCCTCGTCACGCCCATCGGCCTCATCACCGCTGGAATCCTCCGGTTGAACCGTAGCCGCCGCTGCCACGCACGCTGTCCGGAAGGGCGACGACCGGCTCGAACCGGGCCCGCTCGACCCGCTGGACCACCAGCTGGGCGATGCGGTCCCCCCTCCGCAGCGTGATCGCCTCGACCGGGTCGTGGTTGATCAGCAGCACCTTGATCTCTCCACGGTAGCCCGCGTCCACGGTTCCCGGGGTGTTGACGATGGACAGACCGTGCCGAGCCGCCAGCCCCGAGCGCGGGTGGACCAGCGCGACGTACCCCTCGGGCAGCGCGATCGCGACCCCGGTGGGGACCAGCGCCCGCTCACCCGGCGCCAGGTCCACGTCGACCCCGGTCACCAGGTCGGCGCCCGCGTCGCCCGGATGGGCGTAGGCGGGCAGCGGCAGGTCGGGGTCGAGCTGCTGGACGGAGATCACGAGATCCGCGGTGGCGTCGTCGGGCACGGGGAGACCCTAGCGACAGGTCCACACCGGGCGGATGGGATCATCCTCCCCGTGAGCGAGAGTGCGAGCTACCAGGAGCGCCTGCGGGTCCCGCTGCGGTGGTGGGCCCAGGGCACGATGCTCGTCGCCACCCTCTGGCTCACGCTCATCGTCGCCCTCATCGGCCACGCCGCGTGGCTGGCCTGGACCGTGACCGGCGTGGTGATGGCCGGCATGGTCGCGGCGCTGCGCGCCTACGGCAGCGCGCGGATCGCGGTCGCCGACGGGTGGTTCCGGGCCGGACGGGCACAGATCGAGATGGCGCACGTCGGCACGGCCGAGGCGCTCGACACCGAGCGCACCCGGCGCGTCTCGGGGCCCGAGGCCGACGCCCGTGCGTACCTCCTGCTGCGCCCCTACCTGCGCCGGTCCGTGAAGGTCGAGATCACCGACCCCGCCGACCCGGCGCCGTACTGGCTGGTCAGCTCCCGCCACCCGCGGGCCCTCGCCGACGCGCTCAACACCGTACGGACGGGCAACCGAGCCGACCAGTAGGGCCGGCAGCCGGGCCCAGTAGGCTCGGTCCATGGCAAAGGACAGCTCCAAGGTCTGGTCGACGTTCTCCCTCGTCGCCGCGCTCGGTGCCGCGGCGGTCGCGAAGAAGGGCCTGGACACCAGCTGGAGGGCCGCGACGGGCAAGAAGCCCCCGGCCAACCCGGCCGACCCGGACGTCGACGTCTGGGAGGCCGTCGCCTGGGCGGCCGCGAGCGGCACGTTCGTCGCCCTCGCCAAGATGTTGGCGCAGCGGCGCGCCGCCAACTACTACCTGCGGTCGACGGGCCACCTGCCCCCCGGCCTGCGTCAGGGCGACGCCTGACCCAGGCCGCGGACAGGTCGCGGCGCAAGGACTAGATGCAGTCCTTGCAGATCATCTTCTTGGGATCCGCCAACTGGCTGCGGTGGTGGACCAGGAAGCAGCTCATGCAGGTGAACTCGTCGTCCTGCTTGGGCTTCACCTCGACGGCGAGCTCCTCGTGGGACAGGTCGGCGCCGGGCAGCTCGAACGACTCAGCTGCCTCCGTCTCGTCCTCGTCGACCTTGCCGGAGTTCTTGTCGTGGCGGCGCGCCTTGAGCTCTTCGATGCTCTCCTCGGACTGCTCGTCCTCGTTCTTGCGCGGTGCGTCGTAGTCAGTCGCCATGACGTATGTACTCTCTCCCCTCAGCTGGCCGCCAGCCGCACTGGTCGTGCGGGTGGCGCGGCAGATTGTGCACCATCGGGTCCGGTTTGCGATACCCGGGTCGATGCGAGTCGCCAGAACAGTGGCCGGGGCCCGGCTATTCCCGGAGGAAGCCCGCGGTCCGGACCGCCGCCAGGAGCTCCTCGAAGCCGTGATCGGGGCCACACACGACGGCGTCCGTCCCGGCGGCACCGACCGTCACCAGCAGCCTCGCCCCCGCGAGCCGGGCGATCAGGCCGCCGGCCGCGTGGTCCCACAGGTGCACGCCCTCCTCGACGTACCCGTCGAGGGCGCCCTCGGCCACCCGGCACAGGTCCAGGGCACAGGAGCCGGTCCGACGGATGTCGCGGATGTGCGGGAGCAGGCGGGCCGCGGCGGCGGCCTGCACCTCACGGACCGGACGTGTGTAGTTGAAGCCGGTGGCGACCAGGCGGTGCGCCAGTGGTGCCGGCGCCCGGACGGTCAACGGCATCCCGTCGCGGGTGGGTACGCCGTCCCGGTGGCCGGCGTAGAGCACGTCCTTGGCGACGTCCATGACGACGCCGGCGACCACCTCGCCGTCGACCTCAGCGGCGATCGACACGGCGTACTCGGGGATGCCGTAGAGGAAGTTCACGGTGCCGTCGATCGGGTCGACGATCCAGCGCACCCCGGAGGTGCCGACCGCGTCGCCGGTGTCGCCGCCCTCCTCGCCCAGGAAGGCGTCGTCGGGACGCGCCTCGAGGACCAGCCGACGGACCAGCTCCTCGGTGGCCCGGTCTGCGGCGGTGACCACGTCGATGTCACTGGACTTGGTGGCCGCGACGGAGACGCCGCGCGCCGCGTGCTCGCGCACCAGGACGGCGGCGGCACGGGCGACCTCCTCGGCCAGGGCGCACAGCGCGGCGGGGGTGCTCACGCGCGGCTGCCGGCGCAGCAGCCGAGGGGGCAGCGGTCGTGCGACGCGCCGCGGACGCCCAGTGCGGCTCGGTCGGGCTCCTCGCCCCGCTCCGCGGCGGCCCGCTCCAGGACGAGCTCGCGCACCGCCCCCACGAACGCCGGGTGGGTGCCGGCCGACGCCGCGCGCCGCGCCGGCAGGCCGAGTCGCTCCGCGGTGGCGAGGGCCTCGGTGTCGAGGTCGTAGACGACCTCCATGTGGTCGGAGACGAAGCCCACCGGGATCAGCACCACCGCCGCGGTTCCCTCGGCGGCGAGCTCCTCGAGCCGGTCGTTGACGTCCGGCTCCAGCCACGGCACGTGCGGCGCGCCCGAGCGCGAGCAGTAGACCAGCTCGTGGGGGCGCTCGACGCCGGTGGCCACGGCCACCTGGGTCGCCACGACCGCGGCGACGTCGAGGTGCTGGGCGACGTAGGCACCGCCCTCTGCACGATCCTGGGAAGGCCCGCTGGCGTCACTCATCGTGATCGGGATCGAGTGGGTCACGAACACCAGGCGGGCCCGGTCGCGGACCTGCGCGGGCAGGTCGTCGAGCGCGGCGAGCACGCCGTCGACATTGGCGGCGACGAAGCCGGGGTGGTTGTAGTAGGCGCGGATCTTGTCGAGCCGCGGCGCCGGGAGACCGTCCGGCACCGCCGCGGCGGCGGCCTCCAGGTTGTCGAGGTACTGCCGGCAGCTCGACCACGAGGAGTACGCCGAGGTGACCAGGCACAGCGCCCGGCGTACGCCGTCGGCGGCCATCCGCGCGACGGTGTCGGCGAGATAGGGCGTCCAGTTGCGATTGCCCCAGTAGACCGGCAGGTCGAGGCCGTGGTCGGCGAGGTCCTTCTCGACGGCCGCGATCAGCGCCTTGTTCTGGTCGTTGATCGGCGAGCGGCCGCCGAAGAGGAAGTAGTGCTCGCCGACCGCCTCGAGCCGCTCGCGTGGAATGCCCCTGCCCCGGGTGACGTTCTCGAGGAACGGCACGACGTCCTCGGGCCCCTCGGGGCCGCCGAAGGACACCAGCAGCAACGCGTCGTAGGGCGCAGTGGGCGACGTGCCGTCGCGAGGAGTGGGATCCGGCCGGGCCTGCTGAGAATTGGGCACCCGCCCATCGTAGGGAGGACGATAGCGGCGCAATGTTGCAGACCTATCGCCAGATCTTCACGCCCGCCACGGCGCTCTTCAGCATGACCGGGCTCCTCGCCCGGCTCCCGATCTCGATGGTCGGCCTCGGCCTCGTCCTGCTGGCCGAGCACGAGACCGGCTCGTACGGGTTCGCGGGCTCGGTGTCGGCGGTCGCGCTGGTCGCCACGGCCTGCTTCGCGATCGTCCAGGGTCGGCTCATCGACCGCCTCGGCCAGAGCCGGGTGCTTCCCGTCGTGATCACGGTCTGGGGCATCGGCCTCGCTCTCACGATGGGCAGTCTCCAGTGGGGCTGGTCGCACGGCGCGACGTACGCCTTCGCAGCGCTGACCGGCGCCTCGCTCCCCTCTGTCGGCAGTTGCGTGCGGGCCCGTTGGTCGCATCACCTCGCCGACCGTCCCGGGCGGCTGCACACCGCGTTCTCGTTCGAGGCCGTCGGCGACGAGACCGTCTTCCTGCTCGGGCCGATCGCGGTGACCATGCTCGCGACCGGCGTCCATCCCGCCGCCGGCCTGCTGACGGCGCTGGCCTGCGGCCTCGCCGGCACCTACGTGTTCGCCGCACAGCGCAGCACCGAGCCGCCCGCGCATCCCCGGACGGCGACGGCCGCGGCCCGGCCCCCGATGCCGTGGCGCGCGATCGCGCCGCTGACCCTGGTCGCGGCGGCGCTGGGCGTCGTCTTCGGCGCCGCCGAGGTGGTCACCGTCGCGTTCGCCGACGAGCGGGGGCACCAGTCCCTCGCCGGCATCCTGCTGGGGATCTGGGCCTTCGGCAGCCTGCTCGCGGGCGTCGTGTCCGGGGCGATCACCTGGCGCCGCGGCCCGCTCGCCCGGCTCCGGATCGGCGCGTTCGGCATGCTCCTCGCCGCCGCTCCCCTCGCCCTGGTCCCGAACATCCCGCTGATGGCGCTGGTGCTGCTGCTCGGCGGCGTTGCCGTGTCCCCCACCCTGATCGCCACCATGTCCCTGGCCGAGCAGGTGCTGCCGACCTCCCGGCTGACCGAGGGCATGGCGTTCATCCAGACCGGCATCGCGGTGGGCCTGGCCCCCGGTGCGGCCATCGCCGGCGTGGTGATCGACCACGCGGGTGCCTCGCCGGCGTACCTGGTCTGCCTGGTGGGCGGCGCCGTGGCCCTGATCGGCGCACTGCTGATCCGCACGGCGGGAGTCCCGGATAGCGTGCCTCCCCATGAGCACTCCCCTGCCGAGCGCCTGGCGTAACTGGTCGGGCCTGGAGTCCGCGAGCGGCCTGGAGGTGCTCGCCCCCTCCGGCGCCGCCGAGATCGCCACCGCGGTCACCGCCGCCCGCGCCGCCGGACGGACCGTCAAGGCAGCCGGCACCGGGCACAGCTTCACCGGCATCGCGACCCCGCGGCACGTGCACCTGCGCCCGGAGGGGCTGCGCGGCATCGTCGCCGTCGACCGCGACGCGATGACCGTGACGGCGCTCGCCGGCACACAGCTCAAGGTGTTCAACGCCGAGCTCGCCCGGCTCGGGCTGAGCCTGCACAACATGGGCGACATCGCCGAGCAGACCCTCGCCGGAGCGATCTCGACCGGCACCCACGGCACGGGCGGCAGGGCCTCGGGACTCGCCGCCCAGGTCGTCGGCCTCGAGCTGGTCACCGGCACCGGCGAGGTGCTGCGGGCCACGGCCGCCGAGCACCCCGACGTGCTCGACCTGGCCCGGGTCGGCCTCGGCGCGCTCGGGGTGCTGACCGCGGTGACCTTCGCGGTCGAGCCGCTGTTCCTGTTGCGGGCCGAGGAGCAGCCGATGTCGTGGGACGACGCGATGGCGTCCTTCGACGACCTGACCGCCGCGCACGACCACGTCGACATGTACTGGTTCCCCCACTCCGACCGGATGCTCACCAAGCGCAACACCCGCGTCGGCACCGATCTCGCGGCCGCCGAGCCGCTCCCCCGCTGGCGCGCCTGGCTCGACGACGACCTGCTGTCCAACACCGTGTTCGGCGCGCAGACCGCCGCGCTCAACCTGGCCCCCCGCGCCATCCCGGCCGCCAACCGGTTCGCCTCGCGCCTCCTCGGGCCGCGGACCTACACCGACATCGCCCACCGGGTCTTCACGACCGAGCGCCGGGTCGTCTTCCGCGAGATGGAGTACGCCGTCCCGCGCGAGGTCGGCCTCGACGTGCTGCGGGAGTGCCGCACCGCTCTGGAGCGTTCCGGGCTCACGGTCTCCTTCCCGGTCGAGATCCGGGTTGCGCCGGCCGACGACGTGCCGCTGTCGACGTCCTTCGAGCGGGACTCGTTCTACCTCGCCTTCCACACCCACTGGCGCGCCGACCACACGGCGTACTTCGCGACGATGGAGCCGATCCTGCGCGCCCACGACGGCCGCCCGCACTGGGGCAAGCTGCACACGCTCGCTCTCGACGACCTGGCCCCGCGCTACCCGCGGCTGGCCGACTTCCGGGCGCTGCGCGGCCGGCTCGACCCCGACCGGGTCTTCACCAACGCCTACCTCGACCGGGTGCTCGGTGACTGAGCCGGCGCCGGCGACCACCCGTCCCGCCTGCCCGTGCGACTCCGGGCGGACCTACGACGACTGTTGCCGCCCCTACCACCGCGACCCCGGCTCGGCCCCGACCGCGGAGGCACTGATGCGCTCGCGCTACTCCGCGTTCGTGAAGGGTCTGGCGTCGTACCTGCTGCACACCTGGCATCCCGCGACGCGGCCCCCGTCGCTGCAGCTCGACGACCGGATCGCCTGGACCGGTCTGGAGGTGTTGGCGGCCCAGGACGGCGGTCCGGCCGACCGGCGCGGCATGGTCGAGTTCGTCGCGCGCTACACCCGCGACGGCGAGCCGGGTTCGCTGCACGAGATCAGCCGGTTCCGGCAGCAGGGCGACACCTGGCTCTACGTCCGAGGCCGGGCCCGGTGGGGGGCGTAGGCTCGGGCCCACAGACCAGCAGCAGACAGACGGCACACATCCTGGCAGCAGGCACACGACCCGAGGGCGGCATGACGGACACGGCGGACCAGGGCGGCACCGACCGCCCCGACCGCCCCGTGCGGCTGAGCCTGGCCGCGGGCCAGACGGCGGGGTCCGACCGGCGACGCCTGCTGCTCGTGGACGACCAGGGTGGCGAGTTCACGCTCGAGATCACGCCCGACCTGCGTGCCGCGGTGCGCGGTGACCAACCGCGTCGATTGGAGACCTCGATGAGCAGCAGCATCCGGCCCCGCGAGATCCAGACCCGGATCCGCTCCGGCGAGTCCGCGGAGGCGGTCGCCGAGGCGGCCGGCACGTCCGTGGAAGCGATCATGCCCTATGTCGCGCCGGTGCTCGCCGAGCGCGAGCACGTCGCCGAGCGGGCGCAGAAGGCGTCGGTGCGCCGTACCCCGGGCGAGGGCCAGCCCGCGTCCGGCGGAGGCGGCGCCCAGAGTCGCGTGCTCGGCGACGCCGTCGCCGGCCACCTGCGCGGCCGCGGCGGCGACCCGGGCGCCGTCGCCTGGGACGCCTATCGACGCGACACCGGCCGCTGGGTGCTGACCGGGACCTTCGAGACCTCCGAGCGCGGCGGCGTCGCGCGGTTCACCTACGACGCGCCGGGCAACTACGTCCTCTCCGACAACGACGACGCCCGCTGGCTGATCGGCGACGTGCTGCCGCCGGCCGAGCCGGCCCGCGACGACCTCCAACAGGCGCGCGAGCGCCGGCTGGCGGCGGTGCCGGAGGAGCTTCCGCTCGGCGACCTCGGGGACCCGGACACCGGTGCCGCCAGCGCCGCCGTCGACGCCGTCGACCAAGCACTGGACCTGGCCACCGGCGAGGCCGAGCCGCTCACGACGCCTGCCGACGAGCCGATCCGCGCCACCGCGGAGCCCGCGGCCGACGCCGCCGCCGAGGCCGCCGAGGCCGCCGAGACCGAGCGCGCCCGGCACCGCCGCCCCGTGCAGAAGAAGCGCGGGCGCGCCTCGGTGCCGAGCTGGGACGAGATCATGTTCGGCGGCGGAGACCAGTAGTCGACCCGTAGGGCGAGCGCGTAGCGTGCGCGCATGGCCTACTTCGTGACCGGCGCCACCGGGTTCATCGGGCGCCACCTCGTCGCCGAGCTCGTCGACCACCGGGAGGGTCCGGTCTTCGTTCTCGTGCGTGCGTCCTCGCTCCCGCGCATGGAGGCTCTGATCCGGCAGTGGGGCTCCGACCGGGTGCGACCCGTCGTCGGCGACCTCGCCCAGCCCTCGCTCGGGGTCGACCCCGGCTGGATCACCGAGCACGCGGGCGGGATCGAGCACTTCTTCCACCTCGCCGCCATCTACGACATCACCGCCGACGACGCGACCAACGACGCGATGAACATCGACGGCACGCGCCACGCGCTCGCCCTGGCCGAGGAGCTGCGGGCCGGCTGCTTCCACCAGGTGTCGTCGGTCGCCGCCGCCGGCGACTACCACGGCCGGTTCGACGAGACGATGTTCGAGGAGGGCCAGCCGCTGCCCTCGCCGTACCACCGCACGAAGTACGAGTCGGAGAAGATCGTCCGCGACGAGGCCGCGATCCCGTGGCGGGTCTACCGTCCGGCGATCGTGGTCGGCCACTCCGAGACCGGCGCGATGGACAAGATCGACGGTCCCTACTACTTCTTCCCGGTGATCAAGCGGCTGCGCGACGCTCTCCCCGCGTGGCTGCCGCTGGTCGGGCTCGACCTCGGCGACACCAACCTGGTGCCGGTCGACTACGTCGCCAAGGCGATGGACCACCTCGGGCACCTGCCCGACCGTGACGGCGAGGCCTTCCACCTGGTCAACCCCGAGCCACAGCCGGTGATCGAGATGATCAACGCCTTCTGCTCGGCCGCCGGAGCCCCGCGGTTCGCGACCCCGGTCGACCGCGCGGTCACCACAGCCGGGCCGCTCGGGCTGATCCCCCGCGCCCTGCGCCCGATGAACCTGATGAACGCCGTGGTCCGCTCCGCTCCCGCGCAGCGGGTCCTGGACCAGACCGTCGGCCGGCTCGGCATTCCCGCCGAGGTCCTCGCGCACACGTCCTTCCCCTCGGTCTTCGACTCGCGGATCACCGAACGCGCGCTCGCCGGCTCGGGCATCGGCGTCCCGCCGCTGGAGACCTATGTCCGGGCGCTGTGGGGCTACTGGGAGGAGAACCTCGACGACGCCACCGGCCGCGATGCCAAGGCGGTGACCGCGCTCAAGGACAAGTACGTCGTGATCACCGGCGCCTCCTCCGGCATCGGCCAGGTCGTGGCGCTCAAGGTCGCCCAGGCGGGCGGCATCCCCGTCCTCGTCGCTCGCGGCAAGGAGAAGCTCGAGGCCACCAGGGCGACCATCGAGCTGCGCGGCGGCCGGGCCGAGGTCTTCCCCTGCGACCTCTCCGACCTCGAGGCGATCGACCGGCTCTGCGAGCAGCTGGCGGCCGACCTGCCGAGCGTCGACTACGTCATCAACAATGCCGGCCGCTCCATCCGGCGCTCACTCAAGCTGTCGCAGGACCGGTTCCACGACTTCGAGCGCACCATGCAACTCAACTACTTCGGGGCGATCCGGCTCGTGATGGGCCTGATGCCGCAGCTGCACAGCCAGCGCTCGGGCCACATCGTCAACATCTCCTCGATCGGCGTGCAGACCAACCCGCCGCGCTTCTCGGCGTACGTCGCCTCGAAGGCCGCGCTCGACGCGTGGAGCAATGTCGTCTCTTCCGAGGTGGTCGGCCACGGCATCACCTTCACCAACGTGCACATGCCGCTGGTGCGGACGCCGATGATCGCGCCGACGAAGATCTACGACAAGTTCCCGACGATCTCCCCGGCCCAGGCGGCCGACGTGGTGATCAAGGCGATGGTCGACAAGCCCCACGAGATCAACACGGCGCTCGGCACCGCCGGCGAGCTGGCCCACACCATCGCGCCGCGCACTGCCTTCCGGGTCCTCAACCTGGCCTACCAGGTGTTCCCGGACTCGGCCGCCGCGAAGGGCCAGAAGCCGACCTCCCAGGCGGCCGCCGCGGCCGAGGAGGCGCCCGACAGCCACCACCGCGAGACCGAGCAGATCCTGATGGCCCAGCTGTTCCGGGGCGTGCACTGGTAGGTCAGCCGGTGGCCACCGGACGCGACGGGTCGGCGACCCACTCGCTCCAACTGCCCGGGTAGAGCGCGGCCGTGACCCCGGCCAGCTCCAGTGCGAGCACGTCGTGGGCCGCGGTCACGCCGGATCCGCAGTAGACCGCGACGTCGGCGCCGGGCACGGCACCGACCTCGGCGTACGTCGCGGCGAGTGCGGCCGGATCGCGGAACCGCCCGCTCTCGTCGAGGTTGCTGGCGCTCGGCACGTTGACCGCGCCCGGCACGTGACCGGCGACCGGGTCGACCGGCTCCACCTCGCCGCGATAGCGCTCGGCGGCGCGCGCGTCCACCAGCACCTCCGCCGTGCGCACCGTGGTCGCGTCGACGGTCGGCAGGTGGCCCGGTGCGGCCGTGAAGTCACCCGGCCCGGTCGCCTCACCGGCGCCGGTCGCCACGTCGCCACCCGCCTCGCGCCATGCCGGCCACCCGCCGTCGAGGACGCGGACGTCGCGGTGTCCGTGGTGGCGCAGCAGCCACCAGCACCGCGCTGCCGCGTGCCCGGCCCAGTCGTCGTAGACCACGACCGGGCGTGCCGCGCTCACGCCCGCGCGGCGCATCGCCGCCTCGAACACCGCGAGATCGGGCAGCGGGTGCCGGCCGTGCTCGCCCGGCGCTGCGGCGAGATCGCGGTCGAGATCGACGTACGACGCCCTGGGGATGTGACCCGCGGCGTACTCCCCGGGCCCGCCGGGGCCGCCCATCCGGTAGCGCACGTCCAGCAGGCTGACCTCACCGAGAGTGGTGCGGAGCTCGGCGACGCGGATCAGCCCGGACCTCATGGAGCGAGCCTAGACGAGCGCGGCGCTCCGCGGCCTGTGGAGGACGCCCCCGCGGCCGCCGCGGATCGGGCAGGCTCCCGGCCATGATCCAGGAGCCGGTGCCGACCCTGCTCGAACGGGTGCTGCGGCGCGCGGTCCGCGCGCAGGCGTCCGCCGAGGGGCGCTGTCAACGGCCGCCCGCCCTGCACGTCGGTATCCCCGGCGGGCGGGTGCGCTCCTTCGAGCTCCCCGACGACGGCCCGCTCGATCTCGCCCTGCGCGTCGAGGCATTGGAGGCGATGTGCCGCGACCATCTCGCCGACGATGTCGTGCCGCTCGTCTGGCTGACCCGACCGCCCGATGGCCACGATGCCGAGGACCTCGCGTGGGCGGCCGCCGTCGGCTGCGCCGGCGCCGAGCTCGGGGTGCGGCTCGACCTGGTCGTCGTCACCCGCCGCTCGTGGCGCGACCCGCGCTCGGGCGTCGGCCGTCGGTGGACCCGCCTGCGGCGACCGGCAGGTCAGGCTGCGGGCAACTCGTCCGGGTAGACGATGTCGATCTCGACGATCGTCTGCGGGAAGTCCTTGCGGTTGTTGGTGAGGAACCGGTCGGCGCCCGCTGCCACCGCGGTCGCGAGGTGCGCCGCGTCGGCAACACGCAGGCCGTAGCGCACCGCCAGTGTCAACGCCAGCCGTCCGACCGATTCGTCGACCGGCTGCAGCTCGAGCCGACCGAGCAGGCTGAGCAGCGTGGCCGTCCTCTCGTCCGCGGGATCCTGGCGCATCGGCTTTGCCAGCACCTCCGTCAGGAGGAGGATCGATCCGACTCCGACCACGTCGTTCGTGCCCGCGAACAACGCCGCGACCCGGCCGCCCAACGTGTGGTCCTCCTCGGCGGCGTAGATGAGCACGTCGGCGTCGAAGGCTGTCAGCACTGCTACCGAGCGTCCCGGTCCGCGCGGATCTCCGCGACCAGCTCGTCGGCCCACCCGGGCGGACCCGCCGCCCGCTTGAGCGGCTCATGGCGCGCCCTCTCGAGCAACTCGCCGATCCGGTCGGCTTCGACCCACGCCTCCCGCGCCCGACGGGTGCGGAGGACCTCGGGCCGCACGAGCACGGCGACCACCCGGCCGTGGCGGGTGATCTGGACCTCCTCGCCGGCCTCGACCCGGTCCAGCTGGGCCGGGAGGGTCTGGCGCGCCTCGCTCGCACTGATCACGGACATGCTCCGATCGTACGTTAATGTACAAGGTTGTACAACGACGCCGTGGTCATGGACGGCACGGTCTCAGTCCCAGGTGTGCACCGGCTGGTTGTCGTGCATGCGCTGCCGATAGTCGGCCAGCACCGCCCGCAGGGCGTCGTACCTGTCGGCGTCATCGTGCTCCTGCACCCGCCCGGCGAACCAGTCGGCGGCGTTGGTGCCGCCGAGGCAGCGCTGCTCGATGATGTCGAGGTACCGGTGCGCCTCGGCCGGGTCCACGCCCCAGGCCGCCAGCCCCTCGTGGGCGAGGGGCAGCAGTCGGCGCACGACCAGCTCGGTCGCGCGCACCTTGCCCAGCTGGGGCCAGTAGACATCGGCGTCGATGCCGAACCGAGCGGCGCTGTGGAAGTTCTCCTCGGCGGCACTGAAGGACATCTGGGACCACAGCGGACGGTCGTTCTCGGCGAGGGCCCGGACCAGGCCGAAGTAGAACGCAGCGTTGGCGACCGTGTCGACGACCGTCGGCCCCGCGGCCAGGATCCGGTTCTCCACGCGCAGGTGCGGCAGGCCGCCGGTGATGTCGTAGACCGGGCGGTTCCAGCGGTAGATCGTGCCGTTGTGGAGCCGCAGCTCGGAGAGATTCGGCGTGCCGCCGGCCTCCAGGACGGTGAGCGGGTCCTCCTCGTCGAGCACCGGGAGCAGTGGCGGGAAGTAGCGGACGTTCTCCTCGAACAGGTCGAACACCGAGGTGATCCACCGCTCCCCGAACCACACCCGCGGCCGCACTCCCTGGGCCTTGAGCTCCTCGCCACGCGTGTCGGTGGCCTGCTCGAACAGCGGGATCCGGGTCTCGGACCACAACTGCTTGCCGAGCAGGTAGGGCGAGTTGGCCGCGACGGCGAGCTGGATGCCGGCGATGGCCTGCGACGCGTTCCAGTACGCCGCGAACTGG
The DNA here is from genome assembly GCA_029961745.1 of Nocardioides sp. L-11A. NCBI lineage: Bacteria > Bacillati > Actinomycetota > Actinomycetes > Propionibacteriales > Nocardioidaceae > Nocardioides > Nocardioides sp. L-11A. The sequence goes on from CP124680.1 coordinate 3,237,956, forward strand.
TCGGGGCTCACCTGCACATGGAACTGGGTGCTGGTGCAGGCCGCCTCCGGCATGATCGTGTCGACGGTCGCGTTCAGCCGCTCGACGCCGCGGATGTCGATGAAGATGTCCTCGCCGCGGGCGCGCAGGATCTGCTCGCTGAGCAGGCGGTAGCGCGGGTTGGCGCTGATCACCTCGGCCCGCAGGTGCTCCGGCGCGAGGGTGGGCAGGATGCCGATCATGACCAGGTGGGCCCCGAGCGCCGCCGCCCGCTGCTCGGCGTGGTTGAGGCTGTCGCGCAGCTGGATCTCGTAGCCCTCCAGACCACCGGAGCGCAACGGTCCCGGCGGCAGGTTGAGCTCGATGTTGAACTGGCCGAGCTCGGTCTGGAAGTCGGGATCCTCGATCGCTTCGAGCACCTCGGCGTTGCGCAGTGCCGGGTCGCCCGCGCCGTCGACCAGGTTGAGCTCCACCTCCACCCCGGTCCACGGGTCGTCGGTGTCGAAGGCCGACTCCCGCAGCATCCGCTCGAACACGTCGAGACAGCGACGGACCTTCTCCCGGTAGCGGGTCCGGTCGGCGGGCGTGAACTCCTGGGCCGCGACGTCGTCTCCCATGCACCGACCTTAGACCCAGGCTGAGAGGAGTCGGCCGCGCTATCAATGGTGCGTCGTCGCCGGCGGGAGCCCGCTGTCCCACGCGAACCCTCCCCTCCACGTGCTCGGCGGCACCGCTTCCCGGAGCAGCGAGGCCAGGTGCTCAGCCACCCGGTGGCCCGGGCAGGCGCCCAGGCAGCGGTCGACGGCGGTCCAGGCGAGCGCGCCGTCGCCGGCCTGCCAGGCGGACCATCCCAGGAGGAGGGCCGGCGCGGCCACGAGGGCATCGGGCGCGCGGCGCACTGCGTCGGACCAGAGCCGGAGGTGCGCCTGCGCGTTGTGGCTCTCGAGATCGGACCAGGCCGCGTCGCGGACCCGGGCGGCCTGCATCGCCCACAGCAGCCGGGCCAGGACGGCGTCGTCAGGCAGGGCCTCGGCGGCGAGCAGCGCGCGCACGGTGCGCAGCACCCAGTCACCGGCGTCGCGGAGCGCCCGACCGCCGGCCGGCACCCCGCCGTCGGCCAGCCGGCCGGCGACCAGGGCGGTGCTGACCGCCGCCGCGGCGACGGGGTCCTGCGCGAGCGAGGCGACCAGCTCGGCGCGGGAGCCGTGCAGCCGACGGCCCGCGAGCGCCGCGGCCAGCACGAAAGGATGGGCACCGACGTCGTAGGGGTGGCGCCGGCGCCGGACGGCGGGGTCGGGATGCCCGAGATCGCGGTAGTGCGTGCCGTCGGCGAGGAGGGCGGTCAGCAGCACCAGCCCGCTGCGCCGACAGGCGCGCCGCAGGGCGCGATGCACCGCCTCCGCCGCGGGTGGGTCGTCGGTGTAGTAGAGCAGGACGGCATGGGTGGCACCGTGTCGGAGGGCCGGGCCGAGGAGCTCGGCGACGACCAGCCGGCGCACGTCGCGGGACCGCACGGCCGTCGGTGGCAGGTCGGTGCGAGCGTGGAAGGGGTGACGGGCGCCGAAGGTCATCAGGACGACGGACTGCTCGGGCCAGAACCCGATCAGGACCGGGGCCGCGGCGAGCAGGTCCTCGGGGCCGTGAACGGTCAGCGAGGTGCGTGGGCGGGGCGTCTCGGAGGTCGTGGTCATGACGAGCACGGTGGCCCGAACGGTCGACAGGCGGGCGGATCGCGGCGGGCCCCTGGGGAGGACGCGGACCGGAGGACGCCCTGGGGACGGTCGAGGGCGTCGAGTGTCACTGGTGAGCACTAACGTGACGGTCGTGATCCGTCCCGGGCGTTCGCCGCGTCACCCCGACCGCTCCCCCGGGGTCGATCACTGATGCGCGCCCATGCCTCGATCCTGCACCTCGACCTCGATGCGTTCTTCGCCGCGGTGGAGCAGCGCGACAAGCCCTCGCTGCGGGGCAAGCCGGTCATCGTCGGCGGCACCGGCGGTCGCGGCGTGGTGTCGACCGCGTCCTACGAGGCCCGGGTGTTCGGCGTCCGCTCGGCCATGTCGACCCGGGAGGCGCGCGCCCGGTGCCCGCACGCGGCGTACCTCTCCGGTCGCTTCGATGCCTACCGCTCGGCCAGCGCCGCGGTGATGGCGGTGCTGCGCGCCTGCTCGCCGCTGGTCGAGCCGCTGTCGCTGGACGAGGCCTTCGTCGACCTCGCCCGAGCCGACCTCCCGGACCTGGAGGTCGCCACGGTGACCGGCCTCGCCGAGGAGCTGCGCGCCCGGGTCCGCGAGGTCACCGGCGGGCTGACGGCGTCGGTCGGGATCGCCTCGTCGAAGTTCCTCGCCAAGATCGCCAGCGACCTGCGCAAGCCCGACGGACTGGTCGTCATCGAGCCCGGGACCGAGCTCGCCCTGCTCCGCCCGCTGCACGTGTCGGTGATCCCGGGCGTGGGTCCGGCGACCGTCGAGCGACTGCGCCGGGCCGGCGTCCACACGGTCGAGGAGCTGGAGCGGGTCAGCCAGGAGGAGCTGGTCCGACTGGTCGGCAAGGCCCAGGGGCTCGCCCTCTTCCACCTCGCCCGCGCCGAGGACGACCGGCCGGTCGTCGCCGACCGCGAGACCAAGTCGGTCAGCGTGGAGGGCACCTACGAGCACGACCTGACCGACCGGACCCAGATGGCCGCGATCGTCACCCGCCAGGCGGGCGAGGTCGCCAAGCGCCTGCGGGCCGGCGGCCTGTCCGGCCGCACGGTCACGATCAAGGTCCGCCTCTACGACTTCACCACCCTCAGCCGCTCCTCGACCCTGCCCGCGCCCACCGACGACCCCGCGACCATCGCCCGGCTGGCCCGGACCCTGTTGGAGGACCTCGACACCTCCGGCGGCGTACGCCTGCTCGGTGTCGGCGTCTCCGGGCTGGCCGACTGGATCCAGGAGGACCTCTTCGCCGGGGCGGCCGAGGAGCCGGAGGCCGACGAGGGCACCGTGGTGGAGGCGGCGGAGGAGCCTGAACAGGCGGGCGCCCGCTGGCGCAGCGCCACCTGGGCGCCCGGCATGGACGTCGTCCACGCCGAGCACGGCCGCGGCTGGGTGTGGGGCTCGGGCCGCGGCGTCGTGACCGTGCGCTTCGAGACGGCCGAGACTCCCCCCGGGCCGGTGCGCTCCTTCGCCACCGACGACCCGGACCTGGAGCGCTGGCGCCCGCCCGCGCAGGAGCAACCGGCGGAGCAGTAGCGTTCCGGGCATGCCCGTCCCGCCGAGCGCCCCGCGCCACCCCGTCACCACGACGCACCACGGCCACTCCCGCACCGACGAGTACGAGTGGCTGCGCGCCAAGGAGGACCCGGCGGTCATCGCGCACCTTGAGGCCGAGAACGCCTACACCCAGGAGCGCACCGCCCACCTCGCCGACCTGCGCGGCCGGATCTACGACGAGATCAAGGCCCGCACGCTGGAGACCGACCTCTCGGTGCCGACCCGGGTGCGCGGGTTCTGGTACTACGGACGCTCCTTCGAGGGCCGCCAGTACGGCGCCAGCTGCCGCGTCCCCGTGAGCGACCCGGACGACTGGACGCCCCCGCAGCCCGCCGCCGACGCCCGCCCCGACCAGCCCGCCTTGCCCGGCGAAGAGGTGCTGCTCGACCTCGACGCGCTGGCCGAGGGCCACGAGTTCTTCAGCCTCGGCGGCTCCTCGGTCAGCCCCGACGACCGGCTCCTCGCGTACGCCGTCGACGTGGTCGGCGACGAGCGCTACACCGTCCGCGTGCTCGACCTGGCCACCCGCGAGCTGCACGACGACGTGCTGACCGGCGTCATGGGCGGCGTCACCTGGGGCGACAGCACTGGTTCCGCGGGTGCGGACCACTTCTACTACACGACCGTCGACGAGGCATGGCGTCCCGACAAGGTGTGGCGACACCGCCTCGGCACCGCGCAGGCCGACGACGAGCTGGTCTTCCACGAGCCCGACGGCCGGTACTTCGTGGGCGTCGGGCGTACCCGCAGCCGCCGGTACGTCATGATCGCGGCCAGCTCGAAGACGACCTCGGAGTTCCACGTCCTCGACGCCGCCGACCCGCAGGCGCAGCCGGTCTGCTTCGCCGCGCGCACCGACGGCGTGGAGTACTCCCTCGAGCACGCGGTCGTCGGCGGCGAGGACCGGTTCCTCGTGCTGCACAACGCGACCGGCCCGGAGTTCGAGCTCGGCCATGCGCCCGCCGTACCCACGGCGCCGGCCGACTGGCGGCCGCTGCTCCCGCACGACCTCGCGGTGCGCCTGGAGGACGTCGACGCCTTCGCCGGCCACCTGGTCGTCCAGCAGCGCAGCGGCGGCAGCAGCCAGGTCCGGATCCTCGACCTCGGCGACGACCCGGAGAGCCCGGTGACGGGCGACCGGTTCGTGGAGTTCCCCGGCGAGCTCGCCACGGTGGGCGCCGGCAGCAACCCGGCCTTCGAGCAGCCGACCATCCGGGTCGGCATGACCAGTCTCGCCCGGCCCTCGGCCGTCTACGACCACGACCTGCGCACCGGCGAGCTGGTGCTGCGCAAGCAGGCGCCGGTCCTCGGCGGCTACGACCCGGACGCCTACGAGGAGCACCGACTCTGGGCGCCCTCGGTCGACGGCGTCGAGGTGCCGATCTCCCTGGTCGTCCGCAAGGGTGCGCGGGGCGCGAGCGGGACCGACCCAGTGCCCGTCCACCTCTATGGGTACGGTGCCTACGAGGCGTCGATCGACCCCTACTTCGCGGTCGCCCGGCTCTCGCTGCTCGACCGCGGCGGCGCGTTCGCGATCGCCCATGTCCGAGGCGGCGGCGAGATGGGCCGGCACTGGTACGACGACGGGAAGCTGGCGCACAAGCAGCACACCTTCGACGACTTCATCGCCGCGGCCCGCCACCTGGTGGCGGCCGGCTGGACCACGCCCGAGCGGATCGTCGCGGAGGGCGCCAGCGCCGGTGGCCTGCTCATCGGCGCGGTCGCCAACCAGGCGCCCGAGGCGTTCGGCGGGTTCGTGGCCGGCGTGCCGTTCGTCGACACCCTCACCACCATGCTCGACGCGACGCTCCCCCTGACCGTCCCCGAGTACGACGAGTGGGGCAACCCGAGCGACGACCCGGTCGCCTACGAGCGGATCGCCGGCTACGCGCCGTACGAGAACGTCGCCGACCTGCCCTATCCGCCGATCCTGGCCGAGACCTCCCTGAACGACACCCGGGTCCTCTACGTCGAGCCGGCGAAGTGGGTCGCGCGGCTGCGGGAGCGGGCGCCACGGGCCGAGGTGCTGTTGCGCACCGAGATGGCGGCCGGTCACGGTGGCGTCTCGGGCCGCTACCGGGCGTGGGAGGACCGCGCCTTCTCGCTCGCGTGGATCCTGGACCGCCTCGGCCTGGCCCAGGCGGAGCCGGCCGGCTCCGGGCCCGCAAGTTGAGAACTCCCTGAGATTCGCCGCTCGGCGCAACTTCTGCTGGTTCCCGGACGTCAAAGCCGATGAGAGCAACACCGAAGGTCCTGGGGAATCCCGGGTACCTCCCCGGTGTTGGAACCACAGGTGCGGAGGGCTTCCACCGCACGGGCGAAGGAGGGACCGCGATGACGACCACGATGACGAGGCCGGCGAGCACGAAGCGGAACACCGGGCGGGAGATCGAGGGCCGCGACAGCGTCGGTCTGTACCTCGACGAGATCGCCCGCACTCCCCTGCTGGACGCGGCACGGGAGGTCGAGCTCGCGAAGGCGATCGAGGCCGGCCTGTACGCCGAGCACCTCCTCGCCGAGGGTCGGATCGGCCGCCGAAAGGGGGGCGCGCCCAAGCAGGCCAACGAGGCCGAGCTGGAGTGGATCGCCGAGGAGGGCCGCAAGGCGGTCACCGAGTTCATCAACGCGAACCTGCGCCTCGTGGTCTCCATCGCCCGCAAGTACGGTCGGGCCCAGATGCCGATGCTCGACCTGATCCAGGAGGGCAACACCGGCCTGATCCGCGCGGTCGAGAAGTTCGACTACGCGAAGGGCTACAAGTTCTCCACCTACGCCACCTGGTGGGTCCGGCAGGCCATCACCCGGGGCATCGCCCAGCAGGCGCGCGTCGTCCGGCTGCCGGTCCACGTGGTCGAGGAGCTCAACCAGGTCGGCGGCGCCCGCCGTACCCTCGAGCGTCAGCTGGGCCGCGACCCGGAGCCGGCCGAGATCGCCGCCGAGCTCGGCCTCGAGGTCGACCGGGTCCTCGACCTGATGGCGTGGGGCCGTGAGCACGTCAGCCTCGACACACCGGTCGACGAGGACGGCGACACCTCGCTCGGCGACCTGATGGCGCAGGAGACGGCACCGGGTCCCGACCTGACCGTCCTCGACGTCGAGGCCCGCGACCGGCTCAACACGCTGGTCGACCAGCTCGACCCGCGGGCGGCCGACATCATCCGCTCCCGCTACGGCCTCACCGACGGCCGACAGCACAAGCTCGCCGACATCGGCGTCAAGCACGGCATCTCGGCCGAGCGCGTGCGCCAGCTGGAGCGGGAGGCGCTGCAGAAGCTGCGCCGACTCGGCGACCCGGACATGGCCGCCTGAGCCTGGGTCCGCACCACCTGCTCGCCGAGCACGAAGGTTCTGGGGGCGGCCACGGGCGCACTGCGCCCGTGGCCATCCAGGACCATCATCTGGAAGGTCACCAGGCCGGCCAGCACGGCGACGTAGAGCATGACGAAGTGCCGATGCCTCGATCCGGCCATGACAACGGTCTCCCTCACCCTGCGGTCGGCGCGCGCCCGAGCAGCCCGCCGCGCGACGCTCACCCCTGAGGCGATCGCACGACGGGCCACTCGGCATGCCCGCCGGTGGTGACTCCCGATGGCGCGGTGTCGAGTCCGCGCCACCGCCGACGAGCCCTCGGAGTAGACCACGCCCGTCGCGGGGTTGGGGACGATCCGGGCGTCCTTTGTGCCCTGCTTGACAACTATTGGTCGAGATCGGGCGTTTGTCCCGGGGCCAGCTGGGCGAAGACCTCCGTCACCCGTCGCCGCAGCTCCTCGCGGGACCCCGTGTTCTCGATCAGGTACGTCGCCACGGCGCGCCGCTGCTCGCGGGTCGCCTGGGCGGCGATCCGGGCGCGGGCATCCTCCTCGGTCCAGCCGCGGTCGCGGACCATCCGCTCGACCTGCAGCTCCTCGGGCACGTCGACCACGATGACCGCGTCGAACTCCCCGGCACGTCCCGACTCCACCAGCAGCGGGATGTCGTGGACCACGATCCCGTCGCTGGGCGCGGCGGCCTCCAGCTCGGCGTACCGCTCGAAGACGAGGGGGTGCACGATGCCCTCCAGCAGCCGGCGCTGAGCCTCGTCACCGAAGACCAAGGCGCCCATCCGCGGCCGGTCCAGCTCGCCCTCGGGCGTCAGCATCTCGGGCCCGAAGGCCGCGACCACGGCCGCGAGCCCGGGCGTGCCCCTGGCCACGACCTCGCGCGCGATCTGGTCGGCGTCGATGACGACCGCCCCCAGCTCACGCAGGATCGACGACACGGTGCTCTTCCCCGAGGCGATCCCCCCGGTCAGTCCGACGCGCACACGCGGACCCTACTGTGAGGGCGTGCCGAACCAACGGGTCGCCCTGCTCCTTCCGGGTTCCCACGCGTACGTCGACGCGGTGCTCCGGATGCTCACCGCCGGAGTGTTCCCCATCCCGCTGGACCCGCGGCTGACGCCCGGTGAGCAGGAGCGGATCCTCGCCGGCCTGGAGCCGTCGGTCGTGGTGCGCAGCGAGGACGAGCTCGCGGCGGTCGTCGCGGCCCTCCCACCGGCCGGGCTGCCGCTGGGTCGGCCGATGCACTGCACGAGCGGAACGACCGGCGTGCCGAAGGGCGTCTTCTCAGGGCTGCTGTCCCCGGCCGACGCGGCGGCCCTGGTCGCCGAGGAGCGCGAGCTGTGGGACCTCGGCCCCGACGACGTCAACCTCGTGCTGAGCCCGCTCTACCACTCCGCGCCGCTCCGCTTCGCGATCGGCACGATCCTCGCGGGCGGCCGGATCGTGATCCCCGGCCCCTTCGACCCGGCGGCCGTGACCGCGGCGATCGAGGCCGAGCGGCCCACCACGATGTTCTGCGTGCCGACCCATCTGCAGCGCCTCTTCGCGCACTGGGACGAGCACGGCCGGCCCGACCTCTCCTGCTTCCGGCTCGTCGCGCACGCCGGGGCGCCGTGCCCGACCGACCTCAAGCACCGCCTCGTCGAGGCGTTCCCGGACGGCTCGACCTGGGAGTTCTACGGCTCGACCGAAGGCCAGTTCACCGCGTGCCGCAGCGAGGAGTGGCTGGCCCGTCCCGGCACCGTCGGCCGGGCCCGGCCGGGCCGCACACTGAGCACCGATCCCGACGGCACGATCTGGTGCACGGTGCCGCCGTTCGCGCGGTTCAGCTACTTCGGGGCGCCGGAGAAGACCGCCGCCGCCTGGCGGGATACGCCCGAGGGGCCGGCGTTCACGGTCGGGGACCTCGGGCGTCTGGACGCCGACGGCTACCTCTACCTCGACGGACGCCGCGAGGACCTGATCATCAGCGGCGGCGTCAACGTCTACCCGACCGAGGTGGAGCAGGTCCTCGGCACCTGCCCCGGCGTCACCGACGTCGCCGTCTACGGCGTCGACGACCCCGCGTGGGGTCAGCGGGTCCGCGCCGCCGTGGTGGTCGGTGCCGGCGGACCCGCCGAGGAGGATCTCCGGGCCTTCGCCCGTGAGCGGCTGGCACCGCCGAAGCGGCCCAAGGAGTACGCCTTCGTCGATCAGCTCCCCCGCACCCTGACCGGCAAGATCCGGCGGACCGAGCTCGGCTAGTCCTGGTCGGCGGCCAGCTCGAGCGCCAGCCAGGCCGCGACCCGCGCGGCCGGGTCGTCGAGGTCGAGGCCGGCCAGCCGCTCGATCTCGGCCAGCCGGTTGCGCACCGTGTTGCGGTGGACCCCGAGGTCGTCGGCGACGGCTCCGCGCGAGCCGTGGTGCCGCAGGAAGGCGGCCAGGGTGGTCCGCTGCTCCCCGTCGAGCGGGGCGAGCAGGCTCGCGGCGTACTCCCGGCCGAGGGCCTCGGGCACCAGCGCGAGCGGCCCGGCGTCGGCGACGTCCTCCCAGCGGCGCACCGGACTGGCACCGGTCGTGCGGTCGAGGGCGTGCCCCGCGGACTCGGCGCTGCGGCGGGCGTCGCCCGCCGCCGTGACCCGGCCGACGCCGGCGCGCAGCCCGGACGACGTGACGACGTCGAGCACGGCCGCGACCCGGGCGGGTGCGGCGACGGCGACCAGCTCCGTGTCGACCAGACCGGCCAGGACACCCGCGTCGGTGAGCTCGTCCTCCAGCCGGTCGAGGGCATCACCGAGCGCGTCCTCCGGGCCGCTCATCCGCAGCACCCGCAGCCGCTCGGGCACCGCGCGGCCGCCCTCCGCGGCGTCGAGCAGGACCTCGGCCGAACGGAGGTCCCCGGCGAGCAGCAGCTCGAGGGCCCGGCTCAGCAGTCTCCGCTCGGCGGAACGACGCTCGGCCCGACGCTCGACGGCCAGGCTGAGCAGCACGGCGGCGGTGCTGATCGCCGCGCGCAGCGGGTCGCCGAGACCGCTCGGCGCGGCGACGGCGAGATAGTGCTCGGGCCGCCCGGCCAGCCCGATCGGCCGGACCACGGTGGCGACCTGGCCGTGGGCCGTGCTCACGACGGTGCTCGACACGGCGCCGAGGCCCTGGCCGCGGATGCCGGCCACCTCGGTCCGCACCAGGGCGAGGTTCAGGCGCTCCGGGCGCACGCCGAACGGTCCCTCCTCGGGCTCACCGTCGCGATGCACCAGCGCCACCGCGCCGTCGAGCAGCTGGGCCAGCCGCTCCAGCAGTGGGCGCAGGTCGAGGCCGAGGGCCGCCTGGGTCAGCCGGCGCTGCAGGTCGAGCGCCAGCCGGGTCGCCGCGGCCTCCTGGTCCTGGAGCAGCTCGGCCGCGGCCCGCGACACCGCGACGAAGTGGGTCTCGCGGGGCACCTCCAGCAGGGTCAGGCGGTGCGAGCGGCAGGCGGCGACCAGCCGGTCGGGCAGCCGGTCGTGGGTCAGGCCCACGCCCATCGCCAGGGCGGCGGCGCCCGCGGTGGCCAGTCGGGCGACGTACGGATCCCACTCGTCGCTCCAGCCGCGGGTGCCCAGGCCCGTGGTGAGCAGCAGCTCGCCGCCCTCGAGGTACGGCGTCGGGTCGGCCAGCTCGCTCGTCGCGACCCAGCGCAGCGGCGGGCCGGCCGCGTCGTGGACCGTGCGCAGGCCCAGGCCGGGCACCGTGACCAGGTCCGCCACTGTCACCACGGTGCGATTCTTGCACAATCGGCAAGTGCAGATTGTGCACACTGGCGATAGCGGGCGACCACGCGCCGTCCTACCTTCGTGACAGACGGCCCGGCGCCCCCGGGCACCCCTTCCACGGAGGACATCTGATGAGCCAGCAGCCCACCGGCGGCCCCAGCATCACGCAGGAGCGTCGCCTCGTCACCGCCATCCCCGGCCCGCGCTCGCTGGCGCTCGCCGAGCGCAAGGCCAAGGCCGTGGCGTCCGGTGTCGCGGTCGGCCTGCCGGTCCAGGTCGTCGCCGCCGGCGGCGGCATCCTGGTGGATGCCGACGGCAACCAGCTCATCGACCTCGGCTCCGGCATCGCCGTGACCACGGTCGGCAACAGCGCCCCGCGCGTGGTCGAGGCCGTGACCCGCCAGGTCGCCGAGTTCACCCACACCTGTTTCATGGTCACCCCCTACGAGGGCTACGTCGCCGTCGCCGAGAAGCTCAACGAGCTCACCCCCGGCACCCACGAGAAGCGCTCGGCGCTCTTCAACTCCGGCGCCGAGGCCGTCGAGAACGCGGTCAAGATCGCGCGCTCGGCCACCGGCAAGCAGTCGGTCGTCGTCTTCGACCACGCCTACCACGGCCGTACCAACCTCACGATGGCGATGACGGCGAAGAACATGCCATACAAGAAGGGCTTCGGCCCGTTCGCCTCCGAGGTCTACCGCGCCCCGCTGTCCTACCCCTTCCGCGACGGCGGCCGGAGCGGTGCCGAGGCCGCCCGCGAGGCCATCGACGTCATCGAGAAGCAGGTCGGAGCCGACAACCTCGCCGCCGTCGTGATCGAGCCGATCCAGGGCGAGGGCGGCTTCATCGTGCCCGCCGACGGCTTCCTGCCGACCCTGGTCGCCTGGTGCCGCGACAACGGCGTCGTCTTCGTGGCCGACGAGGTGCAGACCGGTTTCGCCCGCACCGGCGAGCTGTTCGCGTGCGACCACGAGGGCGTCGTCCCCGACCTGATCGTCACCGCCAAGGGCATCGCCGGCGGCCTCCCGCTCGCGGCGGTCACCGGCCGTGCCGAGCTGATGGACGCCGCGCACCCCGGCGGACTCGGCGGCACGTACGGCGGCAACCCGCTCGCCTGCGCGGCCGCGCTCGCCGTCATCGAGACCATCGAGGCCGAGGGCCTGGTCGACCGCGCCCGGACCATCGGCAAGACCATGACCGAGCGGCTCGCCGCGCTGCAGGAGAGCGACCCGCGGATCGGCGAGGTCCGCGGGCGCGGCGCGATGATCGCCGTCGAGCTGGTCCGCGCCGGTACGACGGAGCCGGACGCCGACCTCACCAAGAAGGTCGCCGCCGCCGCCAACGCCCAGGGCATGGTCGTCCTGACCTGTGGCACCTACGGCAACGTGCTGCGCTTCCTGCCGCCGCTGTCGATGCCCGACCACCTCCTCGCCGAGGCCCTCGACCTGCTCGCCGAGATCTTCGCAGAGATCAGCCAGGAGAACTGATGACCGCGCTCCACGAGCCCGCCGCCCTCGACGAGTCCCTGGGGGCGGCCGGGCCACTGGCCGACGCCCGCACGCAGCTGCGCGAGGCCACCACGCTCCTCGGCTACGACGAGGGGCTCTTCGAGATGCTCGCCACCCCGCGCCGCGAGGTGACCGTGAGCATCCCGCTGCGCCGCGACGACGGGCGCACCGAGCTCCTCGTCGGGCACCGGGTGCAGCACAACTTCTCCCGCGGGCCGGCCAAGGGGGGCCTGCGCTACTCCCCCGACGTCACGCTGGACGAGGTCCGCGCGCTGGCGATGTGGATGACCTGGAAGTGCGCCCTGCTCGACGTCCCCTACGGCGGCGCCAAGGGCGGCGTCACCATCGACCCGCGCGACTACTCGCCGGCCGAGCTGGAGCGGGTCACCCGCCGCTACACCAGCGAGATCAGCCCGCTGATCGGGCCCGAGCGCGACATCCCGGCGCCCGACATCGGCACCGACGAGAAGACGATGGCCTGGCTGATGGACACCTACTCCGTCCAGCAGGGACACACCGTCCTCGGCGTCACCACCGGCAAGCCGATCAGCCTCGGCGGCTCGCGCGGCCGCGCCACCGCCACCTCCCGCGGCGTGGTCCACGTCGCGATCGCGGCACTGCTCTCGCGCGGCATCGACCCGGCCGACGCGACCGCGTCCGTCCAGGGATTCGGCAAGGTCGGCCGGTACGCCGCCCGCTTCCTCGCCGAGGCGGGCACCCGGGTCCTCGCCGTGTCCGACCAGTACGGCGCCGTCTTCTGCGCCGCCGGCCTGGACCTCCCCGCCCTGGAGGCGCACGTCGACGCGACCGGCTCGGTCGTCGGCTTCGCCGGCGGCGACGAGGTCCCCGCCGAGACGGTGCTCGAGGCCGAGGTCGACCTGCTCGTCCCCGCCGCGGTCGAGGGCGTGCTGCGCGCCGACAACGCCGGCCGGGTGCGGGCCCGGGTCATCGTCGAAGGCGCGAACGGGCCCACCACGCCGGAGGCCGACCGGATCCTGCAGGAGGCCGGCCGGCTCGTCGTACCGGACATCCTGGCGAACGCCGGCGGCGTGATCGTGTCCTACTTCGAGTGGGTCCAGGCCAACCAGGCCTACTGGTGGAGCGAGGGCGAGGTCGAGGACCGGCTGGCCGAGCGGATGCTCGCCGCGTGGGACTCGGTCAACGAGGCCGCCGCCCGCCTCGACATCCCCCTGCGCACCGCGGCGACCGTGCTCGCCGTCGAGCGCGTGGCCCAGGCGCACCAGCTGCGCGGCCTCTACCCGTGATGACCACTCCTCCGGAAGGACACCCGATGACCGCCCCCACCTTCGAGGTGCACGACCCGGCCACCGGCCGCGTCATCGACACCGTCGCCGACGGCACCGTCGCGGACGCGACCGCCGCCGTCGACGCCGCGGCCGCCGCGTTCCCGGCCTGGGCGGCCACGCCCGCCCGGGCCCGTGCGGAGATCCTGCGCCGCTGCTACGACCTGATGGTGCGCGACGCGGACCTGCTCACGGGTCTGATCGCGGCCGAGAACGGCAAGTCCGTCGCCGACGCCCGGGCCGAGGTGACCTATGCCGCCGAGTTCTTCCGCTGGTTCTCCGAGGAGGCGGTCCGCGGCGAGGGCACGTACGGCGACGCGCCCGCGGGCAGCGCGAAGACCCTGGTCACCTACGCGCCCGTCGGCGTGGCCGCGCTCATCACGCCGTGGAACTTCCCCGCAGCGATGGCGACCCGCAAGATCGCGCCGGCCCTGGCCGCGGGGTGCACGGTCGTGCTCAAGCCGGCCGCCGAGACGCCGCTGACGGCCCTGGCCGTGGCCCGGATCCTGTCGGAGGCCGGCGTGCCGTCCGGCGTGGTGAACGTCGTGCCGACCACGGACGCGGCCGCCGTGGTGACCGCCTGGCTCGAGGACCCACGGGTCCGCAAGGTCAGCTTCACCGGCTCGACCGGTGTCGGCCGGACCCTGCTGCGCCAGGCCGCCGACCGGGTCCTGAACTCCAGCATGGAGCTCGGCGGCAACGCGCCGTTCGTGATCACCGCCGACGCCGACCTCGACGCGGCGGTCGCGGGGGCGATGATCGCGAAGTTCCGCGGCGGCGGGCAGGCCTGCACCGCCGCCAACCGGTTCTACGTGCACGCCGACGTGGCCGACGCGTTCGTCGCGAAGTTCTCGGCCGCCGTCGCCGCGCTGAAGGTGGGGCCGTCGGCCGATCCCGCGAACCAGATCGGCCCGGTCATCAGCGAGAAGGCGCTGACCGGCATCACCAAGCTGGTCGAGGCCGCCGTGGCCGACGGCGCGAAGGTGGCGGTGCAGGGCAGCGTCCCCGCCGAGGGGTGGTTCTTCCCGCCGACCGTCCTGGTCGACGTACCCGTCGGCGCCCCGATCCTCTCCGAGGAGATCTTCGGCCCCGTCGCGCCCATCGTCACCTGGACCGACGAGGACGAGCTGCTCGCGTCGGTCAACGACACCGAGTTCGGCCTCGCGGCCTACGTCTACGCCGGCCGGCTGCAGGACGCGCTGCGGCTCGGCGAGCGGATCGATGCCGGCATGGTCGGCATCAACCGCGGCATCGTCTCGGACCCCTCCGCGCCGTTCGGTGGGGTCAAGCAGAGCGGCATCGGCCGCGAAGGTGCCCACGAGGGCATCCGCGAGTACCAGGAGACGCGCTACTACAGCGTCGACTGGAGCTGAGCCGACCGAGCAGGGTCAGTCACGCGACCAGCTCAGGGACCCGGCCCCTCGTCGCATCCGGCGAGGGGCCGGACCGTCCTGGGCGGGCCTCCCGGACCGGGACCTCACTGCCGGGCGAGCGCCGCCGCGTCCTCGACCAGCGCGTCCCAGCCGCGCAGCGCCACGGTGACGATGCCGCCCGCCTCCTCCCGGGTGCAGCCGTCGCGAGCCTGGATCGACAGTCCGTGCAGCACCGTGACGAGATAGGACGAGCCGCGCGCGGGATCCAGGCAGCGCGGGAGCTCGCCGTCACGCACGGCCTGCTCGATCCGGTCGCGGATCTTCTCGCTGTCGCGCCGCCGCCGCGCCGCCAGCTTCTCGCCGACGTGGTCATGGCCCGACGCCAGGTTCACCGCGGCCGTCACGAGCATGCATCCCGCAGGGGTCGTGGGATCGACGTAGGCCTCCGCGTTGTCCCGCAGGAGTGCCTCGACCGCGTCCCGGATCCGGGGCTGCCGCAGCGCACGATCGGTCGGCGTCGCACCGTCCGGGTCGTACATCTCCACCGCCTCGTCGAACAGCGCCTCCTTGGAGCCGAAGGCCGCGTACAGGCTCGTCGCCGCGATGCCGAGACGGTCCTCGAGCATCTTGATCGAGACACCCTCGTACCCATGCCGCCAGAACAGCTCCATCGCGCTCCGCAGGGCGGCGGCTCGATCGAAGGCCCGCGGCCGTCCTCGTCTCTCCATCGGTCCCCCTCTCGGGTGGCCATCCTCGCATGCGAGGATTATTGTGTAGTGATCACTACATAAATTGACGACGGAGGCACGGATGAGAACGCTCGAGGGCAGGACCGCACTGGTCACCGGAGGAAGCAGGGGTATCGGCGCCGCGATCGCGACACGGCTCGCGGCCGAGGGCGCCGACGTCGTCGTGACCTATTCGGCATCGGAGGCTCGGGCCCTGCAGGTCGTCGAGGCGTCCCGGAGTCATGGCGTGGTCGCCCATGCCGTCCGGGCCGACCTGCGTGACCCGGACCAGGTCGAGGCAGCGGTCGCGCGGGCCGCGTCGATGCTCGGACGCATCGACGTGCTCGTCAACAATGCCGGGATCCTCGCCCACGGTCCGATCGACGAACTCACTCTCGACGACTTCACGGACACGATGGCGGTCCACGTCCGGGCGGTCTTCGTCGCGGTCCGCGCCACGCTCCCCCACATGCAGACGGGTGGACGGATCATCAGCATCGGCAGCAATCTCGCCGAGCGGGTGCCGGCGCCAGGGTTCTCGCTCTACGCGATGAGCAAGTCCGCCCTGGTCGGGTTCACCCGCGGGCTCGCCCGCGACCTCGGTCCTCGCGGGATCAACGCGGTGCTGGTCCACCCGGGATCCACCGACACCGACATGAACCCCGCCGACGCCGAGCATGCCGACGACGAACGCGCCGTGATCCCCCTCGGTCGCTACGCGGCCACCGAGGAGATCGCCGCCACCGTCGCCCATCTCGCCGGGCCCGGCGGGGCGTACGTCAACGGCACCGCCGTCGTCGTCGACGGTGGGGCGAACGCGTGAGGCCCCTCCCCGGGTGTCGCACCGTGGTACCGCGGTCTCCGACGCGGCGGCCAGCCCGTAGGGTTCTGCCGTGAAGGCTCTGCTGCTCGAGAACATCCATCCGGCCGCCGTCGAGACCCTGGAGGGCCGCGGTTATGAGGTGGAGCTGCGTGCGGGCTCCCTGTCCGAGGACGAGCTGATCGCTGCACTGCCCGGCGTCCACCTGCTCGGGGTCCGCTCCAACACGAACGTGACGACCCGGGTGCTCGACGAGGTGACCGATCTGGTCGCCGTCGGCTGCTTCTGCATCGGCACCAACCAGGTCGACCTCAAGACGGCTGCCGCGAAGGGCATCGGCGTCTTCAACGCGCCGTACTCCAACACCCGCAGCGTCGTCGAGCTGGTCATCGCCGAGATCATCGCCCTCGCCCGCCGCCTGCCGGAGAAGACCCAGCGCATGCACGAGGGCGTGTGGGACAAGTCGGCCAAGGGCAGCCACGAGGTACGGGGGCGCACACTCGGCATCGTGGGCTACGGCAATATCGGCACCCAGCTGTCGACCGTGGCCGAGGCGCTCGGCTTCAACGTCGTCTTCTACGACACCGCGGACCGGCCCGCCCACGGCACGGCACGGCGGGTGCGCACCCTCAAGGAGCTGCTGGCCGTCTCCGACGTCGTCAGCCTGCACGTCGACGGACGCCCGGGCAACGCCGGCTTCTTCGGCGACGCGGAGTTCGCGGCCATGAAGCCGCGAGCGATGCTCATCAACGCCTCGCGCGGCATGGTCGTCGACTACGAGGCCCTGCGCGACCACCTGCTCTCGGGCCACATCGCCGGCGCCGCCGTCGACGTCTTCCCGTCCGAGCCGAAGGCGCAGGGCGATCCGTTCGACTCGGTGCTGCGCGGCCTCGACAACGTCATCCTGACCCCGCACATCGGCGGTTCGACCCAGGAGGCGCAGGAGGAGATCGGCTGGTTCGTCGCCGAGAAGCTCGCCCGCTTCGCCCTCGAGGGCAGCACCGCCCTGTCCGTCAACCTGCCCGCCGTCCTCCCGCCCGAGCTGCCGGCCGGGCGTCGTCTCGGTCTGCTGCACCGCAACGTGCCCGGCGTCCTCGCCGACCTCAACGCCACCTTCGCGGAGGCCGGTGACAATGTCGTCGACCAGCTGCTCTCGACCAAGGACGGCCTCGGGTACGTCGTCATCGACGCCGCCGACCCGCTCTCAACCGAGGCGCTGGAGCGGCTGCGCGCCGCCGAGTACTGCGTGTGGGCACGCACCTGGTGAGCCGCTGAGCTCACTCGGCTCCTCCACAGCCTGCCGCCGCGTCGGTGGCGGCACCGCCCGGATCGGGATAGCGTCGCGAGCGCGTCCCCGGTCCGGGCGCTGCACATCTCGGGAGGACCCATGCGCATACACCGCACCACGGGCGGCCCACCGGTGCTCGGTCTGCTCGCCGCCGCGCTCGTCCTGCTCCTCTCCGCGGCCGCCTGCACCGACGACTCCCCCGATCCGCGCGACCCGACCTCGACCTGGAGCCCCACCGGCACCATCGACACGCCCTCGCCCACCGAGCCGCCCACCGAGCCGCCGAGCGAGCCGGGGCTGCCGGAGGCGGCGAAGCAGGCCAGTGAGGACGGTGCGCGGGCGTTCATCGAGTACTACTGGGAGTTGATCAACTACGCGCAGGTCACGGGTGACGTGAAGGCGCTCAAGGCCGCGTCTGCAACAACCTGCAAAGGCTGCCAGGCTGGGATTCGGGGTATCAGAAGGCACTATCAGTCAGGAGGAACGATAGTCGGCGGCGCACACAGAGTCGATCACGCGACGTTGACAGAAGTCACCTCAGAGTCGGACATCTACGCCTTCCACAGCGAAGTTCAAGTCGAACACGACGGACAGACGATCATGTCAGGCGACGGTGCCGAAGAGGCCCGTGAGCCAGGGTCCGACAAGTGGGATCTCTACCTGTTGTGGGTGGACGGCACGCGTTGGCGCCTCGATGTCATGGAACTCAAGTGAAGGCCCAGCTTTTGCCGGTGGTTGCGATCCTCTCGTTGGTCGGTGCGGCGGCGGATGCCGATGATGGGGACTCATCAGGCACCTCAGACGAGACCTTCTGGGTCCAGCAAGTGGACGAGTCTCAGCAGTCGAGTTCGAGTAGCGCTGCCCCACAACAGGTCTACGACGAAGCAGTAGGGCCGCACATCGTCATCGGCGAGCAGGCTTGCCCTGGAGCTGAGCACGTCGTTGGCGCACAGACCGGTGGCTCAGCAGGCGCGACGGTATGCGGAGCCGACGAGACTCCCGTCCTCACCACTGAAGATGTGCGACGCGCATTCGCCGAGCTCGAGCTCCCCGCCGGGACCCTCACGATCCAGCCACCCGACGGCCTGACCCTCGTCAACTTCAGGACCAACTTCTATACGACCAGCACCGATCCGATCAGCACCACCGTCGCGCTCCTCGGGCAGCAGGTCACCCTGGAGGCGACGCCGGCGACCTTCGTGTGGCACTTCGGCGACGGACGGTCGCGGAGCACGACCGAGCCGGGGGCGGCGTACCCCGAGCTCCGGATCACCCACAACTACCTGCGCAAGGGCGAGTACCTGCCCAGCCTGTCGACGACCTACACCGGCCGGTACCGGATCGCGGACGGCCCGTGGCAGGCCATCCCCGGCACCGTCACGATCGACGGGCCGGGTCAGCCGCTGCGGGCGATCGAGGCCGAGCCCAAGCTGGTCGGCTACTGATCGACCAGCCCGGGTCACGCCGCATAGTTCAGGAGTAGCTCCGTGACCATGATGTCGGTGCGGGTGGGTGTGTCGTCACCGGTGGTCGGGGTGACCCGGCGGGTGCCGGTCGGGTCGATGAGGTAGTGGGCCCCGTAGGGATCGCGCCAGATCACGATCCCGGGGAACGGATGTCGTGCCTCCCAGCCGGCGTGGGTCTTGACCCGGTGGTGGGTCCGGGTCAACGGCCCCAGGTTGCCGATGCTGGTCGGCCCGCCCTCGCTGTAGGGGACCGCATGGTCCAGATCGACGTTGCGGGTGGTGTTCGCAGCGAACGGGAACACGTCGGCGGGGTGGATCAGGTGCACGGCCTCGCGGAGCCGGGTGGGGATCTCGTAGGCGTCGACCGGTGCCTGGCCAGGTAGATCGATGACGGGGGTGATCCGGACTCTCGCTCCCGCCTCACCGAGCAGGTGCATCATCCGGGCGATCGTGACCGGACCGTGGCCCTCGAGTCGGGCGATCGGGGAATCGGCGTACAGGTGCAGGTACACCGTCGCCTTGGGCCGCACCGGCCCGACCGATGCCCCCAGATCGCCATCGGTGGCGGGGTGGCTGGCCGGGTTCACCAACAGGGCGACCGCTGCGACCCGACGGTCGTTGGAGTCGGCGTCGGGCAACTGGTCCTTCAACCTCTCCGCGACCACGCTCACCGCAGCATCGATCCCCGCGACGGTGACCGCGTCCGCCTTGATGGTGAACGTCGCCATCCCGTGCCGGTCGACCCGCGACATGCGAGCACACCGCTCCTTCGCCGCAGCCTCCTCCCGAGCCAGAGCCAACTCCGGCGCAGCAGCGGCGACCTTGCCCTCCACCACAGACTCGAACCTCGACCACGCCAACCGCCCGTCCGCGACCTCGACCACCTCCCCGTCGACCCAGGCCGCCTCCTCCGAAGACAGGTCCCGGGTCGCGTCCGCGACATGACGCGCATGACCCACCCGCACCGACCCAGCCTCGACCCCGGCCCACAGCCTCGGGAGGCGCAACTGCAGATCGACCGCATCCGCGATCAACCGCCGCGCCCCATAGGGACTCAGCTGGATCCGGGCACCGAACGCGGCCGCAGCATGGTCGGTGATCAGCGGCGTACCGGCCCCACCCACACGACGAGCCCGGGACCGGCCCCGCCGATCATCGGGTGGCAGCCGGTCGGGATGGTGCAGCACCGCCCACTGATACGCCGCCCGCAACACCTCACGCTCAGCCTCCAGACGCGCGGCGTGCTGGCGCTCGACGAACTCGAGCACCCCCACCGCCGACAGGTCCGCCAGACCCGCCACCGCCCCATCACTGACCATGTCCCGATCAAACACAGGAGGTACGACACAACCCCCCGGCCGATATCACACAGGCTTGCCGGGCAGCACCGAGAGCAGCTCGTAGGCGACGTGGGCGGCCGCGATGCCGGTGATCTCCGCGTGGTCGTACGCCGGCGACACCTCCACGACGTCCGCGCCGACGACATTGAGCCCCTCCAGGCCACGAAGCACCTCCAGCAGCTGGGCGCTGGAGAGCCCGCCGGCCTCGGGGGTGCCGGTGCCCGGGGCGAAGGCGGGGTCGAGGACGTCGATGTCGAGCGAGACGTAGACCGGACGGTCGCCGAGACGCTCACGCATCCGGTTGATGAGGTCGTCGATCGGCGAACGGACGAAGTCGCGCGCGTGGACGGCGGAGAACCCCAGCTCCTCGGACTCGTCGAGGTCGAGCCTGCTGTAGAGCGGCCCGCGGATGCCCATGTGCATCGCATGGCCGAAGTCGATCAGCCCCTCCTCGGAGGCGCGGCGGAACGGCGTCCCGTGCGTGTACGGCGCGCCGAAGTAGGTGTCCCACGTGTCGAGGTGCGCGTCGAAGTGGAGCACCGCGACGGGTCCGTGCCGCTCGTGCTGCACGCGGAGCAGCGGCAGCGCGATCGTGTGGTCGCCACCGATGGTGAGCAGGCTCCGAGAGGTGCCGGACAGCTCGCGCGCGCCCGCCTCGATCGCGGCGATCGCCTCGTCGAGGGAGAACGGGTTGACGCCGAGGTCGCCGGCGTCGGCGACCTGGGCGCGCAGGAACGGCTCGCTGTCCTGCGCCGGGTTGTAGGGCCGCAGCAGCCGCGAGGACTGGCGGATGTGGTTGGGGCCGAAGCGGGCGCCGGGCCGGTACGAGACGCCGCCGTCGAACGGCACGCCCCACACGAGCGTGTCGGCGTCGCCCACGTCGCTCAGCCGCGGCAGCCGGGCGAAGGTGGTGTCGCCCGCGTAGCGCGGGACCTGGGTCGCGTCGACGGGTCCGACGGTCATACTGCGCCTCCCTTGCCGTGAACGGACGCTACATCGAGGATCTCACGCGCACCGCGCCGGGAGCGGCCGGTCTGCTGCCAGGCGCCGGTCGTCACCGGCTCCCGGCCGGTCGCCCTCGACCAGCACCTCCAGGTCCAGCGCGGCGTCGCCGAGCAGCTCACGGAGCAGCACCGTGTCCCTCGCGCCGCGCTCAGCAGGCGAACTGGCGGCGGTAGCTCTGCGGACTGACCCCGCGCACGCGCACGAAGTGGTGGCGCAGCGTCGCGGCGTTGCCGAAGCCGACCTCGCCCGCGATCCACTCCACCGGCTGGTCGGTGCGCTCCAGCAGCTCCTCGGCGGCCGCGACCCGCTGCCGGGTGACCCAGTGGTGGGGCGTGGTGCCGGTCTCGTCGCGGAAGCGCCGCGCGAAGGTGCGCGGGGACATCAGCGCACGCTTGGCGAGCGCCTCGACGGAGTGGTCCTCGCCGAGGTTCTCCAGGATCCAGGTGAGCAGCGGGCGCAGGGTGTCGGCGTCGCAGTCGGGGACGGCACGGGCGATGTACTGCGCCTGTCCCCCGTCGCGGTAGGGCGGGACGACGGCCCGGCGCGCGATCACGTTGGCCACGGCGGCGCCGTACTCCTGGCGCCAGATGTGCAGGGCCGCGTCGAGGCCGGCGGCGCTGCCGGCGCCGGTGACGATCTGGCCGCTGTCGACGTAGAGCACCTCGGGGATCACCTTGGCCTCCGGGAACTGTCGCTGCAGCTGCTCGGTGTACATCCAGTGCGTGGTGCACTCGCGGCCGTCGAGCAGGCCGGCCTGTCCGAGGATGAAGGAGCCGCTGCACACCGACATCAGCCGGGCGCCGCGCTCGTAGGCGGCGCGGATCGCCTCGAGGACGTCGGCGGAGGCCTCGGCCTGCTTGATCGCCGGGATGCCGACGAGGTCCGCCTCGGCCACCCGGTCGAGGCCATGGCCGGCCTGCAGCGTGAATCCCATCGAGGTCTGCAGCGGGCGGTCGTCCTCGGCACAGACCGCGAAGTCGATCGCCGGCACGCCGTCGGCGGTGCGGTCGATCCCGAACGCCTCGCACAGGATCCCCAGCTCGAAGGGGGCCACGCCGTCGAAGGCGATCACGGCCACATTGGTCAGCACCGGACCACCATCCCAGGCGAGTGGCAGAGAATCAACGCTAACCGGCTTTTCTGCCACTAGTGGCAGGAAAGCATGGAGAGCAGGATTACTGCCATGACCAGCGCACTGCTCCTCCTCCTGCTCCTTCTCCTGCTCGGCTCCGGCCTGGCCGCCCTCGTCGGCTGGGCGCGCGACGACCGGCTCGCCGCCGGCCGCACCGCGCCCGACGACCGGGCGGCGGCTCACCGCGACCGCAGGCCCAGCACCAGCGAGCTCTCCGAGGCCGGGGCGCCCGAGCGCCCGGCCACCACCCGCACCGTGCGCCGGGGCACCGCCCGCACGCCGCGCCGGGTCACCACGACCTTGACCCGCGCCTCCTGACCCGGCGCCAGCAGCGGCGTGCGCCAAGTGCCGGCCCGGACCGTGGCCGTGACGTCGCGTCCCGCGACGACATAGCGGACCCGGTACGCCGACCCGGCGCGTGAGCCGCGCAGCGTGAGCACCGCCGGCCGGGCACTGGTGTTGGTCAGCCGGAGCACCGCCCGCCGCACGTCGCCGCGGTGCGGGAGCCGCAGGGTCCGCGTGGTGCGCCAGGCTCCTCGCGCGCGGACGGCGATCGCCGGCTGCGCCCCGAGGACGGTGTACGCCCGCCGGACCGTGGTGACATTGCCGGCGCCGTCGATGGCGGTCGCGGTGACGACCTGCTCCCCCGGCGTACCGGTGGCCAGGGCCGGGGCCGAGAGCGTGCAGGACTGCAGCGTCGATCCCCCGCGGTCGGTGCACCGGACCCGGGGCACGACGGTGTCGCCCGTCTCGTAGACAGCACCGCCGCCGATCCCCCCGTCCGGGAGCGTGAGCCCGACCGTCGGTCCGATCCGGTCCGGCACCTCCGCCTTCTCCGCGCGGTAGCTGAGCACGCTCGGTGCCGCGAGCTCCCACACGATGCTGTCGTCGGGCGCCACCTCGCTCACCAGCGCCTCCCGGGAGGACGCCCAGTTGACCAGCGTGTTGCCACCCGCGAGCCGGCGGGCCGAGCCGGCGAAGTAGGAGAAGCGGTCCGGGTGCTCCCAGGAGCGGACCAGGGTCGCGGTCAGCGCGGTCTCGTCGAGCGCGTACTCGGTCACCCGGGTCACCGCCCGGTTCACGGTCGGGCCGAGACGGTCGGCGGGGTCGAGGCAGTACGACGGCGTGGCGCCCAGGGCGACCGAGCCGTTGTCGAAGACGAGCAGGTGCCCGTCGGGCAGCCGGCTGACGGTGTGCTGGGCACACGGCCCGCCGAGCGGGTCGTTGACGAAGTCGAAGTCGTTCCGCCGGCCGCCCAGGCGCCACACCACGTCGCCGCGCTGGTGACCGCTGTGGTCGGACCAGGCGATGCGCAGCGCGGCGCTCAGGTGGCGGAAGGACGCGAGCACATCGCCCCCGGGCAGGATCTCGATGGAGTTGAGGTGCGCCCAGTCGCTCGCCGCGCCGGCCGTCGTCTCGGCCGGGTCGACGTGGTCACCGCTGTCCCAGGTGTAGACCTCGTGCCCCGCGGCGTCGACCTCCTGGATGACCGCGTCGACCAGTCCGGTGTCGGGGTCGGGCTCGTAGGCGACGAACAGTCGGCTGCCGTCCGGACGCAGGATCACGTCGTGGTTGTCGGTGTTGACCAGACCGACCGTCCGCGAGACCCCCACCTCGCGCAGCTGGGCGTCCAACTCGACCAGGTCCAGTCGCTCTCCGGCCCGGGCAGCCGCCGCATCACGGTGTAGCGCCCGTGCGGGGCGGGCTTCAGGTCGGCGACGGGCTGCCCGAAGTCGTGGACGTAGACCGGCACGCCGTTGCGGTCGAGCGCGGCCGCGAAGGTGCCGAGGGTGACCAGGACGTGGCCGGCGGCGACACCGGGTCCGTCCACGACCTTGGTGATCTCCGGGAATCCGGCCGGCAGATAGACCAGCGCATAGGTACGACGCCCCGCCGCGTCATCGACGATCACCGAGACCTCGTCGCCGTCGGCCAGACCAGCCACCTCGGTCGGACCGCTCACCACCACACCGTCGACCCGGATCACGCCGGCGGGGTCGCTGGTCGTGGCCGTGATGGTGAGCCGGCCCGCGGTCGCACCGGTGGTCGCCACGGCGTACCGGCGCACGTCCGGGTCGAAGCCGGGGCGCAGCGTGGCACCGGTGCCGGCGACGGCCAGCGTGACGACGGGCGCCGACGCATCGGCACCGGCCGGCGCCGGGGGAAGACCGATCAGCCCCAGCAGGAGGACCGGGAGCAGGACCGCGGAGAGCAGATGGGCGACGGAACGCATGGCGGGCCGATCGGCAGCGGACGACCCGATCTGAGCCGGCACCGGGAAGCGCGAAGGCCCCGACCGGCTGGTCGGGGCCTTCGAGCTGTGCTGCTGGCTGATCAGGTGATCAGTTGCCGCCGGTCAGCTTCTCGCGAAGAGCCTGGAGCGCCTCGTCGGAGGCGAGCGAGCCGCCGCCGTTGCCGCTGTCCTCGGCCGGGGCCGAGGAGTACGAGCTGGACTCGCCGGCCTCGATCTCGGCCTGCTTGGCGTCGGCCTGCTGCTTGACGTGGGCCTCCCAGCGAGCGTGCGCCTTGGCGTACTGCTCCTCCCACTTCGCACGCTGCTCGTCGAAGCCCTCGAGCCACTCGCCCGTCTCGGGGTCGAAGCCCTCGGGGTAGATGTAGTTGCCCTGGTCGTCGTACGTGGCCTCCATGCCGTACAGCGTCGGGTCGAACTCCTCGACGTCCGCCGCGGCAGCGGTCTCGTTGGCCTGCTTGAGCGAGAGGGAGATCCGGCGACGCTCGAGGTCGATGTCGATGATCTTGACCATGACGTCGTCGCCGACCTGGACGACCTGCTCCGGGATCTCGACGTGGCGCTCGGCGAGCTCGGAGATGTGGACCAGGCCCTCGATGCCCTCCTCGACCCGGACGAACGAGCCGAAGGGAACCAGCTTGGTGACCTTGCCCGGCACGATCTGACCGATCTGGTGGGTCCGGGCGAAGTGCTGCCACGGGTCCTCCTGGGTCGCCTTCAGCGACAGGGAGACACGCTCGCGGTCCATGTCGACGTCGAGGACCTCGACGGTGACCTCGTCGCCCACGGTGACGACCTCGGACGGGTGGTCGATGTGCTTCCAGGACAGCTCCGAGACGTGGACGAGACCGTCGACGCCGCCGAGGTCCACGAACGCACCGAAGTTGACGATCGAGGACACGACGCCCTTGCGGATCTGGCCCTTCTGGAGCTGGGTGAGGAAGCCGTGGCGAACCTCGGACTGGGTCTGCTCGAGCCAGGCACGGCGCGACAGGACCACGTTGTTGCGGTTCTTGTCGAGCTCGATGATCTTGGCCTCGAGGGTCTGACCGACGTAGGGCTGCAGGTCGCGGACCCGGCGCATCTCGACGAGCGACGCCGGCAGGAAGCCGCGCAGGCCGATGTCGATGATGAGGCCGCCCTTGACGACCTCGATGACGGTGCCCTCGACGACGCCGTCGGCCTCCTTGATCTCCTCGATCGTGCCCCAGGCGCGCTCGTACTGGGCGCGCTTCTTGGACAGGATCAGGCGACCCTCCTTGTCCTCCTTCTGGAGGACGAGAGCCTCGACCTTGTCGCCCACCTGGACGACCTCGGACGGGTCGACGTCGTGCTTGATCGACAGCTCGCGCGAGGGGATGACGCCCTCGGTCTTGTAGCCGATGTCGAGCAGGACCTCGTCACGGTCCACCTTGACGATGGTGCCGTCGACGATGTCGCCGTCGTTGAAGTACTTGATGGTCTGGTCGATGGCGGCCAGGAAGTCCGCCTCCGAGCCGATGTCGTTGACCGCGACCTGGGGCGCGTTGTCGTCGTAGTGGCTCGAGAGGGGGGTCGAGAGGGTGCTCGTCATGTAGTCGGTCAGTCCTTGAGATGGGCAGATGTAGTCGGGACGGTTCGTTTGCGCGGCCACCGGCACGAGGGCAGGTGGACACACAGACGTTCCAGGGTACGCGCCGCCGGTCGCGGGAGTCCAACCGGCGGGCACTATCCTCGCAGGGTGCAGGACCTGCAGGACATCACGGCGTGGCCCCATCCCCCCGTCACCGCCCACCGGCGCCGGGCCGACGAGCAGGAGTCCCGGCGCGCCAACGGCGCCGACTGGGATCGCTACGCCGACGAGTACCAGGCCACCCACGGCGGCTTCCTCGGCGACATCGGGTTCGTCTGGGGGCCGGAGGGACTGACCGAGGAGCTCGCCGGGATCCTCGGCGAGGTCCGCGACCGCGATGTGCTCGAGGTCGGCTCCGGCGCCGGGCAGTGCTCGCGGTGGGTGTGCAGCCGGGGCGGGCGCGCCATCGGGCTGGACCTGTCGCACCGCCAGCTGCAGCACTCGCGCCGCATCGACGAGGCGACCGGAGTGGTCGTCCCGAGTGTGCGCGGCACCGCGACGGCGCTCCCCTTCGCCGACGCCAGCTTCGACGTCGTGTTCTCCTCGTTCGGTGCCCTGCAGTTCGTGGCCGACATCGCCGTTGCGGTCGCCGAGACGGCGCGGGTGCTCCGGCCGGGTGGCCGGTTCGCGTTCTCCATCACGCACCCGACCCGCTGGATGTTCCCCGACGACCCGGGCGAGGAGGGTCTGACCGCCACCCAGTCGTACTGGGACCGCACGCCCTACGTCGAGGTCGACGACGAGACCGGCGCGACGTCGTACGTCGAGCACCACCGCACCCTCGGCGACTGGGTCGCGCTGCTCTCCGGGGCGGGCTTCCGGCTGACCACGCTGCTCGAGCCCGAGTGGCCCGAGGGACACGAACGGCTGTGGGGCGGCTGGTCCGGGACACGCGGCCGGCTGACGCCGGGCACGGCGATCTTCGGGGCCGACCTCTCCTAGGGTGAACCCGTGGATGCGGAGGAGATCGCCAAGTCGGCCGCGCTCGAGCACCGGCACTGGTGGTACGCCGCCCGGCGGGCGCTCGTGCGACGTACGGTCCGCGACTGGCCGGCGGGCAGCGCGATCGACGTCGGCTGTGGGATGGGCGGCAACACGGCCGTCCTCCGCGAGCTGGGGTGGCGGGCGGTCGGGGTCGAGTACACCGACACGGGCGCGGACATCGCCGCGGGACGGGGCATCCCGGTCGTCCAGGGCGACGGCCGGGTCCTCCCGATCGCCGACGCCTCCGTGGACCTCGTCTTGTCGACCGACGCCTGGGAGCACATCGACGACGACCGGGCCGTCGCCCGCGAGACCGTGCGGGTGCTGCGGCCCGGGGGTCGGGCGCTGATCGCGGTGCCGGCCGGGATGGCCCTGTGGAGCGGCCACGACGTGGCGCTGGGACACGTCCGGCGCTACGAGCGACAGCAGCTCGCCGACCTCGCGACCGGAGCCGGTCTGGTGATCGACGACCTCCGGTCGTGGAACGTCCTGCTCCGGCCGGTGGTGCGCGCCCGACGGCGCAACAAGCACGCCGCCGAGAGCGAGATGGAGGAGGTCCACCCGGTGCTCAACGCCGGCCTGCGGGCGACCCTCGCGCTCGAACGGGCGCTCCCGGTCGGGCGGCTTCCCGGCGTCAGCCTGGTGCTCCTCGCCCACCGGCCCCCGGACGATCAGTCGAAGCGGTAGATCCGGGGCTCGAGGAGGGCGCCGTCACCCCGGCGCAGCTCCGGGCGCACGATGTCGTCGTACGCGACCGGCGTCCGACGACGCGGCCTGCCGCGGGTCAGGACCGCCGTGAGCGCGCGGGCGACCAAGGCCTCGCCGCCGCGGGTGTGATGCGCCTCGGCGTTGACGGTGCGCTCGACGAAGTCGGGATCGTGGGTCCCCACGGTGCGCACCGGCTGGGTGCCCCGCCAGCGCAGGGCGATGACGTTGTGGTGGTGGCGGCTGTCGATCAGTCGCTTCACCGGGTCGGCGAGCTCGGAGCGGCGCAGGTAGGCGTCGATCTCGGGGTCGAAGCTGGTCGCCTGCTTGGCCTCCATCACCAGGGTGGGCGGCTGGGTGGAGTCGTCCAGGCGGCACCACCACAGGTGGCTGGGGAAGTCGATGATCTTCGCCGCTGCCGCCTCCGGGACCTCGATGTAGCCGGCCTTGGCGACCCGGGTCAGCTCCGCCACGACCCCGACCGGGTCGGTGACGTGCTCGAGCACGTGCGAGCAGATGGCGTAGTCGAAGACCCCGTCGGCGAAGGGCATCGCCGCCGCGTCCGCGTCGAACAGCGGACGGTCGACCCGGGTGCGGCCGCTGCCCGACCGCTGCCCGGCGTACGCGTCGCCGGGGTAGCGGTCGAGCAGCACGTCGGCGCGCCACGACGGCTTGTCGCCGCTGCCGACGTCGAGGACCAGCCCGTCGTCGGGGATCGGCAGCGCGATCCGGCTGTCGTAGAAGGCGCGCAGCCGCTCCCTGATCTCCTGCATGCTCTGATTGTGCGGGTGCTCAGACCCCGGCGAGCTCCTGGTCCCGACGCTCGGCGTCGGCGCGGCCCCGGCGCGCGGCGCGGCCGAGGAACAGGCCGGCGGCGAGCAGTGCCGCACCGAGCAGCACCAGCAGGGCCGGGAACAGCAGCTTCATGCCGCCCAGGAGGGTCGCGTTGGACTTGGCGTCGTCGACCAGCTCGTCGACCTGGTCCTGGGTGTACTGGACGGTGCCCGTGAAGGCCGGCACGCTGACGCCGTCGTAGCGCAGCTCCTGGACGCGATCCTCGACCCGGTCGACCGGCGAGCCGGTCTTGGGCTCGACGTAGAAGGTGCGGGTCATGCCGTACCACATCTCAGCCTGGACGGAGGCCTCCGGCGAGCCGAACACGGAACCGGGCACCTCGCGGTCCTCGATCACGGTGGGCTCGATGCGCTGGACGAACTTGTAGACGGTGAGCCCGTCGAGAGTCTCCTCGCCCTCGTAGGTCGCCGGCACGGCCTCGCCGACGTTGTCGTCCCAGACCGGGTAGTCCTTCTTCTCGGTGTCGAAGGGGAACTTGTAGATCTGGCCCTGCCGGACGGCGGGCTCCCGCTCGCCGGCGGCGACCTCGGTCCACGAGTCGCACTTCTCGCAGTCGACCGCCGCGCCGCTGGTGCCGTCGAACGGTGCCCGCTCGCGGGACTGCTGGAAGATCGTGCCGTCGGCCCGCTTGACGGTGGTGGAGTTCACCCACACCACGACGCCGTCGGGCGCGTCGGCACCGCTGTCGGCGATGGTGCGGGAGCTGATCTCGAGGTCGGTGGTCTCGGGTGCGAGGACGTCGGGGTCGGAGTTGAAGACCTCCGCGCCCTCGGCCTCCAGCTCCGTGACGCCCTCGTAGTCGGGCGGGACGGTGGCGAGCACCGGGTAGGCGTAGAAGCGGACCAGGGCGGCCGCCACGATCAGGAAGACACCGAGTCCGACGGACACGGCGGCGAGCTTGCTGCGCATGGGCGGAGGAACCTCTCAGACGGCCACGCGGTCGCGTGGGTGGTGACGGTCGGGCCGCGTGGACGCGTGCCCGAGGAGCTGGAGGGTCAGCTCGCGCGCCTGGGCGCGCATCTGTGACCAGTCGAACTTGTGGGACCAGGCCACGCACGCCTCGGCGCGCAGGACCCGGACCCCGGGGTCGTCGGCGTCGACCAGCGCGCCGGTCAGCGCCTCGGCGAGACGGTCGACGACCGTGGCCGGGTCCGTGCTGTCCGGGACCAGCCAGCCGCTCTCGCCCGGCCGGATCGAGTCGCGCAGGCCGGGGACGTCACGGGCGACGGTGGGGACGCCGTGGGCGGCCGCGTCGATGACGGCCTGACCCCAGCCCTCGGCGTCGGAGGCGCACACGTGCACCGCCGCCCGGGCCAGCAGGGCGTCCTTCTCCTCCACGGACAGGAAGCCGTGGAAGGTGACCTGGTCCGCGAGGCCGGACGCGGCGGTCAGCGCGACCAGCCGATCGCGCTCCGGACCGCGGCCGACGACGTCGACGCGCAGGCGTCGCCCGGCGAGCTCGGCGCGGGCCTGCGCCCGGCCGACGGCCTCGAGCACCAGGTCGACCCGTTTGTGGGTGACCAGCCGGCCGAGGACGACGATCCGGTCGGGATCCTTCGTCGCCGGGTCCAGCAGTGCGGCCGACCGATCCGCGGGCGGCAGGTCCGCGCCGTTCTCGAGGATCCGGATGTCGCCGGTCCAGCCGAGCTGCTCGCGCATCTCGGCGACGGTCGACGAGGACACCGCCGCGGTGACCTGGTGCCGGTAGACGCGCCGCATGGCGACCCGTTCCATCCAGCGGCCGAAGGCGGCCACCGGGGCCGGGAAGTGCGCCGCGAACTGGGCCTGGTGGACGTGGTGCACCAGCAGCAGCGCCGGCGTCGTCCGGCGCAGGACCAGCGGCGAGAAGGACGGCAGTCCGCAGGCGGGGTCGATCACGGCGTCGATCCGGCGGCGGTGGCGCAGCAGCCACCCGAGCACGAACGGGTAGAAGGTCAGCGCACCCCCGCCGCGGCGTACGGCGATGCCGTCGCGGGTCTCGCGCGCGGCCTGACCGCCCGAACCCGCACTGTCACGGGCGGTGACGAAGTGGACCTGGGCGCCCGCCTCGCGCAGCGCCCGGGCGAACTGCCAGGCGTAGATCTCCGCCCCGCCCGCCAGCGAGTGGTCCAGGTCGCGCCAGTTGACGACGACCACGCGGCGACCGGCGAGACCGGGCTCGCGGCGGGTCATCAGTGGCTCCCCGCGAGGACCACGGGGGTGGGCGCGCCCACCGCCGCCGGCCGGTCGAGCGAGCGGCAGCGCCAGGCGATCCGGGCCAGTTCGGCGAAGGCTGCCGCCCCGTGCCGGGACGGCACGAACGTGGAGCCCGGCACGTCGGTCCAGGTCACCGGGATCTCCTGGAGCTCGGCGCCGGCCGCACGCAGCCGGACCAGCAGCTCGACGTCGAAGGAGAAGCCGGCGGTGCGCAGGCCGCGCACGGCCTGGCGGGCCACGCTGCCCCGGAACACCTTGAAGCCGCACTGGGTGTCGGCGACGCCGGGCACGAGCCGGCCGGCCAGGCGCCGGTACGCCGCCGCGCCGAGCGAGCGGGTGCGGCAGTGCCGCGCCTGCGTCGCGCTCCCGACGACCGCCCGCGACCCGATGACGACGTCGGCGCCGAGCAGCAGGTGCCGCCAGGCCTCCTCGATCGCGTCGAGCCCGGTCGCGCCGTCGGCGTCCATGAAGCACACCAGGTCGGCGTCGGTGGCCAGCAGGCCGGCCCGGACGGCGGCGCCCTTGCCCCGGCGCGCGCAGCGCACCACCCGGACCGGCAGCGCGGGCGAGTCGGCGGCCCGCGCCACCTCTGCGGTGCGGTCGGTGCTCGCGTTGTCGACGACCAGCACCTCCACGCGGCCGAGCACCCCGCGATGTGCCGTCACATGACGACGCAGCTCGCGCAGTGTGCGCGGCAGCCGGCGCTCCTCGTTGTACGCCGGAATGACGATCTGCAGCATCGGACCCTCCCAAGCCGTCTGCTCAACCCGCCCCCCTCGCGGAGGACGTACGACGAGCCCGCGCACCCGGGTGACAGGACGTCACGGGGACACGAGCGAGGGCGACCTACTGGTCGGCGTAGCTGTAGAGCTTCTCGTTGCTGACGGGCTTGTGCTCACCCTGCGCGGCATTGACGCCGGCGACGAGGACGACGGTCGAGGCGAGAGCCCCCACCACAGTGGCAATGATCGTGTTCATGCGCTGGTCCCCTCCCAAAGACCGGCACAGAGCATCAGTCCCCATGACTGTCATGAATGTGATGCCCGTTACTCCCTACTCGGGAGTATCCATGCGGCACCGGCCAAAAGCAAAAGAATCGCGCAAGTATGTCCGAACCACAGGAGGATCTGGCGCGCGCGGCCGACGTCCTTCGTGACCTCCGTCACGGTGCCGCCGGCGGCCAGGTCGACCAGCCGCAGCCCGCCCCCGTCGTACACGATCCGACCGTCGGGGACCTCCAAGGCGCCCATGCCCCGCTCGACGAGTACCCAGCGCACCCCGAGGGCGCGCAGGGCCGCCGCGGGATCGGTCGCGGCGAGGGCACCGGTCACCGCCACGACGCGCGGGTCCTCGGGCGGGACCACCCGGTCACCGCCCAGCAGCACGCGGTCGTCGATGAGCACCTCGCCGGGCAGCAGCCGGGGCGCGGGATCGAGGACGGCACGGCGGTGGTTCCAGGCGTAGCCGCGGTAGGAACCCACCCACGGCAGCACGATCGTGGTGTCGTCGGGGCCCACGAGCGCGGCGACCTCCGTCCATGCCTCCGGGTACGACGAGCGCTGCAACTCGCCGAGCGCGCCCCACGCCAGGCTCGGCAGGAGCAGGAGCGGCGCGACGACCCCCAGCGCCACGGCGCTCCACAGCGCCGTCGTGGCGGGCCGGATCCGCTCGCGCACGGCCGCGACCGCGTGCGCGGACCCGACCGCGAGGACCAGTCCGAGCGGCGCCAGGAACCGGTGCGAGTCGCGCAGCAGGGCCAGGCCCGGCAGCCCGTCCGCCAGCCGCTCCAGAAGGTCGCTGCCGCCCGGCAGGGCGGGGACGAGCGCGAGGAGGAGCGCCGCGCCGCCCAGGAGCGCCCAGCGCCGGCGGTCCGGGCCGCTGCGGGCGAGCCCGGCCAGCGCCACCAGGCTGAGCAGGCACGACAGCAGCACCAGCGCCGCGCTCGTGCGCTCGGCGGGCACGATGGAGGTCTTCCAGATGCCACCGAGGGACAGCACGCTGGCCGCCGTACCGGCCGCGGACTCGGCGCGCGCGGCGAAGCCCTGGAAGACGCCGTCGGTCGTCACCCGGGCGGTGGTCGCGGTCAGTGCGGGCAGCGCCCAGGTCAGGTTCGCGCCGACGGCCAGCGCGGCCACCCGCCACCAGGTCCGGCGGTCCCGGCCGAGCGCGAGCACGGCGAGGACGCCGACCGCCATCACGCCGCTCGACGGGTTGCACAGACCGGACAGGACGAGCATGACCGCGGTCGGCCCCCAGTCGCGCGGGTCCGCACGCAGCCGGAGCGCGGCGCGCGCCACCCAGGGCAGGAGCAGATAGCCCAGGAGGATCGCCCACTGCCCGATCAGCAGCCGCTCGTAGACCCACGGGTTCCAGCAGAACAGGGTGATCGCGGCGGCGCGGGCGTACCAGCGCTGGTCGGCGACCAGCCGCGCGGCGCCGAGGCCACCGGCCACGAAGCCGCCGACGAGCAGCACCCGCTGGACGACGCTGCCCGGCACGACGTGCGTCGCCAGCGACACGAGGGCGTCCATCGGCACCGCGCGCGGCAGCGAGCCGTCCAGGCCCAGCCAGGCGCTCTTCCAGGGCTGGTGCGGGACGAACACCATGTCGCCGACCAGCCAGTAGCCGCCGCCGACGAGCAGCGGGCCGAGGACGAGCAGCGTGATCGCCGCGGTCACCGCGAGGTCGGACCCCGGCCTCCTCACCGCCGCCTCACCGCCGCCTCACCGCTGCTCCGGGCGCGTGCTCCGGCCGAGGACGGCGGCGAAGCCGAGCGCGAGGGCGGCTCCGGTCACCAGGTCGACCGGTCGCGACGGCAGGTGCGGCGCGTCGGTCAGGGCGACCACGAGCGCGACGAGCGCACCGAGCAGCGCCGCCCCGACGAGGGCCTGGACCAGCCGCGGCCACCGGGCGAGCAGGGCACCGAGCACCCCCGCCGCGGCGACGACCGGGCCGCCGACGAGACCGGCGACGACGCCCGCGACGACCGCGCTGAGAACGGTGCGCCGACGCGAGGGCGGTCCCGCCGAACCGGGCTCGGTCCCCGACGGGGTCACGCGCTCCGCCTGCACCTCCCCGCGCCGCCGGATGCGGCGTACCGCCCCGGTGCCGAGGATTCCCAGCGCGGTGAGCAGCACGGTCCCCAGGACGCCCAGGCCCGCGATCAGGACGACCAGGTAGCCCCGTTGGGGAGCGTAGACGAGCTCGACCTTTCCGGACTCGTCCGCCGGCAGCACCCAGCCCTGGGCCCAGCCGTCGACGGTGATCCGCTCGAGCTCGCGGCCGTCGACCGTGGCCACCCAGCCGAGGTTGACGTTGTGGGGCGAGCTGAGCACGGCGTCCTCCCCCGGGCCGACGTCGAGGCGGACCCGGGTGTCGTCCGCGGACAGCAGCCGGACGGTGCGCGAGCGGGACGGACCGCGCTCGGGCGCCGCGCCGCCGCCGACGGAGTCGAGGGTCAGCCCGACCGGCTGGAACTGCTCGGTCGAGCGCAGCTCGACGCGATGGGAGCCGGCGCTCAGCGTCAGCGGGCCGGTGCCGTCGCAGGGTTCGAGCGCCAGCTGGCCGGCGGCGACCACGTCGCCCATCAGGCCCTCGACGCGGGTCTCGACGACACGGCCGTCGACGACCAGCTGCGGCCCGAACCCGCAGACCGCGCCGGTCGGACCACCGCCGTCGAGGGTCGCGGAGAACCGTGCGCCCCCGAGCCGGACCTCGCCGACGCCGAGCGGTGCGCCGTCCACCCGGCCGGCCGATCGGCCGAAGGTCACGGTGAGCCGGCGGGCACGTACCGGCTCGAAGGCGCCGTACCCGGTCAGGTCGGCCCGGCGGACCACCACGCCGTCGGCGGTCTCGGCCCGGATCACCGCATGGTCGGGACGTACGGCCACCCCGGCCGGCGGGCTGACGGTGAGGCGGCGCATCGTCCGCTCGCGGCCGAGGTCGACGGTGAGCGTCGGCTCGTCGTCGCGGGGGTCGGCCACCCACGAGGTCGCGTCGTTGCCGTCGTAGGCCATCCGCGGCGACACCGCCGGGTCGTTCCCCAGCCACGACGAGCCGGTCATGGTCACCCCGCCCAGCGGCTGCAACAGCTCGAGCGTGCCGGGCCGGCTCCGGCCGACGACGAGGCCGCGGACCCGGAACCGGCCGCCCTCCTCGAGCGTGAACGTCCGGTCGATGCCCGCGGCCTCCTCGGCCGCCCGGGCCCGGTACCGGCCGCAGTCGGGGCCCAGCAGCGTCAGCACGCAGGAGCGGGTCTCGGGCGCCGCGGCGAACAGCAGGTCGGGCGGGCCGTCGGTCGCGGCCTCGGGGACGACGAGCGTGCGGGTCGGCGCGACGCCGTCGATCCCGACCTCGGCGAGACCGATCGTGGCCTCCCGGTCCGGCGCGTCGAGGGGCTCGATCCGGACCCGGTCGGCGCGCACGTCGAGCCGCACCGAGCCCTCTCCGGTGAACGGGTCGGTCACCAACGTCCGGCTGCGACCGCCCGTTGTGACCCGCCAGCGGGCGACCCGGCTGACGTCCTCGGCCGACGGCTGGCTCAAGCGCACCGCGCCGACCTGGCGCTCGCCGCCGAGGTCCACCTCCAGCCACTGGCTCAGGGGGTCGGCGAACGGACTCGGCCGCCAGTACGTCGACGGATCGCCGTCGAGCGCCGACCACGGCGCGTTCTCGGGGTGCACGGCTCCCAGCGAGCTGGTCCACGCCCGGGAGCTCGACGCGTCGACACCCGCGATGCCGTCGTACCGGGCCACGACCGGCGCGGCCCCCGCGGCGCCGGGGTAGTTCGGCACCACGCGGTCGCCGTGGAACGGGTCGGTCGCCGTCATCACGTTGCTCTCGGCGTCCTGGATCCGGCCGAACGAGCGCTCCCGGAGCCGGTACCCGTCCCCGACCACCTGGGCGTCGCGGTCCCAGCCGGGCTCGCCCGCCAGCACCATCGCCTGGGCCGGCCCGACCAGGCCGGACCCCACGGCGGCCACCGCGGCCTCGACCGAGCCCGCGACGGTCACGGCGTCGTCGGCGTCGCGGACGTCGTACCCGCCGGTGCCCACCTGGGCCCCGATCGCCGGCTCGACGTCGAAGACCTCGATCGCGGGGCCGAACTCCAGCTCACCGAAGGTGGCGATCGAGTGCAGCCCGGGTGAGCGGCCCAGGGCGACGCCGACCAGGCTCGCCGAGGTCGCCTGCGAAACGTTCGGCTCCAGGTCGTGGCGCACGAGGACGGTGTCGATGCCGATCCGGTTCAGCAGGTGCCGCAGGTACGGCGACCCGGAGCCGGTCTCGAGGAAGGTCTCCATCGCGGAGAACAGCCGGATCGTCGCGGGCGGCGTGAGCGGCACCTGCGAGCGGGTGATCCACGGGCTGCGCGCCACCGCCTCCATCGGCTCCTCCATGGTCCAGCCCCACTGCTGGATGCCGAAGCCCGACCCGGGGATGACCCAGGTCGCCCCGCCGCCGTCCTCGGCCTCGTCGGCCCGCTCCTCCAGGAAGGCCGCCGCCTCCCACCAGTACGACGGGAGCTCCTTCCACCCGGGCGTGCGGGTGTCGGCGGTGGCGATGGGCTGGGCCATCGCGAGCAGGCCGCCGGCGATCGCCACGACGAGTCCGCCCGCCGCCCACCGACGCACGCCGACCCGCCGCCCGCCCGACCGGCGGCGCAGCAGCGGCAGCAGATCGTCGACGAGGGCGGCGAGACCGATCGCGATCGGGATCCGGAGCACCGGGTCGACCTTGGCGACATTGCGCAGCGGGGCCAGCGGTCCGTCGAGCAGGTCGCGCAGCGCCTGGCTGAGCGGGCCGTCGAGCGCGCCGGTGTGGGCGATCACCTGGCAGACCAGCCCGAACCCGGCGGCCACCAGCAGCGGGGTCCGCCACGCGCTGCGCATCCGGAGCAGGCCGACGAAGCCGGCAACGGCGACCAGCCCCGATCCGAGCACCAGCCAGGGCTCGTAGGCCAGGTCGTAGCCGGCCGGCCACCACCGGTCGCCGCCGACGGAGATGAACCCCACCCAGTTGCTGGCACCGCGGAGCACGGACGCGAACCCGGCGGTCGACGTCGTGGCCCGGGCATCCTCGACGAAGTCGTAGAAGGGTGGGCTGTAGGCGCCCAGTCGCAGCAGCGACAGGATCCACCAGGCGCTGACCGCGCCGACGAGGGCGAGCCAGCCCGCGCCGAAGCGCCAGCTCAGCCGGCGGGTCAGCACGGCCCAGAGCACGAGGATCGCGAGCAGGGCGGCCGGCGCCGCCGTCGCCGTGCCGTTGACGCCACCGGAGCAGGCGAAGGCCGCCGCGGAGAGGACCGCCGCGTTGCGTGGCCGCATCCGGCCGTGGACGACCAGCACCACCGGGAGTGCCGCCCACGGCAGCATCGCGCCGGGCAGGATCTCCGCGCTGCGGGTGCCGATCTCGGTGACGTGGCGGGGCGTCAGGCCGTACGCGAGGCCGGCGACCGCGGCGGCCACGGGCGACGTACCGAGGGCGCGGGCGAGGCGGCGCAGGCCCTCGCAGGCCAGGAGCAGGATCAGCACCGACCACACCCGCTGCGCCACCCAGCCCGGGGTGCCCACCAGCTCGGCCAGCCAGAAGAAGGAGCCGTGCGGGAACAGGTAGCCGTAGGCCTGGTTCTGCATCTCCCCCAGCGACACCTCGGGGTTCCACAGGTGGAAGGTGCCGGCGAGGTGCGGACCGGGGACCTCGGTGAGCTCGAAGCGGGTGTCGCTCGTCGACTGGCCCCACTTCTCGGTGAGGACGAAGACCGCGAGCGCGGCGTACAGGGTCAGCAGCACCACGCGACCGCGCCGCTCGTCCCGCATCCCGCCTCCGCTCCCCTCGCCCTCCCGGCGGGGGTCACTGTATGCCGATGCCGCCTCCGCCTCCCGGATCGGCGGGGCCACCCCCTAGCCTGCTCTGGTGACGACGACCTCGCCCGCTGCAGGCACCCGCCTGACCCGGCTGCTGCGCAGCAGCGCCGGCATCGCCATCGCGATGGCCGTGATGAACGTCGGCACCTACGGCTTCCAGATCGTCTCCGCGCGTCTGCTGGGCCCCGGCCAGTACGGCGCCCTCGCCGGCGTGATGGCACTGCTGATGGTCCTCTCGGTCCTCCAACTGGGCCTCCAGGCGACCTCCGCGCGGCGGATCGCCGCCGACCCGGAGCACGTGGCCGCGGTGGAGACCTCCGTCCTCCGCACCGCCTGGCGCACCGCGTTCGCGCTGGGCCTGGTCACGATCGTCGCGGCCCCGCTCGTGACCAGGCTGCTCCGGCTCGACGGCCTCCTGCCCGCCGTCCTGCTGGGGCTGAGCATCGTCCCGATCACCGTGATGGGCGCCCAGGCCGGGGTGCTGCAGGGCGAGCGCAGGTGGCTCCCCCTCAGCCTGGTCTACCTGGCGGTCGGCGTCCCCCGGGTCGCGCTCGGCCTGGCCTTCCTGCTGGTGTGGCGGTCCGAGACCAGCGCGATGCTGGCCGTCCTCATCGCGTCCTGGGTCCCCGTCGTCGTGGGCGCGTGGGCGCTGGGGCGGCACCCCCGCCCCACGAGCAGCGTGAGCGAGTCGGAGATCCGCCGCGACGTGCTGCGCGAGACGGCCGGAAGCTCGATCGCGCTCCTGGCCTTCTTCGCGCTGTCCAACCTCGACGTGGTGGTCGCCCGCGGTGTCCTCGACGGGCACGACGCCGGCCTGTACGCCGGTGGCCTGATCGTGACGAAGGCGGTGCTCTTCCTGCCGCAGTTCGCGGTCGTGGTCCTCTTCCCGTCCATGTCGACCGGCAGCGAGAGCCGCGCCGCCCTGGCCAAGGGCCTGGCGTTCCTGAGCGTCCTCGGGACCGCCTGCGTCGTTGCGACCTACCTGCTCTCCGGGCTCGCCCTCGTCTTCATCGGCGGAGCCGAGTACGCCGAGGTCGAGGACCGGCTGTGGATGTTCGCCGTCCTCGGCGCCCTCCTCGCCCTGTTGCAGATGCTGGTGTACGCCGGACTGGCCAGCCGTGGAGCCGCGACCAAGTACCTCGTCGGCATCGGCGTCGTCGCCCTCGTCATCGGCGGCTCGCAGGCCGACGGCGTCACCGGCCTCGCCACCACCGTGGGCATCGTGGACCTCGCGGTGCTGCTCGTGCTGGTCGCGCTGCAGGTGTTCCGGCACCGCCGCGACGACGAGCTCGCGCCCGCTGACCAGTAGCCGGTCACCCGTCGGTCATCGCGGGAAGCGAGGGCGACGGAGCGTAGCGAGCGAGGAACGAGCGACCGGAGCGGAGGAGCCGAGCCTTTCCGCGAGCCGACCGCCTTGCCGCCACGCGAACGCAGCCATCCACCGGACTCGACCGCGGCGCGGCAGCGTGGCGCGACGAAGGAGCGACACGCTCGCGCCATCCAACTAATGCGCGGCCTCGTGCCAGGACCGACCGGTGCCGACCGAGACGTCGAGCGGGACGGTGAGGTCGGCGGCGCCGGCCATCTGCTCGCGGACCAGGGCCTCGAGTGCCCCGCTCTCGCCGTCGGCGACCTCGAACACGAGCTCGTCGTGGACCTGGAGCAGCATCCGCGAGCGCAGACCGGAACCGCGCAGCGCGGCGTCGGTGCGGAGCATGGCGACCTTGATCAGATCGGCCGCCGAGCCCTGGATGGGCGCGTTGAGCGCCATCCGCTCGGCACCCTCGCGGCGCATCCGGTTGTCGCTGGTCAGGTCGGGCAGGTAGCGGCGCCGGCCCATGATGGTCTCGGTGAAGCCGGTGCGCCGGGCCTCGTCGACGACGCCGGTGAGGTAGTCGCGGATGCCGCCGAAGGTGTCGAAGTACTCCTCCATCAGTCCGCTGGCCTCGCGCGGCTCGATGCCGAGCTGCTGGGAGAGACCGAAGGCCGACAGGCCGTAGGCGAGGCCGTAGTTCATCGCCTTGATCTTGGCCCGCATCTCCTGGGTGACGGCGTCGGGCGCGACGTCGAAGACCCGCGAGGCGGTCTCGGCGTGGAAGTCACGACCGGAGCGGAACGCCTCGATGAGAGCCTCGTCCTCGGACAAGTGGGCCATGATCCGCATCTCGATCTGGCTGTAGTCGGCGGTCATCAGCGAGTCGTAGCCGGGTCCGACCACGAAGCTCTCCCGGATCCGGCGGCCCTCCTCGGTGCGGACCGGGATGTTCTGCAGGTTGGGCTCGGTGCTCGACAGCCGCCCGGTGGCCGCGATGGTCTGGTGGAAGGTGGTGTGGATGCGGCCGTCGGGCTGGACCGTCTTGAGCAGGCCCTCGATCGTCTGCCGCAGCCGGATCACCTCGCGGTGGCGCAGCAGGTGCAGCAGGAAGGGATGGGGATTGCTGGCGGCCAGCTTCTGCAGCGCGTCGGCGTCGGTGGTGTAGCCGGTCTTGGTGCGCTTGGTCTTCGGCATGCCGAGCTCGTCGAAGAGCACCACCTGCAGCTGCTTGGGCGAGCCGAGGTTGATCTCCTTGCCGATCACCGCGTAGGCCTCCACGGCCTCCTTGCGCACCTCCTCGCCGAAGTGCGCCTCGAGCCCCTCCAGGTGCTCGATGTCGACCGCGATGCCGGTCTGCTCCATGGCCGCCAGCACGCCGACGAGCGGCATCTCGACCTCGGTCAGCAGACTGCGGCCACCCGCCTTCTCGACCTCGTCGGTCAGCTCGGCGGACAGGTCGAGCGCGGCCCGGGCCTGGACCATCGCGGCCTTGGCCAGGTTGGCGTCCTCGTCGAAGAGCATCCCCTGGTCGTCGTCCTCGGCGACCGCGAGCTCGCGGTGGAGGTAGCGCAGGGAGAGGTCGGCGAGGTCGTAGGAGCGCTGGTCGGGGGCGACGAGGTACGCCGCGAGCGCGGTGTCCTCCACGACGCCCGCCAGGCTCCAGCCCTGGGCACCGAGCGCGACCAGGGGCCCCTTGGCGTCGTGGAGCACCTTCGGGCGTGTCTCGTCGGCCAGCCAGGCGGCCACCGCGGCGTCGTCGGCGGGGCTCATCGCCTCGACGTCGACGTACGCCGCCCGGCCGTCGGCCAGCGCGAGCGCGAGCCCGGCGACCCGGCCGGTGCCGCTGCCCCAGGATCCGCGCACGGAGAGGCCGACGGTCGTGCTGCCGATCTCGTCGAGCCAGGCCGCGACGGCATCGGGCGCGAGCGTGGTGCCGTCGACCTCGACGCCCGCCTCGACCGGGGTGTCCTCACCGGGCGCCACGACGTCCAGGATGCGGGTGCGCAGCTCGCCGCGGAACTCCAGCTCGTCGAGCAGCTCGAGGGCCGAGGAGCGGTCCCACTCCCCCAGCACCAGGTCGTCGATCGCGAGGCCGAGGTCGAGGTCGCGCACCAGCGCGTTGAGCCGGCGGTTGCGGATCACGTCGCCGAGGTGCTCGCGGAAGGCCTCGCCCTTCTTGCCGGTGATCTTGTCGGCCTGGGCGATCACGTTGTCGAGGCCGTCGTAGGTGTTGATCCACTTCGCGGCGAACCCGGCGCCGACCCCGGGCACGCCCGGCAGGTTGTCGGACTGCTCGCCGACGATCGCCGCGAGCTCGGGGTAGCGGTGCGGCGGGACGCCGTACTTGTCCTCCACGAAGGCGGGTGTCATCCGGGACAGGTCGGACACGCCACGCATCGGGTAGAGCACCGTCGAGCGCTCGGTCACCAGTTGGATGGAGTCGCGGTCGCCGGTGAGGATGAGCACCTCGAGACCGCTCGTCTCGTCGGCGAGGGCCTGCGTGACCAGCGTGGCGATGATGTCGTCGGCCTCGTAGCCGGGGTGCTTGATGTAGCGGATCGAGAAGCTGTCGAGCATCCGCTCGATCAGGGGGAGCTGGCTGCTGAACTCGCCCGGCGTCTTGTTGCGCTTGGCCTTGTACTCGGCGTACTCCTCGGTGCGGAAGGTCTGCCGCGACACGTCGAAGGCGACCGCCACATGGGTCGGCTGCTCGTCGCGCAGCACGTTGACCAGCATCGAGGTGAAGCCGTAGACGGCGTTGGTGTTCTGCCCGGTCGCGGTCGAGAAGTTCTCGACCGGGAGGGCGAAGAAGGCGCGGTAGGCGAGTGAGTGGCCGTCGAGGAGCAGGAGTCGCGGGCGGGTCGTCTCCGTCATGGGCTGGGGCACCCGGCGACTCTACCGATGACCGCCGACTAACCTTCAGACCCATGACGACCATCGACGAGATCGCCGACTTCATGCGCTCCCACATGGGCGCGCTCAACGAGCGGATGGGCATCGAGCTGGTCGAGGTCACGCCCGACCGTGTGGTCGCCACGATGCCCGTCGAGGGCAACACCCAGCCCTACGGCCTGCTCCACGGCGGCGCGTCGGTGGTCCTCGCCGAGACCCTGGGCTCGGTCGCGGCGGCGATCCACGCCGGACCGGACCGGTTCGCCGTCGGCACCGACATCAACGCGACCCACCACCGCTCGGCGACCTCCGGCGTGGTCACCGGCGTCGCGACGCCGCTGCACCGCGGCCGGACCATGGCCAGCTTCGAGATCGTCGTCAGCGACGACGCCGGGCGCCGGGTGTGCACCTCCCGGATCACGTGCGCGCTCCTGGAGCGCGACCCCGCGAGGAAGTAGCCCCTCAGGCCTGCTCGGGCTCCGGGAGCGCCAGCCGCTCGGTCCGGGCCCGGCGCAGCGAGCGCCGGGCGGCGAGCACCCGGTTGCGGCTGCCGTCGACACCCGCCTGCTGACGCTGCGGGGACACCCGGCTGCGCAGGAGCGCGGTCGGGGCGATCCGGTACATCACGACCGGCGCCAGGCCGAGCCGCGCCATGAACCGGTTGGACTCGCGTGAGGAGTGCGGCACCGCGGTGACCACGTGCAGGATGCCGTTCTCCTCGGCGAACGCGGTCGCCGCCTCCACCAGGGCGTGGCCGACGCCGTGCCGGCGGCAGTGGTCGAAGACGCGCGGGTGCATCGACTGGACGCAGGGCTCGAGGTTGAGCGGGGAGAGCGTCGTGATCCTCAGGTAGACGGCACCGGCCACCTGGCCGTCGTACTCGACGACGACGAGGCGCTGCTCCGGCGACGCGGCGGCCCCCTTGATGACGAGCTCGAGATCGGCGACCTGCTCGGCGGGGTCGGCGCGACGCACGGCATCGCTCCACAGGTCGGCGAGGACGACGGCGTCGTCGCGGGTGGCGACGCGCGTGATCAGCGAATAGCGACTCATCCGGCCCTGCCTTCTCCTCGACCCCCGCACGGGGACCGCACGGCGGCGGGCGGTCCGGACGCACACACTACGCTCACCCGAACGCGCCCGACAGGGGGATGCCGGGATCTCCCCCGGGCACCCGCCCGGGCCACCGGACGGTGACGTCCAGGTCACGATCCTGGAACAACCCGGCACCCGGATCGCGGGGCCCTCGTCACCGGGTCCGATCGGGCCTACAGTGCCGAGATGAAGATGTCGCGCACCATCGCCCTCACCCTGACGGCCCTCACCGCCCTCGCGCTCGGGGCCTGCGGCTCCGACGACAGCGGCACCTCGGCGAGTGGCGCCGACCTCGTCAAGAAGGACACGCTCACGGTCTGCTCGGACGTGCCCTATCCCCCGTTCGAGGACTTCGACAAGTCCAGTGACAGCGGATTCAAGGGCTTCGACGTCGACATCGTCACCGAGA
Organism: Nocardioides sp. L-11A; assembly: GCA_029961745.1. NCBI lineage: Bacteria > Bacillati > Actinomycetota > Actinomycetes > Propionibacteriales > Nocardioidaceae > Nocardioides > Nocardioides sp. L-11A. The sequence goes on from CP124680.1 coordinate 3,281,381, forward strand.
TCGCGAAGCGACTCGACCTCGACCTGTCGATCAAGGACTCCTCGTTCGACGCCCTGCAGAGCGGTCAGGCCCTCAACGCGAAGCAGTGCGACCTCGCCGCGTCGGCGATGACCATCACCGACGACCGGAAGAAGAACCTCGACTTCTCCGACGGCTACTACGACTCCCAGCAGTCCCTGCTGGTCCCGGCGGACAGCGACATCGCCACGATCGCCGACCTCGACGGGGTCAAGGTGGGCGTCCAGCAGGGCACCACCGGCAAGACCTACACCGAGGAGAACGCCACCGGCGCGGACATCGTCTCCTTCCCGAGTGACGCCGAGATGTTCCAGGCGATCAAGGCCGGCCAGGTCCAGGCATTGCTGCAGGATCTGCCGGTCAACCTCGACCACACCTCAGACGGCAGCTTCAAGGTCGTCGAGACCTACGAGACCGACGAGGAGTACGGCTTCGCCATCAAGAAGGGCAACAGCCAGCTGGTCGATGACGTGAACGGCGCGCTGGAGGAGATGCGCGGCGACGGCACCTACGACACGATCTACGACACCTACTTCTCCACGGAGAACTGAGCCGCCCGCGTCCGAGCACTCGAGAATCCGGGGGGATCGCTCGTGGGGGTGAATCGCAGGCAGCGCGCGCTGCTGGTCCAGGTCACGCTGTACGTCGTGCTGGCGGCCGCGGTGGCCGCGCTGGCCCTGGTCGCCGACTGGCCGGTCATCAAGGAGAACTTCTGGAACTCCGACGGCATCGACTGGGCCGACGGCAACTGGGGCGATCTGATCACCATCGGCATGGTGAACACGGTCAAATACACCGCGATCGCGTTCGCGGGCGGACTCGCGCTCGGCCTGGTGCTGGCGCTGATGCGCCTGTCCCCGGTCGCGCCGTACCGCTGGCTCGCCACGGCGTACGTCGAGTTCTTCCGCGGTCTGCCGGCCCTGGTCGTGATGATCTTCATGTCGACCGGCCTGCCGATCGCCTTCGGCTGGACACCACCGGGCGGCACGGTCGGCGCCGGCCTGATCGGCCTGATCATGGTGGCCGGCGCCTACATGGCCGAGACCCTGCGCGCCGGCATCCAGGCGGTCCCGAAGGGCCAGACGGAGGCCGCGCGCTCGCTCGGCATGCGGCCGGGGGCCACCACGGTCAAGGTGGTGCTCCCCCAGGCGTTCCGGATCGTCATCCCGCCGTTGACCAACGAGTTCGTGCTGCTGATCAAGGACACCGCCCTGCTGTTCCTGCTGGGCGCCGCGGCCAGCGAGCGGGAGCTGACCTCGGTCGCGAAGGACTTCCTGACCTCCGGTCCGTCGGCGGGGACGGCTACCAGCCTGATCCAGGCCGCGCTGCTCTATCTCGTCATCACCTTGCCGCTCACCCAACTCGTCGCCTGGCTGGAGCGCCGCCAGAGGAAGGCCGTCCGATGACCGCGTCCGCCATCGAGGTGCGTGGCCTGCACAAGCACTACGGCCACCACGAGGTCCTCAAGGGCATCGACTTCCATGTCGACGCCGGGCAGGTCGTCTGCGTGATCGGGCCCTCCGGGTCGGGCAAGTCGACGCTGCTGCGCTGCGTCAACCGGCTCGAGGAGCCGTCGGCCGGAGAGATCCTGATCGAGGGCGTCGACATCTGCGACCGCCGGATCGACCTCGACGAGGTGCGCTCCCGGATCGGGATGGTCTTCCAGCAGTTCAACCTCTTCCCGCACCTGTCGGTGCTGCGGAACCTCACCCTCGCCCAGCGCAGTGTGCGCGGCCGGGGTAGGGACGAGGCGGTCGAGGTCGCTCGACGGAACCTCGCGAAGGTCGGCCTCTCCGAGAAGGAGTCGGCCTACCCGGCGCATCTGTCCGGCGGCCAGCAGCAGCGGGTCGCGATCGCCCGGGCGCTGTCGATGGACCCCGACATGATGCTCTTCGACGAGCCCACCAGTGCCCTCGACCCGGAGCTGGTCGGCGACGTGCTCGCCGTCATGAAGGAGCTCGCCCAGGAGGGGATGACGATGATGGTCGTCACGCACGAGATGGGCTTCGCCCGCGAGGTCGGCGACCAGCTCGTCTTCATGGACGACGGCGTCGTGGTCGAGGAGGGCCGCCCGGCCGAGGTGCTCTCGCATCCTCAGCACGAGCGGACCCGCTCGTTCCTCTCGAAGGTGCTCTGACCCGAGGTCTGCCCTACACGTCGCCACCGAGATAGGCCGCCTTGACCGCCGGGTCGACCGCGAGGTCCGCACCCGTGCCGGACCGGACGATCTCGCCGGTCTCGAGGATGTGGGCGTCGTGCGACCGCTTGAGCGCCTGGGCTGCGTTCTGCTCGACGAGCAGCACGGTGGTGCCCTGCTGGTTGATCTCCGTGATGATGGTGAAGATCTGCTGGATCAGCTTCGGCGCCAGGCCCATCGACGGCTCGTCGAGCAGCAACAGCCGCGGCCGGGCCATCAGCGCCCGCCCGATGGCGAGCATCTGCTGCTCACCGCCGGACATGGTGCCGGAGATCTGGTCGATCCGCTCCTCCAGCCGCGGGAAGAGGGTGAGCACCCGCTCCATGTCCTCCCGATAGGCCGCGGACTTGCGGTCGTTGCGGGTGAACGCGCCCATCTCCAGGTTCTCACGGACCGTCATCCCGACGAAGCAGCGCCGTCCCTCCGGGGACTGCCCGATGCCGAGCTTGACCCGGTCGTACGGCGGGATGTCGTTGATGTCGCGTCCTTCGAACCGCACCGAGCCGGCCCGGACCTTGCGCAGACCCGAGATGGTCTTCAGCGTCGTCGTCTTCCCCGCGCCGTTGGCGCCGATCAGGGTCGTGACGGTCCCCTCGGGGACGCTGAAGCTGATGTCACGGATCGCCTCGATGTGCCCGTAGTTGACACAGAGGCCCTCGACCTCAAGAAGCATCTTCCTCGTCCACTCCCAGGTAGGCGGCGATCACCGCAGGGTTGTCACGGATCTCGGCGGGGGTGCCCTCGGCGATCTTGCGTCCGAACTCCAGGACGACGATCCGGTCGGTGACCCCCATGACCAGCTTCATGTCGTGCTCGATGAGTAGCACGGTGTAGCCCCGGTCGCGGACCCGCCGGATGAGGTTCATCAGCTCGACCTTCTCGGCCGGGTTGAACCCGGCCGCGGGCTCGTCGAGACAGATGAGCTTCGGGTTCGTCGCCATCGCGCGCGCGATCTCCAGGCGACGCTGGTCGCCGTACGACAGGTTGGCGGCGAGCTCGTCGGCCTTGCGGTGGATGCCCATGAACCGGAGCAGATCCATCGCCCGCTCGTGCCCCTCCCGCTCCTCGCGGCGGTGCTTCGGCAGCCGGAAGAGGGCCGAGAACATCCCGGTGGTGTGCCGGGCGTCGGTGCCGACCAGGACATTCTCCAGGGCCGTCATGTTCGGGAACAGCCGGATGTTCTGGAAGGTGCGCGCGATCCCCTGCTGGGTGATCTTGTGCTTCTTCAGCCCCACGATCGACCGTCCCTGGAAGACGATGCCGCCGCTGGTGGGCCGGTAGACGCCGGTGACCGCGTTGAAGCAGGTCGTCTTGCCGGCGCCGTTGGGTCCGATCAGGCCGAGGATCTCGCCCTCGCCGATGCGGAAGGTGACATCGTCCAGGGCGGTGAGACCGCCGAACTTCAAGGTGAGGTTCTGGACCTCGAGAATCGCCTCAGACACGGGCGCTCTCCTCTCCGCCGGCGCCTTCCTCGAGTTCCTCGAGCTCCTGTTCCAGATGTTTGGCGCGCACGGTGCGCCGGGGTGGGAACAGGCCCTCCGGACGCAACGTGGCGAGCAGGACCAGCGCCAGGCCGAAGGCCAGGACGCGGAAGTCGTCGAACTCGCGGAACCGCTGCGGCAGGTAGGCCACGAGGATGGCGCCCACCAGCACGCCCCACCGGTTGCCCTGGCCGCCGACGACCACGGCCGCCAGGAACAGGATCGAGTAGAGCAACAGGAACGAGTCGGGGTTGATGAAGTTCTGGCGACTGGCGTAGAGCGAGCCCGCCAGGCCGCCGACGAAGGCACCCGTGGCGAACGCCAGCAGCTTGAACTTGAACGTCGGGACACCCATCAGCTCCGCGGCGTCCTCGTCCTCGCGGGTGGCCTCCCACGCCCGGCCGACCCGGCTGTTCTTGATCAGCCGGTCGGCGAAGAGCATCACGATGACCACGGTCAGGCCGAGCCAGTAGTACGGGATCTGGTCGAGCACGCCGAACACGAGGAACTGCGTCGTGTCCTTGGTGTCGATCAGCACCGTCCCGTCGCCCCAGAACAGGTGCGGGATCTCGAACAGTCCCTCCTGGCCGCCGATGCTCGGCGGGCGGGCGATGTTCGAGATGCCCTTGCGCTCCCCCAGCCACTCGGTGTTGACCGCGACCAGGCGGATGATCTCACCGAAGCCGAGCGTCACGATCGCGAGATAGTCGCCGCGGACCCGCAGCGTCGGCGCGCCCAGCAGGACACCGGAGATCGTGGTCACGACCACCGCGACCGGGATCGCGAGCAGCAGCGGCCAGTGCGCGTGGAACGAGGTCAGCACCGCGGCGGTGTAGGCGCCGATGGCGTAGAAGCCGACGTACCCGAGGTCGAGCAGGCCGGCGTAGCCGACCACGATGTTGAGGCCGATCGCGACCAGGCAGTACATCGTGACGACGAAGAGGACGCCGCCGAAGTCCACGCCCGGCGTGGAGATGATCGGTGGCTCCAACAGCGGCAGGGCGTAGGCGAACAGGGCCAACAGGACCCAGAGCAGGATCTTGACCGGCTTGGGCAGGGCGACGAACCTCTGCTTGATCTTGCTCATGCGCGGGCCTTTCCGAGCGACTCGCCCAGCAGTCCGGTCGGGCGGAACAGCAGGATGACGACCAGCAGCACGAAGGCGACCACGTGGCGCCACTCGGTGCCGAAGAGCGCCGACCCCCAGGTCTCGGCGACGCCGAGGACCAGGCCACCCAGCAGCGCGCCGCGCAGGTTGCCGATGCCGCCCAGCACCGCGGCGGTGAACGCCTTGACGCCGAGCAGGAAGCCGACGTCGAACTTGGTGGTCTCGATCTTCAGCATGTACAGGAAGGCGGCGATGCCGGCCATCAGACCGCCGATGAGGAAGGTGAGCTGGATGGTCCGGGTCGGGTTGACGCCCATCAGCGCGGCGGTCTCCGGGTCCTGCGAGGTGGCCCGGATGCCCTTGCCGAGGCGCGAGCGGCGGACGAACTGGTCGAGCAGGATCATCATGCCGACCGCGGCGACGATGACGAGCACGTCGATGCTGGAGATCGTCACATTGCCAATCTCCCAGCGCGGCGCGTCGAGGACGCCGGCCATGCTGTTGTTGATACGGGCCTTGCCGACGTACTCGGAGAGGTTGTCGTCCAGGCCCACCCACCCGGCGATGCGGTCACGCAGACCCATCAGCTCGGCGAGCACGAAGGACGCGCCGATGGCGGAGATGAGCGCGATCAGGCGGGGCGCGTCCTTCTTGATGAGTGGCCGGTAGGCCACCCGTTCGAGGAGGAGCGCGATGATCGCCGACATCGCCATGGCCGAGAACAGCGCGGCGATGAGGATGGCGATCAGCTGGATGCCACCGGCATCCGCGCCCCCGAGCGCCATCACGGTCCAGAGCATCGCGAAGGTGCCGTACATGAACACCTCGGAATGCGCGAAGTTGATGAGCTGCAACACGCCGTAGACCATCGTGTAGCCCAGTGCGATCAGCGCGTAGATGGCGCCAAAGGCGAGTCCGCCGATCGTCAGCTGCGGCAGGTTGCTGAAGAGGAAATCGAAGTTCACCCAGGCCTCCTGGCCCCAAGGTCTGGACAGGTGAGCGGCCGGGGACGGTGGCCCCCGGCCGCTCGACTGTCAGTTCGGACGGATCAGTCCTCGGTCACTTGATCTCGCCCTCGGGGACGATGGCCCCGTCCTTGACGGTGTAGGCGTAGACGTGCACGTCGGCCGGTTCGCCCTTGTCGTCGAACTTCAGCTGCTTGGTGATGCCCTTCTCGTCGTAGTCGTTGACGAAGGTGAGCATGTCCGCGCGGTTGTCGATGCCGTCCTCGATGCCGGCGAGGAAGATGCTCGCGGCGTCGTACGCCTCGGCGGCGTAGGTGCCCGGCGCCTCGCCGAACTCCTCCTCGTAGTCCGCGGCGAAGGTCGCCACGGCGGGGTCGGTGTCCGGGATGCAGGGGCAGGTGATGATGGTGCCCTCGGCGGCGTCCTTCGCGTCGAGGTAGGCCGGGTCCTTGACGCCGTCCGCGACGACGAAGGTGCCGTCGAAGCCGCCGTTGCGGAGCTGGCCGATCAGGATCGTCGCCTCGGCGTAGTAGCCGCCGAAGAAGACCGCGTCCGGCTTCGCGTCGGTCACCTTGGTGACGGTGGCGGAGAAGTCGGTGTCTCCGGCCTGGATGGTGTCGGTGCCGACGACCGTGTCGCCGAGGGTGTCCTCGACGATGCCGGCCAGGCCCGCGCCATACTCCGAGGCGTCGTCGATGACGAAGGTGCCCTTCGACTGCAGCGTGTCCTGGATGTACTTCGCGGCGGCCGGGCCCTGGGTCGCGTCGTTGCCGAGCGCGCGGTGGAAGGTGTCCCACCCGTTGTCGGCCAGCGTCGGGTTGGTCGCCGACGGGGTGACCGTCGGGACGCCGCCCTCGGCGAAGATCGGGCCGGCCGCGGCCGACTCACCGGAGAACGCGGGACCGACGACGCCGATGATCGACTCGTCGCCGGCGACCTCGGTGGCCAGCGACGGCGCCTCGTCCGGCGAGCCCTGCGAGTCGTACTTGACCAGCTCGACCTCGCAGTCGGCGTCCTCGTTGTACTGGTCGACCGCGAGCTGGGCGCCCTGGATGATCGGCTTGCCGAGGCCGGCCGCCGGGCCGGTCTCCGGTCCGAAGAAGGCGAGCTTCAGATCGCAGGCGGCGTCCCCACCGCCACCACCGCTGCTCCCGCTGTCCTTGTCGTCCGTCGTGCCGCACGCCGTCAGGCTCAGACCGAGTGCCAGCGCCGCAGCACCGGCTGCGAATACCTTGTTACGCCTCAAGACAGTCCCGCTTCCTTGTTCGAGCCGGCCGACAGCGGTCGCCGCCCACCGGAGGTGTCCTGCCGCGGGAACCTACACCGGCACTGCGGCGCGGGGAAGCAACTCAGTGGCCCAGGTCACAAATCATGACGAATCTGTTACCTAGAGGACACGAACGTCGGACGATTTACGTCAGATCAGGAGGCGGGGCTCCCCGGGACGCCGTGGGTCACGATGCCGTCGGCCACCTCGCGCATCGACATACGCAGGTCCATGGCCGTCTTCTGGATCCACCGGAACGCCTCCGCCTCGGAGAGCGAGAGCTGCTCCTGCAGGACACCCTTGGCCCGGTCGACCGCCTTGCGGGTCTCGAGCCGCTCGGTCAGGTCGCTGACCTCGCTCTCCAGCTGCCGGATCTCGGCGAACCGGCTGACCGCCATCTCGATCGCCGGGACCAGGTCGGACTGCGAGAACGGCTTCACGAGATACGACATCGCCCCCGCCTCGCGCGCCCGCTCGACCAGGTCGCGCTGCGAGAACGCGGTCAGCATCACGACCGGAGCGATCCGGCGTCCGGCGATGGCCTCCGCAGCCGCGATCCCGTCGAGCACCGGCATCTTGACGTCGAGAATGACCAGGTCCGGCCGCAGCTCCTCCGCGAGCTCGATCGCCTTCTGCCCGTCACCCGCCTGGCCGACGACGTCGTACCCCTCCTCGGCGAGCATCTCGGCGAGGTCCATCCGGATCAGCGTCTCGTCCTCGGCGATGACCACGGTGCGGGGCTGCGAGGGTGCGGGCGGCTCGGTCGGGACGATCTCGGTCACGGGGTCAGGTTATCGGGCCGGCCGGTGTGGGCCGTCGGGTGCGTCTCGGCTACGGTTTCCGCGGTACCCGCCCCGGTATCCCAACGGCAGAGGAAATGTGCTCAAACCACATCAAGTGTGGGTTCGAATCCCACCCGGGGCACTCGATCGCGTCGTACCGGACGATCCGGTCGTGAACTCGGCGCTCTGACAACCGAATCGTCCGGTACGACGAGAGCTCAGCGGCTGCGGCGGTAGGCCGGCGCGACCTCGTTGATCGCGTCGCCCATCCGGTGCACCCGCAGCGCGTTGGTGGAGCCGGGGATGCCGGGCGGGCTGCCGGCGACGATGACGACCCGGTCGCCCTCCTTGACCCGGCCGATCTTGAGCAGCTCCTCGTCGACCTGGCGGACCATCTCGTCGGTGTGCTCCACCGTGGACGTCTTGAACGCCTCGACGCCCCAGCTCACCGCGAGCTGCGAGCGGGCCCGGGCCTCGGGAGTGAAGGCGAGGACGGGGATGGGGCTGCGGAGCCGAGCCAGCCGGCGCGCGGAGTCACCGGACTGGGTGAAGGCGACGACGTACTTGGCGCCCACCCGCTGGGCGACCTCCTCGGCCGCCTTGGTGATCACGCCGGAGGTGGTGTGCGGGTCCCACTCGATGCGCCCGAAGCGGCTGAAGCTCTCGTCGACGAGGGCGTGCGCCTCGGTGGCGGTGATGATCCGGGCCATCGTCTCCACCGTGTGGACCGGGTGCTCCCCGACGCTGGTCTCGCCGGAGAGCATGACCGCGTCGGCGCCGTCGAGGACGGCGTTGGCGACGTCGCTCGCCTCGGCACGCGTCGGCGCCGGGTTGGTGACCATGGACTCCAGCATCTGGGTCGCGACGATGACCGGCTTCGCGTTGCGTCGCGCGGCGACGATGATCTTCTTCTGCAGGAAGGGCACCTCCTCCAGCGGGCACTCCACGCCGAGGTCGCCGCGGGCGACCATGAAGGCGTCGAAGGCGTCGACGACCTCGTCGAGGTTCTCGATGGCCTGCGGCTTCTCGATCTTGGCGATGACGGGGACCAGGACGCCCTCCTCGCGCATGATCGCCCGCACGTCCTCCGCGTCGGCGGCGTTGCGCACGAAGCTCAGCGCGATGAAGTCCACGCCGAGGCGCAGCGCGAACCTCAGGTCCTCGGTGTCCTTGTCGGACAGCGCCGGCACGGAGACCGCGACGCCGGGCAGGTTGATGCCCTTGTGGTTGCTGACCTTGCCGCCGACGAGGACCTCGGTGACGACGTCGGTGTCGGTCACCTCGGTCACGCGCAGCCGGATCTTGCCGTCGTCGATGAGGATCGGGTCGCCGGGGGCGACGTCGCCGGGGAGCCCCTTGTAGGTCGTACCGCAGGCCTGCGCGTCGCCGGCGACATCGCGCGTGGTGATCGTCCACTGCTGGCCGCGGGCGAGGGTGACCGGGCCGTCGGGGAAGGTCTCGAGGCGGATCTTGGGTCCCTGCAGGTCGGCGAGGATGCCCACGCCGTGGCCGGCGGCGTCCGACGCCTCGCGCACCAGGCGGTAGGCCTCGGCGTGCTGGTCGTGGCTGCCGTGGCTCATGTTGAGTCGGGCGACGTCCATCCCGGCGTACACGAGTTCGCGGATCCTCCGCTCCGAGCTGGTGGCGGGCCCCAGGGTGCACACGATCTTGGCTCTTCGCACGCCCACGAGCCTATCGGGCAATTGGAACGTCACAACGCCGACCCGTCGCGTTTGAACGCGACGGGTCGGCGCCTCAGGACCGTTCAGATGCGACGGGTCGGTCAGACCACCAGCGGCCGCGCGGTCGGCAGGATGGGTGCGGGCAGCTGGGTGCTGCCGGTGAGGTGCTTGTCCACGCCCGCGGCGGCGGCGCGCCCCTCGGCGATCGCCCACACGATGAGCGACTGTCCGCGACCGGCGTCGCCGGCCACGAACACGCCGTCGACGTTGGTGGCGTACTCGTCGTCGCGCTTGATGTTGCCGCGCTCGTCGAGCTCGACGCCCAGCTGCTCGACGATGCCGGGCTGCTCGGGACCGACGAAGCCCATCGCGAAGAGCACCAGGTCGGCCGGGATCTCCCGCTCGGTGCCCTCGTGCTCGACCAGCCGGCCGGCCTCGAAGGAGACCTCGACCAGTCGCAGGGCGCGGACGTTGCCCTCGGCGTCGCCCAGGAACTCCTTGGTCGAGACCGAGTAGACCCGCTCGCCCCCCTCCTCGTGCGCGGAGGAGACCCGATAGATCATCGGGTACGTCGGCCACGGCTGTCCGTCCGGACGGTCCTCGGTCGGCTGGGGCATGATCTCGAGCTGGGTGATCGAGGCCGCGCCCTGGCGGATGGAGGTGCCGAGGCAGTCGGCCCCGGTGTCGCCGCCGCCGATGATGACGACGTGCTTGCCGTCGGCCCGGATCTGCTGCGAGCCGTCGGCGGTGGCCGGCCGGCCCAGTGCGACCCGGTTGGCCTGCGGGAGGAAGTCCATCGCCTGGTGGATGCCGGCGAGCTCCCGACCCGGGACGGGCAGGTCGCGCGGGACGGTCGAGCCGATGGCCAGGACGACGGCGTCGAACCGGTCCCGGAGCGCCGCACCGGTCAGCTTGCCGGCGCCGACCTCGACGCCGGAGCGGAAGACCGTCCCCTCGCGCCGCATCTGGTCGAGCCGGCGCTCGAGGTGCTTCTTCTCCATCTTGAACTCGGGGATGCCGTAGCGCAGCAGGCCGCCCGGCTGGTCGGCCCGCTCGTAGACCGCCACGGTGTGGCCGGCGCGGGTGAGCTGCTGGGCGGCGGCCAGTCCGGCCGGGCCGGAGCCGACGACGGCGACCGTCTTGCCGGTGAGCCACTCGGGCGGCTGCGGCCGCACGAAGCCCGACTCGTAGGCCCGGTCGATGATCGAGACCTCGATGTTCTTGATCGTCACCGCCGGCTGGTTGATGCCGAGCACGCACGCCGTCTCACAGGGCGCCGGGCACAGGCGCCCGGTGAACTCCGGGAAGTTGTTGGTCGCGTGCAGGCGCTCGATGGCACCGTCCCAGTCGTCGCGCCAGACCAGGTCGTTCCACTCCGGGATGATGTTGCCCAGCGGGCAGCCGGAGTGGCAGAACGGGATCCCGCAGTCCATGCAGCGGCTGGCCTGGACGTTGATGATCGGCAGCAGCGCGCGGCCCATCCCGCCCGGGTAGACCTCGTCCCAGTCCTGGACCCGCTCCTCGACCGGACGACGGGAAGCGACCTCGCGACCGTTCTTCAGAAAACCCTTCGGGTCAGCCATGGAGCACCTCCATAATCCGGTTGGCGGCGGCATCGGCGTCGAGGCCCTCGGCCTCGGCGTCGGCCTGGACCGCCAGAACCTTGGCGTAGTCGCGCGGCATGACCTCGGTGAACCGCGGCAGGGCGGCCTCCCAGTCAGCCAGCAGCGCCTCGGCGACCGCCGAGCCGGTCTCCTCCGCGTGCGCGCGGACGATCCGCTCGAGCTCCGCGGACCGCTCCCCCGAAACCGGGGTGAGGTCGACGAGCTCGCCGTTGACGCGGGATTCGTCGAGGTCCAGGACCCAGGCGATGCCGCCCGACATGCCGGCCGCGAAGTTGCGGCCGGTGGGGCCGAGGACGACCACGCGGCCGCCGGTCATGTACTCGCAGCCGTGGTCGCCCACCCCCTCGGTCACGACGGTGGCGCCCGAGTTGCGCACGCAGCACCGCTCGCCGACGCCGCCGCGGATGAAGATCTCACCCGAGGTCGCGCCGTAGGCGATGGTGTTGCCGGCGATGACGTGCTCCTCGGCGCGGAAGGTCGCGCCCCGGTCGGGGCGGATCGCGATCCGGCCGCCCGAGAGCCCCTTGCCGACGTAGTCGTTGGCGTCGCCCTCGAGTCGCAGGGTGATCCCCCGCGGCACGAACGCGCCGAGCGACTGGCCGGCAGAGCCCACGAGGGTCACGTCGATCGTCCCGTCGGGCAGCCCGGCGCCGCCGTACCGCTTGGTCACCTCGTGGCCCAAGATGGTGCCGACCGTGCGGTTGACGTTGCGGATCGGCAGCTGCGCCCGCACCGGCTCGCCGGACTCGAGGGCCGCGGCGGCCAACGGCACCAGCTGGGTGACGTCGAGCGACTTCTCCAGGCCGTGCTCCTGGCCGCCCGTGTTGCGCACGTCCTGGTCGGGGAAGTGCGTGTCGGCGACCTCGACCTTGTGCAGGATCGGCGCGAGGTCGAGGCCCTGCGCCTTCCAGTAGCGCTCGGCGTCGGCGGTCTCCAGGGCCTCGACCTGGCCGACGGCCTCCTCGATCGAGCGGAAGCCCAGCTCGGCCAGCAGCTCGCGGACCTCCTCGGCGATGAACTCGAAGAAGTTCACGACGTACTCGGCCTTGCCGCTGAAGCGCGAGCGCAGGGTCGGGTTCTGCGTCGCCACGCCCACCGGGCAGGTGTCGAGGTGACAGACCCGCATCAGGATGCAGCCGGACACCACCAGCGGCGCCGTCGCGAAGCCGAACTCCTCGGCACCGAGCAGCGCCGCGATGACCACGTCGCGACCGGTCTTGAGCTGACCGTCGGTCTGGACGACGATCCGGTCGCGCAGGCCGTTGAGCAGCAGGGTCTGCTGGGTCTCGGCGAGGCCGAGCTCCCAGGGACCGCCCGCGTGCTTGAGCGAGGTCAACGGGGAGGCGCCCGTGCCGCCGTCGTGGCCGGAGACCAGGACGACGTCCGCGTGGGCCTTCGACACCCCCGCGGCGACGGTGCCGACGCCGACCTCGGAGACCAGCTTCACGTGGACGCGGGCTGAGGGGTTGGCGTTCTTGAGATCGTGGATCAGCTGCGCCAGGTCCTCGATCGAGTAGATGTCGTGGTGCGGCGGCGGGCTGATCAGGCCGACGCCCGGCGTGGAGTGCCGGGTCTTCGCCACCCACGGGTACACCTTGTTGCCGGGCAGCTGGCCGCCCTCACCGGGCTTCGCGCCCTGCGCCATCTTGATCTGGATGTCGTCGGCGTTGGTGAGGTACTCCGAGGTGACGCCGAAGCGGCCGGAGGCGACCTGCTTGATCGAGCTGCGGCGCTCGGGGTCGTGCAGCCGCTCGGGGTCCTCGCCGCCCTCGCCGGTGTTGGACTTCGCACCCAGCCGGTTCATGGCGATCGCCAGCGTCTCGTGCGCCTCGCGCGAGATCGAGCCGTAGGACATGGCACCGGTCGAGAACCGCCTGACGATCGCCGCCACGGGCTCGACCTCGTCGATCGAGATCGGGGTGCGGCCGTAGGCGGCGGCGTCCTTGAACCGGAACAGGCCGCGCAGCGTCATCAGCCGCTCGGACTGGTCGTCGACCGCCTTCGTGTACTGCTTGAAGATGTCGTAGCGACCGGTGCGCGTGGAGTGCTGCAGCCGGAATACCGTCTCGGGGTTGAACAGGTGCGGCTCGCCCTCGCGGCGCCACTGGTACTCGCCGCCGATCTCGAGCTCGCGGTGTGCCGCGGGGATGCCGCTGACCGGGTACGCCACGTCGTGGCGCATCTTGACCTCGCGGGCGATCTCCTCGATGCCGATGCCGCCGAGCTTGGAGGTCGTGCCGGTGAAGTAGCGGTCGATGACCTCCTGGGAGAGGCCGACGCACTCGAAGATCTGCGCGCCGGTGTAGGACGCGACCGTGCTCACGCCCATCTTCGACATCACCTTCACCACGCCCTTGCCGAGCGCCTTGATCAGGTTCCTGACGGCCTGCTCGGGCTCGGTCTTGACGTAGTAGCCCTCACGGGCGAGGTCCTCGACCGTCTCCATGGCGAGGTAGGGGTTGACCGCGGCCGCGCCGAACCCGACCAGCAGGGCGACGTGGTGGACCTCGCGGACGTCGCCGGCCTCGACCAGCAGCCCGACCTGGGTCCGGGTCTTCTCCCGCACCAGGTGATGGTGCACGGCGGCGGTCAGCAGCAGCGACGGGATCGGGGCGTTGAACTGGTCGGCGTGACGATCGGAGAGCACGATGATCCGTGCCCCGCCGGCGATGGCGTCGGAGACCTCCTGGCAGATCTCGTCGATCCGCCGGACCATCGCCGCGCCGCCCTCCTCGACCTGGTAGAGCCCGCGCGAGACGTGGGTGACGAAGCCCGGGTGGTCGCCCTCGCGGTTGATGTGCCGGATCTTGGCCAGGTCGTCGTTGGAGATGACCGGGAACGGGAGGACCACCTGGCGGCAGGACGCCGGGGTCGGCTGGAGCAGGTTGGCCTCGGGCCCGATGGAGCCGTAGAGCGAGGTGACGAGCTCCTCGCGGATGGCATCCAGCGGCGGGTTGGTCACCTGCGCGAACAGCTGACTGAAGTAGTCGAAGATCAGCCGCGGCTTCTCGCTCAGCGCCGCGATGGGCGCGTCGGTGCCCATCGAGCCGAGCGCCTCGCCACCGGTGTTGGCCATCGGGGTGAGCAGGACCCGCAGCTCCTCCTCGGTGTAGCCGAAGATCTGCTGGCGCCGGGTGACCGAAGCATGGGTGTGCACGATGTGCTCGCGCTCGGGGATGTCGTCGAGCTCGACCAGTCCGGCGTGCAGCCACTCGCCGTAGGGGTGCTCCGCGGCGAGCTGGTCCTTGATCTCCTCGTCCTCGATGATCCGGTGCTCCTCGGTGTCGACGAGGAACATCCGGCCCGGCTGGAGACGTCCCTTGCGGACGACCGTGGCCGGGTCGAGGTCGAGGACGCCGACCTCGGAGGCCAGGACGACGAGCCCGTCGTCGGTGACCCAGAAGCGGGAGGGGCGCAGACCGTTGCGGTCGAGTACCGCGCCGATCTGGGTGCCGTCGGTGAACACGACGCAGGCCGGGCCGTCCCACGGCTCCATCATCGTGGAGTGGAAGCGGTAGAAGTCGCGCCGCTGCTCGCCCATCTCGGCGTGGTTCTCCCACGCCTCGGGGATCATCATCAGCACCGCATGCGGCAGGCTGCGCCCGCCCATGTGGAGCAGCTCGAGCACCTCGTCGAACGAGGCCGAGTCCGACGCACCCGGGGTGCAGATCGGGAACAGCCGCTCGAGGTCGCCCGGGATGCTGTCGGAGGCGAGCAGCGCCTCACGGGCCCGCATCCAGTTCCGGTTGCCCATGACCGTGTTGATCTCGCCGTTGTGGGCGATGAACCGGAACGGGTGGGACAGCGGCCAGCTCGGGAAGGTGTTGGTCGAGAACCGCGAGTGGACGACGGCGAGGGCCGAGGCCATCCGCTCGTCGACCAGGTCGGGGAAGAAGTGGTCGAGCTGGTCGGTCGTCAGCATGCCCTTGTAGGCGAGCGTGCGCGAGGACAGCGACGGGAAGTACACGTCGGTCTCGTGCTCGGCGCGCTTGCGCAGGCAGAAGGCGAGCCGCTCGAGGCCCAGGCCGTCGCCGCCCTGGTTCAGGGGACCGCCGACGGGCTGCACGAAGAGCTGGGCGAAGGTCGGCATGACGCTGCGCGCCATGGTGCCGAGGATGGTCGGGTCGACGGGCACGTCGCGCCAGCCGAGGACGGCGAGGCCCTCCTCGGCGGCGATCTCCTCGATCCGGCCGCGCGTCTTGGCGGCCTGCTCCTCGTCGCCGGGGATGAAGGCGGTGCCGACGGCGTAGCCGCCCGCGGCGGGCAGGGCGAAGCCGGCCTCGGCCGCGACGTCGCGCAGGAAGGCGTCGGGGACCTGCATCAGGATTCCGGCGCCGTCACCGGAGTTGGCCTCGGCGCCGGCGGCACCGCGGTGGTCGAGGTTGCGCAGGGCGGTCAGGGCCTTGGCGACGATGTCGTGGCTGGCCTCGCCCGTCAGTGTCGCGACGAAGGCGACGCCGCAGGCGTCCTTCTCGTGGCGGGGGTCGTAGAGACCCTGGGGCGGCGGGAACTTGTGGAGATAAGGCATGGGAAGCCTCCCGTCGACTACGTCTGTGCTCGCGCTGCACGCCGGCCGGAGCGGGCGTTGGGAACCACAGAAGGTGGGGCGCAAGGGACGGCGTTGGCCCACGCGGCGGAGGCTTCAGGTTAGCAGCATGTCAACTGCCGGTGTTCATTCGGTTTCCTTGGTGGATGCGTCGCCGGTCACATCGGCGGGCTCCGCCTCCGCCGGCTCCACCGCGCTCTCCGGCCCACTCTCCGGGGAGGCCACGGGCTCGGTCTCGGGCTCGGTCTCGGGCTCGGTCTCCGCGGCCGACCGCACCCGGTCGGTGTACACGCTCTCCTCCCGGCCCGGGAGGTTCTTCGCCGACCAGGCGTAGTAGGCGGCCGCGAGCACGAAGAGGACGATCGAGGTCCACACGTTGAACCGCAGCCCGAGGACGTCGTTGAGCTGGACGTCGTCGATGCGGATGTACTCGATCCAGCCGCGGCCGAGCGTGTAGGCCATCACGTAGATCGCCATCACCCGCCCGTGCCCGAGGCGGAACCGGCGGTCGAGCCAGATGATGAGCGCGAAGGCCGCGAGGTTCCACAGGCACTCGTAGAGGAAGGTCGGGTGGAAGGTCACGAACTCCGGCGGGATGCCGCCGTTGGCGGCCACGGCGTCGCGGTAGTCCGGGCTGGCCTGGTAGGCGCTGCTGAAGTGGTCGCTGTCGATCTTCAGACCCCAGGGCAGATCGGTGGGACGGCCGTACAGCTCCTGGTTGAACCAGTTGCCCCAGCGCCCGATCGCCTGCGCGACGAGCACGCCGGGCGCGAGCGCGTCGAGCAGCGGCAGCAGCCGGATGCCCTTGCGCCGGGCGCCGATCCAGGCACCGGCCGCACCGAGCGCGACACCGCCCCAGATGCCGAGCCCGCCGTGCCAGACGTAGAGGGCCTCGACCGGGTTGCCGTCGGCGCCGAAGTAGTTCTTCCAGTCGGTGGCGACGTGGTAGAGCCGGGCACCGACCAGGCCGAAGGGGACCGCCCAGATGGCGACGTCCTGGACCTCGCCGATCGTGCCGCCCCGCGCCTGCCAGCGCCTCTCGCCGATCCAGATCGCCACGACGATGCCGAGGATGATGCACAGGGCGTAGCCGCGCAGCGGGAACGGCCCGATGTTCCACACGCCCTCCGCGGGGCTCGGGATGCTGGCGACGATCACGCGGGGGATCTCGGGAAGCACGGCGACTCCTGGTGGGTGCGGGCCAGATGGGCCGACGGGAACGGACGGAGGGTCAGTCCTCGGTCAGCAGCGTGTGGATGTCGGCGGCGAACTCCGTGCTGGAGGTCTCCTGGTTCCACAGTGCGACCGCCTCGTGACTGCTGTCGATGGCGAGGGTGAAGGTGGAGTGACCCCCGAGGTCGTAGCCGCCGGTGGGCAGCTTGACGCCGTCGTTGACGTAGATGGCGAGGGGGTCGCCGACCTCGATGATGGTGTCGAGGTCGCCGGTGAGCCCGATGAACTCCTTGTCGTACTTGTCGAGATAGGCGCGCAGCGTCTTCTCGTCGTCGCGAGCCGGGTCGGTGGTCACGAAGACGACGTCGACCGACGCCCGGTCGTCGGCGTCGAGCCGGTTCATCGCCGCCGCGAGGTTGTTCATGACCATCGGGCAGAAGTCGGGGCAGTTGGTGTAGCCGAAGAACACCACGGTCAGCGGCTTCGTGGTGTCGGCGCCCAGGGAGTACGGCGCGCCGCCGGTGTCGGTGAGCGCGATGTCGGCCGCCTGGTAGGGGTTCTTGAGCCGGATCCCGGTGAAGTCCTCCGGCTCGCTGCCGCTGCTGCAGGCGGAGGCGAGGAGACCGACCATGGCGAGGAGCGCCGCGAGCCTACGCACGAACCCCCCCGGCCAGCTCCTCGGTCAGCGCCGCCAGCGCGGCCAGGCCCGCCCGGCGGTCGCCGGGGTGGTCGAGCAGCGTGCGGACGAGCGCGGAGCCCACGATCACCCCGTCGGCACCGATCCCGTTCCTGGGGGCCAGGGCCGCGGCCTGCGCGCCGGAGCTGACCCCGACGCCCACCCCGACCGGCAGGTCGGACCCGACCGGGCTCAGCGCCTTGGTCCGGGCGATCAGCGGGGCCACCCCCGCGGCCGTGGCCTGCTTGGTGCCGGTCACGCCCATGATGCCGGTGGCGTAGACGAACCCCCGCGAGGCGGCGGTGGTCATCGCGATCCGCTCGTCGGTCGAGGAGGGCGCGACGAGGAAGACCTTGTCGAGGTCGCGCTGGTCGGCCGCGGCGATCCACTCCGGCGCGAAGTCGGGGGTGAGGTCGGGCGTGATCAGACCCGCTCCCCCGGCGTCGGCCAGGTGCTGGGCGAACCGCTCGACGCCGTACCTCTCGACGGGGTTCCAGTAGGTCATCACGAGCGTGGGTGTGCCGGTGGCGGCCACGGCCTCGACCACCCGGAGCACGTCGGTCGTGCGGACCCCGGCGTCGAGCGCCTGCTGCGCGGCGGCCTGGATGGTGGGGCCGTCCATGACCGGGTCGCTGTAGGGCAGGCCGATCTCGATCACGTCGCAGCCCGCCTCGACCATGACGGTGAGCGCGGCGATGCTGCCCTCCACGTCCGGGAAGCCGGCCGGCAGGTAGCCCACCAGGGCGGCGCGGTCCTCGGACCGCGCCCTCGCGAACGCGGTGCTGGCGCTGCTCACTTCCGCTCCCCCTGCCCCCGGGTCCCGGCCTGGCCGAGCCCGAAGTACTCCAGGGCCGTGCCCATGTCCTTGTCGCCGCGTCCGGAGAGGTTGACCAGGAGGGTCTGCCCCGGCCGCTCCCGGGCGACCCGCAGCGCGCCGGCCACCGCGTGGGCGGACTCGACGGCCGGGATGATGCCCTCGGTGCGGGCCAGCAGGGCCATCGCGTCCATCGCCTCGGCGTCGGTCACCGGCAGGTACGTCGCCCGGCCGGCCGCCGACAGCGCGGAGTGCTGCGGCCCGACGCCCGGGTAGTCCAGGCCCGCGGAGATCGAGTGGGACTCGATGGTCTGGCCGTCCTCGTCCTGCAGGACGTAGGTGCGTGCACCGTGGAGGACGCCGATGGATCCGGCGAAGATGGTCGCCGCGTGGCGTCCCGTCTCGACACCGTCGCCGCCGGCCTCGAAGCCGTAGATCGCGACCTCGGGGTCGTCCACGAAACCCGCGAACAGCCCGATCGCGTTCGACCCGCCGCCGACGCACGCCGCGACCGCGTCGGGCAGTGCGCCGAACTGGTCGAGACACTGCTGGCGCGCCTCGTCGCCGATCCCCCGCACGAAGCTGAGGACCAGGCTCGGGAACGGGTGCGGGCCGGCGGCGGTGCCGAACAGGTAGGCCGTCTCGTCGACGCTGGCGACCCAGTCGCGCAGCGCCTCGTTGATCGCGTCCTTCAGCGTGCGCGAACCGCTCGTGACCGGGATCACCTCGGCGCCCAGCAGCTGCATCCGGGCGACGTTGAGAGCCTGCCGCTCGGTGTCGACCTCGCCCATGTAGACGGTGCAGTCGAGGCCGAGGTACGCCGCGGCGGTGGCCGACGCGACGCCGTGCTGTCCGGCGCCGGTCTCGGCGATCACCCGGGTCTTGCCCATCCGCTGGGTGAGCAGGGCCTGGCCGAGCACGTTGCGGATCTTGTGGGCGCCAGTGTGGTTGAGGTCCTCGCGCTTGAGCAGGATCCGGGCACCGGCGTGCTCGGAGAGCCGGGTGGCGTCGTAGAGCATGCTCGGCACGCCGGCGTACTCGCGCAGCAGCCGGTCGAACTCGCCGGTGAAGGCCGGGTCGGCCATCGCGCCGCGCCAGGCGGTGTCGAGCTCGTCGAGGGCCGCGATCAGCGCCTCCGGCATGAAGCGGCCGCCGAAGGCGCCCACCCCACCGAACCAGCCGAGGGCGTCGGCGTCGTAGGTGCTGCTCATCCCTGCTCCCGTCATGCTCACAGCCCCGTCATCGCCGCGACCGCAGCCCGCGGTGCGCCGTCCTTGACCAACGCCTCCCCCACGAGCACGACGCGCGCACCCTCGCCGACGAACCGCTCGACGTCGGCGGGCCCGAAGATGCCGGACTCGGCGACCTTGACCCGGTCGTCGGGGATGTGCGGGGCGAGCCGGCCGAAGACCTCCGGGTCGATCTCGAGGGTCTTCAGATCGCGGGCGTTGACGCCGATCAGCTCGGCCCCGACCTCGACGGCGCGGGCCGTCTCCTCCTCGTCGTGGACCTCGAGGAGAACCGTCAGGCCCAGCTCGCGGGCGAAGTCGTGGAGCCGGCCGAGCAGGTCCCCCGGCAGGCACACGGCCATCAGCAGCGCGAGGTCGGCGCCGGCGGCGCGGGCCTCGAGCAGCTGGTACTCGGTGACGATGAAGTCCTTGCGGAGCACGGGGACGTCGACCGCGGCACGCACGGCGCGAAGGTCGTCGAGACTGCCCCCGAAGCGACGCTGCTCGGTCAGCACGCTGATCGCGCCGGCGCCGCCGGCGGCGTACTCACGCGCCAGCGCGGCGGGGTCGGGGATGTCGGCCAGCGCGCCCTTGCTCGGGCTCTTGCGCTTCACCTCGGCGATGACGCTCGAACCGGTGGCGCGGAAGTGCGGCATCGGGTCGCGCGCGGGATCGACGTCGGCGAGGGCTGCCCGCAGGTCGGCCTCGGAGCGGGTCTGCCGGCGGGCGGCGAGATCCTCGAGGACTCCGGCGACGATCCCGTCGAGCACCGTGGGCTGGGGGGCCTGGGGGGCCGACATCTGACGCCTCCGTGATGTTTCGCAGGTGGGCAGGTTCAAAGCTTGCCGCGCGGGGCAAGGTCCGACGGCACCGAAACACCGACGAATGGTGTCGAGTGTGGCACGGGGCCGTTAGGGTTCCACACACCGCCCGGACCTCGGTCCGGCCGCACGACATCTGCAGACCTGAGAAGGGGACCATCGTGAGCTACAACGAGCCGCCCAACTACGGCACTCCGCCTCCGCCGCCGGCCGGTGGCTACGGCGCCGGGGGCTTCGGCGGGGGCGACCACCCGCAGGGCACGACCATCCTGATCCTCGGCATCCTCGGCCTGGTGTGCTGTGGCCCGCTGGGCATCGCCGCCTGGGTGATGGGCAACAAGGCGATCAAGGAGATCGACGCCAACCCCGGCGCCTACACCAACCGCGGCACGATCAACGCCGGCCGCATCTGCGGCATGATCGCGACCATCCTGATGATCGTCGGCATCGTGGCCTACATCATCCTGTTCGCCATCGCGGGCTCGGTCAGCCTCAGCACCAGCTGATCCCCCGAGCGCGAAGGACGGGGCCAGGCATGCGCCTGGCCCCGTTCTGCGTTGTCAGGACGGTGTCGTCAGGGGGTTCAGGGCGCGAGCCAGGCGCCCGCGGGGGTGTTGCGCACGACCGAGAACACCACCATCACGGCGATCATCACCGCCGAGACCCGGGCGACCGTGCGGCTGTCGGGCTCCCAGGCGCGGCCGGACCAGCGGCCCACGCTCCACCGCCAGAAGACCCAGGCGAACAGCGGAATGGTCGCCACGAACAGCAGGTTGCTCGACGCGGCGTCGAGGATCCGCAGGTTGCTGAGGTCGTTGACCGCGCGCAGGCCGCCGCAGCCGGGGCAGGAGAAGCCGAGCGCCGCGGAGGGGCACAGTCCCCAGCTCCCCTGGGCGTGGGGGTCGCGGAGGTGCAGGGCGATCGTCGCGGCGGTGATCCCCCCGGCGACGAGCAGCGGCGGCACCATCCGCCGCCGGCGCACCTGCGCGTCGGTGGCCCGGACGGTCGTCGCCGCGAGACTCATCGGTTCAGTGGCCGGACTCGTGAAGTCCCATCTTGGCCATCACCAGGAAGACGACGCCGCCGGCGAGGACGACCGCGGTGCCGACCCAGAACAGGGGCCAGTTCAGCGGGCTGAGGGACATGCCGATCGCACCCACGACGAAGCCGACGAGCGAGACCAGGACCGCGGTCCAGGCCGCAGGGGTGTTGCCGTGGTTGTCGGCCATGAGTGGGAACTCCTTGCTCGTTCGGGTGGATCGCAGGTGATTCTAGGGGTCGCGGGGCCTCAGCCGTCCGTCGGGTCGTCGGTCGGGTCGCGGCCCTCGTCCAGCGACTTCCACAGGTCGAGGTTCGACTGCTCGACGGAGTCCTGGCCGACGGCGGCGGCCGAGCCGGCGGTCGCGGCGCCCGACCCGACGGTCGGGGCGTCGTACCGGCTGCCCATCTCGGGCCACGCCGGCACCAGCCGCAGCGCCGCGCCGGCCGCGACGAGCGCCGCCAGCGAGCAGCCGAGGGCGACCCACAGCCACGCGGTGCGCTCGACGTCGACGGTCTCGAGGTTGAGACCGAGCCGGGTCGCGAGGTCGCCGGTGGCGTCCTGGTCCTGGACGAAGCCGCCCACCACCACGACGACGAGGATGCCGGCCGCGGACAGCAGGGCGAGGCCGGCCGCGACCCGACGGACCACGCCGCGGGTCACGAGCAGGACCCCCCAGGCCGCCAGGGCGACGAGAGCGAGCGCCCCGGCCAGCGGGAACTCGACCGAGCGCTCCTGCACGCTCGGCGCGAGCCCGCCAGCGGCGGTGACCGTCGCCTCGGGGATGGACAGCATCTCCCGGTGACCCGCGACCGCGGCGAAGCCGCTGCCGGCGAGCCCGAGCAGGACGACGGGACCGAAGGTGGCCCGGGCCTCAGCCATCGAGGCCCTCGACCACTCCGTCGTCGAAGCAGGTGCGGGTGCCGGTGTGGCACGCGACGCCGACCTGGTCGACCTTCACGAGCAGGGTGTCGCCGTCGCAGTCGAGGCGCACCTCCTTGACCAGCTGCGGGTTGCCGGAGGTCTCGCCCTTGACCCAGTACTCCTGCCGCGACCGGCTCCAGTACGTCGCGCGGCCGGTCGTCAGCGTGCGGTGCAGGGCGGTGTCGTCCATCCACGCGAGCATGAGGACCTCGCCGGAGTCGTACTGCTGGACGATCGCCGGGACCAGTCCGTCGGAGGTGCGCCGCAGGCGGTCGGCCAGGGCAGGGTCGAGGGAACTCACAGGCTCCAGTATCGCCAACCGGACCAGCCCGTCGCGCCCGGCGTCCGTAACGAACGCGATCAGGTTCTCGTTGAGGGCTCACCGTGACCGTGCCATCGGGGGCCGGGTACGCCGTCCGTTGTCTGTCTCTGGAGGCACCATGTCCCCCCGCGTTCGTCGCGCCGCCCTCGTCCTGCTCGCGCCGGTGACGACGCTCCTGCTGGCGCTCGCCGTGCTCGTGGTCCCTGCGGGCTCAGCGACCGCGGAGCCGCTCCCGCCCGTCACGAACGCGCTCCCGCCGACGATCGGCGGCACCGCGAAGTCCGGCGAGGAGCTCCGGGCCGACCCGGGCGTATGGCAGCCGTCCGTGGGAACGACCTTCACCTACCAATGGCTGAGGAACGGCGCCGCGATCGCGGGCGCGACGACGCCGGCCTACACGCCGACGGTGGGTCCGCTGGACTTCAACGGTCAGCAGATCAGCGTGCAGGTCACCGCCTCGCACGACGACCACGCCGCCGGGACCGCCGTCTCGGCTGCCGTCACCGTCAAGCGGAGCGGTGGCGCCTCCTCGCCGACGAGCACCATGGCTCCGGCGATCACCACCACGGGCGGTGGTGCGCCGGTGGTCGGTGTGCCCCTCAGCGTCGACCACGGCACCTGGAGCGCCACCGGCACCTTCGCGCGGCAGTGGCTGGTGGCGGACATCCCCGTCCCGGAGGCCACCGGGACCTCGTACACACCGCTCGCCGGAGACGTCGGCAAGCAGATCTCGGTCCGCGTCTACAACACCGTCGGCGACCTGACCGGCATCGCCACCTCCGCGCCGACCGACGCCACGGTCGGGCCGCCGAGCCGCGTCGCCCAGCCGACCGCCGAGCGCGGCGACGGCAGGGTGACCGTGTCGTGGGCGGCGCCCGCCGACAACGGCTCGCCGGTCACCAGCTACACCGTCGTCGCCAGCCCCGGCGGCAAGGCGTGCGCCGCCACCGACGCCCTGAGCTGCACCGTGACCGGTCTCGAGAACGGCCAGGCCTACACCTTCACGGTCGTGGCGAGCAGCGCCCTCGGCAACAGCCCTGTCTCGCCGGCATCCGCCGCGGTGACGCCCGCCGGCCTCCCGGGCGCGCCCGGTACGCCGGTCGCCCAGCGCGGCAACGAGTCGGCCACCATCACCTGGCCGGCCGCCGACGGCAACGGCGCCGAGATCACCGACTACACCGTCACCGCCAGTCCCGGCGGGCGCGAGGTCGGCGTGGACGGCGCGACGACGACCGCGACCGTCACCGGTCTGGCCAACGGCACCTCCTACACCTTCACCGTGGTCGCCACGAGCGACGTGGGCGACAGTGCGGCGTCCGCCGTCTCGAACAGCGTCGTTCCCGTCGGGGTCCCCCACCGGGTGATCCGGCCCACGGCGAGCGCCGGCGACGGGTCGGCGACCGTGACCTGGACCGCGGAGGGCAACGAGAGCCAGGACGTCACGAAGTACACCGTGACGACGACCCCGGGCGGCACCATCGTCACCGTGGCCGGGGACAAGCGGACCGCCACCGTGACCGGCCTCGCCAACGGCACCTCCTACACCTTCACCGTCGCCGCCACCAACGCCAGCGGCGACGGCCCGGCCTCCGAGGCGTCCGCGGCGGTCACCCCGGCAGGCGCCCCGCTCGCGGTCGCCAAGCCGATCGTGGCCCGCGGCAACGAGTCGGCCACCGTCGCCTGGACGGCGGCCGACGGCAACGGCTCCCCCGTCACCGGCTACACGGTCACCGCCGCTCCGGGCGGAAGGACCGCGACCGTCGACGGCTCCACGACGCACGCCACGGTCACCGGACTCACCAACGGCACCAGCTACACCTTCACGGTGCGCGCCACCAACGTGATCGGCGACGGACCGGCCTCGGTGCCGTCCGCGGCGGTCGTCCCGGCCGCCGTCCCGGCGCAGGTCGCACAGCCGGGCGCGGAGCGCCGCGACGGCGCCGCGCGGGTCACCTGGACCGCCGCCGACGGCAACGGCTACGCCGTCACGACGTACACGGTCAAGGCCGCCCCGGGCGGCCGGACCGTGATCGTCGACGGCACCTCGACCGCCGCGACGGTCGACGGCCTGACCAACGGCACGGCCTACACCTTCACCGTGGTCGCCGCCAACACCCTCGGTGCCGGCACGGTGTCCGAGCCGTCGGAGGAAGTGGTTCCCGCCGGGCGGCCCGGAACCGTCGCCCGGCCCACCGCCGTGCGCGGCAACGCGTCCGCGACCGTCACCTGGGCCGCGACCGGCGGCAACGGCTCCCCCGTCACCGGCTACACGGTCACCGCCGCACCGGGCGGGAAGACGGCCACGGTCGGCGGCGATGTCACGACCGCCACTGTCGGCGGTCTCGACAACGGCACCGCCTACACCTTCACCGTCACCGCCACCAACGACGTGGGCGACGGCACCCCCTCGCAGCCGTCGACGGCCGTCACTCCCGCGGCGGTGCCCGGCCAGGTCGCCGCGCCCACCGCGACCCGTGGCGACGGGTCGGCCGTGGTCGCCTGGGCCCCGGCACCGGCCAACGGCGCGGCGATCACGGGCTACACCGTCACCGCCGCGCCCGGCGGTCATGAGGTCGTCGTCGCCGGCACCACCGCGCTCGTGAACGGCCTCGACAACGGCACCGCGTACACCTTCACCGTGACGGCCTCCAACGCGCTCGGGGACGGCCCGGCATCGGTGCCGTCGAGCGCGGTCACGCCGGCCGGTGTACCCGGTACGGTCGCCAAGCCCACCGCCGCCCGCGGCGACGCGTCGGCGGTCGTGACCTGGGGCGCGGCGAGCGGCAACGGCGCCGCGGTGGAGCGCTACACCGTCCTCAGCTCGCCCGCGGGCGCCGCCTGCGCGACGACGACCGACCTCACCTGCACCGTGACCGGCCTGGAGAACGGAACCGCCTACACCTTCACCGTCATCGCCACCAACGCCGTCGGCAACAGCGGCGCCTCGGCCGCGTCCGACCCGGTGACGCCGGCCGGGCGCCCCGCCCCGGTGGCCAAGCCGACCGCGGTCGCCGCCGACGGGTCCGCCACGGTCACCTGGACCCCGGGCGCGTCCAACGGCGCTTCGGTCACCGGCTACACCGTCACCGCAGCCCCCGGCGGCAAGACCGCCACCGTCGGCGGCGGCACCACGACCGCGACCCTGAGCGGCCTGACCAACGGCACGGCGTACACCTTCACGGTCGCGGCCACCAACCCGGTCGGCACCGGTACGCCGTCGGCCGCCTCGGACGCCGTCACGCCGGCCGGTCGGCCGGCCCGGGTCGCCCGGCCGACCGCGGTCGCCGCCGACGGCTCCGTCGCGGTCACCTGGACCGCCGCCGCAGCGAACGGGTCCCCGATCACCGGCTACACGGTCGCCGCCAGCCCCGGCGGCACGAGCGTGACGGTCGACGGCGGCAGCACCGTGGCCACGCTGAGCGGCCTGGCGAACGGCACGGCGTACACCGTCACCGTCACCGCGACCAACGCGGTCGGGGCGGGTGAGGCGTCGCTCCCCTCCGCCGCGGTCACCCCCGAGCCCGTGTCCGCCCAGGCACCGGGAGCCCCGGCCACCGTCACCGCGAAGCGCGGCGACCGGTCCGCCACGGTCAGCTGGACCAGGGCGGACGGCAACGGCTCCCCGATCACCGGCTATGTCGTGACCACCCATCCGGGTGGGCAACGGACCACGGTCGGCGCCGAGGTGCACGAGATCGTCGTCCCGGGCCTGGTCAACGGCACGGCGTACACCTTCACGGTGGCCGCGACGACGGCCGCCGGGGCGAGCATCGCCTCGGCACCGTCCAACAGCGTGGTCCCCGCCCGCCGGCCGGGCCGGGTCGCCAAGCCGACCGCCACCGTCAAGGGCGAACGGCCGCGGCTGGTCGTGAAGTGGCGTGAGCCCGCCAGCCAGGGCGCGCCGCTGACGCAGTACACGGTCCACGTCAACGGCCGGTCGTGGGTGGTCGCGGCGACCAAGCGCCGCCTCGTCCTGCGCAACCTCGCCCCGGGCACCTACCGGGTCAGCGTGGTCGCTGCCAACGAGCTGGGCGACGCCAAGGCGAGCCGGAAGGCGACGGTCCGGGTCCGCCGGCGCTGAGACCGCCCGGGCCTAGGGCGCGTGCTGGGCCACCCACGACGCGTGCAGTCGCGCATAGGGGGTGTCCGGCTGCACCACGAGTACGTCGTGGGGGCCGTGCTGGACGATTCGGCCGTGGTCGACGACGACCACGACGTCGGCGGCCTCGGCGGTCGAGAGGCGGTGCGCGATGGTGACCGAGGTGCGCCCGCTCATCAACCGCTCCAACGCCCGGCCGATCCGGGTCTCCAGCTCGGGGTCGACGGCACTGGTGGCCTCGTCGAGGACGAGCAGGTCGGGATCGGCGAGCTGGGCGCGCAGCAGCGCGACCAGCTGCCGCTCCCCCGCCGACAGTGACTCCCCCCGCTGGCCGACCCGGGTGTCGACGCCGTCGGGCAGGCCGGCCAGCCAGTCGCCGAGGCCGATCGTCTCGGCCGCCTCCCTGATCTCCGTCTCGGTGGCGCCGAGCCGGCCGTAGCGGACGTTGGCGGCGAGGGTGTCGTCGAAGAGGAAGCCCTCCTGCGGCACCAGGACGACGCTGCGACGCAGCGCGCCCTCGGCGATCTCGCGCAGGTCGATGCCGTCGAGCAGCACCTGACCGCTGTCGGGATCCATCAGCCGGGTCAGCAGCTTGGCGATCGTCGACTTCCCGGAGCCGGTCTCGCCGACGACCGCGACCCGCTGTCCCGCGGGGATCTCGAGCTGGATGTCGCTCAGCACCGGGGGGCCGCCGGGGTAGGCGAAGGAGACGCCGTCGAACCGGACGTCGATCGCCCCCTTCGGCAGGCTCTGCCCGTCCGGGCCGGGATCGACCAGGTCGGCAGGGGTGTCGAGGATGCCGATCACCCGGCGCCAGCCGGCGATGGCGTTCTGGGCGTCGGTGAGGATCTGGGTGCCCATCTGCACCGGGCCGACGAAGAGCGTCACCAGGAACGCGAACGCGAGCACCTCGCCGGCGGTGATCCCCTCCCCCCACGCGAAGCCCTGGCCCAGCCAGATGCCGACGATCAGCACTCCCGCGTTGGCGAAGCCCGCCGAGATGCCGCCGAGGCTGAACGAGAACGCGGTGAACCCCTGGGCCCGAGTGCTGGCCGCCTTGTGGGTGTCGATGGCGGTGTCGATGCGCTCCTGGGTGCGCGCCTCGATCGCGTAGGACTTCACGACCGCCGCGCCCACGACCGGCTCCGAGACCGCGGAGAGCAGCACGCCGACCTGGCGTCGTACCGTGCCGTAGGCGGCGGCCAGCTTGCGCTGGAAGTAGCGCAGGCTGAGGAAGAGCGGCGCGAAGCAGACCCAGACCACGAGGGCCAGCTGCCAGCTGTAGAAGACCATGACGACCGTCGCGATCAGCATCTGGCCGATGCTGACGACGAAGATCAGGCCACCGAAGACGAGGAACTGGCTGACCTGGTCGACGTCACTGGTCACCCGCGAGACCAGGGCGCCGCGGCGCTCGGTGTTCTGGGTGAGCAGCGGGAGGTCGTGGACGTGGCGGAACGCCTTGACCCGCAGGGTCGCCAGACCCCGCTCGGCGGAGGAGAACAGCCGGGCCGTCATGGCGTACGACGCCCAGCCGGTCACCACGATCGCGGCGGCCGCGGCGAGGGCGAGCCACGCGGTGAAGGAGGGGTCGGGCCCGTCGGGACCGCGCAGGCCCTTGTCGACGGTCTGCTGGACGGCGATCGGGACCACGACCTGCCCGACCGAGGCCAGCACGGCGAGGACGAGGGTCCAGCCCATCCCCTCGACCAGCTCCGGCGAGTGGCGGATGCCGCGGCGGATGGTCTCCCAGGCGCCGATGTCCTCCCCCGTGGCGAGCCGGGTGTGCTCCGGGATGTTCCGCTCGGTGTTCAGGGTGGTGCTCACGGGGCGACCTCCGCGACGTCGATCTCGTGCTCGGTCTCGTAGGCGTTGACGAGCCGCGCGTAGTCGGCGTTGCGGGCGACCAGCTCGTCGTGCGGCCCGCGGTCGGCGATCCGGCCGTCGACGAGGTAGAGCACCTCGTCGGCCAGCCCGATCGTGGCCTTGCGGTAGGCGACGACGACGAGCGTGGTGTCCGCGGAGCCGAGACCGGCGAGGATCCGGGCCTCGACCTCCGGGTCGACGGCCGAGGTGGCGTCGTCGAGGACCAGCAGCCGCGGGCGCCGGACCAGCGCCCGGGCCAGGGCCAACCGCTGCCGTTGACCACCCGAGAGGGAGGTGCCGCGCTCCCCCAGCCGGGTGTCGAGGCCCTCGGGCAGGGCGGCCACGAAGCCGTCGGCCTGCGCGGTGCGCAGCGCGGCCCAGACCTCGTCGTCCGTGGTCTCCGCGTCGCCCGTCCGACGGCCCAGCGTCACATTGCCGCGGACCGTGTCGTCGAACAGGAAGGCGGTCTGCGGGACGACGGCCAGCGTCTCGGCGAGCCCACCGCGGCGCAGCTCGCGCAGGTCGGTGCCGTCGATCCGGATCGCACCCGCATCGACGTCGACCAGCCGGGCGAGCAACCCGACCAGGGTGCTCTTCCCCGAGGCGGTGGCCCCGACGAGCGCCACGGTACGGCCCGGCGCGACGTCGAAGGTGACGTCGCGCAGCAGCGGCCGGTCGGGTCCGTAGCCGAACGCCGCGGCATCGACCTCGAGCCGGGCCCCGCTCGCGCGGGCGGGCAGCGGCCGGTCGCCGTACTCCATGGCGCCGGTGGCGGCCAGCACCGCCGCCACCCGGCGGTAGCCGACCACGCTGCGCGGGAAGTCGCCCAGCAGCCAGCCGATCGAGCGGATCGGGAAGGAGACGACGGTGAGCAGGTAGGACACGGTCACCACGTCGCCGGCGACGGTCGCACCGGAGATCACGCGGTGCACGCCGACCACCAGGACGACGAGCACCGCCAGGCTCGGCAGCGCGGCGAGCGCGGGGTCGAAGGCCGCCCGGATCCGGCCGACCCTGATGTTGGCCTCGCGCAGCTCCTCGGCCTTGGCCCGGAACCGCCGGGTCTCCTCCGGCTCGCGCCCGAGGGTCTTGACGACCAGGGCGCCGTCGAACGACTCGTGGGCGATCTCGGACAGCTCCGCGCGCAGCTCCTGGGCGCGGGTCGCCCAGCCCTGGGCGAGTCGCTGATAGACGACGTTGACGGCGATCACCAACGGGAAGACCAGCAGGCCGACGGCGGCGAGCACCAGGTCGGTCACCAGCATCTGCACGACGGCGATCACCATCATCGCCACCGTGCCGACCGCCATCGGCAGCGGCGCGATCGGGCCCCACGCCGCCTCGACGTCCGCGTTGGCGTTGGACAGCAGCTCCCCGGTCGGGTGCCGCTGGTGCCAGGCCATGGGCAGGCGGAGGTACTGGCGGGTGACGGCCCGGCGGCTGTGCGCCTGCATGCGGTACTGCATGACGCCGGCGCCCAGGCGGCGAGCCACGATCCCGACCGCGCGCAGGATCGCCACCCCGACGAACAGCCCGAGCACCGCCCAGAGCAGGCCGGCGCCGATCTCGCCGTCGCGGAACGCCGGGATCACCACATGGTCGGTCGACCAGCCCAGCACCCAGGCGTCCGCGACGGTCAGCGCGCCGAAGAGCACGCTGCCCACCGTCGACACCGCGAAGATCCACGGCTCCCGCTTGATCGCCACCCAGAGCACGCCGAAGCCGGCCGACGTCGTACCGGTGCTGCCTGCCGTCGCCACCCGATCCCTGCTCTCCACTCGTGAATCGTCTGCCCAACCTGGGCTCGGCGGAGCCTATTCCTCAGGACGGTCATGCCGGCAACGGGCCACACGCCACCTAGCGATCACCGATCACCCGCTACCGCTCACGCAACGGCTCGATCGACGACCCTGACCCGACAATCGGGTGTGTCGTCCTACGGCCGTGGCTACGTTGGCGTCGACCCCGACCGCGAGGCGCTCGAGTGGCATAGGAACGAGGTCTTCCTATCTGCCTGACGACATCATCTCTTCGTCAGCGTCAGATCACTGCAGCACGCCATGTCCCCGCCGACCCGCGGAGCGAGGTCCGCTCAGGCGACCGCGTGGTTCAGGAGCAGCTCCGTGACCATGATGTCGGTGCGGGTCGGTGTCTCGTCACCGGTGGTGGGGGTGACCCGGCGGGTGCCGGTCGGGTCGATGAGGTAGTGGGCCCCGTAGGGATCGCGCCAGATCACGATCCCGGGGAACGGATGTCGTGCCTCCTAACCGGCGTGGGTCTTGACCCGGTGATGGGTACGCGTCAACGGCCCCAGGTTCTCGACACTGGTCGAACCGCCCTCGGCATACGGGACGGCATGGTCCAGGTCCATCCGGCGGGTGGCGTTCGCAGCGAACGGGAACACGTCCGCGGGATGGATCAGGTGCACCGCCTCACGCAGCCGCGCGGGGATCTCATAGGCAACCACCGGGGCTTGACCGGGCAGATCCACCACCGGCGCGACCCGCACCTGGCACCCGCTGTCACCCAGCAGCTGGGTGAGGCGGCCGATCGTGACCGGACCATGACCCTCCAACCGGGCGATCGGTGAGTCGGCGTCCAGATGGAGATAGACCTTCGCTCGCACCTTCACTGGCCCGACCGAGAGGTCGAGACCCTCGTGACCGGCCGGGTTGAACAACAACGCAGCGGCAGCGACCCGACGGTCATTCACGGCCGCCTCCGGCTGCTGTTCTTTCAGTTCCTCCGCGACCGCGCTCACCGCGGCATCGATCCCCGCGATCGTGAGTGCGTCGGCACGGATGGTGAACGTCGCCATCCCGTGCCGGTCGACCCGCGACATGCGAGCACACCGCTCCTTCGCCGCAGCCTCCTCCCGAGCCCGAGCCAACTCCGGCGCAGCAGCGGCGACCTTGCCCGCCACCACAGACTCGAACCTCGACCACGCCAACCGCCCGTCCGCGACCTCGACCACCTCCCCGTCGACCCAGGCCGCCTCCTCCGAAGACAGGTCCCGGGTCGCGTCCGCGACATGACGCGCATGACCCACCCGCACCGACCCAGCCTCGACCCCGGCCCACAGCCTCGGGAGGCGCAACTGCAGATCGACCGCATCCGCGATCAACCGCCGCGCCCCATAGGGACTCAGCTGGATCCGGGCCCCGAACGCCGCCGCAGCATGCTCGGTGACCAGCGGCGTACCGGCCCCACCCACACGACGAGCCCGGGACCGGCCCCGCCGATCATCGGGTGGCAGCCGGTCGGGATGGTGCAGCACCGCCCACTGATACGCCGCCCGCAACACCTCACGCTCAGCCTCCAGACGCGCGGCGTGCTGGCGCTCGACGAACTCGAGCACCCCCACCGCCGACAGGTCCTCCAGACCCGCCACCACCCCATCACTGACCATGTCCCGATCAAACACAGGGGGTACGACACAACGGAGTCCGGCTCGCCCCCTGACGCCCGCCCCTGTGGATGACCGCACGCACGATCGCGGCGATCGGCGCATGCTGCTGGCATGGATCTTCTCGGAACCCGTCCCGCACTCCTCTGCCTCACCGTCGCCGTCCTTCTCGGCGGATGCGCCGGCGCTGGCTCGGGCGAGCCCGACCTGCGCACTCCCCCGGCCCGGGACCTGCCCTTGGGGTCCGTGGGCGACCTGGCCGACGAGGGCGCCGACGGCCCGACCACGCCGTGACGGCGGGTGCGACTACGGTGCGACCGGGGCGACGATCCGCACGCTCATGTGGAACGTCGACGTAGCGCCCTCGAGGATCACGAGGAAGCCGTGGCGGCCGTCGCGGAAGATCTCTCGGCCCTGCTCCGACCACGGGTCCGGCGGGCTGAACTCGCGGGCGGCCCGGGCGGCGGCGAGCATCGCCGTGGCGCGGTCGGCGTGCTCGGTCCGGCCGATCTGGACGACCGTGGACGGCTTGGCCTGGCCCTGGTTGGAGTACTCGATGGCGACCCGCCACGGCCCGTGGCTGCCGAGCCCGTCGTCGCCCGGCCGGTCGTCGCCGGCCCTGGCGGCGCCCGGCTCGGGGGCGTCGCCCGGCTGGTACACGTCGTAGCTCATGGCCGCACCCTCCCCGCTCAGCGGACCGGCACACCTGCGGCGGACAGCGACGACTTCACGTCGGCGATCCGCAGCGTGCCGAAGTGGAAGACCGTCGCGGCGAGGACGGCGTCCGCACCGGCCTCGACGGCCGGCGGGAAGTGCTCGACCGCGCCGGCGCCGCCGGAGGCGATCACGGGGATGGCGACCTCGGCCCGCACCCGGCGGATCAGCTCCAGATCGAAGCCGTCGGTGGTGCCATCGGCGTCCATCGCGTTGAGGAGGATCTCGCCGGCGCCGAGCTCGGCGGCGCGGGCCGCCCACGCGATCGCGTCGAGTCCGGCGGACCGGCGGCCGCCGTGGGTGGTGACCTCGAAGCCCGAGTCCCCCGGCACCTCGGTGCCGGCCGGCACCCGGCGGGCATCGACGGAGAGGACCAGCACCTGGTTGCCGAAACGGTCGGCGATCTCGGAGATCAACTCCGGACGGCGGATGGCGGCGGTGTTGACGGCGATCTTGTCGGCGCCGGCCCGCAACAGCCGGTCGACGTCCTCGACGGAGGAGATCCCGCCGCCCACGGTCAGCGGGATGAAGACCTGCTCGGCGGTGGCCGACACGATGTCCATCGTGGTCGCCCGCCCCTCGTGGGAGGCGGAGATGTCGAGGAAGGTGAGCTCGTCGGCGCCCTCGGCGTCGTAGAGCCGGGCCAGCTCGACCGGGTCACCGGCGTCGCGGAGCGCCTGGAAGTTGACGCCCTTCACCACCCTGCCCCCGTCGACGTCGAGGCACGGGATCACCCGCACGGCCAGGGTCATCGCCGGACCGCCCGCGTCATACCAGTC
This sequence comes from Nocardioides sp. L-11A, assembly GCA_029961745.1. Taxonomy (NCBI): domain Bacteria; kingdom Bacillati; phylum Actinomycetota; class Actinomycetes; order Propionibacteriales; family Nocardioidaceae; genus Nocardioides; species Nocardioides sp. L-11A. Next base: position 3,314,914 of record CP124680.1, read on the forward strand.
CGCCCCGGGTCAGCTCCAGCGCGTCCTCGAGGGTGAACTGCCCGGTGTAGAGGGCGGTCCCGGCGATCGCACCCTCGACACCGACCGGCACCAGCTCCATCAGCGCCCGGATGTCGTCGAGGGTGGTGACACCGCCGGAGGCGACGACCGGGCTGGAGGTCGCGGCGCACACGTCGCGCAGCAGCTGCAGGTTCGGGCCCTGCAGCATGCCGTCCTTGTTGACGTCGGTGACGACGTAGCGGGCGCAGCCCTCGGCGTCGAGGCGCGCGAGCGTCTCGTAGAGGTCGCCGCCCTCCTTGGTCCACCCGCGCGCGGCCAGGGTGCGACCGCGCACGTCGAGGCCGACCGCCACCCGGTCGCCGTACGTCGCGATGGCGCGTGCGCACCACTCCGGCTGCTCCAGGGCGGCGGTGCCGATGTTGACCCGGCGGCAGCCGGTCGCCATCGCGGCCTCCAGCGACTCGTCGTCGCGGATGCCGCCGCTCATCTCGACCTGGATGTCGAGCCGGCCGACGATCTCGGCCTGGAGCGCGCGGTTGTTGCCCTCGCCGAAGGCGGCGTCGAGGTCGACGAGGTGGATCCACTCCGCCCCGGCCTCCTGCCAGCGCAGGGCCGCCTCGACCGGGTCGCCGAACCGCTTCTCGGAGCCGGCGACGCCCTGTACCAGTTGGACCGCCTGGCCGCCCTTGACGTCGACGGCCGGCAGCAGCTCCAAGTAGTCGGTCATGCGATCCCTCTCTGGACGTCCGGGGGTGCTCACAGTGACGTCACCCAGTTCCTCAGCAGTTGGGCGCCCGCGTCCCCCGACTTCTCCGGGTGGAACTGCGTGGCGCAGAGCGGTCCGTTCTCCACGGCCGCGACGAAGCGGTCGGCGGCACCCGCGGGGCCGTGCTCGGCCCAGGTCACCAGCGGCTGGTAGGCCGCGGGGGTGCGGTCATTGGTGACCAGGGTCCAGTCGCGCACGCCGTAGGAGTGCACGAAGTAGAACCGCTCGTCCTCGATCCCGTCGAACAGCCGGGTCCCGGCCGGTACGTCGACCGTGTTCCAGCCCATGTGGGGCACGATCGGCGCCTGCAGCCGCTCGACGACGCCGGGCCACTCGTGGCAGCCCTCGGTCTCGACGCCGTGCTCGATCCCGCGCTCGAAGAGGATCTGCATGCCGACACAGATGCCCAGTACCGGACGGCCGCCGGAGAGTCGGCGCGCGATGATCCGCTCGCCACGGATCGCCCGCAGGCCGCGCATGCAGGCCTCGTACGCGCCGACGCCCGGCACGAGGAGTCCGTCGGCCTCCATCGCCGTGTCGAGGTCACCGGTCAGGGTGACGTCCGCGCCCGCGCGCTCGACCGCGCGGACGGCCGAGCGCAGGTTGCCGGAACCGTAGTCGAGGACGACGACGGACGGAGCCGTCACAGAGCACCCTTGGTGGAGGGGATCCCGGTCTCGCGGGGGTCCAGCGCGACGGCGTCGCGGAAGGCGCGGGCGAACGCCTTGAACTGCGTCTCCACGATGTGGTGCGGCTCGCGGCCGGCCAGCACCCGCACGTGCAGCGCGAAGTGCCCGTGGAAGGCGATCGACTCGAAGACGTGCTGGGTCAGCGAGCCGAGGTAGGAGACCCCGGAGCCGCCGAGCTGGACGTACTGCTGGCCCTCCGGCTCGCCGGTGTGGACACAGTACGGACGCCCGGACACATCGACGACCGCGTGCACGAGCGCCTCGTCGAGCGGCACGGTCGCGTCACCGAAGCGGCGGATGCCCACCTTGTCGCCCAGCGCCTCGCGCAGGGCCTGGCCGAGCGCGATGGCGGTGTCCTCGGTCGTGTGGTGGGCGTCGATGTGGACGTCGCCCTCGGTCTGCACGGTGAGGTCGACGAGCGCGTGGCGGGCGAAGGCGGTGAGCATGTGGTCGTAGAAGCCAACGCCCGTGGAGATCTCGTGACGGCCCGTGCCGTCGAGGTTCACCTCGACGAGGACCTTGGACTCGCTGGTCCGGCGCTCGATGCGTGCGGTGCGGCTCATGCGCGCTCTCCATCCACTTCTGTCAGTGCGGCCCGGAAGGCCGCCATCTCGTCGGGGGTGCCGACCGAGACCCGCAGCCAGCCGTCCGGCCCGGTCTCCCGGATCAGGACTCCCCGGTCGAGGAGACCCTGCCAGACAGCATGGCGGTCGGCGAATCGGCCGAACAACACGAAATTGGCGTCGGAGTCGGCGACGTCGTACCCCTCGGCACGCAGCCAGCCGACCAGCGCGTCCCGTTCGCGGCGCAGGTCGTCGACCCTGCCGAGCAGCTCGGGCGCGTGGTCCAGCGCGGCCAGCGCGACCGCCTGGGTGACCGCGGAGAGGTGGTAGGGCAGCCGGACGACGCGGATCGCGTCGCAGATCTCCGGCGCCGCGGCGAGATAGCCCAGCCGCAGCCCGGCGCCCGCGAACGCCTTGCTCATCGTTCGGGTGACCACCAGGTTGCGGTACGACGGCAGCAGCTCGAGCGCGCTCGGCACGCCGGCCCGGCGGAACTCGCCGTACGCCTCGTCGACGACGACGATGCCGCTGACGTCATCGCCGTCCGCCGCCTCGCACAGGACGCCGACCGCCTCCGGCGGGAGCGCCGTACCGGTGGGGTTGTTGGGGCTCGGCAGCAGGATCACGCTCGGCTGCTCGGTCCTGACCAGGTCGCGCGCGGCGTCGAGGTCGAGCGCGAAGTCGTCGGCGCGGCGCCCCGCGACCCAGCGGGTGTTGGTGTCACGGGCGTACTCGGGGTACATCGAGTAGGTCGGTGCGAAGCTCACCGCCGTGCGACCGGGTCCGCCGAAGGCCTGCAGCAGCTGCAGCATGATCTCGTTGGAGCCGTTGGCCGCCCACACCTGCGCCGGCTCGACGCCGCCTGAGCCCGCGTCGCGCGACAGGTACGCCGCGAGCGCGGTGCGCAGGGCGACGAACTCCCGGTCGGGGTACCTGTTCAAGGTGGCCGCCGCGGCCGCCGCGGCCGCCGCGATGTCGGCGATGCACGCCTCGGACGGGCCGTAGGGGTTCTCGTTGACGTTGAGCTGGACGGGCACGTCGAGCTGCGGGGCGCCGTACGGCTCGATGCCGTGCAGCTCCTCGCGCAATGGCGGCCAGCCGCCGGCGGCGGTGGCTGCGCTCATCGAGCGGACCGGACCGTGATCGCCGCGCCGTGACCGGGCAGATCCTCGGCCTCGGCGAGCGTGACCACGTGCGCGGCCACGTCGGCGAGGGCCTGGGCGGAGTAGTCGATGACGTGCACGGACTTGGTGAACGCGCGCACCGACAGGCCCGAGGAGTGGCAGGCGCAACCGGCGGTCGGCAGCACGTGGTTGGACCCGGCGCAGTAGTCGCCGAGGCTGACCGGCGCGTGCGGGCCGACGAAGATCGCTCCGGCGTTGCGCACCCGGGCGGCCCACGCGGCGGCGTCCTCGGTGTGGATCTCCAGGTGCTCGGCGGCGTAGGCGTCGACGACCGCCAGGCCCTGCTCGAGGTCGCGCACCAGCACGATGGCGGACTGCTTCCCACCGAGGGAGATGGTGATCCGCTCGCTGTGCTTGGTCACGGCGACCTGCTGGTCGAGCTCCGCCTCGACCTCGGCGGCCAGCCGCTCGGAGGTGGTGACGAGGACGGAGGCGGCCAGCGGGTCGTGCTCGGCCTGGCTGATCAGGTCGGCGGCGACGTACGCCGCGTTGCCGGTGTCGTCGGCGAGGATCGCGATCTCGGTCGGACCGGCCTCCGAGTCGATGCCGATCTGGCCCTTGAGGATCCGCTTCGCGGTGACCACCCAGATGTTGCCGGGACCGGTCACCAGGTCGACGCGCCGGCACGGCCCGGTGCCGTAGGCGAACATCGCGATCGCCTGGGCGCCGCCGACGGCGTACACCTCCTCGACGCCGAGCAGCGCGCAGGCCGCCAGGATGGTCGGGTGGACCGAGCCCCCGAACTCCTTCTGGGGCGGGCTCGCGAGCGCGATCGACTCGACGCCCGCGGTCTGTGCGGGGACGACGTTCATCAGCACGGACGAGACCAGGGGGGCGAGGCCGCCGGGGACGTAGAGGCCGACCCGTCCGACCGGCACCTTGCGGTGGGTGACCCGGGCGCCGGGGCCGAGGTCGGTGACGGCGTCCTGCTCGAGCTCGTTGGCACACGTCGCCCGCAGCCGCCGGATCGACTCCTCGAGGCCCGCGCGGATGTCGGGGTCGAGGTTGTCGAGCGCCGCCCGCAGGGCGGCCGGCGGGACCCGGATGTCGTCGACCCGCACCCCGTCGAACCTCTCCCCGAACTCGACGATCGCGTCCAGCCCGCGGGTGCGGACCTCCTCGCAGATCGCATGCACCGCCGGGACCGCCGCCTCGATGTCGAAGTCGGCACGGGGCACTGCTGCGCGGTAGTCGGCGTCGGAGCCGGCGTCGCGCAGGTCGATGCGACGGATCAGGGACATGTCCCCGATTCTACGGGCGCTGCGCGTGTCGCCGCCGCCGTCCCCGCTACGTTGGACACGTGACGGACCAACTCCCGATGTTCCCGCTCAACGCGGTGCTCTATCCGGGGGTCAGCGTGCCGCTGCACGTGTTCGAGGATCGCTACCGTGCCCTGATCCATCACCTGCTGCGCACCGACGACCCGTCACTGCGCCTGTTCGGCTCGGTCGCCATCCGCGAGGGCTACGAGGTGGGCGACCACGGCAACCAGTCGCTCTACCGGGTCGGGGTGCGGCTGCAGCTGACCGACGTCGAGACCCGCGCCGATGGCAGCTTCGACATCGTGGCCGTGGGCCGTGACCGGATCCAGCTCGACCGGCTGCTGACCACCGGCGAGTACCCGGTCGGCGAGGTCACGCTGCTCCCGGGTCCGGAGGCCGACGTACCGGAGGAGGTGGTCGAGCAGGCCCGGGCGACCTTCACCGCCTACCGTCACGTCCTCCGCTCGATCGCCGGCGATCCCTTGCAGGGTGAGCTGCCGAGCGACCCGACGTACCTGTCGTGGACGCTGGCCGCCTGCACTCCGCTGCCGATGGGCGAGCGGCAGCAGTTGCTCGAGGCCTCCGACGCCACCGAGCGGCTGGTCCTGGTCACCGACCTGCTCCGCACCGAACTGCGTGCGATCAACGTGATCACCTCGTTGCCGGCGACCGAGGTGGCCCGCACCCGCTGGTCGCCGAACTGATGGCCCGCAAGAAGCAGTCCGGCGGTACGCCGGCGACGACCGCGCTGGCTGCCGCCGGGGTCGCGTTCACCGTCCACGAGTACGCGCACGACGCCCGGGCCGCGTCGTACGGCGACGAGGCCGCGCAGGCGATGGGGATCGAGCCCGGCCGGGTGTTCAAGACCCTCTTCGCCGACGTCGACGGCGCGCTGGTCGTCGGTGTCGTGCCGGTCAGCGGCCAGCTCGACCTGAAGGCCCTGGCCCGGGCCGTCGAGGGGCGCAGGGCCGTGATGGCCGACCCGAAGGCGGCCGAGCGCGCGACCGGCTATGTCGTCGGCGGCATCTCTCCGCTCGGCCAGCGCAGGGCGCATCCCACCGTTGTCGACGAGACGGCCCTCGACCACGACACCGTGTTCGTGTCGGCCGGCCGGCGCGGCCTGGAGGTGGAGATCAGCCCTGCGGAGCTGGTGCGGCTGACGGCGGCGCGGGTCGCTCCGATCGGTCGTTAGCCGGCCCGGGCGCCGCGCCTGCCGGCAGCGACACCATCAGCACGAGATAGGCCAGCATCGCGCCCACCGGCCAGGCGAGGTACGGCGTCCAGCCGGCCACGTGGAGGTGGCCGGGTAGGACGTCGCCCGCCTGGTGGCTCGCGACCAGACTCGCCGGGTCGGGCGGGCTGAAGGACTCGCCCAGCAGCGCCATCGCCAGCGCCGCCAACCCGGCGCCGACCAGCACCGCCAGGACACCGGCGACCGGGCTGTGCCGAGCGATCCAGCCACCGACCAGGCCCAACAGCACCGCGAGGGCGAACGCGATCACGACATAGGTCGCCGTACCACTGAAGTCGCGGGCGATCCCCGGGTCGAAGGGCTCCGGGTACCACGCCTTGCCGGCCGGGGTGTCGTAGATCTTCCCCGGCGTGGCCGGCCCCCACCACGTCCACCACAGCCAGCCGCCGGCGGCACCGAGCAGCGCGCCGAGCACGACCGGGACGGCGACCGCGCGGCTCATCCGGCGAGACATCCAGGGCCGAGGAGCTGCTTGAGGTCGGCGAACAACGCGGAGGAGGGAGTCACCCGGAGATTGTCCCCCAGGCGCATGACCTTGGTGGAGTCCCGGCTCAGCAGCTGGAGCCGGACCTCGGTCAGGCCGGCGTGGGTGGTCAGCACCTCTCGCAGCTGCGCCACCACCGGCCCGGTGCACCGGGTCGAGGGCAGACTGATCACGACGGGGCCGTCGCTGCCCTTCTCGAGATCGGGGACGGTGACCTCCTGGCCGCGCAGCTGCGAGGTGTCCCGCTCGGTGTCCAGCTGGCCGCGGACGCGGATGATCGCGTCCTCGGTGAGATAGGGCGCGGCGAGCCGGTAGCTGCTCGGGAACAGCAGGACGTCGATGGCGCCCTCGAGGTCCTCGAGAGTGACCGTCGCCCAGGGGTCGCCGTTCTTGGTGATCTTGCGCTGGATCGAGGTGACCAGGCCGGCCACCGTGACCGTCGAGTTGTGCGGGCGGCTCTCGTCAGTGACCAGCTGGCCGATGGTGCAGTCAGTGCCGTTGGACAGCACGTGCTCGAGGCCGAGGAGGGGGTGGTCGGAGACGTAGAGGCCGAGCATCTCGCGCTCGTGTCCGAGCAGGGTCATCTTGTCCCACTCGTCGATGTCGGGCACCGCGACGCTCACGCCGAAGCCGCCGTCCCCGCCCCCGTCGTCGTCGCCGAGGCCGGCGAAGAGCGAGTCCTGGCCGATCGCCTCGTTGCGCTTGATGTCGACGTACTGGTCGACCGCGGTCTCGTGGATCGCGACCAGGGCGCGGCGCAGGTGCTTCATGTCGTCGAAGGCGCCGGCCTTGATCAGCGAGTCGATGACCCGCTTGTTGCAGACCGTGGCCGGCACCTTGGAGAGGAAGTCGTTGAAGTCGGCGAAGCGGTCCTTCTCGGTGCGTGCCTCGACGATGCCGTCGACGACATTGGACCCGACGTTGCGGATCGCGGTGAGGCCGAAGCGGATGTCGCGCCCGACGGCGGTGAAGTTGTGCGCCGACTCGTTGACGTCGGGCGGGAGCACCTGGATCTTCATCCGGCGGCACTCGTTGAGGTAGATCGCCATCTTGTCCTTGTCGTCCTTGACGGACGTCAGGAGCGCGGCCATGTACTCGGTCGGGTAGTTGGCCTTGAGATAGGCGGTCCAGTAGGTGATGACGCCGTAGGCGGCCGAGTGCGACTTGTTGAAGGCGTAGTCGGAGAACGGGAGGAGGATCTCCCACAGCGTGTCGATCGCCTTCTGCGGATATCCCCGCTCGAGCATGCCGGCCTGGAAGCCGGCGTACTGCTTGTCCAGCTCCTCCTTCTTCTTCTTGCCCATGGCGCGACGCAGGTTGTCGGCGGCACCCAGGGTGAAGCCGGCCAGGACCTGGGCGATCGCCATCACCTGCTCCTGGTAGACGATGAGACCGTAGGTCTCCCCCAGGACCGGCTCCAGCGCCTCGGCGAGGGCCGGGTGGATCGGCTCGATCGGCTCGCGGCCGTTCTTGCGGCGGGCGTACTTGTTGTGCGAGTCGGCGCCCATCGGCCCTGGCCGGTAGAGCGCGCTGACGGCGGTGATGTCGGCGAACTGGTCGGGCTGCATCGAGCGCAGCAGAGCGCGCATGCCGCCACCATCGAGCTGGAACACGCCGAGGGTGTCGCCCCGGCCCATCAGCTCGTAGGTGGCCCGGTCGTCGAAGGGCAGCTCCTCGAGGACGACATCCTCGTCGCGGTTGGCCTTGATGTTGAGCAGCGCGTCCTCGAGGATGCGCAGGTTGGACAGGCCGAGGAAGTCCATCTTGACCAGGCCCAGCGACTCGCACATGGGGTAGTCGAACTGGGTGATCACGGCGCCGTCCTGCGGACGGGCCATGATCGGCACGATGTCGATCAACGGCTCGCTGGACATGATCACGCCGGCGGCGTGCACGCCCCAGTTGCGGATCTGGCCCTCGAGGCCCACGGCGGTCTGGTAGATCGTGCGGACGTCGCCGTCGGACTCGTAGAGGGCGCGGAACTCGCCACCGTCGTTGTAGCGCTTGTGCTCGGGGTTGAAGATCTCCTTCAGCGGCACGCCCTTGCCCATGACGTCGGGCGGCATCGCCTTGGTGATCTTGTCGCCGATCGCGAAGCCGTGGTCGAGCACCCGCGCGGCGTCCTTGATCGCCGCCTTGGCCTTGAGCCGGCCGAAGGTCGCGATCTGGGCGACCCGCTCGGCGCCGTACTTGTCGCTGACGTACTGGATGACCTCGCCGCGCCGGGCATCGTCGAAGTCGATGTCGAAGTCGGGCATCGAGGGGCGCTCGGGGTTGAGGAAGCGCTCGAAGAAGAGGCCGTGCTCGAGGGGGCACAGATCGGTGATGCTCAGGGCGTACGCAGCGATCGAGCCCGCACCGGAGCCGCGGCCCGGACCGACCCGGATGCCGTTGCGCTTGGACCACTGGATGAAGTCGGCGACCACGAGGTAGTAGCCGCAGTAGCCCTTCTGCGAGATGATCGCGAGCTCCATCTCGACCCGGTCCTTGACCTCCTGGGTCAGCCGGTCGCCGGGATAGCGGGCCTCGATGCCGCGCCAGACCTCCTTGCGGAACCAGGACTCCTCGGTCTCCCCCGCCGGCACCTCGGCGCGCGCCATGTAGCCGCCGGTCGACTCGGTGAACTCCACGGAGCAGCGCTCGGCGATCGCGACCGTGTTGTCGCACGCCTCGGGCATGCCGAAGCGGTCGGCCCACAGCTCGCGCATCTCGGCCGCGGACTTGATGTAGTAGCCGCCGCCGTCGAACTTCAGCCGGTTGGTGTCCGAGAGTCGCTTGCCGGAGGCGACGCAGATGAGCGCGTCGTGGGCGTCGGCGTCATCGGGGTTGTTGTAGTGGGAGTCGTTGGTGGCGATCGGCGGGATGTTGAGCTCGCGGCCCAGGCGCAGCAGGTCGTCGCGGACCCGCTTCTCGATGGAGATGCCGTGGTCCATCAGCTCCAGGAAGACGCTCTCGCGGCCGTAGATCTCCTGCAGCTCCGCGGCCTCGCGGACCGCCTCGTCCCACTGCCCGAGCCGGAGCCGGGTCTGGATCGCGCCGCTCGGGCAGCCGGTGGAGACGATCACGCCCTTGCTGTGCTCGGCGAGGATCTCCTTGTCCATCCGGGGCTTGTAGAAGTACCCCTCCAGGCTGGAGCGGGACGAGAGCCGGAACAGGTTGTGCATGCCCTCGGTCGACTCGGCCCACATCGTCATGTGGGTGTAGGCGCCACCGCCGGCGACGTCGTTGCCGCCCTCCTCCGCACCGTCGGAGTTGCTCTGTCCCCAGCGAACCCGGCGCCGCTCGCCGCGTGGGGTGCCGGGGGTGATGTAGGCCTCGATGCCGATGATCGGCTGGACGCCGTACTTCTGCGCCTTGGAGTAGAAGTCGTAGGCGCCGTGCAGGTTGCCGTGGTCGGTCATCGCGATGGCCGACATCTCGAGGTCGTTGACCCGGGAGAAGAGGCCGTCGAGCAGCGACGCCCCGTCGAGCATGGAGTACTCGGTGTGGACGTGCAGGTGGACGAAGTCCCCGGCGTCGGCAGCCATGTGTGGTTCGGCACTCCTCAAGAACTCTGGATCGAACGGGAGGGTGGGCGCTCGGGGAAGAGCCCCAGCCTACGTGACGGACGGGGTGACCCTAGGACGACCCTCCGACAGATCGAGGCGTCCACTCCATCCGCAGGTCGGGGGTCCGCTCCTCGTTCCCGGAGCCGTCCGTGTGCTCCCGCTCGGCCAGGCCGCGGGCCGCGTAGAACGCCCGTGCGGGAAGGTTCTGCTCGAAGACCCACAGGCTGAATCCGGCCGGGTGTCGGGCCTTGACGAGGTCGAGCAGCGCACCGCCGACACCGCAGCCCTGATGGTCCGGGTCGACGTACAGGTCGTTGAGCCAGGTGCGGGTGAACCGGGCGTAGCCGACGACCCGACCACCGGCCTCGGCCACCCAGTTCTCGGCCGTGCCGAAGCGCGCGGCCAGGTGGGCACGGACGCCGTCCGGCGGATGGATGCACGCCGGCATCGGAGCCGCTGCGCGGGCGGCGAGCTGGACCGCGGCGATCGCGGGGACGTCGGCCGGTGTCGCCGGCCGGAGCAACAGGTCAGTGGCTGTCACGGATGACGTCGAGGGCCCGGGCCAGGTCGTCGGGGTAGGACGACTCGTAGGTGACGTAGCCGCCGTCGGGGTGCTCGAAGCCCAGCTTGACCGCATGCAGCCACTGCCGCTCCAGGCCGACCCTGCGGGCCAGGACCGGGTCGGCGCCGTAGGTGATGTCGCCGACGCAGGGGTGCTTGAGCGCGCTCATGTGCACCCGGATCTGGTGGGTACGCCCGGTCTCGAGGTGGACCTCGAGGAGGCTGGCGAAGCGATGCGCCTCGAGCGTCTCGTAGTGGGTGACGCTGTGCCGGCCGTCGTCCATGACCGCGAACTTGTAGTCGTGCTTGGGGTGCCGACCGATCGGGGCGTCGATGGTCCCCTCCAGTGGGTCGGGGTGCCCCTGGACCAGCGCGTGATAGGTCTTGTCGACGGTGCGCCGGCGGAAGGCGTTCTTGAGGATCGAGTACGCGTGCTCGGACTTGGCGATCACCATGACGCCCGAGGTGCCGACGTCGAGACGCTGGACGATGCCCTCACGCTCCTTGGCCCCCGAGGTGGAGATCCGGAAGCCGGCCCCGGCGAGGTGCCCGACGACGGTCGGCCCACGCCAGCCCGGCGACGGGTGCACCGCGACGCCGACCGGCTTGTCGATGACCACGATCGCGTCGTCGTCGTGGATGATCTTGATCCCCTCGACGAGCTCCGGCACCACCTCCAGCGGGTCGGCCTCGGCAGGGATGGACACGTCGAGGACCGATCCGCCGAGCACCCGGTCGCTCTTGCCGCGGACCGGGGTGCCGTCGAGGGCCACCAGGTCCTGGGCGACCAGCTCGGCGGCCCGGGTCCGGGAGACACCGAAGAGCTGCGCCATGACGACGTCGACCCGCTCGCCGTCGAGGCTGTCGGGGACCGGCAGGCTGCGGTGGTCGACCGCGCCGCTCACCGGTCCTCCTCGACGTCCCCGGCCGCAGGCTCGTCCTCGGCCTCGGGTCGGTCCGCGTCACGCGGCTCGACTCGCGAGCCGTCGAGATTCACGCCACGCAGCACCTGGAGCAGGATCAGGCCGACACCGACGTTGATGCAGATGTCGGCGACGTTGAAGACCGGCCAGTTCGGCAGCATCAGGAAGTCGACGACATGCCCGCGGAAGGGAGCCGGGTCGCGGAACAACCGGTCGATCAGGTTGCCGTCGATGCCGGCGAGCAGGAGTCCCAGGCCCACCGCCCAGACCGGGCTGGCGACGCGCCGGCTGACCCAGAGCACCACCAGGGTCGCCACGCAGGCGAGGCAGGCGATGGCGACCGTGAACCTGGTCCCGAGGCTGAACGCCGCTCCCGGGTTGTAGGTCAGGTGCAGCTGCAGCAGCTCGCCGACCACCTCGACGTCCGGCTCGCCGGTGAGGTTGCGGACCGCCAGGACCTTCGCGACCTGGTCGATCGCGACCATGACGACGGCGACGGTGATGAAGAGGAGCCAGCTCCGCGGGCGGGCGAGGAAGCCTGATCCGGTCCGGCCGGGTCCGTCGTCGCGGTGGTCTACCGGCGTTCCTCGCGCTGCTTGCATGTCATGCACAGTGTGGCACGCGGGAAGGCCATCAGCCGCATCTTGCCGATCGGGTTGCCGCAGGACTCGCACACGCCGTACGTGCCGTCGTCGATGCGCGCCAGGGCCCGGTCGATCTGCGCGACCTTCTCCCGCTCGTGGTTGAGAACGGTGAGCTCGTGGTCGCGCTCGAAGCTGGTCGCTCCAAGGTCGGCCTGGTCCTGGCCGGCGCCGTCGCCGGAGTCGCGCAGCAGGCCACTCAGGTCGGCCTCCTGCTCCTCGAGGATCCGGGCGCTCGCCTCGCGCTGCTCGTGGAGCTCGGCCAGCACCTCGGCGAGCTCGGCCGCGGACCAGGCGTCCTCGTGGTCGAGTACGACCAGGGATGCGGGGGTGGCCTTCTTGGCCGGAGCCTTCTTCGTCGGAGTCACCTTCTTCGTCGGGGCGGCCTTCTTGGCCGGGGCGGCCTTCTTGGCCGGGGCGGCCTTCTTGGCCGGGGCGGCCTTCTTGGCCGGGGCGGCCTTCTTGGCCGGGGCGGCCTTCTTGGCCGGGGCGGCCTTCTTGGCCGGGGCGGCCTTCTTGGCCGGGGCGGCCTTCTTCGCCGGGGCCGCCTTCTTGGCCGGGGCGGCCTTCTTGGCCGGGGCGGCCTTCTTCGCCGGGGCCGCCTTCTTCGCCGGGGCCGCCTTCTTCGCCGGGGCCGCCTTCTTCGCCGGGGCCGCCTTCTTCGCCGGGGCCGCCTTCTTCGCCGGGGCCGCCTTCTTCGCCGGGGCCGCCTTCTTCGCCGGGGCCGCCTTCTTCGCCGGGGCCGCCTTCTTCGCCGGGGCCGCTGCGCCGGCCGTCGTCTTCCGTGGGCGGATGATCTTTCGGGCAGCGGTTGCGGCCTGACCGGCCAACGACTTCTTCGTGCTGCGGGCCATGAAGCACTCCTCAAGGGCGGCGACCCACGCGCCAGCGAGCGGTGGGCGTGCTGCGGAGGGTAGCGGGTGCGGCGAAGCGGTCCAAGCAGCCACACCGCGCGGGCGAGCCCCGGAGAAAGGCGAGACCGGTCGACCCGCCGGAGCGGGACGACCGGTCTCGAGGAGCGATCGGTGGCTGAGCCGGGGCTCAGGCCTCCTCTTCGCCGAGGATCGAGCGCAGCCGCTTGGGGGCCGGCGTCTCCTCGACGGGCGCCAGGGTGTCGCCCGGCGTCTGGAGTGACTCGAGCTGCTGGGTGAAGTAGCTCTTGAGGCGGGAGCGGTACTCGCGCTCGAACGAGCGCAGGGTCTCCACCTCTGCGGAGAGCTTGTCGCGCTCCTTCTCGAGGTCGCCGAAGAGCTGCGCACGCCGCTCGGCGGTCTCAGCGTCGAGCATCTCGGCGCGGGTCCGGGCGTCGGACTCGAGTCGGTCGGACTTGATCTTGGCCTCGGAGGCGAGGCGGTCGGACTTGGTCCGGGCCTCGCCGACGATCTTGTCGGCCTCGTTCTTGGCGTCCTCGACGAGCTCGTCGGCGTTGCGGGTCGCGATCTCGAGGAGACGGGCCGCGGCGTTGGACGCCTCGGGAACGGTCTCGACGCGGATCGTCTCGACGCCACCGGTGGGGGTGGGGACGGGCACGGGAGCCGCCGCGGCGACGGGCTCGACCGGAGCAGGGACCTCGACCGGGGCGGGCGGCTCGGGAACGATCTCGGGCACGGGCGCCAGCTGCGTGGGGGCGTCGAACGTCGCGGGCGACGTGCCGGCCTGGGCAGCGGCGAGCTTCGCGCGGAGGTCGTCGTTCTCCTGGGTCAGGCGAGCGAGCTCCGCCTCCACCTCGTCAAGGAACTGGTCGACCTCGCCCATGTCGTAGCCCTCGCGCAGCCGAACCGGCGTAAAGCGCTTGTTGCTCACGTCCTCAGGCGTCAGGGGCATGACCTCACCAATCTATGCGGAAGAAAGTTCGACAATATGCCTTCACGAACCATAGCGCTTGCACGGGCGAGGACGGCATCCGCGGCCCCCGCGTGAAACGCGGTCCGGACCAGTGGCGCGGTCACCACTGGCGTCACAGCAGTATCACAGCAACAGCGCCGAGCGGTTCACGGAGAGCAGGACGTAGGCCAGGATCATGACCAGGATGAAGCTGATGTCCAGGGCGAAGTTGCCGATCCGGATCGGCTTGATCACCTTGCGCAGACCGTTGATCGGCGGGTCCGTGACGGTGTAGGCCAGCTCCAGGAAGACCAGCACCGGCCCCCGAGGCTCCCAGGCCCGCGCGAACACCTGGACCCAGTCGGTGATGAAGCGCACCCACAGGAACGCGATGAAGGCGAACAGCACGCCCTCGATGATCCAGCCGACAGTCGTCACACCCGAAAACCTACCGGGTGCGCCGCCGACAGACGCAGCGCCCACCAGCGTCTCGACGATTGCCCCCCGGCCCCGCCTCGGACCGTGTTGCCGCCAAGCGAAGGTGTGACCTACGCAAGGCAACCGCGCGGCCGGCAGCGTGTCGCCCGCGCGAAGCGCATCGAGTGCGGCGAGGACCGTGCGGCCTCACTCGATCGGCGACACGCTCGGCCCACCCACTCGGTCTTGCCGCCAGGCGGAGGGTGGACCTAGGCGAGGCAACGGCGAGCGCGGCAGCGTGGCGCCCGCGCGAAGCGCGTCGGTCGGGGTCCGCGGTCCGAGCGCAGCGAGGACCGTGCGGCGCCGGCCGACAGGCGACACGCTCGCGCCAAACAACTCAGCTCTGGTTGAAGAAGCCGTCCGCGGCGATGGCCTGCTTGTCCTCGGCGGCGACCGTGACATTGGGCGGCGAGAGCAGGAACACCTTGTTGGTGACGCGCTCGATGCTGCCGCGGGTCGCGAAGATGAGGCCGGCAGCGAAGTCGACCAGCCGCTTGGCGTCGGCGTCGTCCATCTCGGTGAGGTTCATGATCACCGGGGTGCCCTCGCGGTACTCCTCGCCGATCGAGCGCGCCTCGTTGTAGGTGGTCGGGTGGAGGGTCGTGATCCGGGAGAGCTCCGCGACGACCGGCTGGGGCGCGACCGCCACGGGGCGACGGCGCTCCTCGAGGTCGGCGACACTTCCGGACACACCGCCGGACGGTACGGCGCGGACCGGGCGCTCCGGTCGTCCCTCGCGGGGGGCACGTCCGCGCGACGGCTCGGTCGCCTCGGCGCCCTCGTCGTCATAGCCAGCCTCGTCGTAGCCGGTGTCCTCCAGCAGGCCGAGGTACTCGCCGATCCTGCGCATCGCACCGCTCATGAGTCTTGCCTCCGTGATCCGCATCCCCGGGTCCCGGAGATGTCTGATGTTGTGGACATTACTTGACCTCGGGCCTCGATCCGAGGACCGCGGAGCCGACGCGCACGTGTGTCGCGCCGACGGTGATCGCCGCCTCCAGGTCGCCGCTCATCCCGGCCGAGAGAACGGTCGCGTCGGGGTGACGGGACAGGAAGTCGGCGCGGATCCCGGCGAGCCGCGCGAAGGCCAGGGCGGGGTCGTCGTCCAGCGGTGCCACGGCCATCAGGCCGCGCAGCCGCAGCTCCGGGGTGCGGGCGACCTCGTCGGCCAGGGCCGGCAGGGTCGCGGGGTCGGCGCCCGCACGATGGTCGCGACCGGGCGGGTCGAGGCTGACCTGGAGCAGGACGTCGACGACGCGTCCGGCATCGGCCGCTCCCCGGGCCAGCCGCGGGACGAGGGCGGCGCGGTCGACCGACTCGACCACGTCGGCATAGCGGGCGACGGCGGCGGCCTTGTTGGACTGCAGCCCACCGATGAAGTGCCAGCGCAGGCCGAGGTCGGCGCACTCGGCCGCCTTGGCCTCCGCCTCCTGGTGGCGGTTCTCCCCCACGTCGGTGACCCCGAGCCCGGCGAGCAGCCGCACGTCGGCGGCGGGGAAGAACTTGGTGACGACGACGAGAGCGACCTCGTCGCCGGGCCGGCCCACGTCGGTCGCGGCGCGGGCGATCCGCTCCCGGACGGCGGCGAGGCGGGTGCGCAGCTCGGCGGCGCGATCCGTGCTCATGACAGCCACACCAGCCCGGCGAAGCGTCCGGCCGCGGCACCGTCGCGCCGATGGGAGTGGAACCGCCGGTCTTCCAGGGTGCACCCGGGCACCCTGGTCGCGGCGACGCCGGCCGCGGCGAGCTGGGCGCTCACGCCCGCCCCGAGGTCGAGGGCGGGGGTGCCCCAACTGGTCTCGGCGTATGTCGTCGGCACGGCCGCCGCGACCTCCTCACGCATCGTGGCGGGAACCTCGTAGCAGCGCCCGCAGATGTGCGGGCCGACCCAGGCGACGATGTCGGCGGCACCGAGGGCGCGCATCCCTTCGACGGTGCGGGTCACGACATCGAGCTCGACGCCGCGGCGACCGGCGTGGGCGGCCCCGAGGACGCCGGCCGTCGGGTCGGCCAGGACGACCGGCACGCAGTCGGCGACCCGGACCATGAGGCCGACGCCGCGAGCGGCGGCGACCTGTCCGTCGGCTGACGGGAGCTCGTCGGCCGGGCCGGTGACCGCGACGACGGCGGCGCCGTGGACCTGGTCCAGACGAGAGAAGGGCACCCCGGCGGCGTCGCTCAGCGCGGCGAGGGCGGCGCCCAGCCGGTCCCCCTCCCGCAGGTCGAGCGACACGTCCGTGAACGCGACCTCGACCCGGCTCCCGCTGGCGGGATCCGGGTCGAGGGCGAGGGTCTCACGGAAGGCGAACACGTCACTTGAGGAAGTCGGGCACGTCCAGGTCGTCGCCGTCGTCGAACTGCAGGGGCGCCGGGTTGCTCCGGGCGCCGACCGGCTGCGGGTCGGACTGCGGCTCGGCGGCCGGCGCGGACTCGCGAGCCGGAGCCGGAGTGGCCGGCGACGACGGGGCGGACGGCGAGGCGGCCGAGCGGGCGGGCACCTGTGTCGCCGGGGCCTGCTGCGGGCGGCGGACCACGGACTCCTCGCGACGCTTGGGCAGGCCACCGTCGAAGCCGGCGGCGATGACCGTCACCCGGACCTCGTCGCCGAGCGCGTCGTCGATGATCGTGCCGAAGATGATGTTGGCGTCGGCGTGCACCGCGTCGGCCACCATCGCCGCGGCCTCGTTGATCTCGAAGATGCCGAGGTCGGACCCGCCCGCGATCGAGAGCAGGACGCCGTGGGCGCCGTCGATCGAGGCCTCCAGCAGCGGGCTGCTGATCGCCATCTCGGCCGCGGCCAGCGCGCGGTCCTCGCCGCGCGCGGAGCCGATGCCCATCAGCGCGGAGCCGGCGTTGCTCATGACCGCCTTGACGTCGGCGAAGTCGACGTTGATCAGGCCCGGCGTCGTGATCAGGTCGGTGATGCCGGAGACGCCCTGCAGCAGGACCTGGTCGGCCTGCTTGAACGCATCGAGCATCGACACGTTGCGGTCGGAGATCTGCAGCAGCCGGTCGTTGGGGATCACGATGAGGGTGTCGACCTCCTCGCGGAGTCGCTCGATCCCCTCGTCGGCGGACTTCTTGCGGCGCGCGCCCTCGAAGGTGAAGGGCCGGGTCACGACACCGATCGTCAGCGCGCCGAGCGAGCGGGCGATCCGGGCCACGACGGGCGCGCCGCCGGTGCCGGTGCCGCCGCCCTCGCCGGCGGTGACGAAGACCATGTCGGCGCCCTTGAGCACCTCCTCGATCTCCTCCGCGTGGTCCTCGGCGGCCTTGCCGCCGACGTCCGGGTTGGCGCCGGCACCCAGGCCGCGGGTGAGCTCGCGGCCGATGTCGAGCTTGACGTCGGCGTCGCTCATCAGCAGCGCCTGCGCGTCGGTGTTGATCGCGATGAACTCGACGCCCTTGAGGCCGACCTCGATCATCCGGTTGACGGCGTTGACGCCGCCACCACCGATGCCGACGACCTTGATGATGGCCAGGTAGTTCTGTGCAGCTGCCACGGCGGCGTCACCTCTCCAGGGTGGTTGTCTGTCAGTCGTCGTCTGTGGGGGTCGAGCAGTTCGACCCGCTTGTCGAGCGCGTGCGGTCGGCCACCCTTCCCCGGCGGCCGTCCCGGCGTGTCGTCACAACCCTTACCCTCAACCTGAGGGTTATAGTTATGTCAACCTCGTCGTGGTCATGACAGTAGGTACAGCGCCGCGCGTGATCGCGCAGACACGCCGACCGGCGGTGGACGGGTCACGAGAAAGTCCCCGCGACAGGCGCCTTGGGAGGCACGCCCTAGTCTTCACCGCGGAGGTGACAGTGACAGAGGCCACGGGCAGGGCGGAGACCCTGTCCCCGATCGCGACGCGGGCCGTCCCGCTGCTGGTGTACGCCGGCGCGCTGGGTGCCTACATCGTCACGGTCGGGCTCCCCAAGCAGTCCTGGGTCGCCGTCATCTGGCTGTGGCTGCTCACGATCGCCTGGGACGTGCGCAAGCCGGTGCGCGAGCACCTCGCCTTCCTGCGCGACTGGTCGCTCCCGCTGGCGCTTCTCCTGCTCTACCTCTACAGCCGCGGGATCTCCGACGACCTGGGTTTCGTGTCGGTGCACGTGACCGAGCCGATCGACGCCGACCGGTGGCTGTTCGGCGGCACGCTGCCCACGGAGTGGCTCCAGACGCGGCTGTGCGGCGAGCCGTGCATCCGGGCCTCCGCGCCCGCCTGGTACGACGTCCTGCTGACGACGGTGTACTACTCGCACTTCTTCGTGGCCCTGACGATCGCCGCGGTGCTGTGGATGCGCAACCGGTTCGAGTGGATCCGCTACATGCGCCGCTACCTGTCGCTCAACTTCCTCGCCCTGACGATCTACATCGTCTACCCGATGGCACCGCCGTGGATGGCCTCGCGCGACGGGCACCTCAGCGACGGCATCGCCCGGATCACCGGCCGCGGCTGGTGGGAGTTCGGCCGCGGCGGAGGCGGCGGTGGTGGTGGCACCCACCAGAGCATCTCGGCGGTGGGCAACCAGGTCGCGGCGATGCCGTCACTGCACGCGGGCATCTCGATCCTGGTGGCCGCCTGGGCGATCAGCCGACTGCGGGGCCGCTGGCGGTGGCTGCTCGCGCTCTATCCACTGGCGATGTCGTTCATGCTGGTCTACTACGCCGAGCACTATGTCGTCGACATCATCGCCGGCGGCCTGTGCGTGGCGGTCGTGCTGGTCGGCTGGACCACGTGGGAGCGCCGCAACGGGCGCCGGCCTCAGCGGGTGGTCGGGGCGCCGGGCACCGAGACGTCGTAGACCTTCGCGTCGACGCCGAGTAGCTCGAGCAGCACGGCGGCCTTGTCGTCGGCCTGCTCCGCGCTCCCCCACCGCACCAGCCGACCGTCGCGCAGGTGCAGGTCGATCTCGTCGACGGTGCGGACCTCGACGAAGTCGACGAGCTCGGACACCGCAGGGTCGAGCGCCACGACCACGGCGGCACCCTCGGCGAGCGCGTCGCCGTCGGCGCCCGGTCCGACCTTGACCCGGGGCAGGCCCGCCGGGGCCTTGTCGAGGCGTCCGAAGGCGACACCTGCGGCGTCGAGGTTGGTGAGCCGGTCGCCGCGGTCGAGCACCGCGACCGGGGTGCGCTCGACGATCTCGATCCGGACATCGTGCGGCCAGGTGCGCGAGACGTCGACCGACTTGACCGTGGCGAGGGAGCGCAGCCGCACCTCGATCGCGCGCAGGTCGACGGTCGCGAGCGGCCCGCCGAGCGGTACGTCGGCCGTGGCGAGGACCTGCTTCTCGGACAGCTGGGCGTTGCCGATCACCTGGACCGCGTCGGCGCGCAGCCAGGGCGAGAAGTAGACGGCGTAGGTGCCGAAGCCGAGCGCGACGACGAGCAGGACCGCGGCGAGGACGTAGCGCCAGGTCAGCCAGCGACGAGCCCGCTGACGGCGCGCGAACGCCCTGCGCATCCGCTCCTGGGATCCGGCCTTCGCCCCGCGGGCGCGGCCGCTACCCCTCGCCATCGCCCCGCCTGCGGTCGGTCGCTTCGCTCCCACGCGGCTTCGCCTCCCTGAGCGCGGCGACCACCAGGGGCGCGAGGGTCGTCACGTCACCGGCACCGAGGGTGAGCACGAGGTCGCCCGGGCGGGCCAGTCCCACCACCGTGTCGACCACGGCCGCACGGTCGGGGACGAAGCGGGTCCGCCCGGCGGGCGCCGGCACGGCAGCGGCCACCAGGGCCCCGGTGACCTCGGGGTCGGGGTCCTCACGAGCGACGTACACGTCCATCACCACCACCTCGTCGGCGGCGCCGAGCTCCCGGCCCATCTGCTCGCCGAAGATGCGGGTGCGGGAGACCAGGTGGGGCTGGAAGCACACCACCAGACGACCCTCGCCCGCGACCAGAGACCGGGCGGCCTCGAGGTCCCCGCGGATCTCGCTGGGGTGGTGGGCGTAGGAGTCGTAGACGCGGATGGCACCGCCGGCCGCGTCCACCGATCCGACCAGCTCCATGCGGCGCTTGGCCCCGCGGTGCTTCGCCAGCCCGGCCGCGAGCCTGGTCGGGTCCAGCCCGAGCTCGAGGCCGACGGCCAGCGCGAGCAGGGCGTCCTGCGCGTAGTGGCGCCCCGGGACAGCGAGCTCGACGGCGCCGAGATCCGCACCGTCGCGCGCGACCCGGAACCGGGTGCGGCCGCCCTCGATGACGAGGTCGTGGCCGCGCAGCCGGGCGTCGGCGGCGAAGCCGACGGTCCGCTCGGTCAGGTCGGCCCGCTCGGCGAGGGTGACCTCGGCGCGGCCCACGAACTCCGCGAAGGCGGCCTCGTAGGCATCCTCGCTCCCCCAGTGGTCGAGGTGGTCGGCGTCGACGTTGGTGACGACGGCGATGCGCGGGGTGTAGACGAGGAAGGCGCCGTCGGACTCGTCGGCCTCGACCACCGCTACGGGTCCGGTGCCGAGCCGGGCATTGGTGCCCAGGCTCTCGACCTCGGCGCCGATCGCGAAGGTGGGGTCGAGACCGGCCTCCTGCAGGGCGACGACCGTCATCGCGGTGGTCGTGGTCTTGCCGTGCGTGCCGGCGACGGCGACTACGTCGCGGCCGAGCAGGACGGATTGGAGACCCGCGGAGCGCGGCCACAGGCGCAGCCCGCGGTCGAGCGCGGCGACGATCTCGGGGTTGTCCTCGCGGGCCGCGGTCGTCGCGACCACGGTGTCGACGCCGGTGAGGTGGTCGGCGGCGTGGCCCAGGTGGACGGTGATCCCCTCGGCGCGCAGGGCGCGGACCACGGCCGAGTCGCTCACGTCGCTGCCGCTGACGGGGACACCGGCCTGGTGCATCAGCCGCGCGATGCCGGACAGCCCGGCGCCGCCGATGCCGACGAAGTGGACGTGGCCGAGGCGGTCCGCGGGCAGGATCTCGTCGGGGACCGGGATCTTCACCGCACCGCGTCCCGGATGATCCTGGCCAGCCGGTCGTCGGCGTCGCGCGGCACCAGGTCGGCTGCCGCGGTGCCCATCCGGGCCAGCCGGTCGGCGTCGGTGGCCAGGGCGGGCACCGTGTCGGCGACGTAGTCGGCGCTGAAGGAGGCGTCCTCGACGAGCAGCGCTCCGCCGGCGTCCACGACAGGACGGGCGTTGAGGGCCTGCTCGCCGTTGCCGATCGGCAGCGGCACGAAGATCGCGGGTACGCCGGTGGCGGCCGCCTCGACGACACTGGACGCGCCGGAGCGGCAGACCATCAGGTCGGCCGCGGCCAGGGCGAGGTCCATCCGCTCGACGAAGGGCAGCACGACGTAGGGCACGCCGGTCGGGACCGGCTCGGTCCAGCTCGGGTCGCCCGCGCCGTTGGGCCCGATGACGTGCAGGACCTGGACCCCGGCGGAGCCGAGCGCGGCCGCCGCGCCGCTGACGGCCTGGTTGAGCCGCCGCGCACCCTGCGAGCCGCCGGTGACGACGAGCGTCGGCAGGTCGGGGTCGAGACCGAAGAAGGCCCGCGCCTCGGCACGCAGGGCCGGCCGGTCCAGGGTCGAGATCATCCGTCGGATCGGCAGGCCGACGTACTCGGCGTTGCGCAGCGGCGTGTCGGGGAAGCTCACCGCGACCCGCGCGGCGACGCGGGCGCCGACCTTGTTGGCGATGCCGGGCAGCGCGTTCTGCTCGTGGACGACCAGCGGCAGTCGGCGACGTCGGGCGGCGACGTACGCCGGCATCGAGACGTAGCCGCCATAGCCGACGATCACGTCGGGACGGATCTCGTCGACGACCTCGAGCGCGGCCTTGACCGCGCCCCGCAGGCGCTGCGGCACGAGGGCGAGGTCCTTGCCGGGCTTGCGCGGCAGCGGCACCGGCGGCACCAGCCGCAGCGGGTAGCCGGCGGCCGGCACGACCCGGTTCTCCAGGCCGCGCGGCGTGCCGAGGCAGGTGATCTCGGCGTCCGGGTCGAGTCGGCGCAGGGCGTCGGCGGTGGCGAGCAGCGGCGAGGTGTGCCCCGCCGTCCCCCCGCCGGCCAGAAGAATCCTCACGCGGCAGAACCTACCCGCGAGCGGAGAGCCCGGCGGACCGGGCCCGGCGGCGCTGGGCCAGGGCGCGCGCGGCCGCCGGCTCGCGCCGGGCGAAGCCGATGACCAGACCGAGGGCGCTCAGCGTCGGGAGCAGGCTGGAGCCGCCGTAGGACACCAGGGGGAGAGGGATGCCGATCACCGGGAGCAGCGCCAGCACCATGCCGACGTTGATGATCATCTGGCACAGCAGCCACACCACGATGCCGAAGGTGCAGTAGCGCACGAACGGCTGCTTGGTCTCGCGGGCGACGCGGACGCCTGCGTAGGCGAGGACGAGGAACAGCCCGATCACCAGCAGCGTGCCGATCAGGCCGAGCTCCTCGCCGAGCACGGCGAAGATGAAGTCGGTGTGCGCCTCGGGCAACTGGCCCCACTTCTGCTGGCTCGCGCCGATGCCCTCGCCGAGGACGCCGCCGCTGGCCATGGCGTAGAGACCGTGGGCGGGCTGCCAGCCGGTGCCGTGGTAGTCCTGGAACGGATCCGCGAAGGTGGCGATGCGCGCCAGGCGGGTGGGCGAGGTCGCGGCCAGGGCCAGCGCCGCGACGCTCACGACGGCGAACACCAGACCGAACAGCCGTCCCGGCGCACCGACGACCCAGAGCATCGCGACCAGCAGGGCGAAGAAGATCAGCGCGGTGCCGAGGTCCTTGCCGACCACGACCAGCCCGGTCGCGAGCACCATGCCGGGGACCACCGGTACCAGCATCTGGTGCAGGCTGCCCAGCCGACGCTCCTTGTTGGCGTAGATGTGGCTGGCCCAGATGATCAGCGAGAGCTTCGCGATCTCGGAGGGCTGCACCTGGATCGGGCCGAGCACCAGCCAGTTGGTGTTGCCATTGACCTCCCGCCCGGCGAACGCGGTCACGATGAGCAGCGCGAGCGAGATCGAGAACGCGGGATAGGCCAGGCCGCGCACCCAGCGCACGGACACCCGCGAGGCGATGAAGGCGCAGGGCACGCCGATCACGACCCACATCAGCTGGCGGCGCACGATCGTGTAGGAGTCGCCGGTCTCGCGGTAGGCCCGCACGCTCGACGCACTGAGCACCATGATCAGGCCGATCACGAGCAGCAGCGCGGTGGCGCCGAGGAGCAGGTAGTAGGTCGTGAGCGGGCGGTCGAGCGCGTCCTTGAGGGCGCTCAGCCAGCCCGGGCGGCGGGCGCGTGAGCGGAGGAGGCCGAGGCGGAGTCGTTCGGGCCCGGTCGTCTCGGACCTGGTCGTCTCGGGGTTGGCGGTGGTGATGTCGCTCCCCCTTGCTCCTGCCTCGCTGCTGCTCAGCCGCTGACGTGGTCCCGCACCGCCGCGGCGAAGGCGTCGCCCCGCGCGGCGTAGTCGGTGAACTGGTCCATCGAGGCGCATCCCGGCGCCAGCAGGACCGTGTCGCCCGGTTGGGCGACCCCGGCAGCGGCGGCGACGACGCGCCTCATCAGGTCGAGCTCTCCGACGGCTCCAGTCTCGGGGGTCTCGACCTCGATCACGGGCACATCGGGTGCGTGTCGCGAAAGCGCCTCCGCGATCACCGGTCGGTCCCGGCCGATCAGGACGGCCGTGCGCAGCCGGCCGCCGACGGCGCGGACCAGGTCGTCGAAGGAGGCCCCCTTGGCGAGTCCG
Organism: Nocardioides sp. L-11A; assembly: GCA_029961745.1. NCBI lineage: Bacteria > Bacillati > Actinomycetota > Actinomycetes > Propionibacteriales > Nocardioidaceae > Nocardioides > Nocardioides sp. L-11A. Next base: position 3,338,742 of record CP124680.1, read on the forward strand.
CCGGCGACCCACACGACCGGCTCGAACGCCGCCAGTGAGGACGCCGCCGCGTGGGGGTTGGTGGCCTTGGAGTCGTCGACCCAGGTGATCCCGTCGTGCTCGGCGACCGCCGCGATCCGATGACCGTCCGGGCGGAAGGACCGCAGCCCGTCGCGTACGGCGGCCTGGCTGATGCCGTGGGCGCGCGCGAGCGCGGCAGCGGCGAGGGCGTTGGCGACGAAGTGCGGCGCCGACGAGGCGAGGTCGGCGAGGGTGCACAGCTCGGCCGCGCTTGTGGCGCGCTCCTCGACGAACGCACGGTCGACCAGGATGTCCTCGACCACGCCGAGCATCCCCGCCGCCGGCGTACCGAGGGTGAAGCCGATGGCCCGCGCTCCCTCGATGACATCGGCCTCGCGGACCAGCCGCTCGGTGGCGGGATCCGCGACGTTGTAGACGCACGCACGCTGGACGTTCTCGTAGATCCGCCCCTTGTCGCGGGCGTAGTCGTCCATGCCGGACGGCCCGGCGTACCAGTCGAGGTGGTCCTCGGCGACGTTGAGCACGACGGCGCTCTCCGCCGACATCGAGTCGGTGTAGTGGAGCTGGAAGCTCGACAGCTCCACGGCGATCACGTCGTACGGCTCGGGGTCCATGACGGCCTCGGTCAGCGGCAGGCCGACGTTGCCGGCCGCGACGCTGCGCAATCCGGCCGCCCGCAGGATGCTGTCGAGCATCTGCACGGTCGTGGTCTTGCCGTTGGTGCCGGTGACGCACAGCCAGGGCGCGGGCCGCTCGGGGTCGCGCAGCCGCCAGGCGAGCTCGACCTCCCCCCACACGGGTACGCCGCGCTCCCGGGCCGCGACGATGATCGGCGCGTCCGGGCGGAAGCCCGGGGAGACGACGAGGACGTCGGCCTGGCCGGGCAGGCCCGCCGTCGCACCCTCGCGCGCGTCGATCCGGGCGCCGAGACTCTCCAGCAGCTCGGCCCGCTCGCGCAGCCGCGGGCTCAGCGACTCGGCGACGGCGTGCACGTCGGCGCCCAGGAAGAGCAGGTTGTCGACGACCGCGGCGCCGCTGGTGCCGAAGCCGGCGACGACGGCACGCACGCCCGCCCAGGAGTCGGTGCGGCCCAGGGTGGTGACATCGGGCCGGTTCGCGTCGGTCATCAGAGCCGGGAGACCCATTCGGCGTAGAAGATGCCGAGGCCGGTGGCGACGAACAGGCCGGTGATGATCCAGAACCGGATCACCACGGTGACCTGCTCCCAGCCGAGCATCTCGAAGTGGTGGTGGATCGGCGCCATCCGGAAGATCCGCCGGCCCTTGGACAGCTTGAAGAAGCCCACCTGCAACATCACCGAGACCGTCTCCAGGACGAACAGGCCGCCGAGGATGACCAGCAGCAGCTCGGTGCGGGTGAGGATCGCGAACCCGGCCAGTGCACTGCCGAGCGCGAGCGAGCCGGTGTCGCCCATGAAGATCTTGGCCGGCGAGGCGTTCCACCACAGGAAGCCGAAGCAGGCACCGGTGATCGCCGCCGCGATGATCGCCAGGTCGAGCGGGTCACGCACGTTGTAGCAGGTGGCGCTCGGCTCCTCCTGGCAGAACTGGTTGCTCTGCCAGATGTTGACCAGCGTATAGGCGCCGAAGACCATCACCGACGCCCCGGCGGCCAGGCCGTCGAGACCATCGGTGAGGTTGACGGCGTTGCTGAAGCCGGCGACGAACAGCCAGATCAGCAGCAGCGCCAGGACGGTCGGCAGCACGAACCAGTCGAGCTCGCGCAGGAAGGAGACCTTCTCGCTGGCCGGGGTGCGGCCGTGCGAGTCCTCCAGCATCGGCGAGAGGGCGAGCCAGCCGAAGACCAGCGCGATCACCGTCTGCCCGGCCATCTTGGCCTTGCTGCGCAGGCCCAGGCTGCGCTTCTTGAAGATCTTGATGAAGTCGTCGAGGAAGCCGACCAGGCCCATCCCGACGAACAGGAACAGCAACAGCAGGGCCGACGCGCTCGGGGCGGTCAGCGTGATCAGCTTGGCCGCGAAGTAGCCGATGACCGCGGCCAGGATGATGACCACCCCGCCCATGACGGGCGTGCCGCGCTTGGTGTGGTGGCTGGTCGGGCCGTCCTCGCGGATCTCCTGCCCGTAGCCCAGCTTGGTGAACGCATTGATCGCCACCCGGGTGCCGAGCAGCGAGATCAGCAGGGCGATGCCCCCGCCGAGCAGGATCGCTCTCACGCCGTCGTCTCCTCGGTGCTACTCGTCACGCTGCTCGTCAAGATCGCCTCTGCCACGACTTCCAAGGCGACGCCGCGCGACGCCTTGACGAGGACGACGTCCTCCGCCCCGGCATTCTGCCGCACCCAGGCCGTCGCTTCCTCACGCCCCGCCGTGACGATCACCTCACCGGGGCCGTCCGCGGCCCCCTCCGCGATGCCGCGGGCAGCGTCACCGACCACCACCAGGACGTCGACGCCCAGCGCGGCCGCCGAGCGGCCGACGGCTCGGTGGGCGGCGTCGTGCTCGGCGCCGAGCTCACGCATCTCCCCCAGCACGGCGACGGTACGACGGGGCCGGCTCGGGTCGCCGCGGCCGATCGCGACCAGGGCCTCCAATGCCGCCCGCATCGAGTCGGGGTTGGCGTTGTAGGCGTCGTTGACGACGACCAGCCCGTCAGCACGCTCGCCGATCTCCATCCGCCACCGCGACGTCGGCCCGGCCTCGCCCAGCGCGCGGGCGACATCGGCCAGGGGGAAGCCGGCGGTCATGGCCATGGCCGCCGCGGCGGCGGCGTTCAGGACCTGGTGCGGTCCGGTCTGCAGCAGGGCGACCTGGTGCCATTCCTCTCCCTGCCCGAGCTCGAAGGCGGGCCGGCCCAGCACGTCGAGCGCGGTGCCCCGCCAGCGCAGGTCGCCGCCCTCGCCGAAGGTGACGACCCGGGCGCGGGTCCGGGGCCCCATCGCGGCCACCAGCGGGTCGTCGGCGTTGAGGACGGCGGTGCCGTCGACGGGGAGCGCCTCGACCAGCTCGCCCTTGGCCCGGGCGATCTGCTCCCGGCCCCCGAACTCGCCGACGTGGGCGGTCCCGACGTTCAGCACGGCGGCGATGCGCGGAGGCGCGATGTCGCACAGGTAGGAGAGGTGGCCGACCCCGCGCGCGCCCATCTCGACGACCAGGAAGCGCGTGCCGGCATCGGCGCGCAGCACGGTCAGGGGCACCCCGAGCTCGTTGTTGTTGTTGGCGGCGGTCGCCACGACGGCGCCCTCGCCGGCGAGGGTGCGCAGGACCGCCGCGAGGTAGTCCTTGGTGCCGGTCTTGCCCTGGGAACCGGTCATCGCGAGCACGACGGTGTCGAGCCGGTCGAGCACGTGGCGGGCCAGCAGACCCAGCGCGGCGACCGGGTCGGTGACGACGACCGTGGGCGCCGTCGTCGGGCGGCTCCCGAGCACGGCGTGGGCGCCGTCGGCGTAGTCGTGGCCGTCGACCCGCTCCCCCACGACAGCGACGAACAGCCCGCCGGGGAGCGGGGTCCGGCTGTCGACGTACGCGGGCGCGGAGACGGTGACGTCGGCGCCGTGGAGGGTGCCGCCGACGATCTCGGCGACGGCCGAGAGCGGGAGCGGGATCACGCCTCGCCCCCGGAGGGATCGGCCGGCAGGTCCGCGAGGAGCGCGCGGACGACGTCGCGGTCGTCGAAGGGGTGCACGACCCCGCTGACCTCCTGCCCCGCCTCGTGGCCCTTGCCCGCGACGAGCAGGACGTCGCCGGGGGCGGAGCGGCGCAGGGCGGTGGCGATCGCCTCGCGACGGTCGCCGATCTCGACGACCTCCGCGCCGCCGGTGCGGGCGCCCGCGAGCACCTCGGCGCGGATCGCCGCGGGATCCTCGGTGCGGGGGTTGTCGTCGGTCACCACGACCAGGTCGGCGAGCTCGGCGGCGATCTCGCCCATGACGGGTCGCTTCCCGCGGTCGCGGTCCCCCCCGGCGCCGATCACGATGATCAGCCTGCCACGGGTGACCGGCCGCAGCGTCCGCAGCACGGCGTCGACGGCGTCGGGCTTGTGGGCGTAGTCGACGACGACGGTCAGGTCGCGGCCGGTCTCGATCCGCTCGAGGCGCCCGGGTACGCCGGCGGACCGGGCGATCCCGTCGGCGACCGACTGCGGGTCGAGGCCCGCCTCGGCCGCCGCGGCGATCGCGGCGAGGGCGTTGGCGACGTTGAACTCCCCCGCCAGCGGGACGGCCGCCGCGACGGTGCGGCCGGCGGGGCCGTGCACGGTGAAGGTGGACCCGTCGGGGCGCTGGTCGAGCGAGGACGCGGTCCAGTCGGCCCCGTCGACACCGCGGCCGACGGCGTAGGTGCGCACCGGGATCGAGGCCTCCGCCGCGAGCCGCCGGCCGTGCTCGTCGTCGACGCAGACCAGGCCGAGGCGGGCGTGCTCGGGCGTGAACAGGGACGCCTTCGCCGCGAAGTAGTCCTCGACGTCGGCATGGAAGTCGAGATGGTCGCGGCCGAGGTTCGTGAAGACGGCGACGTCGAAGACCACGCCGTCGACGCGGCCCAGCACCAGGGCGTGGCTGGAGACCTCCATGGCGCAGGCGGTGACGTCGAGCTCGCGCATCCGCGCGAACAGGCCGTGCAGGTCCGGTGCCTCCGGCGTGGTCAGCGCGGTCGGCACCTCCTCGCCGGCGATCCGGGTGCCGACGGTGCCGATCACGGCACTGCGGACGCCCGCGGCGAGCAGACCGCCGTCGAGCAGCCGGGTGACGGTGGTCTTGCCCTGGGTGCCGGTGACGCCGATGGTCCGCAGTGCCGCAGCGGGCCGGCCGTAGACCAGTGCCGCCACCGTGCCCAGGACGGCGCGGGGGTCGGGGACGACCAGCGCGGGCAGCCCGGTGCCTGCGGCGAGGGCGGCTCCCTCGGCGTCGGTGAGCAGCGCGCTCGCGCCGGATGCGGCGGCCTGGTCGGCGAAGGTGGCGCCGTGGGCGCGCGATCCGGGCAGGGCGGCGTACAGATCGCCCGCGCGGACCCGCCGCGAGTCGAGCGTCGCACCGCGGACGTCGACGCCCGCGAAGACGGGCTCCAGCCCCAGGGCGCGGGCGATGTCGTCGAGCGGCGTCACGGGTGGGTGAGCGGGGCGGGTCGCCGGGCCGGTGGTCACCACTCCACCGGCGTCTGGTTGGGCTCGGTGCCCGAGGGCGCGACGCCGTAGCGGCGCAGCGTGTGGCTCATCAGCTTGGCGAACGCCGGGCCGGCGACGCTGCCACCGCCACTGCCCGCGCGCGGGCGGTGCACCACGACGTAGATGGTGAAGCGCGGGTCGTCGGCCGGCGCGAAGCCGGCGAAGGACACCGAGAGGCTGCCGTCGTACCGGCCGTCGACGACGCGCTGGGCGGTACCGGTCTTGCCGGCCACGCGGTAGCCCGGGACCGCGGCCCGCGGGGCGACCCCGGCGTCGGGGTCGACGACCCGCTCCATCATCAGCATCGTCTCGCGCGCGGCCTCCTCGCTGATCACGCGACGGCTCGTGGCGACGTCGGTGCCGATCTCGGTGCCCCCGTCGGTGCGGGCCGCCCCCTTGACCAGGGTCGGGTCGACGCGGACCCCGCCGTTGGCGATGGTGTTGACCGCCGCGGTCATCTGGACCGCGTTGACCGACAGCGACTGGCCGAACGCGATGCGGTCGCCGACCTGCGAGGTCCAGGCCGCACCCTGCGGCACGATGCCGCGGGTCTCGCCGCCGAGACCGAGTCCGGTGCGCGCCCCGAGGCCGAAGCGGGTGAGGTAGCCGCGCAGCTGGCCCTTCTTGAACTGGTCGGCGGCGAGCACGGTGCCGACGTTCGAGGACTTCGCGAGGATGCCGGCGAGGGTGAGCTTGAGCGTGCCGTGGTCCCAATAGTCGCCGATCGGGCGGTCCTGCCGGTTCAGCTGCCCCGGCACCTTGAACCGCTGCTCCTTGAAGCCGAGGCCCGCGTCGACCAGCGCGCTGATGGTCAGCACCTTCTCGACCGAGCCGGGCTCGTAGACGTCGGTGAGCGCGGAGGAGCGGTAGAGCTCCTTGTCGTAGCGATACGGGTCCGCGGCGTCGTACGTCGGGTAGTCGGCCAGGGCCAGCAGCTCGCCGGTGCGGGTGTCCTGGATCACCGCGATGCCGGACTCGCCGCCGGACTTCGTGACCGTCTGCTGGAGCACCCGCTGCGTGTAGTACTGCAGGTCGCGATCGATGGTGAGGGTGAGGTTCTTGCCGTCGACGGCCGGAGTCACGGTGTTGTCGCCGAGCGGGATCTGGTTGCCGGCGCCGACCTCGTAGCGGGCCTCGCCGTCCTTGCCCGACAGATAGGCGTTGAAGGAGTCCTCCAGGCCGGCGAGGCCCACGATGGCGCGCTCCTTGCCCTCCTTGCCGTTCTCACCGAGGAAGCCGACCAGGTTGGCCGCGACCGACTTGTTGGGATAGGTGCGCAGCGGGTCCCGCTCGGTCATCAGGCCGGCGAACGGGCGTCCCTTGTCGTCCTTGAACTGCTCCTGGACGTCGGCGACGACCTTCTCGGCCTTGCTGGCCGGGACCTGGCGGGCGATGTACTGGAACCGGCTGTCCTCGACCCGAAGCCGGCGCAGCGTCTCGAAGTAGTCGACGCCGAGGCGCTCGGACAGGATCGTCGCCAGCTCCGGCGCGACCTCCTTGGTCACCTTGGGGTCGGCCACCACCATCCGGCCGGCCACGGTGTCGGCCATCGGCTGGCCGTTGCGGTCCAGGATCTCGCCCCGGGTCGCCGGCAGGGCCACCACCCGCTGGCCCTCGGCGGCCGCCATCTGGGCGTACGAGCGCGGGTCGACGCCCTGCAGCTGGACCAGCCGGGCCGCGAAGACGGACAGCACGATCGCGATGAGCAGGAACCCGATCTGCATCCGCCGGTGGGGCGAGCCCCGCAGGACGTCGCCGGTACGGCGCCGCAGGCGGCTCGGGACGGGACGGCTCACGCGCTCCAACCTACGACTCGAGGGTCACTGAACGGTGGCGGGCACGCCGTCCGTGGCGGCCTTCACCCGCTCCTTGACCGGCGGCGGGTCGAGCTCGGCCGGACGACGCGGGCCGGGCGGCTCGAGCGGAAGCCGGTCGGCACCCGTGGCCGGCTGGGGGTCGCCGCTGATCTTCCCGGAGCCGAGGTGGAGGACGCCGGCACCGCCGCTCGGCATCACCATGCCGAGCTTCTCGGCGGCCGCGGCGACGTGGGCCGGGTCGTTGAGCACCTGGAGGTCCATCTCCAGCGCCTCCTGCTGCGCGCCGAGATCGGTCGCCTGGTTCTGCAGCGCCGTCTCGCGGAAGGAGGCCTGCTGCATCGAGGTGTTGAACATCAGCAGCCCGACGACGCCGCCGAGCAGGATGATGCTGACGAAGGTCACGAACGGAACCCGCGGCGCCTGGGTGCGCCGCCGCGGGACGACGGTCAGCCGGGCCCGCTGGAGCGCCGCCTGCGCGATGCGCGGGGCGACGTACGGGAGCCGGTTGCGCAGCGGTGAGGTGGAGGACATGTCTATTCGGCTCCCTTGCCAGACGACGTGCTCGGACGGGTGTTGGCGGTGATGCGCTCGATGGCGCGCAGTCGGACGGAGGCGGCGCGAGGGTTCTCCTCGACCTCCTCGGGCGTGGCCTGCTCGGCCCCCCGGGTCACCAGCCGGTAGGCCGGCTCGGCGCCCTCGGGCACGAACGGCAGGTCCTCGGGGACGTCGAGGCGGGTGGCGGCGGCGAAGGCCCGTTTGACCAGCCGGTCTTCCAGCGAGTGGTAGGACTCGACGACCACGCGGCCGCCGACGCCGATCGCCTCGACCGCCGCGGGGATCGCGCGCTGGAGCACCCGCAGCTCGTCGTTGACCTCCATCCGCAGCGCCTGGAAGGTGCGCTTGGCGGGGTGACCTCCCGTCCTGCGCGCCGGGGCCGGGATGACGTCGTACAGCAGGGCGACCAGGCGCGCCGAGCTGGTGAACGGCTCGCGCTGGCGTTCGCGGACGACGGCGTCGGCGATGCGGCGCGCCATCCTCTCCTCGCCGTACTCCTTGAGGATCCGAGCCAGGTCGGCCGCCGGGTAGGTGTTGAGGACGTCGGCCGCGGTCGGGCCGGTGTCCCCCATCCGCATGTCCAGCGGTGCGTCGACGGCGTAGGCGAAGCCGCGCTCGGGCAGGTCGAGCTGCATCGAGGAGACGCCGAGGTCGAAGAGCACGGCGGCCACCCCGCCGTCCCGCGGGAGGCCCTGGTCGGCGACGACGTCCGCGAGCTCGTCGTACACCGCCTGGACGCCGGTGAACCGGTCGCCGTACGGCGCCAGCCGCTCGCGGCTCATCGCGAGCGCGCGCGGGTCGCGGTCGATGCCGACGACCCGGGCGCGGGGGCAGCGCTCGAGGACGGCCTCGCTATGTCCGCCGAGACCGAGCGTGCAATCGACGAGCACGCTGCCGTCGCGGTCGAGTGCGGGCGCGAGGAGGGAGACGACCCGGTCCAGCAGGACGGGGACGTGGCGCGGGGAGCTCATGCCTCAGCGCCCCGCGAGGTGGGTCAGCACGAGCAGGAGCGCGCAGCCGAGCGACAGGGTCGCGGAGAACGCCATCAGGGTGAGGGCATCGCGCGCCTGCTCACGGACGCGACGCTCACCGGAGACCTCCGGTGGCTGCGTGCGAACGCTCATGCTCTCGACCCCTCGACCCTGGGAATGGACTGCCTTCAAATGCGGCGGATCCGCAGAGCCAGGTCCCGGCCCGCTCCCGTCCCGGTGTTCGGGATGCCGTCTGGTGCCGGGGAAGGTGCCCCAGAAGGCGGTGGCTCGCCTGTCGCCTGTGGCCGGGGAAGGTGCTACAGGAGACAGGGCGCGGGGAGCGGGAACGGGCTGAGACCTCGTCCTGCGGATCCGCTGTTCTGTTGTGGTGGCGCGGCGTCGACGCTGCCGCTGTCGGCCTAGTCGTCGTCCTCGTCGAGGTCGGCGAACTCCTCCAGCGCCTCGAGCTGGAACTCGCGCCATGCGGCCGGATTCCAGATCTCCAGGCGGTCCCGGACCCCGATCACGACGACGTCGCGCTCGAGTCCGGCGTACTCGCGCAGGTGGGCCGGGATGCCGACCCGCCCCTGCTTGTCGGGGGTGCTCTCGTCGCCACCGGCGAAGAGCACCCGGGCGTAGCGCCGGGCGGCGCGGTTGGTCATCGGCCGGGCGGCTTGCCGCTCGGCCTCCTCGGCGAAGACATCGGTCGGCCAGACGACGAGGCACTTGTCCTGTCCCTGTGTGACCACGAGGCCCTCCGCCAGTCGATCTCTGAACTTCGCCGGGAGGAAGAGGCGGCCCTTGTCATCGAGCTTCGGGGTGTAGGTGCCCATGAAGAGCATCGGGCCACCCCCAGCCGTCCCACCGGACTCCGCCGTTCCTCCACTTTCCCCCACAGTACTCCACTTTGCTCCACCGTCAACCACCAACGCCCCACTCCTTGCGGCGTTTCGCACCACCGCGCACCCTGAAAGCGCAGGTCAGCGCGCTGGGAGCACCGGTGGAGCGGAGTGGAGGAGAAGTGGAGCGCCGGTGGCGCCCACCGGAGCCGTAGGGTTGCTCCACCGCAGCGAGGTGGCTGCTGAGCAAAGGGAGAACAGCCGTGGAGTCGCCGAGCACCGACGTCGACAGCGTCACGCGCATTGCCGGCCGCATCCAGGCCAACGTGGAGAAGGTGATCGAGGGCAAGGGAGAGGTCGTCTCCGCCGCGATCGTCGTCCTGCTGGCCGAGGGGCACCTGCTGCTGGAGGACGTCCCCGGCGTCGGCAAGACCATGCTGAGCAAGGCCCTCGCCCGCAGCATCGACTCGACGGTGCGCCGCATCCAGTTCACGCCGGACCTGCTGCCGTCCGACATCACCGGCGTGTCGGTCTACAACCAGTCGACCCGCGAGTTCGAGTTCCGGCCCGGCGGCGTGTTCGCCAACGTCGTGATCGGCGACGAGATCAACCGGGCCTCCCCCAAGACCCAGTCCGCGCTGCTCGAGTGCATGGCCGAGCGCCAGGTGACCGTCGACAACGTCACCTACCAGCTGGAGTCGCCGTTCATGGTGATCGCGACCCAGAACCCGGTCGAGATGGAGGGCACCTACCCCCTCCCCGAGGCACAGCGCGACCGCTTCCTGGCCCGGGTCTCGATCGGCTACCCCGTACCTGCCGCGGAGATCGCCATGCTGGCCAACCACGGGGAGGTCAGTCCGCTCGACGACCTGGAGCCGGTGACCGACAGCGCCGAGATCCGCAAGATGTGCGCGATCGTCGGCCAGGTGCACGTCTCCGACGCGGTGCAGCGCTACGCCGTGTCCCTCACGGCCGCCACCCGGCAGACCCCCGAGCTGGTGCTCGGCGCGTCGCCGCGGGCCACCCTCCACCTGGTCCGCGCCGCCAAGGCCCGGGCCGCCCTGCACCGTCGCGACTACGTCCTGCCCGACGACCTGCGGGCGCTGGTGCAGCCCGTGCTCGCCCACCGGCTGCTGCCCAGCGCGGAGGCCGCGATCGGCGGCCGCACCGTCGCGACCATCCTGGAGGGCATCGCCGCCCAGGTCCCCGTGCCCGACCCGACCTCCTGAGCGGCGCGGCGGATGCGGCGACATCTCTCCTCCCTGACACTCCGCGGCCGCGCCTTCCTGGCCGCCGGAGCGACGGCGGTGGCGTGCGCGATCGGCTTCGGCCAGCCGGCACTCACCCGCGTCGGGGTGCTGATGATGGCGCTGCCCCTGCTGGCCGCCCTCGTCGTGAGCCGGCGGCGGCACGACCCGGAGGTCGCCCGCTCGGTCTGGCCGCGACTGCTCCGCGCCGGCGAGACGGCCCGGATCGACCTCACCGTCTCCAGTGACCGCAAGCGCGCCGACGGCGCGCTGCTGATCGAGGACACCGTCCCCTACGCCCTCGGCGGCCGGGCCCGGTTCGTGCTGCAGGGCCTCGGGGGCGCCTGGGAGCGCACCGTCTCCTACCCGGTCCGCTCGGACCTGCGGGGCAGGTACGTCATCGGGCCGGTCGTCGCCCGCCTCGCGGACCCGTTCGGGCTGGTCGAGCGTCGCCGGCCGATCGGCGGCACCGCGCAGCTGACGGTGACCCCCCGCGTCGTACCGCTCCCGTCGATCCCGCTGGCCGGGGGCTGGCAAGGTGCCGGCGAGCACCGGCCCCAGGCGTTCGCGTCGGGCTCCGCCGAGGACGTCAGCGTCCGGGAGTACCGCCGCGGCGACGACCTGCGCCGGGTCCATTGGCGCAGCTCGGCCCGGATCGGCGAGCTGATGGTGCGCCGCGAGGAGCAGCCGTGGGAGGCCCACGCGACCGTGCTGCTGGACAACCGGCGCCTCGCCCACCGCGGCCAGGGCCCCGCCTCCAGCCTGGAGGCGGCGGTCATCGCCGCCGCGTCCGTCGCCGTCCACCTGGAGCAGCACGGGTACGCCGTCCAGCTCTGCACCGCCGACGGGATCGGTGGCGTGGCCGGCGCCGACAAGGCCGGCGCCCTGGGCGCCGAGCGGGCGCTGGAGCACCTGGCCGTCCTCGAGATGTCGCACCGCGCGACCCTCGACGTCGGCTGGTCCGGCGAGCAGGCGCGCGGCGGCGTGGTGGTGGCCGTTCTCGGCGGCTTCCTCCCCGACGACACCGCCGCCCTGCGCCGGATCCGCCACGACGCGGGCGTTGCGCTGGCCCTGGTGCTCGACGTCGGCCAGTGGTCGCCGAGCCGGGAGGCGCTCGGCGGCGACGCCGCCGCGCCGGTCACCTCCCTGGCCTGGCGCGCCACCGGCCTCGGACCACGCGACCAGCTCGACGCGGCCTGGCGCGAGCTCGGCCGGGCCCCGGTGCGCGGAGGTGCGCGCGGATGAGCTCGCCCCGGCTCGGCGAACGTCGCGGACCGTTCGGCCCGGCGCTGCTCTTCGGCGTCCTCGCCGTGCTCACCACCTGGGCCGCGCTCACCGCGTGGCGCGGCTTCGTCGACCTTCCCGGGACCTATCTCCGCCCGCTCGGAGTGCTCGCCGGGCTGCTCGCGGTCAGCGGTGCCCTGCTGCGCTGGCTCGGCACGCCGCGCTGGCTCACCACCCTCGTCCAGACCGTGCTCACCGCCCTGGTCGTCACCCGCCAGATCACCGGCTCGTTCCTCCCCACGGGGGACACCGTGGCCGCCATCGGACACGCCCTGGAGGCCTCGGTCGACAGCGCACGTCAGTACGCCGCCCCGATCGGCGCCGAGGTCCCTCCGGTCTGGCCGCTGCTCGTCGTCGCCGGCGCCGGCGTCCTGCTCCTCGTGGACACGCTGGCCTGCACGTTGCGCAAGGTCCCCGCCGCCGGCCTCGGCCTGCTCGCGGTCTACGCGCTGCCGAGTGGTGTGCTCGACGGAGGTCCCGACGTGGGGAGCTTCCTCGCCGCCGCTGCGGGCTTCCTGGTCCTCCTCCACCTCGAGTCCCGGGACCATCTGCTGCGCTGGGGGCGCGCGGTCGGGCCCGACGAGGACACACTGTGGCGGGGCAACCCGATGCTCGAGGCCATGCGTGCCGGTGCCGGCCGGATCGGGATCGGCGCCACCGCGCTCGCCCTGGTGATCCCGGCCTTCCTGCCGACCGTGGGCGTCAACGTGCTCGACCTGGGCTCGGGCGGTGGCAACGGCGACATCCGGATCCGCAAGCCGATCGCCGACATGCGCCGCGACCTCGAGCGCGGGCGGGACGTGCCGCTCATCCGGGTCCGCACCGACGACCCGGACCCGTCGTACCTGCGGGTGTCGGTGCTCAACCGCTTCACCGGCGACGAGTGGAGCAGCGGGGACCGCGACGTCGCCCGGGACGACCGCGCCGACGGCCCGGTCGCGCGGCCGCCCGGCCTCGCGTCCGACGTACCCACCACGGCGTTCGACTACGACGTCGAGATCACCGAGGACTTCAACTCGACGTGGCTGCCGACGCAGTATCCCGTCTCCGCGGTCGACGCGCCCGGCGACTGGCGCTTCGACCCGTCCACGATGGACTTCCTCGCCGCCGACGACGACCTCGACACCCGCGATCTTGCATACACGATGACCGCGCTGCGCGTGGAGTTCGGCACCCGACGCGACTTCTTCCGCGACTCGGCGGACGACGACGTCTCCGAGGAGGTCCTCGACCTGCCGGGCACGGTGCCGGGGGTCGTGCGGAACCTGGCCCGCGACGTGACCGAGGGCGCCGTGTCCGACTACGAGCGGGCGCTGCTGCTGCAGCGCTGGTTCCGCCAGGACGGCGGCTTCACCTACGACCTGGCGAAGGCACCCGAGGGCACCGGCAACCAGACCCTGGAGAGCTTCCTCGCCCGCGACGGCCGGGTCGGCTACTGCGAGCAGTTCGCCTCCGCGATGGCGGTGATGGCACGGACGCTGCGCATCCCCGCCCGGGTCGCGGTCGGCTTCCTGGAGCCGGACCGGATCGGCGGCGATGTCTGGGAGTACAGCAGCCACGACCTGCACGCCTGGCCGGAGCTCTACTTCGCCGGTTCGGGCTGGGTCCGCTTCGAACCCACGCCGTCGGGCCGGGTCGAGCAGGTCCCCGCCTACACCCGAGTCCCGGTCGACGGCGGCCCCGACGACCCCCGGGGCGGTCCGACCGCACCCTCCTCGGCCACACCGGGCGCGACCGCGACGGTGGCGCCCAGCGCCGGGCCGAGCCGGCGTCCGGAGATCGAGCGCGACGCGGGAGACACCGCGAACGCCGACGACGGCGGCATCCCCACTCCGCTGCTCGTCGGCGGCCTGGTCGCGCTGGCGCTGGTCCTCCTCGGTGGGGCCGCGGTCGGCGGGCCCGCGTCGGTCCGGACCCGCGCCCGGCGGCACCGGCTGGCCGGATCACCCGACGACGTGTGGAGTGAGGTGCGGGCCACGGCGATCGACCTCGGCCGGCACTGGCCGGACGGCCGCTCGCCACGGGAGGCCGGCCGCCTGCTGCTCGACCACCTCGGGGGACCGACCGACCCGACGGCCGAGCGCCCGCGGACCGGCGCCGAGGCCGCTCCCGAGGCGGCCGACGCCCTGGAACGAGTGGTGCTCGAGGTCGAGCGGTCGCGCTACGCGCGCCCGGGCGCCGTACGCACGCAGGAGCGCACCACCCTCGCCGAGGACGGTGCGCTCGTGGTCGCCGCGCTGGAGGCGGGCGTCGGCCCGCGGGCCCGCCGCCGGGCCCGGTGGATCCCCCGGTCGGTCTGGGGTCGGTAGGCGACCCGCTCGGCCCGAAGACTCGGCCCGGGGCTGCGCAGGGTCTTGTCGCCAGGCGGGCCTGGGTTGCGTCGGACTGGACCGCGTGGCCGGCAGCGTGGCGCCCGCGCGCAGCGCATCGAGTGACGCCCGCGGCCCGAGCGGAGCGAGGGCCGTGCGGTGTCACTCGATAGGCGACACGCTCGGCCAAAACCAAGCGGTGTCACTCGATAGGCGACACGCTCGGCCCGGTTCCCTACGCAGCTGTCTTGCCGCCAGGCGGACCTGGGTTGCGTCCGGGTGAACTGCGCGGCCGGCAGCGTGGCGCCCGCGCGCAGCGCATCGAGTGACGCCCGCGGCCCGAGCGGAGCGAGGGCCGGGCGGTGTCTCGATTGGCGACCCGCTCGGCCCGGTTCCCTGCGCAACTGTCTTGCCGCCAGGCGGAGCTGGGTTGCGTCCGGGTGAACTGCGCGGCCGGCAGCGTGGCGCCCGCGCGCAGCGCATCGAGTGACGCCCGCGGCCCGAGCGGAGCGAGGGCCGTGCGGTGTCACTCGATAGGCGACACGCTCGGCCCTAGAAGGTCAGAAGCCGCCGCGGTCGCGGCGCCGGCGCCAGCGCGCCTGGAGCGTGTCCATGAAGCCGGACGAACGACCGTGGCTGCGGCCGCGCCGGCCGCCGTCGACCACGCCGAGGCCGGAGGGGTGCGCCGTGACGTGGGGACCCGACCCCGGCCGCTGACCGCGCAGGGAGCCGAGCAGGATCGTCGCCGAGGCGAGCATGATCAGGAAGCCCGCGACGCCGACGGGCCAGTACCCGCTGACGGCCCCGCCCATCATGACCGCGACGCCCGCGGCGAAGACGACGCCGGCCAGGATGGCCCGACGACGGGCCGCTTGCCGGAGGGTCGTGCCCCGCAGGGTGGACGCGAACTTGGGGTCCTCCTCGCTGAGGGCGCGCTCCATCTGCTCCAGCAGTCGCAGCTCCTCTTCCGAGAGTGGCACCGAATCCTCCGACACGTGTGAGGCGGTTCTCCGCCGATGACTCTTCCTCCAAGTGTAGGCAGGCATCTCCAGCGGTGGTAGGGCGTCCCCCGAAATTGTCCGGTCGGGGGCTCCGGGCTCCTCCGCGCTGACCAGGCCGACCCGCGCTCACAGCAGGCTGGCCGGGCGGACCGCGGCATGGCCGAACCGGTCGACCGCACGGTCCACGGCCCGATCGGCGTCCGGCCAGCCGGGGTCGCGCTCCCCCAGCGCGAGCTGGCGGCCGTCGCCCGAGCGGACGTGGCGCAGCCCCTCGACGCGGACGCCGACCAGGCGCACCGCGGCCGGACGGGGCCCACGGGCGTCGAGGAGCCCGTCGAGGAGTCCGACCGCCACGGCGTAGACCTCCTGGGTGACGTCGGTGCGCTCCCGCAGGGTCCGCGAACGCTGGACGGTGGCGAAGTCGGAGAAGCGGACCGTGACCGTGACGGTGCGCCCGGTGCGGCCCGCGCCACGGACCCGGGCGGCCACCCGGGCGGTCAGCCGGAGCAGCTCGCGGCGCAGCGCCACCCGGTCGCGGAGGTCGACGGCGAGCGTGTGCTGGGCGCCCATACTGCCCTCCGGCTCGCCCTCCCCGAATCCGAAGACCCCGGCGCCGCCGGCGACCAGCTCGGAGCGGTCGGTCCCCCACACCAGGGCGTGCAGCTGGCCGCCCAGGTGGCGACCGACCATCCGGCGGAGCAGGTCGAGCGGGATCGCGGCCACATCGCCGACGGTGATCAGGCCGAGACGGTGGAGACGCTGGCGGGTGGCCTCGCCGACGCCGTAGAGGACGCCGACGTCGAGCGGGTGCACCTCCGCGACGAACCGCTCCGGCCGGATCACCCGGACCCCGTCGGGCTTGGCCTGGCGACTGGCGAGCTTGGCGACCGACACCGACGCGGCGATGCCGACCGAGCAGGTGATGCCGTGCTCGGCGCGCACCCGGGAGCGGAGCCGCTCGGCGATCGCCTCGGGAGGCCCGAACAACCGCACGGCGCCGCGCACGTCGAGGAATGCCTCGTCGAGCGAGGTCACCTCGACGACCGGCGTGATCGTGCGGAAGGTCTCCATGATCGCCTTCGACACGGGCGTGAGCAGGCCGAAGTCGGGCGCCATGGTGACGGCGTGCGGGCACAGCCGAGCAGCCTCGGCGCCCGGCATCCCGGAGCGGATGCCGTAGCGGCGCGCGGGGTAGTTGGCCGACAGCACGACGCCACGGTGCCCGCCTCCGACGACGACGGGGACCTGCTCCAGCTCGGGCCGGTCACGGATCATGACCGACGCGTAGAACGCGTCCATGTCGACATGGAGGATCGGACAGCGGACCGTCACGGCCCACCTCGCGGACGCGCGGCGGGAGGAGGCTCAGGGGGTGCGCTGCGCCACGATGTGGAGCTGGGTGGCGAGGGGGAGGTACTCCGGCCGACGGGCGACCGCGCGCTCCAGATCGACGAGGGCCGCGGCCGCGCCGGGCTCCTGGTCGATGAGCGCCGCGGGCACCAGGTCGGCGAAGACCCGGACCGCGTGGACCGAGGCCGCTCCGAAGCCGTGCGCGGCGAGCAGCTCGTCGATCTCCTCGGCGGTGAACCGACGGCCGGTCCGGGCGTCCACCGGCGCCCGGTCGTCGAGCAGGGCCCGCGCCTGCTGGAAGTGACCGGCCATGGCCCGGGTGATGACGGCCGCGTGCCGCTGACCGACCACGAGGCTGAGCAGGCCGCCCGGACGCAGCACCTGGCCGATCCGGTCGAGCGCGAGCGCGGGGTCGACGACCTCGAGCACGCCGTGGCACAGCACCACGTCGGCGCTGTCGGCACCGACCACGTCGACCAGGTCGGTGACGTCGCCTTGCAGCCCGGAGACCTCCACGCCGACCTCCTGGGCCCGCCGGGCGAGGGACGCCAGCGCGTCCGGGCTCGGATCGACCACGCGGACCCGGTGGCCGGAGCCGGCCAGCCGGACGGCGAAGCCGCCGGTGCCGCCGCCCAGGTCGACGACCTCGCGGGGTCCACCCGCGAGCGCGGACTCCAGGGCGTCCCACACGACGGCGGTGCGGACCGATCCACGCTGCTCGCGAGAGGCCATGCGCCGAACACTAGCCGGATGGCGCGAGCGCGTCGCTCGTGCCTCGCGCCGCGCCGTCGCGCGCACAGTTGACGACGCTTCCCGCGACGACCGATCTCAACGAGCGGCACCCAGCCACGGCTCGGTCCGTCACCCGACCGCGAGGCCGGCGAGCTGCTCACCGAGCGGGACATGGGGCGTCAGTCCGAGGGCCTGCTCCACCACGGCCAGGAAGCGGTCGGCGTCGCGGACCAGGTCGTCGGCCTCGCGCTCGCTCGCCGCCCGCGTGGACCCGGCCTCGGCGGCCGCCCGCTTCGCCGCGCCGGCGGCGAAGAAGGCCGCCCACTCCGCCAGCTCGGGGGCGACCTCCGCCAGCAGCACCCAGGCGTTGCGCTGCGGGCGGCGCCGCCCCGGCTCGGGACGAGCCCGGGCGGCCAGCAGCGCCGCCGCGGCCCGCAGGGCGGCGACGTGGGCACAGGCGTAGCGGGTGGCGACGTCACGCGCCGCGACCGCCTCGCTCAGGGACTCTGCCGCCCGGCTGAGGTAGTTGTGGGTGGTCGCCGGCAGGGCGTGCGGGCTGACCGTGAAGGGGGCGAACTGCTGGGCCACGGCGTCTTCTCCTTCGGATCGATTCGAACATGTGTTCGAACGATCTGAAGGTACACCCCGGGTCCGACACGACTCAAGCGTCGGTCGGCATCCCCGCCGGGCGGCCCCGGGCGCGGCTCACACCTCGGCGTGCTCCGAACGGCGGCCGGCCTCGCGGACGAACTGCCGGCTCTGCGGATGCCACAGGAAGACCAGGGTCACCGCGCCGATCACGGCCGCCGCGATCGCCATCCCGTCGACCATCGTGGGCGGGTCGGTGCGGACCGTGGCGACGGCGACCAGGATCACCCCGACCACGATCGCGGCGAGCGCGTGGCGCGCCCAGTCGTAGCCCGTGCGGAAGAGCGCGATCAGCGTCGCCGCCAGGACGGCGGTGACGCCGTACAGGACGAGGATCACGGGGACGAACTCGACCGGCTGGACGGTGCTGTCGCCGACCTGCATCGGCGACCACACGCTGCCGAGGTCGTCGCGACGCGTGACGACCAGGACGCACACCAGCAGGCCGGCCGCCACCAGGAACCACAACAGCCAGCACGCGATCACGACGGCGGGCGGCCGGGCCTGCTGCTCGGTCTCGGGCATGGTTCCTCCAGTCCGTGGGTGGGATCGTGCTCGGTAGGGTCGTCCCCATGTCGGCCGAGCATCCCTCGATCACCCGGTTCCGCGACGAGCACCAGCGCCGGGGCGGAACCGGCGAGATCGTCATTCTGCCCGACTCGGTCCACACCGCCGCACTCGCGGCCGAGGCGCTGGGCTGCGAGGTGGGCGCGATCGCCAACAGCCTGCTCTTCGACGCCGACGCGACTCCGGTCCTCGTCCTCACCTCGGGCGCGCACCGCGTGGACACCGCACACGTCCGCGCCACCATCGGCGGTCCCGAGCTGCGCCGCGCCCAGCCGGACTTCGTCCGCGAGCACACCGGACAGGTGATCGGCGGGGTCTCCCCCATCGGTCATCCCCGGCCCGTGCCGACCTACCTCGACTCCTGGCTGCGGCGCCACGAGGTGGTCTGGGCCGCGGCCGGCCACCCCGCGGCGGTGTTCTCGACGACGTACGACGAGCTGCTGGCGCTCACCGGCGCCACCCCCCTCGACGTCGCGAGGGACTGACCGTGGCCCGCATCGTCGTCGTCGGCGGCGGCCTCGGCGGACTGGCCGCGGCCGCGCGGCTGGCCAAGCTCGGTCACGAGGTGGCGCTGCTCGAGGCGTCCACGGAGCTCGGCGGGGCGCTGGCGCCCGTCGAGCGCGACGGGCACGTGTGGGATGCCGGTCCGGCGTCCACGCTGCTGCCCGCGGCGCTCCGCGACCTGTTCCGCAAGTCGGGCCGGCCGCTGGAGAAGGAGCTGGGCACCGACCTGGAGCCGCTCCCCGTGCTGCGCGAGCACCGGTTCGCCGACGGCACGTCGGTGCGACTGCCCGGCGGCTCCCGCGCCGAGCAGATGGCGGCCTTCGACGAGCTGGGATCAGGGCTCGGCACCAAGTGGACCGAGCACGTCGACGTCTACGGCCCGGTCTGGGACGTGCTGCGCCGCCACTACGTCGAGGTGCCCTGGGACCCGCGGACCAAGGGCGCGGTCCCCAAGGAGCTGGACGGGCTGTTCGACATCCGCGAGACGCTGTACAAGCGACTGCGACACGCGTTCCGCGACGAGCGGCTGGCCCTGGTCGCGGGGCACCCGGCCGTCGCCGAGGGGCACGACCTGCGCAACGTCCCGTCCTGGGTCGGCGTCACCGCCTTCCTGGAGCAGCGCTTCGGCGGCTGGCGGGTCCCCGGCGGGATGGGCCGGATCGCCGGCCTGCTCGGCGCCCGCCTCGAGACCCGCGGCGTCCAGGTCCGCACCCGCACCGAGGTCACCGATCTCGTGGTGCGCGAGGACCGCGTCGTCGCCGTACGCACCGCGGAGGGCGAGGCCGAGGCCGACGTCGTGGTGGTCGCGATCGACCCGCGCCGGCTCCCCGCCCTGGCCCGGTACGTCGAGCGGACGATGCCCGCCATCCCGCCGGTCGTCGCCCACGTCGGCCTCACCGGCGACCTGCCCGACCTGCCCCACGAGCTGGTGATCCACGAGGAGCCGCTGCTCACCGTCCGGACCGGTGGCATCGCCCCCGACGGCGGCGCCGCCTGGACGATCCACGGCCGCGGCAAGATCGCCGAGGACCTTCTCGACGCCCTGGCCCGGCACAAGATCGACATCCGCGAGAACGTCGTGACCCGGGTCGACCTCTCCCCCCGCGATCAGGTCGAGCAGTGGCGCGGCTCGCCGATGGGCGTGCTCTGGCAGGGCCGGGGCACGGTCCGCCGCCGGGTCGGCCCGTCCACGCCGATCGCCGGTGTGTACGCCGCCGGCGCACACACCGCGCCCGGAGCCGGCGTGCCGTTCGTGGCCCAGTCGGCCGCGCTCGTCGCCCAACTCGTCGGCCCCGCTTAGTCGCCTTCGGCGACCCCGAGCGACGGGCTCGCGACCTTCCTCACGTGTCGGTCATCGCGGGAAGCGAGGCGACGCAGCGGAGGAAGCGACGAAGGAGCGACCGGAGCGGAGGAGGCGAGTCTTTCCGCGAGCCGACAGGCTTGCCGCCACCCGAACCCAGCCACCTACCGGACTCGACGGCGCGCGCGGCAGCGTGGCGCGAGGAACGAGCGACGCGCTCGCGCCATCAAACCGTGATCTGCAGGGCCTCGAAGATCTCCAGCGTCGCCTTGGACCGGTTCAGCGTGTAGAAGTGCAGGCCCGGCGCACCACCGGCGAGCAGCTCGTCGCAGAGCTCGGCGGCGAGCTTGATGCCCTCGGCACGCACGGCGGCGGGATCGCCGTCGTACGCGCTGATCCGGGCGACGATGTCGTCGGGCACGCTGGTGCCGATCAGCTCGCCCTGGCGGCGGATCGCGGCCAGGTTCAGGATCGGCATGATGCCCGGCAGGATCGGGATGTCGACGCCGCGGGCGCGGACCCGCTCGACCAGCGCGAAGTAGTCCGCCGCCCGGAAGAACATCTGGGTGACCGCGAACTCGGCGCCGGCCCGGGCCTTGGCCACGAGGACGTCGGCGTCGGCGTCGAGCGACTCCGCGGAGGGGTGGCCCTCGGGGAAGGCGGCGATGCCGACCCGGAAGTCGCCGCGGGAGCGGGCCAGCTCGACCAGGTCGACGGCGTAGTTGAGACCGCCCTCGGTGGGCGTCCAGTCGGCACGGGGGCCCTCCTGCGGGTCGCCGCGCAGCGCCATGACGTGGCTGACGCCCTCGGCGACATAGGAGTCGAGGATGCCCTCGAGCTCCTCGCGGGTGTGACCGACGCAGGTCAGGTGCGCCATCGGGACCATCGCGGTCTCGCGGGCGATCCGGCCGGTGATCGCCACCGTCTTGTCGCGGGTGCTGCCGCCGGCGCCGTAGGTCACGGAGACGAAGGTGGGGCGATAGGGCTCCAGGGCGCGGATCGCGTCCCACAGCTGGGCCTCACCGGCCTCGTCCTTCGGGGGGAAGAACTCGAAGGAGAAGGATCGCCCGCCCCCGCGGAGGATCTCGCCGAGGGAGCGTCCGGCACCGGTAGTCATGGGCCGCAGTGTAGGTGCCCCTGCCCCGCCGGGGCCGGGCATCTCGCCGATCGCCCTGGTCACTAGGCTCACATCCGTGACCAGCCAGGCGTGGGACCCGACCGCTTTCCGGACCGAGGTCCAGGCCACCCTCGACGCGTTCCTGGCCGACCAGGCCGCCCGGCTCGCCCCGCTCGGCGGCGACGCCGCGCGGCTGCTGTCCGAGGCCCGGGTGACCGTCACCGGCGGCAAGCGGTTCCGGGCGGCGTTCTGTCACTGGGGGTACGCCGCGCTCGCCGGCGCGCCGACGGGCGACGACGCCGAGGCGGTACGCCGGGCCGCGGCCGCGCTGGAGCTGCTGCACGCCAGCGCACTGGTCCACGACGACCTGATGGACGCCTCCGACACCCGCCGTGGCCGCTCGGCCACCCACCGCACCTTCGAGCGGGCCCACCGCGCCGACGGCTGGCGGGGCGACCCGGAGCAGTACGGCGCCGCGGCCGCGATCCTGCTCGGCGACCTGCTGCTGTCCTGGTCCGACGAGCTGCTGCGCCGCTGCGGGCTGGGCTGGGACCGGGTCGGGCCGGCCCTCGACGTGTTCGACCTGTGCCGCTCCGAGGTGATCGCCGGCCAGTTCCTCGACGTGTCCGTGCAGGCCCGGGGACGCGCCGACGTCGCGCAGGCGATGACCGTGCTGCGCTACAAGTCCGCGAAGTACTCCATCGAGCGGCCGATCCACGTGGGCGCCGCGCTCGCCGGCGCCGACGCGATCACGCTCGACCGGCTCAGCGCCTTCGGGCTGCCCCTCGGCGAGGCGTTCCAGCTGCGCGACGACCTGCTCGGCGTCTTCGGCGACCCGGCCACCACCGGCAAGCCGGCGGGCGACGACCTGGTCGAGGGCAAGCGGACCGTGCTCGTCGCACTCGCCCTCGCGCAGGCGGCACCCGCCGACGCCGAGCGGCTCGACGCCGCGCTCGGCACCGCCCTCTCCGAGGCGGAGGTGGCCGACCTGCGCGCGATCATCGACGGCTGCGGCGCCCGCGCCGAGGTCGAGACGATGATCGACGACCTCGCCCGGCAGGCCGTCGAGGCGCTCCGTGGCGGGCAGGCCGACGCCGGCTGGGACGCCGCGGCCTGTGGGGTCCTGGAGCAGCTCGCCGCCGCGGCGACCCGGCGCACGCGCTGAGCCAGCGCCAACCCCGCCGGCCGTCGCGGGAGCGGAGAAGGCAAGTCTTGCCGCGAGCCGGCCGTCTTGCCGCCATGCCAAGGCCGGACCTACCCGGGCCAACCGCGTGCGCGGCAGCGCGGCGCGAGGAACGAGCGACGCGCACGCGCTGAGCCAGCGCCAACCCCGCCGGCCGTCGCGGGAAGCGGGGCCGACGGAGCGCAGGGAGCGAGGAACGAGCGACCGGAGCGGAGAAGGCAAGTCTTCCCGCGAGCCGGCCGTCTTGCCGCCATGCCAAGGCCGGACCTACCCGGGCCAACCGCGTGCGCGGCAGCGCGGCGCGAGGAACGAGCGACGCGCTCGCGCCATCCAACTCAGGCCAGCAGCGGCACGACGTCCTCCGGGCCGGGTCCGCGCAGCAGCACCTCGATCGCCGGATCGGCCTCCCCGCGCTGCCCCAGGACGCCGGTCACGACGCCGAACCACCGCGGCTCCGCTCGGGCGAAGCCGGCCCAGGCGTCCCACAGCAGCACGGTCGGGCCGGCGAGGTCGCGCAGGCAGTCGTTCAGGGCGTCGGCGTTGACCCCGTAGTAGTCGGGGAACGCCAGTGCGTCGCCGATCGCCCGCAGCACGGCGGGCGTGGTGTCGAGGGATGCGCCGTCGACGTACCCGAAGGCCCAGCCGGCACGCTCCACCGCGTGCCGGACGTCGGCGACGTCGAGCGCCGACTCCCAGCGGTGCACGCCCGGAGCGTGCCGCCCGGCCAGGACGGCGGCCAGCCCGCTCATCGACTCTCCCGGATGCGCTCGAAGGACGCGTAGTGGTCCGCGGTCCAGTACAGCTCTCCCCCGTCGCCGGCGATGATCCGTCGCGCGCCCCGGTGGTCGAGACCGGGCGTGTCGACCGTGTACTCCGCGTAGTAGCCGCGTGGCCGCTCCGGGAGCAGCCCCTCGACGTTGCCGAAGGTGGAGCCGTCCTTGCCGGGGTACGGGAACGGCCCGCCGGCCTCGATCAGCTCCACGGTCGCGGCGGCCTCGGGCGGGAGCCCCGCGAGATCGACGTACGACAGGCCGTGCTCGTCGGTCGCCGCCGGGCCGGACGGGCTCGACGACACGGACGGGCTCGACGACACGGACGGGCTCTCCACCGCCCGGGCCGGGTCGGTGTCCTCGGGCCCGCCGGACTGCAGCCACCAGACCCCGACCAGCAGGACGACGGTGACGAGCGTGGAGACGACCTGGGTCGTGCGCCGGCTCAGCCGCGGCACGTGCGCTCCCTCAGAACGCCAGCGCCTGAGCGCGGCGCTTGACCTCCGAGCCGCGGTTCTCGCGCAGCGCGTCGATCGGGCGGCCGGGCAGGTCGGCGTCGAGGAAGATCCACGCGATGCACTCGCGGTCGTCGAAGCCGCTGTCGTGCAGGAGGGTCAGCAGGCCGGGCAGGCCCTTGACCGGCTCGCCGTCGACCAGGAAGAGGGCCGGGATCCCCTGCCGGCCGTCGCCGGGCTTGGCCGCGGCGAGCTGGTGGTCGCGCACCATGGTGCGCACCTTGGCCGGCGTGACGCCGATCTCGGCGGCGGCCTGGTCCCAGTCCAGCCAGTCCGCCACCAGGGCGGCGAGGTCGAGGTCGGCCAGTCGCGGTTCGCTCATGGGGCCATCCTCCCCCACCGGCGTGGCTGCGGGCGGACGTGGCCCCTCCCCGTACGATGGCTTCCTCCGGTCACTTCCCCGGCCGGTCCAGAAGAACATGCACAGGAGGGTCGCTGTGCACGAAGACCAGCGCGTCCGCGGCGCCGCCGCCGCGCGCCGCGGCGACCCCTCGTCAGGCCGCACGCCGCGGGTGGAGGACCACCAGTACGGCCGCCTGCTCGACGAGCGCTACCGGATCGGCGTGCGGATCGCCCGCGGCGGCATGGCCAGCGTCTACGAGGCGGTCGACACCCGGCTGGACCGCACGGTCGCCGTCAAGATCATGCACCCCGGCCTCGGCGACGCGACCACGCGCGAGGACGAGTCGTTCGCGCGCCGGTTCGTGAGCGAGGCCAAGGCCGCGGCCCGGCTCTCCCACCCGCACGTGGTCGCGGTGTTCGACCAGGGCCGCGACGACAGCGACGGCACGGTCTACCTCGTCATGGAGTACGTCCCGGGCCACACCCTGCGCGACACCATCGGCAAGGAGGCGCCGATGTCGCCCGAGCGGGCGCTGGCGCTGCTCGACCCGGTCCTCTCGGCGCTCGGCGCCGCGCACCGCGCGGGCCTGATCCATCGCGACGTGAAGCCCGAGAACGTCCTCATCGCCGCCGACCCGCACTCGGGCGCGACCCGGATCAAGGTCGCCGACTTCGGCCTGGCCAAGGCGGTCAGCGCCGACACCCAGCACACCGCCACCAACGGCGTCCTCATCGGGACCGTGTCCTATCTCGCTCCCGAGCTGGTCGTCGAGCAGCGGGCCGACGCCCGCGCCGACGTGTACGCCGCCGGCGTGATCCTCTTCGAGCTGCTCACCGGCACCAAGCCGCACACCGGGGAGACGCCGATCGCGGTGGCCTACCGCCACGTCCACGAGGACGTCCCGCGGCCGTCCACCGTGGTGCCCGGGATCCCCGACTACGTCGACGCCCTCGTCCTGCGAGCCACCACCCGCGACGCCAGCCTGCGCCCGGCCGACGCCACCGTGCTGCTGCACCACGTGCGCCGGGTCGCGCAGGCGCTGCACGACGGCGTCCGCGAGGACCCCGAGCTGGTCGCCGACCTGCTGCCCGCGGCGCGGGTCACCGCTCCGGACCCCGCAGCGGCCGTCGGCGGCGACACCACCCCCGAGCCGGTGAGCTCGCTGTGGGACGGCCTGCCCGACCTGGTCGACGAGCCGGCACAGCGCACGGCGGTGCGGACCGCCGCCCGGCCGCCGGCGCCCCCGGCGCCCTCACCGCACGAACAGACCTCGGTCATCGCCGAGCCGCCCGCGGCACCACCGCGGCGCAGGCGGCGGCGTGGCCGGCGGATCGCCCTCGCGTTGGTCCTGGTCGTCCTCGTGGCCGCCGTCGGCGGCACCGCCTGGTGGGTCGGGTGGGGGCGGTTCACGACGACGCCCGGCGTGGTGGGACTGGAGCAGGCGGCGGCCCAGGCGAAGCTCGAGGAGGCCGGCCTGGGCGTCACCGTCGGCGACGAGGTCTACTCCGAGAGCGTCGAGAAGGGCCTCGTGATCGCCACGGACCCCCGGCCCGGTGAGCGGATCCTGCCCGACGGCGAGGTCGCGCTGACCGTCTCCCTCGGCAAGGAGCGCTACGACGTCCCCGACCTCGCCGGCAAGACCGTCGCCGAGGCGGAGGCCGCTCTCGCGGAGGTGAAGTTCGTCGCCGGTCAGCCCGTCGAGCGCTGGTCGGAGACCGTCGAGGAAGGCCGGGTGATCCAGAGCCAGCCCGCGTTCGGCACGCCGGAGGCCGCCGCCCTGCCCGTCGGGACCTCGGTCACGCTGGTCGTCTCCCAGGGACGCAAGCCGATCAAGATCCGCAGCTTCGTCGGCAAGGACGCCGACAAGGCGACCCAGGCCCTGGAGAAGAAGGGGCTGAAGGTCGAGGTCGCCGAGGAGCGCTACAGCGACGACGTCCCCGAGGGCCGGGTGATCAGTCAGTCGCCCGACTCCGGCACCCGGTACCGGAGCGACACCGTCCAGCTCGTCGTGTCGAAGGGCCCGGAGCTGGTCACGGTCCCCTCCGTCCGGCTCAAGTCGACCGACGACGCGGTCGCGCTCCTGGAGAGCCTCGGCCTGGTCGTCAAGATCGAGCGCGCCGACATCTACATCAACGGCAGCGTGGCCTGGAGCACCAGCCCCGGCGGCGGCAGCAAGGTGCGCAAGGGCAGCACCGTGATCCTCGACGTCGTCTGAGGGCTTCCGACAGGGACTGGTCAACCACGCCGGACAGGCGCACCATGGGCGGTGGGGGGAACCCAACCAACGGAGTCGACATGGCCGGTCACATCATCCACGTGCATGCCACCATCCCCGCCCCGCCGGAGCAGGTCTGGGATGTCATCACCGACATCGCCCACGCCGACGACGTGCTGCGCAGCGTCAGCGAGACCGAGATCCTCACCGAGGGGGCGTACGACGTCGGCACCGCCTGGCGCGAGCGGCGCACCCTGTTCGGGCACCACGGCCCGGAGGAGCTGCAGGTCGTCGAGTCGGAGCCACCGCGTCGTACCGTCGTCGAGGCCGAGGTCGGCAATGACGTGATCCGGACGGCCTACCGGCTCACCCCGTCCGGCCCCGACGCGACCGGCACCCGGCTGGCGATGACGACCACCGTGGAGATGAGCCACCGGTCCGCGCTGTCGCGGGCCATGTGGGCGATGTTCGGCGGGTTCAGCTACGACCGCACCCGCAAGGTGCTCGAGCACGACCTGGAGGACATCGAGGCGGAGGCCTGCCGTCGGGCGACCTCCGCGTGATTCGCCGGTTCTGACATCTCGCCGGGCCGTCGGGGTACGGTGAGCCCCGCGATGACCACCCCGACGCACTGCACCAGCTGTGGGCACGAGCTCGGGATCGGCCGGTTCTGCACGAACTGCGGACAGCCCGTGCCCGGCCGGCACCCCGAGGCCGCGCCCACTGCCGGCACGCCCGTGGTGCCGCCGCCGACGGGTCAGCTGCCGCCCGCCGCGCGCTATCCGCTCTACGCCGACGCGACGACCGTCCTGCCCGGGCCGCCTCCGCCGCCCGGGCCGCCTCCGGCGCCCGTCACCCACGTCGTCCCCGAGCCGGGCGCGCCGGCGCCGTACACTCCGCCGCCCGGTGCGCCGCCCGCGCGGGGGCGGTCCGGCCGGCCGTGGCTGCCCTGGGCGCTCGGTGTCGTCGTGCTCGCGCTGGTCGCCGGCATCGGCGCCTTCCTGCTGATCGCCGCCGGGGGCGACGACGACCCCGCCCGGGCCGGCGACGACCGCACCGGCGCACCGAGGGGCCAGGGCACCGACGACGCTCGGCCGGCCCGGCCGAGCGGGTCGGCCGGCGAGCCGCGGCCCGACAGCACGGGGACGGCCGCACCGGTCGAGACGCCCGACCCCGACGACGTCGCCGACCTCACCTCGACCGCGCGCGCCGAGGTCCCGGACACGGCCCCGCCGTCCCGCGACCGGCAGAACCGCCCGGTGACGTACGACGCCGAGAACATGCTCGACGGCCGCCCGCGCACGGCGTGGCGGATGACCGGCGACGGCACCGGCGCGAGCCTCCTGTTCGACCTCGGGCAGGAGGTCGTGCTGACGGAGGTGGGGCTGGTCAACGGCTACGCCAAGGTCGACGGCGCCGACAACTGGTACCTCGGCAATCGCCGGATCCGCGCGGTGCAGTGGGAGTTCGACGACGGCACCCGGATCACCCAGAAGCTCACCGACGGCCGGCCTCTGCAGCCGCTGGCCGTCGACCCGGTCGCCACGACGCGGATCGTGCTGCACCTGGTCGAGGTGACCGCCCCGGGCAAGGGCCCCGAGGGCCGCGACTTCACCGCGATCAGCGAGGTCCGCTTCCGCGGCGCCCCCAGGTGAGCCCGCGGTCCGGGCGGCCCCGCGCGGCCCGGACCCGGCCTCAGCGCTTCTGGAGCATGCTGGCGACCTGGAAGGCCATCTCCAGCGACTGCACCCGGTTGAGGCGCGGGTCGACGACCGACTCGTAGCGGTGGGCCAGGCCCTGTTCGTCGAGCTCCTCGCCGCCACCGACGATCTCGGTCACGTCGTCGCCGGTGTTCTCGACGAGGATGCCGGCCGGGACCGTGCCGAGGGCACGATGGACGTCGAAGAAGCCCTGCACCTCGTCGAGGACATCCTCGAAGCGGCGGGTCTTGTAGCCGTTGGACGCCTCGAAGGTGTTGCCGTGCATCGCGTCGCACACCCAGGCCACGTCGACCCCCTCGGCCGTGACCTTCTCGACCAGTGCCGGCAGGCCGTCGCGGATCTTGGCCGCCCCGAAGCGGGTGATGAAGGTGAGCCGGCCGGACTCGTTGGCCGGGTTGAGCTTCGCGGCCAGCGCGAGCGCGTCGTCCGCGGTGGCATTGGGGCCGAGCTTGCAGCCGATCGGGTTGCTGATGTGACTGAAGTACTCGACGTGGGCACCGTCGAGCTGCCGGGTGCGCTCGCCGATCCACACCATGTGGCCCGAGACGTTGTAGGGCTTCTCGGTGCGCGAGTCGATGCGCGTCATGGCGTGCTCGTACTCGAGCAGCAGCGCCTCGTGCGAGGAGTAGAAGTCGACCCGGTGGAACTCCTCGGGGTCGGCGCCGATCGCCTGCATGAAGGTCAGCGCGCGGTCGATCTCGGCGGCCATCGCCTCGTAGTGCTGGCCGACCGGGCTGTTGCGGACGAACTCGGAGTTCCAGGTGTGCACCTGGCGCAGGTCGGCGTAGCCGCCGGTGGTGAAGGCCCGCACGAGGTTCAGCGTGGACGCCGAGGCGTGGTAGACGTCGAGCAGCCGCTGCGGGTCGGGGCGCCGGGACTCGGGGGTGAACTCGAAGCCGTTGACCGCGTCGCCCCGGTAGGCCGGCAGGGTCACCTCGCCGCGGGTCTCGGTGTCGGACGAGCGGGGCTTGGCGTACTGGCCCGCGAGCCGGCCGACCTTCACGACGGGCACGGACGCGGCGTAGGTCAGCACGACCGCCATCTGCAGCAGGACCCGGAGCTTGTTGCGGGTGTTGTCGGCGGTCGCGTCGACGAAGGTCTCGGCGCAGTCGCCGCCCTGGAGCAGGAATGCCTCCCCTCGGCTGGCCGCGGCGATCTTCGCCTTCAGCTCGTCGCACTCGCCCGCAAAGACCAGCGGAGGCAGCGTGCGCAGTCGCTCGACGGCCGCGGCGAGGGCCGCGGGGTCGTCGTACGACGGCTGCTGCTTCGCTCCGATGGCGTGCAACTGCTCGAGGGACGGGAGGGTGCTCACCGCCCAATGGTACCCAGTGGTCAATCGTCGGTCGGGTCGATGTCCATGTGCTCGATGTCGGCGAAGTGACCGCCCTCGGGCTTGTAGAAGAGTCGGGTGAGGATCCAGAGCACGACACCGATGCCGAGCAGGCCGGCGGCGATCTTGTACTGGATCATGTCCGCCTCCAGCCGGGCCCAGGGACCGAGCAGGTAGGCGCAGAAGAGCGCGCCCAGGACCGGGACCACGGTCGGCGCCCGGAAGCCGTGGGGTCGGGTCGGCTCGCGCCGCAGGACGAGGCAGGCGACGTTGACGATGGTGAACACGGCGAGCAGCAGCAGGGCGGTCGTGCCCGACAGGGCGCCGACGATGGTGCTCTCCGACGCGAGTCGCACGTAGGCGATCAGGCCGCACGCCAGCAGCGTGGTGAAGCCGATGGCGACGTACGGCGAGCGGCGTCCGGGGAGCACCTTGCCGAGGACGGGCGGCAGCACCCGCTGGCGGGCCATGCCGTAGATCAGCCGACTGGCCATCAGCATGTTGATCAGTGCCGTGTTGGCGACCGCGAACACCGTCATGAACGGGAAGAAGTCGTCGATCGGCAGGTCGGGCGCGCCGAGCTTGACGACGTCGATGAGGATGCCGGCCTCGGCGTTGGTCGGCGAGCCGATCTTGTCGGCCGGGATGACGGCGACGACGGAGACCGCGACCAGCATGTAGATGATCACGGCGATGCCGAGCCCGGTCAGCATCATCCGCGGGAAGATCCGCTCCGGATCCTTGGTCTCCTCGACCATGTTGACCGAGTCCTCGAAGCCGACCATGGAGAAGAACGCGATCGCGGTGGCGACCGTGACGGCCATGAACAGGCCCTTGTCGTCGGGACTCTCGAAGACGGTGATCCGGTCGAGGTCGCCGTCGCCCTTGCCGATGACCCAGATGCCGATCCCGATCACGATCGCCAGCGCGGCCATCTCGATCAGGGTGAGCACGACGTTGAACTTCACGCTCTCCCCGACGCCGCGCAGGTTGATCAGCGCCAGCAGCAGCATGAACGCCAGTGCGACGACCAGCACCAGCTCCTTGCCGGGCGCGTCGTTGCCGAACCCGATCAGCAGGTTGGACGCCAGGAGGCCCGAGGAGGTCGACGCGCTCGTGATCCCGGAGCAGACGACCGTGAACGCGACCAGGAAGGTCACGAAGTGCACGCCGAACGCCTTGTGGGCGTAGAGCGCGGCCCCCGCTGCCTGGGGGTACTTCGTGACGAGCTCGAGATAGGAGTAGGCCGTCAGCGTGGCGATCGCGAAGGCGACCAGGAACGGCAGCCAGGCGATGCCGCCGACCTGCCCGGCGAGGCGGCCGGTGACGGCGTACACGCCCGCGCCGAGGATGTCGCCGACGATGAACAGGAGCAGCAGGCCTGGTCCCAGGACCCGCTTCAGCTCCGGCTGGCCGTGCCCGCCCTGCGTCGTCTCTCCGGTGGTCTCAGTGGACATCTGCGTCCTTCCTCTCCCGAGGTGGAAAGTCACTCCCGGCCCTCACCTTCGCGCAGGCCGCTCCGATTGGGAAGCATTTGTCCGGGGTGGCGGCATGTCGAGATCACGGCGGGGCGCGACGTCGAGGGAGTCGAGCAGCCCGAGGAAGGCCCGGGCGAAGGGGTTGCCGGCGGTGCCCGACGCGACGGCCCGCCAGTCGACCTGCTCGCGCACCGCCCGGGCGGCGGGGAGCACGGCGGTGAAGTCGCAGGCGTGCTCCTCCAGGGAGGCGAGCTTGTCGGTCATCAGCACGGTCGCCGAGAGCACCGGCATCCGCACCGACTCCACTTCGATCTCGTCCGCGTCGCCGAAGCGAGAGCGCTGGATCGGATCGTTGCGGACCCGGAAGATGACGTCGACCATCGCGTCGTCGACGAAGACCTTGAACAGCCAGTCCTCCGGTGGCTGCACGACGTCGAGACCACGCTCGGCCAGGACGTCCTCCACCCGCGCGGCGTCCTCCTCCGCGATCATGAAGTCGACGTCGTGGTCCGGCTCCGGTCCACCGCGCGCCCACAGCCCGTAGCTGCCGGCCAGGGCGAACGGCACGCCCGCCTCCTTCAACAGCACGGCGACGAGCTTGAGCGCCTCCCGCAGGTGGCCCGAGCCCACCGCGCCCTCCCCTGCCTCGGTCACGCAGGTGCGGTACCCACGCGGGCGGCTGACATGCGGGCGGGCGGGTACCGCCGCGGCGATGCGCATCGTGACGTTCAACATCCTCGGCGGCCGCACCCAGTACGACGCCGAGGTCGACGTGGCCGTGCTGCAGCGGGCGATCGCCGACCTCGATCCGGACGTGCTCGCGCTGCAGGAGGTCGACCATCTGCTCCAGCGCTCGGGTCATGCCGACCTGACCGCGCTCGCCGCCGAGGCCATGGGCGCGACCGACCATCGCTTCGTGGCCGCGCTCGCCGGCAGCCCCGGTGCGACCTGGACGGCCGCGACCGGTGACGAGCAGCCCGGGGACGCCGCCTACGGCATCGCGCTGCTGAGCCGGATGCCGGTCAGCGGGTGGCAGGTGATCCGCCTCCCGGCCGTGCCCACGCAGGTGCCGATGCGCTTCCCCGGCCGGCTGCTGCCGACCTGGGTGCGCGACGAGCCGCGGGTCGCGGTGAGCGCGACCGTGGAGACGCCGGACGGCCCCCTCACCGTCACCACCACCCACCTGTCCTTCATCCACTGGTGGAACGGCCGTCAGCTCGGACGGCTGACGCGCTCGCTCTCCGGCGCGCGGCGGCCGCTCGTGCTGACGGGCGATCTCAACATGGGCCCGGCCCGGGCGGCGCGGGTCAGCGGGCTCACGCCGCTCGCCGAGCACGCGACCTTCCCCGCCGACCGGCCGCGCGAGCAGCTGGACCACGTGCTGGCCGACCCGCCGCTGGCCGCCCGGGCGACCGCGCGCCGGATGGCACTGTCGGACCACCGGGCGCTGCTCGTGGACCTCGACCTCCGGTACGCGCCTAGCCGAAGAAGACCTGCGCCTCGGCGTACTCCTGGGGGCTGACCAGCTTCAGCGCACCGGTGCCCTCGACCAGCGGGACCCGTACGATCGCGGTGCCGCGCAGGGCCACCATGACGCCGTACTCGCCGTCGGCAACGGCGTCGATGGCCTGCAGCCCGAAGCGGGTCGCCAGCCACCGGTCGAAGGCTGACGGCGTGCCGCCGCGCTGGATGTGGCCGAGGACGACCGCCCGGGCCTCCTTGCCGGTACGGCGCTCGATCTCGTGGGCGAGGCGGTCGCCGATGCCGCCGAGCCGGACGTGCCCGAAGGCGTCCTTCTCGCCGCTGACCAGGGTCATCCCGCTGCCGTCGGCCGGCACGGCGCCCTCGGAGACGACGATGATCGGGGCGTACTCGCTGCGGAACCGGGTCTCGACGTGCGCGCACACCGCGGCGATGTCGAAGGGCGCCTCGGGGATCAGCACCGAGCTCGCGCCCCCGGCGATGCCGGCGTGCAGGGCGATCCAGCCGGCGTGCCGGCCCATCACCTCGACCACGAGCACCCGGTGATGGGACTCGGCCGTCGTGTGCAGGCGGTCGATCGCCTCGGTCGCGATGTTGACCGCGGTGTCGAAGCCGAAGGTGAAGTCGGTGCCGGAGAGGTCGTTGTCGATCGTCTTCGGGACGCCGACGACGGCCACGCCGAGCTCGGCCAGCCGGGTCGCCACGCCGAGCGTGTCCTCGCCGCCGATCGCGACGAGAGCATCGACGCCGGCCGCGGCCAGGTTGTCGGTGATCCGTTCGACACCGCCCTCCACGGCGAACGGGTTGGTCCGCGAGGAGCCCAGGATCGTGCCGCCGCGCGGGAGGATGCCGCGGCACTGCTCGATGCCCAGCGGCATCGTCACGCCCTCCAGGGGTCCCCGCCAGCCGTCGCGGAAGCCGACGAACTCGAAGCCGCGGTCGTTCACCCCCTTGCGCACCACGGCCCGGATCACGGCGTTCAGGCCCGGGCAGTCACCACCACCGGTCAGCACTCCGACGCGCATACCGCCAACCTACGTCGGACCCTAGGCTGCAGGCCATGACCTTCTCGATCGTGGCCCGGTCCGCCGACGGCGACACCTGGGGTGTCGCCGTCGCCTCCAAGTTCCTCGCGGTCGGCTCGGCCGTGCCCGCCGCCGTCGCGGGCGTCGGTGCCGTCGCCACCCAGGCCGACGCCAACGTCGCCTACAAGGGCCTCGCGCTCTCCCATCTCGACGAGGGCGCGACCGCGCCGGTCGCGCTGCAACGGCTCCTCGAGGAGGACGACGGCCGGGCGCACCGGCAGGTCGGCATCGTCGACCTCGACGGCACCGCCGCCACCCACACCGGCGCCGAGTGCATCCCGTGGGCCGGCGGGGCGACCGGTGAGGGCTACGCGATCCAGGGCAACTGCCTCGCCGGCTCCGAGGTGGTCGAGGCGATGGAGGCGGCCTGGCTCGCCGGCGACCCGGAGTCCACGCTGCAGGACCGCCTGCTGGCCGCGCTCGCCGCCGGCGACGCCGCGGGAGGCGACCGTCGGGGCCGCCAGTCCGCGGCGATGCTCGTGGTCCGCGAGGCCGCGGGCTACGGCGGTCTGGACGACGTCGCGGTGGACCTTCGCGTCGACGACCACCCGGCCCCGATCGACGAGCTCGCCCGGCTGCTCGACCTCCACGACCTCTACCTCACCGCCTCCACCGAGAAGGAGCGGGTCGCCGTCGACGACACGCTGCGCGCCGAGCTGGAGACCTTCGCCGCCGCCGGCGGCCACCGGGACTTCCACACCTGGGTGGGCACCGAGAACTACGAGATGCGGGTCGCGCCCGACCTGGCCTGGATCGACCGGCGGGTGCTCGCGATCGTCCGCGGCGACGGCTGAGCCGGGCGCTGCAGGAATCGCCGGTCGACCGGTGATTCCTGCACTTGTCGGGCGTTGCAACGCCTTGGGCTCAAGGGGTGAGCGCAACACTTGTCTGTTGATGGGGTGTTGTGATGGGTGCTCGTCGTGGTCGTCCGCGGCTGCCTGTTGAGTTGGAGTACGAGTTCTGGGACGTCGTGCGGGCGGGCTGCTCGATCGAGGAAGCATCTGTGGCTGTCGGCGTGTCGGTCTCAGCGGGCCGGGCGTGGGTCGGTGAGCGTGGCGGGGTGATGCCGCCCGCAACAGCCGGCCCGGGCAGTCGACGGCTGAGCTTCGCCGAACGTGAGGAGATCGCCCTGCTGCGCGCTGAGGGCAGGGGCGTACGAGAGATCGCCCGGACGGTCGGGCGCGACCCAGGCACGATCAGCCGAGAGCTGCGTCGCGTGTCCCACAGCCCCGTGTCCAGTGCGCAACGACGCGCTTATCGGGCCTCGACTGCACAAGGCGATGCCGACGCGCGAGCCAAGCGGCCCAAGACGGCGAAGCTCGCCACGAATCTGCCGCTGCGCCGCGAGGTCCAACAGCGTCTGCGGGAGAATCACAGTCCCGAGCAGATCGCTGCCCGGCTACGCGAGGACTTCCCCGACGATCCGGAGATGTGGGTGTCGCACGAGACGATCTACCAGGCGCTCTACGTGCAGGGCCGCGGAGCGTTGAAGCGGGAACTGGTCAAGTATCTGCGCACCGGTCGGGCGGTCCGCAAACCACACCGACGACCCGATAAGAGGCGTGGCCAGATCCAGGGCATGGTGAACATCGCTGATCGGCCCAAACAGGTCGAGGACCGGGCGGTGCCCGGTGACTGGGAAGGCGATCTGATCCTGGGGTCAACCGAGTCGGGCTCGGCGATCGGGACGCTGGTCGAACGCGCGACCGGGTTCACCATGCTGCTGCACCTGCGCGGCGACCACACTGCCGAAACGGTTGCCGGCGCGATGATCGAGAAGATGCTTGACCTGCCCGAGCAACTTCGTCGCTCGCTGACCTGGGACCAGGGCAGCGAGATGGCCAACCACGCACAGATCGCCGAGGCGACCGGGCTCGACATCTACTTCTGCGACCCGCACTCGCCGTGGCAGCGCGGCACGAACGAGAACACCAACGGGTTGCTGCGTCAGTACTTCCCCAAGGGCACCGACCTGTCGCGGTGGGGACCTGGCTACCTCGACAAGGTCGCAGCCGAGCTCAACGCCCGTCCCCGCAAACGACTCGCCTGGCGCACCCCCGCCGAAGCCCTCGACAAGCTACTGTCCGAGCAATCGAATCCACCTGGTGTTGCGACCACGGCTTGAATTCGCCCGCCCGTCAAGTGCAGGAACTGCCCTCCCAGTGGTGCGCCTGAGGCTCCTGGGACTCAGCCCAGCCGGTCCCGCGCGGCCTGCGCGGCGTCCCGCTCCGCGGTGGCGGTGCGCAGGTCGGCGGCGGTGCCGTCGCGGACCTCCTCCGCCTCGGCCAGCTCCTCCTCCACCGCCTCGGACCGCTCCTCCAGCTCGGCGAGACGGCGGCGCAGCTCGTCGGTCTCCGCCTCCAGCTGCAGGGACCGGGCGGACAGCCGCTCGACCTCGGCGGCCGCGTCGTCGTGGGTGGCCCGCGCGGCGTCGTACTCCTCCTGGGCGGCGGCGAGCCGCTCGTCGGCGGCGGCGAGCGCCTTGGCCGCCCGGTCGGGGTCCGGCACCAGGTGCAGGTCCGGCGGGCCGGGGCGGGGCGCCTCGCGGGGGCTGGCGCTGAACCCCAGCGCCGCCGGTACGGCGACGGCGCCGGCCAGGTCGTCGGCGTCCATCGGCTCGAGGCCAGTCGTCCGCAGGGCGCTGACGAGCAGGCCGCTGCGCACCGCGCGACCGCACTCGGCGTCGACCATCGCCGCCGTGAGCGTGGCCTCGACCTGCTCGGCGACCGCCTCGGTGACCCGCAGCCCCTCCTCGGCGGCGATCCGGCGGGCCTGGGTGGTGACGGCGGCGGTGACCTGGCGCCGCTGGCGGGTCAGCGCGCGCAGCTCGCCGGCCGACATCGCCTCCTGGGCCTCGCGCAGGGCCGCCCCGACACTGAGGACCTGGTCGACCTGGGCCGCCTCGCGGCGGACGAGGAGGTCGACGACCCACGCCGCGGTGCTGGGCTTGCGCAGCGCCTTCACCTGCGCCGCCAGCGGTGTGCCTTTGAGCTCGCGGGCCCGGGCGTCGCGGGCCGGGGTGAACTCCGCGAGCGGCAGCGCGTAGAGCTCGTCGGCGATCTCCAGCAGGTCAGCCACGCTCGGAGTCTTCCAGATCCGTCATCGCAGGCCGGCTCCGATCATGGCGACGGTGAGGTCGACCAGGTCGTCGCGGTCGACGCCGGCGGGACGGGTGAGGGCGATCCGCAGGCAGGCCGAGACCAGGACGCCCATCAGCATGAACACGACCGCCTCGAGCTGTTCGGGCGCGAGATCCGGGCGGTGCCGGCGCGGCAGCAGCGAGGCGAGTCGGTGCAGGTCGGCCTCGATCTCGGGGAGCACGTTGGCGCTGCTCCCGGTGGGCAGCTGGTTGACCATGGCGGTGATGACGCCGCGGTGCCGCTCGAACCCGCTCACGAGGCTGACCACGACCAGCCGCAGCGCCTCGTCCAGGTCGAGCTCGAGTGCGTCGACGACGCTGACCATGAGGTCGTCGCTGATGGCGTGCACCGCCTCTTCGCGCAGCACCGCGAGGAGCTCGGTGCGGTCGTTGAAGTAGCGGTAGAAGGTGCCGCTGCTGACGTGGGCGTCACGGATCACCGCCGTGGTCGTCAGCCGGTCGATGCCGTCGCGCTCGAGGATCCGCACCGCCGTGTCGAGCAGCAGCCGCCGGGTCTGCACCGCCCGGTCCTGGCGCGGCCGGGCCCGCTGCCGCTGCGCCACCCGGTCAGTCCTCGTCGCCGTCGTCGAGGCCCTGCTCGATGACGTAGCGGGTCAGCTCGACCCGGTTGTGCATCTGCAGCTTGCGCAGCGTGTTCTGCACATGGTTCTGCACCGTGCGGTGCGAGAGCACCAGCCGCTCGGCGATCTGCTTGTACGACAGTCCCTTGGCGACCATCTTGAGGATCTCGGTCTCCCGGTCGGTGAGCCGCTCACCGGGCGGCGTCTCCGGCTCGCTCATCCGCCGGAACTCCCCGAGCACCAGGGCCGCGAGCCCCGGCGTGAAGACGCTGTCCCCCGCTGCCACCCGGCGTACGGCGGCCAGGAGCTCGTCGCGCGAGGCGGACTTGACCAGGTAGCCGGTCGCGCCCGCCTTCACCGCCGCCAGCACGTCGTCCTGCTCCCCCGATGCCGACAGGATGAGCACCCGCGAGGACGGCTCGCTCGCCAGCACCTGCGCGGTGACCTCGACCCCGCTGGGCGCGGGGATCTGCAGGTCGAGCACGACCACCTGCGGCCGGGTCGCCCGGAACCGTGCGATCGCCTCGGTGCCGGTCGCCGCGACCGCGACCACCTCGAAGCCGGCGGCGTCGAGGTCGCGCTCCACGGCGTCGCGCCACATCGGGTGGTCGTCGACGACCATCACCCGGATCCGGTCCGTCATGGGAGGGACCCTAGATGATGGCCGCCGACGTGCGTGCGAGGTCAGGTGGACGGCACGTGCTCCTGCAGCCACGTGGTGCGCCGGTCGAGCACGGCCGGGTCGATCCGTCGGGATGGTCCCCGGACCACGCTCGTGGGGGTGCTGCGGACTCAACCGCGGTGGAAGCGACCACGCCGGTGCAGGAGGGCCTCGGAGCCGGCCTCGTCGTCGCCGATCTCGACCTGCTCGATGGCGGCGGTGACCTCGACCGACCAGCCGACCGGGCGCTCGTCCCGCAGCCGGACGCCGGCCCAGGTGCGGGCCGTCGCGAGCCGCGGGCCGTAGGCAGTGGCAGCGAACTCGGCCTGCCGGAACGGGCCACCGGGCGCGGGCGCCGTACCGGCGAAGGCCTCGGCGAGCTGGCGGTCGGCCCACGCCAGCAGCTGGACCACGCCACGGCCGGTGTCGCGGAGCACCTCGAGCAGGTCGGAGTCGGGGTCGAGCAGCGCCAGCACCGCGGGCTCGGGGCCGAGGGCGACCATGAGGGAGGTGACCGTCAGCCCGGCGCGGTCGTCCACATCGCCGGCGGTCCACAGCGTGACCGCACCACCGGCCCGGCCGCGGAACCGGCGGGCCGGGTCGGGGTCCGCCTCGGCGAAGGGATGGGTGCTGTGGATGGTCATCGTCCGTCCTCCCGTGCGCGACCGTCCCGGGGTACGGCGAAGGTCCATTCGGTGCCGTAGCCGCCGGTGTCGAGCGTGGCGGTCCCACCGAGGTCGCGCACCCGGCCCCGGATGGACTCGACGACACCGAGCCGGCCCTCCTGCTCGGCGGCCGCCAGCCGGCCGTCGGCGATCCCGGGCCCGTCGTCGCGGACGCTCACCTCGACCCGGTCGCCGAGGTCCTCCACGAGCACCCAGGCGGGCGCGTCGACGCCGACATGCCGCTCGACGTTGTCGAGACAGGCCCGGACCACCGCCACCAGCTCGGTCACGGCGTGGGCCGGCAGCTCGATCGGCCCCGCCGGCACGCCCACCTCCGTGCGCGGGCGCGAGGCCAGCGCGGTGAGCGCCGCGGCGAGGTCGGCCCGCCCGGCCGCGGCGTCCGGGGACGTCGTGGTGACCGCGTCCTGCGAGCGGATCAGGGTGCGCAGCGCCTGCTCCTGGACGCCGGCGGCCCGGCCGAGCTCGCCGCCCTGCCGCTGGACCAGCGCGAGGACCTGCAGCACGCCGTCGTGGACGGCGCGGGCCAGCCGGGTGCGCTCGGCCGCCGCGGCCGCCTCGCGCTGGGCCCGGTCCCGCTCGGCGGCCATCTCCTTCAGCGACTCGCAGACGAAGCCGACCATCGAGCCGCCGAGCAGGATGAGGAAGACGTTGCCCCAGTCCTTCTGCGCGACGTGGGAGCGGCTGAGCAGGTCGACGGCGCCGAGCAGCACGGCCGCGACCGTCCCGCCGCGCCAGCCGTAGCGGATCGCCCAGGCGAGGAGGGCGCCGACGATCCAGTAGCCGGGGATGGTGGCCTGGAACCAGGCGCCCTTGACGACCGGTGTCGCGAGCAGCAGGGCGACCGCCAGCGCGAGGTCGCCCAGCAGGACGGCGGGCACCCGGCGCTCCGGCGCGGCGTACACGACGATCGCCGCGACGGTCGCGACGACCATCACCCCGACGCAGGTCCAGCCGAGCACCGGGTGGTCGAAGTTGGCACGGTAGGCGTTGAGGGCCACGGCGTACCCGAGGACGACGACCCGCAGCACCGCCAGGGCGCGGAACATGCGGTCCTCGACCGCGATCGCGGCCCGTGTGGTGCTCCCCCCGTCGGTCACCGGTCCGTCGGTCAGGACGCCAGCTTGCCGGGCTCGCCGTCGCCGCGATCGCTGCGCCGCGACTCCGCCTTGGCGCGGGTGGCGTACATGTCGACGTACTCCTGCTGGGAGAGCCGCATGATCTCGTACATGATCTCGTCGGTGATCGAGCGCAGGATGAACCGGTCGTTCTCCATGCCGGCGTAGCGCGAGAAGTCGAGCGGCTTGCCGAAGCGGACGGTCGGGCGGGTGATCCGGCCGAACTTCTTGCCCGGGGGCGCCACGACGTCGGTGCCGACGACGGCCACCGGGATGACGGGGACGCCGGTCTCCAGGGCGAGCCGGGCGATGCCGGTCTTGCCGCGGTAGAGCCGACCGTCGTGCGAGCGGGTGCCCTCGGGGTAGATCCCGAACAGCTCGCCCTCGGCGAGGACGCGCTTGGCCGACACCAGGGCACCGGACGCCGCGTCGCCGCTGGCCCGGTCGATCGGGATGTTGCCGGTGCCGCTGAAGAAGTTCTTCTGCAACCAGCCCTTGACGCCGGGCGAGGTGAAGTACTCGGCCTTGGCGACGAAGCGCACCATCCGCGGGATCACCAGCGGCATGAAGAGCCAGTCGGCGTACGACAGGTGGTTGCTGGCGAGGATCGCCGGGCCGGTCGCGGGGACGTTCTCCACGCCTTCGGCCCGGGGACGGAAGACGACCTTCAGCAGCGGCCCGAGGGCGACGAACTTCAGGAACCAGTAGAACAAGCGACCGAACCTCCCAGAATCAAGCACCGTTCATCGACCTGCGCCCGCCCGCATGGGCGCCACTGAGGCAGCCTAGCGGTGGTGCGGCACAATCTCGCCATGCCGCCGAGCACTCCGGACCGTGGGACCGACCTGACCGCGCCGCTCACGATCGCGGCCCGCCCCGAGCTGACGGGCGGGCGCCGGATCGCCGTCCTGCTCAGTCACGGGTTCACCGGCTCGCCGGCGTCGATGCGCCCGTGGGGTGAGCACCTCGGCGCCCTCGGGTACGCCGTCGCCGTGCCCCTGCTGCCCGGGCACGGCACCACCTGGCAGGACCTCAACACCCGGCGCTGGGCCGACTGGTACGCCGAGCTCACCCGGGTCTTCGACGCGCTGCGGGCCGAGCACGACGCGGTCGTCGTCGGCGGGCTCTCGATGGGCGGGGCGCTCGTGCTGCGACTGGCCGCCGACCGGCCCGACGAGGTCGCGGGCGTGATGGTCGTCAACCCGGCCGTCGCCACCAGACGGCTGGACGTCAAGCTGCTTCCGGTGCTCAAGCACCTGGTGTCGTCCTTCCCCGCGATCGCCGGCGACATCAAGAAGCCGGGGGTGCTGGAGCACGGCTACGACCGGACCCCGCTGAAGGCGATCCACTCGCTGATGCAGGCCTGGCCGGCCCTGCGTGCCGACCTGCCGCGGATCACCGCTCCCCTCGTCTACTTCCGCTCGGCCGACGACCACGTCGTCGACGACGCCACCGAGCCGCTCGTGATCGGCGGCGTCTCGTCGGCCGACGTGACGCGGGTCGCGCTGCCCGAGAGCTACCACGTGGCGACGCTCGACAACGACGCACCGACGATCTTCGCGGAGTCCGCTGCGTTCGTCGCGCGGGTGACCTCCTCCGCCCAGGGCGTAGCCTGAGGGCGTGCAGCGGGACGACCCGGACTACGACGACGCGGCCTGGCAGGCGATCGTCGACAACTACGGCGAGCGCGTCGAGTTGGAGACCCCCGACGACGAGGACGATGCCGACCCCGGTCCGGCGCCCGAGTCCTACGACGACCGCTACGACGACACGTACGACGACCTCGACCAGGCCGACGAGGACCGCTTCGTCCCCGCCCAGGCGCCGCCGGTGCCCGTGCCGCCCCCGGACCGGATGCTCGCCTGGCTCGGGGTGTTCGGGGCGCCGGCCGTGCTGCTGGTCTTCCTCGTGCTCGGCCTGGGCATGCCGTCCTGGCTGGGGTGGCTGCTCGTGGCCTGGTTCGTGGGCGGCTTCTGCTATCTCGTGATCCGCTCGCCCGGCCCGCCCCGCGACCCGTGGGACGACGGCGCGCGCGTCTGAGCGGCCGAGCCGCGGTACGCCGCGGTCAGGCGCGCCCGTCGCGCGCGAGCAGGGCGGCGCCGATGGCGCCCGCCTCCGGCCCGAGCCGGGCGGGGACGAGGGCGGGGACCGCGCGGTAGGCGGTGCCCTGCAACGAGCCGGCGAGCGCCCGCCGGGCCGGGCCCAGCAGCAGGTCGCCGACGGCCGAGACACCGCCGCCGACCACGACGACCTCGGGGTCGAAGGCCGAGACCAGGGCGGCCGAGCCGACGCCGAGCCAGGTGCCGATCGAGGCGAACGAGTGCAGCGCGACCTGGTCCCCGGCCAGTGCCAGCGCCGTCACCTCGGGACCGTCGAGGTGACGGCCGAGCGCGACCCGGGTCACTCGCTCCAGCGCGCGGCCGCTGCAGTACTGCTCCCAGCAGCCGCGCAGGCCGCACTCGCAGGCCAGGCCGTCCGGCACGGCCTGCATGTGGCCGAACTCCCCCGCCAGGCCGTGCGCCCCACGGACCACCCGTCCGTCGAGGACGACGGCGCCGCCGATGCCGGTGCCGATGGTGATGAGCAGCGCGGACCGCACCCCGCGGGCGGCACCGGCCACGAGCTCGGCGTACGCCGCGCAGTTGGCGTCGTTGTCGAGGACGACGGACAGTCCGGTCCGCTCGGCGATCGCCTGGCGCACCGGGGCGTCGCGCCACGGCAGGTGGGCACCGAACAGGAAGCGCTCCCCGGCCGCGTCCACCAGCCCCGCAGCGGAGACGCCGAGGCCGGCCGGCCGGGCCCCGGCGGACACGTCGCGGGCGGCGAGCACCACCGCCTCCTCCACCGCCTCCGGTCCCGCCGAGACGCCCGGCATCGGCCGGGTCGCGGTCGCCTCCACCGCGCCGGCGGCGGACAGGCGCACCGCCAGCACCTTGGTGCCGCCGACATCGACGCCGACGTAGCTCCCGGCCCCGCTCATCCTCGCGTGCTCATCCCCGCGCGAGGTCCGCGGCACCGATCACGCCGGCGCGGTTGCCGAGGGCGGCCGGCACGATCGCGGGCCCGGGCCGGTGGCCCCGGCCGGTCAGCTCGCTGTCGAACGCCGCCCGGACCGGCGCGAGCAGCAGGTCGCCGGCCGCCGCGACGCCGCCGCCGACGACGACCACGGCGGGGTCGAGGACGGCGACCAGCGAGGCGATGCCGTGGCCCAGCCAGCGACCCAGATCGGCGAGATGACCGATCGCGACGACGTCGCCGGCCGCGGCCGCCGCGGTGACCATCGGCCCGGTGATCGCCGCCGGGTCGCCGCCGGCGGCGTCGAGGATCGCGGGACTCGGCGCGGACCGTGCCGCGCGGACGAGCGCGGTGCCGCTGGCGTAGGACTCCAGACAGCCGCGGTTGCCGCACCCGCACGGCAGCCCGTCGGGGACGACGCACAGGTGGCCGATCTCGGCAGCGACCCCGTGGGCGCCGCGCAGCAGCCGGCCGCCGGTGACGACACCACCGCCGACGCCGGTGCCGACCGTCACCATGAGCTGGTCGTCGGCGCCGCGACCGGCACCGTGGCGGAACTCGCCCCAGGCCGCGGCGTTGGCGTCGTTCTCGACGACCACGGGCAGGCCGGTGCGCCGGGCCAGGTCGGCGCCGAGCGGTTCATCGCGCCAGGCGATGTTGGGGGCGAAGAGCACGGTCGACCGGTCCGCGGCGACATAGCCGGCGGCGCCCACGCCGACCGCGCGCACCGCCTGCGCCGCAGTCAGGCCGGCGACCAGGTCCGCGACCGTCGTACCGATCGCGGCGGCGTCGGCCGCCGGCGACTCGACCCGTGCCTCGGCGACGACGGTGCCGGCGGCGTCGACCACGGCACCGGCGAT
Organism: Nocardioides sp. L-11A; assembly: GCA_029961745.1. Classification (NCBI taxonomy): domain Bacteria; kingdom Bacillati; phylum Actinomycetota; class Actinomycetes; order Propionibacteriales; family Nocardioidaceae; genus Nocardioides; species Nocardioides sp. L-11A. The sequence goes on from CP124680.1 coordinate 3,382,324, forward strand.
CTTGGTGCCGCCGATGTCGATCCCGCAGGTCAGGTCGCCGGTCACGGTGCCGGGTCCGGCCCGTCGTCGTCGAGGTCGATGTGCTGCACCTCGGGCCCGCGCGGGGCACCGGAGCCGCTGTCGGGCGGCTGGGGCAGCGTCTCGAGCAGGCCGGCCGCGGCCTGGAGCAGCGAGGAGGCGGCCACCGCCAGGTGCGCCTTGACCTCGGGCGAGGTCTGCCGGACCGCATGCACCACCCGGCACACCGGGCAGTAGCGGCACTCGGCCGCATCGGTCGCGAGGTGCTCGTTGACGTCGTGCGCCATGGCCGCGGCCTGGCCGGCGAGCCCGGACAGGTTGCCGAGCCCTCCGGCAGTGTCGCCGGTGTGCTGCTTGGCCAGGTCGGCGAAGGCGCCGAGGAGCTTCATCGCCTCCTCGCCGACGCTGCCGACGCTGTCATCGGGCTCATCGGGCTCATCGGGCATGGTGCTGGTCTCCCATCGCCACCGGATCGGGCTCCGCGAACCGTACCCGCAGCTCACCCTCGACCACGCTCGCGCCCACCACCCGCAGCCGGGCCAGGCCCGGCGGGAGCGTCATCAGCCGCCGGTAGGAGCCCACGGTCATCACCAGTTCGTCGCCGTTGCGCGCGAGGTCGACCTCGGACCGGGTCACGAACGGCAGCGCGAGGTGGGCGACCGCGCCGGACTCGCCGCGGGTGACCCGGAACGGCCCCTCCCCCGCTGGTACGGCGAGCGGGTCGGCGCCGTCGTACAGGCCGGCGGCGAGCTCCGCCAACGCGCTGACGCCGACGGGCTCGGCGGCCTGGTACTCGGAGGTCCACACCGGCAGTCCCCCGAACGACTGGGCCACCTCGGCGAGCACGCCGGCCTGGGCCGCGACCCAGCCGGCCCGCCAGGGATCGCCGTCTCCGTCGGGGAAGACCCGGTTGGCGACCACCCCGTCGACGCGGTAGCCGAACAGGCACAGACTCGTGTAGGCGCGGCGGGCCTCGGCGAGCACGACCTGCTCGGGGGTGAGCACGAGGCGCACGCTCGCCTCGGGCCCCGAGAGCAGCCCACGGACGTCGTCGAGCTCGCCGTGCAGGCGGGTGATCGCATCGAAGACCGCGTCCCCCGGCATCGGTACGCCGGCCGCACGGTTGAGCACCGGCCGCAGTGCGCGGACCAGGCGCCGCTGGATCGGCAGCAGCCGCTCGAGGTACCAGCCGAGCGCCTCGGGCAGCGCCAGCAGCCGGAGGGTCTCCGCGGTGGGCGCGCAGTCGACGACGATCACGTCCCAGCGTCCCGAGCGGGCATGCTGGCGCAGCTCCAGCAGGGCCAGCACCTCCTCGGCCCCCGGGATGACCGTCATCTCCTCCGCGGCGACCGGATCCATGCCGACCGCGTCGAGCACCGAGAGGAGGTAGCGCTGGATGTCGGCCCAGGACTGCTCGAACCGCAGCTGGGCGTCGACCTGCTGGAGGAACAGGCCCGCGGCCACCTCCGTGGGCTCGGCGCTCCGGTTGGTCGAACCCGTCGCGACCCCGACCGCGCCGTACGCGTCGGCCAGCGAGTGTGCGGCATCGGTCGAGATCACCAGCGTGCGCAGGCCCCGCGCGGCCGCGAGGGCCGCCGTACCGGCCGCGACGGTGGACTTGCCGACTCCGCCCTTGCCGGTGAAGAGAACGATCCGCACGCCGGCAGGCCTCAGCTGCCGGACTCGACGCGCTTCTTCAGGCCCTTGAGCGCGGTGTCGATGAGGATCTTCTCGCCCTTGCGCTTGAGCATGCCGATGAGCGGGATCGAGACGTCGAGGGCGAGCCGGTAGGTGACCTCGGTCGCGCCGCCGCTCTCGCGCAGGACGTAGGCGCCCTCCAGCGCCTTGAGCATCTTGCCCTCGACCAGGGTCCAGGTGACCTGGCGGTCGCCGTCCCAGACGTAGGCGAGGGTGTACTCGTCCTTGATCGGCGAGACGTCGAGGGCGAAGAAGACCTCGCGCGCCCGACCCGCCTGGGCGGAGTCGCTGTCGTCGTACGCCGAGCGGACCTCGGCGACGGTGACGCCCTTGGCCCACTGCGGGTAGGCCGCGAAGTCGGCGATGACGGCCATCACATCCGCGGCAGGTGCGTCGACGACGATCGACGAGGACGTCTGTTCGGCCATGCCGGAAGGCTACCGGACCTCCGGAGCGCGGGGTCCGCGGCGTGCCGCAGGTCACGGCGGGGCCCGGAGTAGGCTGCTGGCGCTTGTTACCGGCGCGTCAGACCAGGAGAAACGGTGCGCGAGTACTCCACCCCGCAGACCATCGAGATCCCGACTACCGGCAATCTCACCGACGACGTGGTCCGCAACGCGGCCGAGGCGCCGCAGGCGGTGCAGTTCAGCCGCGCCACGGACGACGGCGGCTGGGCGGACGTCACCTGCGCCGAGTTCCTCGGCGAGGTCGCCGCGGTCGCCAAGGGACTGCTGGCGGCCGGGCTGCAAGCCGGCGACCGAGTCGCGATCATCTCGCGGACCCGCTACGAGTGGACGCTGCTCGACTACGCGATCTGGTTCGCGGGCGCGGCGACGGTGCCGATCTACGAGTCGTCCTCGGAGGAGCAGATCAACTGGATCCTCTCCGACTCGGGCGCCCGGGCGGTCGTCTGCGAGGACGCCGGGCACCGCGCCCGGGTCGACGCCACGCGCGCCCGGCTGACCGCGCTGGAACACCTGTGGACGCTCGACGACGGCGCGATCGCCACGCTGACCGCGCTCGGCGCGGACGTCAGCGACGATGACCTGGAAGCCCGGCGGCGCACCGCCGGCCCCGGCGACCTCGCGACCCTGATCTACACCTCGGGCACCACCGGTCGTCCCAAGGGCTGCATGCTCACCCACGACAACTTCCAGACCGAGCTCTGCGTCGCGGTGGCCGAGCTGGAGCGACTCTTCGACACCGAGGGCGCCTCGACGCTGCTCTTCCTGCCCCTGGCGCACGTGTTCGCGCGGATCATCCAGGTGGGCTGCGTGAAGTCCCGCACCCGCCTGGGCCACAGTGCCGACATCAAGAACCTGCTCCCCCAGCTGGCGACCTTCCGCCCGACCTTCATCCTCGCCGTGCCGCGCGTGTTCGAGAAGGTCTTCAACACCGCGTCGCAGAAGGCCACCGCCGACGGCAGGGGCAGGATCTTCGACCGCGCCGCGGAGACCGCGATCGCCTACTCCCGCGCCCTCGACGGCGGCCGGATGCCGATCCGCGTGCGCGCCCAGCACGCCGTCTTCTCGCGGCTGGTCTACGCCAAGCTCCGCGCGGCGCTCGGCGGCAACTGCGAGTTCGCCGTGTCCGGCGGCGCCCCGCTCGGCGACCGGCTCGGCCACTTCTACCGCGGGATCGGGGTGACCGTGCTCGAGGGCTACGGCCTCACCGAGACCACCGCCGCGCTCACCGTCAACCTCCCGGACGCCCAGAAGGTCGGCACCGTCGGGCGACCGATCCCCGGCACCGCCGTACGGATCGCGGACGACGGCGAGCTGCTGTTCCGCGGCGGCCAGGTCTTCACCGGGTACTGGAACAATCCGGAGGCCACCACCGAGGCGATCGACGGCGAGGGCTGGTTCCACACCGGCGACGTCGGCGAGGTCGACGACGAGGGCTTCGTGCGGATCACCGGGCGCAAGAAGGAGATCCTCGTGACCGCCGGCGGCAAGAACGTCGCCCCCGCGGTGCTCGAGGATCGGGTCCGGGCCTCGGCGCTGGTCAGTCAGTGCCTGGTCGTGGGCGACGGCCAGCCCTTCATCGCAGCGCTCGTGACCATCGACGAGGAGGCCTTCCCGGCCTGGGCGGAGCGGCACGGCAAGTCCGGCAAGGTCGCCGACCTCGTCGACGACGAGGACCTGCGCGCGGAGGTCCAGGCCGCGGTCGACGAGGCCAACAAGGCGGTCTCCAAGGCGGAGTCGATCAGGAAGTTCGCGATCCTGCCGACGGACTGGACCGAGGAGGCCGGCCAGGTGACGCCGAGCCTGAAGCTGAAGCGGAACGTCGTGCTGCGGGAGTGCCGCGACGAGATCGCCGCGCTCTACCACTAGGTCCCGAGGGGTCCCTATCCCACGGGACCCGCGAGGGACCATAGTCCCGACGGGCCATCCCGCAGGTTGCGATCGGACATCATTCAGCGGCATTTGGCGATTTCGCTCACGCCACGGGCGCCGTCTTCGCTAGCCTCGCGGTGCGCTGCAGCCGGGAGCTGCGGGACTCACACATGGGGAGCGGGAGGGCTCTGAAGTGGACCGTCGCAGATTGTTGCTCGTCGTGGCCGCGGTGATCGCCGCGCTCGGTGTCGGGCTGGTCTTCGTGTTCGCCCGCGGCGCCGAGTCCCGTGCCGCGGAGAAGTACCAGACGACCAAGGTCGTCACGGTCGCCGCCGGGAAGACCGTCCTCCCCGGTGAGAGCATCAAGTCCGCCCTCGACACCGGCAAGCTCGCCGAGACCGAGGTCCCGCAGGGCCAGGTCCTCGACAACGCCCTGCGCCAGGGTGATCTCGGCAACCTCGACGGCAAGGTCGCACTGACCACGCTGTACGCCGGCGAGCAGCTGCTGTCGACGAAGTTCGGCGGGGTCGGCGACACCGTCGACGTCGCGTCACTGCCGCTGCCGCAGGGCATGATCGCCAAGCCGGAGTCCTTCGACCTCCCGGTGGGCTCCTTCATCGAGCCCGGGTCGCAGCTCGCCGTCTTCCTCACGGTCAACCCCGCCACGCCCACCTGCCTGCTCATCGACCGCGTGACGGTGCTCTCCAAGGGCGCGCAGACCACGACCACGGTGGAGGGCGGCGCGACCGAGGGCAGCGCTCCGGCGCTGCACCTGGCGGTGACCCAGCAGCAGTTCGAGTGGCTCCAGGACGGCCGTGAGCGCGGCAAGCTGTCCGTGGCCCTGCTGAACTCGGAGAGCGAGGTCCAGCTCGACAAGACCGGACCCTGCGCCACCATCCGCGACAGCGAGTGAGGTCGTCTCATGCCGGTTCTCGTCGAACAGGATCCCACCCTCGTCGACAGCCTGGTCCGGGCGATGCCCACCGGCTCCCAGGCGGTCGCCACGACCGAGCGGGCGCTGGCGTGGCTCGACCAGCACCCTGACGAGTACGTCGTCGCCCTCGGGCCGTCGGTCGAGCTGCTCTCGGCGCTCGCGACCTCGGAGGAGCTACGCATCAAGCGACCGACCGTCAGCGTCGTCCTGGTCCGCGACCACTTCGACACCGAGGTCCTCACCCGGGCGATGCAGGCCGGCGTCCGCGACGTCGTCGTCGCCGGCGGCGACGAGAAGGCGCTGACGAGCGCGATCGAGCGCGCCCACCAGCTCTATCAGGCCCTGCGCGGGCCGGGCGGCGCCCGGCAGCTGGGCCGGGTCGTGACCGTGTTCTCCCCCAAGGGCGGCGTCGGCAAGACCACCTCGTCGGTCAACCTGGCCCTGGCCCTCACCGATCGCGGCGCCCGCAAGGTCTGCCTCGTCGACCTCGACCTCGCGTTCGGCGACGTCGCCATCACGATGCAGCTCTTCCCGACCCACTCGATCGAGCAGGCCGTGGGCTCCGAGGACTCCATCGACCTCGCGATGCTCGAGGGCTTGCTGACCCGGCACCAGGACACGCTGACCGTGCTCGCGGCGCCGGCCCACCCCGACGTGCGCGAACGGGTCACGCCGCTGCTGATCTCCCGGATCCTGCGCGCCCTGCGCGACGGCTTCGACTACATCGTCGTCGACACCTCGCCGTCGTTCGACGACGCGACCCTGACCGCGCTGGACGAGACCGACGAGTGCGTGATCGTCGCGACGCTCGACGTACCCACGCTCAAGAACGTCAAGGTCGCTCTCGAGACGATGGACATGCTCAGCATCGCCCGCGGGCACCGGCACCTCCTGCTCAACCGCGCCGACGACCAGGTCGGCATCAGCGTCGAGAAGGTCGAGAGCATCCTCGGCATGCCGGTGAGTGCCCAGGTCGCCACCGCCGTCGACATCGCCGCCGCCACCAACGCCGGCACCCCGATCGTCTCCCACAAGCCGGGGCACCCGGCGAGCCTCGCCTACGCGCACCTCGCCGCGTCGGTGACCGGCGAGCCGATCCCGGCACCGGCGGCCGCGGCCCCGCAGCCGACCGAGGCACCTCGCTCGCGCGGGCTGTTCCGGCGCGGAAGGAGCTAGTCGTGTCCAGCCTCTCCGAGCGTCTCGCCGCCGCCCGCCGTGAGGCTGCGGCCCAGGGCCGGCATGCCGCGACGCCCTCGGCCGACGCCGAGCTCCTCGCCGAGGTCGTCGGTGTGTCCGAGTCGACCGCCGAGGTCCCGGCCGCGGCGGCGCCGGAGCCCGCCGCGACCGAGCGCAGGACCCCCGGCCCGCTGTCCTCCCGAGCCGCCGCGGCGGCCGGCGAGAGCCGAGGCGGCCGCCGGATCGCCGGCACCGAGTCCGACCGGCTCGAGGACCTCAAGTCCAGCGTGCACGCCGAGCTGATCAAGCAGCTCGGCCCGCACCTCTACGACGCCGAGATGGACCAGGACGAGCTGGACCGCACCGTCCGCACCGTCCTCTCCGACGTCCTCGGCGCCCAGGACCGGCCGCTCAGCGCGGCCGACCGGGCCCGGGTCACCCAGGAGATCACCGACGACATCCTCGGCTACGGCCCGATCGACCCGTACCTGCGCGACCCCGAGGTCTCCGAGGTGATGGTCAACGGCCACGACGACGTCTGGCTGGAGAAGGACGGCCGACTGGTCAAGGTCGAGGCGCACTTCGCCGACGAGGCGCACCTGCGCCGCACGATCGACAAGATCGTGTCCCGCATCGGCCGTCGGGTCGACGAGTCCTCCCCCATGGTCGACGCGCGCCTGCCCGACGGCAGCCGCGTCAACGCCATCGTCCCGCCCCTGGCGATCGACGGCTCCGCGCTGACCATCCGCAAGTTCTCGACCGACCCGCTGACCGTGCAGGACCTGATCAACTTCGGGTCGCTGACGCCGCAGACGGCCGACTTCCTCGACGCCTGCGTCCGGGGCCGGCTCAACATCATCGTCTCCGGCGGCACGGGCGCCGGGAAGACGACGACGCTCAACGTGCTGTCCTCCTTCATCCCCACCGACGAGCGGATCGTCACGATCGAGGACGCCGCCGAGCTCCAGCTCAAGCAGGACCACGTCGTCCGGCTCGAGTCGCGGCCCGCCAACATCGAGGGCAAGGGCGCGGTGACCATCCGCGACCTGGTCCGCAACAGCCTGCGGATGCGGCCCGACCGCATCGTCGTCGGCGAGGTCCGCGACGCCTCCGCCCTCGACATGCTCCAGGCCATGAACACCGGCCACGACGGCTCCATCTGCACCCTGCACTCCAACGGGCCGCGCGACACCCTCTCCCGCATGGAGACGATGGTGCTGATGGCCGGCATGGAGCTGCCGATCCGCGCGATCCGCGAGCAGGTCGCGTCCGCGGTCGACCTGATCGTGCACCAGACCCGTTTCAAGGACGGCTCGCGCCGGATCACCCACATCACCGAGGTGGAGCGGATGGAGGGCGACATCATCACCCTCCAGGACGTCTTCGTCTTCGACAACTCGGCCGGCTTCGACGAGAACGGCCGGGTCCTGGGCCGGCTCCGCTCCACCGGGCTGCGCCCGAAGTTCCTGGAGAAGCTCGCCTACGCCAACGTCGCGGTCGACCCGACGATCTTCCGGACGGAACGCATCTGATGCGCCGGCAGCGCACTGTCCGCGGGGTCGCGTCGCTGCTGACCGCCCTGCTCGCCCTGCTCGCGCTGCTGGTCGCCGGTCCGGCCCACGCCGCGGACGGCGGCATCGCCCACGTCGAGTCCACCGGCGACGGCATCCGGATCCTCGTCGACGTCCCGGCCGGCGTCCGCGTCGACCTCGCCGGGGTGCGCGCGACGCTCGACGGCGACGAGCTGGACGCCGCCGCGACCAGCACCAGCTCCGGGTCGGCGGTCAGGCGGACCACCGTGCTGGTCATCGACACCAGCAACTCGATGCGCAAGCAGGGTCGGTTCGAGGCCGCCCAGCGCGCCGCCACCACCTATCTCGCCGCCGTCCCCGAGGACGTCGAGGTCGGCATCGTCACCTTCGACAGCACCGTGGAGGTCGCCCTCGAGCCCACGACCGACCGCGCCGCGGCCCGGACGGTGATCGGCGGTCTGTCCCTGCAACGCAACACGCTGCTCTACGACGGCGTCATCGCCGCCACCGATCTCGCGGGCGACAGCGGGCAGCGGTCGCTGCTGCTGCTCTCCGACGGTGCCGACGCCGGGAGCAGCGCCGCCCTGGAGGACGCGACCGCCGCGATCGAGGACGCGGGCACCCGGGTCCACATCGTCGGCCTCGACCTCCCCGAGGACCAGCTCACCCCGCTGCGCGCGATCGCCGAGGCCGGCAAGGGCGACGTGATCACCTCCAGCGGCAGCGCCCTGGCCGCGGCCTTCGCCGAGCAGGCCGAGGCCCTGGCCGACCAGGTCCTCGTCACGGCGCCCCTGCCGGACGGCTTCTCGGCCGACGTGGCGACCGTCCAGGTCACCCTGCCGACCGCTGCCGGCGAGCCGGTGGTGGCCCGCGCCCTCGCCAAGATCGAGACCGCCAGCACGCCCGGGACCGCCGCGCCGCTGCCCACGATCTCCGACGACGGCACCGGCTGGACCGCACCCGACTGGCTGCTGTGGGTCGGCATCGGCGTGTTCGCCGCCGGCCTGCTCGCCGTGGCCCTGCTGCTCGTCCCCGCCCGTCCGGCCCCGATGAGCATCGCGGACCGCGTGACGGCGTACAGCACGCGGGTGACGGGGCTCGAGGAGCGGGAGCAGCACAAGCCCCAGGCCGACCCGGTGCTCGACCAGGCCAAGGCCGCCGCCGCGGGGATCCTGGAGCGCAACAGCGCCCTCAACGACCGGATGACCCGGCGTCTCGCTGCGGCCGGCAGCGAGTTCAAGCCCTCGGAGTGGCTGCTGCTCCACATCGGCACGGTGCTCGCCGGCGGTGTGATCGGGCTGCTCCTCGGTCGGGGCAGCATCATCGTCGGCATCCTGCTGATGGTCGTTGCCTTCTTCCTGCCCCCGCTGTACCTCACCTACATGGCCGGGCGCCGGCGCCGCGCCTTCGACGCTGCGCTCCCCGAGGTCCTCCAGCTCCTGTCCGGGGCGCTGAGCGCCGGCCTGTCCCTGGCCCAGGCGGTCGACACCGTGGTCCGCGAGGGCCCCGAGCCGATCGCCTCGGAGTTCAAGCGGGTGCTGGTCGAGGCCCGGATCGGCGTGGCGATCGAGGACGCCTTCGACGGCGTCGCCGACCGCTTCCAGAGCAAGGACTTCCGGTGGGCCGTGATGGCGATCCGGATCCAGCGCCAGGTCGGCGGCAATCTCGCCGAGCTGCTGACCACGGTCGCCGCGACGATGCGCGAGCGGCAGTTCCTGCGCCGGCACGTCCGGGCCCTCTCCGCCGAGGGCCGGATGTCCGCGGTGATCCTCTGCGCGCTGCCGCCCGTCTTCGCCGTCTACCTGTTCCTCACCAACCGTGAGTTCCTCAACCCGCTGGTGGCCGATCTCCGCGGCTGGATCCTGCTGGGATTCGGTGCCGTCTGGATGGCTGTCGGCACCTTCTGGATGTCCCGCATGGTGAAGGTGGACCTCTGATGCTTCTGCTGCTCGCCCTCATCCTCTTCGCCGGCGCCATCGCGGCGCTCGGTGCCGCCTTCGCCAAGGAGCAGCCCCAGGGCCTGGCCCGCGCCCTCGAGGCGCTTGAGAGGTCCGGTCATGCCGGACAGGAACTGGTCGACGAGGTCGATCCACCCTTCGCCGAGCGCATCCTGGCCCCTTTCCAGGCCCGCGCCCTGACGCTCGGGCGGCGCCTGACCGGTGCCGACAAAGCTGAGAGGCTTCGGCGACGACTCGATCTCGCCGGCAATCCGCAAGGTTGGACCGTCGACCGAGTGCTCTCGATGAAGGTGCTGTTCGCCGTCATCCTGCCGATCGTCGTTCTCGCCTACGGAGCCATGCTCGGCGGCTCACCTACCACTCTCGTGGTCATCGCCATTGCGGCTGCCGCCCTCGGCTTCATGGGCCCCGATCTCTATCTCCAGAACAAGTCGGCCCACCGGGCCGACCAGATCCGCCGGTCCCTGGCCGACGCCGTCGACCTGCTCACCATCAGCGTGGAGGCCGGCCTCGGCTTCGACGCCGCGGTCCAGCAGGTCGCCCGCAACACCGACGGACCGGTGGCCGAGGAGTTCTCCCGGGTGCTGCGCGAGATGCAGCTCGGCATGAGCCGCTCGGACGCCCTCAAGGCGATGGGGGCGCGCAGCAACGTCGAGGACCTCAACACCTTCGTGGGCTCGATGGTGCAGGCCGACGCCTTCGGCATCCCGATCGGCCAGGTGCTGCGCGTGCAGTCCAGCGAGATCCGGGTCAAGCGACGCCAGTACGCCGAGGAGAAGGCGCAGCAGGTGCCGGTCAAGATCATGATCCCGCTGATCCTCTTCATCCTGCCGTGCCTGTTTGTGGTGGTGATGGGCCCAGCGGTGTTGAACGCGATCGACGCGTTCAACGGCAACTGAGCGGGCGGCACGGCACTAGGGTGGAGACCATGCCCAGCAGCCAGACCTACGCGGTGGTGGGCGCGGCGCGCCTCTTCGCGCTGCTGGCCATCGGCGGCCCGATCGCCTGGTTCCACCAGGAGCAGGGCCTGCTCGCACTCGCGGCCGTCGGCGGGATCTGGATCTACCAGGCAGCGACGGCGACCCGTCGCGAGCTGGAGCTCTCGCTCAGCCCGGCGACCGAGGCCGCGGCCATCGGCGTGGTCTGCGCCCTCGGCATGATCGACGCACCGGTGATCCTCGCCGCTCTCGTCGTCCCCCCGCTCTATGCCACCGCGATCGCCGGGGTGCGGACCATGCTCCGGACCGTGCTGGTCGAGCTGATCACCGTGGTCGCCCTCGGCCTGATGTGGTGGGAGAACGTCTCGGCTGACCAGGCGGTGGCGATCTTCACCTGGACCATGGCCGGCCTGGGCCTGAGCCTGATCGCGGCGGTCACCTTCTCCTCCGACCGGGTCACGGACCCGCTGGCGCCCTATCGCGACGCCCAGGAGCACCTCAAGCAGCTCAACGACCTGGCCGGCAGCCTGAGCTCCGGCCTCGACGTCGGTGCGCTGGGCGGCGAGCTGCTCAGCCAGGTCAGCGACGACATCCCCAACCGCGCCCTCGTGCTGTACGTCCCCCGGGGCGACACCCTGTCCCCGGTGGCTTCGACGGTCGAGCTCGAGCCGGCCGACGCGATCGCGGTCGAGACGCTCGCCGGCGACGTCCGGCTGCAGGCCCCCGAAGCCGGTCACCCCGTCGAGATCGGCGAGGGCTTCGCCTTCCGGGTCAGCGAGCAGGCCATCGTCGCCGGCCTGCGCCCCGTCGGCTCCGACGTCGGCCGCGCCCTGCCCCTCGCCTCGGTCGCGCGCGATCTCGCCGACATGGCGGTCAAGCTGGACGCGGCCCTGCTGTTCGCCCAGTTCCGCGATGCCGCCACCGCCGACGAGCGCAACCGACTCGCCCGCGAGATGCACGACGGCGTCGCCCAGGACATCGCCTCCCTCGGCTACATCATCGACGCGCTCGCCGCGCGGCCGGCCGACGAGCAGCAGGCCCAGGCCCTCGGCATGCTGCGCGAGCGGGTGTCGAAGGTGGTCGCGGAGGTGCGCCAGTCGGTGATGAACCTGCGCACCAGCATCGGCGAGAGCGAGAGCCTCGGCGCCGCCATCAGCAATGTCGCGCGCCACCTCTCCGAGGCCTCCGGCATCCCGATCCGGGTCCGGCTCGACGAGCAGCCCACCCGGCTGCGGCCCGAGGTGGAGGCCGAGCTCTTCCGGATCGCCCAGGAGGCGATGAACAACGCGGTCAAGCACGCCCGCGCGACGTCCATCGACGTCCGCTGCCAGGTCTACGCCCCCGAGGCGGTCATCACCGTCACCGACGACGGCGTCGGCCTGCAGACGGCCCGATCCGACTCGCACGGGCTGAAGATCATGCGCGAACGTGCCAGACTGATCGGCGCGGATCTCCTGGTCCGCGACAACGCCAGCCGGGGCCTGACGGTCACGGTCGCCCTCAAGATCCCCCGGAGCACGCTCACCACCGAAGGCGCCTCCCCGATCCTCACGGAGCAGCGATGAACCACCCCGCGGGTGACTCGACCACCGTCCTCTTGATCGACGACCACGAGCTGATCCGCGACGGCCTCGGCGCCGTCATCGACCTGGAGCCGGACCTCAGCGTCGTCGCGACGGCCGGCTCGGTGGCCGAGGGCGTGCAGCGCTACCACGAGGTGCGCCCCGACGTGGTGATCACCGACCTGCAGATGCAGGACGGCACCGGGCTCGACGTGGTCCGCACCCTGCGCCGGGAGAGCGACGAGGTGGGCCTGATCGTGCTGACCATGCACTCCGGCGACGAGCAGATCTTCGCCGCCATGCAGGCCGGCGCGTCCGGCTTCGTCGGCAAGGACGCTCCGTCCACCGAGGTGATCAAGGCGGCGCGGCACGCCGCGGTCTCCCCCAAGGCCTTCGTCTGCGCGGGCCTGGTCGGGGCGATGATGCGCCGCCAGTCGGCCGAGTCGACCGCGCTCACCGAGCGTGAGCACGACGTGCTGCTGCTGCTCGCCGAGGGCCTCAACGCCGCGGCGATCGGTCAGCGGCTCTACCTGTCGGAGTCGACCACCAAGTCCCACATCGCCCGGATCTACCAGAAGCTGGGCGCCGCCAACCGGGCCCAGGCGCTGGTCACCGCGATGCGGATCGGGCTGCTCTCGACCGTGCAGCCGTCGGCCCGCTGAGTCCGGCGCGGCCGCACCCCCGGGACCCGTAGCACGGGGTCCGGCGCTAGTCCGAAGTGACTAGCCGCGAGAAGACGAACTCCCGATCCGTCACCGGGACGATTCCGGCAGAGTTCCGGCTATCGGGGAGCACTCCCCGGGGACACGCAGCATCAGTGCACACAGGGAGAACCCGATGATCCAGTACCTCACGATCCTGTTCAACGCCCGCTTCGCGAAGGACGACGAGCGTGGTGCGACCGCCGTCGAGTACGGCCTGCTCGTCGCCCTCATCGCCGCCGCCATCGTCGCGATCGTCGCTCTGCTGGGCGATGACATCAAGGGTGCCTTCGACACTGTCGAGAACTCCATCGGCGGCAGCCAGGGCTGACGCTCGATCATGACGGCCGCGCTACCCGGTTGGGGGCGCGGCCGTTCTATTCGGCGGTCAGAGCGGACCAGGAGACAACGTGAACTCATCGGGTGGTGAGACGCAGCGGGGCGCGACCGCTGTCGAGTACGGCCTGCTCGTCGCCATGATCGCAGCGATCATCGTGTTCGCCGTCATCCTGTTCGGCGAGGACGTGACAATGCTGTTCGAGAACACGAGCGCGAGCGTCGACAGCGCGGTCAATCCCTAGGCCGCGCCTCGAACCGGTTGGCCAGCCCGATCCGCTGCAGCACCGTCGGGTGCGAGCCGAACCACCACTGCGACCACGCCGGGGGTGTGGGGTCGGCATGGGACCGCAGGGCCAGACGGCGCTGGAGGTCGACGAACGCCTGGGGGGCGTTGGTCACCTCCAGCGCCGTCTGGTCGGCCCGGGTCTCGACCGCCCGGCTGATCCCGTTCTGGACCGGTGCCGTCAGCAGGGTCGCGAGCGCGACCAACGCCAGGACCCGCGGCACCGAGGAGATCTCGTCCCCCTCCGTCCGGTCGCGGCGGGGGCCCGGCAGCACCAGGCCGAGCAGGCCCACGCCCAGCAGGGCGCCCGCCGCACCGAGCAGGGTGCCGGTCAGCACGTCGTCGTACTTCGCGTGGGCGAGCTCGTGGGCCACGACCGAGAGCGTCTCGTCGCGGGGCGAGTCGTCGACGAGGGTGTCGTAGAGGACGACCCGGCGGCTGTGCCCGAAGCCCGAGACATAGGCGTTGAGGGTGGTGGTCCGCCGCGACGCGTCGGCGACCAGGACGTCGTCGACCGCGACCCCCTCCGCCTCGGCGAGGGCGAGCACGTCCGAGCGCAGCGCTCCGTCGGGCAGCGACACGAACCTGTTGAAGACCGGCTCGACCACCACCGGATAGGCGAACGAGCCGAGCACGACCAGGACCGCGGCCGCCAGGCCCGCCACCGCGGGCCACAGCCGCGGCAGGCGCCGCATGCAGCCCACGAGCGCCACGACGGCGATCGAGGTCCCGACGACCGTCACCAGGAGTCCCTTGGCCTGGTCGAGGCTCCAGGCCGCCCAGCTGCTGGTCACCAGTCCCTCGTCGAGGCCGAGCATCCGCAGCGCAACGCCGAACGGCAGCGCCACCAGCATGCCGACCAGGCTCAGCGCGAACACCACGACGACGACGCGGATCCACCACCAGCCGCGCAGCCGGCCCGCCCAGCGGCGCCCGTTCCGCCCGAAGCCCAGCCAGAGCGCCACCGCCAGGGTGACGGCGAGCCGGGACCAGCTCCAGATCCGTCCCCACAGGGCGTAGTGCTCGCCGCGCTCGATCTGCTCGCGCGTGAAGACCGAGGCCGCGGTCACCGGGTCGGGCGGGCCTCCGGGGACCGGATGCCACGGGACCCGGGCGAGGGCGATCAGCACGAAGGCCGCGGCGCCCACCAGTGCGGTGCCGAGGGCGACCCGGCGCACCGCCGCGGTGTTGTCGAGCACTAGTGGCCAGCTCCGTAGGTTGTGCGTGGGTGGCCTGTGCGCCGGGTGCGTGCATCGCAAGGCGCCGGCGCGCAGCCATACCGGGTTGTCGGGAACGAGCGGAGCGAGTGCCCGACAACCCGGTGCTCCGCTGGCGTTTCGCAAGCGTCGGCAACGCCGCGAGGTGCGTGCCCGGCGTGCAGGACACTCGTAGAACCTCCGGGGATGGCCACTAGCACCCGGTCAGCCTGCCACGCCGGGCAATGCGGCGAGCCGGTCCAGCCAGGCGGCGGTGAGCTCGGCCTCGGTCCAGCTCGCGTGCTCGCGCAGCGCGGCGGCCAGGTCGCCGTCGTCGAGGACGTCGGCGTACATCTCGACCAGCGCCCGCTGCCCCGCGTGCTCGGCGAGGGTGACGCAGACCAGCCAGGCGGCCTCGTAGACGGCACCGAGGTGGCTGGCGGTCGGGTCGAAGTCACCCGGGGCCGGGAGCGTCTCCGGGGGGCCTTCCCGGCGTACCTGCGCAGCGATCTGCCCCGCTGTCGTACGGAGGGGAAGGTCGACGTCGCGCAGGGCGACATAGTCGGCGAAGCCCTCGACCAGCCACAGCGGCGCCTGCCGGGCCGCGACCGCGTCGGTGAGCGCGTGCACGGCCTCGTGGGTCATCACGACCTGGGCCGCGACCCGGTCGAGGCCGTCGTACACCCCGCGGTTGAGGAACACGTGCACCGGGCTCCCCGCGGCCTCGGTGCCGTCGACCGGCGCGGTGATGGCCGCGATCGCGTCGTACTGTCCCGGATCGGTGTCGAGCGCGCGCCGCATGCCCTCGGTGTCGGCCGGCACCTCCACGACCAGGCCGCCGTCGCCGGGCACCACCGCGCGGGCCTGCGCGACGGCGCGGCGCGCCGCGGCGAGGTAGCGACCGGCACCGGCGTCGTCGCCCGCGACCGCGACCACCACCGCCCCGTCCCTGCGTACGGCGAGCGGGCCGGTGAGCCACAACGGGAGCCGGGCGCCGCTGCCCCCGATCGCCGCGATCGTGGCGCCGCGGTCGGCGAAAGAGACCGGGAGCTCGATCCGCGCGGACGCCTCGTCGATCCCGTCGACCCGCCAGGTCACCGCCACCTGTCCGTCCCAGGCGTCGTCGCCGTGGGTGCGACCGGTCTCGGTGACATAGCGCAAGGTGACGTCCGCGAGCCCGAGCGCGTCGGCATTGGCGACCACGGCCGTCAGCAGCTCACGCGCAGCGGCGTCGGCGCCGAGGTCGGCTGCGGCCGGTCCGTCAGCATCACGGATCGCCTCCTGGAGGTCCGCCAGGGTGTCGGCCGCCCCGGCTGCGTCGGCGACGTCACCGGTGGCCACCGGAGGCGGCGCGACGTAGTCGTCCTTCGAGCAGCCGCCTGCCAGGAGCGCGGCGGCCGTCAGGAGCGCCGGGAGGACGTGGCGCCCGGTCGGGGGCCTCACCCAGGCCGGACCGCTCCGGTGTAGGGCATCTCGTCGAGGTCGGAGACCTTGACGCCGGCGCCCGGGTTGGCCGCGTGCACGATCAGGCCGTTGCCGAGGTAGATCCCCACGTGGCTGATCGGGCTGTAATAGAAGACGAGGTCGCCGGGCTGCAGGTCGCTCTTCGCGACCCGGGCGCCGCTGCCGTACTGGGCCCGGGAGGAGTGCGGCAGGCTCACGTCGGCCTGGGCGTAGGCCATCATCGTCAGGCCGGAGCAGTCGAAGGCGTTGGGCCCGGTGGCGCCCCAGACGTAGGCGTCGCCGACCTGGGCGAGGGCGTACTCGATCGCCGCGGCGGCCCGGCCGGAGGCCGGGATGGAGGTGGCGTCGATCGGGCGGCCCGCATTGCGGGACAGGAGCGCGGCCCGCTCCTCGGCCTCGAGCTGCGAGAGCAGGTCCTGCGCCTCGGCCAGCTTGGCGTCGGCGGTCTTCTTCTCCTCCGCGAGCGTCGCCTTCAGCTGCCGGATGTCGTCACGGCGCTGGGCGGTCTGGTCCTTGCGGATGTCGTAGGCCTCGAGCTCGGCACCGTAGTCGGCGAGGAGCGAGTCCTGGAGCCCCTCCACGGTGGACCTCGTCGAGAGCTCGTCGAGGAAGCCCTGGGAGTCGGCGGACAGCAGCTCGCCGGTGGGGCCGAGGCTGCCGGACTGGTACTGCTGGATGAGGGAGTCGCGGACGTCGGAGCGGACGCCGGCGAGGGCGTCGCCCTGGCGGGACTGGTCCGCCTCGAGGGAGGCGAGGTCGTCGTTGAGCTCGGTGAGCTCGAGCTCGGCGTCGTTGTAGCGCTCGGCCGCCTGCTCGGACTCATGGAAGAGCCGGTCGACCCGGGCCTGGACGGTGGTGATGTCGGGCTCCGCCTGGGCGGGGGTGGTGGCGCCGCTGATCGACAGCGTGATCGCTCCGGTGACGGCGAGTGCCGCGAGCGCGGCGGTGGTGCGTGTCCGGCCGTTCAGCACGAGCTGGCGGTCCCCTCTGGTCGTCGTACGCCTACCGGGTGAACTGACGGATTCGGGCACGACTCGCCCTACCCGCACTCCTCACGCTGGCCGCGGCCCGTGCGGACCCCTGCCCTCGCGCCTCGTGCGGGATTCACCCCAGAGTGGTTGGTTCCCCGGCTCCGGACCCCGAGCGGTTCCGGACTCAGCGCGGCATCCGCGCGGGTCGGTCGACCCACTTCCTCGGACACCTGAGCGAGCAGCCTAGTCACAGGCTCCGGTCGGGCCAAACCCGTCCGGGGCGTGTTGGGGACGATCGCGGCGTGCCGGACACCACATCCGTCACATCTGCCCCGTGGGCCACGTGGGTCACGATGGTCACGCGGACTCGACCCGGGGACCGTCGACGGGCTGGACCAGCCGCAGCGGCGGCACCAGCCCCCCGTCGGCCAGGGCCTCGAGCGCGGCCATCTCGTCGTCGCCGATCACCAGCTCGGGTGGGGGCCCGAGCAGCACCGTCACCACACAGTCGTGGCAGGCCAGGCCCCGCACCACGCAGGTGTCGCAGTCGATCCTCGTCGTCATGCCGGCGAGACTCGCAGCACCGTCCGACACAACCCCCGCGACGGACTCACGCGTACCGCTCCCACCGCCGTCCCGCGGCTGACACAATCGCCCGGGTGAGCGCCGAGCACCACCCCCGGGACCGCCGGACGGCCCGGGTCGGGCTGGTGCTGTTCCTGCTGACCGCGGTGCTCTACGTCGCCACGGCCGGCTACCAGCGCGTGCACATCGACGTGCTGTCGGCCGACGTCGGCGCCTGGCGGATCGCAGCGACGGGCGAGCCGTCCATCGACGGACTCGACACCTCCTCGATCAACCGCAGCCGGGTCGACCTGTTCTCCACCGTCCACGACGGGCGCACCGTCATCGCCCGCTCGCCGGGGGTCGTCGCGGCCGGCGTGCCGGCGTACGCACTGCGTCAGTGGGTGACCGACGCGGGACCGGACGCCGAGGACTTCACCACGGTGCCGCCGACGGTGACCGCGGCGCTGCTGACCGCGCTCAGCGTGCTCCTCATGTGGGGCGCGCTGCTCCGGCTGACGACGCGGCGCCGGGCGACGGCGGCCGCACTGGTGTTCGCACTGGCCACGCCGGTCTGGTCGGTGGCGGCCGACGGGATGTGGACGCACACGCTGACCGTGCTGGGCGTCAGCGGGATGGCCTTCGGCGCGGCCCGCGACCGCTGGCTGCTGGTCGGACTGTTCGGCGGGATCGCCGTGTGGGGTCGGCCGCACATGGCGCTGGTGGCGGCCGCTCTCGCGCTGACCTGCGCCTGGGTCCGGCGCCGGCCCGGGATCGTGGCCCGCGTCGCCGCGGTCGGTGCGACCCTCACCGCGGGCGCCAGCCTGTGGTCCTACTGGCTCTACGGCCGCTGGTCCCCGTCCGGCGGCTACGCCCCGGCCCCCTACCTGTCCCGGGGCGCGGGCGCGCAGTACGAGTTCAACCAGACTCTCGGCGGCCTGCTGCGCAACGAGGCGGCGATGTGGCTCTCCCTGGATCGGGGCATCCTGGTCTGGACGCCGGTGGTCGTGGTCCTGCTGCCCCTCCTCGTCCAGACCTGGCGCAGCCAGCCCGCGTGGACCCGGGCGCTCTTCCTCGCCGGCGTCGGCTACACCCTGTTCCAAGGCGCCGTGGCGCCCTTCCACGGCGGCGACGGCATCTACGGCTATCGCCACGGGCTGGAATTCCTCGCGTGTGCGACGCCGGCGCTGGTCGTGGCCACCGCCCGGGTGGGCCGGCGCACGCGGGTCGTGCTCACGGTCGTGATCGGGGTCCAGCTCGCCGCCTTCTCCCTGGGCGGCGTGCTCAACCGGCCCACGCTCTCGTTCCGGCACCACTGGAACGACAACGCCTTCGTCTCCGGGCTGCGCGACGTCCCGCTGCTGTGGGCGTGGGTGGCGATCAGCGTCGCCCTGGTCCTCCTGCTCTCCCGGATGTTCCTGCGGGAAGGGGCACGGGAGGCCTGATCGGCCTCGGGCCGGGCGCGGCGCCCGGGATGCGTCGGAGGTGACGCCTACCGTCGGGGACATGACGGCAGCACCCATCAGCGGCACACGGCGGTGGGATGCGCAGCGCGGCTTCGACGAGCTCGGCCGGCCGCTGCACGACGTGACCTTCTGCGTCGTCGACCTCGAGACCACCGGCGGCTCGCCCGGCGACGGCGACATGATCACCGAGATCGGCGCGGTGAAGGTCCGCGGGGGCGAGGTGCTGGGCGAGTTCCAGACCCTGGTCAACCCGCACACCGCCATCCCGGCCTTCATCGCCGTGCTCACCGGCATCACCAACGGCATGGTCGCCGACGCCCCGCCGATCCGGTCGGCGCTGCCGGCGTTCCTGGAGTTCGCCGCCGGCTCCGTGCTCGTCGCCCACAACGCCCGCTTCGACGTCGGCTTCCTCAAGCACGATGCGCTGCGCCTCGACATCGCGTGGCCCGACTTCGACGTCCTCGACACCGTCAAGCTCGCCCGCCATGTGGTGTCTCGCGACGAGGCGCCCAACCACAAGCTCTCGTCACTGGCCCGCGTCTTCCGGTCCGGCACCACCCCCAACCACCGCGCGCTGGCCGACGCCCGGGCCACCGTCGACGTGCTGCACGGCCTCATGGAGCGCCTCGGCGGGCTGGGGGTCCACACGCTCGAGGAGCTGCAGGGCTACTCCAGCAAGGTCGCGAGCGCCGCGCGCCGCAAGCGGCACCTCGCCGAGCACCTCCCCCACGCCCCCGGCGTCTACCTCTTCCGCGACGACAGCTCCCGGGTGCTCTACGTCGGCACGTCGCGCGACCTGCGCCGCCGGGTCCGCAGCTACTTCACCGCCTCGGAGAAGCGCACCCGGATCGGCGAGATGGTCCAGATCGCCTCGTCGGTGAGCGCGGTCGAGTGCGCGACCCCGCTGGAGGCGTCGGTCCGCGAGCTGCGCCTGATCGCCGAGCACAAGCCGCCCTACAACCGCCGCTCCCGTCATCCGGAGAAGGTCACCTGGCTCAAGCTCACCCGGGAGCCGTGGCCGCGGCTGTCCCTGGTCAAGCGGGTCCTCGACGACGACGCCGACTACCTCGGCCCGTTCTCCTCGCGCGCGGCGGCGGAGAGCTCGCTGGCGGCCCTGCACGAGGTCTTCCCCATCCGGCAGTGCACCGACCGGCTCGGCCGGCAGCCGCGGCGCAGCGCGTGCGTCCTGGCCGAGATGGGGCGCTGCCTGTCCCCGTGCGACGGCAGCGTCGACCCGCAGACGTACGCCGCGGTCGTGCGCCAGCTGCGCGACACGCTCCTGCGCCGTCCCGACGACGTCGTCGACCTCGTGCACGCCCGGATGTCGGCGCTGGCCGCCGAGGAGCGCTTCGAGGAGGCGGCCCACCACCGCGACCGGCTGGCCGACTTCGTGCGCGCGGCCGCCCGCAACCAGCGGCTGACCGCGCTCACCGGCTGCCCCGAGGTGACCGCGGCCCGCCGCGAGGACGACGGCCGCTGGGCGGTCCACGTGGTCCGCCACGGGCGGCTCGCCGCCGCCGGGGTGATCCCCGCCGGCGCCGATGCCGTCGCCTACGTCGACGGCCTGCGCGCCACGGCCGAGACCGTGCTGCCGACGATCGGCCCGACCCCCGCCGCGACCGCCGAGGAGTCCGAGCGGATCCTGCGCTGGCTCGAGTCGCCCGGGGTGCGCCTGGTCGACGTCGTCGGCGAATGGGCCTGCCCGGTCCAGGGCGCGGGTCGCCACGCGACCGCCTTCCTGAGCACTAGGGTGAGCCCATGATCACCGCCATCGTCTTCGTCCAGGCCGAGACCGCCCGGATCCCCGAGGTCGCGGAGGCGATCGCGGCGCTCGAAGGCGTGAGCGAGGTCTACTCCGTGACCGGCCAGATCGACCTGATCGCGCTGGTCCGGGTGAGCTCCCACGACGACATCGCCACCGTGGTCGCCGATCGGCTCAACAAGGTCGACGGCGTCGTCGACACCGAGACCCACATCGCCTACCGCGCCTACTCCCGCCACGACCTCGAGGCGGCGTTCTCGCTGGGCCTCGACTGACCGACGTGACCGAAGCCCGGGTCCTGGCCGAGCAGCCCGGCGCGACGCCGTCGCGGTTCCCGCTGCTCGCCCGGGCGATCCCGGTGCTCGTCGGGTGTCTGCTCGCGCTCCTGCTGGTCCTGCTGGCCCGGCGCCCGTTCCGGGCCTTCGACACCTACTTCCACCTCCGCTTCGGCGAGGAGTTCCGGCACGGCTGGTCGATCGCCCACCCCGGCCAGCTCAGCAGCGCCTCGACCAACGACTGGGTGCCGACCCAGTGGCTGGCCCAGGTCGGGCTGTCCTGGGTCGAGGACGTCGCCGGCACCACCGGGCTGATCGTCGTGCTGGCCGCCGTCGCGGCGGCGCTGACCGGCTCGCTCTACCTCCTGCTGCGACGCCGGGCCGGCCCGGCGTCGGCCGCGGTGCTCACCGCGGTGGTCGTGGCCGGTTGGCTGCCCAGCCTGTCGTTGCGCCCGCAGGTGCTCAGCTACCTGTTCCTGGTCGCCGTCGTCGCGGCCTGGGACCGCGCCCGCCGCACCGGCCGCCCGCCCTGGCTGTTGGTGCCCCTCGCCTGGGTCTGGGCGACCTGCCACGGCATGTGGGTGCTCGGCGTCGGGGCCAGCGCCGTCCTCGCCGTCGCCGTCCTCCTCGAACGCCGTCCCCTCCGGCGCGCGTCCCTCGCCCTGCTGGCGGTGCCGGTCGCGATGCTGCTGGCCGCCCTGGTCACGCCGGTCGGGCCGCGGCTGCTCTCGGCGGTCCTGCTGGTCAACTCACGGGCCGAGTACTTCCACGAGTGGCGTGCCCCCGAGCTGGTCACGGTCGGCGCGCTGCCGGTGACCGGGCTGCTGGTGGCGGCGGTGCTGCTGCTCGTGCGCCGCGTCGGCGTCCGGCCCTACGACGTCGCCCTGCTCGGGCTCGGTGGCGTGTTCGCCGTCTACTCCCAGCGCACCCTGCCGCTGGCGCTGATCGTGCTCGCCTGCGTGGTCGCGGGCGAGGCGCGCCGACGCGCGCCGCGGGTCTCCTGGGCCGAGAGCGCCGGCCTGGCCGCCCTCGCGGCCCTCGTCCTGGTGGTGGCCCCCAGCCAGTCGGTCCTGGACGACTCCGCCGACGACGTCCGGCGGTTCACCACCGCCCTCGACGCGCTGCCCGCGGGCAGCGTCGTGCTCACCGACTGGCCGAGCGGCAGCGTCCTGCTGTGGACCGAACCGCAGCTGGAGATCCTGCTGCACGGCTACGGCGACGTCTACACCGACACCGAGCTGGAGCGGTACGACGACCTGGCGCGTCTCGCGCCCGGCTGGGACGTGACCCTGGCGCGACTGGCGCCGGACGCCGCACTGCTGCCCCTCGACGACCCGCTGGCCTATGCGCTCGCCGATCGAGGCTGGTCGTTGGTGCAGACCGACGGCGAGAAGCCGCTCGTCCTGCTGTCGCCACCGCGCTAGCGGAACCTCTCAGCCGGTCATTGGCCGGTCACGCCGAGGCGGCGGCCACCCAGCGGTCCAGCGTGGCCCGAGCCGCGCCGGAGTCGACCGCGTCGGCAGCCCGCGCGATGCCCGCCGCCAGCGCCTCGTCGTACGCCGCCCCGGGGGCGGCGTAGACCGCGAGCGCCGCACCGGCGTTGAGCAGCACGGCGTCGCGCACCGGGCCGGTCTTCCCTTCGAGCAGATCCCGGACCACGCCGGCATTGTGCTGAGCGTCTCCGCCGCGCAGGTCCTCGGCCGTCGCGGGGGCGATGTCGAAGCGTGCCGGGTCGACCTCCACCTCCTCGACCGCGCCGTCGTGGACGACCCACAACCGCGACGTGGTGGTCGTGGTGAGCTCGTCGAGCCCGTCGTCGCCACGGAACACCCAGGCGTCGACGCCACGGCGCGCGAAGACGCCGGCCATCACCGGCGCCATCCGCGGGTCCGCGCAGCCGATGGCCTGGGCCGCGGGGCGGGTGGGGTTGGCCAGTGGGCCGAGCACGTTGAACGCCGTACCGATCCCCAGCTCCTTGCGGGGCACGGCGGCGTGCCGCATCGCCGGGTGGAAGGCCGCCGCGAAGCAGAAGGTGATGCCGGCCTCCTCGGCGACCTCGGCCACGCGGTCGGCGGGCAGGTCGAGCCGGACGCCGAGCGCCTCCAGCACGTCGGCGGTCCCGGCCTGCGACGACGCCGACCGGTTGCCGTGCTTGACCACCCGCGCACCGGCGCCGGCGGCGACGACCGCGGACATGGTCGAGATGTTGACCGAGAACGAGCGGTCACCGCCGGTGCCGACGACGTCGAGCAACCGGCCGGGGACGTTGATCGGCGTCATCACGGCGTACATCGCCTCGACGAGCCCGGTCAGCTCGTCGATCGACTCCCCCTTGGCGCGCAACGCGACCATGAAGCCGGCGATCTGGGCCGGGGTGGCCTCGCCGGCGAGGATCTCGCCCATCGCCCAGGTCGACTGGGCGGGCGTGAGATCGTCCCCGGCGATCAGGGCGCCGAGGACGTCGGGCCAGGTCATCGCTGGATCGGGCTCACGCAGGCACGCGGGCACGCAGCAGGGAGACCACGGCCTCCGCGAGCTGGATCGGGTCGAGCGGGTGCGGTACGGCGGCGTCCGCGCGCGACCAGGTCGCCAGCCAGGCGTCCTGAGGCCGACCCGTGAGCACCACCAGCGGCGGGCAGTCGAGGATCTCGTCCTTGAGCTGCTTGGCGATGCCCATGCCACCGGCCGGGACCGCCTCGCCGTCGAGGATGGCGAGGGCGAGCTCGCCCGCGTCCATGTTCTGGATGACGACGGGCTCCGTCGCGACCTCGACGTACTCCAGGTCGGGCAGGTCCGGGTGGGGCCGCCGGCCCAGCGCCAGGATGACCTGCTCGCGGGTGTGGACGTCGTCGCTGTAGACGAGCACCTTCAGAGTCTTCTGAGAACTCACCTGCGCGATGCTACTCGGACGGCGCCCGCTCCGCCGGTGTGACCTCGGTCGCGGCGTGCCGTTCGAGCCGCTGGCGGCGCTCGAGCCGGTCGAGACGCCGGTCCTCGCGCTGCGCCTCCTGCATCGAGGAGCGCACCCACTGCACGAACAGCACCACGAAGAACACCAGGCCGACCAGGTCGCCCGCTCCCCACAGGATGCCGCCGGCGAGCCGCTGGTCGTCGAACGGGTCCGGCAGCCAGGCACCGAGCGGTCCGTCGTGGAGCGCGGGGTACCAGTCGCCTCCCAGCAGCGTCTTCTGCCCCATGATCGTCACGCCCAGGAACGCATGAAAGGGCAGCGTCATCACGGTCAGCAACACCCGGAAGGGGTGACTCACCCGGCCCGGCAGCGGGTCCACGCCGACGATCGGCCAGAAGAAGAGCGCGCCGACCGCGACGAGGTGGACGTGCATCATCTCGTGGACGTAGGCGGAGTGCAGCGAGGCGTCGTACCAGCCGCTGAAGTAGAGCGCCCACGGCGAGAGGACGTAGAGCCCGAAGGCCAGCGGCGGAAAGCCCAGCACCGTGGCGAGCCGGGAGTGCAGCAGCGCGAGCAGCCAGGCCCGGGGCCGCCGCGGCAGGGTGCGCAGGGCGAGGGTCACGGGCGCCCCGAGCGCCAGCGAGAGCGGCACGACCATCGACAGCACCATGTGCTGGACCATGTGCGCGCTGAGGAGCACCGTGTCGTACGCCGCGAGCCCCGAGGACGTCGCGAGGTAGAAGGCGAGCATCCCGAGACCCCAGGCGATCGAGCGGCCCACCGGCCACCGGTCCCCGCGCCGGCGCAGCGCGAGCACGCCGACGGCGTACAGGCCGCTGGCCCAGACGGTCACGATCAGCGGCAGCGGGGCGAGCCCCCACTGCGAGAGCAGCGCGCCGGCGTCGAACGGGGGCAGGGAGTCGACCCCGGTCGCGGCGGAGGACCACACCAGCACCATGCGTACCTCCCTGACCCGTTCAGGACCTATTCGAGCCTAGGTCCTGCCTGGTAATCGCTCAGAACGGGGGGTCGGGTGCCACCCCGCGGCGATAGACGCCATAATGGCGCCCGTGGCGATCTCAGCTTCGGCATCTCTTCCGGCCTCGCGCCTGCACGGCCAGCACGACCGACCCAGCATGGTCGCGGTCGGCACCATCATCTGGCTGTCCAGCGAGCTCATGTTCTTCGCGGCGCTCTTCGCCGCGTACTTCACGATCCGCTCGGTCTCCCCCGAGATGTGGGCGGAGAACACCGAGCTGCTGAACGTGCCGTTCGCTTCGGTCAACACCACGATCCTGGTGCTGTCGTCGTTCACCTGCCAGCTCGGCGTGTTCGCCGCGGAGCGCGGCCAGGTCTCGCGGGCCGGCTCGCTGCTGCAGGTCGGCAAGTGGGGCCTGCGCGAGTGGTTCATCCTGACCTACGTCATGGGCGCGATCTTCATCGGTGGCCAGGCGCTCGAGTACGCCGAGCTCATCCACCACGGCGTCACGATCCCCAACGACGCCTACGGCACGATGTTCTACCTGACCACCGGCTTCCACGGCATCCACGTGACCGGCGGTCTCATCGCCTTCCTCTTCGTCCTCGGCCGCACGTACGCCGCCAGGCGCTTCACCCATGAGCAGGCGGTCAGCGCGATCGTCGTCTCCTACTACTGGCACTTCGTCGACGTGGTGTGGATCGGCCTGTTCGCGACGATCTACCTCATCAAGTGACGCGGTGGGGCTGATGACGAAGAGCTGTTGGATCTTCCGGACTGACAAGGACTGATTGTGCGCCTTCTGAACCGATCCGCCGGTCGACTCTCGCGGCACCGCCGCGGTCCGATCGCCGGAGTCCTGGTGCTCGTGTGCGGCCTGCTGCTGACGGGCGGTCTCTACGCGGCGCTCGCGCCGGCCCAAGCGGACACCGACCAGAGCCAGGCGGAGCTGGTCAAGGAGGGCCGCGAGCTGTTCCTGGTCGGCTGCGCCTTCTGCCACGGCCAGAACGGCGAGGGCGTGCTCACCCAGGGCGGGTCGCAGTACGGCCCGGCGCTGACCGACGTCGGCGCCGCCGCGGTCGACTTCCAGGTCGGCACCGGCCGCATGCCGATGGCCCAGCCCGGCGCCCAGGCGCCGCGCAAGGAGGTCGTCTACACCAAGGAGGAGACCGCCGCGCTGTCGGCGTTCGTCGCCTCGCTCGGCACCGGTCCGGCCATCCCGGACAAGGAGCTCTACTCGACCGAGGGCATGAGCGAGAAGGAGGTCGAGGAGCTCGTCACCCGCGGTGGCCAGATCTTCCTCGCCAACTGCACCGCGTGCCACAACTTCGAGGGCTCCGGCGGCGCCATGCCGCGCGGCGGCTACGCGCCCAAGATCCGCGGCGTCGACTCCAAGCACATCTACGAGGCGATGCTCACCGGTCCGCAGTCGATGGACACCTTCTCCGACGGCAACATCCCGCCCGAGGACAAGAAGGCGGTCATCGCCTATCTCAACGAACTCGACGAGGCCCCGAGCTACGCCGGCTTCACGCTGGGCAGCCTCGGCCCCGTCAGCGAGGGCATCATCGCCTGGATCGGTGGCATCGGCCTCCTCGTCGGCTTCGCCGTCTGGATCGCCGCGCACACCACCCGCTCGAGCAAGAAGAAGGACGAGGCGGCAGCGTGACCGACGCACACGACACCCACTCCGACCCGCAGGGGCGCGAGCTCGCGGTCGCCGGGCCGATCCCGGACCCGGGTCTGCCCGAGCACCAGTGGCGCCCCACGGACGTCGACCCCGCGAAGGAGAAGCGCGCCGAGCGCCAGGTCGCCGCGTTGTTCGGCCTCTCGGCCGTCTGCACGGTCCTCTTCCTGGTCGCCTACTTCACGCTCGACATCGGCGACGACTGGGACGTCATCGCCGGCTTCGGCGCCTCGACCATGGCCTTGGGCCTCACCCTCGGCCTCGCACTGATGTTCATCGGCGTCGGCGTCATCCACTGGGCCCGCAAGCTGATGGCCGACCACGAGATGGTCGAGCTCCGGCACCCGGCGCGCTCCTCCGACGAGGACCGTGAGGTCGCCGTCCAGGCGATCACCGACGGTCTCAACGAGTCGGGCATCGGCCGACGGCCGCTGATCCGCAACTCGCTGCTCGGCGCGGTCGGCCTGCTCGGGCTCCCGGCCGTCGTCCTGCTGCGCGACCTCGGCCCGCTGCCGGGCGACAAGCTCTACCACACGATCTGGGGCAAGGGCCTGAAGGACAAGCCGATGCGGATCGTCCGCGACGGCATCTGGACTCCCATCCTCGCCTCGGACCTCGAGATCGGCGACCTGGTCAACTGCCAGCCAGACGCCCTGCACAACCCCGAGCGCTACGACATCGACCCGACCGAGGTCGAGGGCGTGAACCTCCAGATCCACAAGTCCAAGGCGTCGCTGATCCTGCTGCGGATGAACCCGGGCGACATCATCCCGGGCAAGGACGCGAAGGGCGACAGCCGCGAGAACTGGGCGGTCAACGGGATCGTCGCCTACTCGAAGATCTGCACCCACGTCGGCTGCCCGATCTCGCTGAACGAGCGCACGACGCACCACCTGCTCTGCCCGTGCCACCAGTCCACCTTCGACCTCGCCGACTCCGGCAAGGTGGTGTTCGGTCCCGCCGGCCGTCCGCTGCCGCAGCTGCCGATCGCCGTCGACGACGAGGGCTATCTGGTCGCGCAGAGCGACTTCGACGAGCCGGTCGGCCCGAGCTTCTGGGAGCGTGACTACTATGAGCGTTGATGTGAGCAAGGTCGCCTCGACCAACGGCACGACGCCCGCCACGGCCAAGGGCGGCAAGTCCGCCGGCGCCATCGCCACGTGGGCCGACGAGCGTCTCGGCCTCGGCACGGCGATGAAGAAGAACATCCGCAAGGTGTTCCCGGACCACTGGTCCTTCATGCTCGGCGAGATCGCCCTGTGGAGCTTCGTCGTCCTGCTGCTGACCGGTGTCTTCCTGACGCTGTGGTTCGACCCGAGCATGACCGAGGTCCAGTACAACGGCGCCTACGACCCGCTCCGCGGTGTCCACATGTCCTCGGCGTTCGCCTCGACGATGGACATCTCCTTCGACGTCCGCGGCGGTCTGCTCATGCGGCAGATGCACCACTGGGCCGCGCACGTCTTCATCGCCTCGATGATGATCCACATGCTCCGGGTCTACCTGACCGGCGCGTTCCGCAAGCCGCGTGAGCTGAACTGGGTCATCGGCTGCCTGCTCCTGCTGCTCGGCACCCTCGAGGGCTTCACCGGCTATTCCCTCCCCGACGACCTGCTCTCGGGCACCGGCGTCCGGGCCGCGGACGGCTTCATGAAGGCCTCCCCGGTGGTCGGCTCCTACATGTCGTTCTTCGTGTTCGGCGGCGAGTTCCCGGGCGACTCGATCATCCCGCGGTTCTACGCCGTGCACATCCTGCTCATCCCCGGCCTGCTGCTCGCGCTCATCGCCGCGCACATGCTGCTGCTCGTCTACCACAAGCACACCCAGTGGGCCGGCCCCGGCCGGACCGAGGAGAACGTCGTCGGCTACCCGATGCTCCCGGTCTACGCGGCCAAGGCGGGCGGCTTCTTCTTCATCGTGTTCGGCACGATCGCGATGCTGGGCGGCCTGTTCTCCATCAACGCGGTCTGGAAGATCGGCCCGTACGACCCGTCCAAGGTGACCGCGGGCTCCCAGCCCGACTGGTACATGGGCTGGCCCGACGGCCTGCTCCGGATCATCCCGGCGTGGGAGACCCACATCTGGGGCATCACGCTCTCGTGGAACGTCATGCTCCCGATCCTGGTGATGCCGCCGCTGCTGCTGATGCTCCTGATGGCACTGCCGTTCATCGAGTCCTGGATCACCGGCGACAAGCGGGAGCACCACCTGCTCCAGCGGCCGCGCAACGCCCCGACCCGGACCGCGGTCATGGTCGCGCTGATGACCTTCTACGGCCTGTCCTGGGCCGCGGGCGGCAACGACATCATCGCGATCAAGCTCCACCTGAGCATCAACCAGATCACGTACTTCATGCGTGGCGCGGTGTTCATCGGTCCGGTGATCGCCTTCATCATCACCCGGCGCTGGTGCATCTCGCTCCAGCGTCACGACGAGGGCAAGCTGCTCCACGGCTACGAGACCGGTGTCCTGGTCCGCTCCCCCGAGGGCGGGTACGCCGAGAAGCACCTGCCGCTCCCGGAGAGCAAGGCCTACACGCTCACGGCCCGCGACGACGACCCCCGGCCGGAGACGGCCGAGGAGATCGAGGCCTCGGGTGTGACCGGTCGCCGGCTCCGGCTGCGCAAGCTGCGGGCCAAGCTCGCCACCGTGTTCTTCGCGGACAACGTCCAGAAGCCCACGGCGGAGGAGCTGCACGAGGCTCAGCACCACGCGGAGCACGAGCTCCACGAGCTCGAGTCGCAGATCGCCGCCGGTCCCAACCGGCACGGTCCCTCCGAGCACTGATCCGACGGCGAAGGCCCGGACACCCCGCGGGGTGTCCGGGCCTTCGTCGTTCCGGCGTGGCCGTCCAGTGCCCCTGGCAGCTAGTCCGAAAGGACTAGCGCCGGGCTGCCATTTCCGCCGGATCGACGGATCCGGGTTACGCGACCCGCCGCATAGCGTGCTCACGACAGCGCGGGGACGACGCGGAAGGGCGGGGCGATGACGGCAGTGCTGACCTCTCCCCTGGCGCCGGCGCGCCCGCGTCTGCGGAGCGGATCGGCGCGTCGTCTCACCCGGGTCCGGGCGGTCGTCGTCGGGCTCGACGTGGTCACGCTCGGCCTCGCCGCGCTGCTCGCCGTCGCCCTGAAGTTCGGCCTCGCCACCTGGCCGCCGGCCGATGTCGACCGGCTGACGGGCGTCCCGCTGCTCGACTTCGGCTGGGTGGTCCCGGTGTGGCTCGCCGCGCTGGGCCTCGCCGGCGCGTGGTCGGCGCGGACCCTCGCCCGCGGCGGCGAGGAGCTCAAGGCGCTGGTCCGCGGCTCGCTCGCAGGCGCGGGAGTGGTCGCGATGGCGGCGTACCTCGTCAACTACGACATGTCGCGGGGCTACTTCGCCCTCGCCTGGGGCATCGGCACCACCGGGCTGCTGCTGGAGCGGTACGCCGTGCGCCGGGTCGTCGCTCGGCTGCGACGCGCCCACCGGCTGGTCAACCGGATGGTCGTCGTGGGCGATCCGGTCGCCGTCGGGGAGCTCGGCGCCGCCCTGGCCCGGCAGCCGGAGCTGGGCTACCGGATCGTCGGGGCCTGCATCGACGGCTCCGCCCCGTCCTTCCCGGTGCCGATCCTCGGCGGCCCCGGCACCGCCGTCGCGGCGTGTCGCGAGCACCACGCCGACACGCTCTTGATCGCCGGCGGCTCGTTCTCCTCGTCGCTCGACCTGCGGCAGGTCGGGTGGGAGCTCGAGGACACCGGCATCGAGCTCGTCGTGCTCCCGAACCTGATCGACGTGGCCGGTCCCCGGATGCGGCTGCGCCCCGTCGCCGGCCTGCCGTTCGTGCACGTGGACCCGCCCCAGGTCGCCCAGGCGCTGCGCTGGGGCAAGGCCGTCTTCGACCGGGTCGGTGCGGCCCTGCTGCTCCTGCTGTTCGCCCCGCTCCTGCTCGCCCTCGCCGTGGCCGTCAAGCTCGACGACGGCGGCCCGGTGCTCTACCGGCACCGCCGGATCGGCCTCGACGGCCGGGAGTTCGGCCTCTGGAAGCTCCGCAGCATGGTGCCGGACGCCGCCGCCCAGCACGCCGCGCTCGTCGGCGCACACGGCACGACCCCGCTCCTCTTCAAGCTGCCGGCCGATCCGCGCGTGACCCGGGTCGGCGCCGTCCTGCGCCGCTGGTCGCTCGACGAGCTGCCCCAGCTCCTCAACGTGCTGGCCGGTCAGATGAGCCTGGTCGGGCCGCGCCCCCAGGTCGCCGCCGAGGTCGCCTGCTACAGCCCCGCCATGCACCGCCGGCTGCGGGTCCGGCCGGGGATGACCGGCCTGTGGCAGGTCTCCGGCCGCTCGGAGCTGACCGCCGCGGAGGCGGAGCGTCTCGACCTGTCGTACGTCGAGAACTGGTCCATGGCCGCCGACCTGGGGATCCTGGCCCGCACCGCGCGGGCCGTGCTGCGCGGCGACGGAGCGTGCTGAGCACCCCGCGGTATCTTGCGGGTCCCGGGAACACGGCGCGACGACGGCGCGCGGTGAGGAAGGCCAGGCGAGGAGCGGACTGATGGGAGCTGCATCACCCGTCCGGGTGCTCCACGTCATCGAGAGCTACGGAAGCGGATCGCTGACCGCCGCCGTGCAGTACGTGCACAGCACACCCGACCTCGAGCACCATCTCCTCCGGAGGATCCGCGCGGACTACGTGCCCTTCGGCGAGGAGACTCTGTTCGCGACCGTGGCCGAGCTCCCCGGGTCCGGGCTCCGGAGCATCGGCACGGTGCGCCGGACCGTCCGCCGGCTGTCGCCCGACGTGGTCCATGCCCATTCGAGCTTCGCCGGCCTCTACGCCCGCCTGGCCCTCCGTGCCGGCCGGTCCGCGCGGGTGGTCTATACCCCCCATTGCTTCGTCTTCGAGCGCACCGACATCCCCCGCCCGCTGCGAGGGTTGTACCGCCTCGTCGAGTGGGCGCTGGCGGTCAACACGACCGTCATCGCCGGCTGCTCGGCTGCAGAGGCGCGCGCGGCGCGGGCCTGGCGGACCTGTCGCCGCGTGGTGCACGTCCCCAATGTCGCGACGGTCGGCATGGCCACCACCCGACCGAGGGACTCCGGGCGGCCCCTCGTCGTCGCCCTCGGCCGGATCTCGGCGCAGAAGGGCGTCGACTTCTTCCTCTCGGCGTGGCGCGAGCTGCGACAGCGCGGAGGCGACGTCGGCGCACTGTGGATCGGCGGCGGTGACGCCGCGGGGGTCGCCCGGCTCGAGGCATCGGGGGTGGAGGTCACGGGTTGGGTCTCCCGCGACCGTGTGCTCGACCTGCTGGCGTCGGCCAGACTCTATCTCCACACGGCCGCCTGGGAGGGCTTCCCGATGTCCGTGCTCGAGGCGCATCGTTCGGGACTGCCGATCCTGGTGCGCGACATCCCCGCGTTCCACCACGTCCCCGCGACCGTGCGTGCCGGTGATCCAGGTGAGCTCGCCTCCCTGGCCGAGCAGATCCTGCTGGACCCCTCCTGCGCCGCCGCCGACGCCAACCGGAGCGTCTGGGAGGACGCACTGTCCGCGCACTCCCCCGCGCTCCAGCGCGCGCGCCTCCTGGAGGCGTACGGCGTTGGCTGAGCACCTCGCGGCGCCACCACCTGCCGACGGGCCGCCGCTCTCGCTCGTCCTGCTCCACTGGGGGCGCACCGGTGCCGGTCCCCGGTTCACCTATGAGCTCGGCCGGGCTCTGCACGGCCGAGCGGACGTCCGAGTGGCGGTGTCCCACGTCGCCGGCACCGAGCAGGAGGCCGCCATCACGGCCCTCGGCGTCCGCCGACTCGCCGTCGAGACCTACACGGGCGCCTGGGGCGCGGTCCTCGGCCTGCCCCGCCTCGTCGCCAACATCGTGAGATTCCGCCGCTTCCTCGGTGCGGTCGAGGCCCAGGTCGTGGTGACCTCGATGTACAGCCTCTGGCACTCGCTCGCGATCAGGCTGCTCCTGCCCCGCCGGACCCGGCTCATCGTGACCGTCCACGACGCGACACCTCATGCCGGAGACGACCACGTCGTCAAGCTCTGGGCGCGAGCCGTGGAGCTGCGCAGGGCGAACGCCGTCGTGGCCCTGTCGGCGGCGGTGGCCACCGAGCTCCGCCTGCGGTACGGCGGACGGCT
The DNA here is from genome assembly GCA_029961745.1 of Nocardioides sp. L-11A. Taxonomy (NCBI): domain Bacteria; kingdom Bacillati; phylum Actinomycetota; class Actinomycetes; order Propionibacteriales; family Nocardioidaceae; genus Nocardioides; species Nocardioides sp. L-11A. The sequence continues at coordinate 3,415,192 of CP124680.1, forward strand.
CCCCGTGTTCGAGACCGTGCACGGAGCCTTCGGTGCCCAGGAGCCGGCGTACCCTCGCACCGCTCCACGACACGACCCACCCGTGCTTGGCTTCTTCGGCCGGGTCCTCCCCTACAAGGGCGTCGACATCCTGGTCGCGGCATCCGCGCTGCTGGCCGAGCGCGGCGTTCATGTCGTCACGCGGGTCCACGGCATCGGGACGATCCCCGCCGGGCTCGCCGATGCCGGGCACCGCATCGAGTGGGACCTCGGCTGGGTCCCTGAGGAGCTGACCAACCAGGTGGTCGGCGGCTTCGACGTCCTCGTCCTCCCCTACCGCGAGGCATCGCAGTCCGGCGTGCTGTCGATCGCCCTGTCCGAGGGCGTCCCCGTCGTCGCCACACCTGTCGGGGGCCTGGTCGAGCAGGTTCGGGCCACGGGGTGCGGGGTGGTGGCCGCCGCGGTCGATCCCGCCGCCGTCGCGGCGTCGGTGACACAGCTGCTCGACGACGCCGCGTTGTACGCCGCCTGCTCACGCCGCGCACTCGCCGCGGCGGCGTCCGACCACGGCTGGGACCGGGTGGCCGCCGACTATGCGCGTGCGGTGACCGAGGTGGTGGGTCGATGAGGCACCCACGTCGAGCACGGACCAACGGTCCAGCCCGCCTGCTGTTGGTCGTCCGCGCCGCCGATCAGATCGGCGGGCTGGAGACGGTCGTCCGCGACGCCGCCGTCGAGCTGGAGAGTCCTGAGTTCCGCGTCACGCTCGCCGTCGTCGGCGACCGGGCGGCCCCGCCGATCTTCGACGGGCTCGATGTCGTGAGGGCCGACGGGCCGACGGGACTCCGCGCCGAGGTCCGGGCGAGCGACGTCCTCCATCTGCATGCACCGACCTTGCTGGCCTGGCCCACGTCGTTGCTCTGGACCGCCCGGCGGCACCGGATCCCCACCCTGGTCACGCTGCATCTCCCGGCGGAGCCCCGGGGTCGCCACGCCCTGTCGCGGGCGCTGATCTGGGTGCGGCGTGCGCTCGGGGCAGTGACCCTGCGCGCCGCCGGGGCCGACGTCTACGCTCCCAGCAGCGCTGCTGCATCCGTCGCGCGGTATCGCCTGTTCCGGCTGGTGCGTGTCCGGGGGCTCCGTCAGGGCGTGCGTGACCGCGGCGTGCGCCCGCCGGCTGGCCGGAGCGCGCTCACCGTCGCCTTCGTCGGTCGCATGGTCGAGCACAAGCAACCACATCTGCTGATCGAGGCGCTCGCCGACGCGCGCGCCCGAGGCGTGCCGATCAGCGCCGACCTCGTCGGGGACGGGCCGCTGCTGCGCTCCCTCAAGGACCGGGCCCGGGCGTTGGGGCTGCCTCCACAAGAGGTCCGCTTCCACGGCTATCTGGACGACCCGACGGAGGTTCTGGCCTCCAGCGACCTGCTGGTCCTCCCGTCGCTCTCCGAGGGGTGTCCGGTCGTCGTCATGGAGGCGGCGGCACTGGGCCGGGCCAGCGTTGTCCGGCAGGGTCTCGAGGGAGTCGACGAGGTCCTGCCCGATGCGCATCTCACGGTCGGGCCGCACGCGGGCGCTCGGGAGCTCGCGACCCGTCTGATCGAGCTCGCCGCCGATCGGGAGCTGGTGGTCACAACCGGTCGGCGTGCCCGGGCCGCGTTCGAGTCGGACTTCTCCCTCGCTGCCGCGGGCCGACGCTACGCGCGGGCGTACCGCGAGGCGATGCGGGCGGTGGCGCCATGACGGACGCCGAGACGGCGTACCGGCCCCGGGTGCTCATGGTCACCATGCACGACCACACCAGTCCCCGAAGCGGCGGCCCGCTGCGCACTGCCGCCATCGCCGACGCCCTTCGCGCCTCCGTCGGCCCCACGGATGTGGTGTGGCGATGGCCCGTCTCCGGCGGCAGCCCGGTCGACGACGCGCGGCTCTCGGCCAGGCGTCTGCCCCACGCCGTCCTCGGCTTCCTGCGTGTGCTGATGGCTGCGCTGCGGACGGGGAGTCCCACGGTCGTACGGACGGTCAGCTGGCGGATGGTGCGCAGAATCGTCCTGCTGCGTTCCGCCACGGACCACCAGATCACCGTCCTGGAGTACAGCACCATGGCGGCCTACCGGCCGATCCTCCCGGAGCCCGTGGTGATCGACCTCCACAACGTCGAGTCCGCGCTCGCACAGAGCTATGCCGTCTCGATCGCTGGAGATCGGAGTCCGCGCGGTCTCGCGAGGCAGGCGTGGGCCCGGGCGGACGCTCGTGGCCTGCGGAGCGTGGAGGCACGCCTCGGCGAGAGGTTCGCCGCCGGCTCCGTGGTCAGCTCGACCGATGCCGATCTGGTCCAGGCCCTCAACGGCGACCGGCCCCTCCGCCTGGTCCACGCCCCGAACGGGGTCGGCAGGACGGCGTTCGACAGGGAGTGGGAGCGGCGGAAGGCGGTGGTGTTCGTGGCCCTGCTCTCCTGGCGGCCGAACATCGACGCCGCGGACTGGCTGGCCCGGAGGGTATGGCCCGAGGTGATACGCGCCCGGCCCGACGCCGAGCTGTGGATCGTCGGCGCACGACCGGACCGGGACGTGCGGGCCCTGGACGGACTACCGGGGGTGAGCGTCCACGGCGACGTCCGCGATCCGCTCGACTTCGTTGGGCCCGCTGCCGTCGCGACCGCGCCGCTCCGGGCCGCCGGTGGGACCCGATTGAAGATCCTGGAAGCCCTCGCCGCGGGCACCCCCGTCGTCGCGACGCGGCTGGGAGCCCTGGGCCTGGAGCGACTCGGCGGACCACATCTCACGATCGTCGACCGGCCCGAGGAGTTCACCCGAGCGCTCGTCGCCGCGCTGGACGGACAGCACGAGGTCGACCGGGCCGAGGTGAGGGACCTGGTCCATGACTTCGTGTGGGACCGGGCGCTGCGCGACCTGATCGTGTTGTGCGCCGAACTGGCGGCCGGGCGGCGACCATGAGCCGGTCCCGGCTGGCCGGGCGGCTCGGCGGCTTCGCGCTCAACGTCGGCGTGACCTCGACGGTCGGGCTGGTCTCGATACCTCTCATCATCCGAGGCGCCGGAGCCGCGCCCTGGGCCGCCGTCGCCGTGGGCCAGGTCGTCGGCGGCATCGCCGCGATGCTGGTCAGCCTGGGTTGGGGAGTCGCCGGCCCGGCGCGCGCAGCGGCCATGTCCGACGCCGACCGCAGCCGCTACTACGGGCACTCCCTCGGCGCCCGGGGCGCCGCCCTCGTGGTCGCGCTGCCCGCCTGTCTGATCGTCGGCTACGCCATCGTGCCCGACCACAGGTGGATGACCGGACTGGTCGCGGCAGCGAGCGCGACCTACGGTCTCAACGCCGCCTGGTACTTCACAGCGATCGGCTCACCACAGGGCCTCTTCCTCTGCGAGACCCTGCCCCGCACCCTCAGCTCCCTGGCCGGCGCCGTCGGTGTCGTGCTCGGGGGGACGCTGCTGCTGGTACCCGCGTCGCTGCTCCTCGGCTCACTGCTGGCCACGAGCGCCACCTGGCGGACCGTGTCGCGGTCCGGGCCGATCACCATTCCCCCGCCGCGCCGGTCCGTCGCCGGCATCCGAGATGCCCTCCCCTCGCTGTCGGTGACGGTCGCCGTGACCGTGTACTCGTCGTTGCCGGTGGTGTTCGTGGCCGCGCTCGCACCGTCCGGCCTGGCGTCCTACGCCCTGCTCGACAGGTTCAAGACCTTCGCGCTGACGGCGCTCGGGCCCGTCGTCCAGGTCACCCAGGGCAGTGTCGTCGCCCCCGAGCGGGCCGAGACCCTCCGCCGTACCGATCGCGCCTGCGCCGTCGCCCTCGTGATCGGCTGCGTGGTCGCCGTACTGTTCCCGTTCCTCGCACACCTGGGCGCCCGGCTGCTCTCCGATGGCGACATCGCGCCGACCAGCACCCTGGGCGTGCTCGTCGGTCTCATCGTCGGCGTCGGCGTGGTGTCCTCGGTCCTCGGCCTGGCATGCCTGCCCGCGCTGGACGATGTCCGTGCGGTCACGCTGAGCAGTGCCGTCGGCGCCGTCGTCTTCCTGATGCTCGCTGCTCCGCTGGCAGCGTGGCAGCATGCGACCGGGATCGCCCTGGCAGCGGTCCTCGCCGAGGTCTGCGTGCTGGTACTGATGGCGTGGTTCTACCTTCGAGACAGAACGAGGTGACGGTGGTCACGACTCCTCCACCGGGCGCCGGCGACGACGCCCTGCTCGCCTTCGTCCGCGAGAGTCCCATCCGGCGCAGGGCGATCGTCGACCATGTCCGGGCGTGGTCACGCACGCTCCAGCCCGGGTCCGAGGTCCTCGACGTCGGCGCCGGCACCGCCCCCTACCGCGCGTTCTTCGACCACTGCCGCTATCGGACCCACGACTGGGAGAACTCCGTCCACGGCGGCGACGTCGACGTCGTGGGTGACCTGGAGTCCGGCCTCACCATCCCCGGCGGCGCCTTCGACGGCGTTCTCTGCACCGAGGTCATCGAGCACACGGCGACTCCGGGACGTGCCCTGGCTGAGATCCGGCGCCTCCTCCGCCCAGGCGGCTCACTGGCGCTGACGGTTCCCTTCGTCGTCCCGCTCCACGAGGAGCCGTTCGACTTCTGGCGGCCCACCTCCCACGGTCTGCACAGGACGTTGGACCACGCGGGCTTCACGTCGATCGATGTCCGCCCGATGACGGGGTGGTTCGGCACCGCGGGCGAGGCACTGCGCGACTACGCCTTCGCGACGACGGATCCCACCGGTGAGGTCTCCGTCCCGCAGCGTCTGGCGATCCAGGGTGCCAAACTGTCCGCGGTCGCCCTCGGCCGATGGTCCCACCGGCTCGACCGCCTCGACCGGCGGCGCGCCCTGCCGGTGGGTTGGACGGTCGTGTGCGCCGCGGCGGCGTCGACGCCCGAGCACGAGGAAGGAACTGACGACACCCGATGAGGAACCGGCTGATCCAGTACCTGCTCAACGAGATCGTCGGGAAAGTCCCCTTCGTCGCCTTGCGCCATCATCTCTACGCCCTGGCCGGCGTCGGATTCGGGGAGCGCTCCGTCGGGATGCTCATGATGCACGTCGAGATCAGCGCTCCGCATCGGCTGAGCGTGGGAGCGAACACCGTCGTCGGCCGGCGATCGCGCCTCGACGCGCGAGGCGGCATCCGCATCGGAAGCAACGTCAACATCGGCAGTGAGTGCGCGTTGCAGACCGCGAAGCACGACGTCGACTCGCCCTCGTTCGCCGATTCCTACGGGCCGATCGAGATCGGCGACCGCGCCTGGCTGGGCGAGCGCGTCCTCGTCCTGGCCAATGTCAAGATCGGCGAAGGAGCTGTTGTCGCTGCCGGTGGGGTGGTCACCAACGACATTCCCCCGTTCACCGTCGCTGCCGGAGTCCCCGCTCGAGTGATCCGCGCTCGAAGGAGAGATCTCACCTACGAACTGAGCTACCGGGCCGACTTCATCTGACGGGTCCGATCGCCCATCGGCTCGACTCCTCGGCCAGCGGCGCGTCCTGTTCTCGGCTGAACGGTCGTCGCGACAGCCGGTGTGCCCCGGCCGCCGATCTCTTCGGCAGGAAGCAGGTTCTGCCGATCGGCTGGGGTCCGGTCGGACGGGGTCTAGTGTGCGGGTCACTCACTCACCCACACCTGAGAGTATGGCGATGATCCGTACGGGCAAGAGGTCAGTCCAAGTGCTCCTCGCGTCTGCTGCCACGGCCGCGCTGGCACTGACCCCCCTCGCGGTAGCCACCCCGGTGTCTGCTGAGGCCGCGCTGTCGCCCTCGCCGACCTACGCCCAAGCGGGAGTCACCTACGTGGGCTACCCGCTGCCGGGCAGGGTCATGTACGCCAGTCCCCCGGGCGCCGGGAGAGTCGAGGTCACCGTCTCAGCCGACGGCCGGTCTATCAGCCGGTTCAGCGTCATCGACGCGGTCTTCCCGGCCAATCCCGCCAACGCCGCGTGCGCCGGCACCCGCTACAGCTACACACTCACCGGTCCGATTCCCATCACCACACCTCCCGGCTACGAGGACGACTACCTGTTCTTCTCGACCATGTCCCCCGGTCTCGGTCAGGTGAACGACCTCGAGATCGACGGATCCATCGATCCGGGTCGGATGATCGGCAGGTTCGCCTATGAGGAGCCCGGCTGGGACGACGATCCCACCAACAAATGCACCACTCAGGGCAATGTCGGCTGGACCGCCTCCGCGCCTGGCGGGTGCCTGGGGTCGCCGGAGCACGTGCAGCTCCAGAATCGGTCCGACACCCTGACCGAGAAGATCGCCAAGCTGGCGAAGAAGCTCAAGAAGGCCAAGAGGGCCGACAAGGACAAGCGCGTCAGGAAGCTGAAGCACAAGTCCCGCAAGGCGAAGTCCGAGCTCTCTCAGGTCAATCAGGCCCTGACGTACCTCTGCAACCAGCCGTGACCAGCAGCAGGATCTCAGCTACGAGCTCAACTGATCTGCCCGATCGTCACCAGGAGCGCGACGATCTCACCGCCGAGCGGGACGTGTTCCAGCACGCTGAGACACAGCCCGTCGAACGGCCTGATGGCGCTCAGCCGAGCGCGGACCCCGCGACGTACTCGCCCCAGGGGACGTTCCAGTCGCCCCACCCGTTGCCGGGCTCCATCGGGCGGTCGGTGCCGACGTACTCGACGACGTCGCCGCGCCGGGTCATGGAGTAGAGCCAGCCGGCGTTGTCGGTGCTCAGGCCGGTGCAGCCGTGGGAGACGTTGGCGCGGCCCTGGGAGCCGACGGACCAGGGCGCGGCGTGGATGAACTCGCCGGAGCTGGTCAGCCGCATCGCCCACTTCACGTTGTCGATGTCGTAGGCCTCGGCGGAGCCGCGGGAGATGCCGACGGTCTCGGAGTTCATCCGCTTCTGGTCGTACTTCTCCATGACGACCTTCACGCCGGAGCGGGTGGTGAAGCCCGGCTTGCCGGTCGTGACCGGGATGGTGCGCAGCAGCTTGCCGTTCTCGAAGACATTCATCTGATGGGTCTTCGCATTGACCTTGTAGATGTGGGCGGCGCCGACCTCGAAGTCGACCGTGCGGTCCTCCTGGCCGTAGATGCCTCCGCCGGCGCTCACCCCGTTGACGGCGACGTCGACACTGACCTTGGTGCCGGCCTGCCAGTATGCCTCAGGACGCCAGTGCGCCTCGGTGCTGCTGAGCCAGTGCCAGGTGCCCGGCTGGGCCGGGGTCGAGGTCACCGTCATGTGCTTCTCGAAGACCGCCTGGTCGGTGACCGGGAGGTCGAAGGTGACGACGACCGGCATGCCGACCCCCACGGTCTCGCCCTGCAACGGAGCGAGGGACGGGTAGGTCTGCTGGTCCAGGCTCAGCGCCTGGGTGGTGAAGGACGAGAGACTCTGGACGCGCTTGCCGTCGGCGTTCTCGGCGACCGCGCGCACCCGGTAACGGACGCCCGGCTCGAGGCCTCCGGCGGAGACCCATCGGGTCCCGTCGGCACGGAGCTCGCCGTCGATCCGGCCGTCCTTGGACTTGAGCACGACCGAGGAGAGCGTGCCCTGCTCGGCCTTGACCTTGACCACCTTGTCGACCGCGACACCGGTGGCGTCGTCCGCGACATTGGTCGTCACGACGGCCTCGGACGCGGCCGCCGCGGTGGTCTCATCGTCGGCGGGACCGGCACCGGGGACCAGGCCCGACCCGTCGCAACCGGCCGCGACGAGAGCCACGGCAACCAGGACCGAGGCAGCGCGCAGGGCACGCGGACGGAGGTGTGTCGACGGGGAAGGCACCGAAAGAGCCTACCTGCCGGATCCGCCGAATCCCGGCTACGAACACGTCGGCGGTGTCACACCGCCCACCGACGCGGGCGTGGCGCCCGCGCGAAGCGGGAGCGTCGGCCGCCGGACTACCGGTCCCGAGAGCGCCTCGACCGCGTGCGCGGCAGCGCGGCCCGCGTGAAGCGCGTGGAGCGACGCCCGCGGTCCGAGCTTGCGAGGACCGTGCGGCGGCACTCGACAGGCGACGCGCTCGCGCCATATATCAGTGGGCGTACTCGCCCCGATAGTACTCGAAGATCCATCCGGTCAGCGCGATGGCGCCGAGCACGATGCCGATGATGAACAGCCACCAGGCCAGCACCGCGATCGCGAAGACCATCAGGCTGAGGGTGCCGGCGCACCACAGCGGCCACCAGGAGTACGGCGGGAAGAAGCCCAGCTCGCCCGCGCCGTCGGCGATCTCGCCGTCCTTGAGGTCCTCCGGGCGGGCGTCCATCCGGTTGGCGTGGAACCCGATGTAGAGGGTGACCATCGCGCACAGGAGGGTGGTCATCACCAGCGCCGAGGTGCCGGTCCAGTCGGGGCCTGCGTCACTGGCATCGGTGATGAACCAGTAGGCGGGGCTGACCAGGACCAGGAAGACCGTGGTCACGCCGAAGATCCATGCTTCGACCTTCATCAGGCGTCGACCTCCTTGGCACCGGGGCCCGCGGCGACCGGCTCGTCATACATCTCGATGGCGGCGATCTCCGGGTGGTGGAGGTCGAACGCCGGCGACTCCGAGCGGATCCGCGGGATCGAGTGGAAGTTGTGGCGCGGCGGCGGGCAGCTCGTGGCCCACTCCAGCGACCGGCCCCAGCCCCATGGGTCGTCGGTGTTGACCAGTGGACCCTTGCGGGAGACGTAGACGTTGTAGAAGAACGGCAGCATCGAGGAGGCGAGAATGAACGCGCCGATGGTCGAGATCTGGTTCAGCGTGGTGAAGCCGTCCTTGGGCAGGTAGTCGGCGTAGCGACGGGCCATGCCCTCGATGCCCAGCCAGTGCTGGATGAGGAAGGTCGTGTGGAAGCCGATGAACAGCAGCCAGAAGTGGATCTTGCCGAGCCGCTCGTCCAGCATCCGCCCGGTGAACTTCGGCCACCAGAAGTAGAAGCCCGCGAACATCGCGAACACAACCGTGCCGAACACCGTGTAGTGGAAGTGCGCCACCACGAAGTAGGAGTCGGAGACGTGGAAGTCCAGCGGCGGGCTGGCCAGGATGATGCCCGTCAGGCCACCGAAGAGGAAGGTCGTGAGGAAGCCGATCGACCAGAGCATGGGTGTGTCCATGCGTACGGACCCGCCCCACATCGTGCCGATCCAGTTGAAGAACTTCACGCCGGTCGGGACCGCGATCAAGAACGTCATACCGGAGAAGAACGGTAGGTTCACCGCGCCGGTGACGAACATGTGGTGGGCCCACACCGCCACCGACAGGATCGCGATGCCGAGCGTCGCGCCGACCAGGCCGACGTAGCCGAAGATCGGCTTGCGGCTGAAGACCGGCAGGATCTCGGACACGATGCCGAAGAACGGCAGCGCGATGATGTAGACCTCCGGATGCCCGAAGAACCAGAACAGGTGTTGCCACAGGATCGCCCCACCGTGCGATGTGTCGAACACATGGGCCCCGAGCTGTCGATCGGCCTCGAGGGAGAGCAGCGCGCCGGCGAGGATCGGGAAGGCGATGAGCACCAGGATCGCGGTGATCAGCACGGTCCAGACGAAGATCGGCATCCGGAACATGGTCATGCCGGGGGCACGCATGCAGATGATCGTGGTGATGAAGTTGACCGCACCGAGGATGGTGCCGAGACCGGCCATCCACAGACCCATGATCCACAGGTCGCCACCGGCACCGGGGCTGTTGACCGAGTCGGACAGCGGGGTGTAGGCGAACCAGCCGAAGGAGGCCGCGCCGCCCGGGGTGAGGAAGCCCGCGCCGGCGATCAGGCCGCCGAACAGGTACAGCCAGTAGCTGAACATGTTGAGGCGCGGGAACGCCACGTCGGGCGCGCCGATCTGCAGCGGCATGATCGCGTTGCCGAACCCGAAGAACAGCGGGGTGGCGAACAGCAGCAGCATGATCGTGCCGTGCATGGTGAAAAGCTGGTTGTAGAGCTCCTCGTTGACCAGCTGGCTGCCCGGGTAGGCGAGCTCGGACCGGATGAGCAGCGCCATGATGCCGCCCGCCATGAACCAGGCCATGGCAGTGCCGAAGTACAGGTTGCCGATCAGCTTGTGATCGGTGGTCGTCATGATGCGGACGAGCTGCTGCCCCAGCGGCTTGCGCTCGGGGAAGTCCGCGGAACGCGCGAGAGTGGTCACTCTTCCTCTCCCTCGTCGTCGTTGTTGATGAGCTCGGTGGAGTACTTGCCACCCAGCACCGGCGTCTCCGAGATGTGCGCCGGGTCCTTCGCGAGGTCGGCCAGGAAGGCGTCGTACTCGGACTGGGTGACGACCTTGACGTTGAAGAGCATCCGCGAGTGGTACGCGCCGCAGAGCTCGTAGCACTTGCCGGCGTACTCACCGGTCTCGGTGGGGGTCACCTGGTAGGAGTTGTCGTTGCCCGGCACGACGTCCATGCGCATCGCGAAGGCCGGGATGCCGAAGTTGTGGATGACGTCGGGGCTGTAGAGCTGGAACTCGACGGTCTTGTCGACCGGGATGACCAGCGTCGGGATGTCCTCGCCGGTGCCCGAGACGAAGACGTTGGTGCCCTCGTCGGTCTCGACCGAGTCGGGGTAGTTGAACGTCCACGACCACTTCTGGCCGACGACCTTCACCACGACGTCGGGGTTGACGTGCTCGAGCGCGAGGTTCTGCACCCGGACGGTCTGCGCGAAGAACGCGATGACCATGATGACCGGGAAGATCGTGTAGAAGATCTCGATCGGCAGGTTGTAGCGGGTCTGCACCGGGACCTCGTCGTCGCTGCGCCGGCGGAACCACAGCGGCACGCCGATGATCAGCGCCCAGGTGATCACACCGATGATCAGCGCGGCGATCCACGCGCCCTGCCACAACTGCAGGATGTGCTCGCCCTGCTCGGACTTGATCTCCGGCATGCCGAACCGCTCCCACTGGGAATCGGTCGAGCAGCCGGACAGCGCGAGCGCGAGTACGACGAATCCGGCGAGCGGGATCGCGCGACGGGAACGTCGCTGCGCGCCACGCGTGCGCTCGGGGTGCCACCAGCCCACGAACGAGCCTTCCTCTCGAGGGTCAGAACCACTGCGAACACTAGCGGAGGGCGACCCCGACCGGGGCGCGGGGTGGGTCTTCAGGGGCGCGTGGGGCGGGGCCGGAGCGTACAAGGCGGGCTCAACTAGGGTGCGGACGTGAGCAGCACCCCCGAGGTCTACCTCGACTCGGCCTCGTCCACCCCGCTCCACCCGGCCGCGCGCGACACCCTGCTCGCCGCCCTCGATCGCGGGTACGGCGATCCGCGGCGCCTCCACGCGGCCGGGCGCGACGCCCGCCTGCTCCTCGACAACGCCCGTGCCGTGGTGGCCGAGTGCCTCGGCGCCCGGCCCGACGAGGTGGGCTTCACCGCCTCCGGGACCGACGCCGTCCACCGGGGTCTGCTCGGTCTCACCGCGGCGACCGGACGCGACGGGATCGTGTACGGCGCGGTCGAGCACTCCTCGGTGCTGCACGCGGCGGCCTGGCGCCCCTCCCCCGCGCACGCCGTCGTCCCGGTGGACGCGACCGGCCGGGTGGACGTGGCCGCGCTGGCGGCCGCCGCCGGAGGACCCGGCGTCGGCGCGGTCGCCCTGCAGGCCGCCAACCAGGAGGTCGGGACGCTGCAGCCGGTCGACGAGGTCGAGCTGCCGGCCGGCGTACCGCTTCTCGTGGACGCGGCGGCCGCGGCCGGGCGGGTGCCGCTCCCCCGGCGCTGGGACGCGCTGACCGCGTCCGCGCACAAATGGGGCGGGCCCGCGGGCGTCGGCGTGCTGGTCGTGCGGCGCGGCACCCGGTGGACCACCCCCTTCCCCGGCGACGACGGATTGGACCAGCTCGGCGGCTTCCCGGACGTCCCGGCGACCCTGGCTGCCGCGGCGGCACTGCAGGCCGTGCTGGCCGAGCGGGAGGAGGTCGCGGCGCGGCAGTTCGCGCTCGTCGACCGGATCCGCGCCGCGGCCGGCGCCCTACCCGACACCGAGGTGGTCGGCGACGCGACCGACCGGCTGCCCCACCTGGTGACCTTCTCCTGCCTCTACGTCGGCGGCGACGAGATCGTCTCCGCCCTCGCCCGCCGCGGCTACGGCGTCGCCAGCGGCTCGGCGTGCACCGCCTCCACCCTCGAGCCGAGCCACGTGCTGGCCGCGATGGGAGCGCTCACGCACGGCAACGTCCGGGTCTCGCTCGGCCGCGACACCACCGCCGAGCAGGTGGCGGGGTTCTGCGCCGCACTGGCCGACGAGGTCCACCGGATCCGCGCGGAGGCCGGGCTGTGAGCACGCCGGCGCCCGAGCTCGACTGTCGCGACCTGCCCTGCCCGCGCCCGATCATCGAGCTGGCCAGGGCGCTGCCGTCGGTCGCGGTGGGCGACCTGCTCGCCGTGGTCGCCCGGGACCCGGCCGCGCGGCACGACGTACCGGCGTGGTGCCGGATGCGCGGGCAGGAGTACGTCGGCGAGGAGGTCGCCGACGACGGCGCGCCCCGCTACGTCGTACGGCGCCGCGGCTGAGGCCGCCGCTCAGAGCCCGAGGTGCTTGCCCACCTCGTCGCCGGCCTCGGCGCCGTAGGAGTCGCGGATCCGCGCCACGAACTGCTGGTGGGTGAAGTCGTACTCCTGGGTGCCGACCGTCTCGACGACGTACGCGGCGAGCACACAGCCGACCTGGGCGGCCCGCTCGAGCGAGGTGCCCCACGACAGCGCCGCGAGGAAGCCGCCGCGGAAGGCGTCGCCGACGCCGGTGGGCTCGACCGCCGCGACGTCCTTGGCGGCGGGGATCTCGAAGGAGGTGCCATCGCTGGAGGTCACCCGGACGCCGTCCTTGCCGAGGGTGGTGACCTGGAGGCCGACGCGGGCCAGGACCTCCTCGGCGCTCCAGCCGGTCTTCTTCTCGATGACGTGCGACTCGTACTCGTTGGAGAACAGGATCGCGGCGCCGTCGATCAGGTCGCGGATCAGGTCGCCCTCGGCGAACGCGAGCTGCTGGGAGCAGTCGGCGATGAAGGCGTAGCCGCGCTGGCGGCACTCCTCGGTGTGCCGCTTCATGGCATCGGGGTCGTCGGCCCCGATGAGGACGTACACCGGCGCGCCGACCCGCTGCACGATCGGGAGCAGCTCGATCTGGCTGGCCTCGCTCATCGCGCCCGGGTAGAAGGAGGCGAACTGGGCCATGGTCGTGTCGGTGGTGCAGACGAAGCGGGCGGTGTGCTTGGTGTCGGAGATGTGCACGGAGTCGCAGTCGACGCCGTTGCGCTCGAGCCAGGAGCGGTAGTCGGCGAAGTCCTCGCCGGCCGCGCCGACGAGCACCGGGCGCAGGCCGAGCCGGGCCAGGCCGAAGCACATATTGGGAGCCACGCCGCCGCGCCGGATCTCCAGGTCGTTGACCAGGAAGGAGACCGACAGCTTGTCGAGCTGGTCGACGACCAGCGAGTCGGCGAACTTGCCGCCGAAGGTCATCAGGTGGTCGGTGGCGATCGAGCCGGCGATCAGGAGGGAGCCCGTGGGTGCAGTCACGATACGGAAGGTTAACCGAGCCGTCGCCGCAGCGACGCGGTTGCCTCTGGGTCTACCGGAAAGTAACGCCTAGCGTCGATGACATGCCGCCCTACGAGGAGATCGCCACCCCCGCCGAGCTGCACGCGGACTGCCAGGCCGTCAGCCGCCGGCTCCAGGACGCTGCGGTGCAGGCGACCCGCCCCGCGCCCAGCCTCCACTTCGACGAGCTCCCCCGCGAGACCCCGAAACGCGAGATCGAGATCAGCGAGGCCGCCCAGCGCCTCGCCAACGCGCTGCACCTGCACCTGGACTAGCACCTGGACCAGGTCGACACCGCACAGGAAATGCGAAGCGCCGCCGGCTTGTCGCCAGCGGCGCTTTCCCTGTGCTCACTCGACCGCGGGCCGGCAGCGTGGCGCCTGCGCGGAGCGCATCGCGCGGCGCCCGCGGTCCGAGCGAAGCGAGGACCGTGCGGTGCCGCGCGATCGGCGACGCGCTCGGCCAGACAAACTCAGTTGAAGGAGTCGCCGCAGGCGCAGGAGCCCGTCGCGTTCGGGTTGTCGATCGTGAAGCCCTGCTTCTCGATGGTGTCGACGAAGTCGATGACCGCGCCGTTGAGGTAGGGGACGCTCATCCGGTCGACCACGACGCCCACGCCGTCGAAGTCGGTGACGACGTCGCCGTCGAGGGTCCGCTCGTCGAAGAAGAGCTGGTAGCGCAGCCCCGAGCAGCCGCCGGGCTGCACGGAGATCCGCAGGGACAGGTCGTCGCGACCCTCCTGCTCGAGCAGGCTCTTGACCTTCGTGGCCGCCACCGGGCTCAGGTTGATCTGGTCCTCACGGCGCTCGAAGTCCACCGGCGCCGCGACGGTCGTGGTCGCGCCGGGGGCCTCGTGGCTGTGGCCGCCTCCGCAGCAGCTGTCGCTCATGCTCACTCCAGGGTGTGTCAGGTCGGTGTTCGACTAGCCCAATGGTCGCACAGACCTGGTTATTCCCCCCAGACCAGCACCGGCTTGACCACCGCGCCGGCCTTGGAGTCGGCCACGGCGTCCGCGATCTTCTCGAAGGGGTACGTCGTGACGAGGTGGTCCACGTCGAACCGGCCCGCCTCGCGCAGGGCGATCAGCTCGGGGATGGTCACCAGCGGGTCGGCCTCCCCCTCGATCGAGGAACGCACGATCTTGCCCGACTGCAGCAGGTCGATGGCGTCGATGGTGTACTCCGGTGCACCCAGCCCGAGGGCGACCAGCATGCCGCGCGGGCGCAGCGAGCGCTGGGCCTGGAGCACGACGGCAGGGATCGCCGTCGTGTCGATCGCGTACGCCGCTCCCCCGCCGGTCAGTGCCTTGACCTGCTCCTCGACCGGGCCGGCCACCTCGTCGCCCGGGTCGACCGCGTGGGCGCCGTACTCCTCGGCGAGGGCGCGGCGGGCCGCGACCGGGTCGACCGCGACGACGGTCTCGACCCCCGCACCGCGGGCGGCGGCGACGGCGGCGAGGCCGACGGCCCCGGCACCGAAGACGACGATCGGCCGGTCCGGACTGGCGTCGAGGACGTTGAGCACGGTGCCGGCACCGGTCTGGAAGCCGCAGGCGAAGGGGGCGAGCCGGGTCAGGTCGAGGGACTTGTCGACGACGACGCAGTTGTCGGCGTACGCCAGGGCGTGCCGGGCCAGACTGGACTGACCGAAGAAGTTGCCGAAGACGGTCTGGTCGTCGCGCTTCATCGTGGTCGAGCCGTCGGCGCGCATGCCCATGTAGTTGAGCAGCAGCGACTGCTCGCAGTAGCCGACGTCGCCGGCCCGGCAGGGACCGCACTCACGGCAGGAACGGAAGCTCATCACGACGTGGTCGCCGACCTCGATGCCGCGCACCGCCGCACCCACCCGCTCCACGACGCCGGTGCCCTCGTGGCCCACCACCGTCGGCAGCATCTCCTGCGGCAGCATCGTCGGGACGGTCAGGTCGGTGTGGCACAGGCCGGTCGCGACGATCCGGACCAGCACCTCGTCGTCGCGGGGATCCTCGAGTTCGACATCGGCGACGACGAAGTCGCCGCCCGGCTCCTCGACGAGATAGGCGGTCGTCCTCATACGTCACGCTCCAGCCAGAAGTAGTAGAGGGCGTCGATGCCGAAGGTGCCGGCCAGCTTGCCGTTCATGATGCCCATCACGGTGTGGTGGTCGACCTTCTTGAAGTGGTCGAGGACCGGCATCTTGTCGTAGACCATCGTGGCGGTGACCTCGCCGCGGAAGCCGACCGGCCACAGCGACGCCTCTCCGCCGCCTCCAGCCTCGAGGTTGGAGTACAGCTCGCCGTTCTCGTCGCGGCACACCAGCGGCACCGCCGCGAGCGGGCTGTCGAACCGCTTGCCGTGCCACCGCACCTTCTTGAGCACGGTGCTGGCGACATGCCCGGTGGCGAAGTCGCCGCCGCGCCAGGGCCCCAGCATCTCGTCGACCCGGACGGTCGCGAGATCGGCCCAGAGGGCGTCGAGGTCGGCGGGAGTCGCATGCTCCGCCGCCCGGAGGTCGTCGAATCGCGTCCTGATGTCCGTCACGCGAGCAAATCTAGAACACGTTCCACCTGTTGGCGAGAGGTGCCGGCGCCGAGTTCGGCCGTGGTTCCTAGCTCGACCAGGTCCGCGCCACCCGGGCCGCGAGCTCCGTGAGCGCGCCGGCCGGGTCGGCGAGGGCCCGCTCCTCCCCCACCGCGTCGACGAGGGAGTACGCCGCGTCCATGCCGAGCGCGCGCATCTCCCGGGAACCGACGAGCACCCGCCCGGCCAGCGTCACGCACGGCCGGAGCGCCTCGGCGGCGACCGCCGCGACGCCCGCCGGCACCTTGCCGGCGCGGCTGCTGAAGTCGAAGGACCCCTCACCGGTGACGACCAGGTCGGCAGCGCGCGCCTGGCGGGCCAGTCCGACGGCCTCGGCGACCAGGCCGATGCCCGAGACGCGGGTGCCCCCGAGCAGCATCAGGGCGAAGCCCAGGCCGCCGGCCGCCCCGGCGCCCGGCGCGAGCGCGAGCCGGCGGTCGGTCACGGCGGCGAAGCTCTCCAGGAAGCCGTCGAGCAGGACCTGGGTCTCCTCGTCGATGCCCTTCTGGGCGCCGAACGTCTTGCTCGCCCCGAACAGCCCGGTGAGCGGGCTGTCGACGTCGGTCGCCGCGACCAGCTCGACCCCGTCGACGAGGCCGCGGGCGATGCTGAGGTCCACCCGGGTCACACCGTCGAGGAAGATCCCGCCGACGTCCAGCGCCACGTCCGCGTCGGCGCCGAGCGCGGCGAGCAGGCCGGCACCACCGTCATTGGTCCCGGAGCCGCCGAGGCCGACGACCACCCGGGCCGCGCCCGCGTCGACGGCCTCCAGGAGCAGCCGGCCGACGCCCACCGTCGTACCGAACTCGCCGAGTCGGCCGCCGGTGAGGTGCACGCCGCACACCTGGGCGCTCTCGACGTACACCGTGTCGCCGACCTTGAGGATCGTGGCCGGCACCTCATGACCCTGAGGTGCCTCCCCCACCACCGCCAGCAGCTCGCCCCCGAGCGACGCGTGCAGCACGTCGACGAAGCCCGGCCCTCCGTCGGACATCGGCGCCAGCACCACCTCGTCGTCGGGAGCGTGCCGGCGCCAGCCGGCGGCGATCGCCTCGGCCGCCTCGACCGCCGTCAGCGTGCCCGCGAACTTGTCGGGCGCCACCAGAATCCGCATGCGTCACATCATGGTGGACATCTACCGTCGCAGGCATGCAGGACGTGCAGAGGCGGAGCCACGGGGGCGCGAAGCGACCGACCGTCGTCCGACCGATGACCGAAGCCGACGTGCCCACCGCCGAGCGGATCAGCGACGACGCCTTCTTCGCCCTCGACACCGCGAACCAGCTCCCGTCGGCGCCGGCTCCCCGGCGGCGCTCGCCTGAGCACCGCGCCGCCTGGACGGCGCGCACGCGCGGCTTCCTCGGCTCCGACCCGGGCGGGTCGTGGGTCGCGGAGCGGGACGGCGAGGTGGTCGGCTTCGCTACCGGCTTCCGGCGCGAGGAGGTCTGGTGCCTGGCGACCTTCGCGGTGCGTCCGGGCCTGCAGGGCGCCGGCATCGGCGCCCAGGTGCTCGACGCCGCCGCGGCGTACGGCGACCACCTGCCACGCGGGATGCTCGCCGCCTCGGTCGATCCGCGCGCACTGCGCCGCTACCACCAGGCCGGCTTCCGGCTGCACCCCCAGCTCACCCTGCGAGGTGCCGTGGACCGCTCGGCCCTGCCCGCGGCGTCCGACGTACGCGACGGCGGGCCCGGCGACCTCGCGTGGATGGACGAGCTCGACCGCGCCCTGCGCGGCGGGCCGCACGGGCCCGACCACGAGCGGCTGCTGGCCGCCGGACGGCTGGTCGTGACCGTCGACCGCTCCGGCTACGCGTACACGAACGGAGCGGTCCTGGCGCTGCTCGCCGCCCGCGACGAGGACGTCGCCCGGACCCTGCTGGGCGCGTGTCTCGCCGACGCCGGCGAGCGCTACGAGGTGCCCCACGTGACGTCCGCGAACTACTGGGCGGTCGAGGTCGCGCTCGCCGCTCGGATGGACGTCGTGGCCCAGGGCTTCCTCGGCCTGCGCGGCATGGCACCCCCCGCGCCGTACGTGCACCACGGGGCGCTGCTGTAGCGCTCCCGCGCCAAACTAGAATGGCCAGATGACCACCGTGGACCTTCCGCTGCTGCCGCTCGGCCGTGGCACGGACCCGCTCTCCGAGCGGGGCGTCGAGTGCCCCGGCGACCTGCCGGCACCCTCCGACCCGGACCTGGTGGCGCGCGCCCGCGCCGCCAAGGAGAAGCTGGGCGAGCGGCTGTTCGTGCTCGGCCACCACTACCAGCGCGACGAGGTCATCCAGTTCGCCGACGTGACCGGCGACTCCTTCAAGCTCGCCCGCGACGCCGCGGCGCGCCCCGACGCGGAGTTCATCGTCTTCTGCGGCGTGCACTTCATGGCCGAGTCGGCCGACATCCTCACCGGCGCGGGGCAGAAGGTGATCCTGCCCGACCTCGCCGCCGGCTGCTCGATGGCCGACATGGCGCGGATCGCCCAGGTCGAGAAGGCCTGGGAGGCGCTCGCAGCCGCCGGCGTCCAGGACTCCGTGGTCCCGGTGACGTACATGAACTCCAGCGCCGCCATCAAGGCGTTCTGCGGTCGCAACGGCGGTGTCGTGTGCACCTCGTCCAACGCCGAGGTCGCCCTCGACTGGGCCTTCGAGCAGAAGGGCCCCGACACCAAGGTCCTCTTCCTGCCCGACCAGCACCTCGGCCGCAACACCGCCGTCCTGCAGCTGGGCTTCGACCTCGACGAGTGCGTCGTGTGGAACCCCCACAAGCCCAACGGCGGCCTGACCGCCGAGGAGCTGGCCGGCGCCCGGATGATCCTGTGGAAGGGGCACTGCTCGGTCCACGGCCGGTTCTCCGCCGACGTGATCGACGAGCTGCGGGCCAAGGTCGAGGACCTCAACGTCCTCGTCCACCCCGAGTGCCAGCACGAGGTCGTGCTCAAGGCCGACCTGGTCGGCTCCACGGAGTTCATCATCAAGACCATCGAGGCCGCGCCCGCCGGCTCCAGCTGGGCGATCGGCACCGAGCTCAATCTCGTGCAGCGCCTGGCCGACGCGCACCCGGACAAGAACATCATGTTCCTGGACCGCAACGTCTGCTACTGCTCCACGATGAACCGGATCGACCTGCCCCACTTCGTGTGGGCGCTGGAGAACCTCGTCGAGGGTGTCGTGGTCAACCAGATCGAGGTCGACCCGCAGACCGAGGCCGACGCGCTGACCGCCCTCCAGCGGATGCTCGACCTGCCCGGGAAGTCGCACCGTGACTGACGACGCGCTGCCCGCCTGTCCCGCGTGCGGGAGCGAGTTCACCTACGCGATGGGCGACCTGATGGTCTGCCCCGAGTGCGCCCACGAGTGGTCGCCCGCGGAAGCCGAGGCGGCCGCCTCCGAGCTGGCCGCGGCCGACGAGGTCCGCGACGCCAACGGCAACCCGCTGACCGACGGCGACGACGTCATCGTCGTCAAGGACCTACCGGTCAAGGGCGCCCCGAAGCCGATCAAGTCCGGCACCAAGGTCCGCGGCATCCGGCTGGTGCCGGCCGACAACCGGGTCGGCGGCCACGACCTCGACTGCAAGGTCGACGGGTTCGGGGCGATGCAGCTGAAGTCCAGTCTGGTCAGGAAGGCCTGAGCGTGTTCAAGCGCACCAAGTCCCCCACCGCCGAGGAGCAGGCCGCTCCCGAGGCGAAGCCCGGCGGCAAGGGCCGTCCGACCCCCACGCGCAAGGAGGCCGAGGCCGCTGCGAAGGCGCGTGCGAAGGGCCCGCGCGACCGCAAGGAGGCCTCCCGCCGCCAGCGCGAGTTCCGTGCCGAGGAGAGCCGCAAGATCCGCCAGGGCATGAAGAGCGGCGACGAGCGCTACTTCCTGCCCCGCGACAAGGGGCGAGTGCGCCGCTTCATCCGCGACTACGTCGACCGGCGCTTCTCCATCGTCGAGATGGTCATCCCGCTGATGATCATCGGCCTGATGCTCGGCTACACCGGCAGCTCCGCGCTGGCGCAGGCCAGCAGCATGATCCTGCTCGCCACGGTGCTGTTCGTGGTGACCGACATGATCCTGCTCCGGTTCCGGCTGCGTCGCGAGCTGGCCACCCGCTTCCCCGGCGAGCCGCTCAAGGGGACGACCTACTACGCCCTGACCCGCTCGATGCAGATGAAGTTCATGCGGCTGCCCAAGTCGCGGGTGAAGATCGGCCAGCCGCTGCCCG
Source organism: Nocardioides sp. L-11A (assembly GCA_029961745.1). NCBI lineage: Bacteria > Bacillati > Actinomycetota > Actinomycetes > Propionibacteriales > Nocardioidaceae > Nocardioides > Nocardioides sp. L-11A. The sequence goes on from CP124680.1 coordinate 3,435,424, forward strand.
AGGACTACGACACGTAGGTCCCTCGGCACGTAGGTTCCTCGGCGTGAAGGTCATCGCCGCGCTGCACGGCCCCGGTCCCGCCCTGCTCGCCCCCGCGTTCCGCGCGGAGGCAGCCGCCGCCGGGGCCACCCGGCTCCAGGTCAACCTCGACGACGACGCCGTCGCACCGGCGATGCGGTTCGGTCCCGGCGCACCGATCACGGCAGTGGTCTCGATGTGGACCGACGGCGGGCCCGAGACCGTCCTCGACGTCGTACGACGCCACGACCCCGACGTCCACGCGTGGTCCGTCGACGAGCGGGAGCCGCTGGTCCCGCCCGCGGTGCCGGACGGCGAGCGCGCCGACGCGCTGGCCAACCTCGCCTTCCTGCGCCGGCCCGCGACGATGCCGCACGCCGCCTGGCTGACCGACTGGCTGCAGCGGCACACGACGGTCGCCATCGAGGCCCAGGGCACCTTCGGGTACGTGCAGAACCCGGTCCTCGCATCGCTCACGCCCGGCGGTGGCGACGTCGCCGGCATCGTGGAGGAGTTGTTCCCGATGGCCGCGCTGAGCGACCAGCACGCGTTCTACGGCAGTGGCGGCGACGATGCCGAGCTCCAGCGCCGGTTCACGAGGCTGATGGACAGCTGCGCGCGCTTCGGCGCGGCCGACGGCCTCGACCTGGTGCCGACCAGCCGCTACATGTTCGCGCTCTGAGCCCGGGCCTGCCGCGCCGGTGCAGTCAGCCGAGGATCTCCGAGCGGCGGGGCGAGCGGGTCAGTGCCGGGTCGGTGGTGACGACGCCGTCGAGGGCCCGGTCGATCGCGGTCAGCGTGTCGGCGTCGAGGCGCACCCCGGCGGCCTTCACGTTCTCGGTGACCTGCTCGGGGCGGCTCGCGCCGATGATGGCGGCGGACACGTTGTCGTTCTGCAGCACCCAGGCGACGGCGAGCTGGGCGAGCGAGAGTCCGGCCCCCTCGGCGATCGGCACCAGCAGCTGCACCCGCTCGAGGACGTCGTCGCGCAGCCAGCGGCTGATGTCGTTGGCGCCGCCCTTCTCGTCGGTCGCCCGCGAGCCGCCCGGCGGGGCCTGACCGGGGCGGTACTTGCCGGTGAGCACGCCCTGGGCGATCGGCGACCACACGATCTGGCCGATCCCGAGCTCCTGCGAGGTCGGCACCACCTCGGCCTCGATCACCCGCCACAGCATGGAGTACTGCGGCTGGTTGGAGATCAGCGGCACCCGCAGCTCGCGCGCCAGCTCCGCGGCCGCCCGGATCTCCTCGGCACGCCACTCCGAGACCCCGATGTAGAGGGCTTTGCCCGACCTGACGACGTCGGCGAAGGCCAGCATCGTCTCCTCCAACGGGGTCTCGTGGTCGAAGCGGTGCGCCTGGTAGAGGTCCACGTAGTCGGTGCCGAGCCGGCGCAGCGAACCGTCGATCGACTCCAGGATGTGCTTGCGCGAGAGACCGTGGTCGTTGTGCCGCCCCGGCCCGGTCGGCCAGAAGACCTTCGTGAAGATCTCCAGGCCCTCCCGCCGCTCCCCCGCGAGCGCCCTGCCGAGCACGGTCTCCGCGGCGGTGTTGGCGTAGACGTCGGCAGTGTCGAAGGTCGTGATCCCCTCGTCGAGTGCACGGCGCACGCAGGCCAGGGCGCCGTCCTCCTCGACCTGGGACCCGTGCGTGATCCAGTTGCCGTAGGCGATGGCCGAGATGCGGAGCCCACTCGCCCCGAGGTTGCGAATCTCCATAGGTCGACCCTAGTGCTCCAGACCACACCGGCTCCCTGCCAGACTGACCGGCATGGTCGCTGCTGACGTGTCCGTCCGGGTCGCCTGGCCGGCCGATGCCGGCGGGATCGCCGCGGTCCAGCTCCGGTCCTGGCAGGAGCGGTACGACGACGGGCTGGCCGTCCTCGCCGAGCAGGGCCTGGACGCCGCCACCCTCGCGGGCGCCTGGCAGCAGTCCCTCTCCCGGCCGCCGGAGGCCCGGCATCGCGCCCTCGTCGCCCTGGCCCACGACCGGGTGGTCGGTTTCGCCGTGACCGGCCCCAACGCCGACCCGGACGCCGACGCGGCCGCCGACGGCGAGATGGCGGAGTTCACCGTCGATCCGGCCGAGACCCGCGCCGGGCACGGCTCGCGACTGCTCCAGGCCTGCGTCGACACGCTCGTCGCCGACGGGTTCACCCGCGCCGTGTGCTGGCTGGACGCCGCCGACGACGTCTTCCGGGCCTTCCTCACCGACGCCGGCTGGGAGCCCGACGGCGCGAGCCGCGAGCTGGCCGACGAGGCGGGATCGGGCTCGGTCAAGCAGGTCCGACTGCACACCGCGCTCGCCTGAGCCCGATGAGCGTCGAGGAGGCCCGGCGGGCGGTCGTCCGCGACAGCCTGGGCGTCGCGATCGCGACCGGCACCTACGGGCTGAGCTTCGGAGCCGTCGGCGTGGCCTCGGGTCTCGATGTCGCGCAGACCTGCGCGCTGTCCCTGGTCATGTTCACCGGCGCCTCGCAGTTCGCGCTGGTCGGCGTCCTCGGCTCGGGCGGCACGCCGCTGGCCGGCGCGCTCACCGCACTGCTGCTCGGCACCCGGAACACGCTCTACGGACTGCGGATGGCGCCGCTGTTGGGCTACCGCGGGTGGCGCCGGCTCGCCGCGGCCCAGGTGCTCATCGACGAGTCGACGGCGATGAGCGTGACCCGGCCCGACCGGCGGCTGGCCCGCACCGGCTTCCTCACCACCGGGCTGACCATCTTCGTGCTGTGGAACCTGACCACCCTCGTGGGCGCGGTCGCCGGCGAACAGCTCGGCGACCCGAAGGACCTGGGGCTCGACGCGGCCGTCGGTGCGGCCTTCCTGGCCCTGCTCTGGCCGCGGCTGGACACCACCGTGCTGCGGGTGACCGCCGTGTTGGCCGCGCTGGTCGCGGCCGGCGCGGTGACGGTGACCCCGGCCGGCGTACCGGTGCTCGTCGCGGCCGGCGTCGCCGTCCTGGTCGCCGCGCTGGCGCCGCGCCGGTCCGTGGAGCCGGAGGACGCGTCGTGATCTGGTGGGCCGTCCTCGGCGCCGGTGTCGGCTGCTACCTGCTCAAGCTCGCCGGCCTCTCCGTCCCCGCCCGGGTGCTCGGCAACCCACTGGTCGCGCGGATCGCCGATCTGATCCCGGTCGCGCTGCTCGCCGCCCTGGTGACCGTGCAGGTCCTGGCCGCGCCCGAGGGCCGCGCGCTCACGCTCGACGCTCGGGTGCTCGCGCTGGGCGTGGCGGTGCTCCTGCTCCTCGCCCGTGCGCCCTTCCTGGTCGTCGTCTTCGGCTCCGCGGCCGCCGCCGCCCTCGTCCGGCTGCTCTGAGCGCCGCCGGCGATGCCGCGCATCCGTCGCGTCATACGTTCTGTGGGCAAGAGCCCACAGAACGTATGACGCTACGGCGGGAAACGACTCAGCCGAGGTCGAGGAGGTGCTCCAGCCCGACGGTGAGGCCGGGGAAGTCGCCGATCCGGCGTACCCCGGTGAGCACGCCGGGGGTGAACGAGACCCGGTCGAGGGAGTCGTGCCGGATGGTGAGGGTCTCCCCCAGTCCGCCCAGGATCACCTCCTGGTGCGCCACGAGGCCGCGGATGCGCAGGCCGTGGACCCGGATGCCGTCGACGTCGGCGCCCCGCGCCCCGTCGAGCTCGGTGCTCGTCGCGTCCGGGATCGGCGGGCTGCCGGCCTCGCGGCGGGCGGCCGCGATCAGCTCGGCGGTACGCCGGGCGGTGCCGCTCGGGGCGTCCGCCTTGGTCGGGTGGTGCAGCTCGACGACCTCGACCGACTCGAAGAACGGCGCGGCGATGGTCGAGAAGCGCATCATCAGGATCGCGCCGATGGAGAAGTTGGGGGCGATCAGGACGCCGATGCCGGGTCTGTCGGCGAGCCAGCTGCGGAGCGTGTCGAGGCGCGCGTCGTCGAAGCCCGTCGTACCGACCACGGCGTGGATGCCGTTCTCGACGCAGTAGCGCAGGTTGTCCATCACGACGTCGGGGTGGGTGAAGTCGACGACCACGCGGGTGCCGCTCTCGGTCAGCGAGGCGATCGGGTCGTCCTGGTCGACGCCGACGGTGAAGTCCAGGTCGTCGGCGCTCTGGACGGCCTTGACGACCTCGGCGCCCACCTTGCCCCGGGCCCCGAGGACCCCCACCCGGAGGCGCTCTCCCGCTGCCTGATCCGCGACACGTGAACTCACGGCACCAAGGTAGTGCGTCGGCCCGCGTCGCGTTCTGGCAGGCTGACCCCCATGGTGAACAAGATCCCGGCCCGGATCCGGTGGGCGGTGGACTTCATGGACGTCCAGCCCAACGACCATGTGCTCGAGATCGGCTGCGGCAACGGTGCCGCCGCCGACCTGATCTGCCGTCGGCTCGAGGGCAAGGGCAAGATGTTCGCCATCGACCGCTCCGAGGCCGGTGTCGACCGCACCAAGGCCCGCTGCGCCGAGCACATCACCGCCGGGAAGCTCACGGTGCGCCAGATCGACCTCGCCACGCTGCGGGTGCCGGTCAAGCGGCTCACCAAGGTGTTCGCGTTCGACGTGAACCTGTTCTGGGTGCGCGACGCCCATGAGGAGATCGCCCTCCTCCACGAGCGCCTGATGCCCGGCGGCTCGGTGAACCTGTTCTTCGACGCGTCCCGCCCCGAGCAGGTGCCCGACATCCTCGCCAAGGCGTCCGCGCAGCTGCGCGACAGCGGCTTCCGGGTCTACATCGTGGACTCCAAGATGCCCCCGGTGATCGGGATCATCGGGCGTCGCTGAGCGTCACACGCGCGGCGCTCCCAGGCTCGCGATTGGCCCGGACGGGGTCGCCACTTGTTAACCTGCTGGGGCAGCATGCCCGGTTCGGGCTGGCCTGTCTCTCGGAGAGACTCGAACTCGACGTGACCGCGTGGCGCCCCCTCCACGCCGTCACACCGGGCCCGTGCCCTCCAGGGAACCCGCCGGAAAACGGACATGCGTCCTGACCGGCGAGACCCTGGAGAGACGTGACCCAGACTTCCAGCACGACCCCGAGCAAGAGTCCCTCGCGAGCCGCCGAGCTCGCCGACGCCCTCAGTACGCCGGCGGCGGACGTCGTCCCCCACCCGGCGCTCGACCAGGCGGTCGAGGCCGAGCGCCCCGCCCGCCGCGGGCTCGACCCGGCGGTGTTCGGCACGGCCGCGGCCGTGTGCATCGGCTTCGTCGTGTGGGGCCTGGTGAGCACCACCTCGCTCGGCACCGCCTCCGGCAAGGCGCTCGACTGGGTGATGACCAACACCGGCTGGCTGTTCGTGCTGACCTCCAGCGGGTTCGTCGTGTTCGTGATCTGGCTGGCGATGAGCAAGTACGGCACCATCCCGCTGGGCCGTGACGACGAGGAGCCGGAGTTCCGGACCACCTCGTGGATCGCCATGATGTTCAGCGCGGGCATGGGCATCGGGCTGATGTTCTACGGCGTCAGCGAGCCGCTCTCCCACTTCGTCACCCCGCCGCCCGGCACCGGTGGCGACCCGGACTCCGCCGCGCAGACGGCCATGGCGACCACGATGTTCCACTGGACGCTGCACCCGTGGGCGATCTACGCCGTCGTCGGCCTCGCCATCGCCTACGGCGTCTACCGCAAGGGCCGGGTCCAGCTGATCTCCGCGGCCTTCGCGCCGCTGCTCGGCAAGCGCGCCTCCGGCGGTGCCGGCAAGGTGATCGACATGTTCGCGATCTTCGCGACCCTCTTCGGCTCGGCCACCTCGCTGGGCCTGGGCGCGCTCCAGATCAGCAGCGGACTCGAGATCGTGGGCGACATCGGCCCGCTCGGCAACGGCGCCCTGGTCGTGATCATCACCGTGCTGACCGTCGCCTTCGTCCTGTCCGCCGTCTCCGGCGTGGCCAAAGGCATCCAGTGGCTCTCGAACATCAACATGGTGCTCGCCGTCGTACTCGCGCTGTTCCTGTTCGTGGTCGGCCCGACCGTGTTCATCCTCAACCTGGTGCCGACCTCGGTCGGCAGCTACGTCCAGGATCTCGCCATGATGGCTGCCCGCACCGGCGCGGAGGGGGCCGACACCGAGGCCTGGCTGAGCGGCTGGACCGTCTTCTACTGGGCCTGGTGGCTGTCGTGGACGCCCTTCGTCGGCATGTTCATCGCACGCATCTCGCGTGGGCGCACCATCCGCCAGTTCGTCACGGGCGTCCTGCTCGTCCCGAGTGTCGTGAGCGTGATCTGGTTCTGCATCCTCGGCGGCACCGCCATCGACCTGCAGGGCTCCGGCACCGACATCGCCGATGCCGGCGGTCTGGAGGCCCAGCTGTTCGGCACCCTCGACGCGCTCCCGCTGGCCACGATCGCCAGCGTCCTGGTCATGCTGCTGGTGGCGATCTTCTTCGTCTCCGGCGCCGACGCGGCGTCGATCGTGATGGGCAGCCTGTCCGAGCGCGGCACGACCGAGCCCCGCCGTACGGTCGTCATCTTCTGGGGCGTCGCGACCGGTGCGGTCGCGGCGGTCATGCTGCTCGCCGGCGGCGAGGACGCACTGACCGGTCTGCAGACGATCACCATCGTGGCGGCCCTGCCGTTCGTGGTGATCATGATCGGCCTGGCCGCCTCCCTCGTCCGCGAGCTGCGGCACGACCCGATGGTCGTGCGGCGTCGGTACGGCGAGGAGGCGGTCGAGCAGGCCGTCATCACCGGCGTCACCGAGCACGGCGACGACTTCGTGCTCTCCATCGAGCCGGTCGACCCCGAGCCGGAGCCTGAGCCGGAGCCCGCGACGGAATCCTCGCGGTAACGTCATACGTTCCGTGGGCTCTTGCCCACGGAACGTATGACGTTACGCCGGGCCCACCAGCGCGAGCAGCTCGGGCCGGCCGAAGACCGCGGCGGCGACCTCGCGGACCTCGCCGAGGGTCACGGCCTCGATCCGGGCGATGACCTCGTCGATGCCGAGCACCTCACCGTTGACGAGCTCGTTCTTGCCCAGGCGCATCATCCGGGAGCCGGAGTCCTCCAGGCCCAGGATCATGCCGCCGACGAGCTGCCCCTTGCCGCGGGTCAGCTCGGCCTCGGTGATCCCCTCGTCGGCGATCAGCCGCAGCTGGTCGCGGACCACCGCCAGCACCTCGTCGGTGCGGTCGGGCAGGCAGCCGACCGCGACGCCCACCAGGCCGGAGTCGGCGTAGTGGCTGGCGAAGGAGTAGACGGAGTAGGCCAGCCCCCGCAGCTCGCGGACCTCCTGGAACAGTCGACTGGAGGTCCCGCCGCCCAAGGCGGTGTTGAGCACGCCGAGGGCGTAGCGCCGGTCGTCGTCGCGGGTGAGGCCCTCACGCCCGATGACCAGGTTGACCTGCTCGAACGGCCGGTCCACCCGCCCGTCCCCCGGCCCGACCCGCGGCCGGCGCCTCGCGGTCGTCGTCCGCGCCGGTGCCGGGGCCGCCTGCGCCGCGAGCCAGTCGTGGCGCCCGAACGCCTTCTTCACCGCACGTACGACGGCGCCGTGGTCGAGCGCTCCGGCGACCGAGATCACGGTGTTCGCCGGCACGTAGTGCCGTCGGTAGAAGCGCTTGATCTGCGCCGGGGTCATCGCCTCGATCGAGTCGGTGGTGCCGGCGATCGGTCGGCCCAGCGGCGATGCGGCACCCCACGCGAGCTCGGCGAGGAGGTTCTGGACGACGTCGTCGGGGTCGTCGTCGTGCATGGCGATCTCGTCGAGGATCACGTCGCGCTCGGCGTCGACGTCATGGGTCGCGATGACCGAGCCGGTGATCATGTCACCGAGCACGTCGACGGCGAGCGGAAGGTCGTCGGAGAGCACCCGCGCGTGGAAGCAGGTGTACTCCTTGGCGGTGAAGGCGTTGAACTCGCCGCCGACCGCGTCGAGCTCGATGGAGATGTCGAGCGCCGAGCGCTCCGTGGTGCCCTTGAACAGCAGGTGCTCGAGGAAGTGCGAGGCACCGTGGGTGGCCGCGCGCTCGTCGCGCGAGCCCACCCCGACCCACACCCCGATGGACGCCGAGCGCGCGCCCGCCATCTGCTCGGTGACGATCCGCAGCCCCGACGGGAGCTGGGTACGACGGACGCGGGACACGACGAGCCCGTCGGCCCCGGTGACCGTGTGCACGGTCCTGGTGATGGCGCCGGACGACGCGCGAGCCTGCATGGTCCTGACGGTACCCAAGCGTTTGGCCCGCGGCGGTATCGGGAAGCCCTCTCCCGGGCGGCCGATGGGCCTGCTCGCAGGCGAGAGGAGTCACGGTCCCATGGCTGAGTCGGTCAAGATGCAGTTCGAAGTGCTCTATCGGGCGGGGACCAAGACCTTCCCCGATCAGGCGGCCGACCTGTCGGCGGCACTCGAAGGGATCGGCGAGGTCCACCAGCGGTGGTACGAGCCGACGATCCGGGCCGGATCGCCTCCCGCGCTCGCCCAGGCCCTGGAGATCAACCGCACGGTGTACGGCCTGCTCCGCCGGGGCGTGCTGTCCTTCCAGGACGCCGCGGCGGCGGTGGTCCTGATCACCAAGGACTTCCAGGCCAGCGACGCCGAAGCACGCGAGGCCATGCAGGCGCTGGGCATCAAGGCGTCCGACATCGAGACGCCGCCGATGGCGAAGCCGCCCACCTTCGGCCAGGCGACGTCGTGACCCGGCCGGACGGCGGCGGGGGCGGCGGGATCTCCTTCGACTACAGCGACCAGCGCTTCGAGACCGTCACCGACGAGATCGAGGACCTGCTCGCCGACCTGATGGGCATCGAGGCCGCCGCGGAGATGTTCCGCACCTATCTCGTGAACCTCAAGCTCCACCACGAGGGCGAGCAGGTGGCGCCCACCGTGCGGCCGATGAACCTGCCGGCCGCCGAGCCCTTCACCGTCTATCCCGTGCTGCCCGAGCCGCCCTTCGACATGTCGGGCGACCAGCACTCCTACCAGGACTGGATCAACCAGGCGTACACCGCCGGCGCCCAGGCCGCGGCGGGGACCGGCGCCTGGCTGCGCTCGATCATGGACAACTTCTACCTCGTCGACGCCGAGGCCCTGATCAACGGGGCCGACCAGCAGGCAGGTCTGGTGATCCAGCACGGGACCACGCTCACCGCCAACCTCGGCGAGGTCAACGCGGCGCTCGCCGACGAGTGGGACTGGGACGGCGACTCGATGGACGCCTTCTTCAACTGGGTCGCGGTCGCCGACGCCGCGCCGGCGGCGATGCTGCTGTTCGCCTACGCGGCGCAGGCGAGCGTCGCCAAGGCAGGAGCCGCGATCGGCGCCACCCAGGAGGCGATGATGCAGCAGGCGGAGAACGCCCGCGATGCGCTCGAGGCGACCATCAAGGCCTGGCACGCCGACGCCGACGCCTTCCCCTTCCCGCCGGGCTCGGGCTGGAAGTTCAAGGACATCGGGACCGCGATCGGGGGCGTGATCCAGAGCAAGGTCCAGGCCCTGTCCGACACCCTTCCGGACCTGGGTCCGCTCGGCAACCTCGGCAAGGACTGGGCCCTCGACAAGGTCACGAGCAAGCTGATCTCCAAGATCCCCGCGGTCAAGCCGGCCACGCTCACCTACAAGATCCTCACCACCCTGGAGGCGAACGAGGTCGACGTCGACAAGCAGCCGACCGCTCAGGTCATCCTCGACACCGTCGAGCAGGCGCTGCGTGCCATCGCGAAGGAGGGCGACGCGGCGGTCACCACCGCGGGCGAGGGCATCACCGGCCTCGCCGCGACCCTCGACGGCGCGGACGAGCTCGTGATGCCCCGTCCCGACCCGACTCCCACGGGTCACTACGAGCGCGACTGAGCGCCGGAGCCGCTACCCGGCCCCCAACGGGACGAGGGGGTGGCCGCCCGCAGGCGGCCACCCCCTCGTGGCGTCTCAGCGACTCACTCGGAGTCGGCGGACTCCTCGGCCGGCTCGGCGTCGGCCGACTCGGCCTCCTCGACCACCGGGATGAGGGACAGCTTGCCGCGGTCGTCGATCTCGGCGATCTCGACCTGCAGCTTCTGGCCCACGGAGACGACGTCCTCGACGTTCTCCACGCGCTTGCCGCCGGCGAGGCCGCGCAGCTTGCTGATGTGCAGCAGGCCGTCCTTGCCGGGCATGAGCGCGATGAAGGCACCGAAGTTGGTCGTCTTGACGACCGTGCCGAGGTAGCGCTCGCCGACCTCGGGCATGGTCGGGTTCGCGATCGCGTTGATCGCGGCCCGGGCCGCCTCGGCTGCCTCGCCGTTGGTCGCACCGATGTAGACCGTGCCGTCGTCCTCGATCGAGATCGAGGCGCCGGTGTCGTCCTGCAGCTGGTTGATGACCTTGCCCTTGGGCCCGATGACCTCGCCGATCTTGTCGACGGGCACCTTGACCGTGATGATCCGCGGGGCGTGGATCGACATCTCCTCGGGAGCGTCGATCGCCTCGCCCATGACCTCGAGGATCGTCAGGCGCGCGTCGCGGGCCTGGGTCAGCGCCGCGGCGAGGACCTCGGCCGGGATGCCGTCGAGCTTGGTGTCGAGCTGGAGCGCGGTGACGAACTCCTTGGTGCCGGCGACCTTGAAGTCCATGTCGCCGAACGCGTCCTCGGCTCCGAGGATGTCGGTCAGCGCGACGTACTCGGTCTTGCCGTCGATCTCACCGGACACCAGGCCCATCGCGATGCCGGCCACGGGCGCCTTCAGCGGCACACCGGCCTGCAGCAGCGACAGGGTCGAGGCGCAGACCGAGCCCATCGAGGTCGAGCCGTTGGAGCCCATGGCCTCGGAGAGCTGACGGATGGCGTAGGGGAACTCCTCGCGGCTCGGGAGCACCGGCAGCAGCGCCCGACGCGCGAGTGCGCCGTGGCCGACCTCGCGGCGCTTCGGCGAGCCGACGCGGCCGGTCTCACCGGTGGAGAACGGCGGGAAGATGTACTTGTGCATGTAGCGCCGGTGGGTCTCCGGCGACAGGGTGTCGAGCTGCTGCTCCATCTTGAGCATGTCGAGGGTGGTGACGCCCAGGATCTGGGTCTCGCCACGCTCGAACAGCGCGGAGCCGTGGACGCGCGGGATCACGTCGACCTCGGCGTGCAGCGGACGGATGTCGGCGAGGCCGCGACCGTCGATGCGGACCTTGTCGCGCAGGATGCGCTCACGCACGACCTGCTTGTTGACCGAGCGGAAGGCCGCGCCGATCTCCTTCTCGCGACCCTCGAACTGGGCGCCCAGCTTCTCCAGGACGACGGCCTTCAGCTCGTCGGTGCGGGTCTCGCGCTCCTGCTTGTCGCCGATGCTCATCGCGGCGGTGAGGTCGGCCTTCGCAGCGGCCTCGACGGCGGCGTACACGTCGTCCTCGTAGTCGAGGAAGATCGGGAACTCCTGGACCGGCTTGGCGGCCACGTTGGCGAGCTCGACCTGGGCCTCGACCAGCTGCTTGATGAACGGCTTGGCGGCCTCGAGACCGCCGGCGACGACCTCCTCGGTCGGCGCCGGGGCGCCGCCGCGGACCAACTCGATGGTGTCCTCGGTGGCCTCGGCCTCGACCATCATGATCGCGACGTCACCGGTCTCGGTGACCCGGCCGGCGACGACCATGTCGAACACGGCCTTCTCCAGCTGGCTGTGGGTGGGGAACGCGACCCACTGACCCTCGATGAGGGCGACCCGGGTGGCGCCGACCGGACCGCTGAACGGCAGGCCGGAGAGCTGGGTCGACAGCGAGGCGGCGTTGATCGCCAGCACGTCGTACGGCGTGTCGGGGTTGAGCGCCATCACGGTGATGACGACCTGGACCTCGTTGCGCAGGCCCTTCTTGAAGGTCGGACGCAGCGGACGGTCGATGAGGCGGCAGGCCAGGATCGCGTCCTCGCCCGGGCGGCCCTCGGAGCGGAAGAACGAGCCGGGGATCCGGCCCGCGGCGTACATCCGCTCCTCGACGTCGATGGTCAGGGGGAAGAAGTCGAAGTGGTCCTTCGGGTGCTTGCCGGCCGTGGTCGCCGACAGCAGCATGGTGTCGCCGTCGAGGTAGGCGCTCACCGAACCGGCGGCCTGGCGGGCGAGGACGCCCGTCTCGAACTTGACGGTGCGGGTGCCGAACTTGCCGTTGTCGAGAACGGTCTCGACCTCGGAGATGACGGGTTCAGTCAATGTTTTCTCTTGTTCGTACGGTGCGGGACGCGCTGCCCCGCTCAATGGACTTGATTGACGCCTGCCACTTTATCGATCAGCAGGGAAATTGCAGAACGGGCGACCCGGTCGGGGTCACCCGTTCTGGACCATCTCGCCGAGCGGCGAGATCAGCGGCGCAGGCCGAGGCGCTCGACGATGGAGCGGTAGCGATCGATCTCGGTCTTCTTCAGGTAGTTGAGAAGGCGGCGGCGCTGGCCGACGAGGAGCAGCAGCCCACGACGGCTGTGGTGGTCGTGCTTGTGCTGCTTGAGGTGCTCGGTCAGGTGGCTGATCCGGTGGCTGAGGAGCGCGATCTGGACCTCGGGCGAACCGGTGTCGCCCTCGGTGGTGGCGTACTCCGCGATGATCTTCTTCTTGGTCTCAGCGTCGGTACCGACTGCCATGGGAACTCCTTGTTCGCTCGTTGCGCGGCGCCCCAGCCTGAAATCCTGGAGCTCTCTTGATCCGCGGCCGTTCTGACGGCAACCGCACAAGGCTAACAGCGCGGCGGGCCCGCACCCGAATCGCTGCGGCCGGCACCCGCCTGACACATCGGGCCGCCCCGGCCCGTCGAGCAGGATGACGAGCAGATCACAGGAGAGGACGTCCATGCGACCCGCGGAACAGGCCGAGTTCGAGGAGTTCGTGCGCAGCCGCTCCAGCGAGCTGCTGCGCGCCGCCTGGCTGCTGACGGGCGACCGGTCGTCCGCCGAGGACCTGCTCCAGGAGGCGCTGGTGCGGATCTTCACCCGCTGGCGGCAGGTACGCCGCGCCGACAACCCGATCGCCTACGCCCGCACCGTCCTGGTCCGGCGCTATGTCGACGCCACGCGCCGACGCAGCTCCGGTGAGCGCCCCGGCCTGCTCGACGACGACGCACGCCTGCCGCGGAGCGTCGAGCCCGACGTGGCGCTGCGCGAGACCCTGGTCGCCGCCCTGCGCGAGCTCGCCCCCGTGGACCGGGCCGTGGTCGTGCAGCGCTACCTGCTCGACCAGGACGTCGCCACCGTGGCCGCCGACCTCCGCCTGTCCGGCCAGGCGGTCCGCAGCCGCAGCACCCGGGCGCTGGCCCGGCTGCGCCACCTGATGGGCCCCGAGCTCGCGCCGGCGCTCAGCCCCCACCCCGACAAGGAGATGTCATGAACACCACGACCGAGGACCGGTTCGCCGCGCTGATGCGCGACGCGATGGCCGACGTGCAGTCCGACGACGCGCTGCTGGGGGCCGTCCTGCGGACCGGACGACGCCGGGCGCACCGCCGCCGCCTCGGGTACGCCGGCGGCGGGCTCGCCCTCGCCACCGCCCTGACCGCCGCCCTCGGCGCGATCCTCACGGCCGGCGGCCCGGACCCGGTGGCCGACGACCTCAGCGCGGCCGTGCCGAGCACCGCGGCGGCCACGCTCCGGCCCCCCACGCCGAACGAGCTCGACGCGCTGCTCACCGCCGCCCTCCCCGGCCCCAGTGCCGCCCTCCCGGTCACCCAGACCCCCGGCCGGGTCGAGGTCCGGCGCGCGTACGCCGGCGCGACCGTCACGGCCCTGGCCTACGACTCGGCCGAGGTCTACGGCGCACGCGTGGACGCCACCGACAAGTGCGCTCCGGTGCTGGCGAGCGGCAACGACGGCCCCACCCGATGCGCGGTCACCGACGGCGGCTGGGCGATCTCGATGGCCGGCCGGCCGGATGCTCTCGTGCGCGATCCGAGCGCCCGGTTCGCCCGGGTCACCTACTTCCGGCGCGACGGCCTGGTCATCGACCTGACCGCCACCGGCTCCGGCGCGCCGGTGCTCTCCCGCGACCACCTGGTCGAGCTGGCCACGACAGGCGACTGGTTCCCGGCGTCCTAGCCCGGCGCTGTGCGACCATGCCGAGATGGAGCGACCCCAGGTCCGACAGCAGATCGGCGTGTGCAACCTGTGCGAGGCCGCCTGCGGGCTGCTGCTGACGGTCGAGCGGACCGGAGGCGGCGAGCGGGTGACCGGGGTCCGCGGCAACCCCGACGACCCGCTCTCCCGGGGCCACATCTGTCCCAAGGGCGTCGCGATCGGCGACATCCACGCCGACCCCGACCGGCTGCGCCGCCCGGTCCGCCGCGTCGGCGACGGCGAGAAGACGCGCTGGGAGGAGATCGGCTGGGACGAGGCGCTCGACCTGGTCGCCGACGGTCTCGCCGCCGCGGTGAACGAGCACGGTGAGGACGCCCTGGCGATCTACCTCGGCAACCCCAACGTGCACAGCCTGGGCGCGATGACCCACGGCGTGGCGTTGGCACAGTCGTTCCGCACCCGCAACAAGTTCAGCGCGACCTCGGTCGACCAGCTCCCCCACCAGCTGATCGGCTACCTCCTCTACGGCCACCAGCTGCTGCTGCCCGTGCCCGACATCGACCGGACGTCGTACTTCCTGGTGTTCGGCGCCAACCCGATGGCCTCGAACGGCTCCCTCATGACGGTGCCCGACTTCCCGGCCCGGCTGCGCGAGCTGCACGGCCGCGGCGGCCGGATGGTCGTGTTCGACCCGCGCCGCACCGAGACCGCGAAGGCGGCCGACGAGCACCACTTCGTGCGGCCCGGCACCGACGCGTGGGTCCTGCTCGCGCTGCTGCACGTGCTGTTCGCCGAGGGCCTGACCCGACCGCCGGCGTACGTCGACGGGCTGGCCGCCGTCGAGGAGCTGGTCGCGCCCTTCACCCCCGAGCTCGCCGAGCGGGCCAGCGGCCTGCCCGCCGGCGAGCTGCGCCGCATCGCCCGGGAGTTCGCCGCCGCGGACGGTGCGGCCGCCTACGGCCGGATCGGGGTCTCGACCCAGGCGTTCGGGACCGTGTGTCAGTGGGCGATCCAGCTGGCCAACCTGGTCACCGGCAACCTGGACCGGGAGGGCGGCGTGCTGGTGACCACCCCGGCGATCGACGCGGTCGGGCGGGGACTGATCGGCAGGGGCCACCACGACCGGCACCGCTCACGTGTGCGACAGGCGCCCGAGTTCGGCGGCGAGCTGCCGGTGTCGGTGCTGCGCGAGGAGATCGAGACGCCCGGCGACGGGCAGGTGCGGGCGCTGCTCACCGTCGCCGGCAACCCGGTGCTGTCGACACCCGACGGCGCGGCACTCGACCGCGCGATCGGGGGCCTGGACTTCTATGCCGCGATCGACCTCTACATCAACGAGACCACCCGGCACGCCGATGTGATCCTGCCGCCGACGACGCTGCTGGAGCGCGACCACTACGACCTCGTCTTCCACCTCCTGGCCGTGCGCAACACGGCGCGGTTCACGCCCGCGGTGTTCGCCAAGGGGCGCGACCAGCGCCACGACTGGGAGATCTTCCGCGACCTCTACCTGCGGGTGACCCGCCGCCGGCGCCGGAAGCCGCCGCTGAAGCGCCGGATCGCGGCCGAGGCACGGATGCGGATGAGCCCGACCTTCCTGATCGGGATGCTGCTGCGCTCGGGCCGCTCGCAGACGACCCTCACCGAGCTGCGCCGGCACCCGCAGGGCGTCGACCTCGGGCCGCTGCGGGCCGGCCAGCTGCCCGGCCGGCTGCGGACCCGGGAGCGCCGGATCGACGCGCTCCCCGCCCTCGTCGCCGACGACGTCGCCCGCCTCCGCGAGCAGGCGCTGCCGCGGGACGGCGAGCTGCTGCTCATCGGCCGGCGCCACCAGCGCGACTGCAACTCCTGGATGCACAACACCGACCGGCTCACCCGGGGCCGGGCGCGCCACCAGCTGCTCATGCACCCGGCCGACCTCGACGCCCGCGGGCTGCTCGACGGCGCGACGGTCACCGTCCGATCGCGGGTCGGCGAGGTGCAGGTCGAGGTCAGCGCCACCGACGACGTGATGCCCGGAGTGGTCTCGCTCCCCCACGGCTACGGTCACGGCCGCGACGGCACCCGGCTGGGCGTCGCGGCCGGGGTCGCCGGCGTCTCGATCAACGACCTCACCGACCCCGAGCGCCTCGACGTGTCGGGCAACGCCGCACTGTCCGGCGTACCGGTCACGGTGGGGCCGTGGACCTGACCGTCCCACCCGGCCCCGGCCTGCCCGCCGGACTGGTCATCCCCGACGGCGAGCTGGAGGAGCGCTTCTCCCGCTCCCCGGGCCCGGGCGGGCAGTCGGTCAACACCACCGACACCCGCGTCGAGCTGATCTGGGACCCGGCGGCCTCCGCCGTGCTCGACGAGCCGCAGCGCGCCCGCCTGACCCGCCGCCACGAAGGACCGCTCGTCGTCGTCGCCCACGAGCACCGCTCGCAGCACCGCAACCGCACCGCAGCCCGCGAGCGGCTCGCGGCCCGCGTGCGCGAGCTGCTCGCTCCCCCACCACCGCCCCGGCGCCCGACGAAGCCGACCCGCGGCTCGAAGGAGCGCCGCCTGGAGGCCAAGCGGCAGCGCGGGCGGACCAAGCAGCTGCGCGGCCGGGTCGAGGAATGACCCACCCGCTACGGTGACGCCGTGACCGCGACGACCTGGGACCGGCTCTTCCACGCCTACGGCCCGGCCACCGACACCCCGGCCCACCTCGCCGCCCTCGCCAGCGGCGATGCCGACGCCGCGGAGGAGGCGCTCGACCACCTCGACGGGGCGGTCCTGCACCAGGGCACCATCTGGACCGCGACCCCGGTCGCCGTCGCCCGGGTGGCCGCGCTGGTCGCCGATCCGGCCGCCGCCTCGGCACGCGCCGGGATGCTGCAGTGGCTGGGCTGGGCGATGGACGCCGCGCGACAGGCCGACCTCGGATCGGATCCGGTGCCGGCCCCCGACCCGGCCGCGGTCGACGCGTTCCTGAGGGCCAGTGCCGCCGAGGACGAGGACGCCTGGTCGCTCCCCGTCGTCGACCTGCTCATGCGCGGGGCGGTGGCCGACGTCCGCGCCCTCGCCGCCGACGTCGTCGCCGCCGGCACTCCCCTGCTCGACGACCCCGACCCCGCCGTACGACGCGAGGCGGTGGGCGCCCTGGGCGCTGCTGCGGCGCTGCTGGGCGAGCCGGGGCGCTCGCCCGCGACGGCCGAGCTAGCCGCGCTGGTGGCCACGGCCGCCGACCGCGACGAGAAGGCCGCCCGGGTGCTGGCGGTCCGCGACGCCGGCGGCGCCACGGAGCCGTGGCTCGACGATCCCGATCCGGCGGTGCGGGCCTGCGCCGCGCTCGGCGCGAGCGGCCCGGTCGCCACCGCGGTGCTCCTCGACGCGCTGCGGGACCCGGCGGCCTGCGACGCGTGGTTCACGCAGCGACCGCCGCAGCTCGACCGGCACCTCCGGCTCGTCCTGCTCGCCGGCCTGCTCGAGCGCGACCTGCCCCTGGCCGACCTGGTTCCCGCCCTGACCGCGATGATCGCGGCTGGCGGCGCCTTCACGGTCGACTCGGACGTCGCGCCCATCCTCCGGCGCACCTTCCCCGACGTCGTCTTCACGCCCGGCGTCCGCCCCGACCCCGCTCCGGACTGGACGCCCGCGCAGTGCGCGGTCGTCGCGGCCCTGCTCGCCAACGACGCGACCTGGGGGCCGACCAACGGCAACGCCAAGCTCGCCCGGATGGTCGTCGGGCTGCCCGACGACCGCGACGAGGTGGCCGCACTGCTCGCCCGCTACTCCGGCTGAGTCGCGCGGCTCCCCAAGGTCGCACAGAGCAGGTCCACATACCGCGCCCGGTCGGCGCGGATCGCGACGGACGCCCGGCCCCGCGCGTCGTCGACCTCGGCGGCGAACCGCGTGGCGCCGTAGGTCGTCGGGTCGGCGCGCTCCACCCGCACCTGCGCCCGCAGCGTGGTGAGCAGCCCCGGGGCGACCAGCGCGGCCACGGCGAGGGGGTCGTGCAGCGGCGCGGCGCCGAGCGCGGCCATGGTGGGGTCCCGGCGGTACCAGGCGATCCGGGCGTCGAGGAGGTCGGCAGCCGTGTCGGCGGCCGGTGTCCCGAGCGAACGCAGCCGGGCCGCGTCAGCGGCGGTGAGCGGGGCGGAGAACGTGGCGTCCATCGTCACCAGCAGCACGTCGCGGACCGGCGCGGCGAACACGTCGGCGGCGGCCTCCGGGTCGCACCACACGTTCCGCTCGGCGTACGGCGTCACGCCGGCCTGCCGATGGCTTCCGCCCAGCACGACGAGCCGCCTCACGGAGCCCGCCACGCGCCGGTCGGCGGCGAGCGCGGCCGCGATATTCGTCAGCGGCCCGGTGGCGACGACGGCGACCTGCTCGACGGCTGCGCGCAGCGTCTCCACCAGCCACTCGACCGCCTCGGTGCCCGCCGTCGATGACGGGGCCGGCAGGTCGAGGGTCGGCGGCAGGTCCGCCCGACCGCTGGGCAGCGACTCGATCCGCGGCCGGACGGGGCCGTTGCGGCCGGGGTGGACGCCGACGTCGCCGCGGCCGGCCAGGTCGAGGACCCGCAGCGTGTTGTCGGTCGTGTGGCGCACGTCGTGGTTGCCCCACACGGTGGTCACCCCCGCCAGGTCCAGATCGGGGTGCCGGGCGGCCAGCAGGATCGCCACCGCGTCGTCGGTGCCGGTGTCGCAGTCGAGGACGACCGGGGTCACGCGCCGGCCCCGTCGCGGAGGCCTCGGTACGCCGTCCGGGCCTCGACCGCCTGCTCCAGCTCGCGGATCACCACGGTGAAGAACTGCTTGCGGTAGAGCTCGTCGGTGACGGCATACACGGTGAAGTAGAGCCCGCTGAACGCGGCCAGGAAGGTCGAGACCCGCAGCAGCTCGAGGCTGAGCCTGTCGCCGAGCCAGTCGCCTACAGCACCGTCCGGCGGGTGCAGTGTCCCGCCGGTCCATTGGCTCACCACCGACGGCTCCATGGCGACCACGCCGAACAGGATGAAGAAGGCGAACACCGCGAGCGCCAGCAGCAGCACCTGGACGGCCTGGGCGACGAGCAGCACCAACAGCAGGTTGACCCGCTCCAGGCCGCGCAGGCCGGCGTCGACGGTGTCCAGCTCCTCAGGGAGCCGGGACAGCAGGAAGCCCACCGCGATCGCGGCGAACAGCAGGACGGCCACCCACAGCACGCCGCCGTCGAGGCTGGCCGCGACCTGCCACACCTCGGCGTTGATGAACAGGAAGGTGATGAACAGCAGGAGCAACGGCAGCGCGCGGGTGACCAGCGGCAGGACCAGGCCGAAGGATCGCAGGGTGCGCCGCACCGCCCAGCCCACGATCAGCCAGGCCCGCAGGGTCGCCACGGCATAGGCGGCGGCGACGATGCCCGCGACGGTCAGCCCGCCGCCCAGGCCGGCGGCCGCGCCGAGCCCGGCCCCCACGCCGCACCCACCGGCCACCCCCAGCACGACGGCCACCGCGAGGACGCCGAGAAGCCGGCCGCGGCCCAGTCCGCGGGCCACGCCGGCCCGGACGTCGTCGACGAAGTAGGGCAGCCCGTGCTCGACGAACCACCCCTCGGCGGCGGCGACGTCGTCCTGTGCACCGGTCATGGGCACCCCGTCAGTCGGCGAGGATGGTCCGCGCCCGGTCGACGTCGTCGGCCATCGCCGTGAGCAGGTCCTCGACCGAGTCGAAGCGCACCATGCCGCGCAGCCGGTCGACGAACGCGACCTCGACCTCCCTGCCGTAGAGCTCGAGGTCGGTGCGGTCGAGCACATACGACTCGACCCGGCGCTCACGCTCGCCGGCGAAGGTCGGGTTGGTGCCGACGCTGATCGCGGCCGGGTACGTCGTCCCGGCGTCCGGCCCGTCGAGCAGGGTGAACCGGCCGGCGTAGACGCCGTCGGCGGGCGCGGCCGCACCGGAGCGGACCGGGACGTTGGCGGTCGGGTAGCCGAGCTCGCGGCCCCGTTTGTCGCCCTCGATGACCACGCCCGCGACCGTGAAGAGCCGGCCGAGCGCCTCCGCCGCGCCGCTGACGTCGCCGGCGGCCAGACACGTCCGGACGTAGGTCGAGGACCAGACCTGCGGGCCCCCGTCGAGGCTGACCTCCTCCAGCACGAAGTCGTGCTCGGCGCCCGCCGCGCGCAGCAGGTTGCAGTCGCCCGCGGCCCGGTTGCCGAAGCGGAAGTTGGCGCCGACGACGACCGCCCGCACATGGAGCGTGTCGAGCAGGATCCGGTCGATGAACTCCGCCGGCGTCCAGGCCGCGATGTCGCGGGAGAACGGGATGACGAGCACGTCATCGACCCCGGCCTCGCCCAGCAGCCGCAGTCGCTGATCGATGGTCGTGATGGTGGGCGGCGCGTGCTCGGGGCGCAGCACCGCGATCGGGTGGGGGTCGAAGGTCACCGCGACCACGCTGTCGATCGGTGTCGTGGCCTCGACCTCGGCCGCCACCTCCCGCGCGCGCCGGATGACGTGCTGGTGGCCGAGGTGCATGCCGTCGAAGTTCCCGATCGTCACGACCGTGCGACCGAGATCGCGGGGCACGTCGGAGAAGTCACGCCACACTCGCACGGCGGCAACTCTCCCACATCGGTGCCCGGAGCCGAAGCCTGGATCCGCGGATGGGCGTCGTAGCGAGCAGCGCTCCAGGGGTGTGATCGCAAGGCGCGAGCGCGAGGGCAGTCTGGTTGACTGTTGAGCGTTCGCAACGCCGCGAGCGCGCCGCTGGGGTGTCGCGCAGTAGGCGTCCAGCCACGGATCGCGGCGAAGTCAGCCGACGAACACGGCCGCGGGACGGGCGGCTCCGCCCTCCGGGCGGTAGAGCGCGAGGAACTCGCCGCTCGGCGCGAACACGCCGGTGAGCGTGTCGATCCTCAGCGGCAGCGGCCGGCCGTAGCGGACCGCCTGGGCCTGGTCGGCGTCGAGATCCAGGGCGGGGAAGCAGTCACGCGCGGCCCGCTCGAGCGGGATGGGGGTGAGCCGGTCGAGGTCGGTGTCGGCCTGGGCCAGGGTGAACGGCCCGACCGCGGTACGGCGCAGCGCGGTCAGGTGCCCGCCGACCCCGAGCGCGCTGCCGACGTCGCGGGCGATGGCCCGGATGTAGGTGCCGCTGGAGCAGCGGACCGTGATGTCGACGTCCAGCCAGTCGCCCACGACCCGCTGACCGTGCACCGTCAGCTCGTGGACGGTCACGGGACGGGCCGTGAGCTCGACCTGCTCGCCGTCGCGGACCCGCTGGTAGGCGCGCTTGCCGTCGACCTTGATCGCGCTGACCGCCGTCGGCACCTGGAGGATGTCGCCGACCTGCTCCTCGAAGGCGGCCAGGACCGCCGCCGTGGCCAGGCCCCCCGCCGGGGTGTCGGCGACGACCTCGCCCTCGGCGTCGTCGGTCGACGTCGACCTGCCGAGGCGCACCGTGGCGTCGTAGGTCTTCTCGGTGAGCATCAGGTGACCGAGCAGCCGGGTGGCCCGCTCGACGCCCAGCACCAGCACGCCCGTCGCCATCGGGTCGAGGGTGCCGGCGTGACCCACCTTGCGGGTGCCCATCGCCCGGCGCACTCGGGACACGACGGCGTGCGAGGTCATGCCTCCGGGCTTGTCGACGACGACGAGACCCGACGGCACGCCGGACGCGGTCACTCGGCGTCCTCGGCCTCTTCGTCGGGCTCGGCCTCGCGCGGCTTCTTGTACGGGTCCGCCTCGCCCGCCGGCTGGGCGCCGGCACGGGCGGCGGCGACGGCCGCGTCGGCCTCGCGGGCCCGGGCCAGCAGCTCGTCGAGGTGGCGCGCCGTCTCCGGCACCCCGTCGAACTCGAAGGCCAGCGTCGGGACATGCCGCATGCCGAGCTGCTTGCCGACCTCGGAGCGCAGCACGCCCTTGGCCGACTCCAGCGCGGTCGCGGTCGCCTGCTGATCGGCGTCCTCGCCCAGGACGGTGTAGTAGATGGTGGCGTTCTGCGCGTCGCCGGTGAGCCGGACCTCGGTCACGGTGACGAAGCCGAGGCGCGGGTCCTTGATCCGCCGCTCGAGCATCTCGGCGACGATCACCTGGATCCGGTCGGCGATCTTGCGCACGCGCGGGCTGGCCATGGTCAGTTCCTATCAGTTCTGGGGCGGTGGCGGTGCGCCACCGGTGGTGGCGGATTCACCACGGGATGTAGACGAACCCTCGCTTCCCCGGTGGAACTCCACCGGGGAAGCGAGGGCCGAACTACATACCGTGGTGAATCCGCGCCGCGCGGGGCGTAACCCCGTCAGGAGCGCGGAATCTCCTTCATCTCGAAGGCCTCGACGATGTCGCCCTCCTTGATGTCCTGGAAGTTCTTGAGCACGAGACCGCACTCGAAGCCCTCCCGAACCTCCGACGCGTCGTCCTTCTCCCGCTTGAGCGAGGCCAGGTCGAGGTTGTCGGCGATGACCGCACCGTCGCGGAGCACCCGGACCTTCGCGTTGCGCCGGATGACGCCGTCGATGACCATGCAGCCCGCGATGTTGCCGATCTTGGACGAGCGGAAGATCGCGCGGATCTCCGCCTGGCCCAGCGTCTGCTCCTCGTACTCGGGCTTGAGCATGCCCTTGAGCGCGGCCTCGATCTCCTCGATCGCCTGGTAGATGACCGAGTAGTAGCGGATCTCGACGCCTTCCTTCTCGGCCATCTGACCCGCCTTGCCCTGCGGGCGGACGTTGAAGCCGATGATGATCGCGTCGGACGCCGCCGCCAGGTCGACGTTGGTCTCGGTGATCGCACCGACACCGCGGTCGATGACCCGGAGGTTGACCTCCTCGCCGACGTCGATCTGCGCCAGCGCGTCCTCGAGGGCCTCGACCGAGCCGGACACGTCGCCCTTGAGGATGAGGTTGAGCTCCTGGCTCTCGCCCTTCTCCATGGAGGCCATGAAGTCCTCGAGAGTACGACGCACGCGGCGCTTGGCCTGCATGGCCGCCCGCTCGCGCGCCTCGCGCTTCTCGGCGATCTGGCGGGCCATCCGGTCGTCCTCGACCACGATGAAGTTCTGGCCGGCGCCCGGGACGGACGAGAGACCGAGCACCATCGCGGGCCGGGCCGGATCGGCCTCGGTCAGCTCGTTGCCGTGCTCGTCGAGCATGGCCCGGACGCGGCCGTGGGCCGGACCGGCGACGATCGAGTCGCCGACCCGCAGCGTGCCGCGCTGGACCAGGATCGTCGCCACCGGACCGCGTCCGCGGTCGAGGTGCGCCTCGACCACGAGGCCCTGTGCGTCCTGCACCGGGTTGGCCCGCAGGTCGAGGGACGCGTCGGCGGTGAGCACGACCGCCTCGAGCAGCTTGTCGAGGTTGAGGCCCGCCTTGGCGGACACGTCGACGAACATCGCGTCGCCGCCGTACTCCTCGGGCACCAGGCCGTACTCGGAGAGCTGGCCACGGACCTTGGTCGGGTCCGCGGTCTCCTTGTCGATCTTGTTGACCGCGACCACGATCGGCACGTTGGCCGCCTTGGCGTGGTTGAGCGCCTCGACCGTCTGCGGCATGACGCCGTCGTCGGCCGCGACCACCAGGATGGCGATGTCGGTCGCCTGCGCACCGCGGGCACGCATGGCGGTGAACGCCTCGTGACCCGGGGTGTCGATGAAGGTGATCCGGCGGTCGTCGCCGTCGACCTCGGTGTGGACCTGGTAGGCACCGATGTGCTGGGTGATGCCACCGGCCTCGCCCTCGACGACGTTGGCGTTGCGCAGCGCGTCGAGGAGGCGGGTCTTACCGTGGTCGACGTGACCCATGACGGTCACGACGGGCGGGCGGACGACCAGGTCGTCCTCGCCGCCCTCGTCGGCACCGAACTCGATGTCGAACGACTCGAGCAGCTCACGGTCCTCGTCCTCCGGGGAGACGACCTCGACGACGTAGTTGAGCTCGTCACCGAGCAGCTCCAGCGTCTCGTCGCCCACCGACTGGGTGGCCGTGACCATCTCGCCGAGGTGGAAGAGCATCTGCACCAGCGAGGCCGCGTCGACGCCGATCTTCTCGGCGAAGTCGGTCAGCGAGGAGCCCCGGGCGAGACGGATCGTCTCGCCGTTGCCCTTGCGGACCCGCATGCCACCGATCGTCGGGGCCTCCATGGCCTCGAACTCCTGGCGACGCGCCCGCTTGGACTTGCGACCACGCCGAGCCGGACCGCCGGGGCGCCCGAAGGCACCCTGGGTCTGGCCACGCTGACCGGGACGGCCACCGCCACCGGGACGACCGCCGCCACCGGGACCGAAGCCACCGGGACCGCGACCACCGGGCGCACCGGCACCCGCGCCGGCACCGCCACGACCGGGCGCACCGGCCCGGCCGGGACCGCCCGGACCACGGCCACCGGGGCCGGGACGACCGGGGCCGCCGGGGCCACGACCGCCGGGGCCGCCCTGGCCGAACGAGCCGGCGGACTTGGGCATCATCGCCGGGTTGGGCCGCGGCATGCCGGGACG
Organism: Nocardioides sp. L-11A; assembly: GCA_029961745.1. Classification (NCBI taxonomy): domain Bacteria; kingdom Bacillati; phylum Actinomycetota; class Actinomycetes; order Propionibacteriales; family Nocardioidaceae; genus Nocardioides; species Nocardioides sp. L-11A. Next base: position 3,459,807 of record CP124680.1, read on the forward strand.
GCCACCGCCGCCGGCACCCGCCGGCGGGCGCGGGCCGGCCGGGCCGGCCTCGCCCTCGCGCGGCGGCGGGGCGGGACGACGGCCCATGCCCTGGCTGGGCGCGAACGGGTTGTTGCCCGGACGCGGGGTGCCGCCGGGCTTGCCGACCGGGCGCGGGGCCGGGGCGGGAGCCTTGGGCGTCGGGGGCTTCGGCGCGGCCGGCTTGGCGGCCGGAGCGGCCGGAGCCGCGGGAGCCTCCGGGGCGGCCGGAGCCGCGGCAGCGGCGGGCTTCTCCTCGGCCGGGGGCGCCTCGGGGGCGGCCGGGGCCTTGGCCGGGCCGGGCCGGGGGCCGGGACGCGGGCCGCCCGGCTTGGCGGCAGGCGTCTCGGCGGCGGGGGCCTCGGGCGCGGCCGGAGCCGGAGCGGCGGGGGCCTCGACGGCCGGAGCCGACGCGGCAGGGGCCTCGGGCGCGGCGGCGGCCTTCTTGGCCGGAGCCTTGGGAGCAGGCTTGGCCGCCTCGCCGCCCGCCTCGCCGACGGGCTTCATCTTGGCGAGGAGCTCGGCTCCGTAGGTCGCCTCGAACTTCTTGACGGCAGGAAGCTCGATGCTCGAGGACGCAGTCTTGGCGAACTCTCCGATGTCACTCAGCATCTTGAGCGCGTCGGCGCTCTTGATGCCGTACTGCTTCGCGAGTTCGGAAACTCGGGTCTTGGCCACGGTTCTCCTTCTGGCCCAGACCCGGGGTGGATCTCAGACCGTTGGTGGGTGGTGCAGAACGAACTGGCTCATCGCGAGGTACTCATCGAGTGCTCATGAGCTGTTGCTCCAGTCTCTGTCGGTCGGATCGGTCCGAGTCGCTGCTGCCCGGGTGGCGATGTACTCCCCCACCCGCGCGTCGCCCAGCGCGGCTCCGCTGATCCGGAGCGCGCGCGCAAAAGCCTTGCGACGTACGGCGAGGTCGTAGCAACCGGTCGTGGGGTGCAGGTGCGCTCCACGCCCGGGCGCGGTGCCGTCAGGATCGGGTACGACGACCGGTTGGCCGTCGGGGCCCGAGCCGGCGGTCATCCGCAACAACTCGCTTGTGCTGGCCCGCTCCCGGCATCCGATGCAGGTCCGGACGGGTCCCACCAGGTGAGGATCGTCAGGTCGCGCAGGGGAATTCAGTCGGCGTGCCACCAAGGGTCGACTCTACCCGCTGGGTGGCCGACTTCACGAACCGGGACCGGTCCGAGGCGACCCTGCGGGTGTCTACGCCTCCTCGTCGGAGTGGATATCGATCCGCCAGCCGGTCAGGCGGGCGGCCAGGCGGGCGTTCTGGCCCTCCTTGCCGATCGCCAGGGAGAGCTGGAAGTCCGGCACCACGACACGGGCCGAGCGGGCGGCCTCGTCGACGACCGTGACCGACTGGACCTGGGCCGGCGAGAGCGCGTTGGCGACCAGCTTCGCCGGCTCGTCGGACCAGTCGACGATGTCGATCTTCTCGCCGCCCAGCTCGGCCATGACGTTGCGGACCCGCTGGCCCATCGGGCCGATGCAGGCGCCCTTCGCGTTGACGCCGGAGACGGTGGACTTGACCGCGATCTTGGTGCGGTGCCCGGCCTCCCGGGCGATCGCTGCGATCTCGACGGTGCCGTCGGCGATCTCGGGGACCTCCAGGGCGAACAGCTTCTTCACCAGGCTGGGGTGTGAGCGCGACAGCGTCACCTGCGGGCCGCGCATGCCCTTGCGGACCGAGACCACGAGGCACTTGATCCGGGTGCCGTGGGCGTAGTCCTCGCCCGGGACCCGCTCGCCGGCGGGCAGGTGCGCCTCGATCCGGCCGAGGTCGACGAGCACGTCGTCGGGATTGCGTCCCTGCTGGATGACGCCGGACATGATGTCGCCCTCCTTGCCGGAGAACTCGCCGAACTTGATCTCGTCCTCGGCGTCGCGCAGGCGCTGCAGCATGATCTGCTTGGCGGTCGTCGCCGCGATCCGGCCGAAGCCGTCGGGCGTGTCGTCGTACTCGCCGACCTTGGTGCCCTCGGCGTCGAGCTCCGCGGCCAGCACCGTGACGTGCCCGGTCTTGCGGTTCAGCTCGACCCGGGCCTGGGCGACCGAGCCCTCGGTCTTGTGGTACGCCGTCAGCAGCGCCTGCTCGATCGCCTCGACGAGGACGTCGAACTTGATCTCCTTCTCGCGCTCCAGCGTCCGGAGGATGCTGAGGTCGATGTCCATCAGTCGGCGTCCTTGTCACTCGTGTCTTTGCGGTTGAACTCGATCTGCACCAGCGCCCTGACGACGTCGCCGTAGGCGAGACGCCGTTCGACTCCGGCCACGTCCAGCACGACACCGTCGTCGTCGGACGCGCCGATCCGACCGGTGACGGTGTCGTCGCCGGTGAGCGTCACCTTGACCAGCCGGCCCGCGTTGCGACGCCAGTGGCGCGGCAGCGTCAGCGGCCGGTCGACACCGCGGGAGGTGACCTCCAGCGTGTAGGGCAGCTCGCCGAGCGCCCGCGCGGCGCCGTCGGGGCCGTCGTCCTCCAGGATCCGGTCGATCACCTTGGTCGCCGCGGCGACGTCGTCGAGCGTGAGCCCGCCGTCGGTGTCGACGGCGATCCGCAGCACGCGACGCTTCCCCGCCGGGGTGAGCTCGACGGCCTCGAGATCGAGGCCGAGCTCGGCGAGAGGAGCGACGAGGACGTGCTCGATCCGCTCTGCTGTCGCTCCCTGAGCGGAATGAGTACCCATGGGCGAGTCCTCCCCGTGTCCTGTTGTGGCTGTGCGGGGCCCACCCTACCCGTCGATATAGGGTCACCGGGTGCCCGACAGTCCCCTGCCCCTCTCGCGGCGCCTGGTCCTCGCCGGCGGGATCGGCGGCGCGGCGCTGACCCTCGCGGGATGCGACCTCATCGACGGCGTCCTCGGCGGCCCGGACGACACCGATGACCCGGGCGTGTCGGGCGCGGTCACCCCGACGGCACCGGCCGAGGACGCCGACGGCACCCTCGTCGAGGACGTCGTCGCGGCGATCTCGACCACCGGCGCGCTGGCCGCGGCCACGTCCGCGGCCGTCCCCGGCCTGGCGCGGCGCGCCGCCCGACTGGCCCGGATCCACGACGCCCATGCCGCCGAACTGGGCGGCTCCGTGACCACCGACGCCCCGGACGTCGCGGGCGACCCGACGCAGGCCTGGGTCGCCCTGCTCGCCGCGGAGGCCGCGCTGCAGCAGCGGCTGGTCGCGGCGGCCCAGCAGGCCCACAGCGGCGGTCTCGCCCAGGTGCTGGCCGCCATGGCCGCAGCCCTGGCCCAGCAGCAGGCGGTCCGGTCATGACCACCACCCCGGTCGCACCGCCCCCCGACGGGTCCGACGAGCCTGCCGGGTCCGGGGACGGCGGGGACGACGCCGGCGTCGTTGCGCTGCAGACGACGCTGGCCGCCGAGCATGCTGCCGTCTTCGTCTACGGCGCCCTGGGCGGCCAGACCTCCGAGTCCGGCAGCCCGGACCTCTACGCGGCCCTCACCGCGGCGTACGCCGTGCACCGGACCCGGCGCGACGACCTGATGGCCCGGCTGCACGCCACCGGCGCGGAGCCGGTGGCGGCGGAGCCCGGCTACGGCCTGCCCGCCGACCTCGCCACGCCGGCCGCGGTCACCACCCGCGCACGCGAGCTCGAGGAGTCCGCGGCCGCGACCTACGCTTACCTCGTGGCCAGCACGGTCGACGACGCCCGCGCGTGGGCGATCGAGGCGCTGCTCGACGCCGCGGTGCGCGGCCTCGACTTCGGCGCCCGGCCGGACCGCCTGCCCGGGCTCTGAGGCGCTGCCCGTCACGTGGCGCGAGCCCCGGGGGCGGCGGACGGATGCCGGACATGGGCCGGCAAAAACGCCAGCGGTTCGCGACCTCCGACATCCGGGGAACTCCCGAGACGTCCCCCGAAAGCCGGGGTCGCGAACCGCTGGTGACCGGGGACAACGGTCATGGGCGACGGGAGAGGTGGGGCTCACCGATCGCCGTGTGCACAATCATGCAACAGAACGCGTCCGGGAGCCCGTCATCGCGATCCTCATAAATGTGCACTGCACAAACCTGCAGATCGGGGAACCCTCACCTGAGCGTGGATCAGGCGGCTCCGGGGTCCCTCAGCGCCAGGGGGCGAGCAGTCCCGGCAGGTCGGCGAGTCGGCCGGCCACGGCGTCCGGCGCCCCCTCGGTGTGACCGATCTGCTCGACCGGGATGACGCTGTGCGGCACGTGGACCGCGCGCATGCCGGCGTTCTGCGCGCCCCAGATGTCATCGAAGAGCCGGTCGCCGACGTACACGCATGTCGCCGGATCCTCGACACCGACGGCGGTCATCGCCGCGCGGAACGCCTCGGGGGACGGCTTCGTCCAGGGCACCTCGCTGGTGTAGACGTCGCCGTCGATCAGCTCGAGGACGCCGTCGCGCTCGAAGAAGCCGCGGTGCCAGGCGCGCGGCCAGATGGTGTTCGACAGCACACCGACCTTGATCCCCTCGGCCCGCAGCCAGTTGAACAGCGGGGCGACCTCGGGATCGGTGAGGGTGTGCGGCTCCCAGAAGCCGTAGTACGCATCGAGCAGGTCGGGATCGTGGTCGAGGCCGGCCGCGTCGAACAGGTCGGCGATCGTCGCGCTCTGCTGGTGGTCGCGACTGCGCCCCCAGATCACGCTGCCGGCCAGGTGCAGCCGGGCCGCGTGGGCGTGGTGGTCGTCCGAGGTGTCGGGGGTCCTCAGCACGGCCTGCGCCAGCGCGAGCGACTCGGCGTGGAAGTCGATGTCGTGCCAGGCGGTCAGCGTGCCGCCCCAGTCGAAGATGACCGCCTCGATCCCCATGCTCCTCCGTCCGTCCGAGGGAAGCGTAGTCCCCTGTGCCCCTGCCTCCGGGGCTGTCACATCCGACCGTCGCGGAGGTAGGCCGCGTGCCAGCCGAGCGCCTCCTCCAGGAGGTGCGGCGTGTGCCGGGCCTCCGGCCGGGCCGCTCTGGCCCGGGCGACATAGTCGCGCAGCCGGTCGCGGTAGTCGGGGTGGGCACACTGGGCGATCACCCGGTCGGCACGGTCCGACGGCGAGAGGCCACGCAGGTCCGCCAGTCCCTGCTCGGTGATGAGCACGTGCACGTCGTGCTCGGTGTGGTCGACGTGGCTGACCATCGGCACGATCGAGGAGATCAGGCCGCCCTTGGCCAGCGAGTCGGAGACGAAGAAGTTGAGGTAGGCGTTGCGGGCGAAGTCGCCCGAGCCGCCGATGCCGTTCATGATCGCCGAGCCCATCACGTGGCTGGAGTTCACATTGCCGTAGATGTCCGCCTCGATCATGCCGTTGATCGCGATGACCCCGAGACGACGCACCAGCTCGGGATGGTTCGAGATCTCCTGGCTGCGCAGAAGGATCCGCCCCTTGTAGGAGCCGACGTTGTCGAGGAAGCGCTGCTGTCCGGCCGGGGAGAGTCCGAAGGAGGTGGCCGACAGGGAGGCCAGCTTCCCGGCGTCCAGCAGGTCGAGCAGGCCGTCCTGGATCACCTCGGTGAACGAGGTGAGGCCCTCGAACTCGGCGTGCTGCAGGCCCTCCATCACCGCGTTCGGCGTGCTGCCGACACCGGACTGCAGCGGCAGCAGTCCCGGCGGCATCCGCCCGGCACTCACCTCGTGGCGCAGGAAGTCGACGAGGAGCTCGGCCATCGCGCGCGAGCTGTCATCCGGCGCGTCGAGCGGGCTGTTGCGGTCCGGCTCGTCGGTCTCCACCACGGCGACCACCTTGGCGGGGTCGACGCGCAGGTACGGGTCGCCGATGCGCTGCAGGGGATGGGTGAGCTGGATGGGGATGCGGTGTGGCGGCACGGCCGCGCCGTAGTAGACGTCGTGAAAGCCCTCGAGGTCGCGCGGCAGCCAGCGGTTGACCTCCAAGATCACCTTGTCGGCGCGGTCCAGCCAGGTCTTGTTGTTGCCGACGGAGGTGCCGGGCACGAGGAGGCCGTTGGGCAGGATCGCGGTCACCTCGACGACAGCGACGTCCAGCGGGCCGTAGAACCCGAACCACGCCTGCTGCCCGGAGTGGGACAGATGGGCGTCGACGTAGTCGACCTCGCCGCTGTTGACGAGCCTGCGCAGCGCCGGGTCGGAGCTGTAGGGCAGCCGTTTGGCGAGCCCGTGGACCTCGGCCAGGGCGCCGTCGACCGCCGGGCCGGTCGAGGCCCCCGACCACAGTCCGATCCGGAAGTCCTCGCCGCGCTCGTGCGCCTCCCCGATCCGGCGGGCCAGGGCCCGAGGCACCGCCTTGGGGAAGCCGGCACCGGTGAAGCCGCTGATGCCGACCGAGTCGCCGGGACGGATGTGCGCAGCCGCCTCCTCGGCGGTGGTGACCCGCTGCCCGAGGACCGGGCAGGTCACGCGGGCCATCGGCCTCAGCCTCGGACCAGGGCCTGGATCTCGCCCACCGCCGAGACGAGCGGGAGCTCCTGACGCTCGCCGGTGCGGCGGTCCTTGACCTCGATCACCCTGTTGTCGGGGTCGGCCACGCCGCGACCGACGGTCACGATGGTCGGCACGCCGATCAGCTCGGCGTCCTTGAACTTCACGCCGGGACTGATCTTGCCAGCGCGGTCGTCGTAGATGACGTCGAGGCCGGCGGCCGTGAGCCCGGCGACGAGCTCCTCGGCGGCGGCGAAGACGGCCTCCTCCTTGCCCGCGGCGACCACGTGGACGTCGGCCGGGGCGACGTGACGCGGCCAGCACAGCCCGATCTCGTCGAGGGTGTCCTCCGCGATCGCGGCCACCGCGCGGGTGACGCCGATCCCGTAGGAGCCCATGGTGACGGTGACCAGCTTGCCGTTCTCGTCGAGGACCTTGAGGTCGAGCGCGTCGGCGTACTTGCGGCCGAGCTGGAAGACATGGCCCATCTCGATGCCGCGGGCCGACTCGAGCGTGCCCTCGGCGCAGTTCGGGCAGGCGTCCCCGTCGCGGACCTCGGCGGCCTCGATGGTGCCGTCGGCGGTGAAGTCGCGGCCGGCGACCAGGTCGATCACGTGGGAGCCGGCGACGTCGGCGCCGGTCACCCAGCGGGTGCCCTCGGCGACGCGCGGGTCGACCAGGTAGCGGATGCCGCTCTTGTTGTCCTCGCCCAGCACACCGGGGCCGATATAGCCCTTGACCAGCGCGGGGTGCTTCGCGAGCTCCGCCTCGTCCATCGGCTCGACCTCGATCGGCTCCAGCTGCCCCTCGAGTCGCTTCTGGTCGACCTCGCGGTCGCCGGGCAGGCCGATGGCCAGCGGCTCGCTGGTGCCGTCGGGGTGCTTGAGCAGAACGAGCACGTTCTTGAGCGTGTCGCCGGCAGCCCAGGGCCGGTCCGCACGGGGGAACGCCTCGTTGAGATGGTCGACCAGGGTGTCGATGGTGGGCGTGTCGGGCGTCTCCTCGGCGTGCGCGGCCGGCACCCCGTCGTAGGCCACCGGGGCGGGCGGACGGACCTGGACCGCCTCGACGTTGGCGGCGTAGTCGCAGTGGGTGCAGCGGACGTAGGTGTCCTCGCCGACAGCGGACTTGGCCAGGAACTCCTCGGACTTCGAGCCGCCCATCGCGCCGGCGGTCGCCTTGACGATCGCGTAGTCGAAGCCGAGGCGGTCGAAGATCCGGACGTACGCGTCGCGGTGGCGCTGGTAGGACGCGTCGAGGCCGGCGTCGCTGACGTCGAAGGAGTAGGAGTCCTTCATCGTGAACTCGCGACCGCGCAGCAGCCCGGCGCGCGGACGTGCCTCGTCGCGGTACTTGGTCTGGATCTGGTACAGGCTGAGGGGCAGGTCCTTGTAGGAGCCGTACATGTCCTTGACGAGGAGCGTGAACATCTCCTCGTGGGTGGGGCCGAGCAGGTAGTCGGCGCCCTTGCGGTCCTGCAGCCGGAAGATGTTGTCGCCGTACTCGCTCCAGCGGTTGGTCGCCTCGTAGGGCTCGCGCGGCAGCAGCGCGGGGAAGGACACCTCCTGCGCGCCGATGGCGTTCATCTCGTCGCGGATGATGCCCTCGATCTTGCGCAGCACGGCCAGGCCGAGCGGCAGCCAGGTGTAGATGCCCGGCGCGGCACGGCGGATGTAGCCGGCGCGCACGAGCAGCCGGTGGCTCGGGACCTCCGCATCCGCGGGGTCCTCTCGCAAGGTCCGGACGAACAGGGTCGACATCCGCATCAGCACGGGGCGAAGCCTACGGCGGTGCCCACGGGTGTCGCGAACCAGTAACACTCCGGAGCGCTCCGGCGGTGCGGACGGCGTGGCCCGGTGGTGGCGGGAGAACCCGGCGGCCACCCTCGAGGAGGTCACCGACATCGCGTCCCGGCCGCTGTGGAGCGGCCTGCCACGCCTCGACACCCTGAGGATCGACCCGTGAGGCTCAGAACATCACGGTCGCGAAGCGCGCGGTCTCGGTGAAGCCCACCCGCTCGTAGGCGGCGCGGGCCGCGTGGTTCCAGTCGTTGACGTAGAGCGAGACGGTGGGCGCGATCCGGGCCCGCACCTGGCGGACGACGGCGGCCATGCCGGCGGTCGCGAGTCCCTGACCGCGGCGGTGCGGCGGCACCCAGACACCCTGGATCTGCGCCGCGTCGGGCGTGGCGCAGGCGACCTCGGCCTTGAAGACGAGCTCGTCGCCGTCGTACCGGACGAAGGACCAGGCGCGGCTGACCAGCTGCGCGACCCGGGCTCGGTAGAGGTCGGCTCCCCCACCGACCTCGGGCGAGACGCCGACCTCCTCGGTGTACATCGCGACGCAGGCCGGGTAGAGCGTGCGGAGGTCGTCCTGGGTCCCGCAGCGCACGCCGTGGTCGGGCGCGACCAGCGGCTCGCCGTCGATGACCAGGTGGCGCTGGTCCCAGCGGACGTCGCGCGGGTGACCCCACTCGGGGCCGACCTGGTGCCAGAACGCGCGGACGGCGTCCTGGGGGCCCACGATGGTCGAGGCGGTACGGCGCCGGGCGAGCGCGCGCCCGGCGAACACCTCGGCGTCCTCCGGCGTGGCCTGGACCGGCACCAGGTTGGCGGCGACGTGGCAGGCGGCGACCAGGTGGCCGCCCTCGAACCGGCCCCACATCTCGCCGCCGAGCCAGCGCGGCTCGAGGTTGGTGGTGTGGGCGCGGTGGATCGCGAACACGTTGACGACCGGGTCGCGACCCGCGAGGGCCACGAAGGCGGGGAGGTCGGCCTGCGCGAGGACGCGCACGCCATGCCGGGTGGTCAACACGGCCCGAGCCTAGTGGTGCGGCCCGCGACGTGACAGGACGTGGCCGTCTGGCGCCTCGGCGTCGGGTTCATCACGGGATGTAGCCGAAGCGTCGCTTCCGTCGTGGAGTTCCACGACTGAAGCGCGGGCTCCCCTCCATCCCGTGGTGAAGCCGCAGCGGGCGTCGGATCAGCCGACGGACACCGAGGGCTCCGCACCCTCGACCGGCTCCATCGACTCGGCGATCTTCATCGCCTCCTCGATCAGCGTCTCCACGATCTCCGACTCGGGCACGGTCTTGATGACCTCGCCCTTGACGAAGATCTGGCCCTTGCCGTTGCCGGACGCGACGCCGAGGTCGGCCTCGCGCGCCTCGCCGGGACCGTTGACGACGCAGCCCATGACCGCGACGCGAAGCGGGACCTCGAGACCGTCGAGGCCCGCGGTGACCCGCTCGGCGAGCGTGTAGACGTCGACCTGGGCGCGGCCGCAGGAGGGGCAGGAGACGATCTCGAGCTTGCGCGGGCGCAGGTTGAGCGACTGGAGGATCTGGATGCCGACCTTGACCTCCTCGACCGGCGGCGCCGAGAGCGAGACCCGGATGGTGTCGCCGATGCCGCGCGAGAGGAGCGCACCGAAGGCGGTGGCGGACTTGATGGTGCCCTGGAACGCCGGGCCGGCCTCGGTCACGCCGAGGTGCAGCGGCCAGTCGCCCTGCTCGGCGAGCAGCTCGTAGGCGCGGACCATGACGACCGGGTCGTTGTGCTTGACCGAGATCTTGAAGTCGCGGAAGCCGTGCTCCTCGAAGAGGCTCGCCTCCCAGACCGCCGACTCGACGAGGGCCTCGGGGGTGGCCTTGCCGTACTTCTCCAGCAGCCGCTTGTCGAGCGAGCCGGCGTTGACGCCGATCCGGATCGACGTGCCGTGGTCCTTGGCGGCGGCCGCGATCTCCTTGACCTGGTCGTCGAACTTCTTGATGTTGCCCGGGTTGACCCGGACCGCGGCGCAGCCGGCCTCGATCGCGGCGAAGACGTACTTCGGCTGGAAGTGGATGTCGGCGATGACCGGGATCTGGCTGTGGCGGGCGATCTCGGGCAGCGCGTCGGCGTCGTCCTGGCTGGGGCAGGCGACCCGGACGATGTCGCAGCCCGCGGCGGTGAGCTCGGCGATCTGCTGGAGCGTGGTGTTGACGTCGGAGGTGAGCGTCGTGGTCATCGACTGCACCGAGATCGGGTGGTCGCTGCCGACCCCGACCTTGCCCACCCGGATCTGGCGGGTCGGGCGGCGGGGGGCGAGCACCGGCGGCGGCGCGGCCGGCATGCCCAAGCTGATGGTCGGGCTGATCGACGTCATGGCACCAAGATTAGAGGCTCGCCCGTCAGCCGCCCCCATCGCCGATCAGGGCGGCCAGGCCGTCGAGCGTACGGGCCAGACCGAACTCCCAGGCCCGGTCCGCGCTCCATGCACTCCCCTGGGCCGCCCCGGCGGCGGCGCCGATCCGGACCGCGCGCGGATAGGTCTGCGGGTCGAAGGCCTGCGCGAGCAGCGGCTGGTTGGCCGCCCACCATTCGGCGTCGCTCAGTGCGGAGTCCGTGCCGACCCGGGCGGCGTCGTGCGCGGCACGGCAGTGGGCCTGCACGAAGCCGAGCACGAAGATCAGTGCCGCGTCGGTGTCGACGTCGCTGAGCCCGGTGTCGTCGAGGGCGGCGAGCTCGTGCTCGTACTTCGCCAACACCCCGGGGCCGAGCGGCGGCCGGCTCAGCGCGGCCACCTCGGTGAGCCAGGGATGCTCGGTGAGCAGGGCCCGGTTGGCCAGCGCCACGGCGGTGAGCCGCTCCCGCCAGGTCTCCCCCGCCCACGGCGCGCGCGCCATCCGGGCGTAGCGGGCGTCGACCATCAGGTCGAGCAGCTCGGGCTTGCCGGGGACGTAGGTGTAGACCGACATCGCGGAGATCCCCACCCGCTCGGCGACCGCGCGCATGGTCACCGCCGCCAGGCCCTCGGCGTCCGCGAGCGCGAGCGCCGCGTCGACCACCTGGGCCACCGTCACCGACCGGACCGGGCCCTTGCGGCGCGGCGCGGCGCCATCGGCACCGGGCTCCCCCCACAGCAGCGCGAGGGTGCGGCTGGGCTCGCCCGATCCGGTGTGCGCGGTCACGGGAACCATTCTCCCACACGATCGTTATACGTTGTACATTGTACGACGTACAGTGTTTGCTGACAGGAGAGTCCATGCGCATCACCGCCACCGCCGTCTCGCTCAACGTCCCGGACGTCGAGGCGTCCGCCACCTGGGTGCGACGGCACCTGGGGTTCACCGAGCAGATGGCCGCCGACGGCTTCTGCTCGCTCGCCCACCCCGACTCCGGCTGCCACCTGATCTACCTGCGCACCGGGCTGCCGACCTTCAAGCCGGCGGCCGCCGCCGGGCGCGCCGACGGACTGCTCGTCGTGTTCACCGTCGAGGACATCGACGCCGACTACGAGCGGCTGCGCGGAGAAGGGGTCAAGATCGTCACGCCGATCGAGACCGAGCCCTGGGGTGAGCGCTACTTCCAGATGGCCGATCCCAACGGCGTGATCTACCAGCTCGTGCAGTGGGTGACGCCGCCCGACCCGCAGTACGCCGGCTGAGTCGGTCGGCGCCGGTCCCGATGCCCGTCGCTCAGGACTCCAGGTGCACGGGGACGACGAGGTCGCCGACGATCAGCACGACGCCCATGACGAGCACCGCCATGCCGACGACGTACGCGATCGGGAGCAGCTTCGCCACGTCGACGTACCCGGGGTCCGGGAGCCGGCGCACCCGGGCCCAGCCCCGCCGCAGCGCCTCCCACAACGCCCCGGCGATGTGGCCGCCGTCGAGGGGCAGCAGCGGCACGAAGTTGAACATGCCGATGAAGAAGTTGAAACCGGCGATGAGGAGGAAGAGCGAGACGACCTTGCCATCCAGCGGGATCTCCTCGTGGGCGGCGGTCTCACCGGCCAGCCGGCCGCCGCCGACGATGCTGACCGGACCCGTCGGGTCGCGCTCCTCGAGGCCGACGATCGCCTTGGCGACGCCCCACACCTTGGCGGGCAGCGTGGCCAGGGACTTCACGACCTCGACGGTCATATGACCCATCTGGCCGACCGTGTACGCCACACCGCCGGTGGTCGGGTGGCTGTCCGGGACGACGCCGAGGAAGCCGACGGTCTCGTCGACCTTGCCGCCGGCCTCGTCGGGTGGGCGGACCACGGTCTGGGTCTCGACGGTGACCTCGCGGCCGTCGCGCTCGACGACGATCTCGGCCTGGTCGGTGCCGTTGGCCTTGACCAGCGCCTGCACCTGCTCCCAGCTCGTGATCGCGGTGCCGTTGAAGGACACGATCCGGTCGCCGGCCGCGAGCCCTGCGGAGTACGCCGGTGTCGGTTGGTCGCGGACCTCCTCCTCGGTGCACACCCGGCCCGACTCGTCCGGGGCGAGGACGCAGGCGTTCACCTGCGCGATCGTCGTCTCGATCGCCCGGTCCCCCGGGTTGCCGTAGGTCGCGAAGACGCCGGTGAAGATCAGGAAGGCGATCAGGATGTTCACCGTCGGGCCACCGCCCATGACGATGACCTTCTTCCACCAGGGGAACTTGTAGAACAGCCGGTCGGCGTCCTCGGGCCGGATCGTCTCCCACTCGGCCGCCCGCGCGTCGGAGACCAGCTGGGTGAACATGCCGGTGTTGGACTTGCGGACCCGCACCACCTGCCCGATGACACGGCCGTCGGCGTCGAGCTCCTCCGTCACCTCGTCGGCGAGCGCGACGGCGCCCGGCGGGAGCATCCCGACGATCTTGACGTAGCCGCCGAGCGGGATCGCCTTGACGCCGTACTCGGTCTCGCCGACCTGCCGGCTCCACACGGTCGGCCCGAAGCCGATGAAGTACTGGGTCACCTTCCCGCCGAACCTCTTCGCCGGGATCAGGTGGCCGAGCTCGTGGAGCCCGATCGACGCCAGGATCGCCGCCGCGAAGACGACGACGCCGAGCAGGTAGAGCAGAGCGGTCATGCTGCGTTGTCCATGATGGGGTGGGGCTGCTGTCCTCGATCAGGGGGCCGGGGCCCGCGGTGGCGGTGCTGACGGCAGAGCCGTCCCCCTGAGGGTACGTCGTGGGCGGCTGCCCCGGGGGCTCTCCCGGCGCGTCAGTGGGTGAACCGCGTGGAGTGCTCCGCCCAGATCGCCGCCTCCGCGTCCAGGTGCCCGGCCTCGATCCGGCCGGGCGTGTCGATGATCCGGGCCGGCGAGCCCGCCATCGTCGTCGCCGGCCAGTCGGGGCCCGGAGCTCCGGTGGTCGCGAACGCCACCCAGGCCGCGCGCATCGAGGCGGAGACCTCAGCGGCGTCCCGGCTCGGCGGCCCGCCGAGCAGCCGGTGGCTCTCGGGGCAGTCCAGGTTGCCGAACACCAGCGGCAGGTCCAGCGCGTGACACGCGCCGAGCGCGCCGTCCAGGGCGGGGCTCGGCCACCCGAGCTCGTAGCGGAAGGTGCGGCCGGCGCCACTGCGCGCATGGGTCCGGGCCAGGTCGAGCGCGGTCATCCGGAACAGGCCGTCGGAGAAGATCCGGGTGTGCAGCGCCCGGGCGCCGGCCGCCTCCCCCACGAGCTCCCGGTACGCCGCCAGCCCGGCGTCGTCCAGGCCGAGCGCGCGCGCCAGGCGCTCGGGGTCCATCGCCTCCTCCGGAAGGGGCAGGGTGAAGATGGTCGCCTCGTCGGCATTGGCGCCGACCAGCAGGTCGACCGGGTGACCGTGCCCGGCCGCGAGGGCGGCGGCGGGCTCGGCGAGGACGGTCTCCCCGTCGATCACCGGGACGAATGCCGGCACCGGGCTACCGAGCGCGACCGGCGCCTGCGCCTGGGCGGCCAGCAGATCCGCGTCGGGCACGTCGGCCAGGCCCGCGGCGGTGCCGGGGCGACCGAGTGCGTCCGCGATCGCGGCGGTCACCCGCACGGTCTGGGCCGGATCGGCCATCCCCGAGGCGGGGCTGCTGGCGATCGCGCGGGAGAAGAGGCCCTTCGCACGCGGTGCGGAGAGCAGGATCGCGACCGAGCTCGCGCCGGCGGACTCGCCGAACACCGTGACCCGGCCCGGGTCGCCACCGAACGAGGCGACGTTGTCGCGGACCCATTCCAGCGCGGTCAGCTGGTCCAGCAGGCCGCGGTTCTCCGGAGCGTCCGGCAGGCTGCCGAAGCCCTGGAACCCGACCCGGTAGTTGAGCGAGACCAGGACCACCCCCGCCCGGGCCAGCGCGGCGCCGTCGTAGTACGGCTCGCTGCTGCTGCCCATCCGGAAGGCGCCCCCGTAGATCCACACCAGGACCGGGAGGCCGTCGTCCTCGGTGTCGGGACGCCAGAGGTTCACGGTCAGGCAGTCGTGCCCGTCGCCGGGGTTCCACAGCGACGGCCGCGCGGCCAGGATCGTGTCCTGCACCGGGGCGGGGCCGAAGTCGCCCGCGTCGAGCACGCCGGTCCACGCTGCCCGCGGCACCGGCGCGGCGAAGCGGAGCGAACCGGTCGGCGGCTCGGCGTACGGGATCCCGCGGAACGCGCGCACCCCATCCTCGCGCCGGCCGCGCACCTCGCCGGCCGCGGTTCCTACGATCGGTTCGTTCACTGCTCGCTCCTGCGACCTGGGGAGGACGACGCCGGGGGCGCCGCGAACGGCGCCCCCGGTGTCGTGACGGGATGCTGCTGGGTCAGTCCTCGACCCACATGTGGCGGGTGTCGATGACCCGGCCGCGGAGGCGGTCCGGCTCGTCGAGGGCCACGCTGTGCACGGTCGGCCGGTAGATGAAGGCGACCGGCTGGCCGGTGCGCCACACCCACGGCAGCTCCTCGACGAGGATCTCGTCGGCCTGCTGCCACAGCTTCTTGCGCTCCTCCAGGTCGGCGGTGCTCTTCGCCTGGTCGACCAGCGCGTCGAACTCCGGGTTCTCGAAGCCACCGGTGTTGTTGTTGCCGCTGCTGTGGAAGAACTGGTACGGCAGCGTGCCCGGGTCGAGGAAGTCGGCCATGTTCCAGCAGGTCGCCGTGTACTTGCCGGAGAAGAACGCCTCCAACGCGGCGGTGGTCTCCTGGACCTCGACCTTGAAGTCGAAGCCGGCCTTGCGCAGCTGCTGCTCGACGACGGTGGTGTCGTCGACGGTGGGACGGCAGGTGTAGGTGAAGGGGACCTTGCCGTTCTCCGCCTCGTATTCGGCGATCAGCTCCTTGGCGCGCTCCGGGTCGTAGGCCGGGTTGGCCGCGCCGCCGTTCCACGGGTCGTCCGGCGGGAACAGGCTGGTGGACTCGTAGGTGAGCCCCTCCTTGACGATCGCCGTGATCTCCTCGCGGTCGATCGCCATCGACATGGCCTGGCGCATCCGGATGTCGTCGAACGGGGGCTTGGTCATGTTCAGCACGATGCTGGACTGGTCGGCGCCCACGCCCATGGCCACCTTGACCGACGAGTCGTTGGACGCCTGCTTGATGACCGACGAGAAGATCGAGTAGATGATGTCGACGTCACCGGCGCGGACGGCCTGGTAGGCGCTCTGCGGGTCCTCGATCTTGCGGAACGTGATCTTGTCGAGGAGCACCTTGTCGGCGCCGTCCCAGTAGTTCTCGTTCTTCTCCACGACGACCTCGGCGCCACCCTGGCTCCACGAGGTGATCTTGTAGGGGCCCATGCCGGCGGCGTTCGCGTTGAAGTCGTCGGTGTGCTCCTGGAGCGACTTCGGCGACGCGACGTACGCAGCGGCGACTCCCTCCTGGTTGGCCAGCAGCACCGGGAAGGTGGCGTCGGCCTCGCTGAGGTTGAAGACCACCGTGCTCTCGTCGGGCGCCTCGACCGACTCCAGACCGCTGAGTGCGGAGACCAGGCCGGAGCCGGTCTCCGGGTCCTTGAACTGGTCGAAGTTGAACTTGACCGCCTCGGCGTTGAACGGCTCGCCGTCGGAGAACTTCTTGCCGGTGGGCAGCGTCATCGTCCAGGTCATGAAGTCGTCGCTGGGAGTCATCGCGGTGGCCAGGTTCGGCTTCGGCTCCTCGCCGCGGTGCTCGACGACCATCAGGTAGTCGTAGATCGCGCCGAGCACGGCCTGCGAGCCCGGGCTGGCGGACCCCGGGTTCAGGCGGGCCACGTCGGTGCCGAGACCGACCTTGAGCTCGCCGCCCTTGGTGGGCGTGCCACCGTCGCCGGACGACGAGTCGGACCCGCCGCACGCGGCCACGGTCAGGGCGAGACCCAGGGCGAGTCCGGCGGCGGCGATCCGCCTCCGGGCCCCCTTCCATCGGGCCGTGTGGTGCATCATCAGCAATCCTCCTCAGGGATGGTGCATTTCTTGGTGAGCCACGAGCGCAGTCCCTGGCCTCGGCCGGGCTGCGTCACGACGACCCCGAGTTCGTCAGGAACAGGTGGGAAGGCACGGAGTCGTGCAGGAGCTTGGTGTAGGCGTGCTGCGGGCGGTCGGCGATGTCGGCGGTGGTGCCGACCTCCACGATCTCGCCGGCGTTCATCACCGCCGTCCGGTCGCACAGCGTCGCGACGACGGCCAGGTCGTGGGAGATGAACAGCATCGCCAGGCCGGCCTGGGTGCGCAGCTCGTCGAGGAGCACCAGCACCTGGGCCTGGATGGACACGTCCAGCGCGGAGACCGGCTCGTCGCAGATCAGGATCTCCGGTCCCAGGATGGTGGCCCGGGCGATCGCGGCCCGCTGGCACTGACCGCCGGAGACCTCGTGCGGACGGCGGCGCGCCATCAGCTCGGTGACGCCGACCCGATCCAGCTCGGCGAGCGCGGCCCGCTCCCTCTCGGAGCGGGAGCCGCCCCGCCACACCCGCAGCGGCTCGGCGACCGAGTCGAGCAGTGAGCGACGCGGGTTGAAGGAGCCGGCCGGGTTCTGGAAGATCGCGCCGATCCGGGACCGGACGGCGCGGTCGCGCGGATCCGCGGCGACACCGTCGATCAACAGCCGGCCCTCCGAGAGCGGCGCCAGGCCGAGGATCGCGCGGATGGTGCTGGACTTGCCGCAGCCGGACTCGCCGACCAGGCCGAGGGCCTCGCCGCGGCCCACGGTCAGGCTGACACCGCGCACGGCCTCGAAGTAGCCGCCCTCCTGGCGGTCGCGGTAGCGGACCCGGGCGTCGACGAGCTCGAGCACGGGGACGTCGGTCCCGGGGGAACCGGTCGGGCTGGTCATCGGGCACCTGCCTCGGTCTCGGCCGGCACCGCCGCGGGGTGCCAGCAGCGGTAGCGGTGGTCGGGGCTGTCGGCCAGCGGCAGCAGCTCCGGGATCGCCTGGTGGCAGTCGTCCTCGGCGAAGGTGCACCGGGGCGCGAACCGGCAGCCGGCTCCGCGGTCGAGCGGGTTCGGCGGGGTACCCCCGATCGGCACCGGCAGCGCACGCCGCCCGGGCGCCATCTGCGGGATCGCGGCCAGCAGTGCGCGGGTATAGCGCATCGTGGGAGCCGCGAAGAGGCCGGCGACCGGTGCCGTCTCGACCACCTGGCCGCCGTACATCACGGCGACCTGGTCGGTGTGCTGGGCGACGACACCCATGTCGTGGGTGATCAGCACCGAGCCGATCGACAGCTCCGTGCACAGTTCGTCGAGCAGGTCCAGGATCTTCGCCTGCACCGTGACGTCGAGCGCGGTGGTCGGCTCGTCGGCGATGATCAGCTTCGGCTTGCAGGCGATCGCCATCGCGATCAGGGCGCGCTGCCGCATGCCCCCCGAGAACTCGTGGGCCCGCTGGCGGGCCCGGCGGCGGGCGTCCGGGATCCCGACCATGTCGAGCAGCTCGACCGCACGCTCCGCGGCCTGCGCCTTGTCGACGTCGGGCAGCCGGCGGACCGCCTCCGCGATCTGGGCGCCGATCGGCGTGATCGGGTGCAGGGCGCTGAGCGGGTCCTGGAAGATCATCGAGATCTGCCGGCCCCACAGCTCGCGGCGCTCCTTGGCGCTGGCGCCGAGCACGTCCTTGCCCTCGAAGAGCACCCGTCCGGAGATCCGGGCCCGGGCCCGGTCGTTGAGGCCCATCACGGTCCGGCCGAGCACGCTCTTGCCGGAGCCGGACTCCCCGACGATGCCGAGTCGCTCGCCGCGACCGAGGGTGAGGCTGACGCCGTCCACGGCCCGGACCAGGCCGGCGCGGGTCGGGAACTCGACGACCAGGTCCTCGATCTGCAACAACGGGGTCTCAGGCACCCTTGCCACCTCCGTCAGTGGTCGCGTCGGCGCGGAGCCGGTCGGCGAGGACGTTGAAGCTGAGGATGCTCAGCATCAGGAAGACCGAGGGCACCAGGATCAGGTGCGGGTCGGTGTTGAGGTACTGCCGGCCCTCGTTGATCATCACGCCCCAGGTGGGCTGCGGCAGCGGCAGGCCCATGCCCAGGAAGCTGAGGCCGCCCTCGATGATGATCGCCCGGCCGGCCGCGACGAAGGCGAACGCGAGGATGGTGTCCGCGATATTGGGGAACAGGTCGCGGGCGATGATCGAGTGGGACCGGGTGCCGAGGACCTTGCTGGCCTCGACGAAGTCGCGGTTCATCAGGGCGAGCGTCTGCGAGCGCGCCATCCGGACGAAGGCCGGGATCGCCTGCGCGGTGATCGCGATCATCACGTTCGTCTTGGAGGCACCGAGGAAGGCGGTGAGGACCAGGGCGAGGACCAGGCCCGGGAAGCCCAGGATCACGTCGGTGATGAAGCTGATCACGGCGTCGACCCAGCCGCCGAAGTAGGCCGCCGCGGTGCCGATCGGCACACCGATGACCAGCGCCAGGAAGGTGGAACCGAGGCCGATGAAGAGGGACACCTTGGCGCCCGAGAGCGCCCGCGCGAGCAGGTCGCGGCCGTAGTTGTCCGTGCCGAGGAGGTACTCCCCGCTCGGCCCGGCGAAACGCGCCTTGGCGTCGAACTCGAGAGCGTCCAGGTGCAGGATCAGCGGCAGCAGGAACATCCCGAAGACCAGCAGCACCAGCCAGGTCGCGCTGAGGATCTCCATCCAGGTCCACGACCGGCGCCGGGACGTGCGGCCGCGCCGCCGGGCGCCCGCCGGTACGGCGGGGGGCGTGGTCAGGTCGGTCACCATCGTTCAGCCCTCCCGGTTCCCGGCGCCCACGCCGCGCAGCCGCGGGTCGACGACGCCGTAGAGGAAGTCGACGAGGGTGTTGATCAGCACGAAGCTGCAGGCGATCACCAGAGTCATTCCTTGCACGACGATGTAGTCCCGGTTCTGGACCGCGGAGACCAGGCCCGCGCCGAGCCCGGGCAGCCCGAAGAGGTTCTCGACGACCACGGTCGAGCCGATCAGCACGCCGACGGTGAGCCCGGTGACGGTGAGCAGGCCGAGGATGCTGGGCCGGAACGCGTGCCGGAACACGATGCGCAGCGGCGAGATCCCCTTCGCGCGCGCGACGCCGATGAAATCGCGGCCGAGCGTCTCGGCGTAGTCGGCCCGGAGCACGCGCTGGTAGAGGGCGAAGGGGGCGGCGGCCAGCGAGATCGAGGCCAGGATCACCGAGCCGAGGTGGGCGCCGACGCCCTCCGACCAGGGCTGGTAGCCGTTCGCGGGCAGCCAGCCGAGCGTGACCGCGAAGATCCAGATCAGGATCACGCCGATCACGAAGTTCGGGGTGGACAGGACGCCGAAGACCCACAGGCCGATCGCGTGGTCGGCGCTGCGGCCCTTGTTGATCGCGGCGACGATGCCGGCCGGGATCGCGAGCACGAGCGCGATCAGCTGGCTGAGGATCACCAGCTCGAGCGTGATCGGCAACCGACTGGAGATCATCGAGGCGACGGTCTCCTTGGTGACATAGGACGAGCCCAGGTCCCCGGTCAGCGCGCCACCGATCCAGTCGAGATAGCGGGCGACGATGCCCTGGTCGAGCCCGAGCTCGTGCCTCATCGCGGCCAGCGCGGCCGGGTCGTTGGCCTGGTCACCCAGGATCACCCGGGCCGGGTCGCCCGGAAGCAGCTGGAGGCTGAGGAAGGTCAGCACCGAGATCATGAACAGCACCGCGAGCAGGCGGATCAGCTTGAGCCATCCCCTGCTGCGCAGCACCCGGGACCAGCGCACCGGTGCCCGCTGGGCGGGCGGCGCCGTCGTCTCCCTCGTCGTCGCGTTCACATGCCGTTCTTTCTGCTCAGGGGCCGCGTACGCCGCCCGGAGAGTTCCGTTTCGAGAACCACAGTTCGCTCTCCTGAAAGCGAGCGTGCTGCAGGTTTCCTCAATGTGTCAAGTATGTAGACTGAAGTTCATGTACCTGAACTAGTCGAAGCGGTCGGCCCTGGTTGCCCCCTGGTCACGAACCGACCAGTCGGTTACTCTATCCACGTAGCCGAACCGTGTTTCAAACATGTGAACTAGGAGGGGTCATGGCAGCCCTGGTGAAATCCGCCGACCGCGTGCTGCAGATCCTCGATCTGCTCACCGAGCACCCGGACGGCCTCACCCTGACCGAGATCCAGCGGGCGATGGACTTCCCGAAGAGCAGCACCTTCGGCCTGGTCAACACGATGGCGGTGCGCGGCTTCGTCCAACAGGACCCGAACACCCGCAAGTACGCCGTCGGCATCCGCCTGTGGCAGGCCGGGCAGAGCTACCTGACGGCGACCTCGCTCGAGCAGCTCGCACTCCCCTACATGACCGCCGTGCGCGACGCCCTCAACGAGACGGTGCAGCTGGCCATCCTGGACGGGACCGACAACGTCTACATCGGCAAGGTCGACCCCGACCAGCAGCTCCGCCTCGCCTCCCACGTCGGCGCCCGGCTGCCCGCCTACGCGACCGGGCTCGGGAAGGCGCTGCTCAGCCTGCTCCCCGACGAGGAGGTCCGGCGCCGCTTCGACGGCGTCACCTTCACGCAGTACACCGACCGCTCGCTGCACTCGGTGGACCAGCTGGTCGGCGTGCTCGGCGAGATCCGGGCCCGCGGCTACGCCGAGGACGACGCCGAGTACACCGAGGGCGTCTACTGCATCGCCTTCCCGCTGAAGCCGAGCCGCGACTACGGGCTCGCCTCGATCAGCGTCTCGGTGCCACACGTACGCCGCTCCGACGACCTCACCGCGCGCACCATCGAGAGCCTCCGCAACGCCGCGGCACAGATCTCGCAGCGCCTGAGCTGACCTCGCGCCCGCTCACCCCCACCACCACAACCCCGACCACAGGAGTGATGAAGCACGTGGAGCTGTTCCGCTACGGCCCCCTCGGCCAGGAGCGTCCCGCCGTCCGCCGGGACGAGGTCGCCTACGACCTGACCGGCCTGACCCCCGACCTCGACGGCGACTTCTTCGCCGCCGACGGCATCGAGCGGGTCGCCGCCGCCCTGGACGCCGGCGAGCTGCCCGTCCTGGAGGCAGCGGCCCTCACCGGCCAGCGGATCGGCGCCCCGATCGCGCGCCCGCAGGCGATCAGCTGCATCGGCATGAACTACGCCGCCCACGCCGCCGAGTCCGGGGCCGCGCCGCCGGAGGTGCCGGTGCTCTTCTACAAGCACCCCGGCACCATGGTCGGCCCGGACGACGACGTCCAGCTGCCCCCCGGCTCGGAGAAGTCCGACTGGGAGGTCGAGCTCGGCGTGGTCATCAAGCGCACGCCGCGCCGGCTCGCGAGCACCGCCGAGGCCCTGGAGTACGTCGCGGGCTATGTCGTCGCCAACGACCTCTCGGAGCGGGCCAGCCAGCTCGAGCACTCCGGCGGACAGTGGTCGAAGGGCAAGTCGGCGGAGACCTTCTGCCCGGTCGGGCCCTACCTGCGCCCCGCGGCCGAGGTCGAGCCGCAGGCGCTGCAGCTGCGCTCCTGGGTCAACGGCGAGAAGCGCCAGGACTCCAGCACCGCCGACATGGTCTTCAGCGTCGCGGAGATCATCCGGCATCTCTCCCACCACGTGCTGCTCGCCCCCGGCGACCTGGTCCTCACCGGCACGCCCGAGGGCGTGGCCCTCTCCGGGCGCTTCCCCTATCTCGCCGTCGGCGACGAGATGGAGCTGGAGATCGAGGGCCTGGGCCGTCAGCGCCAGCGCGTTGTCGCCGGCTGAGCCGACCCCGCCCGAGCTGCCCATCACCACCTGGCGTCACCCGATCCGCTCGGGTGGCGTCAGGCGGTGGCCGTCTCCGGCCGTGGGCGGACCTCGTCCAGCAGGGCCAGGTCGTCGCCGCCCAGGGTGAGCGACGCGGCGGCGGCGCTGGCGCGCACGGAGCGTGGCCGCCCGGCGCCGAGCACCGGCACCACCGCGGTGCCCTGCGCGAGCAGCCAGGCGAGCGCCAGCTGGACGCCGGTGGCGCCCAGTCGTGCGGCGAGGGCCGTCACCCGCGGTTCGCCGCGGACCAGCTCCTCCATCCGGCCGGGACCGTCCGGCCCGCCGAGCGACGAGTACGCCTCGTACTCCAGGCCGAGCGCGACACAGCGCGCCAGGACCGGGTCGTCCGGGCCCAGATAGGCGAGCCGGTTCTGCACCACCGCGACCGGACCCGCCGCGTGGGCGGCCTCCACCTGCGCGACGTCGACATTGCAGACGCCGATCTCGTCGACCAGGCCCGCGGCCCGGAGGTCGGCCAGTGCGCCGACGCTCTCGGCGAGCGGGACCGCGGGGTCGGGCCAGTGCAGGAGGTAGCGGTCGATCCGCTCGATGCCGAGCGCACTCAGGCTCGCCTCGACGTGGGAGCGCAGTGTCGCGGGCCGGGCGTCGACGGCGAACGAGCCGTCCGGGCGACGCCAGTGGCCACCCTTGGTGGCGATCCGCGCGCGGCCGGCCCGCATGTGCGACCCCAGCGCCTGGCCGAGCAGCCGCTCGCCCTCCCCCGCCCGGCCGGGTGGACTGTAGGCACGCGCCGTGTCGAAGCGGGTGATCCCGGTGTCCAGCGCCGCGGCGACGGTGGCGGCCAGCAGCGTCCGATCGGGTCGCGCGACCAGCGCCCACCGGGCGGAGCCGAGGACCAGACGGGACGCGCCGGACACGCGGGTCGAGGCCGGGCTAGGCGGACGGCGGCGGCGCCACCACGAGATCGGGATAGCGCTGCAACTGGCCCTCGTCGTACAGGGTGAGCGCGTGGTCGGCGACCCGGCGGACCCGGGCCTGCGCGGCCATCGCCTCGTAGATGTTCTCGCAGATCCCGATCGGGTGGTCCTCGTCGAGGTTGCGCCGCGTGAAGTAGGCGTCGGTGACGGTGACCACCCCGACGGCGGTGTCGACCTCGACGGCCATGGACGCACGGTGGTGCGAGCCGGTCCACCAGGTGCGCAGCCCGGGCACGATCTCGTCCTCGTCGGCGAGCAGCCGGACGCGGTCCCAGGCGTCGTGGGTCAGATAGCTCAGCGCCTCCGGGAGCAGCGACGTCCAACGGTTGTCGTGCGGGTGGCGATGAGTGGAGTGGAAGTGCGTCCAGCCGCGCTCGGTCAGGCAGATCTGCGCCTGGTCGAACAGGGTGAGGTTCGCCGTCGTGTAGAGCTGCAGTGGGGTGAGCAGCACGTGGGTGATGTCGGACGGCGTCAGCCCGAGCGCGGTGAGCTGGTCGGGCAGCCACTGCCCCGGCTCGCGCTGGAACGCGGCCCGCTCCCCCAGGAACGCCGCCCAGCCCTCGTTCATGGCGGTGAGGTCCTCGGCCGGGCCGGTGCCGACGAGGGCGCGCACACCCGGCCCCTCGATCAGGAAGGACTGGAACGCCAGCCGGTACCACTGGTCCCAGTCGGACATCCAGTACACCTCCGGGCCCGGCACCTCGCCGAAGCCCAGCGGCAGGATCCGCACACCGAACGTCATTCCACTCTCCTTGCTCTGGCCGAGCAGCTCCGTCAGGGCTGCAGCAGCGCCTTGATCACGTCGCGGCGGCCCTCGAGCAGCTCGCCGAAGATCTCCGCACCGGACTCGAACGGGAAGGTCGTGGTCCAGTCGAGCGGCACCCGCCCGGCGATCTCCAGCGCCTCCGCGAAGTCCGCCCGCCGGTAGCAGTAGGACCCGAGCACCCGCTTCTCCGAGCGTACGATCTCCTGTCCGTCGAACCCGGCCTGGGTGCTGAGCAGCCCGATCCAGACGGCCACACCGCCCGGGCGGAGCACGTCGACGGAGATCTTGTGGGTCTGCTCCGCGCCGACCGCGTCGATCACGATGTCGAACTCGCCGGTCAGCTCGGTGACCGCCCGGCCGCCGAGGCGGGACGCGATCGCCAGTCGACCCTCGTCCAGGTCGCTGATGGTGACCTGATCGCTGTGCTCCAACGCGACCAGCAGCGTGACCAGGCCGATCGTGCCAGCGCCGATCACGGCGATCCGCGGGTTGCCCTCCGGACGGGCCAGCCGTACGGCGTGCACGGCGTTGGCCAGCGGCTCGACCATGGCGGCCGTCTCGAAGCTCATCGCGTCGGGGATCTCGTAGACGGCGGCCTCGGGAACCACGACGGTCTCGGCGAAGGCGCCCGGGCGGTGGATCCCGAGGATGGCGCGGTTGCGGCACAGGTGCTCGTCGCCGCGCAGGCACTGGTCGCAGCTGTCGCAGCTGAGCAGCGGGTTGACCGTGACCCGGCGACCGTCGGGGGTGGTGCCGGCCAGCTCGTGGCCCATCACCAACGGGGGCTTGCGGAAGTCGGTGTGCCGGACGCCGTGCAGCTCGCTGCCGCAGATCCCGGAGGCGACCACCCGGATGGCCACCTCGCCCGGAGCCGGACTCGGCTCGTCGAGGTCCTGGAGCTCGACGGTGCTCGGCTTGGTGAAGACCAGAGCCCTCATGCCTGTCCCCCATGGGCACGGAGCAGGTCGGCCAGGATCTGCGCGGCGCGCACCCGCAGCTGGGGCAGGGACTCGGTGGAGAGGTAGGCGATGTGCGGGGTGACGAGCGCGCGGGCGTGCGCGGCGAGCTGGGCGGAGACGCCGGTCGGCGGCTCGGAGCAGAGCACGTCCAGGCTGGCGAAGCCGAGCGTGCCGCCGTCGAGCGCGGCCAGCAGCGCCTCCTCGTCCACCAGGGCACCGCGAGCGGTGTTGACCAGGTGCCCCTCGGGACCGAGCGCGGCCAGGACGGCGGCGTCCACGACGCCCGTGGTCTCGGCGGTGCTCGGCATGTGCAGGGACAGGTGCCCCACGGCCGCGGCGAGCTCCCTGAGGGTCGGCCAGGTCGTGACGCCCTCGGGTGTCTCGGTCAGGAACGGGTCCCAGACGTGCACGGGGAAGCCGAGCGCCGCGACCCGCGCGGCCAGCGAACGACCGATCCGACCGAAGCCGGCGATGCCGACCGGGTCCTGGCCGGGCGGGGGCGGCTGGGAGATGCCCGCGGTGGTCCAGCCCGCGGCGGCCAGGTTGCGGGAGCCGGCCGCGAGCCGACGGTTGTGCGCGTAGATCGACGCGGCGGCGTGGTCGGCCACCTCGGCGAGACAGTAGTCGTCGACGTTGCTGACCGCGACGCCGCGCCGGGCGGCGGCGTCCAGGTCGATGTTGTCCAGGCCGATGCCGTAGCGGACCACGGCCTTGAGCCGGGGCAGCGCGGCGAGCACGTCGTCGGTGACCGGCGCCCACTGCACGAGCAGCCCGTCCGCCTCGGCGGCGACCTCGATCACCTCGGCCGCGGTGGTGACGTCGTGCTTCGCGACCGAGAACTCGGGCTCCAGCACCTCCCGCTCGTGCGACCCGTCACCCAGGTTGGTGTCGGTGATGACGACGTTGAACATGAATCTCCTTCGAAAGTGTCTGCAGGGGGCGGGTCAGGCGGAGCCGGCGAAGCTGGAGGCGTCCCCGAGTCCCTCGGGGCCCATCGCCAGATAGCCGCCGTCGACCGGCAGGTCGACGCCCGTGATGAAGCTGGCGTCCGGTGAGCACAGGAAGGCGACCGCCGTGGCGACCTCCTCGGCCTCACCGAGCCGGCGCAGCAGGTGGAACCGGCCCCAGACCGGCTCCCACCGCTCGCGGTCGCCGTCGGCCGCCTTGCTGACCTCGGGCGTCCAGATCCAGCCGGGGCTGACGGAGTTGACGCGGATGCCGTGCTCGGACAGGTCCATCGCCATGCACCGGGTCAGCGAGACGATCGCGCCCTTGGTGGCGTTGTAGGTCCAGCGCGAGGGCTGCGCGATGTGCGCGGAGATGCTGGCGATGTTGACCACCGCGGCGCCGGGGGTGGTGCGTAGGTACGGCAGCGCGGCCTGGACCACGTTGCCGATGCCGCGCAGGTTCACGCCGAGCACACTGTCCCACTCCGCGGTGGTGACCTCGACGCCGCGGGCCAGGAAGTTGGCCGCGGCGTTCACGACGATGTCGATCCGGCCGTCGGCGTCGGCGAAGGAGGTGACGACGGTCCGCACCGCGTCCTGGTCGGAGACATCGCACACGACGCCGCGGAAGCGGCCCCCGGCCGTGGCGATCGCCTCGGCGGTCGCGGCCAGCCCGGCCTCGTTGATGTCCACACCGAGCACCTCGGCACCGCGTCCCGCGAGCACCCGTGCCGTGGCGGCGCCGATGCCGGAGGCCGCGCCGGTGACCACCGCGACCCGCTCGTTCCACTCCATGGTCTTCTCCCTCGCTCCAGAGGTCGTCATCGACGCTCCAGGATCAGCTCGTGGCGGCCACCGGACAGGTCGATCGCGGTCCCGTCGGCGGCGGCGCCGTCGACGACCGCGATCGCGTAGCCCGCCGGCGCGACGAACCGGGCCGGGCCGGTGGCCGGCAGCTCCAGGAGGTGCTTGACCCGCGCGCCGTCCCGCTCCCAGCGGCTCGAGACGGGGCCGGTCGGGCCGCGGTGCGCGCCCTCGGCCCAGTCCAGGCCGGTCAGGTAGACCGGCGCCACGGTGATGCCGTCGCCCCAGACCGCGCCGTCGAGGCGGAGGCCGAGGACGTCCTCGAACAGGAAGCCGCCGACCGCACCGAGTGCGCAGTGGTTGAACGAGTTCATCTCCGCGGTGGCCAGCGAGCCGTCGGGGCGGATGCCGTCCCACTTCTCCCAGACCGTGGTGGCGCCGCGCTCGACCATGTAGAGCCAGCTGGGCATCTCTCGGCGCAGCAGCAGCTCGGCGGCCAGGTCGGCGTGCCCGTGGCGGGCCAGGGCGGGCAGCACGTGCTCGACGCCGTGGATGCCGGTGGTGACGTAGCCGCGCTTCTCGATGTGCTCGCGGAGCAGGTCGGCGGCGCGCTGGGCCTCCTCGTCGCGCAGCAGCCCGTAGCCGATCGCCTGGGCGTAGACGGTCTGGGTGGCGTCCTCGAACCGGCCGTCGGCGCCGACGAAGCGCTCCCGGTACGCCGTGCGCACCTCCTCCGCGCGCCGGTCCAGCCGTGCGGCGTCCTCGTCGCGGCCGAGCCGGCGGGCGATGTCGGCGACCTGGCACAGCGAGCGGTAGGTGTGCGCGGTGGCGACCACGGGCTTCGGGCTGGTCGAGAAGGCGCCGGTGTAGGCGTAGCCCGGGTGCGGTACGTCGTCGTCACGGTCGGGCAGCGAGAGCCAGTCGGAGAAGTCCGAGCCGACGGCGTTGACCCGGATCCCGTCCGGGTTCTCCCTGTCGACGAACTCGAGATAGCGCAGCAGCGAGTCGAAGTACTCCTCGGCGCTGGCGAGGTCGCCGTAGCGGCGGACCAGCAGGCTGACCATCCGGACGTAGCCGTCGGCCCAGCCCGGGGCACCGTGCCGCTCGTTGCCCGGCGGCACCACCGGCACGTAGGAGGGCACCGAGCCGTCGTCCCACTGGGCGTCGGCGGCATCCCTGCTGAACTTGGCCAGGAAGGCGGCCACGTCGAAGAAGTAGCTCGCGGTCGGCGAGATCACGCCGGCGTCGCCGAGCCAGCCGAGCCGCTCGTCGCGCTGCGGGCAGTCGGTGGCGACCTCGAGGAAGTTGTCGCGCACGGTCCACTCCACCGCGCCGGCGAAGGCGGTCAGCGCCTCGTCGGAGCAGGCGAAGGAGCCGATCAGCTCCTGGCCGGCGTCCATCGAGAGCGCCGTCACGGTGCTCTCCTCGGGGATGGCCAGGTGCCAGGCACCGTTGGTGTTCTTCAGGCCCCAGATCTCGGCGTAGCGGAAGCCGTGCATGCCGAAGCGCGGCTCGAGCGTGCGCCGTCCCTCGGCGTCGTCAACGAAGCGGTCCTCCTGGAACGCCCCGCGCAGGTTGTCGCGGTAGACCAGCTTGTCGGGGGTGAGGATCTCGCCGTGCCGCACGATCACGTCGGCGCCGGGGGTCAGCTCGGACTCGATCCGCAGCCAGCCGACCAGGTTCTGCCCGAAGTCGAAGATCGCCGGGCCGCGGGCGTGCTGGTGCACCAGGACACCGGGGTGCGCGCGCAGCACCCGGATGTCCGCGTGCGGCTGGGGGTGCACGGCCACCCCGGGCGCCGGCAGCTCGACCGGGCTCCAGCCGGCGTCGTCGAAGCCGGCGCCGGTCCAGCCGTGGTGCTCGCGACGCAGGTCGGCGATCTCGCCGCGGAGCAGGTCGCTCGCGATCACGGCTCCCGGGGCGGTCCGCCAGCCGGCGCCGGTGCCTGCCACGACCCGGCGGTCAGTGCCGGTCGCGGTCTCGACCTGGGCCAGGAAGGCGGGCCGGGTCCCGTAGAGGGAGGGCGCCCACTGCAGCCCGAGGCGACCGGCGTACCAGCCGCGGCCGAGCAGCACCGCGATCGTGTTGGTGCCCTCGACGAGCAGGTCGGTGGCGTCGTAGGTCTGGTGCAGGACGCGGGTGTCGTAGTCGGTCCAGCCCGGGCGGAGCAGCGCGTCGGCGGTCACCTCGGTGCCGTTGACCCACATCCGGTAGATGCCGAGTGCCGTGGCGTAGACCCGGGCGCGGTCGCCGCGCTCGGCCAGCTCGAACTCGGCACGCAGGTACGGCGCCGGGTCGTAGTCCTCCCGCGCGAACGGCGTAGCCGGGGCGGCGATCCACGCGGCCTCCCAGCCGGCCTGGTCGAGACCGGTCTCGAAGGATGCCGCGGCGCTGCCGTCGACGGTCCAGGTGTAGCGGGCGGCGGGCCGGAGCGCGGCGGCCGGGAGCAGCACGAAGGGACGCTCGGACGTGGCGGTCCAGGTCGCCGCACCGTCGTCGAGGTCGGTGACCGTCACGCGATAGGGGCCAGGACCGGCCGGGGTCCAGGAGAGCATGGTGTCGCGCGCCGGGATCCCCCGCGGGTCAGCGCGATAGCCGGCCAGCAGCCGGGTGTGGGGGGCGTCTGCGGACGTCATCGATTCATCTCTCCCTGTCCTGAGCCAGCCTGATCCGGGCGCTTTCGCACGACCCCGATCGTGGACTACGCTCTACGGCATGTCAAGGAGACGAACTCAGGTTCACGTATCTGACCTCGGCGGCCGCACCCGCCGCCGGCTCCCGGCCGTCCGCGAGCTCGCAGCCCTGCTCCGCTTCCGCCGCCCGGTGTGGAGCGCCCGGCGCCGTCGCCTCGAGCGCGCCCTCACCATCGAGGACCTCCGCGTCGCCGCCCGGCGCCGTACGCCGCGAGCAGCCTTCGACTACGTGGACGGCGCCGCCGACGACGAGATCTCGCTGGCCCGCGCCCGGCAGGCTTTCCTCGACGTGACCTTCCACCCGGGTGTGCTCCGCGACGTCGCCGAGACGGACCTGAGCACCACTGTGCTCGGCTCGCCGGCGGCGCTCCCCTTCGCCATCGCGCCCACCGGCTTCACCCGGATGATGCACACCGAGGGCGAGCGTGCCGGGGCCCGGGCGGCCGCCGCCGCGGGCATCCCGTTCGCGCTGTCCACGATGGGCACCACCTCGATCGAGGACGTCGCGGCCGCCGCTCCCGGCGGACGTCACTGGTTCCAGCTCTACGTCTGGAAGGACCGGGACCGGTCGATGGAGCTGGTCGAGCGCGCGGCCGCTGCCGGGTTCGACACCCTGCTGGTCACCGTGGACGTGCCCGTCGCCGGAGCCCGGCTCCGCGACGTCCGCAACGGGATGACGATCCCGCCGACCCTCACCGCGCGCACCGTCGTGGACGCGCTCCCGCGGCCGTCGTGGTGGATCGACCTGCTCACGACCGAGCCGCTCGCCTTCGCCTCGCTCGGCGCCTGGCCCGGCACCATCGCCGACCTGCTGGACGCGATGTTCGACCCCACGGTCACCGACGAGGACCTGACCTGGATCAAGGAGCAGTGGCCGGGCAAGCTCGTGGTCAAGGGCATCCAGACCGTCGACGACGCGCGCCGGGTCCGCGACCTGGGCGCCGACGCGGTGCTGCTCTCCAACCACGGCGGACGCCAGCTCGACCGGGCGCCGGTGCCCTTCCACCTGCTGCCCGATGTCCGCGCCGCCCTCGGGCCCGACGCCGAGATCCACCTCGACACCGGGATCATGTCCGGGCAGGACATCGTCGCGGGCCTCGCGGCCGGTGCCGACTTCACCCTGATCGGCCGGGCCTATCTCTATGGGCTGATGGCCGGCGGCGAGGCCGGCGTCGCCCGCACCATCGAGATCCTCCAGGGCCAGATCCGGCGTACCCTCCAGCTGCTCGGCGTGCGCAGCATCGCCGAGCTCACCCCGGACCACGTCACCCAGCTGCACCGACTGGGCCCGCTGCCGCGGGACCGGCGATGAGCCGCACCCTGGCCGCGGCCTGGGCCGACCGCCTGGCGGATGCACCGGGCGCGGTGGCGATGAGCCACCGGGACCGACGCTGGACCCGGGCCGAGCTCGACCGCGCGGCGGGCGCGCTGGCCGCGACCTTCGCCGACCGCGGGGTGCGCGCCGGCGACCGCGTCGGGATCCGGCTGCAGAACGTGCCCGCCTTCCCCGTGGCGCTGCTGGCGTCGTGGCGGCTCGGCGCGGTGCCGCTGGTCCTGAACCCCATGTACACCGCGCGCGAGCTGCACGTGCTCCTCGCCGACTCGGGCGCGGTCGGCGTCCTGTGCGCCGCGGACGACCTCTCCCGGGTGGTCGAGGCCGGCGGCGGCACCGCGCTGCGGTGGACGCTCACCGCCGAGGAGCTCGGCGACGACCTGGGGTCCGCCGGGGATCCCGACCGGGACCTGCCGCCGTCCGGCGCGGACCCGGCCGACCCGGCCCTGATGATCTACACCTCCGGCACCACCGGACCGCCCAAGGGCGCGCTGTCCTCGCACGCCAACGTCCTGGCCACCGTCGACGGGTACGCCGACTGGCTGGGCCTGGTCGAGGGCGACGTGTCGCTCGCGATCGCCCCGCTCTTCCACACCACCGGGGCCGTGGCCAGCGCCGCGATCGCCCTGGTCCGCGGACTCGACCTGGTGCTGATCGGGCGCTTCGATCCCGGCGCCGCGCTGGCCGCGATCCGCGAGCACCGGGTGACGTTCACCGTCGGGGCGATCACCGCCTTCACGGCGCTGGGCCAGCACCCGGACGCCTCCCCCGAGACCTGCGCGTCGCTGCGCGTGGCCGCGTCCGGGGGCGCGCCGATCGCCCCGGCGACCGTGGCCCTGCTCGAGGAGCGACTGGGCTGCTACATCCACAACGTCTACGGCATGACCGAGACCACCTCCGCAGTGGTGGCGGTGCCGACCGGGCAGCGGGCGCCGGTCGACCCGGTCACCGGAAGCCTCTCCGTCGGCGTCTGCCTGCCCGACGTCCGGGCGCGGGTGCTGGACCCCGACGGCCGCGAACTCGGACCCGGCGAGGTCGGCGAGCTGGAGTTGAGCGGTCCCTCCATGATGCTCGGCTACCACGACCGTCCCACGGAGACGGCACAGACGCTGCGCGAGGGCTGGCTGCGCACCGGCGACGGCGGCTCCATCGACGCCGACGGCTGGATCTACCTGGCCGACCGGCTCAAGGACCAGATCAACGCCTCCGGCTTCAAGGTCTGGCCCCGCGAGGTGGAGGACGTCCTGTGCGAGCACCCGGCCGTGCTCGAGGTCGCGGTGGTCGGCAGGCCCGACGCGTACCGCGGCGAGACCGTGGTCGCCTTCGTCGCCCTCGCCGCCGGGAGGACCGCGAGCCCCGCGGAGCTGGTCGAGCACGCGCGCGGGCGGCTGGCCGCCTACAAGGTCCCGCGCGAGATCACGGTGCTGGAGCAGCTGCCGAAGACCGCGACGGGGAAGATCCAGCGCCGCGAGCTCCGCGTGGATCCGGCCTAGCTAGCCTCGATGTTTCACCGGGCCGCTTGAGGAACGGCGGCAAGGTGCGACGGCGTTCTGCTGTGGTCGGAACCGGAGCCGTTTCGGATCCCACCGGCCTCGGCCAGTCCTGGGTCCCGGACGCGACCACCGGTTCTGCGTGTTTCGGGCCGGCATCCACGCGGTCAGCTCGGCGACCTGAGCACCCTCACGCGGTTCTCCATCCTGTCGACCGCGGCGGTGTCGGCCCCGGACCAGCACCGGGTCACGCGCACCGGCAGGCAGGTGATCGAGCGCGGCGTCGACGGTGGTGACGTGGTCGGTCTCGATCCACGGCGACGCCCTCCCCGGTCGCAGATCCAGCACCAGGCAGACGGGAGTGACAGGCGCCGAGCAAACCTGGTAGGTTTACTCATCTGATGACCAGATGAGTAGATCCAACGGAAGTGAGGCGACCCAGTGCGACCGAGCACCCGGTTGAGCGAGGCGTTGGAGATTCGCCTCTTGCGGGAGATTGTGGGCCGCAAGGTTCTTCCCGGCGAAGCGCTGCCCTCGGTAGCCGAGATCGCGGCAACCCATCAGGTGAGTCAGCCGATCGTGCGCGAGTGCATGCAAACCCTCGTCGCTGCGGGGGTGATTTCGGTGTCGCACGGGAAACGAACCCTCGTACGGCCGGCCGCCGACTGGAACGTTCTCTCCCCGTTGGTCCAGCACGCATTCCATGCCGAGGGTCGCGGTAGCGAGCTTGTCAGGGACTTCTACGAGGTTCGGCGGATCCTGGAAGTCGGCGCAGTGCACGTCGCAATCGAGCAGGCATCGCAGGACCAGGTCCAGTTGATATGCGACCTATCTGACCGAATGAACGAAGTAGCTATCGGATCCCGGGACGTAGCGACCTTTCTTGAGCACGACAGGCAGTTCCACGAGGCAGTTGCGTCGGCGACCAACAACGCCACATTGGCACAACTCATCCGGATGCTCTATGCGGCCAATAAGAACGAGTGGACCAGGTCGCAGGCCGCTGTCGGCGACCTTGAGGTCCTGGCCGAGCAACACGCCAAGATCGCTCAGGCAATCAAGGCGCGCGAACCGGGCAGCGCTGGCGAAGCAGTGGAACGGCACATTTCGACCGCGGTAGCGATCGAGGCCGGCCGGGATGCTCAGCGCTGCTGCGATGGATCGTGATGGCTGTCGACCGCGTGAACAAGTCATTCCTCACTGATAGAAGAGCGAGAAATAGATGAGTGGACTCCAGACAGCTCGGGCAACGGGGCGAGGCCTCGCCGAGCGGGCTCGTCGCGTAGTGCCTGGAGGCGTTAACAGCGGCCAGCGCCAGATACCCGGCCTTGAAGACCTTGTCGTCGTCGGAACTTCGGGCGCCCGGTTCACCGATGCCGACGGCAGAGAATATGTCGACTTCCATGCGGCCTTCGGTCCGCCGCTGTTGGGGCTGAACGATCCGGATGTCAACGCGGCGGTGGCCAGATCGTTGAAGGTCATGGGTCACACCGGCGTTGGCATCAACGCCCTGGAGGTTGAGCTCGCAGAGCGGATCGTTGACCTCGTCCCGTCGGTGGAGAAGGTGCTGCTGACGACGACGGGAAGTGAAGCCACTTTCCATGCACTACGTCTTGCCCGGGCAGCGACAGGGCGCAAGAGAATCGTCAAGTTTCAAGGTTGCTTCCATGGCTGGCACGACTCGGTGGCCATGAACGTCGCCACTCCGAGCGACTCGATCGGCAGCAAGCACCGGCTGTCCTCCGGGATGTTGGACGAAGCCGTGGAGTTGACCACCGTCCTTCCCTTCAACGACGTGGACGCCTTGGAGCAGGAGTTCGCAGCGCGAGGCGACGAGGTCGCCGCTGTCATACTTGAACCGATACAACACAACATCGGAGCCGTTCTTCCGAAGCTGGAATTCCTCCAACGCTTGAGAGAGTTGTGCGACCGATTCTCCACCGTACTGATCTTCGATGAGGTCATCACGGGATTTCGTCACGGGCTGGACGGGTACCAGGGTGTCGTTTCGATTCGCCCGGACCTCACCACCTTCGGCAAGTCGATGGGTAACGGATACCCGATTGCGGCCCTGGGTGGGCGGGCGGACTTGATGGATATGTTCAGTTCCTCTCCCGGTAAGCCAGTATTCTTTGCGGGCACCTACAACGGGCATCCAGCGACCGTCTCCGCCGCACTCGCCACCATCGACAAACTATGCAACGAACCAGTTTACGACCACATATTCCGATTGGGTGCGCAGATCAGGCTGGGCCTCGAGGAGCTGTACCGCGCCCTTGAGATCGATGCAGTAGTTTCGGGCTTCGGCTCAGTCTTCATCACCTACTTCCTGCGGCCGCCTGTCCACTGTTACGAGCACCTGCTCGCCAATGACGAGGAACTCTTTACGGGATATCGTCGCGAACTACTCAATCACGGAGTCTTCGAGCTGCCGCTGAATCTGAAACGGAGCCACGTTTCCTACGCGCATCAAGAAGAGGATGTCCATCGTCTCTTGGACGCGACGGAGCGCGCCGTGAGAACTGTCGTTGCGCGGCGGGTGTGACAGGACTTGCCATTCGGGCCCGTTCGCGAAACGGGCGTCACCGTTGCCGATCGGCCTCCAGGCGAGGAGCCGACGTTTCTGCGTGGCACCTCATCGGGCATTGTTTCGTGAATATCTGGCGGACGGGGATTGACTACCGTAACCTCGGAGGTTATCTTTTCATATAGTCCACGCGAGGTGGTCGCAGAGGTTTGGAGGTTGAGAGTGTCCCTGAATTCTGCTCATGAAATGATGAAACCGTCGGCAGGCGTCTTCAGATGGAGATGGACCGCCTTCGTGGCAAGTCTCGTCTTGGTGCTCGCTACTGCATGCAGTACCTCGAACTCAGAGGCCGACATAGAGGACCGTGTGCTCACGATCGGTCTTCCAGGTGGGCCCGCCAGCCTCGATCCGTCGAAAGACAGTCAGACCTTTGGCATCGTGCGTCCGCTGACCAACGAGCCACTCACGCATGAAGCTCCCGACGGCTCGATCGAGCCCGCCTTGGCGACGTCGTGGAAGTACACCGACGACGAATACAAGGTGTTCGAGTTCACGCTGCGTGAGACGGCGATGTTCTCTGATGGAACCCCCGTTGACGCGAAGGCAACGGTTGCATGGTTGCGGTACTTCAGCCAGGGCTCGGGCATCTTCGTATCTGCCATGGGGCCGATCGAGTCCATCGAAGCAGTGGATCAGCACACCGTGAGATTGACCCTGGAGAGATCCAACCCGAGGATTCCGTATCTCTTCTCCGAGAATGGGAACTGGGGTGCAGTTTCGTCCACAGCGTCGATCGAGGAGCCGGGGACCCTCGAGACGTCGACCAGTGGAGCCGGGCCCTACATGCTCGACGCGGGCAGAACGATCAGCGACAACAAGTATGTTCTCGTGCCGAACCCGCATTATGATCGGCCCGAAGCCGCACCGTGGAAGGAAGTCGTCGTTGACATCATTCCGGATGCCAACGCCCGTCTTCAGGCCCAGCAGACGGGCCAGATCGACGTAGCCTGGGGCGATCTTCGCACAGCAGACGCCGCTCAAGACGCTGGGCTGGAAGTACTGGGCGTACCAACAGTCACTGGTGGCTTGATCCTTGGTGATCGGAACAGCGACGGGCCGCTCGGGGATGTACGAGTTCGCCGGGCGCTGAACTATGCGGTGGACCGGGAGGCAGTCGCGGACGGTCTGGTCGGAGAGCACGGCATCACCACGTCTCAGATGCAATCACGAGATGGCTTCGATCAGGACTACCGGGAGTTCTACCCATACGACGTCGACCGCGCCCGAGAGCTGCTTGAGGAAGCAGGTTACGGCGACGACTTGACGCTCGAGGTTCTTGCGTTCGGCCCAGGCGGCGACCTGGGCACGCCCCTGGCTCAGGCGATCGCATCGTACTGGTCGGAGCTGGGCATCGACGTGAAGATCACGACGGCGCCAACGGCGGCGGAGTACGTTGAGAAGCGAGCGTCGAATCGGTATGCGGTGCTCCACTATTCGGTGATCAACTGGCCGATGTATCTCTCCTACCAGATCGCGATGGCTCCCACGGGCGGGCAGAACCCGTTCGGCGCCTCGGATCCGGTCATGAACTCTCTGTTCGACGAGGGCGCCCGCACCGACGACCCGGGCATCTGGGCGCAGATGAGTCGCCGTTCGGTCGAGGAGGCCTACTTCGTGCCGACGTTGACTGTTCCCCGGCTGTACTACGTCTCCGATGGAGTCGAGGGCGTCGCCCTCACAGAGCAGCGTCCGGAGTTCAGCTGGGCTTCGGAGTGGTCACCGAGGTGACGGCAGAGGCGACGTCGCGCGATCAAGGGACGGGCCGTTGTGGCGCATCGCCCTGTTCACCTCGATGAGAGCAGGGCTCTGTCGTCTCACGATCGAAGCAAACGCCGTCGGTGGGGTACCCCCCGTCGTCACGCCCCGGCGGCGACGCACCCCGACCCGACCGAACCGAACCATCAGTAGTGAGATTGGAGAGAGAAGATGAACAACGTCAACGGCATGGTGGTCTGCCCTGAGCCCAGGGCGGCTGAGATCGGGGCCGACATCCTGCGGGCGGGCGGCAACGCCTTCGACGCGGCGGTGGCGGCAGGCTTCGCGCAGATGGTGTACAGCCCGTTCATGTGCGGCCTTGGTGGATGGGGAATGGCGACTCTCTACGATGCGGGGAGCCAGACCACCGAGCACGTCGGCTTCCCAGCGAAGGTCGGCTCGAAGATGCACCCGGAGATGTGGGCAGACGACATCATGGGGTACACCGACATGTGGCATGTCGGGATTGTGCGGGATCACGTCAATCTGATGGGCTACACCGCCATCATGACGCCGGGCGTGGTGGCCGGCCTGGGCGAGATTCATCGCAAGCACGGCTCACTGCCCTGGAGTGAACTGATCGCTCCCAGTGTCGCAGCCAGCGAAGAGGGATTCCCGTTTCCGGAGGAAGTAGCGCTGGTCACTCGAAGTTTCGTGCTCCCGGGAATGCCTTCGATCGAGGAGCACTACTGTTGGTCGCCCGACGCGAAGGAATTGTTCATCGGACCGGACGGCCGGTTGAAGAGAACTGGCGAGCATTACCGGAATCCGGACCAGGCTCGGTCGCTGCAGCAGATTGCCGATCGTGGCCCGGAGGACTTCTACACAGGAGACCTGGCCGGGGTCATTGTCGAGGACTTCGAACGGAACGGTGCGTTCGTCACAGCGGAGGACCTGAGCGAGTACCAGCCGGAAATCGGAGCCCCGCTGTCGACCAGTTACCGAGGCTTTCGAGCGGAGTCATCTCCTCCCCCGAACGGCGGTCTGCTGACGCTCCACATCCTTCGGGTACTGGAACGTTTCGATCTTGGTCGCCTGGAACACAACGGTCCAGAACATGCGTTCATCATGGGTGCGGCCATGGCGTGGGCAGGTGTCGTTCGCTTCCGGTACCTCGGCGACCCCAAGTACGCCGACGTTCCTGTCGAGCACGTCCTCTCCGACGAATACTGCGACGAGGTGGCTGACAATATTCGTCGAGGTCAGCTCCCCGATGTCGACGTTCTGGATGAACCGCGTGGGACGACCCACCTTGTCGTCAGCGATCGCATGGGCAACTGCGTCTCGATGACGCAGACGCTGACCTTGTCCTCAGGTGTCATCATCCCCGGGACTGGCTTCCCGTGGAATGGATGCGCCAGCCTGATGGACCCTGAGCCGGGCCGACCGAACTCTCTCGTGCCGGGTCGATCTCGCGCCAACGCTGCCTCGCCGACGATCTTGTTCAAGGATGGCGAGCCGCGTCTCATCCTTGGCGCCCCGGGAGGGTACTCGGTCTCCAGTGCGGTGACGCAGGCATTGGTCAACATGATCGATTTCGGGATGTCCCCGCTGGAGGCGGTATCTGTCCCTCGGCTACACAGTGAAGGCACGATCCTCTTCGCTGAAGGAAGGTTCCCCCTCCGCACGATCGAGGAACTCAAAAGGCGAGGATTTCCGGTGGAGCACCGGGCTCAGAATTACGACTCCCTGTTTGGTCGGGTTCAACTCATCGAACTCGAAGGTGGAGTCGCCCGCGGCGCTTCCGACCCGCGCAAGGATGGCGGCGCTCCGATGTCGGGCTAGCCCGGATCGTTCACGACGCGGCCTGATCGGAGCGTAAAGGTACGGAAGCGCCTGCGGGCGCCGACGGTGTGGGGGACGCTGAGGCAGGTCACCCCAGTCAGGAGGAAGTAGGTCCCGACGGCGCGAGCACGGACTCGTCGTCATGTCTGGGCGCAGGCAACGCCGGGTCGAACACCACCGCCGACCACATCGAGGTGCTGACCGGGGCGATCGCCCAGGTCCCCGGCGCCCACCGCCGCATATTGCTGATCCGCTCCGACGGCGCCGGCGCATGCCACGGCCTGCCCGACTGGTTGGCCGAACAGGACCAACATCGGCTCACCTCACCCAGACGCGCCATCACCGGCGCCGTCATGAAGGACCGGGCTGGCTAGGCCGGGCCGGGCCGACCTGGGCCGGGCCGGGCCGAGATCGCGCCGGCGGCGGTCTCGCGCGCCCACCGGTCGGCGTCGAGCACGTCGTCGAGTGAGGGCGCTGCCGCCGCCCCGTCGTGGTCGGCGAGGACGTCCGCCACCAGGTCGACGATGCCGGTGAACGCCAGCCGGCCGGTCCGGAAGGCGTCGACCGCGACCTCGTTGGCGGCGTTGTAGATCGCCGGGGCCACCCCACCGCGCTCCCCCGCCTGCCGTGCCAGCGCCACCGCGGGGAACGCCTCGTCGTCGAGCGGGCGGAACTCCCAGGTCTCCGGTCGGCTCCAGTCGACCGCCGGTGCCGCGTCGGGCACCCGGTCGGGCCACGACAGCCCGAGCGCGATCGGGATCAGCATGGTCGGCGGGCTCGCCTGGACCAGCGTCGAGCCGTCGACGAACTCCACCATCGAGTGCACGACGCTGGTCGGGTGCACCACGACCTCGATCCGGTCGTAGGGGATGCCGAAGAGCAGATGCGCCTCGATCACCTCCAGGCCCTTGTTGACCAGGGTCGCGGAGTTGATGGTGATCACCGGCCCCATGTCCCAGGTGGGATGCGCCATCGCCTGCTCCGGGGTCACCCCGGCGAGGTCCGCGCGGGAGCGTCCGCGAAACGGTCCCCCGCTGGCGGTCAGCACCAGCCGGCGTACCTCGTCAGGGGTGCCGCTGCGCAGGCACTGCGCCAGCGCACTGTGCTCGGAGTCGACAGGCACGATCTGGCCGGGCTTCGCCCTGTCCAGCACCAGCGGGCCGCCCATCACGAGCGACTCCTTGTTGGCGAGCGCGAGCGTCGTCCCCGCCTCCAACGCCGCGAGCGTGGGCCGCAGCCCGACCGCACCGGTGATCCCGTTGAGGACGACGTCGCAGGGGCGCTGGGCCGCCTCGACGCTCGCCTCCTCCCCCAGCCCGTGGTACGACGGCGCGAACTCCGCGACCTGCTGCGCGAACAGGTCCGGGTTGCCGCCGCCGGCGGTCAGGCCGACGACGCGGAAGCGGTCGGGGTTCGCCCGCACCAGGTCGAGCGCCTGGGTGCCGATGGAGCCAGTGGAGCCGAGGATGACGACGTCCTTCACACGGTCATCCTGTCAGGGGCGGTGCCGACGCCGGGACCGGCCGGGGCGGGCGAGTTTCCTCACAGGGTGAGAAACGCCCGAAATGCCGTACTGGAGACCCTTCAACGACCATGCTGTGCCCGTGCTCCGTCCGGCTGCCCCGCTCCTGCGCCCCCTCGCGCTCGTCCTCGTCGCCCTCCTGGGCCTGTCGATCGCGTCCCCGGCGGGGGCGATGCCGCCCGAGCGGGTGACCCGCGCGGGCTGCACCGGCGTGGTGGCCCTGACCTTCGACGACGGCCCCTCGCGTACGACGACCCGCCGGCTGCTCCGCGTCCTGCACCGTGCGGACGTGCCGGCGACCTTCTTCATGGTCGGCCAGCGGGTCGCGGCGGACCCGCGCGCGGCGCGCGAGGTGGAGCGGGCCGGGTTCCTCACCGCCAACCACAGCTGGGCGCACCGCGACATGCGCACCCAGTCCTACCGGGAGGTGCGCCAGTCGCTGCGCGCGACGCGACGGGCGATGAAGCGGGCCGGACTGCACCCGACCGACCTGATGCGCCCGCCGTACGGCGCGCTCGCACCGCCGGCCCGGCGGGCGATCCGCGACGCGGGCTACGTGCCGGTGATGTGGAGCGCCGACTCGCTCGACTGGCAGTCGGGTGACGCGCAGCAGATCGCCCGCCGGATCCTCTCCGAGCTCCGTCCCGGCCGCAACATCGTGCTCCAGCACGACGGCGTCAACCGCTCGCCGATCTCGGTGGCCGCGGTGAGCCAGGTGGTCCGCGTGGCGAAGCGGCGGGGCTACTGCTTCACCGCGCTGAACGAGCGGGGCCGACCCGGCTTCCCGACGCCGACCGTGACCGCGGTCGCCAAGGACGGCGTGGAGGGCGGCGAGGCTGTGGTCCGGCTCACCCTCGACAAGGCCCCCGGGCGCGACACCGCGCTGAGCGTCGAGGCCGCGTCCGGTACGGCGAGCGTCGGCGCCGACCTGCCACCCTTCGCGACCCGCGTGGAGTTCCCGGCCGGCCGGCTGACGGCGAAGGTCCGGATCCCGATCGGCACCGACGCGGTGGTCGAGCCGACCGAGCACCTCACGCTCCGGCTGCGTCACCCCGAAGGGCTGGCACTCGGCCAGGAGACGGTCCAGGTCGGCATCGTCGATGCCGCGGCCGCGGTCCGGATCGACCTGCCGGGACCGCCGTTCCTCTCCCTGGCCCGGCGCTGACCCGGTCCTGCGTCAGCCGGTGAGCTCGGCCGCCGCGGTGTGCGGGTCGATCTCGCCCGCGACGACGGCGGCGGCGAGCTCGTCGAGCCGGTCGCCCTCGCCGACACTCCCCCAACGGCGGCGCAGGGCGGTGAGCGCGAGCGTCTCGATCTCGTCCCGCGCACGGCGTACCCGACGGCGCTGGAGCTCGCCGCTCTCCCGCAGCCAGGCGGCGTGCTCGTCGAGCGCGTCGGCCACATCGGCCACGCCGTCACCGGTCGACGCGACGGTCTTGAGCACCGGCGGGCGCCACGCACCCTCACGGCGCTCGGCGAGGCCGAGCATCGAGCGCAGGTCGCGGCGTACCTTGTCGGCACCGTCGCGGTCGGACTTGTTGACGACGTAGAGGTCGCCGATCTCGAGGATGCCGGCCTTGGCGGCCTGGATCCCGTCGCCCATCCCGGGCGCGAGCAGCACGACCGTGGTGTCGGCCTGGCCGGCGATCTCGACCTCACTCTGCCCGACGCCGACCGTCTCGACGAGGACGACGTCGAACCCGGCCCCGTCCAGGACCCGCAGCGCCTGCGGCGTGGTCCAGGCGAGGCCGCCGAGGTGCCCGCGGGCCGCCATCGACCGGATGAACACACCGGGGTCGAGGACGTGGTCGCCCATCCGGATCCGGTCGCCGAGGAGGGCGCCGCCGGAGAAGGGCGAGGACGGGTCGACGGCGAGGACGGCGACCCGGCGGTCGCGCCGCCGCAGCTCGCCGATCAGCGCGCTGGTCGACGTCGACTTGCCGACCCCCGGCGAGCCGGTGAGCCCGACGATCTGCGCGTGCCCGGCATACGGCGCGAGGGCACGCATCAGGTCGGGCAGGAGGGGCGACTCGTCCTCGACGAGCGACACCAGCCGGCCCACCGACCGGGGGTCGCCCTCACGGGCCCGGGCCACCAGGTCGGGAACGGCCGCCGCGGTGATCCCACGACGGCCGCCCCGAGGTGCCGGTGCTGCTTCGGTCAAGCCGATCCTCGTCAGCTGGCGGGGACCCGGATGACCAGGGCGTCGCCCTGGCCGCCGCCGCCGCACAGGGCGGCCGCGCCGACGCCGCCCCCGCGACGCTTGAGCTCGAGCGCGAGGTGCAGGGTGATCCGGGTGCCGGAGGCGCCCAGCGGGTGGCCGATGGCGATGGCGCCGCCGTTGACGTTGACCTTGTCCTCGTCGAGGCCCAGGGCCCGCGCGGACTCGATGCCGACCGCGGCGAAGGCCTCGTTGAACTCGACCAGGTCGAGGTCGGCGACGCTGAGCCCGGCCTTGTCGAGCGCCTTCTGGGTGGCGTTGGCCGGCTGCATCTGCAGCGTCGAGTCGGGGCCGGCGACCTGGCCGTGGCTGACGATCTCGGCGAGGATCGGCAGGCCGAGCTCCTCGGCCTTCTTCTTGCTGGTCACGACGACCGCGGCGGCGCCGTCGGAGATCTGCGAGGCGGAGCCGGCGGTGATCGTGCCGTCCTTGGAGAACGCCGGGCGCAGCTTGCCCAGGGACTCGGCGGTGGTGTCGCCACGGACGCCCTCGTCGGCGCTGACGACGATCGGGTCGCCCTTGCGCTGCGGGATGCTCACCGGGACGATCTCGTCGTCGAAGACGCCGTTCTTCTGCGCGGCAGCGGCGAGCTGGTGGGAGCGGGCGGAGAACTCGTCCTGCTCCTCGCGGGTCAGCGGGTTCTCACGGTCGGCGTTGACGGCCTCGGTCAGGTTGCCCATCGCCTGCTGGGTCGCCTGGTCGTAGAGGGCGTCGTAGGCCATCGAGTCGACGAGCGCGGTGTCGCCGTACTTGAAGCCCTCGCGGCTCTTGGGCAGCAGGTGTGGGGCGTTGGTCATCGACTCGGTGCCGCCGGCGACCACGATCTCGGCCTCGCCGGCGCGGATCAGCTGGTCGGCCTGGGCGATCGCGTTGATGCCCGAGAGGCACACCTTGTTGATGGTGATCGAGGGGACGCTCAGCGGCAGGCCGGCCTTGATGCCCGCGGTGCGCGCGGGGTTCTGGCCGGCGCCGGCCTGGAGCACCTGGCCCACGATGAGGTAGTCGACCTGGTCGGGAGCCACGCCCGCCTTCTCCAGCGCACCCTTGATGGCGACGCCCGCGAGGTCGGCGGCCGAGAGGGTCTTCAGGCCACCGAGGAGGCGGCCGATCGGCGTGCGGGCGCCGGCGACGATGACGCTGGGGTTGTCGGACATATTTCCTCCGTGAGACGTGTGGTCGGAATGCTTTCGACTCTACTCGCGGGTATCTCGCGCGGGCGAGGGGTCCAGCGTGCGGGCGGTGAGGAACATGTCACACGGGAGGCGACGGCCCAACGGCCCCGGCACAATGACGTCCATGAGCATCACTGAAGGCGTTCCCGCCCACCTCTTCACCGCGATCGACCACGTCGGCATCGCGGTGCCCGACCTCGACGAGGCGATCGCGTTCTACCGCGACAACTTCGGCATGCACGTCACCCACGAGGAGACCAACGAGGAGCAGGGCGTCCGCGAGGCGATGGTCGCCGTCGGCGACACCGACTCCAAGATCCAGCTGCTCGCCCCGCTCAACGCGGACTCGACGATCGCCAAGTTCCTCGACCGCAGCGGCCCGGGCCTCCAGCAGCTCGCCTACCGGGTCACCGACCTCGACCAGGTCTCCGCGATCCTGCGCGAGCGCGGCCTGCGCCTGCTCTACCCCGAGGCCCGGCGCGGTACGGCGGACAGCCGG
The DNA here is from genome assembly GCA_029961745.1 of Nocardioides sp. L-11A. Classification (NCBI taxonomy): domain Bacteria; kingdom Bacillati; phylum Actinomycetota; class Actinomycetes; order Propionibacteriales; family Nocardioidaceae; genus Nocardioides; species Nocardioides sp. L-11A. The sequence goes on from CP124680.1 coordinate 3,503,548, forward strand.
ATCAACTTCGTGCACCCCAAGGACGCCGGCGGCGTTCTCGTCGAGCTGGTCGAGCCCGCTCGGGGCGCGTCAGCGCACTGAGCGTTCAGGCCCAACGGAACCGGAGCTCCTCGCCGGGGCGCAGCTGGGCCAGCCGGTCGGTGTCGGCATCGACGACCACACCGACCACCGGATAGCCGCCCGTCACCGGGTGGTCGGGACCGAAGACCACCGGTCCGCCTCCGGGCGGGATCTGGATCGCCCCGCGCAGAGCGCCCTCGCTCGCGAGCTCCCCCTTCCCCGGCACGGTGGTGAGCGGATCCCCGTCGAGGCGCAGGCCCACCCGGTCACTCGCGGCGCCCACCCGCCAGACCTGCCCCACCAGCCGGTCCGGGTCGGCCACCCAGTCGTCGCGCGGGCCGCGGACCACGCGCAGCACCGGCCGCTCGTCGTACGACGTCGGCGGGACGGCGTCCACGAGCATCTCCCCCGCGGTCCGGTCCCCGACCTCGAGGACGTCGCCCGCACGCACCGGCTCGGGCCCCAGGTCGGCGAGCGTGTCCCGGGACCGCGAGCCGAGCAACGGCCGGGCCGCGACGCCACCGCGCACGGCGAGATAGCTGCGCAGCCCCGACGGCGGCAGGCCCAGGCGCAGCCGCCGGCCCGGCCGCAGCGCGAGGACGGCACCCGTCGGCTCCGCCCGCCCGTCGAGCGCCAGCGGCACCGGTGCCCCCGTCACGCAGACCCAGACCACGCCGTCCGCCTCGACCTCGAGGCCGCCGAGGACGATCTCCAGGGACGCGGCACCCGCGGCGTTGCCGAGCAGCCGATTGCCCAGCGCGTACGACGCCCGGTCGGCCGCGCCACTCGCGCCGACGCCGATGGCGGCGTGGCCGCGCCGGCCGGTGTCCTGCACCAGGCACGGCCCGCCCACGGCGCGCACGAGGAGCCGGCTCACGCGGGGTCCCCGCGGCGTCGTTGGGGGGAGCCGCCTGGGGTCCCCGCGGGGCTCTGGTCCGGAGGAGCGAAGCGGGGGAGGCCAACGGCTCGTGGGGTGAAGCGTTGCGGAGGAGAGGAACGTCGTGGGGTGTTCATCGCTCCTCCTCGAAGACCACGGTCGCGCCCGCGGTCAGCAGCGCCGGCGGCTCGCGCTCCAGGTCCCACAGCGCCAGGCCGGTGTGGCCGATCAGCTGCCACCCGCCGGGCGACGAGCGCGGATAGACGCCGCTGAACTCCCCCGCCAGCCCCACCGAGCCGGCCGGGACGCTGGTCCGCGGTCGGTCGCGGCGCGGCACCACCAGCCGCGGGTCGCCGCCCACGAGGTAGGCGAAGCCCGGGGCGAAGCCACCGAAGGCCACCCGCCACGGCGTGCCCGTGTGCGCGGCCACGACCTCCCGCTCGCTCAGCCCGGTCAGTGCCGCCACGGCCGCCAGGTCCGGGCCGTCGTACCGGACCGGGATCCGGGTCGGCTCTCCCCGTCGCACCGGACGATCCGGTCGTCGATCGGCCGGATCCACGACCGTTTCGTCCGGTACGACGGAGCGCAGGCGGTCGAGCGGGACGCCCGGGCTCGCCACGAGCAGCACCGTGCGGGCTCCGGGGACGACCTCGGCGACCAGCGCCGGGGCGTCGGGATGGGCACGGACCAGGTCGGCCACGGCGAGCACCTCCGCCATGGCGGCGAGCTCGACGAGGAGTCCGCGGTCGCCGTACGGGAGCAGCCTCATGCCGGGGCGACGGCGAAGGCGCCCACGGGCAGCTGGGCCGCGGACAGTGCGGAGCGGACCGCCGCCGCCAGCTGCGGCGCTCCGGGCGAGTCGCCGTGGACGCACAGCGAGCGCACGTCGCCGGACCGGGCCAGCTCGACGGCCTGCGCGGCGACCGCGACCGGGTCGGTCAGCAACGCGCCCGGAGCCGAGCGCGGCACCAGCCCGCCGTCGGGCAGGTAGGCCCGGTCGGCGAAGCCCTCGCCCACCGCCTCCAAGCCGGCCTCGACCACCGCGGCCAGGAAGGGCGAGCCGGCGAGGCCGAGCACCGGGAGCCCGCCGTACGCGCGCACGGCGTCGATGACCGCGTCCGCCTGCTCCGGATGCCGCGAGACCGCGTGGTAGAGCGCTCCGTGCGGCTTGACGTAGGCGACCCGGGCCCCTGCCGCGCGGGCGATCCCGTCGAGCGCGCCGAGCTGGTAGAGCACGTCGGCCGCCAGCTCCGCGCTCGCGACGTCGACGTAGCGGCGCCCGAAGCCGGCCAGGTCGCGATAGCCCACCTGGGCGCCGATGACCACGCCGTGGGCGACCGCCGTCTCACAGGTACGACGCAGCGTGAGCGGGTCGCCCGCATGGAAGCCGCAGGCCACGTTGGCGCTGGTCAGGTGGGGCAGCAGCGCGTCGTCGTCGCCGAGCCGCCAGCGCCCGAAGGACTCCCCGACGTCGGCGTTGAGGTCGATCACCAGCGCCGCCGAGGCGCTCGGCGTGGACGGGCGGTCCGGCTGCGGCGACATGGCCCTATGGTGGCCCATGGAACGTGCCGCCGAGCCCAGGACGACGCCTTCCGCCCCGCACTGCCCGTGTGGCCGATGCTCGGTGAGACGAGTGTCACGAACCCACCTACGAGTGGTTACCACTGGGTATCTTCGCGGCGGCCGTATTGCCATCCAGCCCACTGGCACGCACCGATTCCAGGGAGACGACCGTGCAGCACATCCTTGACGCCATCCTCGCCAGCGAATCCGGGGAGGCCTCCGCGGAGGACTTCGCCGCGCTCGAGCTTCCGCAGTCCTACCGGGCCGTCACCGTCCACAAGGACGAGGTCGACATGTTCGAGGGCGTCGCCTCGCGCGACAAGGACCCCCGCAAGTCGCTGCACGTCGACGAGGTCGCGCTGCCCGAGCTCGGTCCCGGCGAGGCCCTCGTCGCGGTGATGGCGTCCGCGATCAACTACAACACGGTGTGGACCTCGATCTTCGAGCCGGTCTCCACCTTCGGCTTCCTCGAGCGCTACGGCCGGGAGTCCGACCTCGGCAAGCGGCACGACCTGCCGTACCACATCGTCGGCTCCGACCTGTCCGGCGTCGTCCTCGCCGTCGGTGCGGGCGTGACCAAGTGGAAGCCGGGCGACCGCGTCGTCGCGCACTGCCTCTCGGTCGAGCTCGAGGCGCCCGACGGCCACAACGACACGATGATGGATCCCTCGCAGCGGATCTGGGGCTTCGAGACCAACTTCGGCGGCCTCGCCGATGTCGCCATGGTCAAGGCCAACCAGCTGATGCCCAAGCCCGAGCACCTCACCTGGGAGGAGGCCGCCTCCCCCGGCCTGGTGAACTGCACGGCCTACCGCCAGCTCGTCTCCGCCAACGGCGGCAACATGAAGCAGGGCGACAACGTGCTGATCTGGGGCGCCTCCGGCGGTCTCGGCGGCTTCGCCACCCAGTACGCCCTCAACGGCGGCGCCAACCCGGTCTGCGTGGTCTCCAACGAGGAGAAGGCCCAGATCGTGCGCAACATGGGCGCCGAGATGGTCATCAACCGCTCCGAGCTCGCCCCGAAGTTCTGGAACGACGAGGGCACCCAGCAGAACCCCAAGGAGTGGCAGCGCTTCGGCAAGGCCATCCGCGAGCTCACCGGCGGTGAGGACATCGACATCGTCTTCGAGCACCCCGGACGCGAGACCTTCGGCGCCTCGGTCTACGTCACCCGCAAGGGCGGCACCATCACCACCTGCGCGTCGACCTCGGGCTACATGCACGAGTACGACAACCGCTACCTGTGGATGAACCTCAAGAAGATCATCTCCAGCCACTTCGCCAACTACCGCGAGTCGTGGGAGGCCAACCGCCTCATCGCCCAGGGCAAGATCCACCCCACCCTGTCGCGGGTCTACACCCTCGACGAGGTCGGCCAGGCAGCCCTCGACGTGCACCACAACAAGCATCAGGGCAAGGTCGGCGTCCTCGCCCTCGCGCCGCAGGAGGGCCTCGGCGTGGTCGACGCCGAGCTCCGCGCGCAGCACCTCGACAAGATCAACCTGTTCCGCGGCATCTGAGCGGCGGTACGACGGACGGGCCGGTGCGCGACGTACCGGCCCGTCTGTCGTGGTCGACCCGGCGCATCTGAACGTCCTGAGAGCACCGACCCGGCGCATCTGAACGTCCTGAGAGCATCGACCCGGCGCGTTCAAACGCGCCGGGTCGATGTCGTGGCGGCACATCGCGCGCCGGCTCCGTCCGCACCGGCGAGCCGGGGTGGGCAAGGTTGGGGTGATCAGGGATCATGGGCGGGTTCGTGCACGCACCCCCATGACCGCAGCGAGAGCCAGGGAGGCTCAGTTCCATGAGCGACGAGGGTCTGTCCATCTTCGACGACGAGCCCACCCCGACCGAGGAGCCCAAGACCGTGACCACCAAGGCCGCCGACGACGAGCCCACCCAGGTCATTCCCGCGGTGAAGACGGCCGAGACGCCCGCCGCCGCGCCCCGGCCCCCCGCCGCGGCCCGCCAGGTCGCTTCCCCGCGACCCGCCGCAGCCCCCGCGCCTGCGGGCGCGCCCGCGACCGGACGCCCGGTCGGCTTCAACGCGCCCGGCGCGACGGGCGGCCTGCCGACCGTCCGCAAGGGCGGCTACGACCGCGACGCGGTCGACGCGCAGATCCGCCAGCTCGCCAGCGAGAAGGCCACCCTCGGCGCCAGCCTCACCGAGTCCGAGCAGCGGGTGATCGACCTCGAGAAGGAGGTCGCCCGGCTCCGCGGCGAACTCGCCGAGATGGACAACCCGTCGTACGCCGGCCTCGGCGGTCGGGCCAGCGCCATGCTGCGCCTCGCCGAGGAGGAGGCCTCCGAGATCCGGGCCACGGCCGAGGCCGACGCGGCCGAGGTCCGCGACCAGGCCGCCCGCGACGCGAAGGCGATCCGCGCCGAGGCGGCCCGCGAGGCCGACGACATGCGTGCGGTCCAGCTGCGCGAGCTCGAGGAGAACCGCACCCGGCTGCTCACCGACGCCGAGCAGGAGCGGGCCCTGGCACGCAGCGAGGCCGAGGACACCCTGGCCGCGGCCCGCCGCGAGGCCGACCAGCTCCGGCTGGCGTCGCAGCAGGAGACCACCGAACAGCGCAGCCAGGCGCAGCGCGAAGTCGAGCAGGCGCGCGCGGCGGTCGACCGCGAGGTCCAGGAGGCCCGCCGGGCGCTGGCCATGGAGAAGGAGCGGCTGGCCCGCGAGGCCACCGATCACCACAACACCGCGGTCGCCGAGACGCGCCGCCTGGTCGAGGAGGCCGAGCAGCGCGCCAGCGCCGCGGAGGCCCGCGCGGCCGAGGCCAGCAAGCAGTCCGCCGCCAACCGCGCCGCCGCCCAGACCGAGGCCGAGGGCGTGCTCACCCGCGCGCGACGCGAGGCCGAGCAGGTCATCGCGTCCGCGCGCGCACAGGCCGAGGCCATCACGTCCAGCGGCGACGCCGAGCTGCAGCGCGAGATCGCCGCCAAGCGGGCCGAGCTCGACCGGCTGACCAAGCGCCGTGCCTCGATCACCGCCCAGCTGTCCTCGCTCGCCGACCTCGTCGCCGGCTTCGGCGAGGACGACAGTTGAGCGGGTCCGGCAGTCCGGAGGCCACGAGCGCGGACGGCGTCAGCGAGCACGCCGGGGTCGACCCGGCCGCCGCCGCACCCGCGCCCACCGCGTCGCCGTACGGCGAGCCGGGCAAGCCGTTCAGCCGCCGCTCGCCGTTCTTCGTCGGCTTCGTCGGCGCACTGGGCGCGCTGACCGCGTTCTGGCTCTTCAACGCCCTCCTCGGCATCGGCTCGACGCTGATGCTGATCGTGGTCGCCTTCTTCCTCGCCGCGGGACTGAACCCGGCGGTGGAGTTCCTGGAGCGTCGCGGCCTGCGCCGATCGTTCGCGGTCGTGGTCGTCATCGTGATCGCGCTCGCCGCGGTCGGCCTGTTCCTGGTTGCCATCGTCCCGGTCATCACCGACCAGGTCACCGCGTTGAGCAAGAACGTCCCGGTGTGGCTCGACGAGCTGGAGCGCAACCAGAAGATCCAGGACCTCAACGAGGAGTACGGCGTCCTCGACAAGATCACGGATTTCGTCACCGACGGGGACTTCATCTCCACGCTGTTCGGCGGGGCGCTCGGCGTCGGCCTCAAGGTGCTCGGCGCGCTGTTCAACGCCTTCGTGATCTTCGTGCTCACGCTCTACTTCCTCGCGTCGCTGAAGACGAGCACCCGTGCGGTGTACCAGCTCGCCCCCGCCTCGCGCCGGGAGCGCTTCTCCTCCCTTGGCGACAAGGTGATCGCCAATATCGGCGGCTACGTCTCCGGAGCCTTCATGGTCGCGCTCTGCGCGGGCGTGTGCTCGCTGGTGTTCCTCTACTTCACCGAGGTGCGCGAGTACGCCGTCGCGCTGGCCTTCGTCGTCGCGCTGCTCGACGTGATCCCGATGATCGGCGCGACGATCGGGGCCGTGCTCGTCTCGGCGATCGCGTTCGCGACCGATCTCAAGACCGGCATCGCGTGCGTCATCTTCTTCGTCATCTACCAGCAGTTCGAGAACTACGTCGTCTACCCGCGGGTGATGAGCAAGTCGGTCGACCTGCCGGGCGCGGTCATCGTGATCGCAGCTCTGATCGGCGCCGGGCTGCTCGGCGTGGTCGGCGCGTTGCTGGCGATTCCCACCGCCGCCGCGGTGCTGTTGGTCTTGCGGGAGGTCGTGGTCCGCCGGCAGGACCTGCGCTGACCCTCCCCGAGCGCAACGTCATACGTTCTGTGGGCTGGAGCCCACGGGGCGAATGACGCTACGCCGGGGAACCCACCATCAGACGAGGACCGGCTCCTCCGGCTCGACGAGCACCCCGCGCTCGCCCAGCTTGACGCCGACCACACCGGCCAGGATGAGCGCTCCGCCGAGGAACTGCACGACCCCCGGCAGCTGGTCGAGCAGCAGCCAGGCCCACACGACGGCGGCGACGACCTCGCTGAGCGCGACGAAGGACGCCAGGCGCGAGCCGAGCCGGCGGCCGGCCGCGATCCCCGTCGTGTAGGCGAGGGCGGCCGTGACCAGACCGAGCAGCAGCAGGGCCGCCCACGGCGCGACGTCGATGCCGGCGTACGCGACCTGCTCAGCGGTCAGCTCCATCGGCATCAGCCCGACGAGCCCGAGCAGGCCGAGCATCGCCCCGCCGCTCAGCAGGCCGCCCGCGGCCAGGGTGAGCGGCGGGATCCCGCTGCGCTCGTCGGCGGAGATGACGAAGTACGCCGCCGCGCCGACCATGGCGCCGAGCGCCCAGGCGGCACCCCGCAGGTCGACGTCAGCGCCGGCGAACAGGTCGAGCACCAGGACCAGGCCGAGTGCGGCGACGACGGCGCCCGCGACGGTGAGCCGGCCGGGGCGCTGGCCGTGGACCAGCCACATCCACACGACCACCGCGGCGGGCGCGGTGTACTCGATGAGGAGGGCCGGCCCGACCTCGAGGGTACGCACGGCCGAGAAGTAGCAGAACTGGGCACCGGCGACAGCCAGGCCGCCGTAGAGCAGCATGGTCGGCGCGCCGCGGCGCAGCACGCCCCAGCGGCCGCGGAGCGCGAGCAGGCCGAAGGGGAGGACGACGAGGGCGCCGATGGCGATCCGGATCAGGACGACGCTGCCGGCCGTCCAGCCGTTGTCGAGCAGCGGCCGCGCCAGTGAGCCGGACAGGCCGAAGGCGATCGCCGACGTGAACGCGAAGGCGAGTCCGGTGGTCGTCGCGTCGCGACCGGTGTCACGAGTCAACGTCGTCATGACTCATGACGCTAGGGCCGCATGCGGTAATCTGTCAATGTGGTCTTCGTCCATGACACGGCGCTGTCCCTCCAGGCTGCCGTCGCCCTCGTCAACAGCAGTCTCGACCCGGTGACGATCAGCACTCCCGACGAGCTCGACACCTTCTTCACCGAGTTCGGCTACACCGGCCGCCACGACCACGACCAGGCCGAGGTGGACGCCACCCTGGCCGTCGCGCCACGGCTGCGGGACCTGCTCACCGCCGACCGCGACGACGCGGCCGACATCGTGAACACCATGCTGCGCGACGCCGCCGCACTCCCCCAATTGCGCCGCCACGACGGCTACGACTGGCACCTGCACGCGGTCGACAACGACGCGCCCTTTCCCGACCGGATCCTCGTCGAGACCGCGATGGCGATGATCGACGTGATCCGGGCCGACGAGATGTCGCGGCTCTCGGTCTGCGCCGACGACACCTGCGAGGGCATCGTGCTCGACCTCTCGCGCAACCGATCCAAGCGGTTCTGCTCGGTCACCTGCGGCAACCGCAACGCCGTCGCCGCCTACCGGGCGCGGCAGGCCGAGGAGGGCTGACCCCGACCGACCGCGGACGGCTCATTCCCCCGCGATCGTCGCGGGATCCAGCTCGAGGGCGAGTACGACGGGTCCCGCGGGCAGCGGGCCGAGGCTGTCGAGAACCTCCCTGAGCTCGGCGAGCGAGCGGACCGTGTGCCCCTCGGCGCCGTAGCCGCGTGCGACGTCGGCGAAGTCCGGCCACGCCATCCGGGCGTGGTCCGGGTCTCTGCCGGCGCCGCGCAGGTGGTGGAACTCCATGCCGTAGGCCGCATCGTTCGCGACGAGGACGAGCAGGGGCAGCCGCTCGCGGACCGCGGTGGCCAGCTCGCCCAGGCCCATCATCGCGCCCCCGTCGCCGGCGACGACGAGGGTGAGGCGATCACGGTGGGCCAGCGAGACGCCGACGCCCGTCGCGATCCCCAGGCCGATGGACGCGAAGTTGAGCGTGTGGACGAAGTCCCCCGCCGCGGCCACGTTCAGCTCGCGCCAGGCCGTGTAGACGAACCGGCCGGTGTCGGACACCACCAGGCGGTCGACGGGCAGGGCCGTGTCCACGAGTCGCAGGGCCGCGGTGAGGTCGAGGCCGGAGCCCTCCTCGCTGTCGGCGACGCGCTCGGGAGGCGCTGCCGGGACCCCCGGCCAGTACGGCGCGGCCGGAGCCGACTCGGCTAGCAGCGCGCGCATCCGGCCGGCGGTGATCCCGGCGTCGCCGACGACGGTGGCGCTCGGCGTACCGTAGCGGCCGAAGGCGTCCGCGTCGGAGTCGACCTGCACCACCGCCCCGCGCGAGCCGACCAGTCCGTCGGCGGTCGTGAACCGGTTGAGGCTGGCGCCGAAGGCGACGACGCAGTCGGACTCGGCGAGCAGGCGCAGCGACTCGGTCCGGCCCACGGTCCCGGCGACCCCGAGATCGCCGGACTCCCCCGCGAACATGCCCTTGGCGAGCAGGGTCGTCGCCACCGGCGCGCCGAGCTGACCGGCCAGCAGGAGGAGCTCCTCCCGCGCGTCCCCCGCTCCGCGCCCCGCCAGGACGACCGGCCTCCGCGCCGACGCGACGATGCCGAGCGCCGCGTCGAGCGAGGAGTCGTCCGGAGTCAGTCGCGGGCGGTCGAAGGACACCGCGGCCACGGGCCCCTCGCACGGCGCCGACGCGAGGTCGAGCGGGATGTCGCACACCACGGGCTGCGAGCGCTCCGCTGCCTGGCGCATCGCCCGCTCCAACTGCCCGACCGCGTCCGCCGGGGACGTCACCCGCACGTACGCCGCGTCGGTCAGCCGCGCGGCCGCCTCCAGGTCGAAGCGCTGCAGGTGGTGCGGCACCGAGGGGGTGTCGCCGGTCAGGAGCAGCAGCGGCGACCGCGCCCGCACGGCCTCGGTCAGGGCCGTGAGCGTGTTGGTGAACCCGGGGCCGTGCGTCACCGACGCGGCGCCGAGTCCGGACGTCGTGCGCGCCATCCCGTCCGCCGCGCTCACGGCGCCCGACTCGTCCACGGTGGGGACGAACCTGCCCCCGTGCTCGATGAAGGCGACGACATGCGGGAGATTGCCGTCGCCCATCAGCCCGGTGAGGGTCTCCACGCCGGAGGCGAGGAGCGTCCGAGCGACAGCGGTCGAGACGTCGAGGCTCACTTCGAGGTCCCCGCGGCGCTCACGTCCTCGGCGGTGAAGTCGTTGTAGGCCGGCACCAGCGAGTTGTCGACGTAGTCGGCCACGGGCAGCGCCTCGGGGATGAGGTCGTACTTCGCGAGGAAGGCGGCCGTCGCCTCGGCGCGGTCCTCCGGCGTGTAGCCGTAGTCCTGCTGACCGGCGTTCGCCGGGTCGTACTGCGCGATCGTCGCCTTGAGGATCTCCAGGTCGCGCGCCCGTCCGGCGTCGTCGGACTTGGCGTTGGGGAACTCCGCGTAGAACATGTCCAGCGCCTTCTCCGGGTTCTGCTTCGCCCACTCCTGGGCGACCGCGCCGGCCCGGCCGAGCTTCTCGATCGCGTCGGACTTCTCCTTGATCGCGTCCGTGCTGGCGTACTCGACGAAGTCGAGCAGCATGCCGGCGTCGCTGAAGACGTCGTCCATCACCCGCAGGTCGGTGCCGCTGAGCTCGATCGCCTGGTAGGCGGCGTCCCACAGGTAGAGCCCGTCCACCTTGCCGGAGGTGAGCGCGTTCGCCGCCTGGGCCCCGATGCCGACCGCCACGAACTCGACGTCGTCCCCCACACCGGCCTCCTCGGCCATCGCCTTGGCCTCCGGCAGGCGCGAGGAGGACAGCGACGCGACACCGACCGTCTTCCCGGCCAGGTCCTCGGGCGACCGGATCGCGCTGTCCTCGAGGACGGCGAGTCCGGAGCCGTACTCGGGGATCAGGTTGTAGACGATCTTGATGTCCACGCCCTTGTTGATCGCCGCCATCACCGACGACGGGTTGCCCTGGCCGAGGTCCGCCTTGCCCGCCTGGACCAGCTGGACCGCGACCGACGAGCCGGAGGTCGGCATATAGCTGACCTCGATGCCGTAGTCGTCGAAGAGCCCGAGCCGCTTCGGAACCGCGTAGAGGATCGCCTCCTCCCCCGGGTACGGCGCCTCGTGGCCCATCGCCACCGTGATGGAGTCCTTGTCGTCGCCCGGGTCTCCCGAGCACCCGGTCGCCGCCAGGGTCAGTCCCAGCACGACGGCGGACGCTGCCAGCGCCCGGTTCTTCCTAGTGCGCACACGCATGAGCTTGAGCTCCTTCGAGGGTGGTGCGGCTCAGACGCCGCTGGAGGTGGAGCTGACCTTGGTCCAGAAGACGACCCGCCGTTGGACGAGGACCAGGATCAGGTGGAGGAGGTAGCCGATCAGGGACAGCAGCACCAGCACGGCGAACGAGCCGGAGATGTCCAGGACCGCGTTGAAGGTGAGGATCTGGTTGCCGAGACCCGCCCGGGCGCCCATGAACTCGCCCACGACCGCGCCGAGGAGCGAGAGGACGATGGCGGCGTCGAGCCCCGCGAAGATGTAGGGCAGCGCCGAGGGCAGCTTGACCCGCCGGAACGTCTCGACCCGCCCCGCGCCCATCGCGCGGATCATGTCCACCCGCTGCTGCTCGGTGTTCTGCAGGCCCTCGATCGTGTTGACGATGATGGGGAAGAACGCGACCGTCACCGCGACGATGACCTTGCTGGTCATTCCGAACCCGAACCAGATCACCAGCAGCGGGGCCAGCGCGATCTTCGGCACCGTCTGGAAGGCGACGATATAGGGATAGATGGCGCGCCGGATCCAGCGCACCTCCGAGACGAGGGCGCCGAGCCCGATGCCGAGCACCGCGGCGATCAGGAAGCCCAGCACCGTCTCGGTCAGCGTGTAGCGCAGGTTCGCCAGGAAGGTCCCGTGGACCAGGCCGTCGTACAGGCTCTGCGCGATCATCGACGGCGGCGGCAGGACGATCTCGGAGATGTCCCAGATCCGGACGATCGCCTCCCACGCGCCGACCACGACGACGAAGGTGGCGATCACGGCCAGCCAGTCGGCCGGGACGATGCGGCGCGTGGTGGATCGGCGTGCGGCGGCGGTCCCCCGCCCGGCCCTCACCGCGATATTGGCGGACATCAGTCGATCCCTCCTCGGGCGTTGAGCAGGCCACGGATCTGGGTGGCCGTCTGCTGGAACCTCGGGTCCCCGGTCGCGTCGAGCCGGCGGGGCCGCTCGATGTCGACCGAGAAGTCGGCCACGATCCGGCCCGGACGCTCGGACATGACCAGCACCCGGTCACTGAGGTAGACGGCCTCGGGGATCGAGTGGGTGATGAAGAAGACCGTCTTGCGCTCCTCGGACCAGATCCGCTGGAGGTCGTCGTTCATCCGTTCGCGCGTCAGCGCGTCGAGCGCGCCGAACGGCTCGTCCATCAACAGGATCCGCGGATTGGGCACGAGCGCCCGCACGATCCCGGCCCGCTGCTGCATGCCTCCGGAGAGCTCGGCGGGATATCTCTTCTCGAAGCCGTCCAGTCCGACCATCCGGAGCAGGTCCATGGCGCGGTCGCGAGACCGGGCGACGTCGCGTTTCTGCACCCGGATCGGCAGCAGGACGTTGTCCAGGATGGTCAGCCAGGGCAGCAGGACCGGTTGCTGGAACACGACGCCCACGTCGGGCGAGGGTCCGCTCAGCTCGCGGCCCCCGAGCTGGACCGCGCCCTCGCTCTGGCGCAGCAGCCCCGCCAGGATCTTGAGCAGGGTGCTCTTCCCGCACCCCGAGGGCCCGACCAGCGACACGAAGGTGCCGTCGGCGATCTCGAGGTCGATCGGATGCAGCGCCTGGACCGGGGTGCCGGTGGCCGTCGGATAGGCCAGCGTCACCTGCTCGATCGTGATCAGGCTGTCCGTGGTCGTGGATTCCGACAACACGTCGGTGTTCGACATCGTGCTCACAACTCCTCCCTGATGAACAGAGCATCGACTGCGACTGCGCCGCGGCCCTCGGGCCGGACGAGGACCGGGTTGAGCTCGGCGGTGGCGAGCCGGGACCCGAAGGCGTCGACCAGTTCGCCGAAGGCGACGACCAGATCGATCAAGGCCGTACGGTCGGCTCGCGGCGCCCCGCGGTAGCCGTCGAGCAGGCGCCCGAGCGGCGAGGAGTCGAGCATGCGCTCCACCTCCCGCCGGGTGATCGGCACCGGGGTGGTCAGTGCCCGGCCGCCGAGCTCGGCGAGGACACCCCCCGGCGCCACAGTGAGCACCGGGCCCACCTGCGGGTCCCGCACCACCCCCACCATGCACTCCACCACCGGTCCGGTGACCTGCTGCTGGACGAGGAAGCCGTCCACCGCCAGGTCGGGGACGCCGGCCGCGATGGCGGCGCGCATCTCGGCGACGGCGCGCGCCACGGCCTCGGTGCCCGCGAGCCCCGTGCGCACGCCCCCGACCTCGGTCTTGTGCGCCAGGCCGGGCGACTCGACCTTGACCACTGCGAGGTCCGGCAGCGCGGCGCCGATCGTCTTGACGGCATCCTCGTCGGCCACCAGGAAGGCGGCCGGGGTCTCGATGCCGGCGGTGGACAGCAGTTCGAGCGCCTCCTGTCCGGCGATGACACTGCGTCCCAGCTCGCGACGCGGGACCGTCGGGCGGGCGACCCACGGCTCCGGGGCGGCACCCGATGCCATCAGCGCTCCGATCGCGGTGAGCGCCGGGGTCATCGCGCCGAGGAGCGGAACACCCTGCTCGCTCAGGACCTCGACGATCGCCGGGTCGGCCGGGCCACCCGCCAGGCCGAAGGCCACCACCGGCGCCCCGGGTTGCGCGGCCTGCTTCGCGAGCACCCGCGCCTGCTCCCGGTACAGCTCGGCCTGGCCGTCGCACCCCTGCAGGACGTTGAGGGCGAGGGCCACCAGGCCGACCCGGGGGTCCGAGCGCAGCGCGGTCAGCGCCGCGCTCGCCAAGCCGGAGTCCTCCGCCGCCGCTCCCGTCAGGTCGAGCGGGTTGGCGACCGTGGCGAAGTCCGGCAGTACGTCGGTCAGCTCGGCCGTCGCCCGCTCCCCGAGGCGTGCCGCCGGGATGCCGAGCTCCGTCATCCGGTCGGCGACGAGGCCGGAGCCGCCGCCGGAGATCGACGCCACCGCCAGTCCCCTGGCCGTGGGCCGGATCCGGCTCGAGAAGAGGATCAGCATCTCCCGGAACTCGTCCAGGTCGTCGGCCTGCACCACACCACAGCGACGGAGCAGACCGGCGAGCGCCTCACTGTGACCGGCCACCGCACCGGTGTGCGCCAGCGCCGCCCGCTGACCCAGCTCGGAGCGACCGACGCTCAGTGCCACCACGGTCTTGCCGACCTCGGCGGCCCGGATCGCCGCGCGGGCGAACTCCTCGGCGTCGCGCAGGCCCTCGAGGAAGACCCCGATCACATCCACGCCCGGGTCCTCGGCCAGCGCGGCGACGTACTGCCCGAGCGTCACCGACACCTCGTTACCGGTCGTGATCAGGTGACTCAGGCCCAGGCCGCGCCCGATCGAGGAGTCGGTGACGGCATGCGTCAGCGCGCCGGACTGCATCACGAGTGCGACCCGCCCTGCCGCGAAGGGGGTCACGATCTGCCCGCTGTAGGCGGCGAAGCCCGTGGTCGCGTTGAGGATGCCGTAGCAGTTGGGGCCGCACAGCAGGAAGTCGGACTCGCCGACGAGCCGGCTCAGACGCTCCCGGCGCTCACCTCCCGTCGCGCCCTCGCCGAAGCCGCTGGCGATGAGCAGGCCGGCCCGCGCCCCGCCCGCGATCGCCTCCTCGAGCACGTCGAGCGCCGGCTCCGCGCCGAGCGCGACGGCGACGAAGTCGACCGGCTCCGGCAGCGATCCGAGGTCAGGAACCGCGTCGTAGCCGGCGATGCTCGCGGCGGTCGGATGGACGGGATGGATGCGCGCGGTCGACCCGAACCTGCGCAGGTTCTCCAGGATCTGGCTGCCGCGGTTGCCCCGTGGCGAGGCACCGACGACGGCGATCGACGCGGGGTCCAGCAGCGCCGCGAGCTCGGCCATCATCGCTCCCCGTAGGGCGTGTCCCGCTCGCGGAGGAACGCGCCCATGCCCTGCTCCGCGAGGATGCTCATGAGCCGCTCCTTCTCGGTCACGCCGTTCGATGCCAGCAGGTAGGTGTCGATATAGCGGTGCGCGTCCTGCGCCGCCTTGAAGCCCTGGATGTCGAGCGTGAGCCGGACCGCCCGCTTCGCCAGCGTCGCGGCGTACGCCGGCGCGTGGGCGACCCGCTCGGCCAACCGCTGTGCCTCGGCCCGCAGCTGGTCCGCCGGCACCACACGGTTCACCAGGCCGGACTCGCGGGCCCGCTCGGCGGAGAGCCGGTCGCCGGTCAGGTAGAGCTCGTTGAATGCCTTGAACTGCATGAGCCAGGGCAGCATCAGCAGCGGCGAGAGTGCACCGTGCCGGATCTCTGGCTCGGAGAGGAAGGCGTGCTCGGCGGCGATCGTGAGGTCGCCCACCACCGCGAGGTTGCAGCCGCCGGCGATGGCGCCGCCGTTGAGTGCGGTGATCACCGGCTTGTCGCAGTACCAGATCTTGCTGATCACCGCGGCGTTGCCGCGGGTGTGGTCGTCCCACTCCTGGGAGTTGTCCGGCAGCCCGTCGGCATCGAGGTCGATCCCGGAGCAGAAGATCCGGTCGCCGGCGGCTGTGAGCACGATCGCCCGCACCGAGGGATCGGCGTCCGCCGCGTCGAAGGCCCGGCCCAGCTCCGCGAACGTCTGCTGCCGCAGGGCGTTGTGCTTGGCCGGGCGGTTGAGCGTGATCGTGGCGACACCCGCCGTCACGCTCACCAGTAGATCCTCGTAGCCGTCGGCCCGCACACCCGCCGGTGTCGTTGTCGTCGTCGTCATCCGGCTCAGCCCCGTCCGTCGTTCTCGTCGGCCGCCGCGACCAGCGCGACCGTGTTGCCGAAGACCTGCTCGCCGCGTCCCATCTCGGCATGCACACGCGGAAGGTCGGCGAAGGGCACGACGCGACCGACGCACGGGTCGATCGCCCCGTCCCGGACGAGGTCGTTGTAGGCGCGGGCCTGCTCGTCGTTGGTCCCGTGGCTGCCCTGCAGCCGCTTCTGCCGCGTCCAGTGGTAGCGGAGGTCGACCATCGCGTCGTAGCCGGTCGTGCCGGCGCAGATGACGACCATGCCGCCGGGCTCGCACACGAGGATGCTGGTCGGGATGGTCGCGCTGCCGGGGTGCTCGAACACGATCGCCGGGTCCTTGCGCTCCCCCACGATGTCCCAGACGGCCTTGCCGAAGCGCCGGGCCTCGGCCGTCCATGCCTTCTGCCCGTCCGCGTCGTCGACCAGCGGCGGAATGCCCCAGTGGGAGAAGTCATTGCGGTTGATGTAGCCGATCGCGCCGAGCTTCTCGGCGTACTGACCGCGCTCGTCATCGGAGACGACCGCGACCGCCCGGGCGCCCGCCAGGCTCGCCAGCTGGATCGCCTGGGTGCCGAGACCGCCCGAGCCTCCCCAGACGAGTACGACGTCGCCGGCCTGCAGGGTGTTGCCCGCCCAGCCGTGCAGCATCCGGTAGGCCGTGGTGCCGACCAGGGTCGGTGCCGCCGCCTCGGCCCAGCTGAGCCGGCTGGCCTTGGGCAGGACCTGGTGCGCCTGGACGCGCGCGAACTGGGCGAAGGAGCCGAAGTTCGTGTTGTAGCCCCAGATCTGCGCGCTCGGCGCGATCATCGCGTCCTTGCCCGTGGCGATCCACGGGTCGGCGGGGTCCCAGTAGCCCGGATGGACGATGACCTCGTCTCCGACGCGGATGTCGCTGACGGCATCGCCGGTCGCGTAGACGATGCCCGATGCGTCGGATCCGCCGATGTGGAAGTCGTAGGGCTCGCCCGCCCGCTGGCGGGCCGCGATCACGTCGACCGGGTAGCCCCGCGCCGCCCAGACGTTGTTGTAGTTGACGCCGGCGGCCTTGACGCCGATGAGGACCTCGTCCGGACCGAGCGGAGGGACCTCGATCCGCTCCTCGACCTGGAACGCGGTCTGCGGGTCGCCGAAGCGCTCCGCCCGCACGACGAGCGCCGTCATGTGGCTCGGCACCTCGCCCGGCTCCGGGAGCTGCCCCAGCGGGACCGATCCCTCGAACGTCGCCGCTGACCTGCGGTGCTCGCTCACGTTGCCTCCTTCACTCCCCACCTCCTGTGGTGGAGATCACTCGGTGGCCCGATTGAAGCAGTATGTCTCGCAGAACGGCACTAGTTGTCAGATCTTTTCTGCTGTGCAAGACAAACCGCGGAGCTGTGGGTAGTCTCTTGCCGGTCGGCCCACCTGAGAGCGAGAGGTTCTGCCATGAGCGACCCCCAGCCGGAGCGGAGGCCCGCGTACCTGATCGACTCCGCGGAGAACGCGCTACGGATCCTGATGCAGCTGCGCAACGCCCCGGAGATCCGGGTGACCCAGGTCAGCGACGAGCTCGGCGTGGCCCGCTCGACGGCCCACCGCCTGCTGTCGACGCTCACCTATGTGGGCTTCCTGCGCCACGACCCGATCCGCCGGGCCTATGTGCCGGGCAGCGTCCTCGTCGAGATCGCCCTCGCGTCGACCGGTCACCGCCAGCTGCGCCAGGTCGCCATGCCGCACATCGTGCGGCTCTCCAAGGAGATCGAGTGGACCATCCACCTCTCCGTCCTCGAAGGCTCCGACATCCGGTTCATCGACGGAGCGGAGAGCCCGCGCCCGGTGCGGGTGACCGCGCGCGTCGGCTCCCGGTTCCCCGCGCACAGCACGAGCAGCGGCAAGATCCTGCTCGCCGACCTCCCGAGCAAGCACCTGCGCAGCCTCTACCCCGATCACCCGGCCCCGGTCACCGAGCACACCGTCGACTCCCTCACGGCGCTCGAGCGCGAGCTCGCGACGGTGCGCGAGCAGGGCTACGCCACCAACCTCGGCGAGAACGAGATCGGCCTGCACGCCGTGTCCGTCCCCATCCGCACCGAGCGGTCCGGGCTCGTCGCCGCCATGGCCGCAGCCCGGCCGTCGGTGACCGCCGCGCCGGCGGAGTTCCCCGAGATCATCGCCCGGCTCCGCTCGACCGCGGCCGAGATCGCCCGGCAGCTCGAGGCGGTCGAGTAGGTACGGGCGCCGAGGGCACCGACGGCGTCGGACCCTCAGTCTCCGAGGAACCGGCGCAGCACCTCGAGGAAGAGCTCGGGGCGCTCGGAGTGCAGCCAGTGCCCGGTGTCCTTGAGGGTCACCTTGCGGTTGCGCGGGAACCAGCGGTCCATCGCGGGCTCGTAGTCCGGGAGGACGTACGACGAGCGGCCACCGGCGAGCCACAGCACCGGGCCGTCGTACGGCGCCCGTCCGGCGAGCTCCTCCTCGGGCCAGGCGCTGATCTCGGCGAGGTCCCGGTCGAGCACATCGAGGTTGACCTGCCAGGACCACCCGGACGCCGCGGTGGGGTCGCGGCGGAGGTTCTGGAGCAGGAAGGAGCGCACCGTCGGGTCCGGTACGGCGGGCGCGAGCAGCCGGTCCGCGTCGGCGCGGTGCACCACCCGGGTCAGGTCCAGGTCGCGCATCGCGGCGATGTAGCCGGGGAACTCACGGCTCTCGGGGTAGGTCACCGGCGAGATGTCGGCGACGCACAGGCGCTCGACCCGCTCGGGGTGGAGCAGGGCCAGCACCATCGCGACCTTGCCGCCGAGCGAGTGCCCGACCAGCGTGATCGGCTCGTCGCCACCCGCCGCGCTCACGGTGGCGAGAACGTCACCGGCGGCCCCGGCGAAGTCGAACCGGTCCGGCCACGGCGAGCGACCGTGGTGCGGCAGGTCGACGAGCAGGACCCGGTGCCGCTCGGCCAGCTGCTTGGCGACACCGGTCCAGTTCTTGCCCTGGCCGAAGAGGCCGTGCAGGAAGACCACACGGCTCCCGGTGGTCCCGAGAGCCGTGTGGTGAAGCGTCACGCAGCGAGCCTACTGGCCCCCGTCGCCCAGCTCCGCAGTGCCCTCCACGACCCGCCGATTGGGCACAAACCGCACGTCCGAGGCCCGAATTGTTGCGGTTTGGTCCCAAACCGCAGCACTTTTCGGCGGGCTCAGTAGGTGTGGAAACCCTTGCCGGTCTTGCGACCGAGCTCGCCGGCCTCGACCTTGGCGACCAGGGTGGCCGCCGGCGCGAAGCCCGGCTCGCCGAACTCGCCGTGCAGCTCCTTCTGGATGGCCAGCGACACGTCGTTGCCGACGACGTCGAGCAGCTCGAACGGGCCCATCGGCAGGCCGGCGGTCTCCTTGATCGCGGCGTCGATGGTTGCCAGCTCCACACCGCTCTCGGCCAGCTTGATGGCGTCGTTGAGGTAGGGGAACAGCAGCAGGTTGACGATGAAGCCGGCCCGGTCGCCGGCGGAGACGCCGACCTTGCCGACGTTCGCGGTGAGCGCGCGCACGGTCTCGTCGACCTCGGCGGAGGTGGCCGCGGTCGTGATGATCTCGACCAGCTTCATCACCGGGGCCGGGTTGAAGAAGTGCATGCCGATCACGTCCTGCGGGCGGCCGGTCGCCTCGCCCAGCTTGGTGATCGGGAGCGAGGAGGTGGTGGTCGCGAGGATGGCGCCCGGCTTGGCGATCCGGTCGAGGTCACGGAAGAGCTGCAGCTTGAGCTCGAGGTCCTCGGCGATCGCCTCCACGACGATGTCGACGCCGCCCAGCGCCTCGCGCTCGGTCGAGCCGGTCAGCCTGCCGAGCAGCGCATCCTTGTCGCCCTCGGTGCCCTTGCCCTTGGCGATGGCGCGGTCGAGGTTCTTGGTGATGTAGCCGATGACGCCGTCGAGCTTGTCCTGGCTGCGGCCGACGAAGACGACGTCGTACCCGGCCTGCGCGAAGACCTGGACGATGCCCGAGGCCATCGTGCCGGTACCGACCACGCCCACGCTCGTGATCTCGTGGCGCAACGTCGGCGCGGCGCCCTCGCCCGCGGCGGCGGCCTCGTCGGCGAAGGTGCGTCCCTCGGCAACGAGCTTGTCGAGCAGGCCGGCCGGCTCGTGGAGGTGGTCGCCGGTCTCGGCGAAGCGGGCGCCCAGCAGGTCGCGGACCTGGGCGATGCCGATCTCGTCCACGACGGTCAGCGGACCCTTCGGGTAGCCGCAGCCGAAGCGCATGGCCGCGTCGATGTCGCTCACCGAGGCGTAACCCGACTCGTAGGTGCGGACCGCGTGGTTGAGGTACGGCAGCACCAGCGTGTTGAAGATCTGCTCGCTCGAAGTCATGGGCCGGATTCTGACACCCGGCGAGGGCCCTGACTACCCGTCGGTAACCATCGGACAGCGATCGAGACCGAGGTCACAAGACTCAGTCCCGCGGCCGCGGTACGACGACCCGCACCACCTTCGAGCGCGAGGTCTGACCGCGGACCAGCTCCACCGCCGAGCGGGGTACGCCGAGCTGCTTGGCCAGCCACCGCACCAGTTCGTCGTTGGCCCGGCCGTCCACGGGCGGCGACGCGAGCCGGACCTTCAGCTCCGCACCGTCGACGCCGGTCGGACCGGCCACGCCGGTGCGGGACGCGCCCGGCTGGACCCGGACGGAGAGCAGCCAGGCCGTCGTACTCCCCTGCTCCGGACGCCACCACGGCTGGTCGGGCTCGATCTCCACGGGGCTGAGGGTATGTTGCTGGCTCGTGAGACTCGTCGTGGCGCGTTGCCAGGTGGACTATGCAGGCCGGTTGACCGCCCATCTGCCGATGGCCACCCGGGTGCTCATGATCAAGGCCGACGGCTCGGTCCTCGTGCACTCCGACGGCGGCTCCTACAAGCCGCTGAACTGGATGTCGCCGCCGTGCACCGTCCGCGAGGGCAAGGACGAGGACGGCCGGGTCGAGTGGACGGTCACCGCGAAGGCGGCCAAGGGCCAGACGCCGGACACGCTGCGGATCCTCATCGACGAGATTCACCACGACACGCAGCACGAACTCGGCATCGATCCGGGCCTGCAGAAGGACGGGGTCGAGAAGCACCTCCAGGAGCTCCTCGCGGAGCATCCCGCGACCCTCGCCGACGGCCTGACCCTGGTCCGCCGCGAGTTCCCGACGGCGATCGGTCCGGTCGACCTGATGTGCCGCGACGGCGCGGGGCTCTCGGTCGCGGTCGAGATCAAGCGGCGCGGCGAGATCGACGGCGTCGAGCAGCTCACCCGCTATCTCGAGCTCCTCAACCGCGACCCGCTGCTCACCGGCAAGGGAGCGGTGCGCGGCATCTTCGCCGCCCAGGAGATCAAGCCCCAGGCCCGGGTGCTCGCCGAGGATCGGGGGATCTCCTGCGCGGTGATCGACTACGACGCCCTCCGCGGCCTCGACAACGCCGAAGACCGGCTGTTCTGAGCCCGGCCCGATGACGCCGATCTTCCATATCGCCCTGCTCCGCGACTGGGAGACCGCGCAGCGCGCGGGCAGCTACACGGTCTCGACCCGCGACCGGTCGCTGGCCGAGGTGGGGTTCATCCACGCCAGCCGCGCCGACCAGTGGACGGGCGTGCGCGACCGGTTCTACGCCGACGTCACCGAGCCGATGGTGCTGCTCCAGATCGACCCGGCGCGGCTCGACGTACCGATCGTCGAGGAGGTGCCTGCGCCCGGCGCCGAGGAGACCTTCCCCCACATCTACGGCCCCCTGCCGGTGACGGCGGTGGTCAAGGCGATCCCCCTGCCGGGCGACACCGGTGCCGCAGCAGCCCCGACCGGCACGGCCGGCCCGACGGGCGCGACAAGCCCGACGGTGCGGTCGGTCGGCACCGGCGCGGCCGACGGAGAGCCCGCCGAGAGCTTCTCGCGGCTCTACTTCCGCGAGATGTTCTTCAACGTGATCCTGCTCTGCGTCGTCATCGCCGTCGGACTGCTGGGCGCGGCCGTGGGCCACGCCGTGTCGGACGACGGCGGCACGGGCATCGGCGGCCTGGCGGGTGCCGCGCTCGGGATCGTGGTGGCGGTCGTGCTGTTCCGTCGGCGGCACGCCGACCGCTGACCCGGGGTGACGCCCGCGCGCCCGGAGGAGGTCGGAGCTGCTCAGGCGCCGGCGGCCGGCGGGGCGGTCGGGTCGGCGTCGCCCCCGCCGCGCTCGCGCGCCACCCAGTCCTCGATCGCGTTGATGTCGTCCTTGCTGCGGGTCACCACGGTCAGCAGGTCGTTCATCGTGGCGACCTCCTCGACCTGCTCCTTGATGAACCACTGCATGAATTGCTCGGAGGCGAAGTCGTTCTCCTCGCGCGCGACGCGGAGCAGGCCGTTGATCTGCTCGGTCACCCGCTTCTCCTGCTCCAGGGCCAGCGCGATCGGCGCCACGACGTCCTCGAAGGCCGCGACCGGCGCCTCGACACCGGGGATCTCGACGGTGGCGTCGGTGTCGAGGAGGTACTGCACCATCATCATGGCGTGCTGCCGCTCCTCGAGCGCCTGCCCGTAGAAGAACGCGGCCAACTGCGGCATCGTCAGGGCGTCGTAGTGCACCGCGCACGCGAGGTACTGGTGGTGCGCTGCGAACTCGTTGCCGATCTGGACGTTGAGCTGGTCGGTGAAACGCGGGGCAGCCATGGCGCCAGCCTAGTGGCCGACCGGCGCTCCGGCGCTCTCAGGCGGCCTTCTGCAGGTCCTTCTTGGTCACCTTCTTGCCGCTGGTCGTCACCAGGACGCGGCGCTTGACGGTGAGCCCGTCGGGCAGGGTGCCCTCCTTGAGCATGCGCAGGGGGCAGCGGCCGCACTTCGACTTCGAGACGCAGCACTTCGTCTTGGGGAGCTTCTGCTTCCCCTTCGACTTCTTCTTGCCCTTGCCCACGCAGACGAGGATAGGACAATGAGGGTAGGCAGACCTAACTGACGTGACCCACGTCACCCTGGGCCGAGGGCACTAGGGTGCCGACGTGATCGAGATCTGGCTGAACCCCGCGTGCTCGAAGTGCCGTACCGCCGAGAGCGAGCTGCGCGCCGCCGGCGTCGACTACACCGTGCGCCGCTACCTCGACGAGCCGCCGACGGTCGCCGAGCTCGAGGACGTGCTGGCCCGGCTCGGACTGGAGCCCTGGGACATCGCCCGCACCGCGGACGCCTCCAAGCTCGGTGTCTCACTGCCGGCCAAGGACACCGACCACCGCCGGGAGTGGCTGGACCTGATGTCCGCCCACCCCCGGCTCATCCAGCGTCCGATCCTGACGGCCGCCGACGGTACGACGGTGGTCGGCCGCGACGCCGATTCGCTGTCCCGGGTGATCGCGGCCGACGACATGTAACTAAGTGTTACAGCACGGTTATCCACCACTCTGGTCACACCAGCCCCAAATCCCTTCTGTAACCCTTAGTTACAAGGGCGAGCGCCGCCGTCAGGCCAGGCCGTTGGCCTTCCGGATCACCTGGACGATGCCGCCCATGATCTCGGTGAGGCCGAAGTCCTTGGGGGTGTAGACGGCGGCGACGCCGAGCTCGACGAGCGCCTTGCCGTCGGACTCGGGGATGATCCCGCCGACGATCACCGGCACCTCACCCATCCCCGCCGTACGGAGTCCGTCGAGGACGGCGGGCACCAGCTCCATGTGGGAGCCGGAGAGGATCGAGAGACCGACGCAGTGGACGTCCTCGGCGACCGCGGCCGCGACGATCTGCTCCGGGGTGAGCCGGATGCCCTGGTAGATCACCTCGAAGCCCGCGTCGCGGGCGCGGACGGCGACCTGCTCGGCGCCGTTGGAGTGCCCGTCGAGGCCGGGCTTGCCCACCAGCAGGCGCAGGCGTCCGCCGAGCTCCTCGCCCGTGGTCCGGACGGCCTCGCGGACGGCGGTCAGCTCGGCGCCGGCCTCGGCCACGCCCACGGCGCCGGCGACGCCGGTCGGAGCCCGGAACTCGCCGAACACCTCGCGCAGCACGCCGGCCCACTCCCCCGTGGTCGCGCCCGCGCGGGCGGCGGCGAGGGTGGCGGCCATCAGGTTGGTGCCGGACTTGGCGTCCTCGGCCAGTCGGGCGAGGGCGGCCTCGACCTCGCCTGCGTCACGCTGCGCCTTCCATGCCTCCACCGAGGCGAGCGCGGCCTTCTCGGCCTCGGGGTCGGCGACCATGATCGCGCCGTCGAGGTCCGCGGTGAGCGGGCTCTGCTCGGTGGTGTCGAACTTGTTGACGCCGACGATGATCTCCTCGCCGGCCTCGATCGCCGCACGACGGCGGGCGTGGGAGGAGACGAGCTCCTGCTTCATGTAGCCCGAGTCGACGGCGGCGATCGCGCCGCCCATGGCCTGGACCCGGTCGATCTCCGCCTTGGCGCCCTCGACCAGCTCGCGGACCTTGGCCTCGATGACCGGTGAGCCGTCGAAGATGTCGTCGTACTCCAACAGGTCGGACTCGAAGGCGAGGACCTGCTGCAGGCGCAGCGACCACTGCTGGTCCCACGGGCGCGGCAGGCCGAGCGCCTCGTTCCACGCGGGCAGCTGGACGGCGCGGGCGCGGGCCTTCTTCGAGAGCGTGACGGCCAGCATCTCGAGCACGATCCGCTGGACGTTGTTCTCGGGCTGCGCCTCGGTCAGGCCGAGGCTGTTGACCTGGACGCCGTAGCGGAAGCGGCGCATCTTCTCGTCGGTGACGCCGTACCGCTCGCGGGTGATCTCGTCCCACAGCTCGACGAAGGCGCGCATCTTGCACATCTCCTCGACGAACCGGACGCCCGCGTTGACGAAGAAGGAGATCCGGCCGACGACCTTCTCGAAGTCGTCGTCGGAGACCTGGCCGGAGTTCTTGACCTGGTCGAGGACGGCGATCGCAGTGCACATCGCGTAGGCGATCTCCTGCACGGGCGTGGCGCCGGCCTCCTGCAGGTGGTAGCTGCAGATGTTGATCGGGTTCCACTTCGGGATCTCGTGGACCGTGTACGAGATCATGTCGCCGATCAGGCGCAGGGAGTGCTCCGGCGGGAACACGTAGGTCCCGCGCGAGAGGTACTCCTTGATGATGTCGTTCTGCGTCGTGCCCGCGAGCTGGTGGGCGACCTCGGACGGCGAGGCCTCGGGGTTCTGCTCCTCGGCGGCGACCTGGTACATCGCGAGCAGCCACATGGCGGTCGCGTTGATGGTCATCGAGGTGTTCATCTCGGTGAGCGGGATCTGGTCGAAGAGCTTGCGCATCTCGCCCAGGTGCGGCACCGGTACGCCGACCTTGCCGACCTCGCCACGCGACAGCGGGCTGTCGGGGTCGTAGCCGGTCTGCGTGGGCAGGTCGAAGGCGACCGAAAGGCCGGTCTGGCCCTTGGCCAGGTTGGTGCGGTACAGCGCGTTGGACGCCTCCGCGGTCGAGTGGCCGGCGTAGGTCCGCATCACCCACGGGCGGTCCTTGGGGTGCCTGGTCGATTCGGCCTTCCCGGCGGTGCCGGCTGCGTCGGGCGAGGTGCTCATAGGCCGAAGCGTAGGCCGATCACTACCCCTTGGTAACCGCCTGACGTGTGGGGTTGTCCACAACGCCGCCCCCGAGCCGGCGGCGTTGGGGAGGCGCTCAGGCGGGGATCGGCTCCCGCTCGAGCTCGATCAGCCGGATCAGTCGGGTGAGGTGCAGCATCCGGCGCACCGCGGGCTGGGCTCCGCGCAGGACGACGCGCACGCCGTAGCGCTGCGCCTGCCGGCTCGCGGCCGCGATCACCTTGAGGGCGGTGGCGTCGACCGAGCGGACGGCGCTGATGTCGATGACGACCGGGCTGATCCGGTCGGTGCCACAGACGCGGATGTGGTCGTGGACCGCCGCGCGCAGCTCACCGGTCGACCGGACATCGAGGTCGCCGGCCAGGACCAGGACGGGCTCGCCGAGGACGTGCTCAACGAGGATGGCGGTGGCTTGCCGTGCTCCCATTGGTTTCCCTCCCGAGACCGATCCGGACAGACGCCCCACACGCCTGTTACCCACCATGACGCTCCAGCAGTCCGATCGGTTGCATCTCGGTCCGAAGTTTTTCCGGCGGGCCGCCGGACTACGCTCCGAGTCATGGTCAACCTCACCCGCATCTACACGCGCACCGGCGATGCCGGCCAGACCCGGCTGAGCGACATGAGCGTCACGACCAAGACCGACCTGCGTCTGCAGGCCTACGCCGACGTCGACGAGGCGAACGCCCACCTCGGGGTGGCGATCGCGACCGGCGAGCTCGAGGACGACGTCGTCCAGGTGCTGTTCCGGGTGCAGAACGACCTCTTCGACGTCGGCGCCGACCTGTCGACGCCGGTGGTCGCCGAGCCCGAGTACCCACCACTGCGCGTCGAGCAGGACTACGTCGACCGCCTGGAGGGCTGGTGCGACGCCTACAACGAGCACCTGCCCAAGCTGCGCTCGTTCATCCTCAACGGCGGCACGCCCGCCGCCGCCCAGCTCCACGTCGCGCGCACCGTCGTACGCCGGGCCGAGCGGGCCGCGTGGGCGGCGTACGAGGTGCACGGGGAGGTGATGAACAAGGTCGCGATCACCTATCTCAACCGGCTCTCCGACCTGGTGTTCATCCTGGCCCGCCATGCCAACCGCGCGCAGGGCGACGTGCTGTGGGTGCCCGGCGGCGAGCGGGGCTGATGCCCGGCCCGCGGCCGACGGTGGCCCTCGTCGCCGCGGCTGCCCTGCTGGCGGCCTGCGGCGGCGACCCCGCGCCGCGTCCCACGACGCGCACCCCGGCGCCGGCGACGTCGTCCGTGCCGCCGGCACCCCCACCGGCCCCGACGCCCCCGCCGGCAGCGAAGCCCGGGCTGACCGCTCCCGCGCTCGCGACGACTCCCGACGAGCTGGCCCGCCGCCTGGTGGCCGCCGAGGACGCCGTCCGGGCCCCGGGTGCCGATGAGGGCGCGCTGGAGCAGGCGGCGTTCGAGACCCAGGTGCTCTACCGTCAGCTCGCGCGGCGCGCCGGCTGGCAGGACGCCGTCCTCGACGCCGCCGGTCCCTACCGGGACACCATGGCCGACCACATCGAGGCCCGCGGCGAGCTGCGGAGCGTGCTCACCCGGCTGTCCGGCCAGGTCCCCGCCTGGCGGATCGTCGCCCCTGCTCCCCTGGCCGACCTCCGTGCTCACTTCGAGGAGGGTGAGCGGAGGTTCGGCGTGCCGTGGCCGGTGCTGGCGGCGGTCAACCTCGTGGAGACCGGGTTCGGCAAGATCCGCGGCTTCTCCACCGCCGGGGCGCGCGGGCCGATGCAGTTCATGCCGGCGACCTGGGCGCGGTACGGCGAGGGCGACATCGACGACCCGCGCGACTCGATCCTGGCCGCGGCCCGCTACCTCGCGGCCAACGGCGGTGACCGCGCCGACCGGCTCGACGCCGCACTGCACGCCTACAACCGGCACACCGGCTATGTGCGGGGCATCCGGGCCTATGCCCGGATCCTGGAGCGCGATCCCGGCGCCCTCGCCGGGCTGTACCGCTGGCAGATCCTCTACCTCTCCGAGCAGGGCGACCTCTGGCTGCCGCGCGGCTACCGCCAGCGCTCGCCGCTGCCCGTCACCGACTACCTGGCCCGGCACCCGGACCGCCACCTCGGCACCGCGACGGGCTGAAATCCGGTTGCCCGGGCCCCCGCCGGTCCGGAGCATGGTGGCGTGGACGTGACCTTCACGAAGCTCGCCGGGCGGTACGAGATCGCCGTACGCCGGACGGTGGGTGCCGCGCTGGCCCCGCGCAACGGGCCCGGCCACAGCGACGCCGTCCCCCACGACGTGGCGCACCTGCTCGTCGAGATCGAGGACGGCCTCCGCGGCGGGGTCTACGGCCGGCTGGCCGCGGCCGACGGCGACGACGGCCTCTTCTGGCCGGTGGACCCCGCGGCCCGGCGCGCGTCGCTGAAGAACCGTCGGCCCCCGACTCCCGAGGAGTCGGCCGACATGGCCCGTTCGGAGCGGCTCGCCTCGCTCACCGTCGCCCTGTGGGAGGTGGCCCGCGGCCGGCGCCGACCGGATCCGGCGTGGCCCGGTCGGGTCGAGGACGGTGGCGTCGACGCCGACCTGCTGGCGCGCCTGTTCGCGCGCTACGACGACTTCTCGGGCCGCTGGGAGAGTCTCCCCCGCGGCGGATCGATCACGCTGGCCTGGCCCTTCCCCGAGGGCAGCGGGAAGCGGCGCCGCGCCGGGCGCTGAGCGCCCCTGTGGATGGATGTCCGCACCGTCGGACCCGCGTGCCACGATGAGCGGACCGTGAACGTCCTCGCCGAGCTGACCGACGACTTCCTGGCGCGCCACTTCGACGCCCAGACGATGGACCGTGCCCGCGGCATCGTGGCCGACGGCGGCGTACGACGCCCCGAGATCGGCATGCTGTCGGCCGGCTCCGTCACGGCGACCGCCGAGGTGCTCGGCACCCGCGAGACGCCCTATCAGGTGCAGCTGCATGCCGAGGCGCCCAACGCCGACTACGCCGGTTGGCTGTTCACGGTGTGCAGCTGCCCGGTGCGGTCGGTCTGCAAGCACGGCGCGGCGCTCGCGCTGACCTTGCGCCAGACCTTCACCCAGCCGGCGGGCGAGGCGGCGTGGCGACGCTCCCTGGAGCGGCTGGTCGGCGAGCTCGAGCGGCAGCAGCCGCTGGTGCGCGAGGAGGTGCCGCTGGCGCTGGAGCTCTCGCTCGACCAGGGCCGGGGCGGCTACCGCACCCCCGGGCCCACGCTACGGGTGCGTCCGCTGCGCCGGGGCAAGAGCAAGCCCTGGATCAAGACCGGCGCCGACTGGGCCGACGTGGCCGGCAGCCCGCGCGGGTTCGTGCCCGGCCAGGCCGACGCGCTGGCCGCGCTGCACACCCAGTGGGCCGGTCGCCGCGGCTACTACTCCGCGGGCGTCGCGCCCTCGCTCGACGAGTTCGGCGACCAGGTGGTCCGCGCGCTGCGCAACGCCCGCGACGCCGGAGTGCAGTTGCTCGCCGCGCGGCCGCTGCGATCCGTCGCGATCGCCGACGAGGCGGCCGAGGTGGTCGCCGAGCTCGGCGACGTCGAGGGCGGCACCACCATGCGGGCCGCGGTCACCCTCGGCGAGCGCACCTGGCGCGGCGAGTCCGTCGTCCTGGTCGGCTCGCCCGCCTCGGTCGTCGGCCTGCTCGACGACACCGGGCACCTCGTCGTCGCCGCGACGGCCTCGCCGGTGCCGCCGGCCCTGCGCCATCTCGTGGACGGGCCGCCGATCCTCGTCCCGCCGGCCGACCTCGCCGACTTCCGCGAGACGCTGCCGGGTCTGATGCGTCTGGTCCCCGTGCGCGCCGACTCCTCGGCCGTCGAGCTGCCCACGCCGCTCACACCGACCCTCGTGCTGACCGTCTCCTGGCACACGTCCACCAAGGCGGGCCTGGCCTGGCACTGGCAGTACGGCAGCGATCCCGAGCGGAGCTGTCCCCTGACCAGCCGCGACTCCCTCGGCGGCGTCCGGGACCGGGCCGCCGAGCAGGCGCTGCTCGCGCAGGTGCCTCCGGCCCTGCTGCAGGTCTCCACCGTCGCCGACGGCGACGCGCTGAGTCTGGCCATCCACGATCTGCCCCACCTGCGGGAGATCGACGGCGTCCGGGTGGACGAGGAGGAGCGCCCCGACTTCCGCGAGGCCGACGTCGCCCCCGAGATCCGCTTCGACCTGGTCGAGCCCGACACCGGCGCCACCGACTGGCTCGATCTCGCCGTGACCGTCAGCGTCGCCGGCGAGCAGATCCCGCTCCCCGACGTGCTCGCCGCCCTCACCCTCGACCTGGAGTTCCTGGTCCTGCCCAGCGGGCTCTACGTCACGACCGATCGGCCGGAGTTCGACCGGCTGCGCGAGGTCGTCGCGGCCGCGGCCGAGCTGCGCGAGCGCGACGGCGACCGGATCGGGATCGGCCACCACGATCTCGGCCTGTGGGCCCAGCTGGCCGAGACCGGCCTGGTCGATGCCCAGGTCGCGGCCTGGGTCGAGCGCGCGCAGGCGCTGCGCGACCTCACCGACATCCCCCGGCCCGAGCCGCGCGGGCTGGCGACGTCGCTGCGCAGCTACCAGCGCGAGGGCTTCTGGTGGCTGGCCTTCCTGTGGCAGCACGGCCTCGGCGGCGTGCTCGCCGACGACATGGGCCTCGGCAAGACGCTGCAGGTGCTCGCGCTGATCACCCACGCCCGGGCCGAGCGGCCCGGCGACGCGCCCTTCCTCGTGGTCGCCCCCACCAGCGTCGTCACGGCCTGGGCCACCGAGGCAGCGCGGCACGCACCGGGGCTGCGCGTCGCAGTCGCCTCCCGTCGTACCGACGACGTGGCGGCGCTGGCCCGCGACCACGACGTGGTCGTCACGACCTACACCCTGGTCCGACTGGCCCACGACGCGTACGCCGCGCTCGCGTGGTCGGGACTCGTGCTCGACGAGGCGCAGCAGGCCAAGAACCACCAGAGCAAGACCTACCAGGCGGTCCGGAGCATCGAGTCACCGTTCAAGCTGGCGGTGACCGGCACCCCGTTCGAGAACCGGTTGATGGAGCTGTGGTCGCTGCTCTCGATCACCGTGCCCGGGCTCTACCCGTGGCCGCGCACGTTCAACGAGAAGGTGGTCCGGCCGGTCGAGCGCGACGCCGACCAGGTGGTCCTCGACCGATTCCGTGCCCGGATCAAGCCATTCCTGCTCCGACGCACCAAGGAGCTCGTCGCCGACGACCTGCCACCCAAGCAGGAGCAGGTGCTGCAGGTCGACCTCGGCCCGGCGCACCGCAGGATCTACGACACCCACCTGGCCAAGGAGCGGCAGCGGATCCTCGGCCTGGTCGAGGACTTCGAGCGCAACCGGGTCGCGATCTTCAGCGCCCTGACCAAGCTGCGCCAGCTCGCGCTGGACCCGGCGCTCGTCGACGACGAGCACGACACCGTCGGCTCTGCCAAGCTCGACGTCCTGGTCGAGCATCTGCGCGAGATCACCGCCGAGGGGCACCGGGCGCTGGTGTTCAGCCAGTTCACGTCGTTCCTCACCCGGGTCCGCTCGCGTCTCGACGACGCCGAGATCGCGACGACCTATCTCGACGGTGCCACCCGCGACCGCGGGGCGGTCATCGACCGGTTCCGCTCAGGCACCGCCCCCGTCTTCCTGATCTCGCTCAAGGCCGGCGGCACCGGGCTCACCCTCACCGAGGCCGACTACGTCTTCGTGCTCGACCCGTGGTGGAACCCCGCGGCCGAGGCCCAGGCCGTCGACCGTGCCCACCGGATCGGCCAGACCCGGCACGTCCACGTCTACCGCCTGGTCGCGAGCGACACCATCGAGGAGAAGGTGATGGAGCTCAAGGCCCGCAAGGCCGAGCTGTTCGCGCAGGTCATCGACGGCGACGGCGCGATGAGCACCTCGATCGGCGCCGACGACATCCGCGGTCTCTTCGAGGACTGACCGGCTCCGACCGCCCTTCCGATCCCTGCTCCAACCGTGCTCCAACTTTCTCCAATGCTTGGAGCAAACCGAGGTGAGCCGGTCTGCGCTATCGCTGCGCCGATGCCCGCTCCGGGTTGCGGATGAGCAGCCAGGACAGCACGCCGCCGCCGACGAGCAGCGCGGCGCACCACAGCATCGCGGAGCGGTAGCCGGCGTCGAAGACCTCGGGGCGTTGGTAGTCGGCGCCGGTGAGGCCCACCAGCAACGGCAGCGCGGCCACGGCCAGCAGCGACCCGGCGCGGGCGACCGCGTTGTTGACGCCCGAGGCGACACCGGCGTGTTGGTCGGGCGCGGCGGCGAGGACCGCCGCGGTCAGCGGCGCGACGAGCGTGGCCAGCCCGAGTCCGAACACGGTCAGCGGTACGGCGACCTCGGTCCAGTAGTCGAGGTCGCCATCGACCCGACTGAGCAGCAGGGTGCCGACGGCGCAGAGCAACGGCCCCACGGTCATCGGCAGGCGGGGCCCGATCCGGCCGGCCAGTGCTCCGCCGCGCCCGGCGAGCAGCAGCATCACGACGGTGATCGGCAACGTGGCGAGGCCGGCCTCGAGTGGCCCGAGCCCCGCGACCGTCTGCAGCTGCAGGACGAGGAAGAAGAGCACCCCGCCCAGGGCGGCGTACGTCAGCAGGGTCATCGCGTTCGCGGCGCTGAACTGACGCGAGGCGAAGAGCACCGGCGGCAGCATCGGGTGGGCCCGGCGTCGCTCGTTGGCCCAGAACGCGACCCCGGCGACGAGGCCGACCACGAGAGAGACGACGGCGATGCCCGGCTCGCTGGTCCACTCGATGAGGGCGTAGGTGATCCCGCCGAGCCCGAGGGCGCCCAGGGCGGCTCCGGCGGAGTCGAAGCCCGGGACCGCGGCCGGGTCGCGGGTCTCCGGAACCCGACGGGCGACCACCAGGGTCACGACCGCGACCGGCAGGTTGATCAGGAACACCCAGCGCCAGCTGACCGCCTGCACCAGCCAGCCGCCGAGGAAGGGGCCGACCGCGGTGGCGACGCCTCCGAGGCCGGACCACGTCCCGATCGCCCGGGATCGATCGGCCGGCGCGAAGGTGCCCTGGATCATCGCGAGGCTGCCGGGGACCAGGAGCGCCGCCGCGACGCCCTGGGCGATCCGGGCCAGGATCAGCAGCGGCGCGGTCGGTGCCAGCCCGCAGGCCACCGAGGTCAGCGCGAACCCGAGGACGCCGATCACGAAGATCCGGCGGCGTCCGTACCGGTCCCCCAGCGACCCGCCGAGCAGGGTCAGCGACGCGAGGCTGAGGAGGTAGCCGTTGGAGACCCACTGCAGCTGCTCGAGGCTGGCGTGGAGGTCCTCACCGATCCGGTGCAGGGCGACGTTGACGACGGTGCTGTCGAGCAGCGCCAGCGACGAGCCGAGGATCGCGGCGGCGAGCACCGCGCGTCCGGTCCGTGACCCGACGGTGACCTCGGCACAGGTCGGATCCACGGTGGGAGGCTAGACGTCGCTGCGTCGGGCGGTGGCGGGCCCGGTGCCCTGCGCCATGGCGACGGCCGTCTCGATGACGTACTCCTTCACCGGCTCGTACGGGATCGCCTCGGTGCCGGGGAGGCCGGGGTCCTCGTCGCGGACGGCGACGCGCATGTGGGTCAGGTTGAGCACGCCGAGCGCCTGGGCGTAGTAGAGGTTGGAGAGCATCCCGGGATCCTCGACGTGGAAGTCCCCCGCGGCGACGCCCTTCTCGAGGATCGTCGTCATCCGGCCCAGGCAGCTGGCCATGCCGATGCCCAACTTGAGCATGGTCTCCTGGCTGATCTCCTTGAACAGCTCATCACCGCGCCGACGCAGGAGAACCAGAGCGCAGTCGACGAAGGCCGGATGATGCTGGCCGAAGTCGAGGAAGGCGCCGGCCAGGGCGCGCAGCTGGTCGGCGGGCGGCGCCGACTCGTCGAGGCGCTCGGTCATCAGACTGTCCAGGTCGGACAGGTAGCCGACCAGCGTCAGCGCGAAGAGCTCCTCCTTGCTGGAGAAGTGTCGGTAGACGACCGCGCGGTTGATCCCGACCACGCGGGCGATGTCCTCGACGTGCGCCTCGCGCATGCCGCGCTCGTCGAAAAGGGCGCGGGTCGCTGCCAGGATCTTCTCGGTCCGTGCAGCCCGCTGGTCCACAGCTGGCATCTCGTCGTCAGGGCCGGCCGTCGTACGGCTCGACCCGTCCCCCTTCCCCGTGTCGCTGGCTCCCAGCCCCAACGAGCATGCACCCCAGGTAGTCACTCCCCCTACCTGGTCACTCGTCAAGAAAACAGCATAGTCCGGCGTGGCCGTCGCCGAACGTGGGAGGCTTGCGCCGCGGGATTCGACCTTTTAAAGAAGGCTTTCTCCTATTGGTGTTCTTTGTCGGGCCCGGTCACGACGATGCACGCGTGCCTTGGGACGCGGATGCCGGACGCCTGCTCGGGAAGCGGGTCCGTCAGCTGCGCGCCGAGAAGAATCTGACCCAGGAGGCGCTGGCCCATCTGGCCGGCTGCACCAAGAACCATGTGCAGGTCATCGAGGCCGCCGGGCGGCTCGATGTCGGCCGTCCGATCAACCTGCGGCTGAGCACGCTCTTCGGCATCGCCGAGGCCCTGGAGGTCGAGCCGT
The DNA here is from genome assembly GCA_029961745.1 of Nocardioides sp. L-11A. Lineage (NCBI taxonomy): Bacteria > Bacillati > Actinomycetota > Actinomycetes > Propionibacteriales > Nocardioidaceae > Nocardioides > Nocardioides sp. L-11A. Next base: position 3,537,285 of record CP124680.1, read on the forward strand.
GGGACCTGATCAAGGAGTCGGCGACCGGCGCTTGAGCCCCGGACGCCGGCCTCCCGGCACAGGACGACACGTGAGGGTCGGGACGGCACCCACCACGAGATCACTCAGCCTCCTCCGGCCGCGTTCCTTCGTCGAGGTGGGCGAACAGAGTCCAGTTGCAGGCAGTGTTGCAGCGGGGCAAGTCCGCGGCGACCCTCTTGGCGATGCGAGCCGGGGTCCGGTCCACGAGCTCGTCGAGCATCCAGCCGGGGATGCGGCCGATGACGTAGTCCGCGACGCGACCGGCGACTCCGTCACCAGCGATGACACTGACGACGACTCGGTCGACGAGGCGGCTCAGCATGAGGACCTCTTCACGTGCGGGCGACAGTGACTCTTCAAGGGTGAGCGCGACCGGCGCCACGGGAGAGTTGTGGCGCCGATCGCGCGATCGGGGCCGGCGGACTGAGCCGCCGGGCGGGATGGGCTGGTCAGGGCACGTAGATCAGGTTGGGGTGCTTCGCCGGGAAGCCGGCCTCCGACAGGGTGAAGGCCGTGCTCTGCATCAGCGCGACCGAATCGCCGAGCGGCGAGCAGGCAGAGCTGTCGATCCCGAACGCCGGCGTGCCGGTCTTGCTCGCCGTCCCGGCGCTCCCGTCGTAGATCGCCGACATGGAGAGCGGGGGGGCCGGCAGGACCAGGGCGCAGAAGCCGGCGTCGAAGCTGATCGAGCCGGTCGGGATCGTCAGCGTCGCCACGAACGGGCCGTCGTGGGGGCTGGGCGAATGGCTTGCCGGCGTGGTGATCGTGAGCTGCCACAGCGACCCCGGCGTCGTGGTGACCGTGGCCCCGACGGGCATGCCATTCATGAGACACGTTCCATGAGTCGGAGCGATGACGTCCGACGGGTCGACGCTCAGTGTGATCGAGCCGCCCAATGGGGCGTGCGGCGTGGGGTCGGGCGCAACGTAGGCGAAGCCGTCGCTGATGGCGCACTCGATCGGCAGCCCGGTCGGCGCCGTGACGAACTCGATACTGCCGGGGCCGACGAAGGTCTTCCCGCTGGCATCCACACCGTCGGAAGCGAGGTTCCACTCGCCGGGCGTCACGGTCGCGCTGGCCGCCGCCGCCAGCGCACATACGACCGCAGCCGCGGCCAGAGCGGCGATCGGCTTCAACACTCTGCTGGTGCTTCTCATCGACATCCGTCGCCTCCTCTCCATTCGCCCCCGGGCCCGCGCCGCTAGGGCACGTAGACGATGTTGGGGTGCTTCGCCGGGGAACCGACCTCGGACAGGGTGACGCTGGCACTGTGCATCGCACCGACGGCGCCGGCACTCACACAGGAGGAGTTGTCGACACCGAAAGCCGTCGCTGCCCCAGTCTTCGTAGTCGTACCCGTGCTGCCGTCGTAGGTCGCCGACATGGGCAGGGCCGATGTGGGCAGGACCAGCGTGCAGGGATAGAAGCCCATCGTCGCCGTCACCGAGTTCGGTGGGATGGTCAGCGTGCTGGTGAACGGTCCGTCATGGGGACTCGGCACGCTCGCGTCGGGGACCAGGAAGGTGAGTGGCCACCGCGTGCCCGGGGTCGTGGAGACCGCGACCGGACCACCGGCGGCGGACTCGGTGCAGCTGCCGTTGCCGGGCGCGACGTTGTCCGGAGGGTCGATGCCGATACTGATCGCCCCGTAGGGCGCCGCGTGCAAGCTCACGCTCGGGGTGGTGTAGGAGAAGCCGCCCGTGATCGTGCAGTTGACTGTCATGACCACGCCGTTGAACGTCGTCGCGAACGTGAAGCTGCCGGGACCGGTGAAGGTCTTCCCGCTGGCATCCACGCCGTCGGACGCGAGATTCCAGTGGTTGGCCACCGTGGTGGCGCTCGCCGGGGCGATCGCCACGACGCTGACGGCGGATCCCGCGGCCAAGGCCGCGGCGAGTCCCGCAAGTCTTCTCTTGATCGACATCTCTGCACGTCCCTTTCACATCGACGGTATTGAGCCTGGGAACAAGCGCGAGCGGCGGTGGCTCGGTCCCGCCTAGGGGACATAAATCAGGTCGGGGTGATTGCTGGTCGCGCCCACCTCCCACAGCGTCGCGCTCGCACTCTGCAGCACGGCCGCGGTCCCGGCGCGGGGGCAGCCCGTGTTGTCGAGGGTCATCGACACGCCACCACCGGTCATGGTCGCCACCCCGGTGCTACCGGTGTAGCTCCCCGGGACCTGCAGCGGCGCCGTGCCGGTCGGCCCGACCAGCTTGCACGGCGGCGTCAGGTTGTTGTTGATGCCCGGCAGCTTCACCGCCACGGCCGTCACGGAGTTGGCCGGCACCGAGAGGTAGCCGGTCAGCGCCGCGGTGTAGTGAGCCGGGTTGGCCGGGGGTGCATCGGGCGTCTCCACGCTGAGCGTCCAGAGCGATCCCGGCGTGGTTGAGATGTGCACCGCCCCACTGGTGATCGACTCGGTGCAAGTGCCAGCGCCCGGAGCGAGGGAGTCCGACGGATCGACCTGGATGACCATCGTGTCGAGCTCCCAGGCATGCGGGGTCGGGTCGGGCGCCGTGTGGGCGATCCCGCCGACGATGGTGCAGTTCACCGTGAACGGCGTGCCGTTGAAGGTCATCGTCCATGTCAGCGTGAGCGACCCGGTGAAGGTCTTGCCGCTGGCGTCGACACCGTTGGAGGCGAGGTTCCACGCACCGGGAGTCGTGGTGGCGCCCACCGGAGCGATCACCTGGAGGCTGACCGCGGCTCCTGCGGACAGCACCGCTGCGAGTCCCGCGAGCCTTCTCTTGACCGACATCTCTGCCTCTTCTCAGGAGTGTTAGAGCAAACGGACACAGCCGGACCTTCCGCCCGTCTGGCCCAGGCTCGACGGCGTGGGGACCTGCGTCCCCACACCGCCGAGTGGTCCGGGTGGTCGTACAGCAGACCCGGTCCAGGTCAGCTGCAGGCAGCCGTCGCCTGGCTAGCGGCGATCGCTGAGGTGGCTGCAGCGGCCTTCTGGGCCTTCTTCGCCTTCTTGAACTTCTTCTTCAGCTTCTTGACCTTCTTCGCGGGCTTGTGCGCCTTCTTGGCCTTCTTGAACTTGGCCTTGGCCTTGGCCACCTTGGCCTGGGACGCACCCAGCGCCGCCTGCGCCGCGCTGGCCGCAGCATTCGCGGCCAGGCACTCGGGTGTCGGGCCGGGGATCGGCGGGGTGACGACCACCGGCTCCTTGACCGGCCCCACCGGATCCGAGGTCGCCTCGATGCTTTCCGGGTCCCGGACTGCCGTGGTGCGGAAGGTGATGTCCTTGTCCACCTGGGCGCTGGTCAGGGTGAACGTCGTGCCGGTCGCATCCTCGATCTCCGCACCATCGGCCAGCCACTGGTTCGTCAGCGTGACACCCTCGGTGGCGTTGAAGGTCGCCGGCGTGCCGGTCAGCGTGTCCCCCACCTTCGGGCTGGCCAGGTCCCCGGAGGAGGCGATCGTCGGGTCCGCGTCCACCGCCAGCGGCGGGATCACCTCGTCGGCCAGGATCAGCTGGAAGCTGGTCCCCCCCGTCACCGAGACGACCTCCTTGCCGGTCAGGTCGAGACCGTCGACCTCGGCCTGCCAGCCCGGCAGCACGGTCAGGTTGTTGCTGTAGAGATAGAGTTTGTTCTGATCGGTCCGCACCAGGAAGACCCCAACTCCAGCATTGCCGGGGACCACCGCCGCCTCGACGGCCTTGCCCTCCCGGTCCCCGACGGCCGGCAGCCCGCTCTCGGGGTACGGAGTGCCGTTCTGCAGCGATTCGGCATAGACCTTGCCGGCTTCGGTGACCCCGACCACGAACCTATCGCCGATCGGGTCGTTGTTCACCTGGATGTCGAGCAGCTTGTCCGCCGGTCCGCTGGGACGCCCCGCCAACTCCGGGGACGCCGGGACGGTGATCGTCCCCTGCGGGTCGGTGCCGCTGGTGCCGCCGCTGTCCCAGATCAGCACGCCGCCGTTCTCCAACCGGAGGACCAGAGCGGCGCCGAATCCCTCGATCTGGACGACCTTCTCCGGCAGCGTGGCGGCGTCGAGGACCCGGTAGAGATCGACGCTGCCGGCCATCCGGCTGAAGACCCCGACCCGGCCGTCGGCCAGGAGCACTCCGACCAGATAGGTGCCCGCGACAGTGATCTGGGTGGCCTCGGCCGGGTCGCCGGTGCCGCCGAGCAGGGTGGTGCTGGCCATGCCGGCGTTGGCGGCCGTCACGAACGCAGCGACCGGGCCCCAGACGTGCGGGAGGCCGTCGTCGGTCAGCACGGCGACCCGATTGCTGCTGCTGTCGAGCGAGCGGATCGGCTCGGTCGCCAGCTCCGGCGGGATGTCGTAGGAGGCGGAGCCGTTGCTGTTGATCCGCTCCAGGGTACGGTCGTCGGCCCGGACGGCGTAGGCGCCGTGGCTATACGGGGTGCTGATCGCCGTATAGGACTCCCCTTCCGTCCCCAGCACCTGGGTCTGGGTCTCCTCGACCTGCACGATGGCCCCGCCCCGCTCGGCCGGCACCGGCACCGCCGCCACCGCCCCAGGCGCCACGCCCAGGGCCCCGGCCACCAGGGCAACCGTCCCCACGACAGCTGTCGCTGTTGATATCCGCATTCGCACTGCTAGATCACATCCTCATCTCAGATCGTCGTTGGTTCCCCGGTCGGCTACTCGTCTACTGGCCTCCTCCTTGGCTCGGACGGAAGCCCGGTGCCGGCGCGAGGTCGTCGCGCCGGCACCGGGCGAGAGGGTCAGTTGGCGGTCACCGAGAAGTCGTCGAACTGGGCCCAGGTGTCGCGCCACCAGGTCGGGTGCACTCCTCCGTAGACCTCGACCCGGGTCCGGTCGCCCGAGTTGAAGCTCACGCTCAGCTGGGTATAGCTGTTCAGCCGGCCGAACTTCTTCTCGCTGATCACGGAGTCGTCCAGGGTGCGCACCCCGAAGTAGCCGTTGTCGTTGCTCGCCGAGGTGCGGACCCACCCGGTCAGGGTGTAGTCGGTGTTCGGCGCCACGGAGATGGTCTGGTGGATGTCGTTCCAGTTCTCCGTGTTGCGCACCCAGCCGTTGCCGGTGCCGGTGCGGGCGTTGCCCAGACCGTGGTCGACGCCGCACTGCCGGACGCACTCCCATGGCCCCATACCCGCATCCTCGAAGCCGGCGTCGGCCACCTGGTTGCCCGCAGCCGCCAACGCCCACCGCACGTCGTAGGCGCTCGCCTGGTAGATGGTGGTCTTCAAGAGGGCGGAGTTGTGGCCAGGCCCAGCGTTGGCCTGGCCCGAGGCGATGTCGATGATGCCGTTGAGCGCCCCGGTCAGGCCACAGTTGGCGGCCTTCGGCAGCGCCCAGGCGTTGTCGACCACCGTCTGCCCGGTCACCTTGATGACACCGGAACCGATGTCACTGAAGTCGAACGTGCCCGGCACTCCGGAGATCGGGGTGTTCGGCGCCGGCGGGTTCGTGGTGCCGGTGGTCAGCTTCAGCGCGATCGGCGAGGAGTTCGACCCGATGGTGCACTTGGTGCCGAGGACCGTCAGCGCGTCGGTGAACGGGTTGGAGATCTTGGCCTTAAGGTTCAGCTCCATCACCGGCGCGTCGGTCGGGGTGGTCAGGTTGTCGAGGTTCAGCTCCGGCAGCCCGACGATCTCGGGAGTGATGAACGCCTGCAGCGGCCCGACGCCTCCACCGGGAATGCCCAGGATGCCGCCCGGGAGCTCGATCGGGGAGGCCTGCAGGACGGGGGCTCCGTTGGCCGGCGGGACCTCGATCGAGGTCTGGTTGAACAGATCCGGGATGGCACCGAACTGCAGGATGATCGGGTCGGTGCTGGTCATCTCGTCGAACGAGCCGGCCTTCAGCGAGGTGTAGTTGGTCTCGATGTAGTAGCAGGAACTGACATCGGGGTTCTGCACGGGGCAGTTGGCGAACTTCTCCAGCACCGGCGGCAGGACGTCGGCCTGGGCCGGACCAGTGGCGACGCCGACCAGGCCGACGGTGCCGACGGCCGCGGCGAGGGCGGCCAGGCCCACGGCGGGACGCCGCAGGCGGAACTTGTGGGTCATGACAGAATCTCTTTCGTCGATGGGACGTGAACGGGACATGAAGGGACGAGTCCTGCCGGCGGCGCGACGTGCCGCCGGACGAAGCCCGGAGACGGGTGGGCTTGCCGGACACGATCGGTGTGTCCGGCAAGCCCACCTGCTTCCAGCGACTACCTGATCAGGGAACCCAGAGCAGGTCGGGGTGGTTGCTGGTCGCGCCCACCTCCCACAGCGTCGCGCTCGCGCTCTGCAGCACGGCCGCGGTCCCGGCACGGGGGCAGTCCGTGTTGTTGAGGGTCATCGACACGCCACCACCGGTCTTGGTCGCCACCCCGGTGCTACCGGTGTAGCTCCCCGGGACAGACAGCGCGCTGGTCGGTCCGACCAGCTTGCACGGCGGCGTCAGGTTGTTGTTGATGCCCGGCAGCTTCACCGCCACGGCCGTCACGGAGTTGGCCGGCACCGAGAGGCTCCCGGTCAGCGTCCCAGTGAAGTGAGCCGAGTTGACCGGGGGCGCCTCGGGCGTCTCGAAGGTGAGCGTCCACGGCTGCCCGTTGGTGGTGACCGTGACCTCGCCACCCTGCACCGACTCAACGCAGCTGCCGGTAGGGAAGGTCGCCGGCGGGGTGACCTGGATGCTCATTGTGTCGAGCTCCGGCGCGTGCGGGGTCGGGTCCGGCGCCGTGTAGGTGACACCGCTCGCGTCGGTGCAGGTCACCGTCGCCGGAGCGCCGTTGAACGTGCCGGTGAACACCAGGTCGGCCTCACCGGTGAACGACTTGCCGCTGGCGTCGACCCCGTTGGAGGCGAGGTTCCACTCGTTCGACGTGGTGGTCGCGCTCGCCGGAGCGAGTGCCAGGGCGGTGACCGTGGCGGTGGCGCTGAGCCCGACGCCGAGGGCGAGAGCCGTCTTCTTGACTGAGGTGTGCTTCATGTTGTCTTTCCTTTCGTAACCTACTCGGCCTGACCTGGTGTCAGGGCGAGATCGTGGGGGAACAGGGACATAGAGATCAGGTGGGGTGCCTCGCGGGTCAGCCGTCGAAGCCGAAGCCGTCGGGGACACCGTGGCGGAGGCCGACGGTGTCGACGGTGAGATCGATGCCGGCCTGGATCGCGCCAGGGGGCGTGTCGTAGCCGGGGAAGGGCCGCGTCGGGAGATAGGCGCCATAGATATCGAGGGTGGGCGGCGTCAGGGCCGTCGCAGGATCGAGGGGTGCCAGTTGACCCGAATAGATGTATGGCGACGAGCACAGACCACCCCCGATCGAGCCCGGCCAGGTCATCGTGACCGAGCCGACCGTCGCCCTACCTCCCTCGACCGCAGCGGCCAGACCCCGCGTCGGCAGGTAGTCGCGGGTCGGCAGGGTGGCAGCGAAGGCATACTCCGGCGTGTAGTAACGACCGAAGGTCCCCGGCCGCCAATCCGCTGGATCAGGAGAAAGGTTGCTCTGCACGGGAGCGAACGAGGCGGGCACGCGCCCGGGATCGGTGCCCAGGGCGATCTCCGTTGCCGCCGAGCAGACGTTGGTCCTGTCACCCTCCAGCCCGACGATAGCGAAGGCGGCCTCGACCGGCAGCGACGCGGCCATCTCCAGCGCGCCATTCTCAGCCAGCCCGGTCAGCGCGGCCGTGACCGCACCTCGCGGAGACAGCTCGATCTCCATGTCAGTGGCGGAGCCGGGGTAGGCGACCATGCTGTTGAACTGACCGACAGGCACCGGGTCGGTAGCGCTGGTTGAGACTCCGTGCCAGAAGCCCCGGCCACCCGGGCAAAGCACCACCCCGTCGGCGGGGATGTCGAACTCCATAGAGGGGATCTCGACCCAGCCAGCGACCCAGCCGGTCAGCCCGAAACCGCCGGCCTTCCACGGGTACTTCCCGGCCTCGGCCGCGCGCTGGGAGTAGCCACCAAGCACCCGGCCGTCGGTGAGCGCGATCCGGAACGGGAGCCGGTAGCCGTGGCCGCTGCCGTCGCCCGCATTGGACGCCTCGGGAACCCCCGGCGCCGCGCAGTTGACCCCGCCGGTGCGGAGCTGCTCCGGGCTCTCCAGGATCGTGTCTCCGGTGAAGAAGGACGGGATCACGAACGGGTCCGATGGGTTCGCGGCTGCGGCAACGCGGGACGGGGACGCCGGCCCCCTGGCGCTCGATGCCGGCGCCTGGGTCGCGGCAAGGCTCAGCGCGACGGTAGCCATCGCCGCGAGGGCGAGAGCCCGAGATCCGCGGCGGACGGCTCGGGTGGACACAGGGGCCTCCACGGCGTTTCGTCCCTTACGTGCGGCGATCACAGCGCGTCCTGGTAGACGGCGATCTTGGCGGTCAGGTCGATCGGCACCTTCGTGATCGGCAGGCCGGCCAGCCCGTCGATGCGCTCCGGCAGCGTCCCCGGACAGAACTTGTCGTGGTTGGCCACCCGGCCGACCGTGAAGTCCGTGCCCTTCAACGTCGCCTGCCCCTCGTAGGGCGGGCTGAGCATCGGACCGGTGATCACCGAGGTGGCGACGCCGGTGAACGGGAGGGCACATTCCAGCCCGAACAGGCCGGCTCGGCCCTCGAGCGCGACCGTGAGCTCGGCCTTGAACCCGTCACTGGAATCGCCCTCGCACGAGACGAGCGACGCCGTGGGCCGGGCCTGCATGGACACCGGGACGACCAGCGGGTTGCCGGGGATGATGTCGAAGACAGCGCGCACCGTGTTGACCTTCACCCCGTCGGCGGGGATCCGCAGCTCGCTCGAGACCGGGCACGGCGATCCCGGCGGGCTGGAGACCAGGCGCAGGACGCCGCACACGCTGACGTCCATGTCCTCGACCTTCAGCACACCAGCATCGATCGAGCCCTCCTCGATGCGCGCGACGAAGCCGTACTCCGTCGGCGGCGGATTGCGGGTCGGGCGACAGCCGGGCGGCACCTGGGGGGCTGCCGCCGGGGCGGCCACGCTCACGACCGCCGACCGCGGGCCGGCGGCGTCCGCAGGCAGGCTGAGGAGAGTGGCGCCGGCCACGAGAGCGATCAGCACGGCGTGGACGCGGATCCACACTCGGGTGCCGTCACCTGCCGCCACGTCTCCCCTCCTTGCGCCGAACCGGCCACGCCGCTCCTGCGGCGGCCGCCGTGTGTCACCGGTCACTTTTGCCACGCCCCCTATGCAACATCGTGTTACACGCATTGAAAAGCCCTTTGCCGGACCTTTTTTATATTTTTCTTATCCGCCGAATCAATTTTGGGCGCGATCCGCTAACTCACGATCCATGCCGAGAATTTGGGCCGCAATATCATCGATCACCCCCATGATTTCGATATCAATTTATGGATAAGACTCCGCCCTATCGCTCCTCATCTCAGTCCGGGCCACGCTGGAGCAGGCGCGGGCCCTTCGCACAGGCCTTGGGTACGGCGGTGCCGGAGGTCGATGGCACCGCCAGGGAACGGGTGCTGCACAGCGGCTGCCCGAGGTTCAGGGTCAGGTCGCCGTGGAAGACGCCGTCGCGAGCGACCTTGCTCAGGTCGTTGCTGACGCCGGGCAGGAGGTCGAAGAGCACCTGGATGGCGTCGGTGTTGCGGCTCAGGGCCGTGCCGATGGCGCCGGTGCCCTTCAGCAGCTCCTGGAACGGGCCGGTCTGGGTGCGGACCAGCTCCTCGATGTTGTCGGCGGCCTCGCCGCCGTCGATGAGCAGCTGCTCGAAGTCGGCGTCGTTGTCGGCGAACTGCTGGGCCAGGGTGTCGAAGGCGCTGACGATCTGGGCCAGCTGGGCCTGGGTGGCGTTGCCGGTGCGCAGCACGGTGAGTCCGTCCACGATCAGCTGCCGGGTGCCGGGCGCGGCCGCGGTCACGGCGTTGATCAGCCGCTGCCCGCCGACCACCAGGGTGCGCAGCTCGGGCGCCAGGCCGCTGAAGGCGTCGGCCATCAGGGTCTGCACAGTCTCCAGGTCCGCGGGGTCCAGGGAGCGCAACAGCGCGGCGCTGCTGGCCAGGGCCTCGCTGACAGTGGTCGGGACGGTGGCCGACGCGATGGTGCTGCCCTCGCGCAGCTGGGGCTCGGCCGCGCCGGTCGGGACCAGGTCCACATAGCTCTCCCCCAACGCTGAGAGCATGCGGACCCGGGCCTCGACCTGCTGCGGGATCGGCTGGTCGTCAGTCAGATTCAGCCGCAGCTGCACCCCGGTGGGGCTCACCGCGATCGAGGAGACCTTGCCGACCCCCACGCCGCGGTAGCTCACGTCGCTGTCCTCGAACAGCCCCGCCGCGCGGGGCACCTCCACGGCGACGGTGTAGTCGTCGTCGACCGGCGACCAGCCGATGATCTGCACGCCGATGTAGTAGAGGCCGACGAGCATCCCGAACACGATCCCGGCCAGCCGCGGGACCAGCGACGTGCGGCTCATGGCTGCCTCCCCTCGTCGAGACGACCTGACTCGAGCGGGCCCAGCGGTGTCATCAGCGACGTCGCCGGCGGACGGCCCGACAGCCGACCCGACACGGTGCCGCTCGCGGTCGACGGCGCCGAGCTGAAGTCGAGCTGCGCGGCGACCGACGTCCGGGCGTAGCCGTAGGCGGTGACCTGGGGCACCTGGTCGGCCAGGGTGCGGATGTTCTTGATCATCGGCGTGATCAGCTCGCGGGAGTCGACGATCTGCTGGACGACCGGGACCAGCCGCTTCAGCGCCCGGACGGTCTGCCTGCCACTGCGGGCGATGATCTGGTTGCCCGCGGCAGCGAAGCCGTCGAGCCCCTCGAGCAGCGTGGTGAAGTCGTCGTTGAGGTCGGCGAGTACGCCGATCGCCGGGGAGATCGCCTCGATCCCGTCGACCAGGACGTCGCTGTTGTCGTCGAGCTGCTTCGAGAGCCGGGCGACCTCGTCCAGCGCGCGGTCGATCGGGCCCAGGCCTCCGGCGAGCAGCTCCGCCGACTCCGCCAGCCGCGCGAGCAGCTGCTTGATCTGCGGCTCGTTGCCGGAGAACACGGCGTTGAGCTCCCGGGAGATCGAGTGCAGGTCGCCGACGCCGCCGCCGGTCAGCACGGTCGCGAACGCGCCGAGGGTGTCCTCGACCGTCGGCGCGGCCGCGGTGTCCTCGGCGTCGAGCGTGTCGCCGTCGCGCAGGAGCGCTCCTCCTCCCCCGCCCTCGGTCGGGCGGTGGATCTCGACGAACTGGTCGCCCAGCGGGTTGTCGAAGCGGACCTCGACCGTCGTCCCGGTGGGGATCTCCACCCCCGAGATGAAGCGCAGCTCGACCTCGGCGCGATAGCCGTCGACCTTCATCGTGCCGACCTCGCCGACGACCCGGGCCCCGTCGCGGACCTCGGCGTTGGCCGGGAGGTTGAGGACGTCGTCGAAGGACGCCGTGACGCTGTAGGTCTCCTCGCTGAGGCCGCCGGGCTTCGGCATGTCCTGCAGGCTGAGCGAGCAGCCGGACACGGTGACGGCGGCGATCAGCGCCCCGGCCACGAGGGCGGGGCGACCGCGCTTGGCCGTCGTCTGGTCAGTCAGTCGCATCTCAGCCTCCCAGTCCCGCGAGCGCCTGTCGGGTCCACGCCCCGGCATCGGGCGTGCCCTTCGGCTTGCTCAGCTCGTCGAGCCAGCGGTCGGCGCCGCAGGCGACATCGAGGACGGTGCGGTCGGCCGGGGCGGCGAGTGCCGCCGCCATCAACCGGAGCAGGCCGTCGCCACAGACGTCCGAGCGCACGACCGCCCCCGCGACCGGATCGAACCTGGCCCGGATCGCCTTGCCCTGCGGGGTGTCGACGACGGTGTTGCCGGCGTTGGACACGGCGAGGGGAAGGTTCCGCATCAGCCGGGTCAGCGCCTTCTGCTGCTTGCCCACCTCACCGGCGACGCCGGAGAGGCTGGTGATGGTGCCGGCCAGCTGGTCCTTGTTCTCCTTCACGAAGGTGTTGAGCTCGGCCAGCAGGTCCTGCAGGTTCGTGAGCACCGCGGTCACCTGCGGGGCGTCGCCCGCCACGGTGCTGCTCACCGACGCGAGGTTCTCGGCGAGGTTGCGGTACGTCGAGCTGACGCCCGCCGCGGCCGTGCTCAACTCGCCGAGGTCGGTCAGTCCCTGGGTCAGCGCGTCGCTGTCGGAGGCCGTCGCGTCGAGCGTGGTGCCCAGGTTGTCGACGAGCTCGTGGATCGTCGAGCCCTGCCCACCCATGCTCTCGGCCACCGCGGCCAGCACCCGGGAGAGCGAGCCGTCGGCATTGGCGCCCTCCGGCCCCAGGGTGCGCGAGAACTCCTCCAGGTTGTCGATGATCTGGTCGACCGACTGCGGCACCACGGTCCGGTCGATGCCGAGCCGGTCGCCGTCGTCGAGATGCGGACCCGAACCGGTGTATGCCGGAGCCAGCTCGATGAACCTGTCGTTGACGGCGTTGGGTGCCATCAGGAAGGCGCTGACGTCGGTCGGGAGCTGGTGGTCGCCGCTGATCTCCAACTCGACCTCGACACCCTTCGGGCCCGGATCGACCCGGGTCACCCGTCCGACCGGGACGCCCAGGATCTTCACGGAGTTGCCCTCGTAGACGCCTGGCGCCTCGGCGAAGGTCGCCGTCACCCGGTAGTCGTCGGGGCCCGAGGTCTGGCGCCAGATCAGCACCACGGCCAGCAGCAGCACCAGCGCGCCGGCCCCGGCGACGAGGAGGCTCCGGCTGCGCGGGAGCCTGGGCGGCCTCGGCAGTCGTCGGCGGCTCATGGACGGCACCCCACTCTCGGGTCGTTGGGCGCCGGGTAGGCGCCGGCGTCGGCGCACTGCTGGATGACGGCGTCGGGGATCAGCCCGTTGGGGGCGACGATGTCGACGAACCGCCCGGTGCCGGTGACCCGCGCGATGTTCCTGCTCAGCTGCTCCATCGCCGGGATCGCCTTGCCGAGGCTCTCGTTCTCGGTGGCCAGCGCCCGGGAGATCTGCTCCAGGTTGCGCAGCATCGGGCCGAGCTTGTCGCGGTTGACCTCGAGGATGCCGGCGATCTGCTTGCTGAGGTCGGCGGTGCCGCGCACCAGGCGGACGATCGCGTCGCGGCGCTCGTTGAGCACCGCCGCCAGCGCGTCGCCCTGGGAGACCAGGTTGACGATCACGTCGCTGCGGTCGTTGATGATGGCGATCAGGTCGCTCCCCGACGACACCAGCTCGGAGATCTTGTCGGCGTCCTCGGCGAGATTGCCGGCGAAGTCGTTGAGCCCGGTGAGTGCCTTGCCCACCGCGTCGGAGGAGGACGCCGACAGCGTCTCGGTCAGCACGTCCATGGCCTGCTGCAGCTGCGGGATGTCGGTCTGGTCCAGCTGCCCCGAGACCCGGCCCAGCTCGTTGACCAGGGTCCGGCTGGCGAAGGTGCGCTCGACCGGGATCGGCTTGCTCAGCGCGCCCGGTCCCGCGGGCTCGAGCGCGACGAACTGCGCGCCGAGGGGGTTGAGCACCTTGACCCGGGCCGCGGTGTCCTCGCCGAGGTCGACGTCGCTGTTGACCTCGAAGTCGATCCGGACCCGGTCGTCCTCCAGCACGATGCCGGTCACCTTGCCGACCCTGACACCGCGGACCTGCACGGTCTCCCCACCGGTCAGCCCGGAGGCGCTGGTGAAGTAGGCGGAGTAGTCGTCCTTGCTGGTGAGGAACGGCAGCCGGGTCAGGTTCAGCCCGAGCAGGATCAGCACGAGCAGCACCGCCGCCGCGATCGCCGCCACCTTGAGCGGGTCGCGGTCCGAGACCCGCCAGTCGTCGAGGTCGAAGTCGCGGACCTTCTTCAACATCGTCGCGGTCATCGGCACACCTTTCCGGCCCGTGCAGGGTCGCCGACCTGGCCCGACGGCAGCTCGAGGCCGACCGGGTCCTGCGGAGCGGGCAGTCCGGGGACGAGGGACAGGTTGAGCCGGCCCGTCGCCCGGAGGTCGAGGTTGCAGAGATAGACCTTCACGAACGAGCCCGAGTCCATGATCCGGTTGAGGTTGTCGACCAGGTCGGGGATGTCGCGCATCAGGTCGACGATCGCGCCGGAGCTCTTGGTCAGCACCGCCGAGGCCTCGGCGACGCCGTCGATGCCCTTGTTGATGGCCTCGGTCGACTCGCGGGTCAGCGCCGACGCGTCCTCCCCGAAGCGGGCCAGACCGTCGATGGTCGAGGCGAGCACCGAGCGCTGGTCGCTCAGGGTGCCCACCACGGAGCCGAAGTCGTCGATCATGCTGCCCAGCGCCTCCCCCTGCTCGTTGACGCTGGTGAGCAGGTCCGCGAGGCTCGTGATGACCGTGGAGATCACCTCCTTGCGACCGGCGAGGTGGGTGGTGATCGTGCCGACCTGCTCGACCAGGTTGGCCACCGTGCCGGACTCGCCCTGGAAGATGGCGACGATCGAGGCGGTCAGCTGGTTGACCTGTTCGGGGTCGAGCGCGTCGAAGAGCGGCTGGAAGCCGTCGAACACCGCGGTGAGGTCGACCGCCGGCAGGCTCTGGGACTCCGGGAGCGTGCCGCCCGGACGCAGCCGCTGCGCGGGCGCGCCCTCCGGCGGCACCAGCGCGAGATAGCGGCTCCCGATCAGGTTCGCGTAGCGGACGGCCGTGCGGGTGTTGGTGTGCAGCGCGTGTCCGCCGCTGACCACGAAGGTGACCTCGACGTCCTTGTCGCGCAGCTCGACGCCGGTCACCTTGCCGACCTCCAGGCCGGCGACGGTCACATCGTCGCCCGAGCGCAGTCCGGCGGCATCGGCGAGCCGCGCGTGGTACTTCTCGCCGTTGCGCTGGCCCAGGTCGAGCACCGACATGACCACGAAGACCGTCAGCAGCACCGAGATCACGACGAAGACGGCCACCGAGGCCAGCAGGCGCCCGGCGCGGGCGGGCCGGGTGCTGGTCATGGGGTGCTCCCCTCAGTCGAGCCGCCGGGACGGCGGCTGAACGAGCAGAGCGGCTCGGGGCAGCCCTGGTAGGTGGACGGGTTGGCGAAGCCGGGCCGGACCGCCTCGTTGAGCAGCCGGGCGAGCTGGTCGGCGTCGCCGCCGGCGGTCATCGCCAGCACCAGGTCGGCGGGGTTGCGCACCGACAGCGCGGCCATCCGGATGTCGGGCATGCCGTCGGCCAGTGCCGGCGCCCAGGTCGAGGCCCAGCTGTCGATGCCCTTGAGCATCTTGGTGATGACGTCGGGTCCCTGGGAGAGCGCCGCGAGCAGCGCCACGGCGCCGTCCACGGAGTCGGCGTAGGCGTCCATCGTGCTGCGCAGAAGCGCGGCGGACGTGGTCGAGAGCCGGGCGCCGTTGCTGACCAGCGAGCGGAACGAGTCGGCGTTCTCGCGGACGGTCGTCGCGGTGGTCGACGCGTTCTCGATCAGGGAGAGGAACTCGGGCGTGAGGTCGCTGAGGCCGCCCGCGAAGGTGGCCAGCTCACCGAGGTTCTCGACCAGCGTCGGCCACAGCGGCAGCATGATGCCGAGATAGTCGTTGGTGGCGACCAGGGTCTTGCCGAGCTCCGCGCCCTGGCCCTGCAGTGCGGTGGCCAGGCCGGACAGGCCGGCGTTCAGACGGGCGGGGCTGACCTCCTTGAGCACGTCGTTGAGCGCGACGAAGGTGCCCTGGAGCGAGGGGTTGCGCGAGGCGTCGTACGCCGGGACGACGGCATCGTCGGGCAGGCCGGCGGGGCCGCCGTCGTCGGTGGCCAGCAGCTGGACGTACTGGTTGCCGAAGATGGAGATCGGCCCGACGGTCGCGACGACGTCACGGGGAAGCTTGCCGAGCCACTTCCGGTCGATCCGGACCCGGACCTCCGGCGCCTCGTCCGTGGCGTCGCCGGTCCCGCTCCGCGCGGCCTCCACGACGGTGCCGACGCGCACGTCGCGGTAGGTCACCGGACTGTCGACGGCGACGACCGAGCTGGCCGGCGGGAGCTGGACGCGCAGGACCGGCGCGCCCGAGAACGCCCCGCCGAACTGGGCGAACACCAGTCCGCCGACCGTCAGCACGGCGACCGTGAAGACCACGCCCAGCCGGGCCAGCACCCGGGGGTTGCGGTAGAGCGCGTAGATGTCCATCTAGATCCGCACTCCGGTCGAGGTGCCCCAGAACAGCAGCGTCATCAGCATGTCGGCGACCGCGATGGTCACGATGCTGGCCCGGATCGCCCGGCCCGACGCCACGCCCACCCCCTCGGGGCCGCCCTCGGCGGTGAAGCCGTAGAAGCAGTGGATGAAGGTGATCATCAGGGCGAGCACCACGACTTTGAGCACCGAGAGGAACACATCGCCGGGATCGAGGAAGAGGAAGAAGTAGTGGTCGTAGGTGCCGGTGCCCTGGCCCGCGATGAGCTGCACGGTGAACTTCGAGGCGAAGTAGGCGCCGGACAGCGTGACCAGGTAGAGCGGCACCACGAAGATGCTGACCGCGATCAGCCGGGTGGTCACGAGGTACTCCATGCTGGAGACCGCCATCGTGTCCATCGCGTCGATCTCGCCGCTGATCCGCATCGCGCCGAGCTGCGCGGTGAAGCGGCAGCCCATCTGGGCGGCCAGCCCGAAGGCCGTGATCAGCGGTGCCAGCTCACGGGTGTTGCCGACCGCGGCGACCAGACCCGAGAGGGGTGCCAGGCCGACGATGCTGAGGCCCTCCATCCCCTCCAGACCGAGCTGGACGCCGATCACGGCCGACAGCAGCGCCGACACGAACACCGTGCTCGCGGCGACCGTGAGCAGGCCCTTGCCGAAGGCGATCTCGGCGAGCAGGCGCCATACCTCGTGGCGGTAGCGACGCAGGGCCATCGGGATGGTGACGACGGCGTGGATGCAGAAGAGCAGCATGGTGCCCTGGCGGCGCAGGTTGCCGGTGAACGCACGCACGAGCATCCCGCCCCAGCGTGGTCCGGTGCGCGGCAGCAGTGAGGTCGCCATCGTCCTCACCCCACTCTCGGCGGCGCGGCCAGCAGGAAGATCTGGCTCACGACGAGGTTGATGACGAACAGCAGGACGCCGGTGAGCACCACCGAGCGGTTGACCGCGTCACCGACCCCCGCGGGACCGTGCTGGGCATTGAGCCCCTGGTACGACGCGACGAGCGCGGCCACCAGGCCGAACAGGGCTGCCTTGACGGTCGACTCGATCAGGTCGGCCGGCTGGGAGAAGGCACTGAACGAGTGCAGGAAGCCGCCGGCGGTGCTGTTGAGCAGGTAGACCGCCGAGAGGTATCCGCTGATGATGCCGACGAAGGCGACGACCCCGTTGAGCAGGACGCTGACCAGCATGGTGGCGAGGATCCGCGGTGCGACCAGGCGCTCGAGCGGATCGACCGCCATCACCCGCATCGCCGCGATCTCGCTGCGGATCGCCCGGGAGCCGAGGTCGGCGCAGATGGCCGAGCCACCGGCGCCGGCGAGGACGATGCCGCTGATGATCGGCGCCGCCTGGCGCACGGTGCCCACCGAGTTGACGCCACCGACCAGCGACGCGGCGCCGACCTGGCTGGTCAGTCCGCCGACGGTCAGCACCAGCACGAGCCCGAAGGGGATCGCGATCAGGATCGTCGGGAGCAGCGCCACCGAGGCGAGGAACCGGGTCTGCAGCAGGAACTCCCACCAGGAGAAGCGGCGTCGGACCAGCGCCCGCACCGTGACGGTGCACGAGTCCACGAACATGGCGACCATGCCGCCGAAGCTGCGTGCGCTCTCTCCGAGCGCGGGGACGTTCCCACTCCTCACAGCAGGTCCACGCTGTCGAGCAGCCAGGAGTCGCCGTGGCGGACCAGGTGCAGGCGCAGGCGGCTGGCCTGGCTGGTCGCCTCCTCGCTCTGCTTGCTGCTCGCCGACTGGTCGGCGAACACCAGCACGGTGGCCAGGTCGCCGTCGACCTTCTGCACCGCCGCATCCACCACACTGCCCGAGGCCGTGGCCTCCAGCTGGGTGAACATCGGCGCGAGTGTCTTGTTGGTCTCGGCGAACTTCTGCTGGAAGGCGTCGGTCGTGCCCTGCTCCAACAGGCGCTGCTGCGCCTCGAGGTCGCGGTAGTCGTAGGTCGTCAGCGCGACGGCCAGCTCGCGGGCCCGCTCGAGCACCTCGGCCCGGTCGGTCTGCGCCGCGCTCAGGCGGTCGACCTCCGCGCGGCTGTCGTCGAGGCGCAGCCAGAGGTAGCCGACCGCCGCGACGAGGAGCAGGACCAGCAGCACCACCGCCACCAGGGGCGTCCGCCGTCCGAACGGGGAGGAGGCGACGGGCGGCTCGGCCGGAGGGATCCCGTCGGCACCGTCCGGGGCAGCGCCCTCGGGGGCCGACGCGGCCGGGACGTCGGCCTCCTCGGCGGTCTCCTCGACCGCGGGCTTGCTGGTGACCAGCCGCTTCTTGGTGATGACGCTCGTAGACATGGCTCTCCCTTGGGGTCGACGGAACATCGAAGGACGCGCTGCGATCGGGGCCAGCGCTGAAATCAGTGCTGCGATCAGGCGGTGTAGAGCTCGTCGGCGAAGTCGGTCTCGGCGTCGACCATCTCGTCCATGCCGATGGGACCGCGGGCGCGGCCGGCGAAGAACTGCTCCACGATCGGTCGGTCGCTGGCGAGGACCTCGTCGGCGGGCCCGAAGGCGACCAGCTTGGAGCGGAACAGCATGCCGATGTGGTCGGCAGTGCGGCGCACCGAGTCGATGTTGTGGGTGATCACGAAGAAGGTGCACCCGGTCACGGCCTGGACCGACTTCATCAGGTCGTCGAGGTGGGCGACCCGGACCGGGTCGAGTCCGGAGTCGGGCTCGTCGAAGAAGACGATCTCCGGGTCCAGC
Source organism: Nocardioides sp. L-11A (assembly GCA_029961745.1). Lineage (NCBI taxonomy): Bacteria > Bacillati > Actinomycetota > Actinomycetes > Propionibacteriales > Nocardioidaceae > Nocardioides > Nocardioides sp. L-11A. The sequence continues at coordinate 3,556,025 of CP124680.1, forward strand.
GCCAGCGCCCGGGCGAGGCCGGCGCGCTTCTTCATGCCGCCGGAGACCTCGCCGGGCATCTTGCCGAGGTGCTTGACCAGTCCGACCATGTCGGCCTTGGTGTGCACGATCTCGCGCACCTGCTCCTCGGAGAGGTCGGTGTGCTCGCGCAACGGGAAGGCGATGTTGTCGTAGAGGCTGATCGAGCCGAACAGCGCGCCGTCCTGGAAGAGCACGCCGAACTTGCGGCGGACCCGCATCAGGTCGCGGTGGCGCATGCCGACGATCGGCTCGCCGTCGACGTAGATCTGGCCCTGCTCGGGCGGGTACATCCCGATGATGGTGTTGAGCAGGACCGACTTGCCGGTGCCCGACGGGCCGAGCACGGAGGTGATCTGCCCACGGGCCACGTCGAAGCTGACGTCGTCGAGCACCTGCATGGGTCCGAAGGACTTGCTGACGCCCCGGAGGGCGATGACGGCGTCGGGGGCGATCCCCGCGGCCGAGGCCGCGTCGCTGTCGGGGTTTGCTGCCGCGGGGCCAACCGCGGTGTCAAGCTGGGTGAGTGGCATTCCGGTCGTCACTGAGGGGCCCTCCGGTGAGCGGGTTGTGCACGGCTCGCATCGGGGCTCCTGCTTCCCCGGGCGGACCGTGCCTTCGCCGTTCGCTCTCCCTTTCGAACGGCGAGTGCAACTGCCAGTTGTAACAAGCTGTTACACGTCGCCCCCACCCCACACCAGTCGGGGCCGTGTGTCAAGCGTCACCTGGGGGTGATACCGGAAAGGTCACCACAAGTTGTCACCTGAGCGCCAGATTCTCGCTCGAACATGAATAGGTGTCGGGTTTCTGTTCGCCGTGGCGAGGAGGGTGCCCGGACACGACGAAGCGCGGCCGCCGATGGCGACCGCGCTTCGTTCTCACAGGCCCTTCGTCCGGTTCCAGTCGGTCCCGGGAGGCTGCGCCTCCAACCAGGCCTGGAAGCCGGTGAGCGAGGAGACGCTCATGGCGAGCTCGACGAGCCCGTCGGGCGACTGGCAGCGGATGACCAGGTGATCGGGATAGAGCGAGGCCTGCTCCGTCCCGGCCGGCTCGCGACGGCCGTCGTAGGAGAGCTCGTCGCGCCGCCAGGAGCGCCGCGGGCGCCGGGACAGCGTGAACACCCGGAACCACTCCAGCCGCTCGCCGGAGTAGCGGCCCAGGCCCAGGACCCAGCCCCGCTCGGGGGTCGTGGCGCGCAGCCGGTGGCTCAGCTCGAAGGTGCCGCCGTCCCGGGAGAGCAGACGGCGCCGGACGATGAGTCCGACGCCGTACAGCACACACAGGAGCAGGAGCACGCCACAGATGTCGAGCAGCCACTCCCACCATGCCATCTGCGTATCAGTGACTTCCTACGCGACCATCTCCGCGGCGCGGATCCGCGCCTCGGCGTGCCGGACCCGCTGCTCGGCCTCGTTGCTCGAGTCGAGCAGGCGCTTGGCCTCCTCGAGGTCGATCCGGGCCTGGTCGACCTCGATGTCCTCGGCCCGCTCGACGCGCTCGGCCAGGATCGAGACCCGGTCGCCCGCCACCGAGAGGAAGCCGCCGTCGACGGCGACGACCACGAGCTGGTTCTTGTCCGCCACCTGGATCTCGACCACCGAGGCCGAGAGCAGCGAGAGCGTCGGCGCGTGGCCGCGCAGCACACCGATATCGCCCTCGACCGTGCGCGCGATGATCATCGCCGCCTCACCGGACCACACGGTCCGGTCGGCAGCGACGAGCTCGACGTGCAGGTGCTCGACCGTGTCCGCCATGATCAGAGGCTCTTCTGGATCTCGGCCCAGTTGCGCTCGACGTCGTCGAGACCACCGCACATGAAGAAGGCCTGCTCGGCGACGTGGTCGTACTCACCGTCGGCGATCTTGTTGAACGCCTCGATGGTCTCGGCCACCGGAACGGTCGAGCCCTCGATGCCGGTGAACTGCTTGGCGACGTAGGTGTTCTGCGACAGGAACCGCTGGATACGACGCGCGCGGGAGACGATGATCTTGTCTTCCTCGGAGAGCTCGTCGACACCGAGGATCGCGATGATGTCCTGGAGCTCCTTGTTGCGCTGCAGGATCTGCTTGATCCGGATCGCGCAGTCGTAGTGCGCCTGACCGATGTACTGCGGGTCGAGGATCCGTGAGGTCGAGGTCAGCGGGTCGACGGCCGGGTAGATGCCCAGCGACGCGATCTCACGGGAGAGCTCGGTCGTCGCGTCGAGGTGCGCGAAGGTCGCGGCCGGGGCCGGGTCGGTGTAGTCGTCCGCGGGGACGTAGATCGCCTGCATCGAGGTGATCGAGCGACCGCGGGTCGAGGTGATCCGCTCCTGCAGCGTGCCCATCTCGTCGGCGAGGTTGGGCTGGTAGCCCACCGCGGACGGCATCCGGCCGAGCAGGGTCGACACCTCGGAGCCCGCCTGGGTGAACCGGAAGATGTTGTCGATGAACAGCAGCACGTCCTGGCCCTGGACGTCGCGGAAGTACTCCGCCATCGTCAGGGCGGACAGGGCCACGCGCAGACGCGTGCCCGGCGGCTCGTCCATCTGGCCGAAGACCAGGGCGACCTTGTCGAAGACGCCGGCCTCCTGCATCTCGACGATGAGGTCGTTGCCCTCACGGGTGCGCTCGCCGACACCGGCGAACACCGACACACCACCGTGGTTCTTGGCGACGCGCGCGATCATCTCCTGGATGAGCACGGTCTTGCCGACGCCGGCACCACCGAACAGGCCGATCTTTCCACCGGTGACGTACGGCGCCAGCAGGTCGATGACCTTGATGCCGGTCTCGAACATCTGGGTCTTCGACTCCAGCTGGTCGAAGGCCGGCGCCTTGCGGTGGATGCCCCAGCGCTCGTTGACCTCGACCGTCTCGCCCTCGGCGAGGTTGAGGAAGTCACCGGTCGCGTTGAAGACCTTGCCCAGGGTGACGTCGCCGACCGGCACCGAGATCGGGCTGCCGGTGTCGGACACGCTCTGGCCACGGACCAGGCCGTCGGTGGGCTTGAGGGAGATGGCGCGGACCATGCCGTCGCCGATGTGCTGGGCCACCTCGAGCGGCAGGACCGAGGTCTCGCCGTCGAGGGTGATCTCGGCCTCGAGCTTGTTGTAGATGTCGGGCATCGCGTCGGTCGGGAACTCGATGTCCACGACCGGGCCGATGACCCGAGCGATCCGACCCACCGAGGCCGCACCGCTGGCGGTGGTCTCTTCAACCGTTGCAGTCATGTCTTACTCCGTTTGGTGTTTTCTCTGGTGGTGGATCAGTCGTTCGCAGCCTGGGCGTCGGCGAGCGCGTTGACGCCGCCGACGATCTCGCTGATCTCCTGCGTGATGCCCGCCTGGCGCGCCTGGTTGGCGATCCGGGTGAGCTTCTTGATCAGCTCCTCGGCATTGTCCGTCGCCGACTTCATCGCCTTCTGGCGCGCTGCGAGCTCGGAGGCCGCAGCCTGCAGGAGAGCGTAGAAGATCCGGCTCTGGACGTACTGCGGCAGCAGGCCGTCGAGGACCTGCGCAGCCGACGGCTCGAACTCGTAGAGCGGCAGCAGCTCGTCGGCCTCGGGGGCCTCCTCGCCCTCGACGACCTCGAGCGGCAGCAGCCGGATCGCGGTCGGCTCCTGGGTGAGCATCGAGCGGAACCGGGTGTAGACGACGTGGACCTCGTCGACGTCGCCCTCCTCGCCCTGCTCCTTGAGGAACGCCTCGATCAGCGCGGAGCCGATCTCGGCGGCGTGCTCGTAGGTCGGCTGGTCGGAGAAGCCGGTCCAGGCACGGACGAAGGGACGCTGGCGGAACTTGAAGTACGCCTCCGCCTTGCGGCCGGCGAGGTAGAAGTCCAGCTCCTTGCCCTCGCCGCGCAGCCGCTCGGCGAGCCGCTCGGTCTCCTTGATGACGCTCGAGGAGTAGGCGCCGGCGAGACCGCGGTCGCTGGTGATGACCAGCACGGCGGCCCGCTTGGGGTTCTCCTCCTCCCGCGTCAGCGGGTGGTCGACGTTGGAGAACGTCGCCACCGCCGACACGGCGCGGGTCAGCTCCCGGGCGTACGGCGCTGCCGCCGCGGCCCGCTGCTGCGCCTTGATGATCCGGGACGCAGCGATGAGCTCCATGGCGCGCGTGATCTTCTTCATCGACTCCGTCGACTTGATCCGCGCGCGGTACTCACGCAGCGATACGGCCATGCGTCAGCCCCGCTTCTGCTTGACGATCTGCTCCTGCTCGAGCTCGTCGTCGGCGAGCGCCTCGGCCTCGGGCTCGTGCCCGACCTTGATGCTGCCGCCGTCGGAGGTCTCGAACTGGCTCAGGAAGGAGTCGTAGGCGGCGGCGAGGCCGTCCTCGTCCTCGAACTTCTGGGTCTCGCGGATGGCGGCCAGCAGACCGTCGTGCGAGCGGCGCAGGTAGTCGAGGAACTCGCTCTCGAAGCGGAGCACGTCTCCGGTGTCGACGGCGTCGAGGCGGCCGGAGGTGCCCAGCCACAGCGAGACGGTCATCTCCTCGAGCGGGTACGGCGAGTAGGCCGGCTGCTTGAGGAGCGCCATCAGCCGCTGACCGCGGGCCAGCTGCTGCTTCGACGCGGCGTCGAGGTCGGAGGCGAACATCGCGAAGGCCTCCATCGCGCGGTACTGCGCGAGGTCGACCTTGAGCGAGCCGGTGACGGCCTTCATCGCCTTGGTCATCGCCGCGCCACCGACGCGGGAGACCGAGATGCCGACGTCGATCGCGGGCCGCTGGTTGGCCGCGAACAGGTCGGACTGCAGGAAGATCTGGCCGTCGGTGATCGAGATGACGTTGGTCGGGATGAACGCCGAGACGTCGTTGGCCTTGGTCTCGATGATCGGCAGACCGGTCATCGAGCCGGCGCCGAGCTCGTCGGACAGCTTCGCGCAGCGCTCCAGCAGGCGGGAGTGCAGGTAGAAGACGTCACCCGGGTACGCCTCGCGGCCCGGCGGGCGGCGCAGCAGCAGCGACACGGCACGGTAGGCCTCGGCCTGCTTGGTCAGGTCGTCGAACACGATGAGGACGTGCTTGCCCTGGTACATCCAGTGCTGGCCGATGGCCGAGCCGGTGTAGGGGGCGAGGTACTTGAAGCCCGCGCTGTCGGACGCCGGAGCCGCCACGATCGTGGTGTAGTCCAGCGCGCCGGCCTCCTCGAGGGCACCCCGCACGGAGGCGATGGTCGAGCCCTTCTGGCCGATGGCGACGTAGATGCAGCGGACCTGCTTCGACGGGTCGCCGGACTCCCAGTTCTGCTTCTGGTTGATGATCGTGTCGATCGCGACCGTGGTCTTGCCGGTCGCGCGGTCGCCGATGATCAGCTGACGCTGGCCACGGCCGATCGGGGTCATCGAGTCGATCGCCTTGATGCCGGTGGCGAGCGGCTCGTGGACCGACTTGCGCATCATCACGCCGGGAGCCTGGAGCTCCAGCGCGCGGCGACCCTCGGTCGCGATGTCGCCGAGGCCGTCGATCGGCTTGCCGAGCGGGTCGACCACGCGGCCGAGGTAGCCCTCGCCCACGGGGACCGAGAGGATCTCACCGGTCCGGCGGACCGTCTGGCCCTCCTCGATCTTGTCGAAGTCACCGAGGATGACGACACCGATCTCGCGGTCCTCGAGGTTCAGCGCGAGGCCGAGCGTGCCGTCCTCGAACTCGAGGAGCTCGTTGGCCATGGCCGACGGGAGGCCCGCCACGCGGGCGATGCCGTCCGCGGCGGAGGCGACGGTGCCGACCTCCTCCTTGCTGGCGGCCGCGGGCTGGAAGTCCGCGACGTACTTGGCGAGGGCGTCGCGGATCTCGTCCGGACGGATGGAGAGTTCCGTCATCTCAGGTGCCTTCTCTCTTCTCTGCTGCTCTAAGTCTGGTGGGGTGCCGGTCAGCCGGCGATCTTGCGGCGAGCGTCGTCCAGGCGGCTGAGGACCGTGCCGTCGATCACGTCGTCGCCGATCTCGATCCTGATGCCACCCAGGACCTCGGCGTCCACGACGATGTTGAGATGCACCGGGCGGCCGTACTGGCGCGTCAGTGCAGAGGCGAGGCGCTGCTGGTCGGCGTCGGTCAGCGGGCGGGCGACGTGGACCGTGGCCACACCCTCGCCCTGCACCTGCGCCGCGGTGCGCTCGTAGTCCTCGAGCGCCGCGGTGACGGTCCGGTAGGAGCCGGACAGGGCCTGCTTGACCAGCTGCCCGGTCGCCGGGAGCACCTTGCCGCTGAGCAGGGTGTCGACGAGGGCGGCCTTGTCGGCGACCGAGCGCACCGGGTCGGACAGCGCGTTGCGCAGGTCGCTGTTGCCGGTCACCAGCTGGCGCACGGCGAACAGCTCGTCGATCAGCCGGGCCGCCTCGAGCCCCGCGGACCGGACGGCAGCGACGACCCCGAGCTGCTCCAGGGCGTCGGCGAGGTCGCGGGTGCGGGTCCAGCGCCGGCCCGCCGCGTCACGCAGCAGGCCGAGGGTGGCCGCGTCGACCTTGCCCGTGAAGAGATCGCCGACCAGGCCCGAGCGGGCCGCGGCCGGGACCGACTGGTCGGTGACGACGCGGCGCAGCGACGCCTCGCCGCGCACCGTGCCGGCGGCGGCGAACAGGTCGCCCGCCACCACCGAGGCCGACGCCTCGGCCACCCCACCGACCTGGTCGGTGAGGGCGGCCATGGCGTCCGCGGAGGCGCCACGGAAGGAGACCATCAGGCGTCCTTGCCCGCGTCGGCAGCGTCGACCGTCTCGAGGTCGGCGAGGAAGCGCTCGATGACCCGCGCCTGACGCGCGTCGTCCTCGAGCGACTCGCCCACGATCCGGCCGGCGAGGCCGGTCGCGAGGGTGCCGACCTCGGCCCGGAGCGAGGTGACCGCCTGCTGGCGCTCGGCCTCGATCTGGACCTTGCCGTGCTCGATGATGCGGGCGGACTCGGCCTGGGCCTGCTCCCGCATCTCGGCCACGATCGCGGCACCCTGCTCACGCGCCTCCTCGCGGATGCGTGCGGCCTCGTGACGGGCGTCGGCCAGCTGCTGCTCGAGCTCGGCCAACTTGGCGTCCGCCTCGGCCTGCTTGGTCGCAGCCGCGGCGATGCCGCCCTCGATCGCCGCCGACCGCTCGGCGAACGTCGTCTCGAAGTTCGGGACGACGAACTTCTTGATGAGGAAGAAGAGGATCGCGAACACCACGAGGGCGAGAACGACCTCGATCCACTCGGGGAGGAGCGGGTTGTGCTCCTCGCCCTCAGCGGCGGCGATCACCAAAAGAGACTTCATGGACCTGACCTAGATCTCGAGCTGACAGGAGGCGGCCGGTACGGCTCAGGTGTTGCTGGCCTTGAGGACGAACGCGAGGGCGATACCGATGATGGCGAGCGCCTCGGCGAGCGCGAAGCCGAGGATCGCGATCGACTGGAGGCGGCTCTGCGCCTCGGGCTGGCGGGCAACGCCGTTGATGTACGCGGCGAAGATGAGACCGATGCCGATACCCGGGCCGATGGCGGCCAGGCCGTAACCGATCATGTTGAGAGAGCCACCCATGGCTACTTTCCTTTCGGGTTGTTTTCTCGTGTGAGAACTGTGGGGTTGTGGTGGGACAGGGACTGCGTCAGTGCTCGTCGGCGAGCGCGCCCTGGATGTACATGGCGTTGAGCAGGGCGAACACGTAGGCCTGCAGGAACTGGACCAGGATCTCCAGGAAGAAGACCAGGATCGCCAGCAGCCAGGCCACCGGGCCGGCGATGTAGCCGACGCCCCCGACGTGCTGGATGAGGTAGAGGCCGCCGGTGGCGAACAGCGCGACCAGGATGTGGCCCGCGAACAGGTTGCAGAACAGACGCAGGGCCAGGGTCACCGGGCGGACCAGGATGTTGGAGAAGAACTCCAGCGGGACCAGCAGCGGGTACATCACGGGGCTCACGCCGGAGGGGATGCACTGCAGCTTGAGGTAGCCGAGCAGGCCGTGCTTGTGCACACCGACCGCGTTGTAGACCACCCAGGAGACTCCGGCCAGGGCATAGGCCATGCCCGCCCGGCTGAAGCTCGGGAACTGGATGAACGGCACGGTGCCGAACAGGTTGTTGACCAGGATGAAGAAGAAGACCGTGACGAGATAGGGCACGAACTTCTGGAAGTCGTGGCTGCCGATGATGTCGCGCGCGACGCCGTTGCGGACGAAGCCGTAGGCGCCCTCGCCGGCGAACTGCAGCTTGCCCGGGACCAGGGCCCGCTTGCGCGAGGAGAGGTAGAAGAAGGTGAACACGATGATCGCGGCCAGGACGAGCAGCGCCATCGGCTTGGTCACATCGGTCCCGGCGATGCCGGGGAGCTCGAAGAGGCTGGGGCCCGGGGCGTTGAACCCGTCCCCACTCTCGGCGGCGATGGTGGCGCTGGCTGCGATGGTCACCAGGTCTCCTCTGCGGTCACTGCTCGTCGGTACTGTCGGGCTTGGGGCTGTGCGGCGAATCTGGTGAGCCGGGCGGCATCGTGCGGAACCGCTTGGCCGTCATGTAGATCCCCAGCGCGGCACCCGCGAGAATGCCGACCGCAACGAGGAACGTGGTGCCCAGCCAGCGATCCGCGAGCCAACCGAGGAAGCCGTAGAACGCGACCCCGGCCACGACGTAGCCGAACGCATGCCACGGGTCGCCCTGGGGCTTCTCCTCGGGCTGACTCATTGCGACCCGGACAATAGCAGTCGGCTCGGGTCATCGCGCACCGCCCTCCACCGGGGCCACGGGCCGCGGCTCGAAGGCCGGGATCCGGGCCGTCGTGGCCAGCACGATCTGCACCGTCATCCACACGAAGACGCCCGCGATGATGGCGATGCCGACCCACATGCTGTCCAGCGCGCCGTCGAGCAGACCGGACTCGTTGAGCGCCACGAAGACCAGCGCCATAGCCACCACTTGGAAGGCGTAGGTCACCATCGCGAACAGCAGCGCGGCCGTCGGCATCAGCCGGGAGACGGCGTCGACGGCGAAGGCCCCGAAGGCCAGGACGCCGACCGCGATCGCTCCCCCGACGGCCGCCCCCGCGGCGGCGTCGGAGCCGCCGGCGACGGCGCCCACCACGACGAGCGCGACCGCGCCGAGCACGGAGGCGAAGGCCGCGCGCAGCACCACGGGGGGTGTTCGTCGGGCTTCGGTCGTCATCGTCGGCGGCCGTCCTGCTCGGGTGCGTGGGCGGTCCCCGGAGGCGTACTCCGGGAGTTCGTGAAAGTTATCACAAAGTCCCGGAGGGCTCCGAATCGGGGGTGGGCACGGACTCCCCCGCCGCCTCGCCGACGACCTCGTTGGGGTCGTGCACGTGGGGCAGTACGAAGGTCAGGCCGACCGTGACGAGCAGGCTGACGCCGAGACCGACCCATACGACGGGCCCGGTGAACACGCTCGCCAGGACCACGCCGAAGGCGATCAGACCGGCCCACATCCACATGATGATCACGGCCCGGCGGTGCGAGTGGCCGATCTCGAGCAGTCGGTGGTGCAGGTGCTGCTTGTCCGGTGCGAAGGGCGAGCGGCCGGCCCGCGTGCGGCGTACGACGGCCAGGACCAGGTCGGCCAGCGGCACGATCAGGATCAGGATCGGCAGCGCGAAGGGCAGGAAGACGGGCAGCAGGCTGGCCCGGGCGCCGTCCGCGCCCTCGACGAGGTCGCCCGGGGGGAACTGGGTGGTGATGGTGATCGCCGTGGCCGACAGGACCAGCCCGATCAGCATCGACCCGCTGTCGCCCATGAACAGGCGGGCCGGGTGGAAGTTGTGGACCAGGAAGCCCGCGCAGGCGCCGGTCAGCGCGGCGGCGAGCATCGCGCCGGTCGTGGCCAGGGTGAGGTCGTTGAGATAGGCCAGCGCGTAGCAGAACAGGAAGAAGGCGGCGGCGCTGATGCCGATCACCCCCGCCGCGAGGCCGTCGAGGCCGTCGATGAAGTTGACCGCATTGACGGTCGCGAGCACCACGAAGGCGGTGAGCAGCGCGCCCTGGCTGGGATCGAGGGAGAAGACCTCGCCCGTGGACTGGTAGAAGTACTTGAACTGGATGCCGGCGTAGACGAGCACACCCACCGCGAGCACCTGGCCGCCGAACTTGGTGAGGGCGTCGAGGTCGAGGATGTCGTCGACGACGCCGACCGCGCACACCAGCGTGCCCGCCACCAGGACGGGCAGGGCGTCGCTCGCGAACGGGTTGCGGGTGCTCAGGAAGGGCAGTTGCTGGGCGACGAGGTAGGCCGCCCACAGACCGCCGAGCATGGCGAGTCCGCCGAGGTACGGGATCGGCTCGGCGTGGACGTCGCGGTCGCGGACCTTGGCGACCGCTCCGGTGCGGATCGCGATCTCCCTGGCCACGACCGTCAGCAGGTGGGTGACGATCGCGGCGACGAGGAAGACGACGAGGTACTCACGCATCGGCGGGCCCGGCCTCCTCCCGCTCCGCCTCGGCGTCGGTCTCAGACCCGGCGTCGGGCTCGGGCTCGACCTCGACGGTCAGCCCGAGATCGGCGAGCGCCGCATCGAGATCGGCGACCGGGATCGCGCCGAGCCGCAACAGCCGTGGCCGGTCGGTGGTGGCGTCGATGATGGTCGAGGCCACCCCGCCGGGCGCGGCGCCGCCGTCGACGACGACCGCGACCGCCTCCCCCAGCATCTCGGTCGCCGCGTCCGCGTCGAGCGCGGCCGGACGGCCGGAGAGGTTGGCGGAGCTCACCGCGAGCGGTCCGGTGCGATCCAGCAGTGCGCGGGCGACCGCATGGTCGGGCATCCGGACGGCGACCGTGCCGCGGGTCTCGCCGAGGTCCCACTGCAGCGACGGCTGCTGGTGGCACACGATGGTCAACGCGCCCGGCCAGAACCGCTCCACCAGCGGGGCGACGTACGGCGGCACCCGGGTGGCGAGGGCCTCGAGCGTGCCCTTGGTGCCGACGAGCACCGGCGGCGGCATCTCGCGGCCCCGGCCCTTGGCGGCCAGCAGCCGGGCCACGGCGTCGGGGTCGAAGGCGTCGGCACCGACGCCGTAGACGGTGTCGGTGGGGAGCACGACCAGGCGGCCCAGTCGGACGGCACGGCTGGCCGCGTCGAGCGCGGTCTCGCGCTCCTCGTCGGTCTCGGTCGGGAACCGCTCGGCACTCACGCCGTCCATCCTCCCACCGTCGCGCCCTCGTGGCGCGGGCGGCGTGCCGTGGTGAACCGGGGGCGCCCGGCGAGGTCGCGGTGGTCGCGGACCTCCGCCCACCGCCCGCCGTCGCTGAACACCGCCGGGGCCGACGCGCCCTGCACATCGGCGTGCTCGACGCCGACGACGCCGCCCGGCCGGAGCAGGACCAGCCCGCGCCGCGCGATCACCCGGATCGCGTCGAGGCCGTCGTCGCCCGAGAACAGGGCGAGGTGCGGGTCGTGGTCGCGCGCCTCGACGGCCACCGACTCCCACGCCTCCAGCGGCACGTACGGCGGGTTGCTGACCAGCACGTCGACCTCCCCCGCAAGCTCCTCGAACGCCGTGGCGAGGTCGCCGAGACGCAGCTCGACGCCGGTGCCGGCCAGGTTGCGCTCGGCCCAGGCGTGGGCGGGCGGGTCCAGCTCGACGGCGTGCACCTGCGCCCGCGGCACCTCGTCGGCGATGCTCTTGGCGATCACCCCGGAGCCGGTGCACAGGTCGACGACGACCGGCTGTGCCCCGGTCGCCGCGATGGCGGTGGCGTGCTCGATCGCCCAGCCGGCGAGCAGCTCGGTCTCGGGACGCGGCACGAAGACTCCCGGACCCACGGCGACCTCGACGTGACGGAACCAGGCCGCCCCGAGCAGGTGCTGGAGCGGCTCCCGGGCGGCGCGGCGCGCCAGCAGGTCGTCGTACCGGTGGGCGTGGTCGGACCCGACCTCGGCGACCAGCGGCAGCTGGGCGCGGGTGGTGCCCAGGACGTGCGCGAGCAGCTCGCCGGCGTCGTGCTCGGGGCTGGCGACACCCGCGGCCCGGAGTCGGTCGGCGGCGTCGCGGAGCAGCTGCCTGGGCCCGCTCATCGCTCGGTCAGTCCTCGAGTGCGGCCAGGCGGGCGGCCAGGTCGGCCTCGACGCAGGAGTCGAGGACCGGCTGGAGGTCGCCGTCGAGGACCTGGTCGAGGTTGTAGGCCTTGTAGCCGGTGCGGTGGTCGGAGATCCGGTTCTCCGGGAAGTTGTAGGTGCGGATCCGCTCCGAGCGGTCGACCGTGCGGACCTGGCTGCGCCGGGCGTCGCTGGCCTCGGCGTCGGCGGCCTCCTGGGCGGCCTGGAGCAGCCGGGCACGCAGGATGCGCAGCGCCTGCTCCTTGTTCTGCAGCTGCGACTTCTCGTTCTGGCAGCTGACCACGATCCCGGTCGGCACGTGGGTGATCCGCACCGCCGAGTCGGTCGTGTTGACACTCTGGCCGCCCGGGCCCGAGGAGCGGAAGACGTCGATGCGCAGGTCGTTGTCGTTGATCTCGACGTCGACCTGCTCGGCCTCGGGCATGACCAGCACGCCCGCCGCGCTGGTGTGGATCCGGCCCTGGGACTCGGTGACCGGCACCCGCTGGACCCGGTGGACACCGCCCTCGAACTTCAACAGCGCGTACGGCGTCTGGCCGGCCTCCGATGTCGCCGCACCGGTGCTCTTCACCGCGACGGTCACGGACTTGTAGCCGCCGAGGTCGGACTCGGTGGCGTCGAGGATCTCGGTCTTCCAGCCGCGGCGCTCGGCGTAGCGGCTGTACATCCGCAGCAGGTCGCCGGCGAAGAGCGCGCTCTCCTCGCCGCCCTCACCGGACTTCACCTCCAGCAGGACGTCCTTGTCGTCGGCGGGGTCACGCGGCACCAGCAGCCGGCGCAGCCGCTCGGCCGCCTCCTCCCGCTGGACGAGGAGGGCGTCGACCTCCTCGGCGAACGCCGGGTCGTCGGCGGCCAGCTCCCGCGCGGCATCCGCATCCTCGCCGTACCGCTGCCACTCCCGCCACGTCGCGATCACCGCGTCGAGCTCGGCGTAGCGGCGGTTGATGGTGCGCGCCAGCCGGGCGTCGGCGTGGGTCTCGGGCAGCGCCAGCCTCGCCTCGAGGTCGGCGTGCTCGGCGAGCATGCTCTCGACGGCTTCGAACACCTGGGCTCCTCGGGTGGTGGTGCGGCTGCAGGAATCGCCGGTCGACCGGCGATTCCGACGCTTGGCGGGCGTTGCAACGCCCGCCAAGTGCCAGAAATGCCCGTCAAGTGGCCGGGACAAAGCGAAACGCCGGCCGTCCGCGGGTGCGGACGGCCGGCGCTGGAAGGCAGCTACTTCTTGGCGGCCTTGGCGTAGCGGGCCTCGAAGCGGGCGACGCGGCCGCCGGTGTCGAGGATCTTCTGCTTGCCGGTGTAGAACGGGTGGCACTGCGAGCAGACGTCGGCGTGGATCGAGCCGGAGGTCGCGGTGCTGCGCGTCGTGAAGCTGGCGCCGCAGGTGCAGGTCACCTGGGTCACGACGTAGTCGGGGTGGATGTCCTTCTTCATGGTGTCCTCTCACGGGTCCGGGTCGCCGCGCGGGGTGCGGAGCGTGAACCGGAGCCAACAGTCGATTCTACGGGCGCCGGGCACGCCACCCAAATGCGCGGCGCGCCCGGCCACAGGGCTCAGTCGCGCTGCACCTTGAGCAGGAACTCGTAGTTGGTGCGGGAGCCGCGCAGTCGCTGGAGCAGCGCGGCGTGCTGCTCGGCACGGTCGCCGTCGGCGAGCTCGCGGCGGAGCTTCCAGATGATCTCCAGCTCCTCCTTGCCGAGCAGCAGCTCCTCGCGGCGGGTTCCGGAGGCGACCACGTCGATGGCCGGGAACTGCCGCTTCTCGGCGAACTCGCTGCGCAGCCGCAGCTCGAGGTTCTCGGTGCCGCGCAGCTCCTCGAAGATGACCTCGTCCACCCGCGATCCCGAGTCGACGACCGCGGTCGCGAGGATGGTCAGCGAGCCGCCGTTCTCGATCTTGCGGGCCGCGCCGAAGAACCGCTTCGGCGGGAACAGCGCCGACGAGTCGACCCCGCCGGACAGGATCCGGCCGCTGGCGGGCGCCGCCAGGTTGTACGCGCGGCCGAGGCGGGTCAGCCCGTCGAGCAGGATGACGACGTCGTGGCCCAGCTCGACCAGCCGCTTGGCGCGCTCGACGGCCAGCTCGGCGACCGTGGTGTGGTCGATCGCGGGCCGGTCGAACGTGCTCGCGATGACCTCGCCCTTGATCGAGCGCTCGAAGTCGGTGACCTCCTCGGGCCGCTCGTCGACGAGGACGACCATCAGGTGGCACTCGGGGTTGTTGGCGGTGATCGCGTTGGCGATCGACTGCAGCAGGGTGGTCTTGCCCGCACGGGCGGGCGACACGATGAGCCCGCGCTGGCCCTTGCCGACCGGGGCCGCCATGTCGATGAGGCGGCCGGTGAGGTCGTCGGAGCCGGTCTCCATCCGCAGCCGGTCGGTCGGCGAGACGGGGGTGAGCTGGGTGAACTCCACCCGGTTCTTCGCCTGCTCCGGGTCGACGCCGTTGACCGACTCGATGCGGACCATCGGATTGAACTTCTCGCGGCGCTCACCGTCGCGCGGCTGGCGCACCTGGCCGGTGATGGCGTCGCCGCGGCGCAGGCCGTACTTGCGGACCATCGACAGCGAGAGGTAGACGTCGTCGGGCCCGGCGAGGTAGCCGCCGGTGCGGACGAACGCGTAGTTGTCGAGGACGTCGAGGATGCCGGCGGCCGGCACCAGGACGTCGTCCTCACGGACCTCGGTGTCGGGCTCCCGGCCCGTCCGCGCGGCCCGGTCGCGGTCCCGGCCGCGGCGACGCCGGTTGCGGCGGCTGCCGCCCTCGCCGTCGTCGTCGAGATCGTCCTGGTCGCGCGCCGCCTCCGGCTTCGGGACGTCGGCACGGGACTGGTCCTGCTGCTGCTTCTGCTGCTGGTTGCCCGAGCGGCCGGCGCCGTCCTGCTTGGCGTCCTGCTTCCCGTCCTGCTTCCCGTCCTGCTGACGCTGGCGCTGGGTGACCTTGGCCTGGCCGCCCTTCTGCTCGCCACGCTGCTCGCCACGCTGGTCGCCACGCTGGTCGGTGCGCTGCTCGGACTTCTGCTCGGACTTCTGCTCGGACTTCTGCTCGGACTTCTGCTCGGCCCTGCGCTCCTGCTTCGCCTCGCCCTGGTCGGCCTTCCGGTCCGCCTTGGACGCGGCCCGCGGTGCGGTCTGCCGCTCGGACCTGGTCTCGCCCCGGGGCGCGTCGGAGGCGGTCGCCTCGGCCTTGGGCGCCTCGGCCTTGGGCGCGTCGCTCTTCGGCGCGTCGGCCTTCGGCGCGTCGGCCTTCGGCGCGTCGCTCTTCGACGCGTCGGCCTTCGGTGCGTCGCTCTTCGGCGCGTCGGCCCTCGGCGCGTCGCTCCGCGGAGCCTCACTCGTCGGCGCGCCCGCCGGGGACGCATCGGACGCCGGCGCACTGCGCCGTCCGGCGCCGCCGGCCTGGGCGGCCTTGATCGCGTCGACGAGCGCGGCCTTCCGCATCGAGCCGGCGCCGGGGATGCCCATGCCGTTGGCCATCGCCTTGAGGTCGGCCAGCAGCATGGCGTTGAGTCCACCGGCGCGCTTCTTCGGGGCCGGGGCGGCCTCCGCGGCGGGCGCGGTGGAGTCGGGGGTCTCGGTCACGTGAGTCCTTCCCACGTATCTCGCGGGTTCCGGGTCCGGAGGACGGCGGAACGCGCATCGGTCTGGTTCTGCGAAGGTCCGTCCGGCCGACGGCCGGTGTGGACCTGGAAGAGGGGCGAGGCACGCTCGCCGGGCGCCGAGAACTGCGGCGCAGCGTCAATGTACCACCACAGTGGCCGCGGTCACGGCCCGTGGTCGTCGGGCGCGGCGCCGACCCCGGTGACGGCGAGGGCACGCCCGGTCCAGCCCTCGGGGCAGTGCGCGAGCAGACCCTCGGTGGTGACCGAGCCCGGGCCGTCGGCGAAGGCCAGCACGGTCGGTCCCGCACCCGAGATCACCGCGGGGATGCCGTCGGCGCGCAACTCCTCGACGAGGGCGAGGCTGGCGGGCATCGCCGGGCGGCGGTACTCCTGATGCAGCCGGTCCTCGGTCGCCCGCAGCAGCTCCTCGGGATGGCTCGACAGGGCGGCGACCAGCAGGGCGGCGCGGCCGGCGTTCGCCGCCGCGTCCCCATGGGGTACGACGGCCGGGAGCAGGCCGCGCGCCGCCTCCGTCTCGACCGGGGTGGTGGGCACGAACACCACGACGCCCACCCGCGGGTCGACGCTGCCGGGGACCGCCCAGAACGAGCCGTCGGCGTCCTGGCCGGAGATGACGAAGCCGCCCAGCAGCGCCGGGGCGACATTGTCCGGGTGCCCCTCGAGCCGGGCGGCGAGGTCCAGCAGGGCGGCGTCGTCGAGCAGCAGTCGGCCGCCGGCGACGAGCTCGCGGGCGAGCCACACCCCGGCGACGATCGCGGCCGAGGAGGAGCCGAGTCCGCGCGCGTGCGGGATCACGTTGGTGCACGACAGTCGCAGGCCGGGCGGCTGCTTGCCGAGCCGGTCGAAGGTCGCGCGCATGGCCCGGACGACGAGATGCCGGTCGTCGAGCGGGACCTCGCCCTCGCCGTACCCGCGGACCTCGACGACGAGCCCGCCGGCGGTGACCTCCGCCTCGAGCCGGTCGTGCAGGTCGAGGGCGAGGCCGAGGGTGTCGAAGCCCGGACCGAGGTTCGCCGACGTCGCGGGCACCCGGACCCGGGCCGGGCCCTCCACGAAGGTCATCGGTCTCAGGGTCCGGCTCAGAGTCCGGCGGCCTGCGCGGCGGCGTCGACGTCGGCGTCGACCACGGTCTCGGGAAGGACCAGGCCGTCGAGCGCGGTGGCGATGTCCTTGAGGCCGTGGCCGGTGACGGTGATCGCGACGGTGGCGCCCTGGTAGGACTCCCCCGCGTCGAGTTCGGCGAGGAGGCCGGCGATGCCGGCGGCCGAGGCGGGCTCGACGAAGACCCCGTCGTTGGCGGCGAGCGCCTTCTGCGCCGCGAGGATCTGGGCGTCGGAGACGGCGGCGAACCGGCCGCCGGACTCGTCGCGGGCGGCCTCGGCGAGCTTCCAGGAGGCGGGGTTGCCGATCCGGATCGCGGTCGCGCGGGTCTCCGGGTCGGGGAACGGCTCTCCGGTCACCAGCGGCGCGGCGCCCTCGGCCTGGAAGCCGCGCATGACCGGCCTCTTCGAGGCCCGCCCCAGGCCGGCGTACTGCGTGTAGCCGAGCCAGTAGGCGGAGATGTTGCCGGCGTTGCCGACGGGCAGCAGGTGGAAGTCGGGTGCGTCGCCGAGGAAGTCGACGATCTCGAACGCGGCGGTCTTCTGGCCCTCGAGCCGGTGCGGGTTGACCGAGTTGACCAGCGCGACGGGGTACTTCCACGCCATCTCGCGGGCCATCCGCAGGCAGTCGTCGAAGTTGCCGCGGACCTGGATGACCTGGGAGCCGTGCAGCACGGCCTGGGCCATCTTGCCGGCGGAGATCTTGCCCTCGGGGACCAGCACGATCGGCGTGACGCCGGCCTTCGCGGCGTACGCGGCCATCGAGGCCGACGTGTTGCCGGTCGAGGCGCACACGACGGCCTTCGCACCCTCGTGCACCGCGACCGAGAGGGCCGTGGTCATGCCGCGGTCCTTGAACGAGCCGGTCGGGTTGTTGCCCTCGACCTTGAGCCACACCTGGGCGCCGGTGAGCCCGGTGAGCCACTCGGAGTGGACCAGCGGGGTGCCGCCCTCGCGCAGGGTGACCGCCGGGGTGTCGGCCGGGATGTCGAGGAGCTCGCGGTACTCCTCGATGACGCCCCGCCACTGATGCGCGCTCACTGCTCTTCTGCCCCCTCGACGCGCATCACCGAGGTGACCTCGCGGACGTTCTCCATGCCTCGCAACTGCTCGACGGTCGCGGCCAGGGCCGCATCCGTGGCCTCGTGCGAGACGACGACGAGCTGGGCGTCGTCACCCCGGCCCTCCTGACGGACGGTCTGGATCGACACGCCGTTCTCGGCGAAGGCGTGCGCCACCGCGGCGAGAACACCGGCGCGGTCGTCGACGTCGATGGCGACGTGGTAGCGGGTGCGCGTCTCGCCCATCGGGAGCACCGCCCGGTCGGCGTACGCCGACTCGCCGACGCCGCGCGTGCCCTGACGGTGGTTGCGGGCGACCGTGACGAGGTCGCCGAGCACCGCGCTCGCGGTCGGCGACCCGCCGGCGCCGGGGCCGTAGAACATCAGCTGACCGGCGGCCTCGGACTCGACGAACACCGCGTTGTAGGCCTCGCGGACGCTGGCCAGCGGGTGCGACCGGGGGATCATCGCCGGGTGGACGCGCACCGAGATCGCTCCGTCCGCCTCCCCGTCGATGTCCTCGCGCAGCTCGGCGATGGCCAGCAGCTTGACGACACTGCCCATGTCGCGCGCGGAGCGGACGTCGCCGGCGGTCACGTCGGTGATGCCCTCACGGTGCACGTCGGCGGCGGTCACCCGCGAGTGGAACGCCAGGCTCGCCAGGATCGCGGCCTTGGCGGCGGCGTCGAAGCCCTCGACGTCGGCGGTCGGGTCGGCCTCGGCGTAGCCGAGGGCCTGCGCCTCCTCGAGCGCGTCGCCGAACCCGCTGCCGGCGGTGTCCATCTTGTCGAGGATGAAGTTGGTGGTGCCGTTGACGATGCCGAGCACCCGGGTGACCTTGTCACCGGCCAGCGACTCGCGCAGCGGGCGCAGGATCGGGATGGCGCCGGCGACGGCAGCCTCGTAGTAGAGGTCGCGGCCGGCCTTCTCGGCGGCCTCGAACAGGGTCGCCCCGTCCTCGGCGAGCAGCGCCTTGTTGGCGCTGACGACCGACGCTCCGTGCTCGAGCGCGGACAGGATGAGCGATCGGGCCGGCTCGATTCCGCCGATCACCTCGATCACGACGTCGACGTCGTCGCGGGCGACGAGCGCGGCGGCGTCGGTGGTGAGCAGCTGGGCCGGCACGTCGACCTCGCGGGGGGCGTCGAGGCGCCGTACGGCGACCCCGACGAGTTCCACGGGAGCCCCGACGCGGGCGGCCAGGTCGTCGGCCTGCTCACCGAGGAGGCGCACCACCTGCGACCCCACCGACCCGCAGCCGAGCACGGCAACCTTGAGAGGACTGTTCACGCCGCAAGGGTATCGGCGGTCGTGGTGCGTCCGGTCGGGGACGGCAGATCGCGGACACCTTGCGGCCGCGTCAGCCGTGCAGACGACGGGCCGGGACCAGCGCCAGCAGGCCCAGGAACGCGCCCAGAAGGACCAGCGCGGCGGCAGCCGGGACCGGCGCGGTGTCGGCGAAGCCGGCGAAGAGGACGCCTCCGAGCGCGACGCCGGCGCTGTTGGCGAGGTAGTCGCTGAGCTGGAGCGCCGACGAGGTCCGCCCCTCCTCGCCCGCGGTGGCCGTGGCGAGCGCCAGCACCGCCAGCGTCGGGAACGCCATACCGATGCCGAGGCCTGCGCACCCCCAGGCCAGCACCGGTACGACGAGCGGGACTCCCGGGACCACCACGAGCACGAACCCGCCGATCCCCAGCGCGAGGAGAGCGGCACCGAGCCGGACCCGTCCGGCCTGGTCCGCGAGCACCGACCATCGCGCGGCGAGCACCGCGCCGCCGGACCAGGTGACGGCGCCGACGGTGAGCACCCAGCCGGCCTGGGTGAGGGTGAGATCGCGTTCGAGGATCAGCAGCAGCGGCAGGTAGACCTCGGCGGTGGCGAAGGCGGTGCCGACCGCGGCCCGGGTGCCGAGGACCGCGGGCAGCCCGGCCCGCAGCGTCCAGACCCGCGGCGGCAGCAGCCGACCTCCGCCGGCGACGATCGCCGCGAGCCCGGCCGCGACGAACACCGGCCAGAGCGGGAGCGCGCGCTGACCGGCGACGCTGACCAGCAGCACCCCGCCGGCGGCGAGCACAGCGGACGGCAGCCGGGCCGGCTGCGGGCGGGCCGGCGCGGCGCGCGAGGGCGCGTCGGCGACGAGCAGCCAGGCCGCGACCGCGAGCACCGGGACGCC
This sequence comes from Nocardioides sp. L-11A, assembly GCA_029961745.1. Taxonomy (NCBI): domain Bacteria; kingdom Bacillati; phylum Actinomycetota; class Actinomycetes; order Propionibacteriales; family Nocardioidaceae; genus Nocardioides; species Nocardioides sp. L-11A. Next base: position 3,575,994 of record CP124680.1, read on the forward strand.
GAGGAACACCCAGCGCCAGCCGACCGTGGCCGCCACCCCGGCGGCAGCGACCGGGCCGACCAGCGCCGGCAGCACCCAGCCCAGGGTGAGGACGGCGAAGACCCGCGGTCGCAGCTGCTCGGGATAGGCCTGGGCGATGAGCACGTAGAGGGCGACACCGAGCACGCCGCCGCCGTACCCGTGGACGAGCCGGCCGAGCAGGAAGACCGGCATGCTCGGAGCGAGCCCCGCGAGCACCACGCCCGAGCAGAAGACCAGCAGGCCGCGGCGCAGCACCGGGCCCGGCCCGAGCCGGTCGATCGCGGCACCGGTGACCGGCAGGGCCACGACGGCGGCGGCCAGGGGCGCGGCGAACGCGACGGCGTACCAGCGCAGGCCGTCGAGCTCGGCGGCGACGTCCGGCATCACCGTCGCGACGGCGAGCGCCTCGAACGCGAAGAGGAAGGCGAGGGAGAAGGCTCCGACCGTGGTCCGACCGTGCCGTCCCCGCCACGGCGAGGCGACCGGGGCGGGGACGAGTGCGGTCACCCGTCGGACCGGTCGACCAGGAGGACCACCTTGCCGACGGACGTGCGCTCCTCGAGCGCGCGGTGGGCCGCGGCGGCCTCCTCGAGCGGGAGGGCCGTCCCCACGTGCGGCACCCGGCTGCCGTCCGCCGCCGCGGCGAGCGCCTGCTGCTCGAACTCGGCCAGCCTGGGCAGCATGACCGGACCGAGGACGTCGACGACGGGACGGTCCGGGGCGTCGTACCCCTCGGTGTCGCCGGAGAACCGCACCATCCGTCCGCCCGGCTCCAGGAGCCCGTGGAGTGTGCGGGGCACCTCCCCGCCGACGCCGTCGAGGAGCACCGTCAGCCGGGGCTCGGCTGCGCGCAGAACCTGCGCCCAGCCCGGGTCGCGGTAGTCGACGACCGTGTCGGCGCCGAAGCCGCGGACGACGTCGAGCTTGGCGCCACCGGCCAGCCCTACGGTGCGGGCGCCCGCGTTGCGCGCCCCCTGGGTCAGGAGGGCCCCGAGACCGCCCGCCGCGGAGGTGATGGCGACCACGTCGTCGGCGGAGATCGCGGCGTGGTCGAGGATGCCGGCGGCGGTGCGCCCGGTGCCGATCGCGGCGACCGCCGTCGGGGCGTCCAGTCCGTCGGGGATGGCGTAGGCGCGCTCGGCATCGACCAGGGTGAGCTCCGCGTAGCCGCCCCTCGTGCCCGGCCCGAGGTGGGCGACCACCCGGCGGCCGAGCCACCCCTCGTCGACACCGACGCCGACCCGGTCGACGACACCCGCGACCTCACGCCCCGGCACCATCGGCAGCTCGGGCAGCGGGGTCGACGGGAACGCCATCCCGGCGCGGATCGAGGTGTCGAGCAGATGGACCCCGGCCGCCTCGACGGCGATCCTCATCTGTCCGGACGCGGGCTCCGGGTCGGGGAGCCGCTCGAGCCGAAGGACGTCGGCCGGACCGAAGGCGTGGTGGCGGATCGCGAGCATGACGCCCAGTGGACAACCTGAACTAGGGTTGAGGTCAATGAGCGACATCAACCGCGCCCTGCGCAGCCACGACCTCACCCCCGGCGAGCTCGCCCACCGCTCGGGGGTCGCGGTGTCCGCCCTGCACTACTACGAGCGGGAGGGCCTGATCACGAGCCTGCGGACCGCGGGCAACCAGCGCCGCTACCACCGCGACATGCTGCGCCGGGTCGCGTTCATCCGCGTGTCCCAGGGTGTCGGCGTCTCGCTCGCGGAGATCCGGGACGCCCTGGCCACCCTCCCCGAGGGCCGGACGCCGACGAAGGCGGACTGGGCCCGCCTCTCACGGACGTGGCGCGGCGCCCTCGACGAGCGGATCGCCCGGCTCGAGCGGCTGCGGGACACGCTCGACGACTGCATCGGCTGCGGCTGCCTGTCGCTGCGGTCATGCTCGCTGGCGAACCCCGGCGACGTCCTGCAGGAGTACGGCGACGGGCCGGTCCGCCTCGTCGGGCGGTCAGGCGCCTGACTGCTCCCGGCGACGGTTCAACGACCGAATTCGTCGTGGATATCCACTGCGGACGACAAGATCGGTAGTTGAACCGTCCCCCAGCCCTGCCCGGTCAGCCCAGATCGGTGGCGAGGAGGTCGTCGACGGTCTCGCGACGCACGATGACCCGCGACTGCCCGTCCTTGACCGCGACCACCGGCGGACGGAGGGCGTGGTTGTAGTTGGAGGCCATCGACCGGCCGTAGGCGCCCGTGCCGGGCACGGCGACCAGGTCGCCGGGTGCGACGTCGCCGGGCAGGAACTCGTCCTTGACGACGATGTCGCCCGACTCGCAATGCTTGCCGACGACGCGGGCCAGCACCGGCGTCGCCGCGGACGAGCGGGAGGCGAGGGTGCAGGAGTAGTCGGCGTCGTACAGCGCGGTGCGGATGTTGTCGCTCATCCCGCCGTCGACGGAGACATAGGTGCGCCGGGCGCCACCGTCGAGCGCGACCTCCTTGACGGTGCCCACCGTGTAGACGGTGCACATCGCCGGGCCCACGATGGCACGGCCGGGCTCGATCGAGAGGTGCGGGACGTCGATGCCCAGCGCGACGCACTCCCCCGTCACGATCCGGGTGAGCTGCTCGGCGAGCGCGGCCGGGGCGGCGGGGTCGTCCTGCGTGGTGTAGGCGATGCCGAAGCCGCCGCCGAGGTCGAGCTCGGGCAGGACCCGGCCGAGCTCGGTGGCGATCCGGGCGTGGAGCGCGAGGACCCGGCGCGCCGCGACCTCCCAGCCCGAGGTGTCGAAGATCTGCGAGCCGATGTGGCTGTGCAGCCCGCTGAGCTCGAGCCCGTCCTCGGCCAGGACGCGCGAGGCCGCCTCGAAGGCGTCGCCCGACGAGATCGAGAAGCCGAACTTCTGGTCCTCGTGGGCGGTCGCGATGAACTCGTGGGTGTGCGCCTCAACGCCAGCCGTGACGCGCACCATCACCCCCTGGGTCACGCCCAGCTGGCGGGCGATGTCAGCGAGGCGCTCGATCTCGTGGAAGGAGTCCACGATGATCCGGCCGACGCCGGCGTCGACGGCGCGGCGCAGCTCCATCGCGGTCTTGTTGTTGCCGTGGTAGCCGATCCGCGCCGGGTCGACCCCGGCCCGCAGCGCCACGGTGAGCTCGCCGTCGCTGCACACGTCGAGGCACAGGCCCTCCTCCGCCACCCAGCGGGCGACGGTCGTGCACAGGAATGCCTTGCCGGCGTAGTAGACGTCGTAGCCGGCGAAGCCGTCACGGAAGGCCCGGGCCCGGGCGCGGAAGTCGTCCTCGTCGAGGACGTACGCCGGGGTGTTGACGTCAGCCACCAGGTCCGGGACGGCCAGCCCGCCGATGTGCAAGACCCCGTCGTCCTTGCGGGCCGACGCCGGCCAGAGGGCCGGGACGAGCGCATTGACGTCAGCCGGCTCACGAAGCCAGACGGGCGACGTACCGGTGAACCCACCGGGCGAGACGTGGGCGCTCACATCCGCTCCGGCGCGGAGACGCCGAGCAGGTCGAGCCCGTTGGCGATCACCGTCTGGGTCGCGACCACGAGCACGAGGCGGGCCAGGTTGGCCGGGCCGACCGGCTCGTCGCCCTGCGGCAGCATCCGGCACTCCTTGGTGTCGTACCACTTGTTGAAGACCGAGGCGGTGTCCTCGAGATACCGGGCGATCCGGTGCGGCTCGCGCAGCTCGGCGGCGCTGGCGACGACCCGTGGGTACTCCGCGAGGGCCCGGAGCAGCTCGCCGTCGCGCTCGTGGGCGAGCAGGCTCGGGTCGAAACCCGTCGCGAGATCGGGAAGCGCCATGCCGAGGTCGGCCGCGTTGGCGAGCATCCGGCAGGTCCGCGCGTGGGCGTACTGGACGTAGTAGACCGGGTTGTCGTTGGAGGCCTTGGTGATCTCCGCGACGTCGAGGGTCAGCGGCGAGTCGGCCGGGTAGCGCGCCAGGGAGTAGCGCAGCGCGTCGACGCCGATCTCCTCGGCGAGCTCGTTGAGCGTCACGATCGTGCCGGCCCGCTTGGAGAGCTTCAGCTCCTGGCCGTCGCGCAGGATCTTCACCAGCTGGCCGATCATCACGTCGAGGGTCACGTCGGGATCGTCGCCCACGCAGGCCGCCATCGCGCGCAGCCGGCCGACGTACCCGTGGTGGTCGGCGCCGAGCAGGTAGATGCAGTGGTCGAACCCCCGCGCCCGCTTGTCGAGGTAGTAGGCGGTGTCGCTCGCGAAGTAGGTGAGCTCGCCGTCGGACTTGATCAGGACCCGGTCCTTGTCGTCGCCGAAGTCGGTCGTGCGCATCCACAGCGCACCGTCCTGCTCGAAGACGTGGCCGAGCTCCTTGAGCCTCGCCAGCGTCTCGGGCACCGAGCCCGAGTCGTGCAGCGAGAGCTCGGAGAACCACACGTCGAAATGCGTATTGAACCCGTCGAGCTGGTCCTGCTGCTCCTTGAGCTGGAGCTCGTAGCCCTTCGCGCGTACGGCGGCCCGCCGCTCGTCGTCCGCCAGCTGGAAGATCCCGGGGCTGGCCGCCTCGACGGCCTTCGCGAGGTCGTCGACGTACGCGCCGGCGTAACCGTCCGCCGGCTTGGGCCGGCCCAGCGCCGAGGCGATGATGGAGTCGGCGAAGTGGTTCATCTGCACGCCGCGGTCGTTGATGTAGAACTCGCGGGTCACGTCGGCACCTGCCGCCGCGAGCACCCGGCCGATCGCATCGCCGAGCACCGCCCACCTGGTGTGTCCGAGATGCAGCGGGCCGGTCGGGTTGGCGGAGATGAACTCGACGTTGATCTTCTGGCCGTCGAGGGTGTCGGTGCGCCCGTACGACGCGCCGGCGACGACCACGTCGGCCGCCACCTGTCCCTGCGCGCCGGCCTCGACCGTGATGTTGAGGAAGCCCGGACCCGCCAGCTCGACGTCGGCGATCCCGTCGGCGGCCTTGAGCCGCGCGGCCAGCAGCTCGCCGAGCGCACGCGGGTTGCTCCCCGCCTTCTTGGCCAGCTGCAGCGCGACATTGGTGGCGTAGTCCCCGTGCCCCTTCTGCCGCGGTCGCTCCACCGTCACCTCGCTCGGAACGCCGTCGGGCAGGGTGAGGTCACCCTGGTCGACGAGCGTCGAGAGGGCGTCGACGATCGTGGTGGAGAGCTGCGCTGGAGTCACCGCCCCAGCGTATCGAGGGGCACCGGTTTCCTTTGCACGGATATCGCCCGGTAGGGTTCCTCATCGCGCCACCGACCTCATCGGTCGCGGCGCATGCCTCCGTAGCTCAGGGGATAGAGCACTGGTTTCCGGTACCAGGTGTCGCAGGTTCGAATCCTGCCGGAGGCGCACCAGAACCGCGGGCCGACGGCCCGCGGTTCACGTCGTTCCGGGGCCGTACGCTCTCCCCCTGTGCCGAGCGAATCCACCTCCCGCGTCACCATCCACACCGACGGCGCCTGCCTGGGCAACCCGGGGCCCGGCGGGTGGGGCGCGGTGCTGCGCTACGGCGAGCACGAGCTGGAGCTGTACGGCGGCGACCCGGCCACGACCAACAACCGGATGGAGCTGATGGCGGCCATCCAGGCGCTCGAGAAGCTCAGCCGGCCCTCCGCCGTCGACCTGCACACCGACAGCAGCTACGTCCGCAACGGGATCATGTCCTGGGTCGCGAAGTGGAAGGCCAACGGCTGGCGCACCGCCGCCAAGGCACCGGTCAAGAACGACGACCTCTGGCGCCGCCTCGACGTCGCCGCGGCCGGCCACGACGTCACCTGGCACTGGGTCAAGGGGCACGCCGGCGACCCCGGCAACGAGCGCGCCGACGCCCTCGCAGGGAAGGGCGCCCGCGAGGCCCGCGGCGACCTGCCGGCCTAGCGCCGGCCGAGCGAAGCGAGGACCGTGCGGCGAGCCCGGTCTGCGACACGCTCGCGCCGGTGAGCGGTCTCGCCGCCACGCGAACCCCGCCACCGACCGACCCGACCGCGAGCGCGGCAGCGTGGCGCACGGCGGCGCAGCCGCACCGGGCGACGCCCGCGGGCCGAGCGGCCCTTGCCGCCACGCGAACCCAACCACCTACCCAACCCGACCGCGGGCGCGGCAGCGTGGCGCACGGCGGCGAAGCCGCACCGGGCGACGCCCGCGGGCCGAGCGAAGCGAGGTCCGTGCGGCGAGCCCGGTCTGCGACACGCTCGCGCAAGACAGATCAGCGAGGTCCGTGCGGCGAGCCCGGTCTGCGACACGCTCGCGCAGAAAGCTCAGCAGCGCTCGATGGTGGCGTCGTCGCGGGCCTCGTCGCCGTACCTCTTCGCGTCGCCGGTGTTGGGCAGCACGACGCTGGCGCCGCCGACATTGCCGATGCTGCCCTGGAGCACGCAGGTGGTGATCTTGGCCGGGTCGACCTGGGCGATCGCCTGGGCGATGCGGAACAGATCCTTCGGCGAGACGTCGTGCGTCCGCAGGTGCTTGAGGACCGAGAGCACCTGCTTCTCGATCCAGCCCGGCTGGTCGGCCTTGCGGGCGATCTTCTGCTGGATGCCCCGCAGCACGAGCTGCTGGTTGGCGGAGCGGTCGAAGTCGCCGCGCGGCAGCGCCTTGCGGACCCGGGCGAACTCGACGGCCTTCATGCCGTTGATCCGGACCTTGCCGGCGGGCCAGCCCTCAGGGTGGAGGTACTGGTCGGCGAAGGCGCGCGGGTTGTCGACCGTGATGCCGCCGATGCCGCTGATCAGGTTGGCGAGGGCACTGAAGGGCGCGAGCATGACGTAGTCGGGCTGGACGCCGAGCAGGTTGCCGACGGTCTCGCCGAGCAACTGCGGACCGCCGTAGTAGAGCGCCGCGTTGACCCGGTTGGAGCCGACCCCGGGGATCGGGACCCAGCTGTCGCGCGGGATGCCGACGGCGGTCGCCGCGCCGGTGCGGGTGTCGATGCCGACCATCTGGAGGGCGTCGCCGCGGGTGCGCTCCGGGTCCTCCCCCGGGCGCGCGTCGGAGCCGACGCCGAGGATCCACAGCACGTCGGGGTCGACGTCGACGCCGGCGGCGCGGTCGACCTTCACGAGGGTGAAGCGGGTCGGCGCCGGGGTGCTGTCGGGCACCAGGAGCGCGGTCAGGCCCAGCACCACGCCGAGCACCACCAGTCGCAGGATCGCACGCATCTCAGGCTCCTTCCTCGCCACGGCTCACGTCGAAGCCGAACACCCGCCAGCCGTCCTTGCCCGGCGTGAGCAGCAGCCGTCCGGTGACCTGGTCGGATCGATCGACACCGCCCGCCAACTCGACGGTGAGGACGACGTGCGCGGTCGCACCCGCCGGCTTGCCTCGGACGCCCAGCAGGTCGACGCTCACCGAGCGCTGGGTCACCTCGGCCCCCTCCAGCTCGCCGCCGACCTCGGCGTTGCTCATCACCGCGGGCTGGGCGAGGGCCAGCTCCCGGGCGTCCTCGGTGAACGCCCCGAACGCGTCGTCGAAGGTGCTGCGCGGGTAGTCGCCGGCGTACCCGCCGTCGATCCAGCCGTCCACCACCTCGGTCACCGCCGCGAGCGCGTCGGCGGCCTGTGCGTCGTCGAGGTCGCCGCGGACCTTGCCGAGCGTCGCGTCGGTCTCGACCGCCTGCTCGCCCTCGGACCCGCCACCTCCGCCGGCCCCGCCGTCGGTGCCGTCACCGTCGCCCGAGCAGCCGGCGAGGGCGAGCCCGACGACCGCGACGAGAGCCGCCGCGACGACCCCCTTCCGGCCCCGCTGCCGGCCCCGTCCTGGTCGTGTCCGCACGTCTGTCGCCCCCGTTCTTCGGCGCTCCCCGACGGCGCCCGGATGTCTGTTGCGCAACACCCTGCCGCAAACGGTGCCCACGGGTCGGTATTTGCTTCGGCATGGGACTAGCCTTGGCGGTCGACAGCCACTCGCTATCGGCGGCGAGTGCGTCCAGCTCATCGGAAGAGGCGAAGCACGTCGTGACGCAGTCGTCAGACCAGTCCACCGGATCTCCCGTTCCTGCGGACTTCGGAGCCAACGAGTGGCTCGTGGAGGAGATGAAGGAGCGGTTCGAGACCGACCCCACCAGCGTCGATCCCGCCTGGGCGACGTACTTCAAGGGGGGCAACGGTACGACGGCCGCCACCCCCGCCGCCGCTCCGGCTCCGGCGACCCCCGCGCCCGCCGCCCCGGCCGCCACGCCGACCCCGAAGGCCACCCCCGCCCCGCAGGTGAGCCCCGCCTCCTCCACCACGCCGACGCCGCCGAAGGCCGATTCGCCCGCGCCGACCCCGAAGGACGCGCCGCGCCCGGCGCCGGTCACGGCGAGCGACGAGCCGACCCTGACCGTGCTGCGCGGCATCCCGGCCGCGACCGCGAAGAATATGGACATCTCGCTGGCGGTCCCCACGGCGACCTCGGTGCGCAACATGCCGGTCAAGCTGCTGTGGGACAACCGCATCGTCATCAACAGCCACCTCAAGCGCGCCCGCGGCGGCAAGGTGTCCTTCACCCACATCATCGGCTACGCCATCGTCAAGGCGATCAAGGCGCTGCCGGCGATGAACAACACCTACGACGAGATCGACGGCAAGCCCACGATGGTGACGCCGGCCCACATCAACCTGGGCCTGGCGATCGACCAGCAGAAGAAGGACGGCACCCGCCAGCTGGTCGCGCCCAGCATCAAGGCGTGCGAGTCGATGGACTTCGCGCAGTTCTGGACGGCGTACGAGGAGATCGTGCGCAAGGCCAAGGACAACAAGCTGACCATGGAGGACTACTCCGGTACGACGGTCAGCCTGACCAACGTCGGTGGCCTCGGCACCAACAACTCGGTGCCCCGGCTGATGCAGGGCCAGGCGGCGATCATCGGCGTCGGCTCGATGGACTACCCGCCCGAGTTCCAGGGCGCCTCCGAGGAGACCATCGCCCGCAACGCGATCTCCCGGATCATGACCATGACGTCGACCTATGACCACCGGGTCATCCAGGGTGCGCAGTCGGGCGAGTTCCTCGGTCAGGTGCACAAGTACCTGCTGGGCCAGGACGGCTTCTACGACGAGATCTTCCGTGCCCTGCGGATCCCCTACGAGCCGATCCGGTGGAACGCCGACGTCGCGACCTCCCACGACGACGAGATCGACAAGCAGGCCCGGATCCTCGAGCTGATCCACGCCTACCGCGTGCGCGGCCACCTGATGGCCGACACCGACCCCCTCGAGTACAAGCAGCGCAGCCACCCCGACCTGCGCATCGAGTCCCACGGGCTCACCCTGTGGGACCTCGACCGGGAGTTCCCGACCGGGTCGTTCGGCGGCGGCGACCGCCGCTTCCTCAAGCTGCGCCACATCCTCGGGATCCTGCGCGACTCGTACTGCCGCACGACCGGCATCGAGTACATGCACATCATGGACCCGGAGCAGCGCCGTTGGATCCAGGAGCGGGTCGAGCAGCCGCACACCAAGCCGCCCCGTGAGGAGCAGTTGCGGATCCTGCTCAAGCTCAACCAGGCCGAGGCCTTCGAGACCTTCCTGCAGACCAAGTTCGTCGGCCAGAAGCGGTTCTCGCTGGAGGGCGGCGAGACCGCCGTACCGGTGGTCGACGAGATCGCGGAGGCGGCGGCCCAGGCCGGGCTGGTCGAGGTCGCGATCGGCATGGCGCACCGCGGCCGGCTCAACGTGCTGGCCAATATCGTCGGCAAGTCCTACAACCAGATCTTCCGCGAGTTCGAGGGCAATATCGACCCGCGCACGGTCCAGGGCTCCGGCGACGTGAAGTACCACCTCGGCGCCGAGGGCGAGTTCGTCGCCGGCACCGGCGAGACCATCGCGGTCTCCGTCGCGGCGAACCCGTCCCACCTCGAGACGGTCGACCCCGTCCTGGAGGGCATCGCCCGCGCCAAGCAGGACGTCCTCGACCGGGGCACCGAGTTCCCGGTCCTGCCGCTGCTCATCCACGGCGACGCCGCGTTCGCCGGCCAGGGCGTCGTGGCCGAGACCCTCAACCTCTCGCAGCTGCGCGGCTACCGCACCGGCGGCACGATCCACGTGGTGATCAACAACCAGGTCGGGTTCACCACCTCCCCCGGCTCGTCGCGCTCGACCCTCTACGCCACCGACGTGGCGCGGATGGTCCAGGCGCCGATCTTCCACGTCAACGGCGACGACCCCGAGGCGTGCATCCGCGTCGCGCGGCTGGCCTTCGAGTACCGCCAGGCGTTCAACAGCGACGTCGTCATCGACCTCGTCTGCTACCGCCGTCGCGGCCACAACGAGGGCGACGACCCGTCGTTCACCCAGCCGCTCATGTACGACCTGATCGAGCAGAAGCGCTCGGTGCGCAAGCTCTACACCGAGTCCCTCATCGGTCGTGGCGACATCACGATCGAGGAGGCCGAGCAGGTCCTGCGCGACTACCAGCAGCAGCTGGAGCGGGTCTTCACCGAGGTCCGCGAGGCCACGACCGCGCCCAAGGAGTGGACCACCGTCCCCGACTACCCGGACAAGCCCGTCGGCGAGACCCAGACGTCGGTGACACCGGAGGTCCTCAAGCGGATCGCGGACGCCTACGTCAGCCCGCCCACCGGCTTCACGGTGCACCCCAAGGTGATGCCCCAGCTCCAGCGACGCGCCGGCGCGATCACCGACGGCCCGATCGACTGGGCCACCGGCGAGATGCTCGCGTTCGGCTCGCTGCTCATGGAGGGCCGTCCGGTCCGCCTGGCCGGCCAGGACTCGCGCCGCGGCACGTTCGTGCAGCGGTTCGCGACGATGATCGACCGGGTCAACGCCGACGAGTGGACCCCGCTGGCCAACCTGACCGAGGACCAGGCGAAGTTCTTCGTCTACGACAGCCTGCTCTCGGAGTACGCCGCGCTCGGGTTCGAGTACGGCTACTCCGTCGCGCGCCCCGAGGCGCTGGTGCTCTGGGAGGCGCAGTTCGGCGACTTCGTCAACGGCGCCCAGTCGGTCATCGACGAGTACATCTCGGCCGGCAAGACCAAGTGGGGCCAGGACTCCGGCGTCGTGCTGCTGCTGCCGCACGGCTACGAGGGCCAGGGCGCCGACCACTCCTCGGCCCGCATCGAGCGGTTCCTCACGCTGTGCGCCGAGGACTCGATGGTCGTCGCGCAGCCGTCCACGCCGGCGTCGTACTTCCACCTCCTGCGCCAGCACTCCCTCGGCGACGAGCACAAGCCGCTGATCGTCTTCACGCCGAAGCAGATGCTCAGGCGCAAGGACGCCGCCTCCCAGCCGGCCGACTTCACCTCCGGCGAGTTCCGCCCGGTGATCGGCGACGCGACGGCCGACCCCGCCAAGGTGACGACCGTGCTGCTGGTCTCCGGCCGGCTCACCTGGGACCTCATGGCCGAGCGGCAGAAGTCCGAGCGCGACGACGTGGCGATCCTGCGGGTCGAGCAGCTCTACCCGTGGCCGACCGAGGCCGTGCGGGCCGAGCTCGACAAGTACCCGAACGCCACCGTCAAGTGGGTCCAGGACGAGCCCTACAACCAGGGCCCGTGGCCGTCGTTCTACCTGAACGTCGTCCCGCAGCTGGGTCGCGCGATCCAGCCGGTCACCCGGCCGGCGTCGTCCACCACCGCGGTCGGCACCGCCAAGCGCCATCTCGAGGAGGCGAAGGTCCTCATCGGCGAGGCCTTCGCCTGATCGGCGGGCCGATGTACTTCACCGACCGCGGGATCGAGGAGCTCGAGCAGCGCCGGGGCGACGAGGAGGTCACCCTGGCCTGGCTCGGCGAGCGGCTCCAGGAGTTCGTCGACACCCATCCGGAGTTCGAGGTCGCCGTCGAGCGGTTCGCCACCTGGCTGGCTCGCCTCGACGACCCCGAGGACTGAGGGGCGGGCCGGGGCGGATTCACCACGGGATGTAGACGAGCCCGCACATCTGTAGTGGAACTCCGCTACAGAACCGCGGCTTCCCCTACATCCCGTGGTGAATCCGCACGCCGGGTCGCCCCCCAGCCCACCGTCAGCCGACCGGCACCGGGTCGTGAGCCGCCTCGGAGAGCCCGAACCGGCGGTGGAGCGCCCGCAGCGGCCGCGGCGCCCACCAGGACCCCTCCCCCAGCAGCCGGAGGCTGGCCGGCAGCAGTACGCCGCGGATCAGCGTGGCGTCGATGAGGATGGCCAGCCCGGTGCCGAGCCCGAAGAACTGGATGAAGCTGACCGAGCTCACCAGGAAGGCGAAGAAGCTGATCGCGATCAGCGCCGCCGCGGTGCTCACGATCCGGCCGGTGTGGGCCAGGCCGTGGACCAGTGCCTCGTCGTTGGACATCCCGCGGTCGCGCATCTCCTTGATCCGGCTCATCACGAACACCTCGTAGTCCATCGACAGGCCGAAGGCGACGCAGAACAGCAGCACCATCATCGAGCTGTCCATCGGCTGGGGCGTGAAGCCGAGCAGGCCGGACAGGTGGCCCTCCTGGAACACCCAGACCATCGCCCCCAGGGTCGCGCCGAGACCGACGGCATTGAGCACGAGGGCACGCAGCGGCTGGACCACGCTGCCGGTGAACAGGAAGAGGATCACCAGCGTCGTCAGCACCAGCCAGCCCGCCACGAGCGGCAGCCGGTCACCGATCCCGGTCATCTGGTCGTGCAGTTCCGCGCTGGCACCGCCCACCAGGGCGTCGGCCCCGGCCGGCGCCGGCACCGCCCGGACCTCGTCGACCAGCTCGCGGGCGGCGGCGGACATCGGGTCGAGATCGCTCACCACCGCGACGAGGTCCGCGTCGCGCCCGGCGCGGGTGTCGACCCGGACCACGCCGGGCAGCTCCCCCAGCGTCGCCGCGTACGACGCGAGGTCGGCCTCGGGCACGGCGGAGGTCGACACCACCTGGATCGGATGGGTGCCGTCCCCGGCGAAGGCGGAGCGGAGCACGTCACCGGCCTGCCGGCTCGACGCGCTGGCGGGCAGCACCCGGTCGTCCGGCGTACCGAGCTCGATGCCGGCGAGCGGGACCGACATCACGAGCAGACCCGCGAGCACCGGCAGCGCGCTGAGCAGCGGGCGCCGGGCCACGAACCGGGCCAGCCGGGCCCACGCGGGCGCCTCCTCGCCGCGGATCCCCCGCACCCGCGGCACTCGCCACGCGTCGACCCGGTCGCCGAGCAGGCTGAGCCCGGCGGGGAGCACCACGACCGCAGCGAAGGCGGTGATCAGCATGACGCCGATGCCGGCGTAGGCGAACGAGCGCAGGAAGTACATGGGGAACACCAGGAGCGCGGCGAGCGCCACCGCGACCGTGGTCGCGCTGAAGGCGATGGTCCGGCCGGCCGTCTCGACCGCCCGGCGTACGGCGTCCTGGTGGGCGCGTCCGGCCGCTCTCTCCTCACGCACCCGGGCCACCATCAACAGCCCGTAGTCGACGGCGAGTCCGAGGCCGAGCCCGGTGGTGAGGTTGACGGCGTAGATCGAGACGTCCGTGGCCGAGCCGAGGATCGAGAGCTCGGCGAAGGTGCCGAAGATCGCCGCGACGCCGACTCCGAGGGTGACCAGCGCGCCCACCACATTGCCGAAGGCGAGGACCAGGAGCACGAGGATGAGCGGGATCGCGATGCTCTCCGCCAGAGCGAGGTCCTTCCCGATCTGGGCGCCGATCTCCTCGCCGACGATCTCGCCGCCGCCGACGTCGACCGTGAGCGGGCCGTCCGCGCCGGCGTACCCGTCGAGGACGGTGCCGGGGTCGGCCTCCTCGCCCGGCGCGACGGAGGCGGTGAGCAGGGCGTACCGGCCGTCGGTCGAGCGCATCGGGCCCGCCCGGTCGTCGAAGTACGACGCCACATCGGCCAGGTCCGGGTCCGCGCGGAGTCGCTCGGTGAGCGCGGCGCCGGCCCCGGCCGAGACGGTCGAGTCGACGTCGCCGTCCGCGGCCTCGACGACGAACACGTAGTCGGACCCGCCGGAGAACCGGTCCTCGAGCAATGCCGCGGCGCGGCTGCTCTCCGAGGCCGGGTCGTCGAAGCCGGCCGCCTGCAGCTTGCCGAAGGCACCGACGCCGACGACCGCGGCGACGACCACCCCCAGCAGACCGAGCGCGAGCACCGTGCGGGCCCGCCTCGTCACCAGTCCACCGATCCAGCTGAACATCGCGCCCTCCAATGTGTACGGCCGTAAACTTTACGTGCGTTAACTTGGCATGAATGTGTACAGGTGTCAACATGTTCTTCGTGAGCACCTCGACCGGCGGCAGGCGGAGCTACCACCACGGCGACCTGCGCAACGCGCTGGCCCGGGCGGCTGCGGAGCTCGCCGCGACCGGAGGGCCGGACGCGGTCACCATTCGCGGCGCTGCCCGCGAGGTCGGCGTCACTCCCACCGCCGCCTACCGGCACTTCGAGAACCAGGCCGAGCTGCTCGAGGCCGCCCGCTCGCTCGCGATGGACGGCATGGTCGCGGCGATGGCCGGCTACCTGGCCCGGGTCCCGACCGACGGCGACCCGGTCGACCGCGCCCTGGAGCGGCTCCGCTCCACCGGCCGCGGCTACATCCGGTTCGCGATCGAGGAGCCCGGGGTGTTCCGCACCTGCTTCACCGGCGGCCTGCGCGGCGACGACGCCGGCATGGGCCAGCCGGCGCCGTACCTGCTGCTGGGCGAGATGCTCGACGAGCTGGTCGCGGTCGGCTACCTCGCGCCCGACGACCGCCCCGACGCCGAAGCCGGGCCCTGGGCCGCGGTGCACGGGCTCGCGATGCTGCTCACCGACGGCCCGCTGTCCGACCTGGGCGAGGCGGAGCGGGAGACGGCCATCGCCCGCACCCTCGACCTGGTGACCCGCGGACTGGCGACCGGCCCGCAGGGGCGGCGTACCCACTAGCTGAGTGATTCCAAGGTCTCGCACGCTCCGCGACGCTCAACCCGCACGCTGACGGCGTTGCCGACGCTCGACGTACACCCGGTACGCCCTCACGCCGGCGCCTTGTCATCGCACGCGCTGAGCGCCGCTCGCTTGCACGATCCCTTGGAATCAATCATCTAGTCTCACCCGGGTGAGCAAGGAGCTGATCGACTACGCGGCCTGGGGCGAGCGCTTCTTCGCGACCGCCGTGACCGCCGAACGGGTGCTGAGCGGCGTCAACGTGCTCGCCGGGCGCCCGATCGACGTCGGCCCGCTGGGCGTGGGCCCGGGCCGGATCGCCAAGGTCACCGCGACCGGCACCATCGGCACCGCCACCGGCGAGCGGACCGGCGCCGACCCGGTGACCTTCCACGTCGACCTGCCGGTCACCTTGAAGTTCAGCATCGACCTCGGCATGGACAAGCAGAACTTCGACGCCGACATCACCGTGCCGCTGACGATCACCGCCCACGGCCGCGCCGACCTGGCGATCCTGCTCGACGTGACGCCCCCACGCGCAGCCCAGGTCGTCGTCCGCCTCAAGGCCCAGGGCCTGCGCGCCTCGCTCACCAGCAAGGCGGCCAACGTCGAGGGCGAGTTGCGCCGCTTCGTGGCGAAGTACGTCGCCAAGGAGCTCGAGAAGCCCTACGTCCGCCAGGCGACGATCATCGACGTGGGCGCGGCGGTCGAGAAGGCTGCCGCCGGACTCGGCCCGCACGAGGAGAGCCCGATGGCCGACGAGCTGACCGACGCGCTGCCGGCCGCCATGGAGGCCGAGATCGAGCACACCGCCCAGCTGTTCCTGGAGGACGACAAGTGAATCCCTATCCCCCTGCCCCGTGGCACATGCACGGCTCCCTGTGGCTGTCCGTGTTCCGTCTCGGCCGCGCCGTCGACGCCCACCATCCGGCCGGGACGTACGGCGTCGCGCTGGTCTCCTACGAGGAGCCGAGCCCGCTGACCTACCACGAGCTGCTGCTCGCCCGGACGACCAAGGACAGCGCCGGCAAGGGCGCCGTGACGATCACCGACATCTGGGTCGACTCTCCAGCGTCGCAGGCCGGCGGCCGTGCCCTGTGGGCGATCCCCAAGGAGCTGTGCGACTTCGACCTCGACACCTCCTTCCGCGGGCCGGTCACCTCGACGGACTGGACGGCGACCGTCGAGCGGCGACCGATCGTGGAGGCGTCCTTCACCGATGTGTCCCGCGCCGCGCTCCGGGTGCCCTTCACCGGCCGGGTCGAGCAGCCCGGCATCCCCGAGCACCCGGAGACCGCCCACGTGGTCATGAAGGGCAACGCGAAGGCGCTGCCGTGCCGGGGCCGGTGGAGCTTCGCCGCCGACGGGCCGCTCGGGTTCATGCGGGAGGCGCGACAGCTCGGCTCGTTCCGGATGGCCGGCTTCCGGCTCGCGTTCGACTGAGTGGAACGCCGGGCGTTGCGGTTTGGGACCAAACCGCGACATTTCGGGCCCGGGACGTGCGGTTTGTGCCCAATCGGGGCGCTTAAGGGGCGTCAGCGTCGCGCTCGCCGAGTGCTGACGCAGCATCGCCGCCATGCTCGGCGAGGGCACGGCGCGAGGCGTCCTTGATCTCGAAGATCTCGGTGGCGAACCCACCGACGGCCGCCGCGACCTCGCCGACGGCGCGGGTCACGATGGTCGCGACCTCGCCGACGGCCTGGGCTGCGGCCTCGGCGCCGGCCTGGAGCGCGTCCTTGGTGATCTCGCCCCTGGTCAGGTGGTCCCGTCCGTCGCTCATGTCGGCCAGTCTCCCCCGAGCACCGTCAGGCTGCCAACGAGTCCTCGATCACGGCCTCGGGGCCGCGCACCGGCGCCGCCTTCGCCTGCCCGCCGGGGAAGGAGTAGCGGACGATCTTCTTGAACACGCTGAACAGCTGCTGGCGCAGGCGGCCGGTGTTGTAGGGCAGGCCGTAGCGCTCGCAGATCTCCTGCACCTCGACCGCCATCTCCGGGTAGCGCCGGGCCGGCAGGTCCGGGAACAGGTGGTGCTCGATCTGGTGCGAGAGGTTGCCGCTCATCAGGTGCATCAGCTTGCTGCCCCTGATGTTGGCGGAGCCGAGCATCTGGCGCAGGTACCACTGGCCGCGGGTCTCGTTCGCGGTCTCCTCCTCGGAGAACGACGCGACGCCGGCCGGGAAGTGACCGCAGAAGATGATGTTGAACGCCCACACGTTGCGCACCAGGTTGGCGGTGGCATTGCCCAGGAACGTCAGCGGGAACAGCGGACCGGTCAGGGCCGGGAAGAGCACGTAGTCCTTGAGCGCCTGGCGCCGGATTTTGCGCATCAGGCCCGGGTAGAGCGGCTTGTTGTCGGCGAGCTTGCGCTTGCCCGAGACGATGTTCTCGACCTCGAGGTCGTGCAGCGCGACACCCCACTCGAAGAACGTCATCAGCAGGAACGCGTAGAGCGGGTTGCCGAGGTAGTAGGGGTGCCACTTCTGATCCGGGTCCATCCGCAGGATGCCGTAGCCCACGTCGCGGTCCTTGCCCACGATGTTCGTGAACGTGTGGTGGATGTAGTTGTGGGAGTACTTCCACTGCTCGCCGGGGCAGACGGTGTCCCAGTCGAACATCCGGGAGTTGAACGCCGGGTCGCCCAGGAAGTCGTACTGCCCGTGCATGACGTTGTGCCCGATCTCCATGTTGTCGAGGATCTTCGACACGCTCAGGCAGGCGACCGCGGGCAGCCAGCCGATGACGGGCAGGTAGAACAGTGCGCGGCCGGCGATCTCCATCGTGCGCTGGGTGGTGACGACCTTGCGGAGGTACGCCGCGTCGGCCTCGCCGAGGTCGGCGATGATGCGCTGGCGCAGGGCGTCGAGCTCGGTGCCGAGCCGGTCGATCTGCTCGGCGGTGAGGCCGTGGTACTTCTCGTCGGCCAGGGGGCTCAGGGTGTCGGTGCTCATGGGATCTCCTCAGAGGTCGATGTGGCAGTCGCCGGCGGCGGCGGTGACGCAGATGCGGATCTCCTCGTCCGACAGGGAGGACTCCTCGCCGGTGAGGACGTTGCGGACGGTGCCGGCGGTCAAGGTGGCGGTGCAGGAGAAGCAGATGCCCATCCGGCAGCCGAACTCCGGCTCCAGGCCCAGCTCCTCGGCCTGTTCCAGCAGGCTGGCGCCGGTGGCGGCGGTCGACGCTCCGGAGCGGGTGAAGGACACCTCGCCCTCGATCACCTCGCCGGGCGAGGCAGCCCGGGCGACGGCGGGCTTGAAGAACTCCATCCGCAACCGCGGCGAGAGCTCGCCCGCGGCGTCGGCGTAGGCGCCCTTGACCAGCTCGACCAGGCCGGCCGGGCCGCAGAGCCAGGTGTCGGTGTCGCGGTAGTCGGGCACCAGGCGGCGCAGCTCGAACTCGCTGAACTGCTGGTCGCCGTGGCGCAGGTGGACGTCGACGCCGTTGTCGGCGGCCGCGATCTCGGCGAGCTCGTCGGCGAAGATCTGGTCCTCGGGGCTGCGCGCGAAGTGCAGGAAGGTCACCCGGCGCCCGGCGTGGCCGTCGTACCCGTCACGGAGGAGGGTACGCACCATCGACATGGCCGGGGTGATGCCCGAGCCGCCGGTGATGAACAGCAGCCGGCTGATGGTCGGGGTGGCGGGACTCTCGACGAGGGTGAACTCGCCCTGGGCCTGGCTGAGGTGGAGCAGGGTGCCGGGCTGCGCCTCGCGGACCAGGTACGACGACACCTGGCCCTCGTCGTGGGCGCGGATCGTGAGCGTGAACCGCTCCCCCGGCGCCGAGGCGGCCGAGGAGATGGAGAACGCCCGGGTGTGCCGCTTGGCCGAGCCGGGCAGCTCGACGCCGACGAGCACGTGCTGGCCGGCGCGGTGACCGCGCCAGGTGCTGGTCGGCTGGAGGGTCAGGGTGGCGACGGGCGCCGAGCCGGTCGCGGTGTCGCCGGAGGTCTCGCGGTGCACGGACACGACGCGGGCGCGCACCTCGTGCGCGGTCCACATCGGGTTGAACCGCTCGAGGTAGCGGTCGACGCCGTGCGGGGTGGCCAGCGCCGCGGCGAGCCGCGAGCGCAGGAGCCGCCCGACCACGGGACCGGGGCCGCCGGAGACCGGCGGGGAGATGAGTGCAGACATCACGCCTCCTTCGGTGGGCGAGTTTGAGTGTACATCCGTACTCTCAAACTCTCGCCCGCACGCTCCTCCGGGGTCAACGATCCGACCGCGTGACAGTGCACACATGTTCACCCACGTAGACTGACGCCATGTCCCAGACCCGTGTCGAGCAGAAGGAGCGGACCCGCCGCGCCATCCTCGACGCGGCGCTCACGCTGTCGGCGGACTCCGCCCTGGTCGCGCTGTCCCTGCGGCAGGTCGCCAAGCAGGTCGGCATCGTGCCCACGGCGTTCTACCGGCACTTCCCCTCGATCGAGGATCTCGGTCTGGCCCTCGTGGAGGAGTCCCTCGACACGCTGCGGGCGCTGCTGCGCGAGCTGCGCCGTACCGCCGGCGAGGACGCCGCGACCATGATCGACGGCTCGGTGGGCGTGCTCGTCGAGCAGGTGCGCCAGGACCACGCGCACTACGGCTTCATCGCCCGCGAGCGGTTCGCGGGCCCGGCGGGGGTACGCGACGCGATCGCCCGCGGCATCGAGCTCGCCGAGCGCGAGCTGGCCACCGATCTCGCCCACCTGCCCGGCACCGCCGCCTGGACCGAGCGCGACCTCGAGGTGCTCTCCGGCCTCATCGTGGGCGCGATGGTGATCACCGCCGAGCGCCTCCTCGGCACCTCCCCGGGCTCCGCGGCCGAGCAGCGGGTCGCCGACGACGCCCGGGCCCAGATCCGGATGCTGCTGGTCGGCGCGCGCAACTGGCGCTCGCGGACCTCCTGAACGTCGGCCTCGTCACGTTCGGTGGACGGCCGGCCGTCCCGGCGGCCACCATGTCGCGGTGCCGATCGCAGCAGACCTCCTGAGCACCGCCGCCCGCAACGCCTGGGCGATCTCGCCCCTCGGCGACGGCATCGAGCAGTACGACGGCCTGCCGGCCAGCGTCCTCTCCGCCGCCCCGCACCGGCGGCTGGTCCGCTACGACCGGACCACGTCGGCGCGGGCCGGGCGCCCGGTCCTGCTCGTCCCGCCGCTCGCGGTGTCGGCGCGCTGCTTCGACCTGCGCCCCGGGCAGAGCCTCGCCGCCCACCTGCTGGAGGCCGGCCGCGCGACGTACCTCGTCGACTACGGACGGATCACCTTCGCCGACCGTGGCATGGGCTTCGAGGCCTGGGTCGACGACATCCTCCCGACCGCGATCCGCGCGGTGCTCGCCGACCACGCCGCCGGCGGCGACCGGGCCGACGGCGTCGACCTCGTCGGCTGGTCGCTGGGCGGGACGATGAGCCTGCTCACCGCCGCCGCCCACCCGGACCTGCCGGTCGCCTCGCTGACCGCGCTGGGCACGCCGGTCGACTACACGAAGATCCCGGCCATCCAGCCCCTGGTCGTCGCCGACCGGGTGCTCGGCACCCGCGCCGTCACGGCACCGACCGCCGCCCTGGGCGGAGTGCCGCGTCACCTGGTGCGGGCCAGCTACCGCGCCATGGCGCCACGGCGCGAGCTGACCAAGGCCGTGCACCTGGCGAAGAACATCCTCGACGTCGAGACGCTCGCGCGCACCAGCGCCGTCGATGGGTTCATCGGCGAGATGCCGGGCTACCCCGGGCGGGCGTACCACCAGATCCACACCCGGCTGATGGTGCGCAACGAGCTGGCGTCCGGCACCGTGCGGCTCAGCCGCAAGCGCGCGATCCGGCTCGCGGACGTGCGCACCCGAGTGCTGTTCGTGGGCAGCGCGAGCGACAACATCGCCGACGGTCCGGCGGTGCGGGCGGGCGTGGAGGTCGTCCCCGGAGCTCGGTATGCCGCCGCGGACGGCCTCAGCCACCTCGGCCTGGTCGCCGGGCCGCGGGCCGCCGAGCTCAGCTGGCCGCTGCTCGACGCCTTCCTCGACGCTCGGTAGCACCCCGCGCCCCACCCGTCACACTGGACGGGCGGAACTGTCACTTGTCGGGCGCTGCAACGCCCGACAAGTGCAGGAATCGCCGGTCGACCGGCGATTCCTGCACCCAGCGATCAGTGACCGGCGTGCACGCCCTCGGGAGCATCGGCCTTGGCGGGCAGCAGCAGCGCCATCGCGACCACCACGACGCCGATCACGGCACCCGCGGCGAACGCCCACTGCAGGCCGCCCATGAACGCGTCGACCGGGTGCTTGCCCGCCTCGGCGAGGTGGTCGGTGCGGTTGGTCATGATGACGACCAGGAGCGCGGTGCCGATCGCGCCGGCGACCTGCTGCAGCGTGCCGAGCAGCGAGCTGCCATGCGAGTAGAGGTGCGGCGGCAGGTCGCCCAGGCCGATGGTGAAGACCGGCGTGAAGACCAGCGCCAGGCTGACCATCAGCGCGATGTGCAGCGCCAGGATGACGGCGTACGGCGTCTCGGCGCCGATCCGGCTCAGACCGAACAGCAGCGCCACCATGGCGACCGAGCCCGGGATGACGAGCGGCCGGGCGCCGATCCGGTCGTAGACCTTGCCGACCTGCGGGCCGAGCAGGCCCATGGCAAGACCACCGGGCATGACCAGCAGGCCGGTCTGCAGCTCGGTCAGACCGCGCAGGTCCTGGAGGTAGAGCGGCAGCAGGATCATCGAGCCGAGGAACGCCATGAAGCCGGCCGCCATCAGCACCAGCGACACCGCGTAGTTGCGGTGCAGCAGGGTACGCAGGTCGAGCAGCGGGCGCTCGGAGCGCTGGAGGCGGACCTGCAGCACGGCGAACAGCACGATCAGCACCACGCCGGAGCCGATCAGCAGCGTCGGCTCGCTCCACGCGGCGTTGCCGACCTTGCTGAGGCCGTAGACGAACAGGCTGAAGCCACCACCCGCGAGCACGACGCTCAGCCAGCTGATCGGGCTGCGGGTCGTCTCGCCGACGTTCTCGAGCTGGCGGAAGCCGAAGAAGCCGACCAGCACGGCGATCGGGAGCACCGTGACGAAGATCAGCCGCCACGAGCCCAGGTCGAGCAGGATGCCGGACACGGCCGGGCCGAGCGCCGGCGCACACGACATGGCCAGCGTGACCTGGCCCATCACGCGGCCCCGGTCCTCGGCGGACACCACGGTCATCAGGGTGGTCATCAGCAGCGGCATCATCACCGCGGTGCCACCGGCCTGGACGACCCGGCCGACGAGGAGGATCTCGAAGGACGGGGCGACGGCGGCGATCAGGGTGCCGACGCTGAAGGTCGTCATCGCCGTGGCGTACGCCGTCCGGGTGCTCACCCGCTGGAGGAACCAGCCGGTGACCGGGATCACGGCGGCCATCGTCAGCATGAACACGGTCAGCGCCCACTGGGCGGTCGTCGAGGTGATCGCGAACTCGGTCATCAGCCGCGGGATGGCGTTGACCATGATCGTCTCGTTCAGGATCACGACGAAGGTCGCCGCGACCAGCAGCTTGATGACGAGGGGAGTCCGGCCCGGGGTCGCCGAGGCGCTCGTGAACTCCTGCTCGAACGCAGGCGTGTCGCCGGTCTGAGCGGGTCCGGCTGCGGAGGGCGCAGTCATGACAGGTCCTATCGGTTGGTGGCAGGGTCTGGCGGTGGCCGACCCCGTGACGCCGCATGGCTCGGGCTGACCGTCGCTTCACAGGTACGACGAACCAGCCGTCACCGAATCGACATCGCGAACCAGGAAAATTCATCGGCCCGCCCGTCGGGGCGCTGACAGGAGTCAATCGTCCAGCACCGACAGTCATTCCCGCCAATGGTTAAACGGCCGGAATCGCCGCCCACGATCTGCGACGCGCTCGCACGGTCAGGCGCGGAAGACGACCTTGCCGAAGACGTCGCCGGCCGCCATGGCGGCGAACCCGTCACGGGCCTCGGTCATCGGCAGCACCCGGTCGATGACGGGCCGCACGCCGGTGCTGTGCAGCAGGTTGACCAGCGCGGCCAGCTCGCCCCGGGTGCCCATCGTGGAGCCGACGACGCTCAACTGCAGGAAGAAGATCCGGGTCAGCTCGGCGTCGTCGAGGTTCGGGCCCGACGTGGTGCCGGAGATGACGATCCGGCCGCCGGGACGCAGGGCTCGGATCGAGTGCGACCAGGTCGCGCGCCCGACCGTCTCCATCACGGCGTCGACCTTCACGGGCAGCCGCGCACCGGACTCGAACACCTCGTGCGCGCCGAGCTCGAGCGCCTTCGCGCGCTTCGCCTCGTCACGGCTGGTGGCGAGCACCCGCAGCCCGCCGGCGCGGGCCAGCGCGATGAGCGCGGTCGCGACACCCCCGCCGGAGCCCTGCACCAGCACGGTGTCGCCGGCCGTCAGCCCGCCCTGCGTGAAGAGCATCCGGTACGCCGTGAGCCAGGCCGTCGGGAGGCACGCGGCCTCCTCGAACGACAGCGAGGCCGGCTTGGGCACCACGTTGCGCCGCGGGACGACGACCCGCTCGGCCAGCGTGCCCTGGTGGCGCTCCGACAGCAGCGACCGCCGGGGGTCGAGCGTCTCGTCGCCGGTCCAGTCCGGGTCGGAGATCACGGCGTGGACCACGACCTCGTTGCCGTCCTCGTCGTACCCCGCGGCGTCGCAGCCGAGGATCATCGGCAGCGCCTCGGCCTTGAGACCGACACCGCGCAGCGACCACAGGTCGTGGTGGTTGAGCGAGGCCGCCTTGACGGTGACCGTGGTCCACCCGTCGGGGGCGACGGGGTCGGGTCGCTCCCCGATCACGAGGCCGGTCAGCGGGTCGTCGGCGGAACTGGCGAAGGAGTCGGCGTAGACGGCAAGCACGTCACCGACCCTAGCGATCCGAGTCCGCGCCCGGGCACCCCGTTCGGAGGGTGGATCAGATCCGCGCGACGCCGTCCCGACGGGCGGCCTCCGCGACCGCGGCGGCGACCGCCGGACCGACCCGGGGGTCGAACGGCGACGGGATGACCAGGTCCTCGGACAGGTCGTCGCCGACCAGCGCGGCGAGCGCGTCGGCGGCGGCCACCTTCATGCCCTCGGTGATGGCGCTGGCGTGGACGTCGAACGCGCCCCGGAAGATGCCCGGGAAGGCCAGCACGTTGTTGATCTGGTTGGGGAAGTCCGAGCGACCGGTCGCGACGACCCGGGCGTGGCGGTGCGCCACGTCGGGGTGCACCTCCGGGTTCGGGTTGGCCATCGCGAAGATGATCGCGTCGTCGGCCATGGTGGCGACGACCTCCTCGGGCACGGTGCCGCCGGAGACGCCGATGTAGACGTCCGCGCCGTCGAACGCCTCGGCGAGGGTGCCGCGGCGGCCGCACTGGTCGGCGGTGAGCTCGGCGAGGGCCTTCTTCGACGCGGTCAGGTCCGTGCGGTCGGAGCTGACGACGCCCTTGCGGTCGGTGACCGCGATGTCCCTGATGCCGGCCGCGAGCAGGATCTTCGCGATCGCCACCCCGGCGGCGCCCGCGCCGGAGATGACCACGCGGGTCGACTCGGCGGTGCGGCCGGTGAGCTTGAGCGCGTTGACGAGCGCGGCGAGGGTCACCACGGCGGTGCCGTGCTGGTCGTCGTGGAAGACCGGGATGTCGAGGGCCTCCTTGAGCCGGTCCTCGATCTCGAAGCAGCGCGGCGCGGAGATGTCCTCGAGGTTGATGCCGCCGAAGCTCGGCGCGAGCCGGACCACCGTCTCGATGATCTCCTCGACGTCGGTGGTCGCCAGGCAGATCGGGATGCCGTCGACGCCGCCGAACTGCTTGAACAGGACGGCCTTGCCCTCCATGACCGGCATCGCGGCGGCCGGGCCGATGTCGCCGAGGCCGAGGACGGCGGTGCCGTCGGTGACGATCGCGACCGTGTTGGGCACCCAGGTGTAGTGCCGGGTCAGGCCGGGATCGGCGGCGATCGCCTCGCACACCTCCGCGACGCCGGGGGTGTAGGCGAGGGAGAGCTGGTCGCGGGTGCCGACGTCGGCCGTGGGTACGGTCGCCATCTTCCCGCCGAGGTGCAGATCGAAGACCGGCTCACCCGCGCGCGGGTGGGGGGAAAGAACGTCAGCCACGGTCATTCATCCTTTCACATCCGCGAACCGGCCCCATGTCCGGGGCCGCGGCCACACCCGCGCCCGGACCACGCCCAGGACGGCGTCGTCCGGGACCGGCCCGCGATGCCGCGAGTCCACGCCCACCTCCGGATTGTCGCCGCGCAGCCACCAGCCGCTCCCCCGGCGCTCGATCGCCCGCTTGACCACGAGCGTGCCGTCGGCGAACCGGGCCACGACGACGCGACCGGGCCGCACGCGGGCGCCGTACACGACGAGGAGCCGGTCGGCGGGCCGCAGCGTCGGGAGCATCGAGTCACCGCGCACCACGGCGAAGCCGAGCCGACGGCGTGCCCTACCGGGACGCCTCCCTCCCGCCACCGCGTCGGCCATGACGAGTAGTGTCGCAGGCAGCACGTACCCATCTGCTGGACCATCCGCCGAAACAACAGAGAGGACCGACATGTTCTCCCGTCTCACGACCCGCTTCGTCGCCCCGACCGTCGAGGTCTCCGCCCACTGCGACCTGCCCTGCGGCGTCTACGACCCCGCCCAGGCCCGGATCGAGGCCGAGTCCGTCAAGGCCGTCATCGCCAAGGCCCTCGACAGCGACGACCCCGACTTCCGCACCCGCGCCATCCTGATCAAGGAGCAGCGCTCCGAGCTCGTCAAGCACCACCTCTGGGTGCTGTGGACCGACTACTTCAAGCCCCCGCACTTCGAGGCCCACCCCCAGCTCCACACCCTGGTCAACGAGGCCACCAAGCTCGCCGGCGCCACCGGCACCAAGGGCACCCTCGACCTGGCCAAGGCCGACGAGCTCCTCGCCAAGATCGACGAGATCGCCGAGATCTTCTGGGCCACCAAGAAGGCCTGACCCGAACGGACTAGTCCCTTCGGGCCACGCCGCCCAGGCATCGCGAACCGCACGTCCATTTCGGGCGTGCGGTTCGGCTTTCCGGGTCCCGCGCAGGGGTGATGTGACCTAGCCTCCTCGGGAACCGGGCCAGCGGGTCCGGGCCACATCGGGACGTCGTCCGGGAGGGAACCAGGACGACGGCCCGATCCAACCGGAGGGAGACATCCCGCGATGTATCGCGCCCTTAGCAAGATCCTCGTCGGCATGGCCGTCGCGCTCGGCCTCACGCTCGCGGCGGCGCCCGTCGCCTCGGCCGCACCGGCCCCGGCCCAGGCCCCCGCCCAGCGGGTCCTGGCGAACGACTGCCCGACCCAGGGCCAGAACCTCACCAAGGCCTACAACAACTACCAGGCGGCCAACGCCTACGCCGCCGCCGCGGACGCCAAGGTCAAGAAGCTCAAGAAGAAGCTCAAGAAGGCCAAGAAGCACGACGCGCCGGCGAAGAAGATCAAGAAGCTCAAGAAGAAGGTCAAGAAGGCCAAGAAGGCGAAGAAGTCCGGCATCGCCGTCCGCGACGCGTACGTCAGCCAGTACAACGCCGCCTATGGCGCCTACTACTCCTGCAAGAACCCCGGCGTCACGCCTCCGCCCGCTCCCTCGACCCCGCAACTGCCGATCCAGGCGCTGTGCGACGCCGTCCCGCAGCTCCAGCCGCTGTGCAGCACCATCACCAGCCTGGTCGACCCGCTGACGACGACCTTCGACCAGATCTGCGCGCAGTTCCCGGCGCAGGCCAAGGGCCTGTGCGACGCGCTGAAGACCGGCCTCACCAACCCGGCCGGCCTGGTCGACGTCCTCAAGGCGACGCTGACCAACCTCGGCCTCACCGAGCTGGTCACCGTGTTGGACCCGGTCTGGGGTCTCCTGGACACGCTCCTGGGCGCCCTGGCCGGCGGCCTGCCCAGCCTCCCCGGCCTGCCCAGCCTGCCGGGACTGCCCGAGCTGCCGACCGGTGGCAGCAACCCGCTGTGCTCCATCCTCCCGCTGCCGCTCGTCTGCTGATCGCAGCCGACTGACCAGCACGCGACCAGAGGGCTCGGGACCAACGTCCCGGGCCCTCTGGGCCGTCGGGGCCACGGCCATGCCTTAAGGTGACCTCCGAGCCGGGCCTCGGATGCGCCCGGCGCCATCACCGGCCGTCGCCATGGGGGGATAGCGACACCGGCACACCCTGAGGGAGAAAACTGGCATGAATCGTGCCCTGCTCAAGTTGATCCTCGGCGTCGCGGTCGCTCTCGGCCTCACGCTGAGCGCTGCTCCGATCGCCTCGGCAGCTCCTGCCGCCGCCGCGCCGGCCGCCACCGCCGAGCGTGCGGTGGACTGCCTCGTCCAGGCGAAGGCGGTCGACGTCGCGACCCAGACCCGCTCCGCGGCGCAGATCAAGGTCCAGAAGCTCAAGGCCAAGGTCATCAAGCTGAAGAAGAAGATCAAGAAGGCCAAGAAGGCGCACGCGACCCACCGGGTCGCCAAGCTCGAGAAGAAGCTGAACAAGGTCAAGCGGAAGCTCCGCAACACCAAGGTGCTGCGCGCCGGCGCCGCCAAGGCCGTCAGCGGCACCACGGCACTGTACGCCGCCTGCCAGGCCGGCAACGCCGCCCCGCTGCCGATCAGGCCGCCGGACAGCGACAACCTGCTCGACTACGTCGGGGACCTGCTCGACAGCCTGGGCCTGGGCTTCCTGCTCAAGTCGCTGGGCCTCGAGGGCGTGCTCGACCTGCTCGACTCGCTCGGGCTGCTCGACCTGCTCGGTCTCGGCGACCTGCGCAACTGACGGTCGCCACCGGATCCGTCACGACAACGGCCGTGCCCCTCGGGGCGCGGCCGTTGTCGTAGGCTCATCCCACCTGTTTCCCACGCCACCGGAGGATGCGGCATGTCCGAGACGAGCAGCCCAGCTGTCGGAGGTACGACGGCGGCCGGCCGCCCGGACGAGGTCGAGCTCCGGCTCCCCGCCGACGGCGCCTACGCCTCCGTCCTGCGGACCCTGACCGCCGGGCTCGCCGCCCGCCTCGACTTCACCATCGACGACATCGAGGACCTGCGGATCGCGGTCTCCGAGGCCGCGGCGATGGTCCTCGACGAGGCCGATCCCGGCGCGGTGCTCGACTGCAGTTTCCGGATCGGCGCCGACCGGCTGGCCCTCACCATCGCCGCCGACGCCCTGGCGCCCACCGCACCGGACTACGAGAGCTTCGGCTGGCAGGTCCTCGCGACCCTCGCCGACGAGGCCGCGATCGACTCCGTCGCCGGGCGCTACACCGTCCGCCTGGTCGTTCGGTCCTCGCTGGCGTCATGACCACCGACCTGTCTCGGGACGGCGCCGAGAGCGGGGCGCCGACGAACATCGAGGTGACCCGCCGCCGCAGCGCGGAGCTCTTCGTGGTGTTCCGCGACGAGCACGCCTCGGCGACCGAGCGCGACGTGGCACGCGAGTCCCTCGTCCACCTGCACCTGCCCCTCGTCGAGCACTGCGCCCGCCGGTTCCGCAACCGGGGCGAGCCCTACGAGGACCTCGTCCAGGTCGGCACGATCGGCCTGATCAAGTCCGTCGACCGGTTCGACACCGAGCGCGGCGTCGAGTTCTCGACGTACGCGACGCCGACGATCATCGGCGAGATCAAGCGCTACTTCCGCGACAAGGGCTGGGCGATCCGGGTGCCGCGGCGGCTCCAGGAGCTGCGCATGCAGATCAGCGCGAGCACCGCCGAGCTGACCCAGTCGCTGGGCCGCTCCCCCACGCCGCGCGAGCTCGCCGAGGCGATCGGCTGCACCGTCGAGGAGATCATCGAGGGGATGGAGTCGAGCAACGCCTACTCCACGCTCTCCCTCGACGCCACCGACGACGACTCCGACGGCGGCAGCGGCCAGAGCATGCTCGATGCGATGGGCGTCGACGACGCCGGTCTCGAGCACGTCGAGATCCGCGAGTCGGTCAAGCCGCTGCTCGAGAACCTGCCACCGCGGGAGAAGAAGATCCTGCTGCTGCGGTTCTTCAAGAACATGACCCAGTCGCAGATCGCCGAGGAGATCGGCGTCTCCCAGATGCACGTCTCGCGGCTGCTCAGCCGCACCCTGACCCAGCTGCGCGACTCCCTGGAGTCGGAGAGCTAGTGGTGTGGCTCGGAGCTGGCCTGCCCGTAGGCGTGTTCCGAGTGCGTGCATCGCAAGGCGGCGGCGCGACGGCATACCGGGTCGTCTTCCGAGCGTCGCCGACGCGGCGAGGTGCGTGCTCGGGACGCGCGGACGGCTGAGCCATCTCCGAGACGCACCGCTAGGACCCGCCACCCGGGCGGCCGGACCCGTCGGGGCCGTCCGGGTCACCGGAGTCGTCGGGGTGCTCCGTGCTGCCGTCGAGGGCCGCGATGGTGGCGGGGTGGATCACGGCGGCGATCACCACGAGGCCGAGGGCGGCCAGGCCGACCGCGATCAGGATCTGCTCGCGCAGGTTCCAGGCGAGCCCGAGCACGATCAGCTGTGTGATCAGCACCGGCCCGCGCGCCCAGCCGTGCCGGCGCCACAGGGCCAGCGCGGCGGCGGTGAGCACGGCGCCGTACGCACCGAAGAAGACGGCCGTCGACACCGCGACCCCCGGACGGCTGTCGGTGACGCTGGCCAGCTCCAGCACGGCCAGCATGAGCAGCACCAGTCCCTGCACGCCGGCCAGCGAGGCGGCCACGGTCAGCGGCGGCGGCGTGGTCCCGCCGGCACCGGAGGAGCGGTCGGTCGGGTGGTCGGTGGGGCCTTCGGTCACGGGCGCAGCCTAGGTCCTGACCGGTCGCTCCCGGTGTCCAGCATCCGGTTGTGACCCAACGAACCACCCGAATTGCTTGATTCGCGGCGCAATCCTTGGAAACCTTGCCGAAGCGATCGTGAAGCCGTTCACTTTTGCGGCTTCATGCGTGCCCGAACGAGGGCACCCCCGTAGCGAAAGAAGAGGGCATCCCCACCCATGGATTGGCGACACCGTTCCGCATGCCTCGACGAGGATCCGGAACTGTTCTTCCCGATCGGCAACACCGGCCCGGCGATCCTCCAGATCGAGGAGGCCAAGGCCGTGTGCCGACGCTGCGACGTGCGCGAGCAGTGTCTCGCGTGGGCGCTCGAGGCGGGACAGGATCATGGTGTCTGGGGAGGCCTGAGCGAGGACGAGCGTCGGGCCCTCAAGCGCCGCAACGCCCGGGCCCGCGTCCGCACGCCTGTTTGATGGCGCGAGCGTGTCGGCGCTTCGCTTGACACGCTGCCGCGCCGCGGTTGGCTCGCGTAGAGGGCGGGTTGCCCTGGCGGCCACACCGCCGGCTCGCGGAAAGGCTCGCCTCCTCCACTCCGGTCGCTCGTCCCTCACTCCCTGCGCTCCGTCGCCCTGGCTTCCCGCGACGACCGACGTAGTGGTGAACAGGCGCGAGCGTGTCGGCGCTTCGCTTGACACGCTGCCGCGCCGCGGTTGGCTCGCGTAGAGGGCGGGTTGCCCTGGCGGCCACACCGTCGGCTCGCGGAAAGGCTCGCCTCCTCCACTCCGGTCGCTCGTCCCTCACTCCCTGCGCTCCGTCGCCCTGGCTTCCCGCGACGACCGACCCGGTGCCGAACCGGCGCGAGCGCTCACCGTCGCGCCACGGCCGATCGGTCCGCCAACCGGTGGGTGGGTCACTCCACCGAGATGCTGATCCCTGCGCGGGTGCCGCCGCCCGGCGCCTGACCGAGACTCAGGTGCCCGCCGAGCTCGGACTCCACCAGCGTGCGCACGATCGAGAGTCCGAGGCTGGTCGCGGCGTCGAGGTCGAAGCCGTCGGGCAGCCCGCGGCCGTCGTCCTCGACGGCGACCTCGAGCACGGCGCCGTGCCGCGCGGCGCGCAGCACGATCTGGCCGGAGCCACCGGCGTCGTACCCGTGCTCGGCGGCGTTCTGCATGAGCTCCATGACGACCATGGCCAGGGTCGTGGCGACCTCGGAGACGAGGACGCCGAAACTGCCCTCGCGGCGTACGCCGACCTGGGCGGTGGTGGCGCCGACGTCGGTCACCAGCCGCGCCAACCGGTCGGCGATGTCGTCGAACTCCACCGTCTCCTCGACCGCGTGGCTGAGCGTCTCGTGGACGATCGCGATCGAGCCGACCCGGCGTACCGCCTCCTCGAGCGCGGCGGTGGCCTCCGGCGAGTCGATCCGGCGGGCCTGCAGCCGGAGCAGGGCGGCGACGGTCTGCAGGTTGTTCTTCACGCGGTGGTGGATCTCGCGGATGGTGGCGTCCTTGGTGACCAGCTCGCGGTCCCGCCGGCGCAGGTCCGTGACATCGCGCAGCAGGATGATCGCGCCGATGTGCTCGCCCTTCGGGCGCAGCGGGATGGCGCGCACGATCAGCGCCGTGCCCTCCCCCGGGCCCGCCGAGGCGCCCAGCTCGACGTCGCGGTGCGCCCGGCCGCCGAGGACCGCGCTGAGCGTCTCCTCGTCGGGCCGCTGCCGGGAGGGCATCAGCTCACGGGTCAGGTCCGTGAGCCGATGACCGGTGAGGTCGCCGGTCAGGCCGAGCTTGCGGTACGTCGACAACGCGTTCGGGCTGGCGTAGATGACCCGGCCTTCCGCGTCGACACGCAGGAAGCCGTCGCCCACCCGCGGCGAGTCGGCGTGGTCGCTGCGCTGCGCTGTGGTCGGGAAGAGGCCGGCGGCGATCATCTGGGATAGGTCCGTGGCCGCCTGGAGGTAGTTGATCTCCAGCAGGCTGGGCGTGCGAACGCCGAGGAGGTTGGTGTTGCGGCTGATGACCGCGATCACCTTCCCCGCGCGCCGGACCGGAATCGCCTCGACCCGCACCGGGACGTCGTCGCGCCACTCCGGGTCGCCCTCACGGGCGATCCGGCCCAGCTCGAACGCGGCGTCGACCAGCACCCGGCGTCCGGTGGCGGCGAAGCTCCCCACGATGTCGTCGACATAGGCCGTCGGCCCGGTCGTGGGCCGCATCTGGTCGCCCGCCCAGAAGCCGGCGCCGTCGCTGGCCGGCAGCCACAGCACGAGGTCGGCGAAGGAGAGGTCCGCGATGACCTGCCAGTCGGCCTGGATCAGCTGGAGCCACGCGATGTCGGCGTCGTCGAGGTCGGTGTGACGCCGGGCGATCGCGGACAGGGAGGGCACGTCGCCCAACCTATCCACCCGAACCGTCCCGGGGCCTCCCCAGCCACCGCCCGGGCCACCGACCGGGCCACCTCCGGGGCCATCGCCCGGGCGTCCCGACTTAGGGTCACTTCAGATCGTTTGGCAGGATAGGGATCTGGGGGAAGAAGGCTCGGCTGCTCCGGAGGGTGTGGGTTGATGGTGTCGGTGGACTGGGCGCGCCTCCAGCAGGCCCTCCGCGACGGTGAGCGGCATCCCCCTGCCGACCACCCGATCGGCGACCTCACCGCGCAGCTGACCCAGATGCTCGGCGACCCCGACCCCCAAGTCCGCGACGGGATGGCGTACTCCTTCCTGGCCACCTGGATCGAGCACGGCACGTACGACGATCTGCTGGCCGGGCTGGGCGACGGCATGTGCGCCGGCCTCGACAACTGCGTCGGTGAGCGGGACACCGACTCGATCTTCCGGCGCAGCTTCTCGGTGCTGCTCCTCGCCGAGTGCATCCAGCGCGACACCCGGATCCGCCGGCTCCCCCCGAGCAAGGTGCTGCGCTGGGGCGACCGGATCGCCGCCTGGTACGTCCGCGAGCGCGACCTGCGCGGCTTCGTGCCCGGCAAGGGCTGGGCGCACGCCGCGGCCCACGGGGCCGACGCGCTGGCTGCGCTGGCCGCCTCCCGGCACTTCGGGATGACCGAGCTGACGGTGCTCCTCGACGTGATCGCCGACCGCGTCCTCAACCCCGACACGCCGCCGCTGGTCCACGGCGAGCCGGACCGGATCGCGCACGCGGTGATGGAGGTGCTGCGCCGCGACCGGGTGCCGCTGAGCGTGCTGGAGCCGTGGGTGGTGCGCCTCGAGCGCGGTGCCCGGGCCAAGACCAGCAGTGGTCGCGACCCCTATCGGGTCACCGGCAACGCCCAGGCGGTGCTGCGGGCGCTGTACCTCCAACTGACGATCTCGCCGCGCCATCCCGCGGTCCGGCCCGACCTGCTGCTCGCGCTGGTCGCCTCACTGCGGCGGGTGCACCCGTACTTCCTCGACGACGTCGGCTGACCTGGACGGCTCCGGTGGTTAGGGTGCCGGAGTGACCACCACGGACAGCAGCCAGCTCACCGGCCACGCCGGTGAGATCGCGACCGCCGTCGCCCGCGCCCACGGCGTCGAGACGATGTTCACGCTCTCGGGCGCCCATGTCTTCCCGATGTACGACGGTGCGGTCCGCAGTCAGCAGTTGGCGGAGCAGGACGGCGGGACGCCGGTCCGGCTGGTCGACGTCCGCCACGAGCAGACCGCGGCCTTCGCGGCCGAGGCGACTGGCAAGCTGACCCGGGTGCCAGGCCTCGCGGTGCTGACCGCCGGGCCGGGGGTCACCAACGGCGTCAGCGCCCTGGCCCAGGCCCGCTTCGCGGGGTCGCCGATGGTGGTGGTCGGCGGCCGGGCACCCAACAACCGCTGGGGCACCGGAGCGCTGCAGGAGATCGACCACCTGCCGATCGTCGGACCGGTGACCAAGCACGCGGCGACGCTGATGAGCGCCGACGACGTGGCGACCGGCTTCGACACGGCGTTCACCGAGGCCCGCTCGTCGCACCGTGGGCCGACCTACGTCGACGTACCGATGGACGAGTTCTTCAACGTCGGCGCGGGAGCAGCACCCGTGATCGGCGACTACCGTGGCGCCGAGCCGGACAGCGACGCCGTCGCCCGGATCGCCGGTCTGCTCGCCGGGGCCGAACGCCCGCTGCTGATCCTCGGCACCGACGTCTGGGCCGACGGCGCCGAGGTGGCCGCACTGCGGCTGGTCGAGGAGATGCGGCTGCCCGCGATCACCAACGGCATGGGCCGCGGCGTGATCCCCGGAGGGCATCCGCTGCTGGTGACCAAGGCCCGCGGCGCGGCGATCAACGGGGCCGACCTGGTGGTCGTGGTCGGCACGCCGCTGGACTTCCGGCTGGGGTACGGCGTGTTCGGCGGGAAGGACGGGGCGGCACCGGCCGCCGTCGTCCACATCGCCGACTCGCCCACCCAGCTCTCGGGCCACGCCGCCCTGGCCGGTTCGGTCAGCGGCGACCTGACGAGCGTCCTCGACGGCCTGCTCGAGGCCCTCGCCGGCGCGCGACAGCCCGACCGGTCGGCGTGGCTCACCCTGCTGCAGGACACCGTGGCCGCGGCGGCCGCGAAGGACGCCGCGCTGCTGGGCGCCGAAGCCGACCCGGTCCACCCGGCCCGGATCTACGGCGAGCTGGTCCCTCGGCTGGCCGACGACGCCGTGGTCATCGGCGACGGCGGTGACTTCGTCTCCTTCGCCGGCAAGTTCGTGGAGCCGAAGCGGCCCGGCTGCTGGCTGGACCCCGGCCCGTACGGCTGCCTCGGCGCCGGGCTCGGTGCCGCCGTGGCGGCCCGGATCGCCCGGCCCTCCTCGCAGGTCGTGCTGCTCCTCGGCGACGGTGCCGCGGGCTTCTCGTTGATGGACGTCGACACCCTCGTGCGCCACGGCCTGCCGGTCGTGATGGTGATGGGCAACAACTCCGCCTGGGGGCTCGAGAAGGGCCCGATGCAGATGCTCTACGGATACGACGTCGCGGCCGATCTCGCCCCGCGCACGGCGTACGACCAGGTGGTCGCCGCGCTCGGTGGTGCCGGGGAGACCGTCACCGACCCGCGCCTGATCGGTCCCGCCCTCGACCGGGCGTTCGCCGCGAACGCGCCGTACCTCGTCAACGTCATCACCGACGTCGACGCCGCCTACCCGCGCAGCACGTTCGGGATCTGATGGCCGAGCCCGCTCTCCGGTTCACCGTCACCGAGGCCGATACCGCCCTCGCCGTCGGCTCCGGCAGCCTGCCCGTCCTCGGTACGCCCCGGCTGCTGGCCTGGTGCGAGGCAGCCACCTGCGCGGCTGTCGAGGCCTCCCTCGGCGCCGGCGAGACCAGCGTCGGCACCCGGGTCGAGCTCGAGCACCTCGCCGCGACCGCGGTCGGCCGCACGGTCGAGGTCACCGCGCGCCAGGTGTACGCCGACGGGCGGCTGCGCCGCTTCGCCGTGGCCGTGCGCGAGGTCGGCCCCGAGGGCCGGCCCGGCAAGCTGGTCGGGTCGGGCGAGGTCACCCGGGTCGTCGTCGACGCCGAGCGGTTCCTGGCCCGGCTGGAGGGATGACCCCGCCGCTCGGGGGCGGTCCCCCGGGTTGTCCACAGGACCGGAGCACGCGCTGGCTTCGGCACGAGCGGTTTCGTAGAGTCGCTGTCCGACCGAAGGAGACACTCGTGGCGTTGACCCAGCAGGAGATCGAGCGGCGACTCGACCAGAACCACAACGACGTCGCGGGCGCCTACGAGCTGCTCACCGAGGTCAAGGCGACCGTCGAGGGCCACACCAGCGAACTCGCCAACATCAAGACCACCGTCGAGAGCCACACC
Organism: Nocardioides sp. L-11A; assembly: GCA_029961745.1. Lineage (NCBI taxonomy): Bacteria > Bacillati > Actinomycetota > Actinomycetes > Propionibacteriales > Nocardioidaceae > Nocardioides > Nocardioides sp. L-11A. Next base: position 3,611,259 of record CP124680.1, read on the forward strand.
AGCGAACTCACCGACATCAAGACCACCGTCGGAAGCCACACCAGCGAACTCACCGACATCAAGACCACCGTCGGAAGCCACACCAGCGAACTCACCGACATCAAGACCACCGTCGAGAGCCACACCAGCGAACTCACCGACATCAAGACCACCGTCGGAAGCCACACCAGCGAACTCACCGACATCAAGACCACCGTCGGAAGCCACACCAGCGAACTCACCGACATCAAGACCACCGTCGAGAGCCACACCAGCGAACTCACCGACATCAAGGACTCCCTGAGCGAGGTGCTGCGCCGACTGCCGGAGCCGCCGGCGGCCTGAGCGGGCGCGCCACCCGGATTTCGCCCCCGTAGCCGAGGCTGAGAGAATGGCTCGATTCACGACTTCAGGAGGAACCATGGGCAAGACCGGCCGCAAGCGCCGCGCGCGCCGCAAGAAGGGCGCGAACCACGGCAAGCGCCCCAACAGCTGAGCCCACCGGCCCAGCATTCGCCGAACCCCCCGACCCTGCGGTCCGGGGGGTTCGTCGTTCCGGGGCTCGAGAGCCGCTCAGCCCTCGGTGATCCGGACCTGGATCTGCTGGATCTGGATCCGGACCCGCTCGCGCAGCTCGGCGGGGGCGGTCTCGCCACAGGAGCGGGCGACGACGGCCTTGACCGTGCGTTGGAGGTCGTAGCGCTCCAGGCAGGGACTGCAGGAGTCGATGTGCGCCCGGACCACGGCACAGTCGCCGGCCTCGAGCTCGTTGTCGATCAGCCGCACGATCCGCTCGAGGAAGTCGGCGCACTCCGCGTTGCTGGGGTCGTCGGACACGTGGATGTGCTCGTGGCCCGCGCTGTCGAGGTGGTCGGTCATCACTTGCCTCCCTCGAGCGGGGCGTCGCCGCCGGTACGGACGTAGTCGGAGAGCATGTCGCGCAGCTGGCGCCGGCCGCGGTGGAGGCGGGACATCACGGTCCCGATCGGGGTGTCCATGATCTCGGCGATCTCCTTGTAGGCGAAGCCTTCGACATCGGCGAGGTAGACCGCGAGGCGGAACTCCTCGGGGAGACGCTGCAGGGCGTCCTTGACCTGGCTGTCGGGGAGGTGCTCCAGCGCCTCCATCTCCGCGGACTTCAGGCCGCTCGACGTGTGCGACTCGGCCCGCGCCAGCTGCCAGTCCTCGACGTCCCCGGTGTCGCCGGCGAGGGCCTGCTGCGGCTGCCGCTGCTTCTTGCGGTAGGAGTTGATGAAGGTGTTGGTCAGGATGCGGTAGAGCCAGGCCTTGAGGTTGGTGCCGGGCCGGAACTGGTGGAACGCGGAGAACGCCTTGGCGAAGGTCTCCTGGACGAGGTCCTCGGCGTCGGCCGGGTTGCGGGTCATCCGCATCGCGGCGCCGTAGAGCTGGTCGAGGTACGGCAGCGCGTCGCGCTCGAAGCGGGCGGCGCGCTCCTCGGGGGTCTCCGACGCCACGTCGACCAGCTCCGCGGCGGAGGTGTCGGCGTCGAGGGACGAAAGATCGGAAGTCTCGGTCATCGCGTCCCAGCCTACGGTGCTTCCCGCGGTGGGGCGCTCCAGCGTGGCGATCATGGATACCGAACGCCTCGACGGCGGACGGCATTCCCGGGGTTCACCCGCGGGTTCCCCCGGCGCCCGCGCCGACGACCTCGCGCACGATCCACTCCAGCGTCGCCTCCACGACGACCCCCATCGCCTCGTCCTCGCTGAGCGGGCCCCGCTTGGGTACGGCGAGGCCGTGATCGGCTCCCGGGACCACGGCCAGGTCGGTGCGGCCGGGCAGCGGGTCGGGGAACTCCTCGGGTCTCCCGAACGGGTCCCGCTCCCCCTGCACGACCAGGGTCGGCACGCCGGCGCCGGCGAGCTCGTCGAGGCGGGAGCGCTCCGGCCGGCCCGGCGGGTGCAGCGGGAAGGAGAGTGCGAGGCAGCCGGCCGCGCCCAGCTCGCTCGCGGTCCGGCAGGCGGAGCGGGCACCGGCGGAGCGGCCGCCGACGACCAGCGGCGTGCGCATCCGCAGCGTCGCGGCCGCCGCGCGCAGGCCCACGTCGAGGGTGGCCGGAGGGCTGGCGACCTTGCGCCCGGCCCGGCGCCAGGGCTGCTCGAACCGGGCGACACTGATCCCCTGCCCCGGCAGCTGGGCGGCGAGCGCCTCGAGATCGCGGGCGTCGATACCGCCGCCGGCGCCGTGGCTGAGCAGCAGAGTGGCCACCGGCCGGCGCGCCCGGCGCACGACCAACCGGCCCTCGCCGTACTCGGTCACGACGATCCGCTCGTCCGTCACAGCAGCGTCCCCTGTCCGTCGGGGTCGTCGGGATGCTCGGGGCCGGTGGCGTCGAGCGGGATGGGCTCGACCAGCTCGGGGCCGTTGTTGGCGACATTGCCCACCGCCGTCGAGACCGGGTACGCCGTCAGGCCGGCCTGCTGCGCGGGCCGCAACGCGTGCAGCAGACCGGGCAGATCGTCGGCGGGCGTGCGCGGGTCGAGCCACTCGTGGCGTCGCTCCGGCTCGACGAGCAGCGGCATCCGGTCGTGGATCCGGCCGAGGTCGTCGGTGGCCTCGGTGGTGAGGACCGTGCAGGTCCAGCGAAAACGGTCGTGGGCGTCCTCGGGCTTGGCAGGGTCGCGCCAGATCTCGTAGAGGCCGGCCATCGCGAGGCTGGAGCCGTCGCCGGAGGTGATGAAGAAGGGCTGCTTGCGCGGCTTGCCCTTCGACGTCCGCTGCTGGGTGTCGTACCACTCGAAGTAGCCGTCGGCGGGAAGGATGCAGCGGCGGGCGGCGAACGCGCGGCGGAACGCCGGCTTCTCGGTCACCGTCTCCATCCGGGCGTTGATCATCCGGCCGCCGATGCTCGCGTCCTTCGCCCACCCGGGGACCAGTCCCCAGCGCAGCGCCCGCAGCTGGCGCACCGGGTCGTCGCGGTCGCGGTCCTTCGACGTCCGCTCCATGACGGCGTAGACCTCGTCGGTCGGCGCGACGTTCCACGACGGGGCGATGGCCCGCTCGAGCCGCGGGTCGAGCACCTCGAACTCCTCGGCGAGGTCCTCCGGGCTCCGGCTGGAGGCGTAGCGGCCGCACATGGCCGCCAATCTATCGGTCTGCCCCGACCGACCCGGGGTACCGACGGGCCATGGCACTGAGCAGACTGATCGCCCGGCCGCTGCTGGCGTCGTACTTCCTCGCGAACGGCGTCCAGGACCTCAAGGACGCGCCGGCGCTCGCGGCCCAGGCGGCGCCCGTGACCGAGACGATGGCCCCCGTCCTCGACGACGCGACGCCGGACGGGGTCTCCGTGCCCCGCGACCCGGTGCTGTGGGTGCGCGCCAGCGGCGCCGTCCAGGTGGTCGCCGGCCTGGCCCTGGCCACGGGCCACTTCCCGCGGCTCTCCGCCGCGATCCTCGGCGGCACGCTGGTCCCCTCGACGGCGGCGCGGTACAGGTTCTGGGAAGCCACCGACAAGGAGCAGCGTCGCGAGCAGCTGACCCACTTCGTGAAGAACACCGCGCTGGCCGGCGGTCTGCTCATCGCGGCGCTCGACACCGCCGGGAAGCCGGGCGTCGCCTGGCGGGCGCGGCACGCCACCCACGACGCCCGGCGCGAGGCGGCGCTGGTGGGTGCGAAGGTGCGGGCGCGGGTGCACCAGTAACCCCGCGCCGCCACGGGCGTTCGTAGGGACATGATCCGCTCGGCTCCCGGCGCGCTCGTGATCGCCCTGCTCGCGACCATGCTCACCCCGGACGCCGCCCGGGCCGCGTCCCTCGACGAACCCCGCAACGGCGTCGAGTCGATGACGCCCCAGCAGGCGCTGGCCGCGGCCGGCGCGGCGCTCGGCGCCGCGGCGGACGTGACCTGGCAGGGGCACGTCGACGCGACGCTCGTCGGCAGCCGACAGCGGTACCGCTCGACCCGGGTGACGACCCCGACCGGCTGCAGCGAGATCCTGAGCCTGGGGGGCTTCGAGCTGCGCTATCTCGTCAAGGGCAGGAAGGCGTACCTCCGGGCGCCGAAGTCCTACTGGCGCGCGCACGACGCACCCGGCTGGGCCGCCCGCCGGCTGGCCGACCGGTGGGTCAAGGACAAGGCGAGCCAAGCCGAGCGGGACGGCTGCCGCTCCGAGTCCATGGTGCCGCTCGCCCATGCCGCGGCGTTCGTCGCGCAGCCCTACGAACGCTGGATCCGCAACCGGCCGGGCATCCAGTTCGACGGAAGCGACGGGGTCGACCCGATGGTCGTCATCGTCGCGACCACCGGCGCCGCGCACGTGACGAAGGTGCGCTGGGGCACCGACGACGACCAGTCCGTCTACGAGCTCGCCGCCGTCGACGCCGGCGTCCGGATCGCCAAGCCCCGCAAGGCGCGGACCCTCCGCGGGTGGCTGCGGTAGGGCGCTCCGGGACGCGGACTCGTAGACTGCGGCGGGAGATGACGACTCCCGCCCCGCACGCCGATCCCTGGCCCGCGCCCACCAGCACCGGACCGCTCGACGCGACGATCACCCTGCCGGGCAGCAAGTCGCTCACCAACCGCGCGCTCGTCCTCGCTGCGCTGGCCGACGGCCCCTCCGTCGTACGCCGCGCGCTGCGCTCGCGCGACACGCTGCTCATGGCCCAGGCGCTGACCTCCCTCGGCGCGCACGTCGACACCGTCGGTGAGGACTGGGCGGTGACGCCCCTCGACGGAGCCGTGCCGGACGGCCGAGCCCTGGTGGACTGCGGGCTCGCGGGCACCGTCATGCGGTTCGTGCCGCCGGCCGCCGGGCTGGTGCGCGGCGAGATCGCCTTCGACGGCGACACCCATATGCGCAAGCGCCCGGTCGGGGAGATCCTCGCGGCGCTGCGGGCACTGGGCCTGGCCGTCGACGACAGCGACGGCGCGCTGCCGTTCACGGTGCACGGCACCGGCGCGGTCCCCGGTGGGTCCGTGGTGATCGACGCGTCGGCCTCCTCGCAGTTCGTGTCGGCGCTCCTGCTGGCCGGCCCCCGGTTCGCCGCGGGCGTCGACGTACGCCACCGCGGGGCGGCGATCCCCTCCCTGCCCCATGTCGAGATGACGATCGCGATGCTGCGCGACCGCGGCGTGAGCGTCGACGACAGCGAGACCGACCGGTGGATCGTGGCGCCCGGCCCGATCGCGGCCCACGACGAGGCGATCGAGCCCGACCTGTCCAACGCCGCCCCCTTCCTGGCCCTGGCGGCTGTCTCCGGCGGTTCGGTCACCGTGCGGGACTGGCCCACGGCCACCACCCAGGCCGGCGACGCGCTGCGCGAACTGCTCGCCCGGATGGGCTGCACGGTCTCCCGCGTGGCCGAAGGTCTGCGGGTCAGCGGACCGCCCACAGGTTGGTGCGGACTGCGCGGCCTCGACGCCGACCTGCACGACGTCGGCGAGCTGGCACCGGCCGTCGCGGCGCTCTGCGCGCTCGCCGGAACCCCCTCCCGACTCACCGGCATCGCGCACATCCGGGGGCACGAGACCGACCGGCTGGCCGCGCTGGCGCGCGAGCTGGGGGCGCTCGGCGCCGACGTCGAGGAGCATCCGGACGGGCTCACGCTGCGTCCGGCTCCCCTGACCGGAGGCGTCTTCCACACCTACGCCGACCACCGCATGGCGCACGCGGCCGTGATCGTCGGCGCCGCGGTCCCGGGCGTGCTGGTCGAGAACGTCGCGACCACCAGCAAGACCTTCCCCGACTTCGCCGGATTCTGGTCCGGGCTCCTCTGATGCCCCGGTACGACGAGCACGACGTCGAGCACTACGACCGTCCGCGCCGCCGTACCCGCCCCCGCACCAAGGAGCGCCCGACCCACGACGACGCCGTCGAGGGTCTCGTCGTCACCGTCGACCGCGGCCGGTTCACGCTGCTCATCGAGGGACGCGGCGTGACGGCCATGAAGGCCCGGCCGTTGGGGCGCAAGGGCGTGGTCGTGGGCGACCGGGTGCGGGTGGTCGGCGACGTCTCGGGCACCGAAGGCTCGCTCGCGCGGATCGTGGAGGTCCTCGAGCGCAGCAGCACGCTGCGGCGCACGGCGGACGACGACGACCCGGTCGAGCGCGTCATCGTCGCCAACGTCACCCAGCTCGTCGTCGTCACCGCGCTCGCCGACCCCGAGCCCCGGGCGCGGTGGATCGACCGGGCCCTGGTCGCGGCGTACGACGGCGGGATGTCGCCGCTGCTCTGCCTGACCAAGGCGGATCTGGAGGACCCCGAGACCCTGCTGGCGACGTACCGGTCGCTGGGGGTGCCGTGGGAGGTCACCCGCCGCGGTCCCGACCGGACGATCGTCGGCCTGGACGCGCTGCACGACCGGCTGCGCGGCCAGGTCAGCGTGCTGATCGGGCACAGCGGCGTCGGGAAGTCGACGCTCGTCAACGCGCTGGTCCCCGACGCGCGCCGCGAGACCGGCCACGTGAACGCGGTGACCGGGCAGGGCCGGCACACGTCCACGTCCGCGCTGATGCTGCCGCTCGCGGACGGCGACGGCTGGATCATCGACACCCCCGGGATCCGGTCCTTCGGACTCGCGCACGTCCAGCCCGAGCATCTCATCGAGGCGTTCCCCGACCTCGACGAGATGACCGAGGACTGCCCCCGCGGGTGCACCCACGGCGACGACGAACCCGAGTGCGGGCTCGATGTCGCCGTCGCCGCCGGCGAGGCCGACCCGGAGCGGGTCGCCTCCTTCCGGCGGCTGCTCGCCGCGCGATCGGTCACCGACTACTGAGCCGCGGCCGGGGTCTTCGCGGTTCAACTACCGGATTCGTCGTGGATCCGCCCGCAGGCGACAAGATCGGTAGGTGAATCGTCCTCACCACAGCTACTGGTCGATCCGCCACGTCGCCTGCGCGCCGGCGTCACCGGTGAGGAAGGCGAGGACGAGCGTCGCGACGCCGCCGACGACCGTGAGCCCGGCGAGCCCGGCCCGGACCGCTCCGGAGCGGGTGTGGAACCAGGCCGCGGCGAAGGCGACGACGGCGAAGACGCTGGCCCCGATCCGGAGCCGCTCCGCCCACGTCTCGTGGTCCTCGAGCCGCTGGGCGAAGGTCCCGGTCGCGGTGGCGAACCGCTCCTCGCGCAGGTCCTCGCCGGACAGGAAGGCCACCCACACGCTGACCACCGACACCGCGGCCAGCACCACGAGCGGCCACCGCAGCCGGTCGCGCCACGCGGGTACGCCGTACGCCACGGCCGCCAGGCCGGCCAGCGGGGTGAAGACCACGGCCGCGTGGACGACGAGCGGGTGCAGCGGGACACCGTTGATCTCCATGGTTGAATCCTGCACGACCAGTGGTGATCCGAGCCAGACCCACGCCGGCCGGGCGGGAGCGGACGGCTAGGGTGCCCCTGTGGCTGCCCCCGACTACACCGACGACCTGCGTCTGGCGCATCTGCTCGCCGACGACGCGGACTCGCTCACCCAGGCCCGCTTCCGCGCGCTCGACCTGCACGTGATGAGCAAGCCGGACCTGACCCCGGTGACCGACGCCGACCAGGCCGTCGAGGAGTCGATCCGCCGTACCCTCTCCAAGGCGCGCAGCCGCGACGCCGTGACCGGCGAGGAGCAGGGCACCTCGGGACACTCCCAGCGCCGCTGGATCGTCGACCCGATCGACGGCACCAAGAACTACGTCCGCGGCGTCCCCGTCTGGGCCACCCTCATCTCGCTCGCCGTCGACGACGAGGTCGTGCTCGGTGTCGTGTCGGCACCGGCCCTCCAGCGCCGCTGGTGGGCCTCTGCAGGCCAGGGCGCGTGGACCGGCAAGTCGCTGATGAAGGCGACCGAGTGCCGCGTGTCCGACGTACGCCGCCTGGAGGATGCGTCCTTCTCGTACTCCTCGATCAGCGGCTGGGAGGACCGTGGCCTCGGCGAGGACCTGCTCGCCCTGATGCGCCGCGTGTGGCGGACCCGGGCCTATGGCGACTTCTGGTCCTACATGCTCCTCGCGGAGGGCGCCGTCGACCTGGCCGCCGAGCCCGAGCTCGAGGTCTACGACATGGCCGCGCTCGACATCATCGTGCGCGAGGCGGGCGGCCGGTTCACCTCGCTCGAGGGTCACGACGGCCCGTGGGGCGGCAACGCGGTCGCCAGCAACGGCCACCTGCACGAGGCCGCGCTGTCGTACCTCGGCAGCGTCCCGGACAGCGGCGACGACCCGGACTGGCCGCGGACCGGGCCGGGCAGCGTGTCCGATCTGCGCTCCCACCGCCAGCGCGGCAGCGACGACGACCGGGCCGACCGGGCCGACGAGAGCGACGACTGAGCCCGATCCGTGGTCGGGGGCGCTGACACCGGCGGCGCAGTTGAGTAACCTGCGTCACATGCGCATCGCTGACGTGCTCGGTTCGAAGTCGCTTCGCGACGTGGTCTCCATCGCTCCCGAGGCAGGGGTGCGCGAGCTGCTCGCCACCCTCGCGGAGCACAACATCGGTGCCGTGGTGGTGAGCACGGACGGCACCTCGCTCGACGGCATCGTGTCGGAGCGCGACGTCGTCCGGCACCTGCACAGCGACGGCACCGTCATCAACAACGTCGTCTCGGCGATCATGACCACCGAGGTGAGCACCTGCTCCCCCGACGACGACCTCGACGACGTGCTCCAGGTGATGACCGAGCGCCGGTTCCGGCACATCCCCGCCGTCGAGGACGACCGGGTGGTCGGGATCGTCAGCATCGGCGACCTGGTCAAGCACAAGATCGACCAGCTGCAGTTCGAGCGCGACCAGCTCGACAACTACGTGCACCAGTCCTGACCGGGACCGCTCCGAGGCAGGTCAGCGCCGCCGGAAGGTGGGCATCCGGCGCACGAGACCACGCAGCCGCACCACCGGGCCGAGACCGAGCAGTCGGCGGCCCGCGCCGCGCACCCGGCGGCCGACGGACGACCGGACCCGGTCGCGACCGGCCCGCCAGGGCACCGAGGCGAGCGAGAAGCGCGCCAGCAGCCGGCGCCACCACGGGGTCGCCTTGCGCATCCGGCGCAGCGCGGTGTCGACGTCCGCCCAGTAGGCACCCGCCTCCTCCGCACTGGGCTCGCCCGCGCCGTAGACATGGCGGTCGGCGGTGTGCGCCAGGGTGACGACGCCGACGGCCGACAGGTCGGGATACCGCTCCGCGGCGGCGTACGCGCTCTCCCGGCGGGTGGCGCCCGGCGCGGGACGTACGCCGAGGTCCCGCATCCGGTCGGCGAGCTCACGCCAGGCCCCGCTGAGCCTGGTGGCCGGGTCCCCGGACCGGCGACGGCGACGCCGACGCAGGAACTTGTAGAGGAGCACGCCCCACAGGGGAGACAGCAGCAGCGCGACCTTCACGACGTCGAGGACGATGCCGAGGATGGTGCCGAGCACCGCGAGGACGTCGAGCTCCTTGCGCTGGCCGTCGCCCTGCTGGAGGTTGTCGCTCGCCTCCTTCGGCTCGCCCGGCACCCGCGGCGGCTGGAGCACCTGCGGCTGCGGGTCCTCGTTCGGGTCGTCGTTGGGTCGACGGAGCTTCTTGTCCTCCGGCGGGGTCGGGTCGAGCGGGACCCAGCCGAGTCCCTCGAGCTTGACCTCGGTCCAGGCGGTGATGTTCTCGCCGCGGACCTCCCCTCCCCCGGGCGGCACCTTGAAGCCCATGACCACCCGGATGGGGAGGCCCATCCGCTGGCCGATCAGCGCCATCGCGGCGGCGTACTGCTCGGCGTTGCCGACGGGTGTCGCCGTCTTGGCGAGCACGGCCAGGCGGCTGGCGCCGTGGCCGGCGGGTACGTCGTCGTCGATGCCGTCGGAGTAGAAGCCGTGCTCGCGGAACGAGTCGCGCAGGAACTGGGCGAGCTCGCCGCCCGTCCCGCCGCTGAACCCGTCCTCGGTCTGCCACCGCTGGACCCGGTCGACCAGCTCCTCGGGCACGATCGCGGGCGCGGGCAGTGAGACCGAGTCGTCGGCCGCGAGGACGGAGGTCTCCTCGTCGGCGGGGTCCGGCGGCGCGGTCGCCTCGACCTCGAAGGTGGTGCCGCGCTCGACCCCGCCGATCTGGGCGACGGTGCCGGTCTGGCGGTTGATGACGAGCTCCCCGGCGGCGTCACCGTCGGGGCGGCCGTTCCGGATCGGCGTCAGCGCCAGCGTGTCGCCGACGCTGGGCACCCACACGCCGGTGTAGTCGTTGATCGTGATCCGGCCGTGGACGGTCGCCTTCGCGTTGGCGTCCGGGTCGTTGCGCAACCGCCGGAAGGTGCCCGAGTCGTGGACCGATCCCGGGCCGCCGGAGACGTTCCACACGATGCCGTCGTAGGTGTCCATGACCGCCAACCGGACCAGCGACCCGCTCTCGAGCCCGTCGACCGTGAACAGGGACGTGCTGGTCCGCAGCGGCTCCTTCTTGTACGCGCGGAACTTCGCCAGCGGGCTCGGGTAGTCGTGGGGATCGAACGGCGGGTCCACGTGGTCGCGCAGCACCACCCGGGTCGCGTCGGGGTCGGCGGTCGCCCCCAGTCCGGCCGCGGCACCGCCGGCGACCCCGACCACGGCCAGGGTCGCGAGCACCCGGCGTCCCCAGCGCTGCCGCACATGTCGCAGCGAGCGCCAGCGCAGCCAGACCACGCCGACGACGGCCACGACCAGGCCGCGGGTCAGTGCGGCCTGGGCACTGATGTCGCCGAAGGCGGACGCCAGGACCAGGATCAGCCCCAGGACCAGCCCGGCGAGCCCGGACCACCGCGAACGCCAGAGGAGGACGGCGGCGACCAGCCCGCCGAGCAGCCCAGTGGCGAACGGGACGATCAGCACGACGCCGTTCTCGCCGAGCGGCACCGGCAGGGTCAGCGCCTCGCGCCACGTGTGCACCAGGCCGACCACGAGGTCGCGCAGCGAGTCCGCGGTGGGCAGCAGGCCGCCGCGAGCGCGGTCGGGGACGACCACGGCCGACCCCGCCCCGAGGTACGCCGCGGCCGCGGCCAGGGCCGTCGACCAGGGACCCCAGCGCCACCGGGCGCCGAGGTAGGCGACCACCACGCCGAGGCCGAGCCCGAGTCCGACGGCGAGCAGCCAGCGGTCGCCGGTGTAGGCCGCGCCCAGCGGCCAGGCGCAGAGGATCCCGAGGCCGACGACGAGCGCGGCGTCGACGAGAACCAGCCACCACGGCGGCAGCGCACCCCGTCTCCGGCGCCGGTCGGGCACGATGAGAACGGGGCCGCTCCGGCTGGCGGAGCGGACCGGAGGCGCGACCGGGCCGTGCCCCGGCGGGGTCGCGGGGCGGCCCAGGTGGGGTGAGGTCATGCGGACACCCGTCGTACGGCGACGCCGAGCTCCTCGAGGCGGCCGACCGTGGCGACACCGAGGTCGCCCAGCCAGCGCACCGAGGGCTCGTGGCCGACCAGGCAGCGCACCGCGATCACCCGGGTGTCGACGGGCAGGAATTGCCGGGCCCGGCGCAGGTCGGTGATCGTCACGCCGAAGCCGATGCACAGCACCATCACACTGGCGGCGAGCTCGCCCGCGCTGAGGTGGCGGGTCACATCGACCAACCGGCGCGCCTGCCAGTCGTAGGTGAGGCCGGACAGGCCGTCGAGGAAGCGCTGGGCGCTGGCCGCGGGAAGCGACGCGTGCGACGCCACGGCACTGAGCTGCTGGCCGTCCGCGAGCGCCTGGGTGCCGAGCGAGCCGGCGACCGAGATCGCCAGCTCGAACTCCTCGTCGCTGGAGTAGTCCTCCAACCGGGAGCTCACCATCGTGAGCAGGTGGGAGCGCCGGGTCTCCTCGAACTGGCGGACCATGAGGGTGCCGGTCTTGGCGCTCGACTTCCAGTGGATGTGGCGCCGGTCGTCGCCGGCGACGTACCCGCGCAGCGCGTGGAAGGAGACGTCGTTGTCGGAGACCTTGGGCACGGTGCGGCCCTCGAGGTCGCGGATCAGGCCGGCGGCCGATCCATCGACGCGCAGCGTCTTGGGATGCACGTACAGCGTGTCCATCTCACTGAGGTGGCGCTCGCGGCGCAGCAGCCCCAGCGGGTCGGCCCGCACGGCCGTGACCGGTCCGACGTCGAGGACCGCGCGGTGCGCGGTGGGTACGGCGAACAGCTCCTCGTGCTCGGCGCCGGGTGCCAGACCAGGCAGCTCGAAGGCGGCCCGTCCCGCGCCGACCGGGAACTCGACGACCAGGGAGCGCGACCGCCGTGCGCTCGGGTTGGCGACGGTGAGGTAGCCGTTGGCCCGCTCGCCCACGATGACCCGGTCCCGGGCGAGGTCCAGGCGCGCCAGCAGCGGGAGGCGGCCGACCACGAAGACGATCGCGATGAGCAGGACCAGGGCCAGGAAGATCCCGCCGACGAGCAGCTCGCGCCAGCGCAGCAGTGGCCCCGCCACCAGCAGCGCCAGCGCCATCGCGCCCACGACCCAGCCGGCCGGGGTCACCGTGCCCGTGACCGGGGCGAGGGCGTGCCGGACCCGCCGGGTGCGCTCGGCGAGGTCGTCGCGCAGCCGACCGCCCAGCGCCTGCCGGCGCCGGGAGAGATCGGTGAGCAGCCGGCGCGCGCCGGACACCCAGGAGCGGGGTCCCTTCATCGGTTCATCGGCCGGCGGGCTCCAGGGGGACGGAGACGCGCTCGAGGACCCGGCGGACGACCTCCTCGGTGGTCGTCCCGCGGAAGTCCTCCTCGGGGTCGAGGACCATCCGGTGCGCGAGCACCGGGACCGCCAGGGTCTTGACGTCGTCGGGGACGACATAGCTGCGGCCGTAGGACAGCGCCCACGCCCGAGCCGCGCGGACCAGGGCCAGGCCGGCCCGGACACTGGTGCCGAGAACGACCTCGGACGCCTCGCGGGTGCCCTCGGTGATGCTCGAGACGTACTCGTAGATGCCCGCCTCGACGTGCACCTGCTGGGCCAGCCGGATCAGGTGGAGCACGTTGTCGCCGCTGATGATCGGGCGCAGCACGGTCGCGGCCTTGCCCTTGGGCGCGTTGGCGAGGATCTGGACGGTGTTCTCGTGGTCGGGGTAGCCGAGCGAGGTCTTGACCAGGAAGCGGTCCAGCTGCGCCTCGGGCAGCCGGTAGGTGCCGGCCTGCTCGATCGGGTTCTGGGTCGCGATCACCATGAACGGCTGGTCGACCTGGTGGGTCACGCCGTCGACGGTGACCTGGCTCTCCTCCATCACCTCGAGCAGCGCCGACTGCGTCTTCGGCGAGGCGCGGTTGATCTCGTCGGCGAGGACCACGTTGGAGAAGATCGGCCCCTGGTGGAACTCGAACTGCTGGCTGCGCTGGTCGAAGATGGTCACGCCCGTCACGTCGCTCGGGAGCAGGTCGGGGGTGAACTGGATCCGGTGGTGGTCGCCCTGGATGGTCTGGGCGATGGCCCGGGCCAGTGAGGTCTTGCCCGTGCCCGGGTAGTCCTCGAGGAGCAGGTGGCCCTCGGCCAGCAGGGTGACGAACGCGAGCCGGACGACATCGGTCTTGCCGACGATGGCCTGCTCGACGTTGGCGACCAGCTGGGCGAAGGTCTGCGAGAACCACTCGGTCTCTTCGGTGGTGAGCGACATGGTGTCCTTTGCGTTCGGGGTGGTTCGTGTCGTCCGTGGGCTGGGGGCGGTGCGAGTCAGCGCGCCGGGGTGTTGCGGCTGATGCCGCCGGCGGTCACCGTGGCGTAGCCGTGGCCGGTGACCCGGCAGTTGGTCTTGCCGCCCGCGATGTAGTTGAACGAGCCGGGCTGGGTGGTGACGAAGGTCGGGCAGTTGTCGGTGTTGACGACGCTCAGCCCGTTGAGGTCGACCCGGACGGGATGGGAGTCGACGAACCCGGCGCCGGTCACCCGCACCACGCACGACGCGTCGGCCTCGTCGCTCGAGCAGTTCAGGGTGATCCCCAGCTCGCGCTCCCTGGAGATGCCCGTGAAGGTCTTGACGTCGCTGTAGCGGCGGCCGTCGTCCGGCGCGTCGGAGACCGTCCGGGCCTTGATGGTGATCGAGGTGTCGCCCTGGTCGACGCGCTGCTGGAACCGGGACTTGTCCTCCCAGTTCGTCCCGTCGAGGCTGTACTGCACGCCGGTGACGGGCCTGCCGTTGGCCGTGCCCTGCTCGATGTCCAAGATGACGTAGTAGTACTCGCTGCTGCGCAGCGTGTCGACCTCGGGGATGCCCGGCTTGCCCCAGGTGTCGACGCCCGACACCGAGCTGGACTGGCCGGGGACCGCGTCGTTGCCGTTGTAGGCGACCGCCCAGACCTTGACCTCGTGGCTGCCGTTGGTCGGGAAGACGAAGTTGGCACCGCCGCCGGGGGCGGCGTTCACCGTCGTGGACAGCCCGTCGTTCGACTGGACGACGTAGTGGCGGATCGTGAGCCCCCCGTCGTCGGCCGGCGCTTCCCAGGCGAGAGTGGCCGTCTTGTCGGCCGTCGAGTCGCCGATCTCGCGCAGGTTGCGCACCGGGCCCGCCTTGGTCCACGGCCGGCCCGAGACGCTCGGGCTGCGGTCGCTCGTGCCGGCGTCGTTGGTGGCCGCCACCGTGAAGGTGAACGTCTCGCCCTTCCGGATGCCGTCGGCCGGGTCGAAGGTCTTGGACGACGTCGAGGCGTCCACGACGTACTGCGGCCGCGAACAGCCGTTGCACGTGATCGTGTAGCTGCTGACGGCGTTGCCGTTGCTCTGCGAGTCCGACCACTTCGACCAGTCGATGCGCACCCACGGCTGCTGGTTGTAGGGACTGTCCTCGCTCGCGGTCAGCTGGGGCGGGGCGCCGGAGCGCATCGGGACGCCGAACGGGGCGACCGCCTTCGACGCCCCGGAATACTGCCGGCGCGGCTCGACGTCGTTGACCGCACGGATCTCGAAGGCGTACGGCGTGCCGTTGGTCAGGCCGGGGATGACCATCGAGGTCGCATTGCCCGGCGCCTGCAGGGTCCGGCTGCTGCCGGCCTCCTTGATCTCGTAGGCCGTGATCGCCGAGCCCTCGTTGGCCGGTGGGGTCCAGCGCAGGGTGAGCTGGCGGTCCATCCGGTTGCCGGTCGGCTTGGACTCGTTGACGATGACGGGCGGCGTCATCAGGTCGGGGGCCTTGTTGGGGACGATCTCCTCCGACGGCGGGCTCTCCTCGCCCCACCCCTCGCTGTTGTGGGCCACCACCGTGAAGGTGTAGGACTCCCCCGGCGTGAGGTTGACCAACCGGCAGGTGGTCGGGATGCAGGTCTGTCGGAAGCCCTGGGAGCCGCGGACCTCGTACTCGTCGATGGCGGCGCCGTTGGCCTCGGGCTCCCGCCAGGTGAGCACGGCGGAGGACGCCTCGACCGAGGAGAGGGTCGGTCGCTGCGGCGTACCGGGCACGTCGAGCACCTCGACGGTGATCCGGGCGGTGATCTCGCGGGCCCGGTCACCGGAGGCGTCGGCGACGGTCACCTTGATGGTCGACGTCCCGGTCGCGGTGGGCGTGAAGGTGACCACGGAGCCGTCGGCCTCGAGATCGGACAGCCCGTTGCCCTCGAGGCGCGGGTTGCTGGCCTCGATCGGCTCACCGGGGTACGGGTTGACGGCGTAGTCGGACAGGTCGACCGCCATCGACTTGCCCTTCGTCGCCGGCACCGTGATCGGCGGGACCTGGAGCAGCGGGCGGTCGCTGTCGACGACGTGGACGGTGACCGTCGCCTCGTCCTGCCCGCCGTGGCCGTCGTCGGCGACGACCTGGACCTGCAGCGCGTCACCGTCCTTCGGGCCGCCGCCGGCCTCGATCGACAGGATGCTGCTGTCGGACCCGATCCGCGCGTCCAGGCCCTGGCCCGCGGACTGCACCGTCCACCGCATGGTGGCCAGGTCGTCGGGGTTGGCGTCGCGGGTGAGCCCGGCGAGGTCGACCTCCGCGGGATCGCCGTCGACCGTGACGTCGACCGCGGCGTCGCGCATCACCGGCGCGACATTGCCCGAGGGCTTCACGTCGATCGGGATCGTCAGCAGGGACGTCAGCGCGGCGTCCTCGGCGGCCGTCCGGCCGTCGCTCACCTTGACGGTCACCGACGCGGGGCCGACGTGGTCGCGGGCCGGCATGAACTCGAGCGAGGTGGGCTCGCCCTCCACGGGCTCCACACTGCCGTTGACAGCACTGGCCAAGGAGTCGGGCGCGATCTGCGGCTCCCGGCCGGCCCGGGTGACCACGAGGTCCTTGAGGTCGAAGATCACCGGCTCGCCCGCCACGGCCCGCACCGGGACCCGGTCCTTGTCGGTGGTCAGCTGCGGCGGCACGTTGTCGGTGCCGGTGACGTAGATGACGCCGAAGGTGCCCGTCGACTCCTCGTCGGCGTCGTCGAGGCTGTAGAGCACGACCTGGTCCTCGGCCTTGAGCCGGACCCGGACGGCGGCCTCGCCGACGACCTCGCACTCGCCCCGGCTGCCGGCGTCGCAGGCGGTCACGCGCAGGTCGGCCTTCGCACCGTCGAAGTCGAGGTCGTTGTCGAGCACCGGGATCTCGACCTCGGCGCCGGGCTCCTTGCCGATGATGTCGCCCAGGTCGGCCACGTCGTCGCGGGCGATGGGCGCGTAGAAGGGCGCGTCCTTGCTCGCCAGCACCTTGAGCACCGCATTGTCCCGGGCCCCGGCGGCGTCCTCGATCGTGTAGCCGATATTGGTCGCCTGGGAGCCGGTGTCCGGGGCGCCGCCGACGTCGAGCTCGATGAAGCCGTTCTCGTGCTCGGCCGGCGTGGTGCTGTTGATCTCGGCGATGCGCAGGGGGTCGTCGTCGGGGTCCACGTCGTTGGTGAGGACGTTGTAGGAGATCGTGCGGTCGGGCTGGACGAGGACGCTGTCGTCGAGCGCGACCGGGGGCTGGTTCTCCGTCTCCTCCGGTACGACGCCGACGCGCACCTCGGCGACGCCGGTGGCGCCGTACTTGTCCTGCACCAGGATCTGGAAGAAGTCGGTGCCGTTCTTGCCCTCGAACGCCTCGTAGCGGATCCAGTCGACGCCGGTGTCGAGGACCCGGCCCAGGGACGGCGCGGTGAGGATGCTGCGGAAGGTCACCGAGTCACCGTCGGGGTCGGCCCCGACGAGGTCGACCGAGATCACCTTGGGTCGGCCGGCGATCACCCGGTCGATGATCGGCTGGGGCAGGGGTGGATGGTTGTTCTTCGCCGAGTCGGCCACGACGTAGACGCTCACCTCGGCGGTGGCCTTGAGCCCGTCGGCGTCGCGCACGCCGTAGAACGCCGAGTAGGTGCCCGGCTCGTCGGGGGCCCGCAGCCGCAGCGTGTCGCCGGCCACCCAGATGTCGAGGTTCTGCGGGTCCAGGTCGGACTGGAACAGCCGCGGCTTGCCGCCGTCGGGATCGGAGTCGTTGTCGAGCACCGGGATCGTGGTCACCGAGCCCGCCCGGACCGTGACCTGGTCCTTGTTGGCGACCGGGTGCCGGTTCTCCTGGGTGGAGCGGCGCTGGGAGACGACGAGCTGGCCGATGGCGGAGCTGCGGCCGTCGGACACGACGTAGTCGACCGTC
Source organism: Nocardioides sp. L-11A (assembly GCA_029961745.1). Taxonomy (NCBI): domain Bacteria; kingdom Bacillati; phylum Actinomycetota; class Actinomycetes; order Propionibacteriales; family Nocardioidaceae; genus Nocardioides; species Nocardioides sp. L-11A. Next base: position 3,628,693 of record CP124680.1, read on the forward strand.
GCCTGCTGGCCCACGATGTCGGTCGCGGAGCTGATGACGGCGAGCCTCTTGTCGACCACCGACACCTTGACCCCCGGGATCGACGGCCGGCCGATGCGCTTGACGACCAGGACGTCGCCGTCGGGGTCGAGGTCGTTGAGGAGCAGGTCGACCTGGGCGGTCCCGCCCGGGGTGATCACGGCCTTGTCGCGCACGGCGACCGGGGGCCGGTTGTCCTTGGGCGGCGACTCGATGTCGAGGCGGATGAAGGACGACTCGGTGGCCGAGGAGTTGTAGGCGGTGTACTCCAGGTAGTAGCTCTTCGCCCTCGACGAGAAGAAGGTGAAGGTGCCGGACTCCAGGTCCTTGGAGATCTTCGTGCCCTCGTCGTCGCCGACCACCTTCACGCCCTTGAGCGTGAGGTCGGTGCCCTCGGGGTTGCGGTCGTTGGTGAGCGGCTGGACCACGACCTGCGTGCCCGCGACACCCGAGGCGAGGTCCGGCACCAGCTCGGGCGGCGCTGCGTCGTCCAGGATGTCGACCGCCAGCTTGCCCACGAAGCTGTCGACGCCGTCGTCGATGGTGTACTCGATCTCGCTCACCGGCGACCCGGTGCCGTCGTCGGTGAAGGTGATGGTGCCGTCGGGCCGGTACTCGACCTCGCCGCCGGGCGCGGTGGCGTCGGTCAGGGTGAGGTCGTCGCCGTCCATGTCGTAGAAGTCGGCGAGCAGGTAGTAGCTGGACGAAGCGCCCTTGGCGACCCGGAGCCGGGGGTCGCGGTCGTCCATCTTCCGCGGCCGCTCGTTGCTGCCGTCGGTGCGGATCTGCAGCCGGACCTCGGCCCGGACCTCCTCGTTCACCCGACCGTCGGTGACGTAGTAGTAGAACGTCGACAGCCCCGTCGCGTCGGCGGGGACCGCGACCTGGAGCTGGGTGCCGCCGCCGACGATCCGCACCTCGAGCTCCGGACCGCTGACGTGCTGGGTCTTGGAGATGCTGATGATGTCGCCATCGGGATCGTGGTCGTTGAGCGCGACGACGGGCAGCACGGTCGAGCGGCCGGGACGCGCGCCGAGGTCGTCGTCCTGGGGAACGGGAGCGCGGTTCTCCTGGTCGGGGACCTCCTCGGTGGTCTCCTTGAGCTTCGACTTGTTCTGGTTCTGCGGGTCCACCGCCGGCCAGTTGTCGATCTTCGCCTTGCCGGGGTCCTGGACCAGCCAGCTGTCGCCGGTGCGGGTGTCGTTGAGGACCACCACGTCGCGGTTGACCCGGAACCGGAGATCGGCACCCTCCTCCATGCCGGGGATCGGCGAGGTGTCGTCGTCGGCGGTGCCCGGGCAGTCGCGCAGGTAGTTTTGGGGGGACGTGGCATCGGACCAGGCGGCGTACACGCAGCCGGTGTTGGTCATCTGCACCGGCGCCGCCGGACGGCCGGACACGTCGCCGCGGCCGGCGTCGGACAGCTCGCCGCCGTCGACCGGGGCGACCTGCAGACCCTCGACGGTCGCGACGTACACGTCGTCGCTCTCACCGGACGGCTGCTGGAGCTCGAGGCGGGAGGGATCGGCGGTCTCGACGACCACCGGGTCCGTGCCGGGACGGCTCAGCTCGAGGCTGTTGCGGTTGAAGAGCACCGGGGTGTCGCCGACGACGGTCAACGCCACCATCGCGGGGTCGGTGCCGACGTTCTCACCGAGCTCCATCGCATCGCCGGCCACGGCGTTGCCTGCCTCGTCGAGGGTGTACGGCGTGACCCGACCGTCGCGCCCCAGGACATAGGCCCGCCCGTCGGTGCCGACGGCCGCCCGCAACGCGCCCTTGAGGTCCGGCGGCGTGGCCTTGGCGGAGAAGCCGCGGAACCGCTCGGCCGCGCGGACCCAGGCCCGGCCGGTCACCGGGTCGACCACGGCGAAGGTGGAGCCGCCGTTGGCGACCACGGCCCCGCTCGGCAGGCTGGTGGGCTCCAGCGCGGCGGCGTGGGGGATGTCGACCTGCTTGACGGCGCGGTCCGAGGACGCGTCGTCGACGTACAGGCTGGTCGCGCGCTGAAAGATGTCAAACTCGACGCTCCCGGACTCGACGCCGAGGTCGAGCTCCTTGATCTGCGGGTTGAGCCGGGCCACGAGGCCGAGGTCGCGGTTGGTGACCCAGACCCCGCCGTCATTGAGCTCGACCTCCGTGAACGGCTTGCCGTCGTGCTGGTAGGCCAGCACGACGAGGGTGCCGAGCCCGAGGGCCAGCGCCGTCGCGGACGCCGTCCTGCGCCACTTCCGGAGCACGCTCATTCGCCGACCGCGCAGAGCTGGTCGGAGAGGGCAGACGGCGGACTCCCGGCACGGGACAGGACCACCTGGATGCACGCCGTCGCGCCCCGCTCGACCTCGAGGGTCTTGCTGGTGGCCTCGGTGTACTCGGGCTCGGTCTGCTCGACGCCGTCACCGGTCAGCAGCACCTTGAACTCGTCGCCCTCGCGCGGGTCCTGCTGGGTCCAGACGAAGGTCACCCGGTGGCCCTTGACCGACTTCGTCACCACCGGCGCCGGCGGCACGTCGATCAGCTCGACCGGGTCGGGCGGGTCCTCGCCGCGCAGCGGGCCGTCGTCGGGGTCGCCGTCGCCGGCGGCACCGGCCAGGAGGGCGTAGCCGACGGCGCCGAGGAGGACGGCGACGACCACCCCGATGCCGATCCGGGCGGGTCGGCCGAGGCTGCGCTCGTCGGAGCGCTGGGGTGCGGGACGCCGCGGGCCGCCGCGGCGCGACGAGCCGGCGCCCGTCGTACCCCGGCCGCCCGTGCTCCCGGGGGCCCCGGAGCCCGGCGGGTGCTCCCCGTCGGGGGAGCCGATCTGGCCGGGCCGGTCCTGGACCGCCGCCGGGATGATGACCGAGACCGGGCGGACCAGGGTCCGGGCGTCGTTGGGGTGCTCGTGCCCCAGGGCCGACGGCGAGGCGTCCATGACCTCGAGCCGGGTCGGGGACTGCCGCAGCTCGATCTGGACGTCCTGGAGCTGGCGGCCGAGCACCATCGCGGACACGGGGCGCTTGTCGATCTCGACCGACATCGACCGGCGCAGGACGTCGACCAGCGAGGCAGGGACGTCCGGGCGGCGCAGCGGGGTCAGCTGGCCGCGCTCGATCCGGGTCATCAGGCTCGCGTTGTCGTTGGGTGCGTCGCGGCGCTCGAACGGCGGGTGGCCGATGAGCAGCGAGTAGAGGGTCGCCGCGAGCGAGTAGACGTCGCTGCGGACGTCGTGGCTGTCGGCGCTCAGCGACTCCGGCGGCGACCACGGGATCGACAGGCCCTGGGCGCCGGCACCGGTCTCCCCCACGACCGAGGCGATGCCGAAGTCGGTGAGCAGCGGGACGCCGAAGGTGCTGGTGAGGATGTTGTGCGGCTTGATGTCGCGGTGCAGGATCCCGGCGCGGTGGGCGGTCTCGACGGCGCTGGCGATCTTCACGCCGATGTCGAGCACCTCGCCGACCGACAGCGGCTGGGAGCGGTAGCGCTGGGCGACGTGCGGGGGCGGGCAGTACTCCATGACCAGGAACGCCCGGCCGTCGGAGCTCACCCCGGCCTGGTAGATCGGCACGATCGAGGGATGGCTCGACAACTGCGCCATCACGTTGGCCTCGGCCCGGAACAGCTCGATGGAGGCAGCGTCGCTGCCGCTGCGCAGCACCTTGATCGCGACCTGCCGGGTCGGCAGCTCCTGCTGGTAGCGGAAGACGTCGGCGAAGCCGCCCTCGCCGACGAGGTCGACGAAGGCGAAGCCGGGGATCTGCGGCGCGTGCAGGGTCATCTCAGGCGTCCTCCGGCGCGGGGACGACGGTCGCCGTCAGCCCCTTCGAGAGCGTGAGTACGTCGCCGATGGCGACCTCGGTCGCCACCCCGCGGTCCAGCGGCACGGGGACCCGGCCCTGGCGCGCCAGCAGGGTGCCGTTGGTGGAGCGGTCGGTGACGGTGATCCGGGTGCCCTCGGCGGCGACCTCCAGGTGGGTGCTGGAGACATAGGGGTCGTCGAGGGTGACCAGCGCCGGCAGGTTCTGGCTGCCGCCGACCTGCTGGATGCGCGGGCTGCGCCCGATGAGCACCCGGCGGCGTACGGGAACGGTGCGGCCGGTCGAGAGCGCCAGCGCCACCACCGGCCGCTCCGGCACGACCGGGGACGGGGCGGCCGGCGGGACGGCGGAGGCGGCGCGCAGCGCCTGCAGCTGGGCGGGGGTGATGGTCCGGCCGTCGTGCTCGGCGGACTCGGGCACCGCGGCGACCGGCGCCGGCCAGCCCGGTGGCGGCGTGGACGGCGGCGGCGTGGCCGGCGGTCGCATCGACGGGGGCATCGGCGGGGGCACCGGCGGGGCCGGCGGCGTGGCCCGGCTGCCGCGGACCACGGTGTATTCGGGCGCGAGGGGTGCGGACGGCGCGGCCGGCGGCGGCGCCTGGGGCGGCGTGCTGCTCAGGCTGGCCGGGCTGCTGGCCGGGCTGCTGGCCGGGCTGCTGGCCGGGCTGCTGGCCGGTCGCACCACGGGACGCCAGGTCACGCCGGCGCTGCGGACCACGCCCCCGGCGAGCGGCAGGGTCGGGCCGGTGGCCGGCGCACCCAGCGGGACGACCTCGACCACGGCGCCGGGGGTCAGGGTCGCGGAGGCCTCGGTCCACATCGTGGCGTCGCGGCCGTCGACCGAGAACCCGTCGACGCGGACGACGAGTCCGCCGCGGATCAGGATCCGCGCCTCGGCGCCGTCGACCCGGACGGCGGCGAACTCGGGCAGGGCCCGCAGGTCGCCGCGCGAGAGCACCTCGACGATCGTCGGCGCCTCCAGGTCGCGCTCGACGAGCAGCGCGACCTCGGCGAGCCGGTCGGGGGTGGAGACGACGACGCCCTCGTGGGTCACGAGGGTCGCGAGGTCGCCCGGGAGATAGGTGGAGGGCGTGCCGGGGCTCATCCCACCCCCCGTGGGCAGGGCTCGGTGTCCTCGGAGGCCGGCGCGACCGGGCCGCCGGGACCGTCGGCCACGACGTCGACCAGGACCACCGTCACGTTGTCGTGGCCGCCCGCCGCCACCGCCGCGTCGACGAGGGTGTGGACGGTCAGGTCGGGCGAGCGGCCCTCGGAGAGGATGTGCAGGATCGCGGTGTCCGACAGCTCCGAGGTGAGCCCGTCGGAGCACAGCAGCAGCCGGGACCCGGGCTCGGCGGGCACCAGCGCGAAGTCGGCCTCCGACCGGGTCAGCGCACCGATCGCCCGGGTCACCACGTGGCGCTCCGGGTGGCCGAGCGCCTGGTCGCGGGTGAGGCGGCCCGCGTCGATCAGCTCCTGGACCACCGAGTGGTCGGTGGAGATCTGCTCGAGGACGCCCTCGGCGTACGTGTAGGCCCGGGAGTCGCCGATATTGGCGAGCAGCCAGTAGCCGCGGCCGTCCTCGAGGACGTAGGCCGCCGTCACCAGCGTCGAGCCGGGCGCGGAGCTGAACTCCGCGGCCAGCGACGCGACCCGGTGCTGGGCGGTCGCGATGGCGGCCTCGACGTCGGCGGGCTGCACCTCATGGAGCGAGGCCAGGGACTCGAACGACTCGACGACCAGCCGGCTCGCGACATCGCCGCGGGCGTAGCCACCCATGCCGTCGGCGACCAGGAAGACGGGCGGCGCGACCAGGGAGGAGTCCTCGTTGACGCTGCGCACCCGCCCCGGGTGGGTGCCCGCCGCATGCACCAGGCGCGTCGCCCGTCCCGGCGACGACCAGGACTCGGCACCCGTCACGCTGACCCGCACCGCTCGACCCCCGAGACCCGTCCCATGCCCCATCCACCCACCGGCTGGGACGCTGGAGGGCAGCCTAACCCGCGGCAGGGCGTCGTAACCCTATCGACGGGACACTCGCGCTCCGGCCCCCGAGCACCTCCTATTAGGCTGACGGGATGAGCGAGAAGCCCGAGATCGACTTCGTCGACCCCACCCCGCCCACCGACCTCGTCATCACCGACCTCACCGTGGGCGAGGGCGCGGAGGCCACCGCGGGGAGCACCGTGTCGGTCCACTACGTCGGCGTGGCGCTGTCCACCGGCGAGGAGTTCGACGCGTCGTACAACCGCGGCACCCCGCTGCAGTTCCGCCTCGGCATCGGCCAGGTCATCTCGGGCTGGGACACCGGCGTGCAGGGCATGAAGGTCGGCGGCCGCCGACAGCTCGTCATCCCGCCGCACCTCGGCTACGGCGACCGCGGCGCCGGCGGCGTCATCAAGCCGGGCGAGTCCCTGATCTTCGTCGTCGACCTGCTCGAGGTCCGCTGACTACCAGGGCAGGTTGTCCGGGACATCCTCGTCGGACACCCGGGCGGCCTGCCCCTGCAGCTCCACGACGTCGCCGAGGACCAGCTGGCGGCCCCGGCGAGTCTCGACCTCGCCGTTGACCCGGACCAGGCCGTCGGCGATCACCGGCTTCGCCTCGGCACCGGACTCGACCAGGTTCGCGAGCTTGAGGAACTGACCGAGCCGGATCGACTCGTCGCGGATCGGGACGTCCATCGGTTCAGCCACGGGAACAGCCTAGGATCGACCCGTCGCGTTCAAACGCGCCGGGTCGGCAGTCCCACGACGTTCAGATGCGCCGGGTCGGCAGTCCCACGACGTTCAGATGCGCCGGGTCGGCAGTCCCACGACGTTCAGACGCGCCGGGTCAGTGGAGGACGACGGACCCCGTGTGGATCAGCACGCCGACCAGGCCACCCACGATGGTGCCGTTGATCCGGATGAACTGCAGGTCGCGGCCCACGTGGAGCTCGATGCGGCGGGCGGCCTCCTTGCCGTCCCAGCGCTCGATGGTGTGGGTGATGACGGCGGTCAGCTCGGCACCGTACCGATCGACGGCGAACACCGCGGCGTCGGCCGCGAGCCCGTCGAGGCGGGCACGGAGGGCGGCGTCGGAGCGGAGCCGGGCGGAGGCACCCTCGATCTCGACCAGCAGCCGGCGGCGTACGGCGCCTTGCGGGTCGCCGAGCGAGGACAGCAGTGCCTTGCGCAGCGCCTGCCACAGCGAGATCGCGCTGGCGATGACCGCCGGGTGGTCGAGGACCCGGTCCTTGAGCCGCTCGGCCCGCTCCTGGGTCGCCGGGTTGGTGAGCAGGTCCTCGGCCAGCTGGTCGAGCATCGAGTCGAGCGCCCGACGCGCGCGGTGCTCGGGGTTCTCCCGGATCTCGGAGAGCCAGCGCACCATCTCCAGGTGGAGCCGGTTGATGACGTAGGTGTTGACCGAGTCCGGCGCCCACCACGGCGCCCGCTCCCCCAGGACCTCGTGGACCGTGTCGGGGTTGGCGACCAGCCAGCCGTGCATCTCCTCGAGCATGAGGTCGACCAGGCCGTGGTGCAGGTCGTCACGGATCGCCTCGGCCAGCAGCCCGCCCAGCAGCGGCGCGATCGGCTCCTCGCGGAAGCGCGGGACGAGGGCCTCGGTGACGAGCGCCTCGATGTGGTCGTCGCGCACCTTGCCCAGGGCCAGCGCGGCGAGCTCGGAGCCCTCGGTGACCACCCGCTCGGCGTTGGCGGGTACGGCGAGCCAGTCCCCCACCCGCTGCGCGACCTGTACGCCGAGCACCCGCTCGCGGATGATGTCCTCCTGCAGGAAGTTCTCGCCCACGAACTCCTCGAGCCCCTTGCCGAGGTCGTCCTTGCGCTTGGGGATCAGCGCGGTGTGCGGGATCGGCAGGCCCAGGGGGTGCTTGAACAGGGCCGTCACCGCGAACCAGTCGGCGATGGCACCGACCATCGAGGCCTCGGCGCCCGCGTTGACGAAGCCCCAGACGCCGTCCTCGCCGAGCGTGGCGACGTAGACAGCGGCGGCGAGCAGGAGCAGGGACACCGCGACCGTGCGCATCCGGCGCAGTGCGCTGCGGCGGACGGCATCGGCCGACGGGTCGGACGGGATCAGCGGGCCGGACACGCGCCCATCCTGACCTACCCGAGGCACCCGCACCCGCATCGCGGCCCCGGAGCGATGCTCCGGGGCCGCCACGAGGCGGGGCGGAACCCCCCAGTCACCGCGGTGCCTCGCTCGCCCGATCAACGATCAGGCGCGGGAGAGGTTCCGGACCCAGCCGGTGAGGTGTGGGCGCGGTCCTCAGCCGGCCACGGCACCCCGTGAGCGCGGCACCAGGGCGGCGAGCAGGACGCCGAGGAAGGCGGCCGCCGCGCCCACGCCGAAGCACACCGCGAAGGCGCCCTCGGTGGGCAGCGCGTATCCGCCGACGTCGACGGTCGAGGCGGTCAGGACGGCCGCCATCACCGCTGCGGAGGCACTCGTCCCGATCGAGCGCATCAGCCCGTTGACGCCGACCGCCGAGCCGGCCTCGGCGAGCGGGACCGACTGCAGGATCAGGGTCGGCATGGCGGCGTACCCGATGCCGACGCCGGCCGAGGTGATGCAGCTGGCGACCATCAGCTGCCAGGGCGCCTCGGTGAGGAAGAGCGCGAAGAGGTAGCCCAGGCCGAGCACGGTGCCGCCGACCATCAGCGTCACCCGCGCCCCGACCACGCGGATCAGCCGTCCGGAGACCGGCGAGAACACCATCATCACCAGCCCGCCGGGCGCCATCCACAGTCCGGTCTCGAGCAGCGTCTGCCCGAGGCCGTAGCCGGACGCGGCCGGCGACTGCAGCAGTCGGGGTACGACGATCGCCTGGGCCATCATGCCGAAGCCGATCGCGATGGCGGCGACGTTGGTGAGCAGGACGGGGCGACGGGCCGAGACGCGCAGGTCGCACAGCGGGTCGGCCACCCGCAGCTCGTAGCTGCCCCACGCGAGCAGGACGAGCACACCGGTCACGAGCAGGCCGAGCGTGCGGCCGTGGCCCCACCCCCACTCGTTGCCCTTGGAGACCGCGACCAGGACGGCCACCAGGCCGAGCGCGAGGCCGAGCGCCCCGACGGCGTCGAACCGCCCGGGCGTGGCGTCCCGCACGTGCGGCACCAGCACGACGACGGCCAGCGCGACGACGGCGGCGAGGCCGGTCGACACCCAGAAGAGCGTGTGCCAGCTGAAGTCCTCGACGATCCAGGCCGACAGCGGCAGGCCGATCGCGCCGCCGACGCCGAGGGTCGCGCTCATCGCGGCCATGGCGGTCGGCGTGACGCGCGGCGGGGTGACCTCGCGCAGCAGCGCGATGCCGACCGGGATGAAGCCCATCGCGAGGCCCTGGAGCAGGCGGCCGGCCAGCATCGGGACCAGCGTGCCGCTGAGCGCGCAGACGAGGGAGCCGAGCACGAGCAGCAGGGCGCTGACCACGAGGACCCGCTGCTTGCCGTACAGGTCGCCGAGCCGCCCGGAGATCGGCATCGCGACCGCGCCGGCGACCAGGGTCGCGGTCACCACCCACGACGCATTGGCCTCGGAGGTGTGGAGCAGCCGGCCGAGCTCGCCCTGGATCGGGATGACCATGGTCTGGGTGAGCGAGGCGACGAGACCGCCGAAGCACAGCACCGCCACCGTGAGGAGGGGTGAGCCCGGCGTACCCGCGCCCGCGGTTGCGGGGGCGCCGGTCGCCGGCGCGGAGGAGGAGGCAGTCACGACCGCTGAGTCAACGGTGTTGACCCACCCCGTGTCAACACCGTTGACGGATCCCGGCCATGCCCTACGGTTGCCGTGTGACGCACCCCTCCCCCGACGCGAGCCGGCTGCGGCCGGCGGGCCTGGCCACCCGGACCGCGATCGAGGACGCCGCGCGCACCCTGTTCGCCGAGCGGGGCTTCGACGGCGCGTCGGTGCGCGGGATCGCCGGCGAGGCGGGGGTCGACCCGGCGCTGGTGATCCGCCACTTCGGGTCCAAGGAGGCCCTCTTCCTGCGCACCGTCGACACCTCGCTGGGCATCGGCTCGGTCCTCGACGGGCCGCTCGAGGACGTCGGGCGGCGCCTGGTGGCCTACTTCCTCGACCCCGACCGCCCCGTCATCCGCCAGCGGTACGTCGCGCTGGCCCAGGCCGCGCACCACGACCAGGTCCGTGAGGAGATGAACCGGCACACCGCCGAGACCTACGTCGCCCCGCTGGCCCCGCGCCTCGCCGGCGCGGACGCCGAGCTGCGCGTGGCGCTCGCGGTCGCCCAGCTCGCCGGCCTGCTCGACCTGCTCTTCCTGCAGCGCGACCCCATCCTCACCGCGGCCGACCCCGCGGCCGTCATCGCGACGTACGGCGACGCCATCCAGCGCCTGCTCACCCCGCCCGCTCCCGAGGATGCCTGATGCGCGGCGCCCGCGGCTGGCACATCCTGACCGCCGCGATCACCATCGCCGCACTGCTCCTCCAGCTCGTCCTGGTGCTGCAGGGCGGCCGGGTCCTCGACGAGGCCGAGCCGCCGGGCCTGGGCCTGCGTCTGGCCCGGTTCGCCGCCTACTTCACCATCCAGAGCAACCTGCTGGTCGCCGTCGCGACCACGATGCTGGCCCGCGACCCGCTCCGCGACGGCCCCGCCTTCCGGGCCCTGCGCCTGGCCGCCACCGTCGGCATCACCGTGACCGGACTCGTCCACTTCCTCCTGCTCCGACCGCTGCTCGACCTGCACGGCGCCGACTGGCTGGCCGACAAGCTGCTCCACATGGTGGTGCCGCTGGTCGCCGTCGTCGGCTGGCTCGCCTTCGGCCCGCGCCCGCGCATCGACGGCCGGGCGATCGCGGTCGCGTTCGGCTGGCCCGTGGCCTGGCTCGCCGTCACCCTCGTCGTGGCGGCGGCGACCCGGTGGGTGCCCTATCCGTTCCTCGACTTCCGCGAGGAGGGCTGGGGCTCGGTCGTCGTGGTCTGCCTCGGCATCACGGCGCTGTTCGCCGCGCTCATCGCGGGCTTCCGGTACGCCGACCGCCGGCTCGCCCGCTCCGGTGCTCCCGCGGCCGACGGCCCGCTGCCGGGCCGGGCCGGGCCGTAACACGCCGTCCATCGCAGTACCCGTCGCTTCTCCGCCAGTATCGCCCCGCCCCGGGCCGTTCTCGTGCTGACGACCGCCGACCAGTCGGGTGGACGGCGTGTTACTGCCCCGCGGAGCGCGCGTCCGCCGCGGCCAGCTTCGCCGGCGCCCTCAGGATGTCGACGCGGGTGGCCCGGTCGCCGGCGACGGTGAGCACGATCAGCGAGGTCAGCACACCGTCCTCCCGCAGCCCGATCGCGGGCGCGCCGTTGACGCCGAGCAGCTCGATCTCGACCTGGTCGACGTACTTGGCGACGAGGCCGGCGAGGAAGCGCGCCGACCGCTCGGCCCCATGGACCGGGCGACGGGCCGCGCTGACCGCGCCTCCGCCGTCGGAGGTGACGACGACCTCGGGGTCGAGGGTGGCGATGAGGGCGTCGAGGTCGCCGCCGCCCGCGGCCGCGAGGAAGCGCCCGAGGACCGCCTCGTGCGCGCTCCGGTCGACCTCGAACCGGGCCGGCTGCGCGGCGAGGTGGGCGCGGGCACGGGACGCCAGCTGGCGCACGGCGGCCGGGGTGCGGCCGACGACCGAGGCGACCTCGGCGAAGCCCATGCCGAAGACGTCGTGCAGCACCCAGGCGGTCCGCTCGGCCGGCGAGAGCGACTCGAGGACGACCGCGAGGGCGTAGCTGACGGTCTCGTCGAGGGTCACCCGGTCGGCGGGATCGGGGGCGGTGTCGACAGGGTCGACATAGGGCTCGGGCAGCCACGGCCCGACGTACTCCTCACGGCGGACCCGCGCCGAGCGCAGCACGTCCGTGGCGGCGCGGGCGACGGCGACGGTGAGCCATCCGGCGAGGTCACGGATCTGCTCGCGGGCATCGGCCTCGACCAGCCGGGGCCAGCAGTCGGCGACGACGTCCTCGGCCTCGGCCCGGCTGCCGAGGATGGCGTAGGCGACGCGCACCATCCGCGGGCGGAGGGCGTCGTACTCCTCGGCGAGGCCCGCCCGCGCGTCAGGCACGGGCGAGCCACTCGTCGAAGGTCTCCCGGCCCAGCGTGGCATCCGGCCCCGGCAGCAGGCCGCCCGCCCTGGTCTGGCGCCCGGCGCGGCCGACCATCGGCACCGGGACGACGACGCGCCGCGAACCCCGCGCACGGAGCACCCGGCGCACCATGACGTCCATCGCCTCGGGCCGCGGTCCGGCGAGGTCGGGCAGCAGCCCGGCGGGCCGGTCGACAGCGGTGGCGACCAGCTCGACAGCCACCTCACGGGCGGCGATCGGCTGGGTGCGCATCCGGAGCCCGAGCGCGATCGGTCGCGGGCTGCGGTCGACGATCTGGCCGGCGAACTCGTGGAACTGCGTCGCGCGCAGCACGGTCCAGGGCAGCGGTCCGGCCGCGACCAGGTCCTCCTGCCGGCGCTTGCCGAGGTAGTAGGGCAGGTCGACCCGGTCGCAGCCGACGATCGAGAGGGCGACGTGGTGGCGCACCCCCGCCGCGGCGCCGGCGGCGAGCAGCTGCCCCGTCGCCGTCTCGAAGAAGGCGACGGACCGCTTCGCGCTCATCGTCTCGACGTTGCTCGTGTCGATCACGGCGTCGACGCCGTCGAGCACCGCCGCCAAGCCGGTGCCCGTCGTCAGGTCCACGCCCCGCGACCGAGCGATCACGACGGGCGTCGCGCCCGAGCGTCGTACCTCCTCGACGACCATCGCGCCGACCAGTCCCGTGCCGCCTGCGACGGCGATCCTCATCTCCATGCCTGGAGGACGAGACGGGTCGGCGGAATGTGACATCAGTCCCCGCGGGCCTCCAGCGCCGCGGTCAGCAGCGCCACCAGGGCCTCGGTCTGCAGGTCGATCGCACCGCCCTCGACCTCCTCGCCGGCGCCGTCGAGGGCGCGGGCGGCGAGCCCTGCCTTCTTGTCGATCAGCTCGGCGATCCGGGTGTCGAGGGTCTGTGTCGCGATGACCCGCCAGGCGGTGACCGGCTCGGCCTGGCCGATCCGGTGCACCCGGTCGATGGCCTGGGTCTGCTCGGCGTCGGTCCACGACAGCTCGGCGAGCACCAGGTTGGACGCGACCTGCAGGTTCAGACCGACGCCGGCCGCGGTGAGCGAGCAGACCGCGACCTGGACGTCCGGGTCGTTGACGAAGGCGTCGATCTCCTTCTGCCGGGTGGTCGAGCTCTGGTCGCCCCGCACCGAGCTGTAGCGGATGCCGCGCTCGGCGAAGGTCCGCTCCGCGGTGTCCATGACGTCGATGTGCTTGGCGAAGAACACGACCTTGCCGACGTTGCGGGCCAGCTGGGCGGTGTAGTCGGCCGCCAGGCCGGACTTGGCCTGGCCGATCCGGCGCATCATCGTGAAGACGTTCTCGCCCGTCTTGGTCGAGTTGTCCTCGCGCTCCCAGCCGGCGACCTGGCGGACCAGGCGGTGGTCGATGCCCTCGACCTCGGCGCCGGTACGGCGGGTGGCGATCGCGGCGTCGTACCGCTCGACCATCCGGCGGGCCAGCTCCTGCTCGGCCTTGCGGATGGAGCGGCCGGCCTCGCCCTCGAGCTCGACCGGGATGTCGGCGATGCGGCGCGCCGGGATGTCGGCGGCGACGTCGATCTTGCGGCGCCGTGCGATGCCCTGCTCGATAACGGCACGGCGCGCCGCCGGGTAGAAGGCCGGGTCGGCCGGGGTCAGCCCGGTCTCCTCCAGCGCCTCCATCAGTGCGCCGCGCGGCACCACCTCGTCGATCCAGCCGAGGAACTGCCAGATCGCGCGGAAGTCCTCGATGTCGTTGATGAGCGGGGTGCCGGTCAGCGCCATCATCAGCGGTCGCGCGATCCGGGAGCGGATCCGGCCGGCGATCTCCAGAACGTTCTGCGAGCGCTGCGAGGTCTTGTTCTTGATGTAGTGGGCCTCGTCGACGATCATCCCGCGGAAGCCGTGGGTGCCGAGCCAGCCGACGTGGCGGTCGAGGATCTCGTAGTTGACGACGAACACGTCGGCGTAGCCGTCGGCGTCGTCGCCGTCGCCGTGCAGCACGGTGGCGCGGCGGTTCGGCGTCCAGATCTCGACCTCGCGGGCCCAGTTGGTCTTGACGACATTCGGCACCACAGCGAGCAGCGGGAAGGCCCCGGCGGCCTCGGCCGCGAGCAGCGCCTGCGCGGTCTTGCCGAGGCCGGGCTCGTCGGCCAGCAGATAGGTCCGGTGCCCCTCGGCGGCCGAGGCGATGAGCTGGGCCTGGTGCGCCATCAGCTCGCGCCCGACCGGCGCGTGCCGGCCGGTGAGCGCGGTCAGCTGGTCGGCGTCCGGCAGCGGCATGCAGGCCGGCGCGTCGGGCGCGGCCCGCTCGAACGAGCGGAACAGCGGCTCGAGGAGCTCCCAGCCGGCCAGTCGCCGCGGCGGGACGGCGACCTGCGCGTGGGTGAAGTCGGGGGCCAGGAAGGGGTGCGAGAGCTGGTAGGACTGCACCGACATCGGCACCACCCGCTTCTCGGCGAGGGCGGCCAGGCCCGGATCGACGACGACCGGCTCGGGCTCCGGCTCCGGCTCGTCGACACCGGCCTTGCGCAGCAGCTCGCGGCGCATCGACTTGGCCGACTCCGAGACCTCGGCGTTCTCGTCGAGCAGGGTGAACAGGGTGCTGTCGCGCGCGGCGGTCTGGGCGAGGATCGTCGCGATCCCGTCGAGCCGTTTGAGCTCCTCGCCACGGCGGCTGTCGGAGAGACCCGGGTCGGTCTTGACCCGGGCCCGCTCCTCGCGCGCCAGCAGCGCGACGACCTGGAACTTCGCGCGCACCTCCGGCATCGCCGAGCGACGGGCGACCGCCGACTCGACCTCGCGCACCGCGCGCGCGAGCTGCGGGATGATGCCCTCCTCGTTGCGGCGCGTCCGCGCCGACTGCGTGTTGCGACGCTGCTGCGTCGCTCCCCGCTGGCCTCCTCGAGCCACAAGCGTCCTTCCCAGCGGCCACCGACGGACAGCGGCACAGGTTTACTCGGCTGGTTCCGACGGCGGCTCGCGCTGCTGCGGGAGAGCGCCGATCGGGCGTACGTCACCGGTTCCCGTCGGGAGGACGGCATCCAGTGGTGCTGCCAGCGTAGCGCACGTCCCGCCCCCGCCCGTGGGCAACGTCACCCGGCGGGCGCAAAGAGCGACCGGCAAGAGGGCCCGCCTGCTGCGCGCCGCGCTGCACGCACGCTGGCCGCGTTGGCGTCGATCGACGGCCAACCAGGACGCCTCACTCCGCCGCCTTGCCATCGCACGCACATCGCGACAATCGCGACGCCGGCCCCTCTTGCCGGTCGCTCTACGGCGTGATCGGGACCGGCTCTCCGAGGGCGTCGGCACCGAGGAGCACCAGCGTCTGCTCCGGCGTGAACGGGTGGAACTTCGCGGCCCGGATGTCGCGGTAGCACCGCTCGATCACCGACCCGCGGAAGAAGGCCGGCCCGCCGGCGATCTCCATCGCGAGGTCGCACACCTCGACACCGGCCCGCGCGATCTCCGCCTTGGCGCTCATCACCGCCAGCACGGTGTCCCGGGACGGAGCGGGGTCGTCGCCCACCCGGTCGAGGGCGCCGTCGAGGGACCAGGCCGCGACCTGGAGCCGCGCACGCATGACGCCGACCTGACGCTGGACCGCCACGTCGTCGGAGCGCCGTGCCGCAGCGGCCACCGCGGCGGCGTACGCGGCCTCGGCGATCCCGAGGTAGGCGCCGCAGACGATCGGGAACGCGATGCTCGAGATCACCTGGAGCGGTGGGTCGACCACTCCCCAGGGTCGGTCGGCCAGCACCTTGTCGTCGGGCACGAAGACGTCGACGAGGTCGATGTCGTTGCTGGCGGTGCCCCGCATGCCCAGGGTGTCCCAGTTGTCGGCGACGGCGACGCCCTCGGTGGCGACCGGGACGGCGAGGTTGAGGACGCGGCGACCCTGCTCGGGGTCGTCGAAGCAGGCCATGGTCGAGATGACCGCGCCGTGCCGCGACTGGCTGGCGAAGCGCTTGCGGCCGGTGACGCGGTAACCGCCGTCGACCCGCACCGCCTCGCCCTGCGGGTGCGTGTAGTCGCCGCCGCCGGTCGAGACGAGCAGGATCTGCTCCTCGGCCACCCGGCGCAGCGTCGCCTCGGCGCCGGGCAGGCCACGGCGGTACCGCCAGGCCGTGAAGGCGACGACGTGCTGGTGCATGGCACTGGCGAGCGCGGTCGAGCCGCAGTGATGGCCGAGCTCGCGTTGCAGCGCGACCAGGTCGCGGACGGTGGCGCCGTCGCCGCCGAGCTCCACGGGGACGGCGGCGCGGAGCAGTCCGGCGGCGCGCAGCTCGTCGTACGCCTCGGAGACGAAACTGCCCTCGGCGTCGTGGCGGGCGGCGTGGGCGGCGATGCGGGGGCCGAGCTCGGCGGCCCGCGCGGCAGGGGTGAGGTGGGTGGCCGGCTGACCGGTCGGCTGGAGTGTGCTCGTCATGGGTCCCAATCTCCGCGCGACCGCGAGCCGGCTCCAGTCCAGAAAAGTGACCCCGCCGGTCCAGGTTCGGGACTATCCCGCCGGGCGGGACGGGAGCACCATGGGCAGATGCCCGACTACGGCAACTACTGCCCCGTCTCGATGGCGTCCGAGGTGGTCGCCGACCGCTGGACGCCGCTGATCATCCGGGAGCTCGTGCTCGGGAACACCCGCTTCAACGACATCGCCCGCGCGATGCCCGGCATCTCGCGCTCGCTGCTCGTGCAGCGCCTGCGCCATCTCGAGCACCGCGGGGTACTGGAGACCTGGCCGGCACCCACCGGACGCGGCAGCGAGTACCACCTGACCCCGGCCGGCCGCGATCTGGAGCGGGTCATCGACAGCCTGGGCCGGTGGGCGATCGAGTGGCTCTTCGAGGACCTCCGGCCCCACGACGTCGCCCCGACGACGCTGATGTGGTGGATGCACCGACGCGTCGACCGCGAGCGCCTCCCGCCGGGGCGCACGGTCGTCGAGTTCCGTCACACCGCACCCGAGGCGACCACGATCTGGCTGGTGATGGACCGGGCCGAGGTCTCGGTCTGCCTGCAGCACCCCGGCTTCGAGGTCGACGTGACCGTCACCGCGACGACGCCGGCGCTGGCCGACGTGTTCCAGGGCTACTGCTCGTGGCCCGAGGCGGTCGGCGCCGGGCGGATCCAGGTCGCCGGACTGCCCCGACTGCTCGCCGCCCTGCCCCGCTGGTTCCTGTGGAGCCCGTGGGCGGCGGTGACCCGGGAACGGGCGGATCGCGCGCCCGCGGAGTAGAACCTGTTCTAGAGTCGGCCGCGTGGGTACCTATGCAGTCACCGGCTCCGCCTCCGGCATGGGCGCGGCCGTCGTCGCCCGGCTGCGCGAGGAGGGCCACACCGTCATCGGCGTCGACGTCCAGGAGGCCGACGTGGTCGCCGACCTGTCGATCGCCGAGGGACGACGGTCGGCAGCGGCCGCGGTCCTCGACCGGACCGGCGGCGCGCTCGACGGCGCGGTCCTGGCGGCCGGACTGGGCCCGGCGCCGGGTCGGGAGCGCTCCCGGCTGATCGCCGAGGTCAACTACCTCGGCGTGGTCGAGCTGCTCGAGGCCTGGCGGCCCGCCCTGGCGGCCGCCGACCGGGCCAAGGTCGTCGTCTTCTCCAGCAACTCGACCACGACGATGCCGATGGTGCCGGGCCGCGCGGTCCGCGCCCTGCTCGACCGCGACGTCGCGAAGGCGCTGCGCGCGCTCGACCGGTTCGGGAGGATGGCGCCGTCCTTCGCGTACGGCGCCAGCAAGATCGCCGTCAGCCGGTGGGTCCGGCGCACGGCGGTCACCCGGGAGTGGGCAGGGGCGGGCATCCGGCTCAACGCCCTCGCCCCCGGCGCGATCCGGACCCCGTTGCTGGAGCAGCAGCTCGCCACGCCCGCCGAGGCGAGGCGGATCAAGGCGTTCCCCGTCCCGATCGGCGGCTTCGGCGACCCGGAGCAGCTCGCGGCGTGGGTGGTGTTCATGCTCTCCGACGCCGCCGACTTCCTGTGCGGGAGCGTGGTCTTCGTCGACGGCGGATCCGATGCCTGGTTCCGGGCCGGCGACTGGCCGCGGGCGGTCCCGGCGCTCCGGCTGCGGGGCTATCTCCGCCGGATGAAGGAGTTCCGCACCGGGACTTGACGGGCAGTTCTTGCGCTTGGCGGGCGTTGCAACGCCCGACAAGCGTGGGAATCGCCGGTCGACCGGCGATTCCTGCGCCGCCCGACTGAAACGAGTTGCGCAACTAGTTGCACTACCCGGCCGGCTGAGGCACCCTGGGGGACATGGCCCTCGAGCACGCGATCCTCGTGTCGCTGAGCGAACGCGCCGCCTCGGGCTCCGACCTGGTGCGGCGCTTCGACGCGTCCATCGGCTTCTTCTGGTCCGCGACCCACCAGCAGATCTACCGCGTGCTGGGCCGGATGGAGGGCGACGGCTGGATCTCGTCCGAGACGGTCGCGCAGCCCGGCCACCCCGCCAGGAACGGCCAGCGAAAGAAGCTCTACGACGTGACCGACGCCGGCCGCGCGGAGCTGGCCCGCTGGATCGGCGAGCCGACGACACCGGACGCCATGCGCAGCAGCGTCAGCGTCAAGATGCGCGGGGCGTCGTACGGCGACCGGGCGGCGCTGCTCGACGACCTGCGCCGGCAGCTGGACGAGCACACCAAGCGGCTCTCGCTCTACGAGTACCTGGCGGCCCGCGACTTCCCGGAGCCCGGCGTGCTGGCCGGGGCCGATCTCGACATCTATCTCGTGCTGCGCGGCGGCCTCCTCATGGAGGAGTTCTGGATCCGCTGGCTGACCGAGTACCTCGACGCGCACACCAGCAACGCGCACACCACCAAGGAGCCCCGATGACCGCCTTTCCCCTGCTGACGACGCCGGCGACGGTCGGCGGCCTCGACCTCCAGTCCCGCGCGGTGATGGGCTCCATGCACACCGGCCTCGAGGACCGGCCCTGGCACGTCGACGAGCTGGCGGCGTACTTCGCCGAGCGCGCGCGCGGCGGAGTGGGCCTCATCGTCACCGGCGGCTACTCCCCCAACATCCGGGGCTGGCTGCTGCCCTTCGGCTCGCAGATGACCACCCGCCTCAACGCCCATCGCCACCAGCGGGTCACCGAGGCGGTGCACGAGAACGGCGGCAGGATCGCGCTCCAGATCCTGCACGCGGGCCGCTACGGCTACACGCCGTTCAGCGTCTCGGCCAGCGCCACCAAGTCGCCGATCACGCCGTTCAAGGCGTCCGCGCTGTCGACGAGGGCCGTCGACAGGACGATCGACGACTTCGTCGCGAGCGCGCGCCTCGCCCGCAAGGCCGGGTACGACGGCATCGAGATCATGGGCTCCGAGGGCTACCTCATCAACCAGTTCCTCGCGGCCCGCACCAACCGTCGTACCGACGAGTGGGGCGGATCGGCCGAGAAGCGGATGCGCTTCCCGGTCGAGATCGTGCGGCGGATCCGCCAGGAGCTGCCCGACTTCTTCGTGATGTACCGGATGTCCCTGCTCGACCTGGTCCCCGACGGCCAGACCTGGGCCGAGACCGTCGACCTGGCGCACCAGATCGAGGAGGCCGGCGCGAGCGTCATCAACACCGGCATCGGCTGGCACGAGGCGCGCGTCCCCACGATCGTCACCAGCGTCCCGCGCGGCGCCTGGGTCGACAGCACCCTGCGGATCAAGCAGGAGCTGACGATCCCGGTCTGCGCGAGCAACCGGATCAACACCCCCGACGTCGCGGAGTCCGTGCTGGAGCAGGGCGTCGACCTGGTCTCGATGGCCCGGCCCTTCCTCGCCGACCCCGACCTGGTCGCCAAGGCCCGCGACGGCCGCGCCGACGAGATCAACACGTGCATCGGCTGCAACCAGGCCTGCCTCGACCACACCTTCCAGGCCAGGCGGGCCTCCTGCCTGGTCAACCCGCGCGCCTGTCACGAGACCACCCTGGTGCTCAGCCCGACCCGGCGCGCGCGGCGGGTCGCGATCGTCGGCGGCGGCCCGGCCGGCCTCGCCACGGCGGTCAGCGCCGCCGAGCGCGTTCACGACGTGACGCTGTTCGAAGCCGCCGACGAGCTGGGCGGCCAGTTCCGGCTGGCGATGCAGATCCCCGGCAAGGAGGAGTTCGCCGAGACGCTGCGCTACTACCGTCGCCGGATGGAGGTGCTCGGCGTCAACGTGAAGCTCGGCACGCGTGCCACGCCCGACCTGCTCGCCGGGTACGACGACGTCGTGGTCGCCACCGGCGTCGAGCCGCGCACGCCGGCGATCCCCGGCATCGAGCACCCGAAGGTCGTCTCGTACCCCGACGCGATCACCGGCCGGGTCGCGGTCGGCGCGAAGGTCGCCGTGATGGGCGCCGGGGGGATCGGCTTCGACGTGACCGAGCTGCTGGCCCACCGGCCGGAGACCGTGGCGGAGTGGAAGGCCCACTGGGGGGTCGCCGACCCGGCGGTCGTCCGCGGCGGCGTGACGGACAAGACGCCCCGCGACCCCGCGCGGGAGGTCTGGCTGCTGCAGCGCAAGGAGACCCCGCAGGGCAGGGGTCTCGGCAAGACCTCGGGCTGGGTGCACCGTGCGGTGGTCAAGGATCTCGGCGTCCACCAGCTCAACGGCGTCGCCTACGACCGGATCGACGACGCCGGCCTGCACGTCACCGTCGACGGGACCCCGCAGGTGCTGGACGTCGACCACGTGGTCGTGTGCGCCGGGCAGGAGTCGGTCCGCGGCCTGTACGACGCCCTGCTGGCGGCGTCCTTCCCCGGTCGGGTCCACCTGATCGGCGGCGCCGACGTCGCGGCGGAGCTGGACGCCAAGCGGGCGATCAAGCAGGGCACCGAGCTGGCGGCGGCACTATGAGCGCCCCGGTTCCGAGCGCCCCGTCGTTCCGGGCGGCCGTCGAGGCCCGCGATGTGGCGGCGATGCGCGCCTGCCTGGCCGAGGACGTCGTCTTCCGCAGCCCGGTCGCCCACCAGCCCTACGCCGGCAAGGCGATCACCAGCGCCATCCTCGCCCACGTCATCGAGGTCTTCGAGGACTTCCGCTACGTGCGCGAACTGCAGGACGCCGACGGTCATGCCCTGGTCTTCGAGGCGACCGTCGACGGCCTGCAGCTCTCGGGCTGTGACTTCCTGGTGCTGGACGCGGACGGGCTGATCACCGACTTCACGGTGATGGTACGCCCGCTCCGGGCCGCGCAGGCGCTGGCCGAGCAGATGGGCGCCCGGTTCGACCGGATCGTCGCGATGGCGACCGACCAGACCTGAGCCTGAGCCCGGGGCCGAGCGCCGGCATCCGCCCCCGGGGTCAGAGCGCCGGGTTGTCGGCGTCCCCCGGCCGCACCTCGCCCCGCCAGCCGCCGGTCTCGGTGCCGCGCGCCTCGATGAACGACTTGAACCGCTCGAGGTCGCCCGCGGTGCGCCGGTCCACGATGTTCAGGACGTCGCCGGCCTTCTCCACGATCCCCTCCGGCTCGAACTCCATCCGCAGGGTCACCCGGGTCGAACTCCCGAGCTCGTCGGGCGCGAAGGAGACGGTGCCGTCGTTCCTGGTGCCGTCGAGCGCGCGCCAGGTGATCCGCTCGTCAGGGGTCTGGTCGACGATCTCGGCGTCCCACTCCCGTCGGACCCCGCCGATCTCCGCGCGCCAGTGCAGGTGCGTGGGGTCGAGCTGACGCACCTCCTCGACGCCCTCCATGAAGGACGGGAAGGTCTCGAACTGGGTCCACTGGTCGTAGGCCGTGCGGACCGGGACGTCGACGGTCACGGACTTCTCGATCGTGCTCATGGTTCGTGCTCCTCTCGTCGGTTCACCCCGCGGTACCCCGCCCCGGCCGGGGGAACCGGGCCCCTCGTCCCTGGCACCGTGCCCGGCCCCTGCTGGCACGCGGTTGCGCCCGGTTGTCCGTGCCGCCCCGTAGGGTGCCACGCATGGGGATCGAGTTCCGCGACGTCGGCAAGACCTATCCCGACGGCACCGTCGCCGTGACGGGCTTCTCGTGCACCGTCCCTTCCCACCGCACCCTCGCCCTGGTCGGCACCTCCGGCTCCGGCAAGACCACGCTGATGCGCATGGTCAACCGGATGGTCGAGCCGACCACCGGGTCGGTCCTGATCGACGAGCGCGACGTCCACGAGCTCGACAAGGTCGAGCTGCGCCGATCGATCGGCTACGTCCCCCAGGCCGGCGGTCTGCTCCCCCACCGACGCGTCGTCGACAACGTCGCGACCGTCCCGGTGCTCACCGGCACCCCGAAGCGCGCCGCTCGCGAGGCGGCCCGCGCGCTGCTCGAGCTGGTCGGTCTCGACCCCGCGCTCGGCCGGCGCTATCCCGCCCAGCTCTCCGGCGGCCAGCAGCAGCGCGTCGCCGTGGCCCGAGCCCTCGCCGCCGAGCCCAACATCCTGCTCATGGACGAGCCGTTCGGGGCCGTCGACCCGATCGTGCGTCGTGGGCTGCAGGACCAGCTCCTGCAGCTCCAGGCCGAGCTCGGCAAGACGATCGTGCTGGTCACCCACGACATCGACGAGGCCTTCCGGCTCGGCGACGAGGTCGTCATCCTGCGCACCGGCGGCATCGTCGCGCAGACGGGCACCCCTAAGGAGATCGTGGCCGCGCCCGCCGACGACTTCGTGCGCGACTTCATCGGTGCCGACCGGGCGGAGCGCTCGCTGCGCACCGTCGAGCTCGACGGGCGCAGCGTCGTGGTCGACGGCGACGGCCGGCCGGTGGGAGTCCTCGAGTGAGCGCCCGATGACCTGGCTCGACACCAACCGCGACTACGTCCTCGACATGCTGCTGCAGCACGTCCGGCTGGCCGTGCCCGCCATCGTCGTCAGCGTCCTCGTCGCGGTCGTCCTGGGCCGGATCGCCTGGCGTTGGCCGCGCGCCGGCACCGTCGTCCTCGGTACGGCGAGCCTGCTCTACTCCGTGCCCGCCCTGCCGCTGCTCATCGTGATCCCGGTCCTGCTCGGCATCCCGCTGCGCTCCGGACTGACCCTGGTCGTCGCGCTCGCGGTCTACGGCACCGCCCTGCTCGCGGGCACCGCCGCCGACGCCTTCCGCTCGGTCGACGCGCGGGTGCGGGAGGCGGCCGAGGCGATGGGGTACTCGCGGACCGGGCTGTTCTGGAAGGTCGACCTGCCGCTCGCCGTACCCGTGCTGCTGTCGGGGATCCGGGTGATCACGGTCAGCACGGTCAGCCTGGTCACCATCGGCGCCCTGGTCGGCATCCCGAGCCTCGGCAACCTGCTCACCGACGGCTTCCAGCGCGACATCCGCGCCGAGATCGTCATCGGCGTCGTCGGCACCATGGTGCTGGCGATCGCGCTCGACGTACTGCTCGTCGGGCTGGGCCGCCTCGCGACGCCCTGGCGCGCGAGCCTGCCGAAGGCGGCCGCGACATGAGCCTGTTCGGCGACGCCCTGTCCTGGATCACCGACGGCGCCCACTGGGGCGGGCCGAGCGGCATCGACCACCGCATCCTCCAGCACCTGCTGGTGACCTTCGCCGCGGTCGCGCTCGCGGCCGTGGTCGCGCTCCCCCTCGGCGTCCTCATCGGGCATACCGGCCGCGGCCGTCTCGTCGTGGTCGCGCTCGCCGGTGCGGTGCGGGCGGTGCCGACGCTCGGGCTGCTCACCCTGCTCGGCCTGGCCCTCGGCATCGGCATCGAGGCCCCCCTGCTGGCCCTCGTCGCGCTGGCGTTCCCCTCGCTGCTGGCCGGCGCCTACGCCGGCGTCGAGGCCGCCGACCGCGGCGCCGTCGACGCGGCGCGCGCCGTCGGCATGAGCGAGTGGCAGCTCGTCACCCGCGTCGAGATCCCGCTGGGCGCCGACGTCATCCTCGGCGGCATCCGGGCCGCGACCCTGCAGGTCGTCGCCACCGCCACCCTCGCGGCGTACATCTCCGACACCGGACTCGGCCGCTACCTCTTCGCCGGCCTCAAGTCCCGCCAGTACGACGAGATGCTCGCCGGCGCCCTGCTCGTCGCCGCGCTGGCCCTCGTGCTCGATCTCGCCCTGGCTGCCCTCCAGCGGGCCAGCCGACCCACCCTAGGAAAGGTTCCGTCATGACCCGCTTCTCCCGACTCGGGCAGCTCCGGTCGACGCAGATCGGCCTCGCACTGGTCACCGTCGCGTCGCTCGCCCTCACCGCCTGCGGCGGCGACTCCGACCCGCTCAGCTCCGACGACGGCGACCAGGGGGGCGGCAGCACGATCGTCATCGGCTCCCAGGACTACTACTCCAACGAGATCATCGCCGAGGCCTATGCCCAGGCCCTGGAGGCCGCCGACATCGAGGTCCAGCGGGACTTCAAGATCGGCCAGCGCGAGGCCTACCTGCCCGAGATCGAGAGCGGTTCGATCAACCTCTTCCCGGAGTACACCGGCCCGCTGCTCCAGGTCTGGGAGCCCGACACCGAGGCCCGCCTCGCCGACGACGTCTACGCCGACCTCGTGACGGCCGCCGAGGCCAAGGGCCTGCAGGTCCTCGACCAGTCCCCCGCGACCGACCAGGACTCCTATGTCGTGACCCGCACCTTCGCCGAGAAGTGGGGGCTCGAGACGATCGACGACCTCACCAAGGTGACCGACCCGATGGTCTTCGGCGCCAACTCCGAGGCCGAGAGCCGGCCCAACGGACCGCAGGGCCTCAAGGACACCTACGGCGTCGACGTGTCCTTCACGCCGATCGAGGACGGCGGCGGTCCCCTCACGGTCAAGGCCCTCAAGGACGACGACATCCAGCTGGCGATCATCTACACCGGCGACCCGTCCATCAAGAAGAACGACCTGGTGACCCTCGAGGACACCAAGGGCCTGTTCCTCGCCTCGCACGTCGTCCCCCTCGCCAGCGAGGACCTCAGCGACGAGGCGGCCGGGATCATCAACAAGGTGAGCGCCGCGATGTCGCCGGAGGACCTGGTCGACCTGGACGCCCGCAGCGTCGACGAGCAGCTGCCCGCCGCGACGATCGCCAAGGACTGGCTCGAGAAGGAGGGTCTGGTCTGACGATCCGGCCGCGGAGCACCACCGCGCTGGTGCTCCGCGGCCCGGCTCCGGGGTCGCCGTCGGACCGGTCCCGCGCGCGATCGTGCACCGACCCGGGTGGTCCCCGGCCGAGCCGGGTACCGCCCGGCGCATGGACGAGACATCGACCGACCAGCTCCGCGCCCTCGTACTCTGCTGCACCCTGAAGCCCTCGCCGTCCCGATCCAGCTCCGAGCTGCTCGGCATGCGCGTCCTGGAGGCATTGCGCGGCCACGACGTCGCTGGTGAGTTGGTGCGCATCGTCGACCAGCAGGTCTCCTTCGGGGTGAGCACCGACGAGGGTGACGGCGACGCGTGGCCGGGCATCCGGCGCCAGATGCTGGACGCCGACATCCTGGTGCTCGCCACGCCGATCTGGATGGGCCAGCCGTCGTCGGTCTGCAAGCTGGTGCTCGAACGGCTCGACGCCGAGCTCGGCGAGACCGACGACGAGGGCCGAATGCTCACCTCGGGCAAGGTGGCCGGCGTGGCCGTGGTGGGCAACGAGGACGGCGCCCACCACGTCTCCGCGGAGGTCTACCAGGCGCTCAGCGACGTGGGCTTCACGATCCCCGCGAACGGCGTGACCTACTGGGTCGGCGAGGCGATGCAGTCCACCGACTACCAGGACCTCGACCCCGAGCCGGAGAAGACGGCCGCGACGACGGCGACGCTGGCGGCCAACGCGGCCCACCTCGCCGCACTGCTCAGGTCCGCGCCCTACCCGTCGGCGTGACCCAGGCGTGGAACAGCGGCACGCCGTCCCAGGCACCGCCGCGGGCCACCGCGACGACGGCGTGCGGCCGGTCGAAGACGAGCTCGACGCGTCGCACCCTCCGATCGACGTACGCCGGCAGGCCGGCCGCGCGCACCTCGATCGCGGTGACGGCGGCGGCCCGGAAGCCGTCGGCGTCGTAGGTCGCGGTGGCGGCCTGCACGCAGCGCAGGTCGAGCCCGTCGGCCAGCGCCTCGGGCGGGAGCAGCCGGCCCAGACCCCGCCCCACCTCGAGGACGCCGGGGGCACCGGTGAGCTCGTGGCGCGCCTCGGCGTGCCAGGCCGGCAGCCAGCTGGTCCACAGCTCGGCGCCGTCGGCGGGAGCCTGCCGGGCGGCGAACGACTCGATGCCCTCGCGCACCCGCCACGCGTGCCCGTCGCCCCACAGCCCGGACGGCCGGTCGCCGTGCCCGAGGATCCCGCCGAGGCGGCGGGTGACGACCTCGTCGACGGCGCGCCACACGTCGTCCGCGCCGGCGCCGGGTGCGGCGATCACGCTGATCACGTCGATGCCGTCGTCGCTGGGCGGACAGGCGACGCCGACCGGGCCCGCGGCCTCGGTCGCCACGATCGCCTGCAGCTCGCCGTCGAGCACCAGCCGCCCGTCGCGACCGGTCGCCAGCCGGGTGCGCCACCGCGGCTCGGTCACCAGCGCCGAGGCGAGGAGCAGCAGGCTGCGGTCGTCGGGCCGGACCGGGAACGAGCCGATCAGGTCGCGGGTGTGGGCCCGGACCCAGGCGTCGAGCGCGGCCTGGCCGGGCAGCGGGGCGATCGGCACCGGGCCGGGGACCGGGGCGCGCAGCGTGAGATCGGGCCGCACCCAGCCGCCGAGCGCGGCACCGACGGCCGGATGGGGGTCGGCCAGCAGCGCGGACACGACCGCCGACGCCTCTGCGGCCGGCACGCCCAGCACCGCTTCCAGGGCGGCCTGCTCCCGGTCGTCCTCGACCGACTCGGCCACCGCGCCCAACAGCAGCCACAGACCGGTGGCCGACAGGATCGGCGCCTCCGCCAGCCCCAGGCGCGCCCGCAGCCCGGCGGCGTGGTCGCGCAGCGCCGTCGCCGCGCGGGGATCGAGCGCCGGGCTCACGCCGGCCTCACGACCGCTCCAGGGCCCGGCGCTTGACCTCGGCCCACGGGAACCGCTGGCGCAGGGTCGCCCCGCTGGGCACGCCGTCCTGCTCCTTGGCCCAGGCCGCGTAGTCCGCGAAGGCCCCGGAACTGCCGGGCGCGGCGAGATAGCGCGCCACGATCGCCACGACGTCGTCGTCGCTCCACCGGCGGGTGGTCGACCGCGTCTTGTTCGTCGCGACGCCGGCGTGCGCGCAGGCGGCGTTCCAGGAACCGAACCGGCGGATCAGCAGGGCCGGGGACGCGGCGGCGCGCGGGCGCTGCCAGCCGTCGTACGCCGATGCCGTCAGCGGCTCGCCCAACTCGGCGGCCGCGGCGGCGAGATCGGCGGCGATCTGCTCGTCGGAGAACTCGGGGACCCGCATGGCACCCACCGTAGCCACGCACAGCCCCGTCATGGGCCGCGCGGTGCTGGTCGGCGCCGCCTGACCCTCCCCGCGCGCCGGCGACCGGGGCGCTTGTGCACCGGGACCAAAGCGCCCGGGCAAGTCCATCCTCCCGGGCCCTGGGGATCCGCCCCGCGGACGCCGTACCGTCGAACCATGACCGACGTCCTCGTGATCGGCAGCGGGCCCAACGGCCTGGCCGCCGCGCTGACCCTCGCCCGCGCCGGTGCCCAGGTGACGGTGCTCGAGGCCCAGGACGAGATCGGTGGCGGCACCCGCACCGTCCAGCCGTTCGGCGAGGGGATCCTGGTCGACCACTGCGCCGCCATCCACCCGATGGCGCTGCAGTCCCCCGCGCTCGCCGGGCTCGACCGCTACGGCCTGCGGTGGGCGTGGCCCGAGATCGACGCCGCCCATCCGCTCGACGGCGCGGCCCCCGCCCTGCTGCACCGCTCGGTCGAGGCGACCGCGGCCGGTCTGGGTGTCGACGCCCGGCGCTGGCGGATGCTCTTCGGCGGGCCCTCGCGGGCCTACGACCGGCTCGCCGCGGACATCCTCGGCCCAGTCGTCCACCTGCCGCGGCACCCGTTCCTGCTGGGCCGCTTCGGCGCCCCGACCGTGCTGCCGGCCGCGCTCCTGGCCCGTCTCTTCCGGACCGAGCAGGCCCGCGCCCTCCTTCTCGGCACGACCGCGCACGCCATGCGCCCGCTCACCGAGATCGTCTCCTCCGCCATCGGCATGGGCATCCTCACCGCGGGCCACCACGACGGCTGGCCGGTCGTCGTCGGCGGCACCCAGGCCCTCACCGACGCCATGGCCAAGGCGCTGGCCGATCTCGGCGGCAAGATCGAGACCGGCGTACCGGTCACGGCACTCGACCAGCTGCCGCCAGCCGACGCCGTCCTGCTCAACCTCGCGCCCTCGGCCGCCCTGCGCCTGTACGGCGACCGCCTGCCCGCGGGCA
Organism: Nocardioides sp. L-11A; assembly: GCA_029961745.1. Taxonomy (NCBI): domain Bacteria; kingdom Bacillati; phylum Actinomycetota; class Actinomycetes; order Propionibacteriales; family Nocardioidaceae; genus Nocardioides; species Nocardioides sp. L-11A. Next base: position 3,656,838 of record CP124680.1, read on the forward strand.
CCCGTCGCGCCTACCGCCGCCACCGCCCCGGTCCGGCCGCCTACAAGGTCGACTTCGCCGTCGAGCAGGGCGTGCCCTGGCGCGACACCGAGCTCGGCCGCGCCGGCACCCTGCACCTCGGCGGCGGAGCGGCCGAGATCGTCGCCAACGAGCGCGCCGTCGCTTCCGGCCGGATGCCGGAGCGCCCGTTCGTGCTCCTCGGCCAGCAGTACCTCGCCGACCCGTCCCGCTCCCGCGGCGACATCCACCCGGTCTACAGCTACGCCCACGTCCCCAGCGGCTACGACGGCGACGCCACCGACGCGATCGTCGCGCAGATCGAGCGCTTCGCCCCCGGCTTCCGAGAGCGGATCGTCGGCCTGCGGGTGACCCGGCCCGCCGGCTTCACCGCGGGGAACGCCAACTACGTCGGCGGCGACATCCTCACCGGAGCCAAGTCCCCCGCCGCGCTCCTGCTCGGGCCGCGCCCCGGCCGCAACCCCTACCGGACCGGCGCCCGCGGGGTCTACCTGTGCTCGGCCGCCACCCCTCCCGGCCCCGGGGCCCACGGCATGGCCGGCTACCGGGCGGCACAGCTCGCCATCCGGGACCTCGGTCTGCGGCCCTGAGAGCCCAGCCCGTCCGCGCCGTACGCCTCGAGCCGGGCCAGGCATGCCACCAGGACGGCGGCATCCCGGGTGATCCGGTGGCGGACCGTGTCGGGGTGGACGTAGCGCCGCTCGGCGGTGGCGTCGACGTTCTGGCCGGCGCGCAGGTAGGTCAGCGCGGTGGCGCGCCACGCATCGTCGCCCTTGCTGCGACCGAGCAGCAGGCCGACGACCCGGCGGACCATCGCCCGGGGTCAGCTCGCTGTGCCCAGGGACCTGCCAGCATGGCGGGGTGAGACCGAGCATCCTCTGGTTCCGGCGGGACCTGCGACTCGGCGACCACCCGGCGCTGCTGGCCGCCGCCGCGGACGGAGCCGTGCTGCCGCTGTTCGTGCTCGACCCCGCGCTGTGGCGGCCGGCCGGGGACGTCCGACGGGGCTACCTGCTGCGGACCCTGCGTGCCCTGGACGCCGACCTGCGGCGCCACGGCCACGGCCGCGGCCTGGTGGTCCGGTCGGGCCGGCCGGAGTCGGTCGTGCCCGCGGTGGTCGCGGAGGTCGGTGCGCGGGCCGTGCACGTCAGCGCCGACTTCGCCCCGTACGGTGCGGCCCGGGACGCCCGGGTCGAGGAGGCGCTCGGCGAGGTGCCGCTGGTGCGCACCGGGTCGCCGTACGCCGTCGCGCCGGGGCGGGTGCTGACCCGCGACGGACGGCCGTACCAGGTGTTCACGCCCTTCCACCGTGCGTGGGTCGACCACGGCTGGCGCGCCCCGGCCGACTCGGACCCTGCCGCCGTGGACTGGGTGGGCGCGCCGAGCGAGGACCTGCCGGCGGAGCCGGACCTGTCGGCGGTCGACCTCCCGGAGGCCGGCGAGGCGGCGGCACTCGCGCGCTGGGAGGCCTGGCGCGGGACGCCGTACGACGACGTGCGGGACCGCCCCGACCTCGACGCGACCTCACGCCTGTCCCCCGACCTGCGCTGGGGGTCGATCCACCCGAGGACCGTCCTGGCCGGCCTGGACGCGCGAAGCCCCCACGCCGCCACCTTCCGCAAGGAGCTGGCGTGGCGGGAGTTCTACGCCCACGTCCTGCACCACTGGCCGGCCTCGGCCCGCGACTACTTCCGGCCCGAGCTGCGCGAGCTGCCGTATGTCGCGGGCGTCGAGCTGGACCGCCGCCTGGACGCCTGGAGGCGGGGCCGCACCGGCTACCCCATCGTCGACGCCGGGATGCGGCAGCTGCTCGCGGAGGGCTGGATGCACAACCGGGTGCGGATGATCGTGGCGTCCTTCCTGGTCAAGGACCTGCACGTCGAGTGGCAGCACGGCGCGCGGCACTTCATGGCCCACCTCGTCGACGGCGATCTCGCGAGCAACCAGCACAACTGGCAGTGGGTCGCGGGCTGCGGCACCGACGCGGCGCCGTACTTCCGGATCTTCAACCCGACCACGCAGGGGAAGAGGTTCGATCCGGACGGCGCGTACGTGCGCCGCTGGGTGCCCGAGCTCGCCGATCCGGCCCGCGGCGACTATCCCGAGCCGATCGTCGACCACGCCGAGCAGCGCGCGGCGACGCTGGAGGCCTACCAGCTGCTCAGGAGGCACGGCCGATGACCGCTGCGTCGTTCACGGACAGCTGGATCCCCGCCCGACCACGGGCGATCGCGCTCGTGCTGCACGGCGGAGCCGAGCAGGGCACCGACCCGGTCGACGCCCGCAGCCTGTCCTGGCGGCGCGGCCGGGCGCTGGCCCGTCAGCTCGCGGCGGTCGTGACCCACGACGACGTCGGCGTGCTGCTCCTCCGCTACCGCGTCAAGGGCTGGAACGCCGCCGACGGCGAGCTCCCCGCCCCCATCGTCGACGCCCGCTGGGCCCTCGACGAGATCGCCCGCACCCACGGTCTCCCGGTCGCGGTCCTCGGGCACTCGATGGGCGCGCGCACCGGGGTGGCCGTGGCCGACCACCCGTCCGTGCGCGGCGTCGTCGCCCTCGCCCCCTGGCTGCCCCCGGACGACCCGGTCGTCCCGCTCACCGGCAAGGTCCTGCGCGCCGCGCACGGCCGGCTCGACCGGATCACCTCCCCGCGCGCCACCCGCGCCTACGTCGCCCGAGCCGCGAACGTCGCCGACGCGGAGTTCACCGACATGGGTGCGGTCGGCCACTACCTGCTGCGGCGGGTCCCGCTGTGGAACGCCTACGCCGCCGCGGGGGTTCGCGAGGTGCTGGTCTGAAGGTGCGGTTCAACTACCAAAATTGTCGCCATCCCGACGATCGGCGACGAAATCGGTAGTTGAACCGCAGCCACCTCAGGCCAGCGCCAGGAACAGCTTCTCCATCTTCTTGGCGTCGACGCTGTCGGGACCGCCCTCGACGAGGCACTTCTGCAGGCCGGTGGCGACCAGCGCGTAGCCGCCCCGGCCGACGGCCTTGTTGACGGCCGCGAGCTGCATCAGGGCGTCCTCGCACTCGGCGCCCTCCTCGAGCATCCGGATCACCGACGCGAGGTGGCCGTTGGCCCGCTTGAGGCGGGTGATGATCGCCTTGATCTCCTCAGGCTCCAGCTTCATGCGGTCGCTCCCGTCGGTCCGGTCGTCGCGGTCAGTGCCTCCATCATCCCGGTGAGGCGGGCGCGGCCGTCGGTGGCCACCTCGGCGAGCTCCGGGTCGGGCGCCAACGAGGCGAGCAGCGCCGGGTCCATCACGTCGACGCGGGTGCGCCCGCCCCCCGCGTCGGCGACCACCACGTTGCACGGCATCAGGGCCGCGACCCTCGGCTCGACCTGCAGCGCGCGATGCGCGAGCTGGGGGCGGCAGGCGCCGAGGATCAGCTGCGCCGGGACGTCCACGTCGAGCTTCGCCTTGAGGGTGGCGCGGATGTCGATCTCGGTGAGGACGCCGAACCCGGCGTCGGCGAGCAGCGTCCGCACCCGCCCCACCGTGTCCTCGTACGACGCCTCGAGGGTCACGCTCATCGTGAACTCGCTCAGCTCCATCGGTCTCTCCTTCGCGGACTAGCCATCCCCCCAGGGGGATCTGTTACGGTCTGATCGTATCCCCCCGGGGGGATAAAAGCGAAAGGAGGCGCCACCGTGGCGCAGCACACCTGGCGGCCGGGGCCGCTCGGCCGGCTCGGGGTCTGGGTGACCGAGCACCGTCGTACCGTCGGCATCGCGTGGGTCGCGCTCGTGATCGGGCTCGGGATCTTCGCACCGGCGGTCGAGAAGAACCTGTCCGGTGCGGGCTGGCAGGCCGACGGCTCGGAGTCGGTCGCCGTGCGCGACCTCGCGCAGGAGCACTTCGGCGGCAACGCCAGCCACGCGATCCAGGTGGTCGTGCACAGCACCGACGGGCCGCTCGCCGCGGGCGACGGCGCGCGGGTGCTCGCCGAGGTGACGCAGACGCTCGCGGGCGAGCCGCGGATCGCCGAGGTGATCGCGCCGATGCCCGGTGCCAGCCTCTCCCCTGACGGTCGCACGGCCGTCGTGCTGGGCGGCGCGGGCGCCGACACCAACGAGATGGTCCGGGTCGCGACCGACCTCAAGGAGGAGTTGCAGCACCTGTCGACGGACACCGTGCAGGTGAACCCGACCGGCTCGTCGCTGCTCTGGTCGGACTTCAACGAGGCCAACCTCGAGGCGATGCTGACGTCCGAGATGGTGTCCTGGCCGGTGACCCTGGCGATCCTGGTACTGGCATTCGGTGCCCTCGTGGCCGCCGGCCTGCCGTTGCTGCTGACCCTCGCCGGGCTCGTCGCCTCGGCCGGCTCCCTGGTGTTGATCAACGAGCTCGTTCCGGTCTCCATCTGGGCGATGAACTTCGCGATGATGTTCGCCCTGGCCCTGGGCATCGACTACGCCCTCTTCCTCGTCGTCCGCTACCGCGCGGCCCGGATGGGCCAGCACGGCTCCGTCCGGCAGGCCATCGCCGAGACCATGGACACGGCCGGGAAGGCGGTCCTGCTCTCGGGCGCGACCGTGCTCGTCTCCCTCTCCGCGGTGCTGCTCGTACCGTCACCGTCGTTCCGCTCGATGGCCGGCGGGATCATGATCTCCGTCGTCTTCGTCCTCGCCGCGACACTGACGCTGCTGCCGCTGGTGCTCTTCAAGCTCGACGACCGGATCAACCGGTTCGCCCTGCCCTGGGTGAAGGTCGGCGAGCACCGCTCCCCCGTCTTCGCCCGCTGGGGCGCGCACCTGTGGCGCCGTCCGGTCGCCTGGGGACTCGGCGCGACCGTCGTCCTGCTCGCCCTGGCCGCCCCGATCGTCGGCCTGAAGACGGGCATGCCGTCGATCAAGGTGCTGCCCGAGGAGGCCAGCGCGCGGGTGGGCTACGCCCAGGTCAAGGACGCCTTCGGCCCCGGAGCCCCAGGGATGCTGCAGGTCGTCGTCGACACCGCCGACGCGGGTGCGGCGGCCGCCGTGCTGACCGACGACGCCGGCATCCAGGCCGTCCTCCCGCCGACGCCCGCCACCGACGGCAGCGAGCTCGCGATGATCCAGGCGATGCCGACCGTCGATCCGTCCGACCCGGCCCTGCCGGCGACGATCGACCGGTTGCGCGCCGATCTGCCGTCGTCCGCCCTCGTCGGCGGGGCCGCGGTCGAGAACATCGACCTGACCGCTCAGCTGCAGCGGTCCACCCCGCTGGTGATCGGCGTCGTGCTGCTGCTCGGCTTCCTTCTCCTGCTGGTCGCCCTGCAGGCGCCGCTGATCTCGCTGCTCGGCACCCTGGCCAGCCTGCTGTCCACAGCCGCGGCGTTCGGTGTCGCGCGACTGCTGTTCCAGGACGGCCACGGTTCGGGCCTGCTCGGCTTCGAGCACCAGGGCTTCCTGGATGCGTGGGCGCCGGTGTTCTTCTTCGCGATGATCTTCGCGATCGCGATGGACTACACGGTATTCCTGCTGGCCTCGGCCAAGGAGCACTGGGAGAAGTCGGGCGACGCCCGCGAGGCCATGGTCGGCGCGGTCGCCCACTCCGGTCGGGTGATCTTCGCGGCCGGCGGCGTGATGGTCGCGGTGTTCTTCACCTTCGCCCTGTCGGGGCCGCTGCCGCCCAAGGAGATGGGCGTGATCCTCGGCGTCGCCGTCCTGCTCGACGCCTTCCTGGTGCGCCTGGTCCTGCTGCCCGTCCTGCTCCGGCTCTCCGGCCGCGCCGCTTGGGCGACACCCACCTGGCTGCGCCGGATCCTGCCCACCATCACCTTCGCCCACGACTGATCCATCCCGACGAACCGAGAGGAAACACCATGTCCGCATCACTCCACGGCAAGCCCGTCCTCGACGAGCTGTCCCCGTTGCACCGCCAGTTGCGCCGCGCGATTCCCGACGTCTACACCGGCTTCGGCGCCCTGTCACAGGCCGCCTTCGCCGACGGCGCGCTCGACAAGCGCACCAAGGAGCTGGTCGCGCTGGCGATCGGCGTCGTCGAGGGCTGCGACGGCTGCATCGCCTCCCACGCCCAGGCGGCGGTCCGCGCCGGCGCCACGAGGCAGGAGGCGGCCGAGGCGATCGGCGTCACCTTCTTGATGCACGGCGGCCCCGCGACCATCCACGGCGCCCGCGCGTACGACGCCTTCTGCTCGTTCGCCGACGCGGCCGCCGAGCCGCAGGAGGCCTGAGCCGTGTGCCGTCCCGTGCGCTGAACCGTGTTGCCCGTCGTACCCGGCATCCGGGTTCTCGATCCGCCGGATCCATGACCTGATTGCCGGGTACGACGCCCGGACCGGGCGGACGGGGAGCAGCCTCAGGAGGGCCAGCCGGTGTAGCCCTCCGCGAGGTACGTCGACCCGGCCGTCGAGGTGACCAGCGAGGTCAGCTCCCCCACCTGGCGGCGTACGTCGAAGTCGCTCGCCTCGGGCAGCCGGTGCAGCATCGTGGTCATCCAGTAGGAGAAGTGCTGGGCCTTCCAGACCCGCCGCAGCGCCCGCTCGGCATACCGGTCCAGCGCCGCGTCGTCGCCACGGAGGTGACGCTCGAGCTCCTCGGCGAGCACCCGGACGTCGGCCAGGGCCAGGTTGAGGCCCTTGGCACCGGTCGGCGGCACGGTATGGGCGGCGTCGCCGGCGAGGACGAGGTTGCCGTGGCGCATCGGCTCCTGCACGAAGCTGCGGAACGGCAGCACCACCTTCGAGGTGATCGGCCCCTCCTTCAGGGCGTAGCCGTTGGCGCCGACCCGGGCCTGCAGCTCCTCCCAGATCCGGTCGTCGGGCCAGCGGGCGACGTCCTCGGCGGGGTCGCACTGGAAGTACATCCGCTGCAGGGTCTCGGTGCGCTGGCTGATCAGCGCGAAGCCGTGCTCGGAGTGGCTGTAGATCAGCTCCTCGCTGCTGGGCGGCGCCTCGCAGAGGATGCCGAACCACGCGAAGGGGTACTCGCGGAAGAACTGGCGGCGCAGCGACTCCGGGAACTCGTGGCGGCAGATGCTGCGCGAGCCGTCGGAGCCGACCAGGATCCGGGCCGCGACCTCGTGGCGTACGCCGTGCGTGTCGGTGAACCTCATCAGCGGCCGGTCGCCGGCGATGTCGGCGACCGACACCTCGCTCACGCCGAAGCGCACGTCGCCGCCGTCGCGCTCGCGGGCATCGGCGAGATCGATGAAGACGTCGGTCTGCGGGTAGAGCTGCACCGAGGCGCCCACCAGGGCCTCGAAGTCGATCCGGTGCCCACCGCCACCGAAGGCGAGGTCGATGCCGGCATGGCGGTAGCCGTCGCGCAGCACCCGCTCGGAGACGCCGGCGTCGACCAGCAGCCGGACGCTGTCCTGCTCCAGGATCCCTGCCCGGTGGGTGTTCTCGATCTCCTCCCGGCCACGGAGGTCGATCGCGACCGAGTCGATGCCGGCGCGCTGCAGCAGGTGCGCGAGCATGAGTCCGGCGGGGCCGGCACCGACGATGGCGACATCGGTGGTGCTGGTCGTGGGGCTCACCGGTCCAGCTCCTCGAGGACGCCCTTCGCGACGGCGAAGGCGTGGTTGGCGGCGGGGACGCCGCAGTAGATGGCGGCCTGCAGGATCACCTCGACGATCTCGTCGTCGCTCAGCCCGTTGGTGCGCGCGGCGCGCACGTGCATCGCGAACTCCTCCCAGTGCCCGAGCGCGATCGTCGCCGTCAGTACCGCGACCGAGCGCGAGCGCCGGTCCAGGCCGGGCCGCGTCCAGACGCTCCCCCACGCGTAGCGGGTGATCAGCTCCTGGAAGTCCCGCGTGAACGGGGTCGTCGCGGCCTCGGCCCGGTCGACGTGCGCGTCGCCGAGCACCTCACGGCGCACCGTCATGCCGGCGTCGAAGGGGTCGTCGTAGGTCATCGGTCGGCCTCCAGGAAGGTGACGATCAGGTCGGCGGTCGCGGCGGGGTCCTCGGCGGGCGGCAGGTGGGCGACGCCGGCGAGCGCGACCTCGACCTGGTCGGCGGTCACGACGACGTCGTGCTCGCCCCCGGCCACCAGCAGGGGCACCGATGCGGACGCGACCCGGTCCCGCAGGTCGTGGCCCGCCAGCGCCTCGCACGCCAGGGCATACGACTCGTCGTCGACCGACTGCAGCGCGAGCAGCAGGCCGCTGCCGGTCGCCGGGTCGCGGTCGAGAAAGCCGGGCGCGAACCAACGGGCCGCCGAGCCCTCGACCATGGCGGCGGTGCCGGCCCTGCGGACGTACGCCGCGCGCTCGCGCCAGTCCGCCGGCGTACCGATCCTCGGTGCGGACGCCAGCGCGACCACCGCGTCGAACGGTCCGGGCTCGACCGCGATCGCGAAGCCGACCGCCCCGCCGAGCGAGACCCCGGCATAGGACACCGGACACCCGGCGGTGATCCCGGCCGCGCGGTCGCGCACGGCGCCCGCCAGCTCCTCGATCGTGAGCGGCGTCGTCGCGGGGGCACCGGCACCGTGGCCGGGGAGGTCCCAGCCGACGACCAGCCAGGTCGGCGGGAGCAGCGCGGCGCAACGGGTCCAGAGGTCGGCGACGCCCGTGCCGAGCGACGGGCCGACGACGAGGACCCGGTCCGGGCCCGGTCCCCGCTCACCGCCGGCGATCCGGGTGAACGTCAGGTCAACCACGGGTCTCCTCCCAGCAGGTGGTCGCGAGGTCGACGAGACGGCCGGCCTCTCCGGTCGCGCCGCGGGTGTCGAGGGCGCCGCTCGCCGTGGCCGCGTCGACCCGGGACGCCATCGCGACGGGGTCGACCTGGAGGCCCGCGACCAGCTCGGCCGCCTGGCTCGCCGTGGTGACGGCGAGCTCCAAGAGCCGCGCCAGGGCGGGCCATTCGGCGTGCCACGCCCCGTCCGGGCGTTCGTCGACGGCACCCGCCGCGGCCAGGTGCAGCTGGCCGGCGAGCGCGGGAGCCTGCCGCGCGGCCGCACCGACGAGCACCGAGAGCACCGGGTTCTGCTTGTGCGGCATGGTCGAGGACCCGCCCCGCCCCGCGACCGCGCCCTCGCGGACCTCGGCGACCTCGGGCCGGCCGAGCAGCAGTACGTCGGCAGCGATCACCCCCAGCGCGTCGGTCGCGGTCGTGAGCGCGTCGCCGATGCCGGTCAGCGCGGCCCGGCGGGTGTGCCACGGCAGGTCGGTGGCGGTCAGGCCGAGCGCGTCGGCGAGGGCGGGCGCGGCCCGGTCGGAGTGGCCGGCGTCCGGCCCGGCGAGATCGGCGAGCAGCGCGCGGGTGCCGGCGGCGCCGCCGTACTGGACCGGGAAGGTCAGCCCGTCGAGCCGGGCGACGGCGTCGCCCACGCCCGCCAGCCACTGCGCGGCCCGCAGGCCGAAGGTGGTCGGGACGGCCCACTGGGTGAGGGTTCGCGCGACGGCGACGTCGTCGCGATGGGTGCGGGCGAGAACCGCGAGGGCGTCCCCGGCGACGACCAGGTCGGCACGGACCCGGGCGACGGCGTCGCGGGCGAGCAGGACGAGCGCGGTGTCGAGGACGTCCTGGCTGGTGAGGCCGCGGTGCACGGCTCCGCCCGCGTCGCCGGCGGCGTCACGGAGCAGCGCGACCAGCGGTACGACGGGATTGCCCGCCGCCTCGGACGCGACGGCGAGCGCCGGTAGGTCGACGTCGACCCCCGCGGCCGCCGCGGCGACCTGCGCCGCCTCCGCCTCGGTCGCGATGCCCGCGGCGACGAGCGCGCGCGCCCAGGCCGACTCCACCCGGAGCAGTGCCGCCAGGACCGCCGCGTCGTCGGCGACCCCCGCCGCCCGGTGCGCGCCGGGACGCAGCAGGCCGCTCATCTCTCGTGCCGCCGGTAGCGCAGGAAGACCGTCTCCCGCTCGCCCTGCAGGTGGACGTCGAAGCGGAGGCTGCCGTCGGCCTCGCGCTCGGCCCGCAGCGTCGCGGCGTCGGCCGCGGGGAGGCCCGCGAGGAAGGTGTCGGACTCGCCGGGCAGGTAGGCGCGGGTGAACAGTCGGTCGAGCAGGCCACGCGCGAAGACGACGACCGAGAAGAACGCGGCTCCCCCGCCGCCACCGGGTACGACGGTGGTGAACGCGTAGCGTCCCGACGCATCGGTCGCCGCCCGGCCCCAGCCGGTGAACCGGCCGTCGCGGTGCAGCGAGCCCTCGACCCGCGGCGCCCGGCCGGTGGGGTCGGCCTGCCGGATCTCCAGGAGCGCGTCGGGCACGGGTGCCCCGCTGCCGTCGTACACGGTGCCGTGGAGGCGGACTGCTCCCACCGAGCCGGCGGGGACGAGGAGGCTGTCGCCGGCGTAGGGCAGCGCGTCGTGGAAGAACGGGCCGATCGTCTGCCCGGGCGTGGGTGCGAGGGTCTCGCTCGGGGTGGTCACTGCTCGTCACGCTCCAGGGGCGTCGCGTGGGTGCCGGTCAGCACGATGTCCCAGCGGTAGCCGGTCGCCCACTCGTGGGTGGTGAGGTCGTGGTCGTAGGTCGCGACGAGCCGGTCGCGCGCGGCCTGGTCGGTGATCGACTGGTAGATCGGGTCGAGCGCGAAGAGCGGGTCGCCCGGGAAGTACATCTGGGTGATCAGCCGCTGGGTGAACTCGGTGCCGAACAGCGAGAAGTGGATGTGCGCGGGCCGCCAGGCGTTGAGGTGGTTGCGCCACGGGTAGGGCCCCGGCTTGATCGTGGTGAACCGGTAGGTGCCGTCGCCGTCGGTCAGGCAGCGCCCGACGCCGGTGAAGTTCGGGTCGATCGCCGCCGGGTGCTGGTCGCGCTTGTGGATGTAGCGACCGCCCGCGTTCGCCTGCCAGATCTCGACCAGCTGGTACCGCACCGGCCGGCCGTCGCCGTCGAGGACCCGGCCGGTGAGCAGCATCCGCTCACCGATCGGCTCGCCGCCGTGCTGGATGGTGAGGTCGGCCTCGACGGGGTCGACGTCGGAGTGCCCGAAGACCGGCGCGACCAGCTCGATCCCCTCGGGGTCGGCATGGCGCGGGTCCTTGGTGGGGTGGCGCAGCGCCGAGCTGCGGTACGGCGGGAAGTCGATCCGCGGCTGCGCGGCGCCCGGTGCGGTGGCGGCGTGCGCCTCGGTGATCTCGGCGGTGATCCCCTCCTGCGAGTCGGGGGCCGGCGGGGCGGCGGCGCTGCGGGCGTCGGTGGTCGTGGACACGTTCCCACGCTAGGTGCGCGGGTCGGCCCCACGCGATAGCGTGCTTCCACTGAGCGAAAGGAGCGGCATGGCCGGCAACACCTCCGTCCCCGGCGCGACCGTCGTGTCGCGCAGCCTGGCCCTGCTCTTCGCCTTCGACGACGCCCACCGCCGCCTCACCCTCTCCGAGCTGGCCCGCCGCGCCGGCCTGCCGCTCCCCACCGCGCACCGGCTGGTCGGCGAGCTGGTCGCCGGGGGTGCCCTCGTGCGGCGCGCCGACGGCGCCTACGTCGTCGCGCGCCGGCTGTGGCAGGTCGGCCTGCTCGCTCCCGTCGAGACGGGGCTGCGCGAGATCGCCGCGCCCTTCATGAACGACCTGCACGCCACCACCCGCGCGACCGTCCACCTCGCCGTCCGCGAGGGCACCGAGGTGCTCTACCTCGAGCGCCTCTCGGGTCGCGCGTCCGTGCCCGTCGTCAGCACCGTCGGCTCCCGGCTCCCCCTGCACGCCACCGGCGTCGGCAAGGTGCTGCTCGCCCACGCCCCCGACGACATCGCGACCGACGCGCTGGCCCGCCTGACCCGGGTCACGCCGTACACGATCACCCAGCCGGCCCGGCTGCTCGATCAGCTCGACCGGGTGCGCCGCGACGGCTACGCCACCACCGTCGAGGAGATGACCCTCGGCGCCTGCTCGGTCGCCGTGCCCGTGCCGGCCGGCGGCCACGTCGTCGCCGCGCTCGGCGTCGTCGTCCCGTCGCTCAAGCGGGACCGGGCCCGGCTCGTCGCCGGCCTCCAGGTCGCGGCTCGGGGCATCGGTCGCTCACTGGGCTGAAGCGCGCAGGACGGCACCGCGTCAATGGCGTCCTTCCAGACCCACGGCCTGACGAAGCTTGCGCACCGACTCCTCCAGGTCCTCGTCGTCCCGGGCGCGGGAGGCCATCAGGTCAGAGAGCGCCTCGGCGATCACGTTCAGCTTCTCGTGCGAGGCCTCCTCCGAGCGCCGGCCGGCGTTCTGGAGCAGCACCAACAGGAGCAGCGACAGCACCGACGAGCCCGTGTGCAGGGCGAGCTCCCACTTCGTCGCGCTCGACCACAACGGCAGGCTCGCCACCCAGACGACGAGCACCCCGACGATCACGTAGAAGAACGGAGCCGCGCTCACCAGCCGATGGACGACCTCGACGAACCGCTCGAAACGCCCCCGGCCATCGCCCTCGCGGCGGGACTGCGCCGCCTCGCTCCGCCCGCTCATGGACTCAACCTACGTGCCCGGCGCCGATCTGCCTCGGGTCAGGCAGCGTCGTGCGCCCGCAGGTACGCCGCCAGCGGGCCCGGCAGCTGTGCCGGGCGGTCGCCCCAGTCGTAGACCACGGCGGTCCGGGCGAGCAGATCGTGCAGTGCGCGGTGGTCGCGGCGCAGCACGATCAGCAGGGCGCCGATGCCGAAGAAGGACGTGCTCAGCGGGAAGAGCAGGGTCCGCACCAGGCAGGCGACCGGACCCACCGGCCGCCCCGCGCGGGACACGATCTTGAGACCGACGATCGCCTTGCCCACGGTCCGCCCGCTCACGGCCGTGCTGCCGACCACGTACACCGCCGCCCACGTCAGCAGTGCGACGGTCGCGACGGCGCCGGTGCCCTCCTCGATCGAGACGTCGAGAAGCGCCTGGAGGAGGAAGCCGAGGATCCCCACCCCGATCGAGTACGACGCCAGCACCACGCCGACGTCGATCGCCACGGCCGCGGCCCGACTCACCGGCCCGGCGTACCGACCGGTGACCGTCGCGCGGCTCATCCCTCGCCCCGCTCGCCCACCAGGAGGACGGGACCGAGAGGCGCGGGGCCGTGCCGGCGCAGCAGGCGGTCGACGAAACCGCTGACGACCCGGTCCAGGCCGACCACCTGGCTGCGCGCGACATCGAGGGTGCGGCCGGCGAGGTCGCCCGTCGTCTCGGCGACGATGTCGGAGATCCCGGCGCGCTGGACGAGCGCCTCGACGTCGGCGCGCGCGAGGAGCCGGTCGACGTCGACCCGGTCCAGCAATCGGTTCACGTCGACGCGCTCCAGCAGGTGGTTGACGTCCACCTGGTCGAGCACCGCGTCGATGTCGACGTGCTCGAGGATCTCCTCGACCGGCATCGCATCCACCACCTTGCCGGTGACCACGCCGGCGACACGGCTGAACAAACCGGGCTCTGGGGGCGTCATGAGCTCAGGATTCCATAGGGTTCACCCATGAATTGGCTCGTTCCGACGTCGACACTCGGCTGGATCGTCTTCGGACTCGACATGGCACTGCGGCTCGCCGCGCTGGGCATCATCCCCGGCAACCGCAAGCCGTCGACCGGAATGGCGTGGCTGCTGCTGATCCTGATCGAGCCGATCATCGGGTTCGCGATCTTCCTGCTGTTCGGCCGGATCAAGCTCGGCAACCGGCGGATCACCCGCCAGCGCACGGCGATCGCCGCGATCCGCGAGCGCAGCGAGGCACTGCCGCTGTCCTTCGACGCGAGCCGCCTCCCCCCGGCGATGGCGGGAGTGGCCGCGCTCAACCGGCACCTCGGCGCCCTGCCGCTCACCGGCGGCAACGAGGTGGAGCTCTGGCCGGACTACCGCGGCCTGATGACCGAGATGGCCCGTGAGATCGACCGGGCCCGCAGCCATGTCCATGTCGAGTTCTACATCACCGCGTGGGACGACGTGACCGACCCGGTCTTCCAGGCGATGATCCGCGCCACGGAGCGCGGCGTCGACGTGCGCCTGCTCTTCGACCACATCGGCTCACGCCGGATCCCCGGCTACCGTGCGATGGTCAGGCGCCTGCGCGGCACCCGGATCGCCTGGCACCCGATGCTGCCGATCAAGCCGCTGCGAGGCCGGTTCCGCCGCCCCGACCTGCGCAACCACCGCAAGATCCTGGTGATCGACGGCAGCGTCGGCTTCACCGGCTCGCTCAACCTCACCGAGCCCGGCTACAACAAGCCCGCCAACCACCGGCTGGGCCGCGAGTGGGTCGAGCTGATGGTGCGCCTGGAGGGCCCGGTCGTCGGCGCGCTCAACGCCGTCTTCGCCTCCGACTGGTACGTCGAGACGGGCCAGGTCGTCGACCTGGTCGCCGTCCACGGCCAACCGGACCGCCGGCCCGAGGAGGTCTTCGACGTCCCGTGCCAGGTGGTGCCGAGCGGACCGGGCATCGTGGCCGAGAACAACCTGCGGATGTTCACCACCCTGCTGTACGCCGCGACCGAGCGGATCTCGCTGACCTCGCCGTACTTCGTCCCCGACGAGTCGCTGCTCTACGCCGTCACGACCGCCGCCGAGCGCGGCGTCGACGTCGAGCTGTTCGTCAGCGAGGTGTCCGACCAGTTCCTCGTCGGGCACGCGCAGGCGTCGTACTACAAGGCGCTGCTCGAGGCCGGCGTGCGGATCTACCAGTACCCGGCGCCGTACATCCTGCACTCCAAGCACTTCACGATCGACGACCAGGTCGCGGTGGTCGGCTCCAGCAATATGGACATGCGCTCGTTCGCCCTCAACTACGAGGTGTCGCTGATGATGCCGGACCCCGCCGTGGTCGCGAAGATGCGCCGCGTCGAGGACACCTACCGAGCCCTGTCGAAGGAGCTGACCCTGGCGGCCTGGGGCGAACGGTCCCCCGGCGCGAAGTACGTCGACAACGTGGCCCGGCTGACCGCGGCCCTCCAGTAGCGGCGGGCCCCTGGTCCCGGCCGGATGGTCCGTTCGGGCGGGGGCGGTCTGACCGAAGGGCCTGACCTGCCACGGACCCGTTGCCCGACACGTCGCGGGACCCGATCCTCGGGAGGAGAACGGTCCGGCCCCGAGTCCCGGAGGAACCCATGAGCGCCGTCGCAGCCAGCCCGGTCGAGCCCGCCCCCGCAGTGGCGGCCGGCCCGCGCCCGTCCCCCGACCTGGAGCACGCACTGCTCGAGATCGCCGCGTCCGAGCGGGCGCTCGACGACGTCCTGCGCCGCGCCTCACGACTGCATCAGCGCAATCTCGACCACGCGCCACGCACCTGCCTGGTCTGCTTCACCCAGCGCTGAGGACGGCGCTCGGCCTTCGGTCGAGGCGTATCACCGCGCCGGCACCGGGCACTACAGGTGCATGTACATCGGACTCGGCATCATCCTGCTCGTCCTGGGCCTGATCCTCGCCCTGGACGTGATCACCGTCGACATCGACTACGTCAACGACGACCTGTTGGGCACCATCCTGATCATCGCCGGCGCGCTGGCGATCGTCCTCTCGCTCGTCGTCGCGCCGCCCTGGCGCCGCGACCGGATCGTCCACCACGACGACCGCCGGCCCTGAGGGTGCACCATGAGACATGGCCAGTGAGCTGACGCCGTACCTCCACGTCCGTGACGGCCGGGCGGCGATCGCCTGGTACGTCGACGTCCTCGGCGCCGCGATCGTGGACGCCCCGATCGAGATGCCCGACGGCCGGCTGGGTCATGTCGAGCTCGCCGTCGGCGGCGCCCGGTGGATGATGTCGGACGAGTTCCCGGAGCTGCATGCCGAGGCGCCTCGCGGCGACCGCGGCCTCCCGGTCACGCTGCATCTCACGGTGCCCGACGTCGACGGGCTCTGCACGCGGATCGTCGCCGCGGGGACCTCCCTCGACCGCGGCCCCGAGGACGCACCCCCGGCCGGGCGGGTCGCCTCGTTCCGCGACCCGTTCGGTCATCGTTGGTTCCTCGAGCAGCCCTGACCTCGCCCGGCGCACACCCGTCGGTCTAGGTGCGTCGGTGGAAGCGGATGTCGCCGTTGGGGAGGCGGTCGTGGGTGAAGGCGCGGTCGTGGATGCGGTGGTGATGGTGGTTGCACAGGCTGATCGCGTCGGCGAGGTCGGTGCTGCCGCCGTGGGACCAGGGGGTGTGGTGGTGGGCCTCGGTCCAGGTGGCGGGGATGGTGCAGCCTTCGGCGCGGCAGTGTCGGTCGCGCAGGCGGAGGGCGCGGCGTTGGGCGCGGGTGAAGAGTCGGGTGCGGCGGCCGAGGTCGAGGACCTCGCTGGTGGTGCCGAGCACGGCGGGGATGATGGTGGCCTGGCAGGCGAGCCGGCGGGCATCGGTAGCGGAGATCGCTTCTTCGCCGTCGCCGGCGATGACGCCCGCGGCGGCCCGCGGCGGCACGCTCCGGACCTCGGCAGCGCACCCCACGATCGAGTGCGGTGGCGCGAGCGTGGCGACCGACATATGAGCACTCCCGGGAGTGCCTGATCTGATGCCTCCATGCGACCACGGAGGGCCGACACATCGGTGCGGCCGAATCTCCGGCCTGTGGTCAGACCGGCGGACCGCGGTCAGAAGCCGAGCGACGCCAGGTAGAGGTCGCCGAGGTCGCCGGCCCCGAGGATCGCGCTCCAGGCTCCCAGCACGAGGAACGGCCCGAACGGCAGAGCCGTCCGCCGCCCGGCGCGACCGGCCGCCATCAGCAGCACCCCGGCCACGGCACCCAGCACGAAGCCGAGGAAGGCGCCGACCAGGAAGGTGCCCCAGGTCAGGTACGCCGTCATCGCGCCCACCAGCCCGGACAGCTTCACGTCGCCGAACCCCATCCCGCCCGGCGCGACGTACCAGACGACGAGGAAGAACAGACCGAGCACCACCGCGCCCGTCGCGGCCCGCAGCAGCGCGGGGCCATCGCCGCCGAGCGCCAGCAGCACGGCGAGCACGGGGTACGACGGCAGCACGATCGCGTCCGGCAGCCGGTGCACGTCGAGGTCGATGAGGGCGAGCGCGATCGCCACGGCCGCGAAGGTGAGATAGGCGGGGAGCAGCCGCAGGCCGTCCGGGTCGGCGCCGAGGCGCACGACCACCAGCGCGAACGCCAGCCCGGTGCCCGCCTCGACCAGTGGGTAGCGGGCACTGATCGGAGCACCGCAGTCGAAGCACCGCCCGCGCACCATCACCCAGCCCAGGACCGGGACGTTGTGCCGGGCGCGGATCGGGTGTCCACAGGCCGGGCACGCCGACGGCGGCCGCACGACGGATCCTCCCGCCGGGACCCGGTGCGCCACGACGTTGAGGAACGAGCCGATCGCCGTCCCGAGGAGGCCGGCGATCGCCGGGACGGCGAGGTCGAGGAAGGCGTGCTCGCTCAGCGCTGGTGGCTCCAGCTCAGGATGGTGACCTCGCGATCGGCACTGGTGGCCGGGTCGCCGTCCTTGTCCCAGATCTGGGCGCGGACCTTGAGAGCGAGCCGGTCGGGGTCGTCGGAGCACGTCGCGCTGACCCGGCACACGTAGACCTTCAGCTGGACGAGGGTCCCGTTGATCCCCATCCCGGGCGTGTTGTCGGGCAGCTCGATCAACGCCCCCGTCTCTTTGTAGGCGCCGTTGAGGTTGGCGTAGAGCGAGCGGGCGATGACGCCCCACCGGAAGACCTGGAAGTCCGTGTTGGCGACCTCGAGGTAGATCCGCCCGAGCGGGACGTAGGTCGTCCCCTGGAGGTAGACCTCCGACTTCTTGTGGGTGTTGATGAGGTAGCAGCCGCTGCCGATCGTCGTCACGCAGTTGGTCGGGATCGTGGCCGGCCCGCGCAGCTTCGGCACGTAGTACTCGAGCTCCAGCCGGAGGTGGTCGAGCTGGACCGACTGGTTGCGGTTGGCCGTCGCGGTGAAGGCGACGGTCGCACCCGTGTAGCCCCGGTCGTGGACCGATCTGGCCAGCGCGTCGTAGACCGCGGTCTGGTCGGTCTCGAGGTCGATCGTCTGCGAGGTCAGCGAGGTCGGCTTGCTCAGCGTGACGGCAGGGAGCGCGGTGCTGCCGGGCGCGGTGGGAGTGATCGTCACGGTGGACGCCGGGAAGCCGTTCGCTCCGGACGCCGCCTTGTGGCGCACGAGGAGCCGCGCGGCCTTGAGCACCGCGCCTCGGGGGATCTCGGCCGGAGGCGCGAAGCCGCCGACGGTGATGGTGCGGGTCTCGTTTCCGTTGTCGCCGGCGCCCTGACGGGTCCAGGTCGCCACGCCGTTGCCCTGGTCCCGCAGCACCTCCGCGGTCAGTGGCGCGAAGGTCGCGGGATCGCTCCCCGTCCCGGCGACGGTCGGCACGGCCGTCGGCACCAGCGCGCCGCTCGCTCCCGCGAGGGTGCTGAGCGACGGGTTGGCGCCCTGGCCGTTGTCGTTCTTCAACCCGTAGACGACGATCGGGGCGCGATCGGTGCGATAGGTGGCGCACAGCTCGGCCTTGGTGTCGCTGTCGAAGTAGATCGAGCTGTCACCGCCGAAGACGAACTGCACACCGTGCGAGGTGGCGTTGTCGATCGGGTTCTCGCAGGCGCCGGGGATCGGCGTGGCCGCCGTCGGGGTGCCACCGCCGGCCAGCTCGCCCCCGATCACCTTCCGGTTCCCGATGGCCCAGACGTTCGTGCCGGCGTCGGACGGCGGGACGACCGCGCTCTCGTAGAGCGGGTCGCCGTTGCTCGACCGGTTGTGGAAGTCGAAGTAGTACGTCCCGGTCCGGAACCACAGGATCTTGTTGCAGCTCGTCGTGAGGTCGCTCAGCGCTTTCACGTCGTCGTAGTAGCCGGGCTGGAACTCGACGTAGGCGCCGCCCGCCGGGCAGGCAGGGACGGGACGCCACGGCGGGATCGACGTGAGGTCCGACGGATAGTTCGGATCCGACGGCCCGGTGCCGGTGCCGCAGTTCTTGGTGTAGTTCGCGGTCGTGCTCGAGCTCAGCGTGATGTTGGTGCAGGACTGCCCCCGTGCCCAGACGTTCGCATCGTTGACCCTGATCGTCCCCTTCGCATCGATCGTCGAGTTCACGCGGATCCCGCCGCGGACCGAGAGGACCTTGTTGAAGTTGTACAGGCCGGTCTCGCCGGCATCGTTGCCGAGCATGATGATGGCGTCGCCGGGGCTGTTCGCATTGGTCACGTGCCGCGCGGTCCCCTGCGCGCCGGTGGCGTCCTCGGGCTCGCAGGTCACGAACGCCGACGTCCAGGCCTCACCCGTCGCCTTGGGCGGCGGGTAGAGGTCGGGCAGCAGCAGGGCGTCGTCCTCGCTCACCACGTCGGCGCTGTCGTAGCCGAAGCAGCCGTCGCTCAGCTCGTTGTTGAACCGCCAGTCGGCCGGGGGCACGACCGACGCGTCGTCGTCGGAGGTGTCCCAATAGCCGGTGCGGAGGCCGTTGAGGACGACCTGGGCAGCGGCGTCGGCGGCGTACGTCGAGCCGGCCACGGTGCGCAGCGCCACCGTGGCGCGCAGGCTGCCGTCGCCGCGGGTGAGGACCAGCCCGGTGACCACCGCGACCACGGTGATGACGATCAGCGCGATCACGAGGATCGCGCCGCGGTCACCGGCGTCGCGCGCCAGCCCGAGACGCCTGAGGAACCGTCGTCTCATGTCTGCCTCCGCTCGCCGGCGATGGTCTCGCTGATCGTGGTCCGGCCGTGTCCCTCGGAGTCGCTGATCGTCAGCGTCATCGTGATCCGCGTCGGCACCCGGCCGCTGTCGTCAGCGCAGTCGGTGACCCCGCCGCCCGTGCAGTCGACGTCCGGTACGACGGTGAGGTTCGTCGCCACGACCGTGGTCGACGGCGCCGGGCCGCAGCGGATCCGCACCAGGTCCTTGTGGCCACCGCCGTTGTCGCGGACCGCGTAGGTGACCTTCACCAGGTCGGGCTCCTTCTCCGAGACCGTCGAGGAGTACTCGCTCCAGGCCAGGGTCACGACCGGCTCGCCGGCGCCCGCGCATCTCTCCAGGCCGACCGACTGCTTCGTCGGGTACGAGTGGACGTCCTCGGCGTCGTCGTAGTCCTTGCTGCGGACCCCGATGCTGGACACGTCCCGCTGCCAGTACGCCGTCACGAACTGCAGGTCCAGGGACTCGGTCATCCGGGACCGGGTGTCCGTGGTCGTCCGCAGATAGCTGATCACCACCCCGGTGAGCCCGGTGACGATGACGCCCATGATGGCGACGGTCACCATGACCTCGACCAGGGTGAAGCCGGCGTCCCCCCGCGCGCGCCTCAGCACGACGTGTCCCCCGGCGCGCAGGGCTCGCGCAGGACGATGGTGAGCTCCTCGGTGGAGCGACCGTCGTCGCTGCGCACCTGCAGCGTCACCCGCTGCACCCCGGTGTCTCCGCCCGGGCAGCCGTTCGCGGAGCCGTCGCCTCGCAACGGCACCGACGCCTCCTGGGTGGCCGTGTAGCCGGACGGTACGTCGAAGCCGATCACGGCCGCGGCGTACGCACCGGCGTCGGCGCAGGGCACGTAGTTGTCGTCGGCCACATAGGACTGGACGGCCTCGGCGTAGTTGCGCACGTACGCGCCGCCCGTGCTCTGCTTGCGATGCATGTCGGACGTCTTGATGCTCATCTCGACCCCGGCCAGGATCGCGACCGCGGCGATGCTCAGGATGGACAGCGCGACCAGCACCTCGATGAGCGTCGCTCCCGCGTCGGAGCGCTCGCGCGAAGGCCGGCCGGGCAGGTCCATCAGATCTCGACCTGCTGGAAGATGCCGTACATCGCGGACACCAGCGCCACGGCGACGAACCCGACGATACCGCCCATCACGATGATGACGATGGGCTCGAAGAGCGCCGTGAGCTTGTTGATCTTGTAGTCGAGCTCGTCCTCGTAGTACTCCGCCGTCACCTCGAGCTGGGTGTCCATCGAGCCGGTCTCCTCACCGACGCGGAGCATGGCGGTCGCCGTACCGGGGAACAGGCGGGTCCGGGCCAGCGGGCCGGCGAGCCCCTGCCCCTCCAGCATCTGCTCCGTGACGCCGTTGAGCCGCTTGACGAAGACCCGGTTGCGCAGCGATTCGGTGGCGACCCGGATCGCCTCGGGCAGGTTGACCCCGGCGGCCACCATCGAGGCCATCACCCGGCAGAAGCGCTCGACGAGCGCGTACTGGATCGTCTCGCCGAGCACCGGGACCCGGAGCAGGAAGGCGTGCCAGACGTATCTGCCGCGCTCGAACCGCTGCGACAGCAGGAACAGCAGCGCCCAGGCGACGAGGCCGGCGACGATCGCCCACCACCAGTGGCCGAGGAAGTCGGTGAAGGACAGCAGCATCCGCGTGGGCAGCGGGAGATCGGCGTCGAGCTCGGCGAAGAAGTCCTCGAACTTCGGGAGCACATAGATCGCCAGCACCAGGACGGTGACCACCGACATGGCCGCGACGGCCATCGGGTACATCATCGCCGACTTGATCTTCCGACGCGCCTCGAGATCACGCTCCAGGTAGATCGCGAGGCGCGACAACACGATGTCGAGCTCGCCGGTCAGCTCGGCGGACCGGACAATGCCGCGGTAGAACTCGGGGAACACCTTGGGGTAGCGCTCCAGCGTGTCGGAGAACCGCTCGCCGGTCCGCAGCCCGTCCTCGATGTCGTGCATCATCCGGCGCACCGAGGAGTTCTCGCTCTCGGCACCGATCGAGTGGACCGCGTCGAGGATCGGCAGACCGGCACGGAGGAAGGCCGCGATCTGCCGGGAGAGATGCATGACCTCCTCCTTCTTGATCCGCGGCCCGGAGATCTCGTACTGGAGGATGCTTCGCTTCTCGGTGACCCGCAGGTCGCGAAGATCGCGCTGGAAGAGCGCGATCTCCGCGTCCCCGCGACTGGCGGCCTTCTGCGTGCCCCTGACCCGCCGGCCCTCCAGGTCGACTCCGGCGAAGGCGTACTTCGGCATCTCAGACCCCCGCGACGTAGATCGAGCGCATGACCTCGGCGGCGGTCGTCGTACCGTCGCCGACCAGGCGGACCGCCTGCTCCTGCAGGGTGCGCATCCCCTGGCTCCGGGCGAGCTTCCGCATCTGGTCGTGCGGCGCTCGGTCGACGATCAGCTCGCGTACCTCGTCGGTCACCACCAGCATCTCGTAGACGCCGATCCGCTCCAGGTAGCCGGTGTGCGCGCAGAAGTGGCAGCCGGTGCCGTGCTGCCAGCCGCCGGGCGGCTCCTCGCCGCCGAACTGCTGGACGAAGGCCAGCTCGTCCGGTGCGGGGCGGTACGACGCGAGGCAGGACGTGCAGCTGCGCCGGACCAGTCGCTGGGCGATGACGGCGGTCACCGACGACGCGATGAGGAATGCCTCGATGCCCATGTCGAGCAGGCGGTAGAGCGCGGAGACGGCCTCCGTGGCGTGGAGCGACGACAGCACGAAGTGCCCGGTCAGCGCCGACTGGACGGCGATCCGGGCGGTGTCCACGTCCCGGATCTCGCCGACGAGGATCACGTCGGGGTCCTGACGGAGGATGGACTTCAGCCCGCCGGCGAAGGTAATCCCGGCCTGCTCGTTGATCTGGATCTGGTTGATCGAGTCGAAGGTGTACTCGACCGGGTCCTCGATCGTCATCAGGTTCTTCTCGGGGCTGTTCAGCTCGCCCAGAGACGCGTAGAGCGTGGTGGTCTTGCCACCGCCCGTGGGTCCGGCGCAGATGACCATGCCGAACGGCGAGTGGATCAACCGGGTGTAGCGGGCGGCGGTGTCGGCGGGCATGCCCAGCTGCTCCAGGGCGAAGAGCGGGCGGCTCTTGTCGAGGACCCGCATCACGACCTTCTCCCCGCCGACGACGGCCGTGGTCGAGACCCGGATGTCGACCTCGCGCCCGTCGATCTCCAGGGAGATCTGGCCGTCCTGGGGGCGCCGCCGCTCGACGATGTTCATGCCGCCGAGGATCTTGACGCGGCTGACGATCGCGGGCCCGATCGACGCCGGCAGGTCCAGCACCTCGGTGAGCGCGCCGTCGATGCGGTAGCGCACCCGGACCCGCTCCCCCGTCGGCTCGACGTGGATGTCGGAGGCCCGGTCCCGCAGAGCCTGGGTGATGACCGACTGCACCACCCGGACGACGGGCGCCTCCTCGTTGACGCTGACGTCGTCGAGCCCCGCCGCCTCCCGGCGCAGCACGTCGCGCGCCTCGAACGCCTGGATCTGTCCGCCGACGTCCTGGGTGGCCCGATAGGACCGGGCCAGTCCGCGGTCGAGGTCGCGACGCGTCGCGACCAGCGGCCGGACCGGCCGGCCGAGCACGGCGACCAGCGCCGCCACCCGCTCCGGGGCAGGGTCCAGCACCGCGACCACGACCCCTTCGTCGTCCAGCGAGATCGGCAGCGCATCGAGCAGTACCGCCTGGTCCCGGGCCAGCAGGGCGAGTGCTTCGCCGGTGGGCGTCAGGTCACGGAAGTCGGCCAGCGCGACGCCGTGATGCTCGGCGAGGGTCCGGGCCAGCGTCTCGTCGGTGATGGCGCCGGCAGCCACCAGCCGCTGCCCCAGGTCGCCGCCGCCACCACCGTCGCCACCACCGTCGTCACCGCCACCGTCGTCACCGCGGACCGCGTCCAGCTGGTACGGCTGCACGCGGCCGGCCGCCACCAGGATCCGGCCGAGCCGCTCGTCGTCGGCGTCGGTGCGCGGGACAGCGACGGGCGTCTCTGCCCGGGTGTGCCTGCCCTTCAGTCTCATCGCGTCCCTCCGTCACCGGACCGCGCCGGCGGCGTACCGCGGCCGGGTCTCGATGTCCTTGGGATAGAGGCTGCGCGCGACAGCCTCCTCCTCCAGCACGATGCCCTCCTGGATCAGGTGCGACAGCGACCGTTCGAGCGTGATCATGCCGTCCTGCGCGCCGGTGACCAGGGAGTTGCGCAACTGGTGGGTCTTGCCCTCCTTGATCAGGTTGCGCACGGCCGGCGTCGCGACCAGCACCTCGTACGCCGCGACCATCCCGCCACCCACGCGGGGGACCAACCGCTGGTAGACGACGCACGACAGCGCGGCGGCGAGCTGGACCCGGATCTGGGCCTGCTGCTCGGCCGGGAAGACGTCGATCATCCTGCCGAGGGACTGGGCGGTGTCGTTGGTGTGCAGGGTCGCGAAGACCAGGTGTCCGGTCTCGGCGACGGTGAGGGCGAACTGGATCGACTCGAGGTCGCGCATCTCGCCGACCAGGAGCACGTCCGGGTCCTCGCGGAGTACCGAACGGAGCGCGTCGGAGAAGCTCGCCGTGTCCGTGCCGACCTCGCGCTGGTTGACCGCGGCCAGTTTGTGGTCGTGCACGTACTCGATCGGGTCCTCGACGGTGATGATGTGGCAGCCCCGGTTGCCGTTGATCAGGTCGACGAGCGAGGCCAGCGTGGTCGACTTGCCGGACCCGGTGGGCCCGGTCATCAGGACGAGTCCCTGGTGCCGCATCGCGAGCTCACGCAGCACCGGTGGCAGCCCGAGGTCGTCGGGGGTCGGCACGGTGCGCGGGATCATCCGCAGTGCGACGGCCGTCAGTCCCCGCTGGGTGAACGCGTTGCCGCGGATCCGGGCGTGCTCGCGCCAGGAGAAGGAGAAGTCGTACTCGTGGCGCGACTCCCATGCCTCGCGCTGCTCGGGCGTCAGCACCTCGGCCAGCAGCGTCTCGGTGTCGTCGTCGGTCAGCGCCGGTCGGTCGGGGACCGGGGCCAGGGTGCCGTCGACCCGGATCATCGGCGGTAGGCCCGCGGTCAGCATCAGGTCGGTCCCCCCGGCGTCCCAGAGGGCGCCCAGGAGCCGGTCGACGCGGTCACCGATGCGGTGCGGGTGGTGGAACACGGGTGCTCCTCAACTGGATTCCGATGGTCGGCTGAGGAGGACCGTCGCCCGAGCAACGGCCCACCCCAGCGAGAAGGTCCGAGGTCGATCAGCAACCAGCGGGCGCCGGGTCCAGCGCACCCGTCGCGGTGATCGCCGTGGCTCCACTGATCGACGACGGGCCGTTGGGCGGTCCCTCGGGCGCCGCACGGAGGAATCCGCCAGCGACGAGGGCGTCGACATCGGCCGGATACGAACCGGTCTCGGCATAGGCCGCTTCGACGGCCGTCTCAACGGTACGGATCTCGGTCTTGCAAGCAGTCGTCTCGCTGTTGTTCGTGATGCCCCGCACGGAGAACACGACGATGGCGGCGAGGACGCCGAGGATGATGATGACGATCAGCAGTTCAATGAGCGTGAAGCCGCGGTCGTCGCGGCGCGCCTCGGTGAGGCGATCAGTGAATCGGCGCATGCCAAAGCCTCCGGAAGGAGAGAGGGGTGATGGAAAGTGAGGAGCAGCCCCCGAGCGCTGTGACTAGGAAACGCCTCCCCCGACCCCGCGTCACGACAATCCGGTTTTCTTTACCGCAGGGGCCGAAACACCCCAAATATTGGGGAAATCTCGCCAATCGACCCTGCGCAGCCACCGTTCATGTGCTGGGTCCGGGCCGGCGCAGCGCCCGGTCGACGACGACGGGCAGATGCCGGATCGCGACCGCGGCGAGGCGGCTGTCCCGGCCAGGCACGACGAGGAATCCCCGCCGCCGGCGCAGCGCCCGCAGCAGCGCGTCGGCGACGGCCTGCGGCGTGAGCGTCGCGACGCTCTCCTCGGCGGCCAGCACCTCGGCCGGCTTGTGGCGGTTCTCCTCGGCGAAGCCGGGCGTCAGCGTGTTGGGCGGGCAGAGCACCCGGACCGTGATGCCGTAGGGCCGCACCTCGCGACGCAGCGCCTCGGAGAAGCCGATCACCCCGAACTTGGTGGCGCTGTAGACGGTGTAGCCGAACACCCCCGCCAGTCCAGCCATCGAGGACGTGGTCACGATCGTCCCGCCGCCGGCGGCCCGCAGGTGCGGGAGGACGGCGCGGCAGACGTGGACGGTGCCGAGCAGGTTGGTGGCGACCATGCCGGTGATGTCGTCGGGGGGCAGCTCGTCGAGATAGCCCGGCCGCGCGTAGCCGGCGGTCGTCACCACGAGGTCGGGCATGCCGACCTCTGCGACCGCCGCATCGACCGCGGCCGTGACGGCGACCGGATCGGTCACGTCCACCGGCCGGGCGCTCGCACCGGGTCCGAGGCGGGCGAGGGCCGCCGCGAGCTTGTTCTCCGAGCGCGACAGGACGACGACCCGCGCACCACCGGCGACCAGCCGCTCGGCCACCGCGAGGCCGATCCCCTGGGAGCCGCCGAAGACCAGGGCGGTGCGTACAGGGGCCGGGCGCTGCGGGCGGGACATGCCCGCAAGCGTGCCGCATCGAGGAACCGGCGCCGGCCGTCAGCCCCGCACCAGCCGAACAGTCACCCGGCGAGATCGGGGGTCAGCGCCTCCCGGACACCAGGATCAGCACTCCGCCGACGCCGAGGACCTGCACCGCGAAGGCGACGACCAGGAGCAGCCGCCCCGAAGGCACGCGGCGCATCTCCTCCGGAGGCGCGCACCGGGTGGCATGGCGCGCCTCCGCCATCACGGCGACCACGACGGCTGTGGCCAGGGCCGCCAGCCCGAGGCCAGCGACGATCTCGCTCCGCGCGCTGGATCCGAGCCGCCAGCCGACCAACGAGGCAACCCCGATCGCGAGCGAGGTACGCCGCCAGCTCAGCAGCGTCCGCTCGGCCTGAAGTCCCGGATCCCTCGCACCCGAGGGGGATTCGACCGGCATCTCGTCAACCCACGAGCGCTGCGAGACCGGCGAGTGCGCCGCCCACCGTCACCGCGACGACGGTCGAGAGCATCATCCGCGTCGGGTGCAACGGCAGGTCGCGGCGCAGCGCGCGCTCGGTCCGCAGCCAGCCACACCATGCCTGTCCGGGGACGGCCACGCCCCCCACCAGGAACACCGTCGCCGCGCCGATCCGCAGCTCCTCCTGCAGGCCCAGGTCGACGACCGCGAGCGTCACCCCGGCCGCGAGAAGGGCCAGCGCGGTGCGGATCCAGGCCAGGAAGGTGCGCTCGTTGGCCATCGTGAACCGTGGGTCGGGCTCGCTCCCCTCGCCGTACAGCGTCCGCGGGAAGCGGGGACGCCCCGCTCCGGCGTATGACACTTTTCCAAAGATCGACATGATTTCACCATAGAGCGTGGGTGCGTGTGCCGGGCCGACCACCTATGGTGCGGCCATGGCGTACGCGAAGCTCATCGACGGCCGGTTGAAGCTGCGGCACTTCGTGATCGCCTTGGCCGTGGCCGAGACGGGCTCGCTCGGAAGGGCCGCGCAGGTGCTCCACGTCAGTCAGCCGTCGCTGACCCGACTCGTGCACGATCTCGAGGCGGTCTTCGGCACCCAGCTTTTCGACCGGACGGCCACGGGGACCGCTCCGACGCCTGCCGGCGAGGAGTTCCTGCGCCACGCCGCGGCGATCGTCGCCACTCTGGCGACGACCGACAAGCGGATGGCGTCGTACGTCGACGGCAGTGCTGGCCTCGTGACCGTCGGCGCCTACGCCGTCGGCTCGAGCGACCTGCTGCCCGCCGCGATCGCGCGGGTCAAGGCGGTCGCACCCCGCATGCAGATCCGGCTCCGCGATGCGACGCCGGACATCCTGATCCCCGCCCTCCAGTCGGGCGAGGTCGACCTCGCCATCGGTCGCATCGAGTCGTACCTCGGCAGGTCGGCGGGACTGACCACCGAGGTGCTCCACCGCGAGCCGATCGTCGTCGTGGCGGCCGCCGGAGACCCGGCGCTCCGCCACGAGGCTCCCGATCTCGCGCAGCTGCGCGACGCCCCCTGGGTGCTGCCGCTGCCGCAGACGGCGTTGCGTCACGACATCGACGACGCCTTCCGGCGCAGGGGGGTCGAGCTCCCCGAGAACCTGCTCGAGTGCAACCAGCCCTCGCTGGTACGGGACCTCGTGGTCGCCTGCGGCGCCCTGGGCGTGGTGGCGCGTTCCGTCGCCGAGCTGATGCCGGATGTCGAGCCGCTGGGCCGCGACCTGCTCGGTCTGACCCAGCAGGTCGGCCTGGCCTATCGCACCGAGCCCGGCCCCACTCCCGCCGCCGCGGCGGTGCGGTCGGCACTGCGGGCCACCGCGGCCGCGGGCGCCGAGCACGGTCCTCCGGATCCTGGATGACCTGACCCGATCCCGGCATTGGACCGGGCCCGCGCGGTCTCCGAAGAATGTGGGGCGCACCACATCCCCCGTCTCAGGAGCCCACCCGAATGCCGTATCTGCGCGAGTCCCCGTGCTTCACCTCTTCGCCCGACGAGCAGGACGCCGTGCTGTCTGAGCAGCTCGAGCTGGTGCTGTTCGGCACCGCCGCCGGACCGATGGCGACCGCGCGGCTGCAGACGTCGAGCGCCCTCGTCGTCGACGGCGACATCTACATCATCGACGCAGGCATGGGGCTGACCACGCAGTTCTGGCGGGCCGGTCTCGACTTCCGCCGCGTCCGCGCGATCTTCCTGACCCATCTCCACTCCGACCATGTCTCGGACCTCTTCCACTTCCTGTCCTCGAACTGGCCGTGGTGGGACGTCGATCGCCAGCGGATCGCCATCCACGGGCCCGCCGCGGCCGGCGCGTCCGGGCCCGAGGACGCCCGCCATCCCGGCCTTCCCGGCACGGACGAGTCCGTCGTCGTCCCCGAGTGCCCCACCCCGGGCATCGTCGAGTTCCTCCGGAACCAGGTCGCCGCGAACGCCTATGACATCAACCAGCGGCTGCGCTCGACCCGCCGGCGCAACGACGTACCGCTGGACTTCACCGGTGCGCTTCACCCGCCGATGTACGACGTGCACGAGCTCCCGGTGCCGGCCGGGGCGAGCGTGGCCGACTACGCCCCGCCGATGGCGCCGCAGACGATCTACGAGGACGAGAACGTGCGGGTCTCGGCGACCCTGGTCGACCACCCACCCGTCTTCCCGGCGTACGGGTTCCGCTTCGACACCGCGCACGGCGCCGTGAGCTTCAGCGGCGACACCACCGTCAGCCGCAACCTCGTGCGGCTCGCCCAGGGCAGCGACGTCCTCGTGCACGAGGTCAACGCGGTCGACGAGTCCGTGGGAGCCTTCACGGACACCCCCCTGGCGGAGACCATGGCCCGGCAGTTCCTGACCGCGCACACGCCCTCGCGTCGCTACCGCCATCGCGACGGATCGACGACACCCGGGGTCGGCGAGGTCGCCTCGGCCGCCGGCGCCGGGGCGCTGGTGCTGCACCATTTGTACCCGGCCGACGGCTCGGTCGAGGCAGCCGAGTTCGGGCTGGCCGCGACGGCCGACTTCGCCGGGCCGGTGATCGTCGCCGAGGACGGCATGCGCATCGACGTCCCGGGCCTGCGCCGCCTCGCCGCCCTCGACACCACGATCCCGTCGTCCGGCGCCTCCCCGGAGCCCGGCGGACGCTCCACGCCATCTCTCCCCAGCAGTTCCGACACCCTCGAAGGGACCCCCTCATGAAGACACTGACCCGCTGCGTCGCCGCCGTTGCCCTCACCCTTCCCCTCGCCGCCTGCGGCGGTGGTGGCGCGGAGAGCGACGCGACCCCGGTGACCCTCGTGGTCCCGGGCCCGAGCTGCCTGAACCTCTACCCGCTGCGTACCGGGATCGCCGAGGGGATCTTCGAGGACGTGGGCATCGACCTCACCGTGCAGGTCGTGCAGGGCTCGCCGGGCGTCCTCCAGGCCCTCGTCTCCGGCAAGGGCGACATCGGCCTGCCCGCTCCCCAGCCCGTCGTCGCCGCGCAGGCCAACGGCGCGGACGTCTCCCTGTTCGCGAACGTCTATGCACGGGGCTCCTTCCGGATCATCGCCCTCGACTCCGGGGCCGGCGATCTCGACGACCTCCGCGGCAAGGTGATCGGCGTCGAGGCATCCGACGGCGGCGAGACTGCCTACCTCCACGCCACGATGGCGGGGGCGGGCATGACCGCAGGCAAGGACTACGAGGTCAAGGTCGTCGGTGACGGCGGCTCGGCCGTCGCCGGCTTCGAACGCAGCGACATCGACGCCTACGCCGCCTCCAACGGCGCGGCCGCCACGATCCGCGCCGCCGGCGTCGACACGGTCGACCTGTCGCCGCCGCCGAGCGACAGCGGGTTCGGCAACGGACTCGCCGCCAAGAACTCCTGGCTGGACGAGAACCGGGACACCGCCGAGGCGGTGGGCCGCGCGTTCCGGCAGGCGGCCGCGTACGCGAGCGATGACGTCGACGCCGTCCTCGACGCCTGCCGCGAGACGAGCCCCCAGGAGGTGGAGGACCGCGCCTACGCCGAGGCGCTCCTCGCGGCGGCCGCCGAGTCGATGACCCCCATCGACGACGACGCCTGGGGTTCCTGGCGCGAATCCGGCATCACCACCTTCCTCGCCGAGACCGAGAGGCAGCTCGGCCTGGCACCCGGCACCGTCACTCCTGACGGGGTCTTCCGCACCGATCTCCTGGAGGCGATCAACCGGTGAGCAGCACGACCCTCTCGGCCGCGGGAGCGCCTCCCTCGGTCGCCGCCTTCGATGTCCGCGGGGTCTGCAAGGAGTTCCCGCGGACCGGCGTGACAGCCCTCCAGGACGTGGATCTCCGCGTCCCCGCCGGATCCTTCGCCGCCCTCATCGGTCCCAGTGGCTGCGGGAAGTCGACCCTGCTCAACATCCTCTCCGGGCTGGCCGAGCCGACCTCGGGCGCGGTCGACGTCTACGGCCGGCCGGTGGCCGGTCCTCCCGACGAGGTGGGGTTCATGTTCCAGCAGCCGACGCTCCTGCCCTGGCGCACCGTGCTCGAGAACGTCCTCGTGCCGATCCAGGCGCAGCAGGGCCGCCGGGCCGCCCGGGCCCACCGCGACCGGGCCCGCGAGCTGCTCACGTCCGTGGGGCTCGGTGAGTTCGAGACCAGCTACCCGCACGAGATCTCCGGGGGCATGGCCCAGCGCACGGCGATCTGCCGCATGCTCATCACCGAGCCCCGGGCACTCCTGCTCGACGAGCCGTTCGGTGCCCTCGACGAGATGTCGCGGGAGGCGATGGACATCGAGCTGCACCGGATCAGCCGGGCCACCGACGCCACCGTCATCATGGTGACCCACTCCATCCCGGAGGCCGTCCTGCTGGCCGACCAGGTCGTGGTGATGTCAGCCCGGCCTGGCTGCGTGGCGCGGGTGATCGATATTCCACTCGGCCGCGTGCGCACGCGCGAGACACTCGTCGAGCCGGCGTTCGGCCGGGCGGTGACCCAGGTCCGCGAGGCCCTGATGGGAGGTGCCCGCCGTGGCTGAGCAGACCTGTCCCCCCTCCGCGACGCGCGGCCGGCGCGCGACCCGCGACTGCGACGGACGCGCAGGTCGCCGGCGGCGACGCGTCCCGACGCCGATCGCGATGCTGCTCGTCGTCGCACTGCCGCTGGTGGTCTGGGACCTCGTCGTGCGCTTCGGCGACATCTCCCCGATCGTGTTCCCGTCGCCTCGGGCCGTCGGCGAGTCGATCGTCGAGGTCGGCCGGAGCCTGGCCGAGGGCGGCTTCTTCCTCGAGGCGCTCAGCATCACCGTGCAGGAGATCCTGCTCGGGTTCGCCCTCGCCAGCACTGCCGGCGTCCTCCTGGGCGCCCTCGTGGGGCTCACCGACATCGGCAGGCGAGCCGTCATGCCGCTGTTCGTCCTGGTCGAGGCGACTCCGAAGATTGCCTTCGTGCCCATGTTCGTCGCCTGGTTCGGCTTCGGCATGACGTCGAAGGTCGCGATGGCCGCTTTCCTCTCCTTCTTCCCCGTCGTCGTCGGCACCGCGGCGGGCCTTGCCGCCGTGTCGGAGGCCGAACGGCGGTTGTTCTCCTCACTCCGCACCCCGGCGTGGCGGCGGGTCCTGATGCTCCACGTGCCGCGCTCACTTCCCTTCGTGTTCGCCGGGCTGAAGATCGCCGTCGTGTCGTCGGTGACCGGCGTCATCGCGGCCGAGTTCATCGGCGGCGGCAGCGGCTTCGGCGAGCAGATCCGCATCTCGTCGAGCCAGCTGGCCATCGACCGGGTCTTCGGGCTGATCTTCTACCTCAGCCTGCTGGGGGTGCTGCTCTTCGGCCTGGTGTCCTACGCCCAGCGCAGGCTGGTCTTCTGGGACGAGGGGAGCCGGCGCCAGTGAATCCCACCTCCTCCGCGCCTTCCTCAGGTCCGCGCCTGGCTCGCCTCTTGACAGGCGAGAGCGTGCTGGTCGCCGGGCAGGGCCGGGACACCCACCTGCACCCGATCTCCTCGGTAGCCCGCGACGCCCGGCTGCCCGAGCCCGCGCGTGCGGAGCTCGACCAGCTGATCGACACCGAGAGCTGGCTGGTGCTCTCGGACGACACCACAACGGCGCTCGCCCGGCTCGCCTGCGACCTGGCCGCTTCGGGTACGACCGGACTCGGTCGCGCCGAGGACCTCGGCCCGTTGGCGGCCGCGCTGCCCACGCCGACGTCCCGCGTCTTCGCGATGGGCGGCAACTATGCCCACCACATGGCCCAGATGACGTCGCGCTCCCCCCGACGACGGACCGTGCAGGAGGTCCTCGACGGGGGCCGGGCGGGCGACCCTTGGGGCTATCTCGTGGCGCCCGGCACCCTCACCGGATCGGGCGAGCCGGTGGTGCCGCCGCGCGGCGCGCTCCACCTGGACTACGAGGCCGAGGCCGCGCTGATCGTCGCCTCGACGGGCCGCGACCTCTCCCCCGACGACGTCCGCTTCTCCGGCGTCACCGGCTACAGCGACTTCACACTGCGCGACAAGTTCGAGGGATCGGGTCTGTCGCTGGACCAGGGCCCGCTGTCCTGGTCGCTCGTGAAGAATTTCGAGTCCGGCAAGGTGCTGGGGCCGTGGGCGGTGCTCGGCGACCGGACCGGACCACCGCCCCGGGTCCGCGGTCGCGTCAACGGCGAGCGGCGCCAGGACTCGGCGGGCGACGTCCTCGTCCAAGAGCCACAAGTCGCGATCGCCTACCTGTCGCGCTTCTTGACGATCCGGCCCGGCGACGTGATCGCCTGCGGCTGCCCGGCCGGGACCGCGGCGGACGCGGGCCACCCCTATCTGCGTCCGGGAGACGTCGTGGAGGTCGAGGTCGACGGTGTCGGCGTGCTGTGCAACACGATCAACGAGTGGAGGAACGACGATGAGTGACCAGGTGACCGGTGCCGGGACGGCCCCGCTGTCGAGGAGCATCCGGCGAGGAGACCTTGTCTTCCTCTCCGGGGCCGTGCCGATCCGGCCGGACGGGACGCTGGCCGGGGAGGGCATCGAGGAGCAGACCGAGCACGTCCTGCGCCGACTCGACGAGGAGCTGCGCACCCACGGCGGCGATCGCGCCGACATCGCCAAGGTGACCGTCCTGCTCGCCGACCCGGACCGCGACTGGGCGGCGATGAACAAGGTCTACCGCGCATTCTTCGCGGAGCCGATGCCGGCCCGCTCGGCGTACGGCGTCCACCTGGCCGCCGAGGGCCTGCTCGTGGAGATCGAGGCGATCGCGGTGCTGGGCGGCTGAGCCACCAGAGCGGCTCAGGCCTGCCCGACGTGCTCCTCGAAGACCAGCACCGTCTGGGTCGCGACCACCTCGGGCAGCGCCTGGATCCGCTCCAGCACCAGCTCACGCAGATGCTCGGCGTCGCGGGCGCGGACCAGGATCACGCAGTCGAAGTCGCCGGCGACCAGCGCGACGTGGGCTGCCTCCTCCAGGGCCCACGCCTTCTTCCGGAAGGACTTCCAGGTGTTCTGCTTGATCCGGACGTGGATGTACGCCGGCAGGCCGAGCCCCAGCGCCGTATGGTCGACGTCGATGGTGAAGCCGCGGATGACCCGGGTGTCGACCAGGCGTTTGACCCGTGCGTAGGCGCTGGCCCGACTGATCCCCAGGCGTTCGGCGACCTCCCGGATCGAGGTCCGGGAGTCGGCACGCAGGATGTCCAGAATTCCACGATCGACCCGATCCATGGCAGACATATTGCCACGATGTGGCCTCGTTGGCAGCAGAACGTCTGACCTGACTCGCAATTGCGTGGACCTCGTCACAGACTGCAGACATGTTCGAGGAAGCCCAGTACTTCGCCCCGGTGACCGCCGACGAGGACGGTTCGCTCAAGGTCCACCTCGGTGCCGACCACCCCGGCTTCGCCGACAGCGAGTACCGCGCCCGCCGCGACGCCCTCGCCACCCTCGCCAGCAACTGGCGTCCCGGCGAGCCCTGCCCCACGGCGGCGTACACCGAGGAGGAGCACGAGGTGTGGCGCGTGGTCAGCGAGGCGCTGGTGACCAAGCACCGCGCGTACGGCTGCCGCGAGTTCCTCGACGGCAAGGAGTCGCTCGGCCTGCCGATCGACCGGATCCCCCAGCTGGCCGAGGTGAGCGAGTGGCTTGCGCCGCTGACCGGGTTCAGCTACCGCCCGGCCGCCGGCCTGGTCCCCCTGCGGGAGTTCTACGGCTCCCTCGCCGACAAGGCCTTCTGGTCGACCCAGTACGTCCGCCATCACTCGGTGCCGCTCTACACCCCCGAGCCCGACGTGCTGCACGAGGTCGTCGGCCACGGCAACACCCTGGCCAACCCGCGCTTCACCGACCTCTACGAGCTCGCCGGCCGGGCCTCGCGCCGGGTGCGGACCACCGAGGCGCTGGAGTTCGTGAGCAAGGTCTTCTGGTTCACCCTGGAGTTCGGCGTGCTGTGGGAGGCCGGGGAGCTCAAGGCGTACGGCGCCGGCATCCTCTCCTCCCCCGGCGAGATCGAGGCGTTCCGCGGGATGACCATCCGCCCGCTCGAGATCGCCACCATGGGCACCCAGCTCTACGACATCACCGACTACCAGGACGTCCTCTACGTCGCGGAGTCGTTCACGCAGCTCGAGGACGTCGTCGGCGGGTTCTGGGCGGACTGCACCGACGACTCGATCGCCGCGATCCTCGCCCGCACCCCGGCGCACGCCTGACCGATCCCCCGTCGCACCGGACATCCGGGTCGCGAATCGGCCGGATCGGGGACAGTCGCGTCCGGTGCGATGCGTCAGGGACGGCGCGCGGCCCAGGCGACCAGCTCGCGGGCGGGCCCCTCGGGCGGGTGCGGACCGCCCTTCCACACCGCGTGGAGGCGGCGGGTGAGGTCGAGGCCGGTCACGGTGATCCGCACCAGCCGCCCGGTGGCCAGGTCGTCGCGGACGGCGTGCGCGCCGACCGCCGCGGGACCGGCGCCGGCGGCCACGGCGGCCCGGACCGCCGCCGTACTCGACAGCTCCAGCGCCGGCGTGGCGCGCGGCCGGTCGGCCAGCGCCCGCTCCAGCACGGTCCGGGTCCCCGACCCCGCCTCCCGTACGACGAGCGGCGTGGCCGCGAGCGTCTCGGCGCTCACGCGGCGGCGGGAGCGCAGCGCCCAGGAGTGCTGGGGGCCGACGACGACCACGAGCTCGTCGGTGCCGACCAGCCGTCGCCGCAGCCCGCGGGGCGCCTCCGGCCCCTCGACGAAGCCGAGCGCGACCTCACCCGCCTCCACGAGCTCGGCGACCCGCGCGGTGTTGGTCGCCGTCATGGTGACCTCGGTCGGCTGCTGACCGCGCTGGACCTGCTGGCCGCGCAGGCCCACCAGCCAGCCGGGCAGCAGGTGCTCGGCGATGGTGAGACTGGCCGCGATGTCCAGATGGCCGCGCCGGTCGGCCCGCAGCGCGGCGATGCCGGCGTCGAGCGCCTGGGCCGCATCGAGCACCCGGTCGGCCCACTGGACCACCAGCTCGCCGGTCGGTGTGAGCTCGGAGCCCCGCTTGCTGCGGGCGACCAGGGGCTCGCCGACGAGGGCCTCCATGGTGCGCACCCGCGAGGACGCGGCCTGCTGGCTGATCCCCAGCTCGGCGGCGGCCGTGCCCAGACTGCCGGTCCGTGCGACCACGACGAGCAGCTCCAGCGCCCGGAGATCGGGGACGTGAGGGGCCAGCACTCTCACAACATAACCTTGTGAGCACCCAACCACAACCTCGTTCTGTGAGACAGCGCGAACGACCAGACTCGTCGGCATGACTCTCCGCGTAGCGATCGTGGGCGGCGGCCCGGCCGGCATCTACGCCGCCGACATCCTCACCAAGTCCGAGACCCCGGTCTCCGTCGACATCCTCGAGCGGCTGCCCGCGCCCTTCGGCCTGGTCCGGTACGGCGTCGCGCCGGACCACCCCCGGATCAAGGAGATCATCAAGGCGCTCCAGCGGGTGATCGCCAAGCCCGAGGTCCGCTTCCTCGGCAACGTCGAGTACGGCGTCGACGTGAAGCTCGAGGATCTGCGCGAGTTCTACGACGCCGTTGTCGTCTCCACCGGCGCCATGGCCGACCGCGACCTCGGCATCCCCGGCGAGGAGCACTCGCTCGGCGCCGCCGACTTCGTCTCCTGGTACGACGCGCACCCCGATGTCCCGCAGGAATGGCCGCTCGACGCGACCAGCGTCGCCGTCCTCGGCGTCGGCAATGTCGCCCTCGACGTCGCCCGCGTGCTCGCCAAGACCGGTGACGAGATGCTCGTGACCGACATCCCGCCCCACGTCCACGCCGGCCTGAGGGCGAAGACGATCACCGATGTGCACGTGTTCGCGCGCCGCGGCCCGGCGTACGCGAAGTTCTCGCCGCTGGAGCTGCGCGAGCTCAACCACTCGCCCAACGTCGAGGTGATCGTGCACCCCGAGGGCTTCGACGTCGACGAGCACGGCATGGCCCACATCGCCGAGCACAAGTCGCAGAAGATGGTGCTCAACACGCTCACCAGCTGGGTCGGCGCCGACCCCGTCGGCAAGCCGCACCGGATCCATCTGCACTTCGCCGAGGCACCCGTGGAGATCGTCACGGACGAGGCGGGCCAGGTGACCACGCTGCGTACCGAGCGCACCCACTCTCCGAACGCCGACGGCCGGGTCGAGGGCACCGGCGAGATCACCGACTGGGAGGTGCAGCAGGTCTATCGTGCGATCGGCTACCGCAGCAGCGCGCTGCCCGGCCTGCCGTTCGACGAGCGTGCGGCCGTGATCCCCAACGACGGCGGCCGGGTGCTCGACCTCGACGGCACCCCGATCCCCGGCACCTATGTCACCGGCTGGATCAAGCGCGGCCCGGTCGGTCTGATCGGGCACACCAAGAGCGACGCCGCCGAGACCGTCGGCCACCTTCTGGCCGAGACCCGGGCGACCGCCACCGCGCGCCGGCCCGAGGACGTCGACGCCTACCTCGCCGAGCGCGACGTCGAGGTCGTCACCCACACCGCCTGGGAGCGGATCGACGCCCACGAGATCACGCTGGGCGAGGCCGAGGGCCGGGTCCGGGTGAAGGTGGCGACCCGCGCCGGGATGCTGGGTGCCGCCCGGCCCTGAGCCGACCGACCCCCGCCGCGACGTGGCCCCTCCCACCGGGAGGGGCCACGTGCATTTTTGCGGCCCGCCCGCGGCGCGACGGCGCGGCACATCCCTTCCGCTCAAAGTATCTTAGTGATAAGCTAATCATCACTAAGGCAAATCGACGGGCCTCCGGAGACGGCGGCCGGGCGGAGGAGAACGACGTGACAACCGCGCAGTCCGAGCGCAGCTACCGGTGGACCCGCACGCACGCCTTCATGGACGACCGGGGCCTCGACGGCCTCCTCGTCTTCGGGAGCGACCGCAGCGATCGCTACGACGCAGGGCAGTACCTGGGGAACGACCGCCGCTACCAGCACCTCGTCGTCCCGCGCGACGGCGACCCGGTGATGATCGGGTTCTCCGCCCAGGTCGCTGCGCAGAACATGCTCAGCAAGGAGCGGGAGCTCGACAGCTGGATCGACGACCTGCGCATCGGCCGACACACCGTGCTGATGCCCCAGGTGGTCGAGGAGCTCGGCCTGGCCGGTCGGCGGCTCGGCGTCATCGGACTGGGCTGGGGCTCGCCCTTCGCCGCGGGCGGATGGGTCCCGAAGCCGACCTGGGAGGCCATCTCCGCACGTCTCGAGGGCACCGAGTTCGTCGACGTCACCGCCGACTTCGGGCTGCTCATGGCCTGTCGCAGCGAGCGCGACCAGGAGCGGCTGGCGCGCGCCGCCGCGGCCGGCGACCAGGCGGTGCGCGTGGTGCGCGAGCTGGCCAAGCCCGGCGTCTCCGAGCGCGAGCTGTACGCCGCCGCCTACGCGTCGATGCTGTCCGACGGCATGCGCGTGACCTGGATGCTGATGCAGTCCGGCATCGACAACTACGCCTGGGGCGAGCCCTCCTGGCTCATCCGCGAGGAGCCATCGCGCGTCCTCGAGGACCAGGACATCGTCGGGTTCGAGATGTTCCCGACCTTCGCCGAGCTCAACACGCACATCAACGGCTCGGTGCTCGTGGGAGAGCCGCCGGCCGCGACCCTGCGGTGCGCCGAGATCGCCCGGACCGCCTACGAGGTGGGCCGCGACCTGCTGGCCCCCGGACGCTCCTTCCGCGAGGTGGCCGAGGCGATGGAGGAGCCGCTCGCCGAGGCCGGAGCCTGGCACATCACTCCCCACGTGGCCGCCCTCAACCCGCTGCTGGCCGGCGGCGGCCTGGACGTCGGCATCGACCGCCAGGTCCCGGGGTTCGCCGAGCGCTTCCCGCACGTCGACGCCGAGAACGCGCTCTTCGACTTCGAGATCCAGGAGGGGATGACCTTCTCGCTCCAGCCCGATGCCCGTCTCGGCCGGCACTGGGCACTGGTCGGCGGTGTCGTCGTGGCCACGGGCGGCGGTTGCCGCGAGCTCAACGAGGTGAGTCCCCATGTCCAGCACGGAGGTTGAGCCGATGGCTCCGGCCACGGGCGCGGACGTGCCACCCGCCATCGCCGTCCGCGCGGCCACGAAGGTGTTCGGCGTGCGGGGCCGCGACACGGTGCATGCCGTCGACCCGGTCGACCTGACCATCGAGAAGGGCGAGTTCGTCGCGCTCCTGGGCCCGAGCGGATGCGGCAAGAGCACGCTGCTCTCGATGATCGCCGGCCTCACGCCGGCGACCACGGGCGACGTCGTCGTCGACGGCCGGGCCGTCGCGGCGCCCCTGACCGACCTGGGCTTCGTCTTCCAGAAGGACCTGCTGCTGCCCTGGCGCGACGTCCTGTCCAATGTGCTCGTCCAGTTCGAGATGCGGGGCGAGCGCACCGACCGGCACCGCGAGACCGCGCTCGGGCTGCTCCGCTCCGTCGGCCTGGAGGGCATGGAGCGACGACTCCCCCACGAGCTCTCGGGCGGCATGCGCCAGCGGGTGGCGATCTGCCGCGCGCTGGTCCACGACCCGCCGCTGCTGCTCCTCGACGAGCCGCTCGGCGCCCTCGACGCGCTGACCCGTGACCAGCTGCGCATCGACATCCAGCGGATCTGGTCCCGCGACCGCAAGACGGCCGTGCTCGTCACCCATGACATCGAGGAGGCGGTCTTCCTCGCCCAGCGGGTGATCGTGATGACGCCGCGGCCGGGCCGGATCCACGCCGACATCCCGATCGAGCTGCCCTTCCCGCGGCGCCTGGAGGTCAAGGAGACACCGGAGTTCCTGGGCTACGTCCGGACCATCCGCGAGCAGTTCGAGGCGCTGGGGGTCATCCATGAGGACTGAGGCGGTACGCCGCGCGCTCGGCGGTGCCCTGTGGCCGCTCATCTCGTTCGGCGCGATCCTGCTCGCGTGGGAGCTGGTCGCCCGGCTCGGCAGCGTGCCCGACTACATGCTCCCGTCGGTGAGCCAGGTGGTCGAGCGCGGCTGGGAGACCCGCGACCTGCTGATGACCCACGGCCGGTGGACGATCCTGGAGATCCTCGGCGGCTTCGCTCTCAGCGCGCTGATCGCGATCCCGCTCGGGATGGTCATCGTGACCTCGCGCCTGCTGGAGCGGCTGCTCTACCCGCCGATCGTCGCCCTCAACAGCGTGCCCAAGGTCGGCCTGGCCCCGCTCTTCGTCGTGTGGTTCGGCTTCGGCATGGCGCCGACCATCGCGATGACCGCGCTGGTGACCTTCTTCCCGCTGCTGGTCAACACGGTGATGGGGCTGCGCAGCGTCGACGCCGAGATGATCCACCTCGCGCGGGTCATGGCGGCGACCCGGCTGCGCCTGTTCTTGAAGGTGCGCCTCCCGCACGCGCTGCCCAGCATCTTCGCCGGCCTCAAGGTCGCGACCAGCCTCGCCGTCATCGGCGCGCTCGTGAGCGAGTTCATCGCCTCCGACCGCGGCTGGGGATATGTGCTGGTCTCTGCCGGCGGCCAGCTCGACACGGCGCTGATCTTCGCCGTGATGATCCTGCTGTCCGCGGTCGCGACCGCCTTCTTCTATCTCGTGGCCGCCGTCGAGCGGCTCGTCGTCCCCTGGCACTCCTCCCAGCGGCAACCCCACTGACGCCTCGCACCCCCGGGCACGTCTCACACGAAAGGCACGACACTCATGACACGTACGATCGCCGCCGTCGCGGGCGCCGCCGTCCTCACCTGCGCCCTCAGCGCATGCGGTGGGGCCTCCGGCGACAGCACCGATTCCTCGACCGACAAGGTGACCCTGCGCCTCGGCGCCATCCTGACCGCGAAGGAGGCGCCCTACTTCCTCGGCATCGAGCGCGGCTGCTTCGCGGACCGGGACATCGACGTCGACATCGCTGAGGGCAAGGGGTCCAGCTCGACCGTCCAGACCGTGGCCAGCGGTGCCGACGAGTTCGGCCAGGCCGACCCGTCCACGATGATCGGACTCGCGGCCAAGGGAGCGAAGGTCAAGGCGGTGCTGTCGTACCTCGACATCAGCCCGCTGTCGGTCCTGGTTCCCAGCGACAGCGACATCACCGACCTGGCCGACCTGGAGGGGAAGAAGCTCGCCTTCACCGCGGGCGACTCCCCCAGCACCCTCTTCCCCGCGCTGGCCGAGGTCAACGGCCTCGCCCAGGACCGGGTCGAGATGGTCAACATGAACATCCAGGTGAAGATGACCGCCATCCTCCAGCGCAAGGTCGACGCGATGCTGGGCCTCAGCTTCATGGCCGCCAACCTGTCGGAGAAGGGCCTGGAGTCCGAGCCGCTGCTGTATGCCGACCACGGGGTGACCCTGCCCGGCGACGTCATCATCACCAGCGACGCGCTGATCGAGAAGGACCCCGACCTCGTCGACCGGTTCGTCGCGGCGACGGCCTGCGCCAAGGAGGCCGCCATGGCGGACCCGGACGCCGCGGTGGCGGCCTTCACCAAGGCCAACTCCGCCTATCCGGCCAGCGGCGCGGAGAAGGAGTTCGCCCTGGTCGACGAGCTGTTCGCCGAGCCCGCGGACGGCGCGCCGGTCGGCACCATCTCCGAGGACCTCTTCCGCAGCGGCTACGACTTCCTCGTCACCCACGCCGACGTCCCCGCGGGCAAGGACGTCGGCACCTTCTTCACCAACGCGCACGTCCCGCAGGACTGAGCCACGACGGGACGCCACCGCGGGCAGCAGCGTCGAGCCGGTCGGTCACTCGGGTGACCGGCCGGCTCGCTGCGTGTGTGCCTGCAGCGAGCGTCCCAGGGTGCGCAGCAGGTCGCACAGCACCTCGATCTCGTCGTCGCTGAGCTCGGCGAGCATCTCCCGCTCCGTGGTCACGTGGGCATCGACGACCTTGTCGATCAACTCGCGCCCACGGTCGGTGAGCTCGGCATGCACCACCCGGCGGTCCTCCTCGGAGCGCACCCGGCGCACCAGCCCGTCGGCCTCGGCCTTGTCGAGGCGCAGGGTGATGCCCCCCGTCGTCAGGAGCGACGACTCCGCCAGCTGGCCGGCGGTCTTGCGGTGCGGCGGACCCGAGCGCCGGAGATTGGCCAGCACGTCGAAGGACGCGAGCGTCAGGCCGTAGCGGTCGTCGACCTCGCGCAGGATCGAGCGCTGCACCGTGTTGATCCGGCTGATCCGGCCGAAGACCCCGATCGGGGATGCCTCCAGTGCGGGCCGTTGGACCGCCCACTGCGCGAGGATCTCGTCGACCTCGTCCGGTTCGGCTGCCGCGGCATGCCGCCGACGCGGACTGCTCTGGTCTGACATCGCGGGCGCTCCTTCACACGGCGACACCGAGTCGCGCGAGATACTTTGGTTGCAAGTATCTTAGTACTGCAACGATCCCGTCGGAGGGTGACACCGGTCTCGCCGCCGCAGCACGCGCACGCCACGACGCCCCGCCCTCCCTGGGGAGGACGGGGCGTCGGAGACCGGATCCGGATTCAGGCCAGGTCGGTGGTCCAGGCGTCGTAGGCGTAGACCCAGTCGGCGTCGGCGCTCGACTTCAGCCAGGTGTTGCCCCGTGAGCCGACCTGGATCCGGCCGGCCCGGGGCAGCCGCGCGGCCTCGTAGACCGCGAGCGCCCGGCCGACATCGGACCCGCCGCCCGCGAGTGCCCGGGTGAGCACGACCGCGTCCTCGACGGACATCGCGGCGCCCTGCGCCATGAACGGCATCATCGGGTGGGCCGCGTCGCCGAGCAGGGTGGCCCGGCCCACGGACCAGCGCGGCAGCGGGTCCCGGACGTACAGCGCCGACTTGAGCACCGTGTCGCAGGCCGCCAGCAGCGCGCGGGCCTCGGGGTGGAAGGACTCGTACATCGCGCGCAGCTCGGCCACGTCGCCCGGTGTGGTCCAGGACTCCTCGGTCCACGACTCCTGCGGCGTGGTCGCGAAGATGAAGGTGTCCCGGCCCCGATTGAGCGGGAAGGTGACGATCTGGGTCTCCGGGTCGGGCCCCCACCACTTGGTGAACGCGTCGAGGCTGGGGACGTCGAGCCGGTCCGTCGGGACGACCGCACGGAAGGCGACGACGCCGGTGAACTCCGGTCTCTCCGCACCGAAGAGCTCCGAGCGGACGCTGGAGTGGATGCCGTCCGCCCCGACCGCGACGTCGATCTCCGCCGTCGTCCCGTCGTCGAACCCGAGTCGTACCGGCCCACCGGCCGGCTGCTCGAGCGACGTCAGCCGGCGCCCGAGCCGGATCACGTCCCCCGGCAGCGCGTCCTCGAGCGCCGTCAGGAGGTCGGCGCGATGGATCGTCAGCTGCGGCGCGGCGTACTTCCGCTCGGCCGCGGCGCCCATCTCCAGCCGCGACGTCTCCTCGCCCGTGTCCCAGGTCCGGCTGATCCGGTACGACGGCCGCGCCGCCGAGTCCCGGATGGCCGCACCGACGCCACCGCCCAGGCCGTCGATGGCCCGGACCGCGTTGGGCGTCAGGTTGATGTCCGCGCCGACCCGGCCGAACTCGGGCGCCTGCTCGAAGACGGTCACCCCGATCCCCTGCGCGCGGAGGCCGATGGCGGCGGCGAGTCCGCCGATGCCCCCTCCGACGATGCCGACATGCACGCTCATTCTCTTCTTCGCCTCTCTCGATCAGCTCGGTCAGCTCGGTCAGCTCGGGCAGCTCAGTCGGCCCAGGCGATCGGGCCGGACGTGCCCAGGTAGATGCTCTTCTGGCGTTGGTAGGCGCGGATCGCGCCGAGCCCCTTCTCGCGGGAGGAGCCGCTGTCCTTCACCCCGCCGAACGGCGTCGCGATCGACAGCTGCTTGTAGGTGTTGACCCACACCGTGCCGGCCTCGACCAGGCGGGCGATCCGCCAGGCCCGGGCGAAGTCGCGGGTCCAGATGCCGCACGCCAGCCCGTAGGCCGTGTCGTTGGCCGCGGCGACCAGCTCCGCCTCGTCGCGGAACCGCAGCGCGACCAGGACCGGCCCGAAGATCTCCTCGCGCACGATCGCCGCGTCGGCCGGGAGACCGTCGATCACGGTCGGGCGCAGGTAGCTGCCCGCCGCCAGAGCGGGGTCGTCCGGCCGTACGCCTCCGGCCCGCAGGGTGCCGCCCGCGGCCAGCCCGCCGGCGACATACCGCTCGACGGAGTCACGGTGCGCGGAGGTGATGAGCGGCCCGAGCTGGGTGCCCTCGGCCCGGGGGTGCCCGACCCGGAGCGCATCGGCGCGCGCGGCGACCCGACCCACCACCTCGTCGTACACGCTGTCGTGGACGAAGAGCCGCGACCCGGCGATGCAGGACTGACCCTGGGAGCTGAAGATGCCGTACAGGATGCCGTTGACAGCGAGGTCGAGGTCGGCGTCGGGGAGCACGATGGTGGGCGACTTCCCACCGAG
This sequence comes from Nocardioides sp. L-11A, assembly GCA_029961745.1. Classification (NCBI taxonomy): domain Bacteria; kingdom Bacillati; phylum Actinomycetota; class Actinomycetes; order Propionibacteriales; family Nocardioidaceae; genus Nocardioides; species Nocardioides sp. L-11A. Next base: position 3,700,691 of record CP124680.1, read on the forward strand.
CTCCAGGGAGGTCGTCTTCAGCAGCCGCGCGGCGGTGGCAGCGAGCTCCCGGCCGGTGTCGGTGCCGCCGGTGAAGGAGAGGTGGCCAACCCCGGGATGCTCGACGAGCGCCTGCCCGACGGTGCGCCCGGGCCCCGGCAGCACGCTGATCAGGCCCTCGGGCAGTCCCGCCTCCAACAGCAGGGCACCGAGCTCGAGGGCGAGCAGCGGTGTCCAGGCCGCGGGCTTGAGGACGACGGCGTTGCCCGCGGCGAGCGCCGGGGCGACCTTCTGGGCGTCCGAGGCGATCGGGCTGTTCCACGGGGTGATCGCGCCGACCACGCCGATCGGCTCGTGCACCGAGAACGCGAGGTAGTCGCCGCGCGAGGGCGGGATCGCCCCCTCCTCGGTCTCGAGCACGGCCGCGACGTAGCGGAACGTGCCGGCGGCACTCGCGACCAGCGCCCGGGTCTCGGTCAGCGGCTTACCGTTGTCCCGGCTCTGGAGCACGGCGAGCTGCTCGCTGCGGGCCTCGATGAGGTCCGCGGTCCGCGCCAGGTAGCGCGCCCGCTGGTGCGGGAGCATCGTGCGCCAGGCGGCGGCCGACCGAGCCGCGTCACCACGACGGACGGCGGTGTCGACGTCGGCGGGCGTGGCGCCGGCCAGGGTGGCGACGGTGGTGCCGTCGGCGGGGTCGGTGGCGACCAGGTCGGCGCCCGAGCCGACCACCCACTCGCCGCCGACGAGGATCCGCCCCTCCGGGGCGAGACGACCGGTCATGATGCTGCTCCTGGGACGTGGACGGGTGGGGTGAACGGCCGCGGCATGACCGGGTACGACGTCAGGTCGACCTCGACGACGACCGGGCCGCCGTCCGCGACGGCCTGCTCGAAGGTCCCGGCGACGGCGCCGGGCTCGGTGATCCGCAGATGGGTCAGACCCATCGAGCCGCAGAGCGCGGCGTAGTCGGGGGTCAGCAGGTCGACGCCGGAGCGCGGCCGGCCCAGCGACTCCTGCATGTTGCGCAGCACGCCGTAGCCGCCGTCGTTGAACACGACGAGCACGAGCCATGGCCTCTCCTGCGCCATCGTCGTCAGCTCGCCCAGGTGGACGGCGAGCCCGCCGTCGCCGACGATGCCGACGCTCGGGGCCGCCGGGCGGGCGAGCGCCGCGCCGATCGCCATGCCGAGCCCCTGACCGATGCCGCCACCGCGCGGGAAGACGTTGCTGCGCGGGTCGTGCATCTCGAGCAGCCGGTTGCCCCACGCGCTCGACGCGATGGTGACATCGCGCGCGACGACGGCGTCGCGCGGCAGCACCTTGCGCAGCGCGTCGGCGAACAGCGCGTGCTCGCCGAGCCCGGCCCGCTGGGTCTCGCGCACCGCGGCCCGGGTGACCCGGACCCGCTCGGCCCACGCCGACCGGTGCGGCATCGCTGCGGCGACCAGGGCGTCGAGGACGGCGTCCAGGAAGGTCGCGGCGTCGGCGACGACGCCGAGCTCGGCCGGGAACACCCGGCCGATCGCGGCGGGGTCGACGTCGACCTGCACGTGCCGGGCCGGGACGTCGAGGGCGTAGTCGCCGGTCTCGTTGGACCGGAAGTGCGTGCCGATGCTGAGCAGCAGGTCGGCGTCGGCAAGCAGCGCGCGCCCGGCCGGCGCGGTGGCGTAGTTGCCCACGCACAGCTCGTGGTCCTCGGGGACGGCGCCCCGGCCGGAGTTGCTGGTGAACAGCGCGGCGCCGGTCAGCTCGACCAGGCGGCGCAGCTGCGCACCGGCCCGGGCGACGCCGCCGCCGGCCCAGATCGCCGGGCGCTCGCCGGCGCGCAGCAGGCTGACCACCTCCGCGACCCGGACCGGGTCGGCGGGTGCCGGCGCGGCCGGCTCCGGCGCAGCGGGCAGCGCACCCGGGACGGCGTACTGCAGGTCGATCGGCCACTCCACGCTGGCCGGCCCGCCGGGGGCGGTCAGCGCCCGCTCGGCCGCCTCCTGCAGGACCGCGCCGGCGGACGCGGCGTCGGGAACGGCGACGGCGTGCTTCGAGACCGCGGTCAGCATGCCGAGCTGGTCCTTGGTCTCGTGGATGAAGCCGCGCCCGGAGCCGAGGTACGGCGTGTCCACCTGCCCGGTCACGTGCAGCACCGAGGTGCCCGCGCTGAGCGACTCGACGAGCGAGCCGGCGGCGTTGCCGGCGCCGGTGCCCGTACTGGTGAGCGCGCAGCCCAGCCCGCCGCGAGCACGGGCGTAGCCGTCGGCGGCGTTGACCGCCGTCGCCTCGTGCCGCACCGGCACGAACCGCAGGTCCCGGGCGACGGCCTCGACCAGGGGCAGGTTGTGGACGCTGACGACACCGAAGACGGTGTCGACGTCGTACCGGCGCAGCAGGTCGACGAGCAGGTCGCCACCGGTGCGGTCCGGGCTGGTCATGTTCTCTCCTCGTTGGGGGAATGGGTCAGAACAGGCCGCGGGAGACCCCGCCGCACACGTCGAGCGCCGCGCCGGTGACATACGACGAGCGCGGGGACAGCAGGAACGCGATCGCCGCGGCGACCTCCTCCGCCCGGCCGAAACGACCGAGCGCGATGCCGCGGTCGGTCGCGATCTCCTGTTCCCAGGCGGCGTAGTCGCGGTCGTCCCCGGAGCCGTCGTACCGCCGGCGCCACTGGCCGGTGTCGACGAGGCCCAGGCAGACCGAGTTCACCCGGACCCCGCGGGGGGCGTACTCCACCGACATCGACTTGGTGAGGTTGAGCAGTCCGGCCCGGGCCGCGGAGGTCGTCACCAGCCGTGGCTCCGGCTGCTTGGCGAGCACCGCGTTGACGTTGACGACCGCGGCGGCCGGCGACCGCTCGAGCCAGGGCAGGGTCGCGTCGAGCACGTTGAGGACGCTGCTGAACTTCAGGTCCAGCTCGTCGAGGAAGTCGGCGGTGCGGACCTCGGCGAGGCCGGCCATCCGGGACTGACCGGCGTTGTTGACGACACCGTCGATGCCGCCGAAGACCTCGCCGCCGTCAGCGACGAGGGCAGCGACCCCGGCGGCGTCACGGACGTCGCACACCCGGGCGAGCAGCCGGCCCGGCAGCGCCGCGGACCCGAGCGACGCGGCCAGCCCCTCCGCCGCCCGGTCGAGCGCAGCGGCCCGGCGCCCGCAGGTGACGACACGCGCACCCTCGGCGAGGAGCAGCTCGACGGTGGCCAGGCCGACCCCCGAGCTCCCCCCGGTGACGAGGTAGGTGCGGTCGCGCAGGTCCAGGTCCACGTCTCAGTCCCGGGTCACGCCGTGCATCGCCGACGTCGCGGGGTAGGTCGGCACCTGCGGCTTGCGGGCGCCGATGATCACGCAGAAGAGCGCGTCGGTGTCGCCGTTGTTCTTCAGGCTGCGCGGTACGCCGGCCGGCACGACGATCATGTCGCGATAGCCCAGGGTCCGCTTGACGACCTCCCCGTCCCGGTGGACGCCGACCTCGACCTCTCCCTCGAGCACGAAGAATGCCTCCTCCGCGTCGTGGTGGGTGTGCTCGGGGCCCTCCGCACCCGGCGGGAGCAGCATGTTGGAGAAGGTGAAGCCCTGCGAGGCGATGGTCCGGCGGTCGTTCTCGTGGTCGCCGGTCGCGCCGGAGCCGACGTAGCGGATCTGGGCACGCCTGAACTGGTCGCCGGCCTTGGCCTGGAAGCCCAGGGTGTCCCAGTCCTCGTGCCGGGTGGCGCGGGTGAGGATCAGCGAGTCGGTGAACGCGGCGAGGTCCTCGGCGGTGTCGTACTGGAGGGTCATGGGATCTTCCTTTCGTGGAGGTCGGCCGCGGTCCGGGCCGCGGCCAGGAGGTCGGCGGCGCGGGTGAATCCGCGCAGCCAGGCGTCGACCAGGGCGGGGCGCTCCTGGTTGGCGAGATGACCGGCTCCCGGGATCAGCACGAGCGCCGAGCCGGGAACGAGCGCCGCGATCTCCCGGGCGCGGTCCGGGCCGGTCACCCGGTCCTCGGCGCCCGCCAGCACCAGCGTGGGTGCCGTGATCCGGCCCAGGTCCGCGGACAGGTCTGCCGCGGCCATCGCCTCCGCGGCGCGGGCGTAGCCGGGCGGGCGGACGGCGGCGGCCATCGTGGCGACGACGTGCTCGACGAGCGCGGCGTCGGCGTCGGGCGAGAGCAGTCGCGGCCCGCGCTGCCGCGCGAAGGCGGCGGCCCCCAGTCGGAGCAGCTCGCCGGACCGCTCCCGCATCGCGGCGGCGCGCGCCGCGTCGACGCCCGAGCCGAGGCTCGCTCCGATCACCGTGAGGCTCCGGACGAGCTCCGGGTGCGACGCCGCGGTCCGCAGGGCGAGGACGCCGCCCCAGGACACCCCGACGAGGTGCACCGGCCGGTCGCCGAACCGGTCGCGGGCGAGCGCCGCCGCGCGGTCGACGTACCCGTCGAGGTCGAGCAGGACGTCCGGGTCGGAGGACGCGGCGTACCCGGGGGCGTCCCAGGCCACCATCGCCAGCTCGTCGGCGAGCGCGGAGAGCTGGTGACCGAAGGCGAGGGAGGAGGACCCGATGCCGTGCAGCATCAGTGTCGGCGCGCCGGTTCCGGCCGCGCGGAACGCCAGCACCACCTAGATCACCCCGCTGGGACGGCCGGTCAGCGCGGCCAGGGACCGCAGCACCGCATGCGGTACGACGCCACTGGTGCGCGGGTTCTGCGGCGAGGGCAGGTTCTCGATCTCGAACGCGTAGCGCCCGGCCATCCCCTCCGCGACGACCCGGTGGCAGGTCAGCTCGGCGGCCGGGTCGGCGACCAGGCGGACGTCGACGAGGTCGAAGTCGCCGACCACCCAGCCCACGGTCGCCGCGACGTTGAGGGAGCGCGGGAACAGCCGGGTCGCCTCGCGGGCGTTGCCGCGGAAGACCTCGACGGCCGCGGTCGTCGCCCGCAACCGCTCGGCGGCGGGGTCGTCCATCCACGGCTGGACCAGCGTGGCCGGCAGCTTGGTCGTGGTGACCTCGACCCGGGTCAACGGGCCCTGGGCGGCGGCCGAGGAGAGGATGTCGAGCCCGCCGATCGCTCCCGCGGTGAGCAGGAAGCGGCCCGGACCGGCCGCGCGGACCGCGGCGGCCAGCTCCGGGTCAGCCAGCGCACCGACCGAGGTGATGAGCAGGTCGATGCCGCGCTCGAGGATGTCGACGGCCCGTTGGACGACGACCGCCTGGCCCGCGCACTCGACGACCACGTCGGCCTGCTCGAGCGCGGCCTCCAGCCGCAACTGGGGCACGCCCAGGTCCCCGACCGGCCGCGGGTCGACGACCGCGACGGGGACGACGTCCGGGACGACGCCGCGCAGCAGGGCGGCGACGACGCTCGCGCCGATCGCTCCGCCGCCGATGACGACGGCCCGCACCGGATCCGGACGGGTCCGGCTCACGGCGTACCCACCGCGGCGGTCGCGTCGAGCGCGCCCCGGTCCTCGACGCCCGCCATGTGCGTCCGCACGTCGGAGGAGGGCGGGCCCGCGGTGCCCCACAGGTCGGACAACTCGGGCACCCGGCGCCAGACCCGGCACAGCCACTGGTCCTCGACGACCTGGGCGACGTCCGAGGTGTACTCGCACACCAGCCCGGCGGGGTCGGCGAAGTAGGAGAAGGTGTTGTTGCCCGGCCCGTGCCGGCCCGGACCCCACAGCGGCGTGATGCCGTGGTGTCTCAGCGAGCCGATGCCGCGCATGAAGTGGTCCATCGAGGCCATCTCGTAGGCGACGTGGTTCACGGAGGTCCAGGCGGCCTGGTTGAACGCGATGCTGTGGTGATCGGTGTTGCACCGCAGGAACGCCATCTGGTGCTCCGACCAGTCGGAGACCCGCATGCCCAGGACCTGCGTGTAGAAGGCCACCGCGCGATCGATGTCGACGGTGTTGAGCACGACATGGGTCACGCCGACGGGCACCGGCAGGTCCCGACTGCGCGGCGTCACGGAGTGGAGGTCGCAGCTGAGCTCGATCCGGCGCCCCTCGGGATCGACGAGGACCAGTCCGTACCCCGCGCCCGCGTCGTCGAGTGGGCCGGGCTCGCGCAGCAGCGGCACGCCCTGGGCGACGAGCCGCCGGGCCGCCGCGTCGACCTCCGCGGGGGTGCGGACCGCGAAGCTGATCCGGCCGAGCGCGTTGCGCTCGGAGCGGCTGAGCTGGAGCACGTGGTGATCGGGCCCGGTGCCGCGCAGCCAGGTGTGGTCGGTGTCCCGCTCCACCACCGACAGGCCCCAGACCTCGGCATAGAAGTCGCTGCACGCGGTCACGTCCGGGACACCGAGCTGGACCGACCGCAGGGAGTGCAGTCGTACGACGGGCTGTTCCATGTCGCCCCTTTCTCTCAGGTCTTAATTTCTAAGTGATGAGATACTTACTGTCAAGCATGTTAACTGGAAGAAGTCCCCGGAACGTCGCTAGCATCCGGGCCATGGCCCACCAGGACGCCGCCCAGGACGCTGACCGTGCCGACCGATCCGGCAGGTCGGGTGGCTCCGGCGTCTCCGACGTCGACCGGTTCGTCCAGCAGTGGCGGGAGCAGCGGCCCGATCTCGACCCTTCGCCGATCGCGCTCTTCGGCCGTGTGCACCGCGTCTACCTGCGCTACCAGGCGGTCATCACGAAGTGCTTCGAGGACTTCGGTCTCAACCCGGCGTCCTTCGACGTGCTCGCGGCGCTGCGCCGGGCGGGCGCGCCGTACCGGATGACCGGCACCGAGCTGGCGGCGGAGTCGCTGCTCTCGTCGGCCGGCATCACCTTCCGCCTCGACAAGCTCGAGCAGGCGGGACTGATCACGCGGATCCGCGACACCCAGGACCGCCGCGTGGTCCACTCCCAGCTCACCGCCGAGGGCCTGGCTCTCATCGACGAGGCCATCGCGGCGCACCTCGACAACGAGCACCGGCTGCTCGCCGGGATCGACGACGCCGACGCCGAGCGACTGGCCGCGCTACTGCAGCGCCTCGAGGACTCGATCCTGGCCACGCGGTCCTAGCCGCGCCTCTATGTTGGAGGGGTGAGCCGAGCGACCGTCCTCCGCGTGCCCCCGATCAGCCCGCAGCTGCACGACGCCGTCGGCGAGAGGTATGCCGCGCTCGACCTGCCCGAGGCCGGCCGCGACGACTTCCTCGCCGAGCACGGTGCCGACATCGTCGCCATCGTGTGCAGCAACGCCGGCGCGGTGGACGCCGACCTGATCGCCGCCCTCCCCCGGCTGGGCGTGATCGCCAACCACGGCGTCGGCTACGACAACATCGACGTCCCCGCTGCCCGGGCGCGTGGCATCGCGGTGAGCAACACCCCCGACGTCCTCGACGACGCGGTCGCCGAGACCGCGCTCGCCCTGTTGCTCGCCGTCCGGCGCCGGGTGGTCCTCGCCGACCGCTTCGTCCGCGACGGGAGGTGGCCCGACGGCGCCTTCCCGCTGACCGACCAGGTCGCGGGCAGCCGGGTCGGCATCCTGGGCCTGGGGCGGATCGGGCAGGCCGTCGCGACCCGGCTGGAGGCCTTCGGCTGCACGGTGAGCTACCACAACCGCCACCGGCTCCCGGACGTGTCGTACGCCTACGCCGCCTCGCCCGTCGAGCTGGCGGCGGGTGTCGACAGCCTGGTCGCGGTCGTGCCCGGCGGCGCGGGTACCGCCGCGCTGGTCGACCGCGCGGTCCTCGACGCCCTCGGCCCGACCGGGGTGCTGATCAACATCGCGCGCGGCTCCGTCGTCGACGAGCCCGCCCTCGTCGCCGCACTCCGCGACGGCCGCCTGGGCGGCGCCGGCCTCGACGTCTACGCCGACGAGCCGCGGGTGCCCGCGGAGCTGACCACGATGGACAACGTGGTCCTGCTCCCCCACCTCGCATCCGGCACCCACCCCACCCGGGCGGCGATGCGTGCGCTCACCCTCGACAACCTCGCCTCCTGGCTCACCGACGGCACCCTGCGCACCCCGATCCCCGAACTGGCCGCGACGACGGACAGGAGCGCCTGATGGATCTCGGACTCGCCGGCGCCGCGGCACTGGTCACCGGCGGCAACCGTGGCATCGGCCGAGCCACGGCCGCGGCACTGGTCCGCGAGGGGGCCCGGGTCGTGCTCCTCGCACGCGACGCGGTCGCTCTCGCCGCCGCCGCCGCGGAGATCGGCGCGGCCGGACACGTCGTCGCCGACACGACCGACGACGTCGCCGTGGCATCCGCGGTCGACGAGGCGGTCCGGCTGCTCGGAGGGCTCGACGTCCTGGTCAACTGCGCCGCGCCCCGGGCGGACCGGGCAGCGCCGCCGGGACTGGCCGGCCTCGACGAGGCCGACTTCCTGCGCAACGTCGACACCAAGGCGCTGGGCTACCTCCGCACCGCCCGCGCGGCGGCGCCGTACCTGCGCCTCCGGGGCGGCGCGATCGTCAACATCAGCGGGATGAACGCCCGCTCGACGGGCAATATCGCCGGCTCGGTGCGCAATATCGCGGTCGTCGCCCTGAGCAAGAACCTCGCCGACGAGCTCGGCCCCGCCGGCATCGCGGTCAGCTGCGTGCACCCCGGGCTCACCGTCACCGAGCGCACCGAGGGCGACCCGGAGTACGCCGCGGCGGCCTCCGCGAACGCCCTCGGTCGCCCCGTCACCGCGGCCGAGGTCGCCGACGTCGTCACCTTCCTGGCGTCCCCCCGCGGCCGCGTCGCCAACGGCGCCGTGGTCACCGCCGACGGCGGGCGCCCGGGAGCCGTCTGGGCCTGAGCGACCGGACGCGGCTCAGTAGCTGAAGGACATCGCGCCCTCGTCGCCTGCCCTGTTGAGTTGCCCCATCCTGACCGTTGAGTTGCCGCAACCTCGCCGTCGAGTGTCGATCTCAACGGTGGGTTCGGAGCAACTCAACGGTGAGTCCGGGGCAACTCAACGGTGAGTTCGGGGCAACTCAACGGTCAGGAGGGGGCGAGGCCTGCCTCGACGAGGTCGATCGCCGCGGCGGCGGAGGCGAGGAGTCGCTTCGCCATCCGGGCGTCGAGCGTGCCCTCGGCGGCGGCCCGCTGCACCTCGCGGGTCATCCCGCGGGTGGTGCCGACGAGCGCGGAGGCGACGGTCCAGGAGCGCAGGTCGTCGCCGAGCTCGTCGGCCAACAGGTCACGCAGGGTGGCGACGGCGATGTCGGCCTCGAGTCGCTCGCGGGCCCGGAGGCTCGGACTGTCCTGCACGATCCTCGCGATCCGGGACAGGCCGGCCAGCACCGGGGAGCCCGGGTCGGCGAGGACGCCGCGGGGCTGGACGACGTACGCGCGGAACGCGCTGACGACCCGCTGGCCCGCGGGCCGGTCGCGGACAGCGGCGAGCAGGTGCTCGTTGAACGCGGCCATCCCGTCGTAGATCAGGTCCTCCTTGGCCGGGAAGTAGTTGAACACCGTGGCGGTGGAGACGTCCGCGGCGACGGCGATGTCGGCGACCGGCACCTGCTCGAAGCCGCGCTCGGCGAACAGCTCGATCGCGGCCGCGGTGATCCGCCGGCGCGTCTCCTGCTTCTTGCGCTCACGTAGTCCCGGCTCAGGCATGGCCGCACTCTACCTTGACTTTGTCCGACTCCAAATTTAGAGTCGCTATAACTTTATATTCACCCCAACAAGAGAAGGCAGCCATGATCCAGACCGCCACTCCCGCCGCCGCGACCGCGCCACCGCTCGACCGGACGGCCCGCACGGTCATCGCCGTGGTCGTGCTCGGCATGATCACCACCGTCCTCGACGCGACCATCGTCAGCGTGGCCACCGACCGCCTCGCGGCGGAGTTCACCGTCCCTCTCACCACGATCCAGTGGGTGATGACCGGCTACCTGCTGGCTTTCACCGCGACCATCCCGCTCGCCGGCTGGGCGATGGACCGGTACGGCGCCCGCCGGGTCTGGCTGCTCGCCGTCGGCGTCTTCACCGTCGGCTCGCTGCTGTGCGGTGCCGCGTGGTCGGCGCCGTCCCTCATCGGGTTCCGGGTCCTGCAGGGCGCCGGCGCCGGCCTGGTCGGCCCGGTCGGCATCGCCATGGTCGCCCGCGCGGTCGGCCCGCAGCGGATGGGCCGCGCGATGGCCGTCGTCGGCATCCCGATGATGCTCGGCCCGATCCTCGGCCCGGTGGTGGGCGGCGTCCTCATCGACAGCGTCGACTGGCGCTGGATCTTCCTGGTCAACATCCCGGTCGGCCTCGCCTGCCTGGCCTGGTCGGTCCGCGCCCTCGCGGACTCACGGGGGGCCGGCCGTGAGCGGCTCGACGTGCTCGGCCTCGCCCTGCTCTCCCCCGGCCTGGTCGCCCTGGCCTACGGCGTGACCGCACTCGCCGGCCCCACCGGATCATCGGCCGGGGCGACGGCCGGGATCGCCGGTGGCGCGGTGCTGCTGGTCGCCTTCGTGGCCCACGCCCTGCGCACCGAGCGGCCGCTGGTCGAGCTGCGCCACTTCGCCACCCGCGGCTTCGCGACCGCGACCGCCGTGCAGTTCCTCGCGGTCGGCGTGCTCACCGGCGCCGGCTTCCTGCTCCCGCTCTACCACCTCCTCGCACGCGGCGAGACCGAGCTGCAGACCGGGCTCCTGCTGGTGCCCCAGGGCGTCGGCGCCGCGGTGGCGATGGCACTGACCGGCCGCCTGGTCGACGGCGGCCGAGGCCGGGCAGTCGTGCTCACGGGTGTCGGGCTGCTGGTCGCGGGCTTCCTCGGCTACACCGCCGTCGGGAGCGACCCGGGCCAGGTGTACCTCGGGATCGCGCTGTTCGCGATCGGACTGGGCGCCGGCTGCATCTTCGCGCCGACCAGCGCGGCGGCGTACGCGGCCCTCGACCACGCCGCCATCCCCCGCGCCACCACGACGATGAGCATCGCCCAGCGCACCGGCGGTGTCGTCGCCACCGCGGTCTTCGCCACCGTCCTGCAGCACCGGCTCGACGGCAGCGCGGCACCGGGGGATGCTTTCGGTACGACCTTCTGGTGGCCGCTCGCGGTCGCCGTCCTGGCCCTCGCGCCGGCGGTCCTGCTGCCGGCATCGCGCACTGACGCCGCACCCGAAGGAGCGGACCGATGACCATCGAGCTCAACCACACGATCGTCCACGCCACCGATCACGATGCCACCGCCACCTTCCTGACCGACCTGCTCGGGCCCCCGGACGCTCCGACCTACGGGCCGTTCCGGATCGTCGAGCTGGCCAACGGCGTCAGCCTCGACATCGTCGACTCCCCCGGCCCGGTCACCGTCCAGCACTACGCGTTCCTCGTGGCCGACGAGGAGTTCGACGCGATCCACGCCCGCATCATCGAGCGAGGCCTGACCTTCTGGGCCGACCCGTTCCACCGCCAGGCGGGCGTCATCAACCGCAACGACGGCGGCCGCGGCCTGTACTGGTCCGACCCCGACGGCCACAACCTGGAGATCATCACGGTCCCCTACGGCGGCTGACCTCGGGGCCCGCCGAGGAGCCACTCCCGCCCGGCCGCGAGCCGGTGCGGCCCGCGCTGCCGGTGCGGACCCAGGCGGCGAAGGCCTCGATGCCGTTGATGAGGGTCTCGAAGCGCACGGAGTGGTAGAGGTCGAAGCCGTGCTGGGCCCCGGGGAGCTCGGCGTACACGACAGGATTGCGCGAGACCCGGCGGAGGCCTTCGACGAAGGGACGGTTCACCTCCGGGGGGACGAGGGTGTCGTGGTCGCCGTGGGCGATCAGGTACGGCGGGGCGTCGGGCCGGACGTGCCCCAGCGGCGACGACTCGGGGCCCTGGCCGAAGTACCGACCCAGGTAGCCGTTCAGGATGATGACGCCCGCAACCGAGGTGTCGACATCCTCGAAGCCGGGCTGGAGATCCGGGTCGTCCGCGGTCAGGCCGGCGATCGAGGCCATGTGGCCGCCGGCCGAGGTGCCCGACGCGAAGATCATCGCCGGGTCGGCGCCGTACTCCTCGGCGTGCTCGCGGGCCCAGGCGATCACCCGCTTGTAGTCGATGAGGTGCTCGGGATGCTGGACCGCCGGCCGGAGCCGGTAGTTCGCGCTGATGCAGACCCAGCCCTGGCTCGCCAACCGGTAGATCAAGGGCAGCGCCTGGCTGTCCTTGCGGCCCATCGAGTAGTGGCCTCCGTGCAGGTGGATCAGGATCGGGGCGCCGGACGGGCGGGAGCGGTGGCAGTACAGGTCGAGCAGGTTCCGCTTGCCGGCGTCGCCGTAGCTGAGGTTCTTCACGTGGGTGACGTCGCGGCGACGGGTGAGGAACGGCAGGAACACGATGCGGCCGAGCGGAAGACCCCGGCGCAGTCCGGCGCTCAGCGCCGGGTCCGTCTCGCTGCGCCAGCCGGCGCCCAGGCCTTCGGCAAGGGCTCGCTCGACGACCGGTCCGGCCAGCATCGCCCGCCGGGCGATGGTCGCGAGCCCGACCACGACCAGCACGGCGAGCCCGAGGACCGCCCGGCCGCCCGGTGTGCCGATGTCGCCCTGGGCGAACGCCAGCGCCGTCGCCGGCAGCAGGAGGTAGAGCCCCACGATCGGCACCTCGTTGATGAGCAGCGTCAGCAGGAAGCTGACCAGACCCAGCGATTCCGGCCGGCGCACCGGACGGATCGCCAGCAGCGTGACCGAGCCGACGAACAGCACGGGGATCAGGTAGCCGACCGGCATGTCAGAGCCTCCTTGCTTCACATGGTGTGCACTTTTTAAAGTACATACCATGTGCAGATATGGCTAGCCTGATGCCATGGCCAGCATCGAGACCCCGCGGAACGCCCGCAGCCGCCGCACCGCGCAGTCACTGCTCAAGGCCGCCAGGGAGCTGATCGAGCAGGAGGGCCTCGCGGAGGTCACGATGGCCGCGGTGGCGGAGCGGGCCGGGGTCTCCCGGCGCGCGATCTACCTGCACTTCACCTCCCGCGGCGAGCTGCTGGCGGCGCTCTACGACTACCTCAACGACGTCGAGGACCGCGATGCCGCCTTCCTGCCCATGTGGGAGGCGGCGGACGGAGTCGCCGCGCTGGACGCTCGGGCCCAGGTGGTGGCCGGCTTCATCCCGCGGATCATGCCGACCGCACGCGCGCTCCAGCAGGCGGCCCGCCACGACCCCGACGCCGCGCGGCACTGGGAGCTGGCCAGCCGGGTCCGCTACGAGGGATGCCGACAGATCATCGAGCGCCTGGCCGGCGAGGGTCGCCTGGCCCCGCGATGGACGACGACGACCGCAACGGACATGCTCGTCGCGCTGAGCTCGTTCGACGTGGTGGGCATCCTGCTCGACGAGCGCGACTGGACCGAGACCGAGCTCGCCGACCACCTCGCGGCCGTGTTCCGCCAGGTCTTCGTCTCCTGAACGGCCGCGCGGCCGGGCTCAGCCCATGTGCGGGTAGCGGTGGTCCGTCGGCGGGACGAGGGTCTCCTTGATCGAGCGGGGCGAGGTCCAGCGCAGCAGGTTGAGCGCCGAGCCGGCCTTGTCGTTGGTGCCCGACGCCCGGCTGCCACCGAAGGGCTGCTGACCGACGACGGCGCCGGTGGGCTTGTCGTTGACGTAGAAGTTGCCGGCCGCGAAGCGCAGGTGGCTGCTCGCCCAGTCGATGGCGGCGCGGTCGGTGCCGAGGACCGAGCCCGTCAGCGCGTACGGCGCCGCCGACTCGGCCTGCCGCACGACGTCCTCGAAGGCACCGGGCCGGCTGTCGTCGTACACGTGGACGACGAGGATCGGGCCGAAGTACTCGGTCGAGAACATCTCGTCGGCCGGGTCCTCGGCGACCACGACGGTCGGGCGCACGAACCAGCCCACGCTGTCGTCGACCGTGCCGCCGGCGACGATCTGCAGGCCGGGCGTGGCGGCGGCCCGCTCCAGGGCCGCCTGGTGCTTCGCGAACGCGCGGGCGTCGATGACAGCGCCGGTGAAGTTCGCGAAGTCGGTCGGGTCGCCCACCGGCAGGGCGTCGGTCTGGGAGGCCAGGTCGGCACCCATCCGCGCCCACAGCGAGGCGGGGACGTAGGCACGCGAGGCCGCCGAGCACTTCTGTCCGGAGAACTCGAAGGCGCCGCGGATCAGCGCGGTGCGCAGCACGTCGGGGTCGGCCGAGGGGTGGGCGATGACGAAGTCCTTGCCGCCGGTCTCGCCGACCAGCCGCGGATAGGTCCGGTACGACGCCAGGTTGCTCCCGACGCTCGCCCACAGCCGCTGGAAGGTCGGCGTGGAGCCGGTGAAGTGGATGCCCGCCAGATCGGGATGCGCGAGGGCGACCTCGGAGACCGCGAGCCCGTCGCCGGGGAGCATGTTGATCACGCCCGGCGGCAGGCCGGCCTCCTCGAGCAGCTCCATGGTCAGCGACGCGGCGAGCTGCTGGGTGGGCGAGGGCTTCCAGATCACGGTGTTGCCCATGAGGGCCGGCGCGGTCGGCAGGTTGCCCGCGATCGCGGTGAAGTTGAAGGGCGTGATCGCGTAGACGAAGCCCTCGAGCGGGCGGTGGTCGGTGCGGTTCCAGATGCCCGGCGCATGGGCGATCGGCTGCTCGCCGAGGATCTGGCGGGCGAAGTGGACGTTGAAGCGCCAGAAGTCGATCAGCTCGCAGGCGGCGTCGATCTCGGCCTGGAAGGAGGTCTTCGACTGGCCGAGCACGGTGGCGGCGTTGAGCCGCTGCCGCCAGGGGCCGGCCAGCAGCTCCGCGGCCCGGAGAATGACCGCGGCGCGCTCGTCGAAGGGCAGCGCCTGCCAGCCCGGGGCGGCCTCGCGGGCCGCGGCGATGGCGGACTTGGCGTCATCGGCGGTGCTGTTGCGCAGCACCCCCAGGACCTTCTGGTGCGCGTGCGGCTGGACGACGGCGATCTCCTCGCCGCCACCGGCGACCGACTCTCCGCCGATGTGCGCGTCGAGCTGGCGCGTCGTGCCGCCGAGCGCGTCGAGCTGCGCGACGAGCGCGTCGCGCTCCGGGCTGCCCGGGGCGTAGGTGAGGTTCGGCTCGTTGACCGGGGCCGGCGGGGTGGTGATGGCGTCCATCTCAGGTCCTCTCGGGAAGCGGCGGGATGCGGGAGATCAGCGGTGCGCCAGGGCGCGCAGGAAGAAGGCGACGTTGGCGGGGCGCTCGGCCAGCCGTCGCATGAAGTACCCGTACCAGTCGGTGCCGAACGGGACGTAGACGCGCATCGTCACGCCGTCGTCGACCATCCGCTGCTCGAGCTCGGGGCGCACGCCGTAGAGCATCTGCGCCTCCCACCGGTCGGTGCCGCGCTCAGCGGCAGCCGCGCCGGCGCGCGCCCGGTCGAGCATCGCCGGGTCGTGGGTGGCGATCATCGGATAGCAGTCCGAGCTCATCAGCGCGTCGATCGCCCGCTCATAGGCGTGGTCGACCTCGGCCTTGCGCTGCAGCGCGACCGAGGCGGGCTCGCGGTAGGCGCCCTTCACCAGCCGGATCCGGGCACCGGTGCCGTCGAGGTCCGCGATGTCGCCGGGGGTGCGCCGCAGGTTGGTCTGCAGCACATTGCCCACGAAGGGGTACGACGCGCGCAGGGCCCCGCCGATCGCGAGGGTCGAGTCGACCGTGGTGTGGTCCTCCATGTCGAGCGTGACCGTGCAGTCGAGCGCGGCGGCCGCGGCAGCGATCTCGGCGGCGTGCTCGGTCGCGACCGCCGTACCGTCGGGCAGCGCCTGGCCCATCGCGGAGAGCTTGAGGGAGAGGTCGCCCCCCGCCGCGCAGCCGGCCTCGGCGAGGGCGGCGAGCAGCGCGAGATAGGCGTCGCGCATGGCGCGGGCGCCGGCCAGGTCGAGGACGTCCTCGCCCAGCACGTCGAGGGTGACCGCACGCCCGGCGGCGACCAGACCGCGGGTCGCCGCGACCGCGTCGGCGACCGTCTCCCCGGGCACGAACCGGTCCACGACCCGGCGGGTCACCGGGAACGACTCCACGGCGTGGCGGGCGCGGGAGCTGCGCGCGGCACGGTTCAGGGTCTGGCTCAGGACCTGGTCGAGCATGTCTTCACGGTAGGAGCGTCACCCGCCACAGGGAACGGACATCTGTCACAGGATCCCGGCACCTCAGTGAGACACTTGTCAGATGAGCTCGCTCGACGACCTCGTGGAGGACATGGCCCGCCTGACCGACGCGCCCTGCACCCTCGAGGACCCCTACTTCCGGCTGATCGGCTTCTCCGACCACCGCGGTGACGACGTCGTCGACTCGATCCGGCAGCGCTCGATCCTGCAGCGCCGCTCGAGCGACGAGGTGCGGTCCTGGTTCCGCGCCCAGGGCATCGAGGACTCGCCCGGCCCGCTGCGCACGCCCGCCGACGCGGACCTCGGGATCG
The DNA here is from genome assembly GCA_029961745.1 of Nocardioides sp. L-11A. NCBI lineage: Bacteria > Bacillati > Actinomycetota > Actinomycetes > Propionibacteriales > Nocardioidaceae > Nocardioides > Nocardioides sp. L-11A. The sequence goes on from CP124680.1 coordinate 3,716,921, forward strand.
TGGGCCGCCTCTGCATCCCCGCCCGCCACCTGGACCGGGTGCACGGGTACTTCTGGCTGATCGACCCCGACGGCCGGATCCCGTCCGCCACCTGGCCCGAGGCGGCCCGGATCGCCGAGTCCGCGGCCCGGCTGCTCCATGTGGCCGAGCGGCGCCAGGCCCACCGCGACGCCCTCTTCCGCGAGCTGGTCGAGGGCGGCCGGCTGGCCGCCCGGGAGTCGGCGGTCGACCTCGCCCAGGCCGGCGGCCTCGACCTCCGGGAGCCGGTGACCTGCGTGCTGCTGGAGCGCCCCGAGCTGCTCGACCAGGTCGCCAGCAGGCCCTCCCGGCCGGGGGTCGTGTGGGTGCGCTCGAGCCCGCGCGTCGCCTGCGCCGTCGCCCGCGCCGAGCTCGCCGACCACGCCGGCGACCTCACCGCACTGCTCGGCTCCCTCGGGCTCGGCCGCCGGCTCGACAGCCTGGACCGGCTCACCCGCGCGGCGACCGGTCCCACGGTCCCCGGCATCGACGCGCTGGCCGCCTCCCATCGCGGAGCCCAGGTCAGCCTCCGCGTCGCCCGGACCGCCGAGCCGGGCGCGGTCGTGCGCTGGGAGTCCCTGGGGCCGCTCGCCCTCCTCGGCGTCAGCCGCGACGACGACCTCGCGGTGGCGGTGATCGACCCGCCGGTGCGGGCCTTCCTCGACACCGCCGCACCCGACGTCCTGCACACGGCACGGGTCTGGCTCCACGAGGCCGGCAGCGCCTCGCGTACGGCGGCCCTGCTCGCGGTGCACCGGCAGACCGTCTACCACCGGCTCGGGCAGGTCGAGCAGGCCACCGGCTACGACCTCGCCCGCGGCACCGACCGGCTCCGTCTGCACCTCGCCCTGGAGCTGGCGCCGTATCTCACGTCCGCCGGCTGAGTCTCCAATTCGGTGGAGACGGCGGCCCGCGCCGACGTACATTCGATCGTCGGACCTCGCGCAGAGGTCTTCTGCCCTTCACGCCTTCGTGGCCGAACGGAAATGCGGACCTTGTAGGAATCCGACAGGTGCCGCACGACCGAGACGACCCGAAGGAGGAGGCGGCCATGACCACCGTGATGCTGCTCAACGCCTCCTACGAGCCCCTCGGGACGGTGACCTTCCAGCACGCCGTGCGGATGCTGTTCCGCGAGGTCGCCACCGTCGAGGAGGCGCACGAGGACCGGATGATCGGCCCGCACCCGTGGCCCCGGGTGATCCGGCTGGTGCGGTACGTCGCGGCCAAGTGGATGTACCGGCCGGCGGCGTACTCCCGGAGCAACGTGCTCAAGCGCGACCGCCACCGCTGCGCCTACTGCGGCCGGCACGCCTCGACCATCGACCACCTGCTCCCGCAGAGCCGCGGCGGCGGGTGGACCTGGCTCAACACCGTCGCCGCCTGCGGGCCGTGCAACGGGCGCAAGGCCAACCGGACCCCGCCCGAGGCCGGGATGCGTCTGCTCGCCGTGCCGTTCGTCCCGACCCGCGCGCAGCTCGCCGCCGCCTGAGGGACGAGACGCCCTACAGTTCGGGCGTGCGCAGGTCCACGAAGCTCAAGCTCGCCTACGGCGCCCTCGCCGCCGCCGACACCGCGCTGGCCGGCTCGCCGCGTCCGTGGGCGCATCGGGCCCGCTTCCTCACCAAGCCGCTGCTGCTGCCCACCCTGGGCGCGGCCCTGGCCGGTGACGTCCGGGCCGCCGGATCGCCGCTGCGGACGACGACGCTGGTCGCGCAGGCCGGCGGCTGGGGCGGCGACGTCCTCCTGCTGGGGCACGGGGAGCGGATGTTCGCGGCCGGGGCGGGCTCCTTCGGCCTGGGCCACCTGGCCTACCTGGCGGGGTTCCGGCGCCACCGCGACCGGCGTACGCCGAGCAGCCGGGCGCGCACCACCCGGCTGATCGCCGGCCTGTGGGCGACGAGCGGCCCGGTCGTGGCCGCGGCGGCCGCCCGCCAGGACCGGCGCTTGGGCGGCGTGCTGCTCGGCTACTCCGCCCTGCTCGCCACGATGGCGGCGGGTGCCGCACATCTCGACCCGGCACTGCCGCGCGATGCGCGCCTGCTGACGGCAGCCGGCGGCGCGCTCTTCCTCACCTCCGACGCGGTCCTCGGCACCCGGACCTTCCTGCTGCCCGGCGCGCCGCAGCGGCTGGAGTCGGTCGTGATGGCGACCTACACCGGCGCGCAGCTGCTGCTCGCCGAGGGCGCCGCCCGCGCCGATCGCTGAGCCGGGCGCCCCAGACCCAAGGTCTCGGATCCCAGACGGCGAACGGGCGCCCGGCCCACGGCGGCGGCCGGCGTCCGGTGGACTGGACCGCGATGACCACGACGATCACGCGCGCCGCCGACCTGCCGTCGACCCCCTGGCGCAACGGGCAGGGCCGGACCACCGAGATCGCCCTCGCGGGCCCGCCGGACGACTTCGCGTGGCGGGTGAGTCTCGCCGAGGTGGCGCGCAACAGCGACTTCTCCCCGTTCCCCGGCGTCGACCGGATCATCATGCTGGTCGAGGGCGGCTCGATGACCCTGCACCTGCCCGGCCGGACCCGCGTCCTGCGACCGGACGTGCCGTTCGGCTTCGACGGCGGGGCGCCGGTGCGCTGCGAGGTCGACCGGCCCACCCGCGACCTCAACGTGATGACCCGCCGGGGTGCCGCCCGAGCCCGCCTGGACGCGCACCGGCTCACCGCGGACGAGGAGCCGCTCGCCGTACCGGCCGCGGATCCGGTCGTGCTCGTCGTGCTCGACGGGAGCGTGACGCTCGCGACCGGCGGCGCGACCCTCGGGGCCGGCGACATCGCGATCGGGGACGAGCCGCTCGTGCTCGGCGGCACCGCCCGCGTGGCCGTCGCGCGGATCGAGATCGAGCCCGGGCGGACGCGCCGGCACGGAACTACTCGCCGGTAGGTAGTGACGAACCCTCGCCACAACAGGTAGAACACGTTCTGATTCTTCCTACTGTGATGGAGGTCACATGTCGCACAGCCCCCACCCCGCGTCGTCTCGGCTCACCCGACGCGGGTTCATCACCGGCACCGGAGCGGCACTCGGTGCCGCATCCCTCGGCCTGCCGGCGCTGGCGAGCCCCGCCTCCGCCGCCATCGGCAACGGCGCCCAGGTCCCCGTGCTCGTCATCGGCACCGGGTACGGCGGCGCGGTGGCCGCGCTCCGGCTGGCCCAGGCCGGTGTCCCGGTCGAGATGGTCGAGATGGGCATGTCGTGGGACACCCCCGGGTCCGACGGCAGGATCTTCCCGAAGGTCACCTCGCCCGACAAGCGCGCGTACTGGCTGCGCACCAAGACCAAGGCGCCGGTGAGCAACTTCTTCGGCTTCCCCATCGACGCGAGCATCACGACGTACACAGGCATCCTCGACGCCGAGGAGTTCGCGGGCATCACCGTCTACCAGGGCCGCGGCGTGGGCGGCGGCTCGCTCGTCAACGGCGGCATGGCGGTCACGCCGAAGCAGTCGCGGTTCAGCTCGATCCTGCCCTCGGTCGACGCCGCGGAGATGTACGCCACCTACTACCCGCGTGCCAACGCCGCCCTGGGCGTCGGCTCGATCGACCCGGCCTGGTTCGAGACGGCCGAGTGCTACAAGTACGCCCGGGTCGGGCGCAAGCACGCGCAGCGCTCGGGCTTCGCGTGGACGTTCGTTCCGGACGTCTACGACTGGAACTACATGAAGGCCGAGCAGGCCGGCACGGTGCCCCGCTCGGCGCTCGACGGCCAGGTCATGTACGGCAACGACCACGGCAAGAAATCGCTCGTGCAGACCTATCTCGCGCAGGCGCTGGCGACCGGCCGGGTCAACGTGTCCCCCCTGCACCGGGTGACCTCGGTGGCCCCGGCCGGCGGCAGCGGCTACACCGTCGCCATCGAGCAGATCGACACCTCCGGCACCGTGGTCGCCACCAAGACGGTCACCGCCGCCAAGGTGTTCTTCGCCGCCGGGAGCGTGGGCACCAGCAAGCTGCTGACCAAGCTCAAGGCGACCGGCGTCCTGCCAGCGCTCAACAACGAGATCGGCAAGGGCTGGGGCGACAACGGCAACGTCATGTGCGGCCGGGCCAACCACATGTGGGACCCGACCGGCTCGCTGCAGTCGACGATCCCCTGCTCGGGCATCGACAACTGGGACGCCGGAGGCGCGTTCGCCGAGGTCGCTCCGCTCCCGACGGGGATCGAGACCTACGCCTCGCTCTACCTGTCGATCACCAACACCACCCGGCGCGCGGAGTTCACCTGGAACGCCGCCGCCGACCGGGTCGACCTCTCCTGGCAGACCGCCTGGAAGCAGGACTCGATCACCATGGCCAAGACGATCTTCGACAAGATCAACAAGAAGGAGGGCACGATCTACCGCACCGACCTGTTCGGCGTCTACAAGGTCTGGCAGGACGGCCTGACCTACCACCCCCTGGGCGGCGCGGTGCTCGACAAGGCCACCGACAACCACGGTCGCCTGCACGGGTACGACGGCCTCTATGTCATCGACGGGGCGCTGATCCCGGGCAACACCACGGTCAACCCGTTCGTCACGATCACCGCGCTGGCCGAGCGGAACATCGACCACATCCTGGCCAACGACATCTGAGTCGCATCTGGGTCGACCGCATGGCAGGGGCGGTCGCGGGCACCGGTCCTCCATGGGAGATCTGTTGGCGACCTACCGGCGCAAGCGCGACTTCACGCGCACCTCGGAGCCGGCCGGTGCGCCGCCGTCCCCGGACGGCGGCGCCCGGTTCGTCGTGCAGCGGCACCGGGCGAGCCGGCTCCACTACGACCTGAGGTTCGAGATCGACGGCGTGCTGGTCAGCTGGGCGGTGCCGAAGGGGCCCACCCTCGATCCCGGCATCCGGCGGCTGGCCGTGCACGTCGAGGACCACCCGATCGAGTACCTCCACTTCGAGGGCGTCATCCCCTCCGGCGAGTACGGCGGCGGCGACGTGATCGTGTGGGACACCGGCACCTGGGAGCCGGTGAGGACCGACGACCCGCGCGCCGCGGTCCGCGACGGCGAGCTGCACGCCGAGATGCACGGGCACAAGCTGCGCGGCCGGCTGGTGCTCGTGCGCACCGGCGCCGAGGGCGACCGCGAGGCGTGGATGTTGCTGCACAAGCGGGACGACCGGGCCGTCGTGGGCTGGGATCCCGAGGACCATCCGCGGTCCGTGCTCAGCGGGCGCACCAACGACGACGTCGCCGCGGATCCCGATCGGCGCTGGCGCTCGGACGCACCGGCCGCCGACGCGGCAGAGACCCTGCTGCCCGAGCCGCTTCCCGACGCTGCCGTCGACGAGCTCGCCTCCCTCGGGAAGCAGGGCACCTGGGAGCTGTTCGGCCGGCGGCTGAAGGTGACCAACCTCGACAAGGTGCTCTTCCCGGGCGACCCGCCGGTCACCAAGCGCGAGCTTCTCGCCTACACCGCACGGATCGCGCCGGTCGTGACGCCCTACGTCCGCGACCGCGCGCTCAACCTGCACCGCTATCCCGACGGCGTCGGCGGGCAGGGCTTCTGGCACAAGCAGCGCCCCGAGCACGCGCCCGAGTGGCTCGGCGCCTGGGACAACCCCGACGCCGACCCCGGCGAGACGACGACCTATGTCGTCGCCGACGAGCCGGCGGCCCTCGTCTGGGCCGCCAACTTCGGCGCCCTCGAGTGGCACCCCTGGACGTCGCGAGTCCAGGACCCCTACGAACCGACCTACGCACTCGTCGACATCGACCCCGGCGAGCGCACCACCTGGGCGGAGGTGCTCGCCCTCGCCCGTCTGCACCGCACCGCGCTCGACCATCTCGGGGTGACCGCGCGGGCGAAGGTGACCGGACGACGCGGCATCCAGATCTGGGTCCCCGTCGTGGCGGGCTACACCTTCGAGGACACCCGCGGCTGGGTCGAGCGGCTCTCGCGCACGGTCGGCAAGGTCCTCCCGGACCTGGTCAGCTGGAAGTGGGAGGTGAAGGCGCGCGGCGGCCGGGCCCGGCTGGACTACACCCAGAACGCGATCAACAAGACGCTCGTCGCGCCGTACTCCCCCCGCCCCGCGGCCGGCGCCCCGGTCTCGGTGCCGATCGGCTGGGGCGAGCTCGACGATCCGGACCTGCGCCCGGACCGCTGGACGATCCGCACCGTGCTGGACCGCCTGGCCGAGCGCGGTGACCCGTTCCAGGCGCTGATCGGCGCGGCCCAGGAGCTGCCCGAGATCAGCTGACGGGGACCGGAGAGGGTGCGGCTCACAGCCGCGGGTCGACCGGCTCCGACTCCAGCGCCAGCACGGCGAACACCGCCTGGTGCACCTTCCACAGCGGCTGCCGGCCCACGAACGCCGTGAGCGCGTCGAGGCCCAGGCCGTGCTCGCGCAGCGCGAGCTGCCGCTTCTTGCCGAGGTGCCGCTGCCGCAGTACGTCGAGGGAGCCGGTGTAGTCGGGACCGTAGATGATCCGCAGGTACTCCCGACCGCGCACCTTCAGGCCCGGCTGCACACGCGCGTCGACGAGATGGGCCGGCTTGACCACCATGCCCTCACCACCGGCGGCGGTGAGGTCGAGCCACCAGCGGGTCGCCGCCTCGCGGTCGGCCGGCGAGGACAGGTCGATGAGGCGGTGCCGGGTCGGCGTGATCAGGTCGTCGTCCAGCGTGGCGAACTGCCCGAGGTGCCACGGATGCGGCTCGGTGTGCGCGAGCACCCGGCCCTCGGCGGCCAGCACCTGGAAGGGGGCGACGGTGACCCCGTCGAGGCCGTCGGTCGGCCGGCAGTACGCCGCGTAGGCGTCGCGGAACGCTGTCGCGTCGACCTGCCGCTGCGCCACGCGGCCGGCCGGTGCCGCGACGTCGAGTCCCCGGGCCGCGGCCCGGGCGAGCACGTCCGCGGCCTCGGGGAGCGCGGCGCGGGCGGCGGCCCCGACGGCGGCGTACTGGTCCTTGATCAGGTCCAGGGCCTTGGCCGACCAGGGCAGCAGCTCGCAGTCGAGCGCCAGCCAGTCGGTGTCGAGCGACGTGAACAGCGGCACGACGGCACTCCGCAGCCGGTCGACCAGCGCACCGGTGACGGCCGGGTCGGCGAAGAACGGGCGGCCGGTGCGGGTGTGGACGGTCCCGGACGATCCGTCGGCGACACCGAACCGACGCTGCGCGACGCCGGCGTCGCGTGCGATCAGGGCGATCGCCCGCGAGCCCATGTGCTTCTCCTCGCACACGACCCGGGTGACACCCCAGCCGGCGTACTCGTCGAACGCCTGGGCGGGGTGCTCCAGGAAGCCCGCCTCCGATGCGGTGGCGACCGGCGACATGGTCGGCGGGAGGTGGACCAGCCAGCGCGGATCGACCGCGAACCGGCTCATCACCTCCAGCGCGGCGGCGGCGTTCTCCTCGGGCACCTTCACCTTGCCGGCGTGCGGCGAGTCGATCCAGCGGGTGCCCGCGACATCGCCGATGGCGAGCGCCGACGGCTCCCGGTCGTCGCCGGCGGGAGCGAGTGGCCGGACCGGCTCGTACCACTGCTGCTCGGCGGGGACCGAGACGATCTCCCGCTCCGGGTAGCGCAGGGCGGTGAGCGCACCGCCGAAGACGACGCCGGTGTCGAGGCAGATCGTGTTGTTGACCCACTCGGGCACCGGGACGGGCGTGTGTCCGTAGACCACCATCGCGTCGCCGCGGTACTCCTGGGCCCAGGGATAGCGCACGGGCAGGCCGTAGGCATCCGTCTCGCCGGTCGTGTCGCCGTAGAGCGCGAAGGCACGCACCCGCCCCGAGGCGCGCCCGTGGTAGGCCTCCTTGAGGCCGGCGTGCGCCACGACCAGTCGGCCCTGGTCGAGGACGTAGTGGCTGATCAGACCGTCCATGAACGCCAGCGTCTGCGCCCGGAAGTCCTCGGGCTCGGCGGCGAGCTGGTCGAGCGACTCGGCCAGACCGTGCGCGACCGTGACGTTCGCGCCCTTCAATGCCCGGACCAGCTTGGCCTCGTGGTTGCCCGAGACGCACAGCCCGGTGCCGTCCGCGACCATGCCCATCACCAGGCGGAGCACTCCGGGTGTGTCCGGTCCACGGTCCACGAGGTCCCCGACGAAGACCGCCTGCCGGCCCTCCGGATGGCTCGCTCCGACGGCCGCGCCCGCGGCGTCGTACTCCAGGCGCCAGCCGAGCTCGCCGAGCAGGGTCCGCAGCTCGGCGGCGCAGCCGTGGACGTCGCCGACCAGGTCGAACGGGCCGGTCGTCTCGCGCCGGTCGCTCCACGACGGCTCACGGGTGATCGTGGCCGCGGCGATCTCGTCGGCGCCGCGCAGCACGTGGACGCGGCGGAAGCCCTCCTTGCGGAGCCGGCTGAGCGACCGTCGCAGGTCGCGGTGCTGGCGGGTGACGACGTGCTTGCCGAAGGCACGGTCGGGCCGGCTCGCGTTGCGTGCGACCGCCGTCGCCTCGGGCACGTCGAGCACGATCGCGTCGACCATCACGTCGTGGCTCTTGGCGAGCCGGACCAGGGACGCCCGCGCCGCCTGCTGGACGTTGGTCGCGTCGACGACCGTGAGCAGGCCGCGTCGCAGCCGAGTGCCGACGATGTAGTGCAGGACGTCGAAGGCGTCACGGGTGGCCGACTGGTCGTTCTCGTCGTCGGCGACCAGCCCGCGGCAGAAGTCGCTGGAGATCACCTCGGTCGGCGCGAAGTGCTGCCGGGCGAAGCTCGACTTGCCGCTGCCGGAGACACCGACCAGCACGACCAGGCCCAGGGCCGGGACACGCAGCTCACTCATCGGTCGTCGCCTCCTTCCTCGTCAGGATCGCCAGCTGGGTCGGCGCGCCGTGGGTGTCGTCGACCTCGCCGACGCCCCGCAGCTCCACGGCATAGCCGTACGCCGCGCCGACCCGCGCGCACCACGCGGCGAACTCCGCGCGGTCCCACTCGAAGCGGTGGTCGGGATGCCGCATCCCGCTCAGCCCCTCGTAGAGCACGTTGTACTCCCGGTTCGGCGTGGTCACCACGACCGCTCCCGGGCGCGCGACACCGAGCACCACGTGCTCCAGCGCGGCGAGCCGGGGTGGATCGACATGCTCGACGACCTCCATGAGCACCGCGGCGTCGTACCCGGCGAACCGCGGATCCTCGTAGGTGAGTGCGCCCTGGAAGAGCTCCAGCCGGCCGGCCTGGCGCTCGGTCATCCGGTCGACGTGCAGCCGGCGGGCCGCCTGCTGGAGCGAGCGGGCCGAGACGTCGCAGCCCGCGACCCGCTCGATGGTGGGGACCTGGAGCAGCCGGTCGAGGAGCTGGCCAGGCCCGCAGCCGAGGTCGATGACCGACCGCGCGCCGAGCTCCGCCAGCACCTGCAGGACGGCGTCGTGACGCTGGGCGTTGAGCGGCAGCCGCCGCTCCTCGGGCTGGCGTGCCTCCTCCGCCGCGCGCTCCGCGTCGGCCGCCCCGTCGGCCACCTGCCCGTCGAGCTCGGCCAGCCGCGCGAGCGCCACCTGGGCCAGCCGGCCGCGGCGGCCCAGATAGCGCCGGGTGATCAGGGTCCGCTCCGGATGCGCCGCGAGCCAGTCGCCGCCCGAGCGGAGCAGCTTGTCGACCTCGTCGGGTCCCTGCCAGTAGTGCTTGGACTCGTCGAGCACGGGCAGCAGCACGTGCAGCTGAGCGAGCGCGTCGGCCAGCCGTACGTCGCCGGTCAGCACCAGACGCACGTAGCGCGAGTCGCCCCACTCCGGGAAGCGCTCGTCGAGGGCGATCGGCGTGGCCGCGACCCGCCAGCCGAGCGGCTCGAACAGGCGGTGCGCGATCTCCGCGCCTCCGCGGCAGGGCAGCACGGGGACCGTGATCTCCAGCGGGAGCGCCCGCTCGACCAGCTCCGGTCGCGCCTTGCAGATGCCGCTGCGCGCGGTGCTGAACACGTCGGCCAGCGCGACGCCGAGCAGTGAGGAGGCGGCGTAGGAGCGGTCGTTGACGTACTGCGCCAGGCTGAAGTCGGGCGTGCTCCGACCCAGCCGCCGGGCCAGCCGCACCGGATCGACCTCCAGCAGCAGCGCCGCCGTGCACCGGTCCTCGCCGGCCTCCGGGTAGAGCACCGTCGCGGTCCCGAAGGACTGCGCGAACTCCTGGACCCGGTCGGGGTGCTTGTGCAGCAGGTAGCCCAGGTCCGTCGCGGGTCGGTGGGTCGTCGAGATGGTCAACAGCACCTCGCCATCCTGCCCGGCCCCGCAACGGGTTTACGGGATCAGCCCGGGTTCAGCCCAGGCGCTCCCGCAGCGGCGCCACGACCTCGTCGCCGAACCGGCGCACCACCTCGGCGGTGCGGGCGCCGCTCTCGTCGGCGATGCCGACGTTGAAGCCGCCCGCGCCATGGTCGAGGACGGCGACGGCGAGCTCGTCGACCCACTGCCGCGCCGATCCGCCGACCAGGCGCCCGTCGTCCCCGCGGGTCGCGGGCAGGTCCTGCCGGGCGAGCACGCCACCGATGTTGAAGACCGTGCGGATCTCGTCGGGCGAGCGGCCCACCGAGCGCGCGGCGTCGTCAATGCGCGGGCGGCCCTCCCGGTACGTCGTGCTGAGCCAGTCGGCGCCGGACTGCGGGATCCAGCCGTCGGCCCGCCGCCCGGTCAGCGCCAACGACTTCGGGCCGCCGGCCCCGGTCCAGATCGGCGGGGTCGGCACGGCGCTCGGCGCGAGGTGGTCGACCCGGTAGTGCTCGCCGGCGAAGTCGAACGCCCCACCGCGGCTCCCGGTCAGTCCGCGGATCACCTCGATCCCCTCCGCCAGCGCCGCGACCGCCTCTCCCGGCGTGAGCGGGTCGACGCCCATCCGCGCGATGTGCTCCCAGAAGCCGCCGGCGCCCAGGGCGAGGACGAGCCGGCCGCCGCTGACCGACGACAGGGTGGCCACGGTGCGGGCGAGCATCGGCGCGGGCCGCAGGGGCAGGTTGCTCACACCGACGTAGCCCCCGATCCGGGAGGTGCGGCCGAGCAGGTAGCCCACCAGCCCGTAGGCCTCGAAGGAACGGGCGCCGTAGGGGTGGTCGGTGAGGGAGAACAGGTCGAAGCCGGCCTGCTCGGCAGCGCGGGCCAGCGTCTCGGCCGCGGGTCCCTGGCCGAAGGGGGCGTTGAGCGGCAGCGCCAGGAGCACCCGCTGCTGCGCGTCGAGGTGGGGAACGGCCGGGTCGTCGTACGTCATGTCCTCGTCTCCTGTCGTCTCGACAACAGTGTCCTGGAGGAACGGACGCGGCGCCCCGGCCATTCCACCCGGGCGCCGGGGACGGCCGGGACGGCCGTCAGCGGCCCGGCAGCACGAAGGTCTCGAGCCAGGCCTCGAAGACGGTGCTGGCCACCTTGCGGTTCGCCTCGGCGGTGTCGGTCAGCTCGTCGAGGACCCGCTGCGTGCCCGCCGCGCCGTAGAGCCGCTCGAGCGCGCTGCGGTAGGAGTCGACGACCGCCCACTCCGCGGCGAGCCCGGCGCCGACCTCGACGTGGAACTGCACGCCGTAGGCCGAGCCGACCGCGAACACCTGGTTGTCGTACGCCGCGGAGGCCGCCAGACGCCGCGCCCCCGCCGGCAGGTCGAAGGTGTCGCTGTGCCATTGGAAGACCGAGAACCGGTCGGGCAGCAGGCCGAACACCGGGTCGCCGGCCGCGTCCTCGGTCAGCTCGACGTCGTAGGTGCCGACCTCCGGGGACGAGCCGGTGTAGACGCGGGCACCGAGGGCGGCCGCGAGCAGCTGGGCGCCCAGGCACACCCCCCAGTACGGCACGCCGGCGGCGACCGCACGCGCGATATAGGCGCGCTCCGCGGCCAGCCACGGATGTGCGACGTCGTCCAGGGCGCCCATCGGGCCGCCCATCACGATCACCGCCGCGAAGTCGTGGTGGTCCGGCAGCGGCTGGCCCTCGTCGAGCTCGACGCGGTGCACCCGGTACCCGTGCGCGTCGAGGATCTCCTCGTAGGTGGCGGGCGGCTCGCAGCTGATGTGCTGCAGCACCAGGACGGTGGAGCGCTGGGTCGGGTTCATCTTCTCCGTCTTCTCAAAGGGGCGCCGGCCTGCTCCCGCGAGCGGGCCGGGCGGGATTGTTAGAGTCCGGGCGGGTGGCTCACGAATGCTTCTACCGTTCGTGAGCCACCCGTGTGCTCCGGGGCGGTTCGGGTCGCTCCGGCCGCTTCTACCGGCCGGGGCGGGTCAGTACATCCGGAAGTACTCGCGCTGCTCCCAGTCGGTGACCTCGTCCTGGTCGTCCGCGAGGCCGTCGGCAGCGAGGGCCTCGGTGTAGCGGCGCCACTCGTTGCGCTTGAGCCGCAGGTAGTAGTCGACGAACTCGTCGCCGAACTCCTTGCGGAACAGCGCGCTCTGGTCGAGCTCGTCGGCCGCCTCGGCCAGGCTGCCGGGCAGGCGCGGCAGGCTGGTGTCGTGCGGGTCGACCGACATCGGGCCCGGGTCGATGGCCTCGTCGATCCCGTTGAGCCCGGCCACCAACTGCGAGGCGATGTAGAGATAGGGGTTGGCCGCCGGCTCTCCCACCCTGTTCTCGAAGTGCGACGCCGGGTCGCCGACCTCGCCCAGCACCCGCAGGTAGGTGCCGCGGTTGTCGGCCGACCAGGTGGCCCGGTCCGGCGAGAGCGAGAACCGCTCGCTCAGCCGCTTGTAGCCGTTGACGGTGGGCGCGGCGAAGATCGTCGTCGCCGGTGCGTGGGCGAGCAGCCCGCCGGCGTACGCGCGGGCGAGGTCCGAGACGATCGTGTCGCCGCTGGTCGCCATGAACGCGTTGGTCGCGTTCGCGGTGTCGAAGATCGACTGGTGCAGGTGCCAGCCACTGGCGTCGAAGCCGGACAGCTTGGGCGCGCACATGAAGCTCGCGTGCAGTCCCTGCCGCGCGCTGATCTGCTTGGCCGCCGTCCGGAAGAGGACCATCGCGTCGGCGGCCGCGAGTGCGTCCATCGGGGCGAAGGTGAACTCCATCTGCCCCGGCCCCGACTCGTGCTCGGTGGTGCGCAGCGGGAGGCCGAAGGCCGTGATCGCGCGGCGCAGCTCGCGGATGTGCTCCTCGGCCTCGTCGCAGAGGTTCTCGCTCATGAACTGGTAGCCGAGGTTGAGCGGTGCGACGACCGGCGCCTCCCCCGGGCTGCCGAAGCCGCCGATGGCGTCGACCTCGTAGCGGCGGTCGACGAGGTGGGTGAGGTACCACTCGACCTCCAGCCCGACGACCATCTGCAGGCCGCGCTCGGCCAGCCGGGCGAGTGCCTGCTTGAGCAGCAGCCGCGAGGAGTACGGCAGCGGGGTGGCGGACTTCAGGTACTCGTCGGCCAGGATCCAGCCGGTGCCCGCGCACCACGGCAGCACCTGGAAGGTGTCCGGATCCGGCACGAGCAGGAAGTCGGCCGCGCCGGTCATCCCCTCGTTGCCGAGGCCGCCGCCCTCCTCGAACGGGTTGAACACCAGGTCCAGCCCGGTGTCGAAGATGACACCGCCGGGGCTGGTGTCGATGCCGTTGCGCATCGTGGACCGGAAGGCCGCCGGCGACAGCGACTTGCTGCGGGTCAGCCCATGCGGGTCGACGTACACGACCCGGATCACGTCGAGGCCCTGCTCGTCGACGGCGGCCAGCACCTCGTCGGCCCTGCGCTGCTGGTCCGCCGACCACAGCCCGTGGTCGGCGATGAAGCCCACGCGGCCTGTGGCCAGGTCCTCCAGACGGGGGTTGGTTCGTTGGTTCATCGGCCTTCGTCTCCTTCGGTTGGGTGGTCGATGTGCGGGTCGAGGCCGGGATAGTCGGGACGCCACGGCCGGTTGGCCTCGAAGTCGGAGGCCGTGGCGAGCACGTCGCCGTCGCGGTGCAGCAGCCCCACCAGCTGGACGCCGAGCGGGAGGCCCGCGCGGCTGAGTCCGGCCGGGACCGAGACGGCGGGCTGTCCGGTCAGGTTGAAGAGGTAGGTGAACGGCGTCCAGCCGAGTCCCACCACGTCGGCCCCCGCCTCCTCCGGCGGGGCGTCGAGCCCCAGCGCGAACGCCGTGCCCGGCATGGTCGGGGTGAGCAGCACGTCGAAGGCCCCCATCTCCGACCGCATCCGCTGGCGGAGCTCGGCGCGGCCCGCGTGGGCGGCCGCCAGGTCGTAGGCCGAGAGGGTGCGGCCGTACCGGATCAGCGCGAGCAGCCCGGGATCGAGGCGGTCCGCGACCCGGTCGAGGTCGGCGCCGTACGACACCGACTCGTGACCGGCCCAGAGGGTCATCATCGTGCCCAGCTGGTCGGGGAGGTCGAGGTCGAGCTCGACGACGTCGTGGCCGGCCCGCGCGAGCACGGCGGCCGCGGAGCGGGTCGCCGCGCAGGCCTCGGGGCCCGCGCTCGCGAAGCCGAGCGAGGTCGCCATCCGGATCCGCAGCGGCCGTCGCGGTGCCGGTACGGCGGCGCCCCGGCCCGGCACGCTCGTCGGGTCCCGCGGGTCATAGCCCGCCATGTGGCGCGCCGCGGTCGCCGCGTCGGCGACGGTGCGGGTCAGCGGGCCGACGTGCGAGAGGCCCTCCGGCGACGGCGGGTGGTACGGGATCCGGCCGAAGGTCGGCTTGTAGCCGACGACACCGCAGTAGGCCGCCGGGATCCGGACGCTGCCGCCGCCGTCGGTGCCCACGGCGATCGGGCCGAGCCCGAGCGCTGCCGCCACCCCGGCCCCGCCGCTGGAGCCGCCCGAGGTGAACCGCGGGTCCCAGGGGTTCGCGCTCGGACCGATCAGCCGGTTGCCGGCATCGCCCTTCCAGCCGCCCTCGCTCGTGTTGGTCTTGCCGACCACCACGGCGCCGGCGGCGCGCAGCCGGGCGACGGCCGGCGCGTCCTCGTCGGGCACCTGGTCGGCGGTCAGCAGCGAGCCACGGGTGGTGCGCAGCCCCTCGGTCCGCAGCAGGTCCTTGATCGTCACCGGCACCCCGAGCAGCGGCCGGGCCGGCTCCTGCGCGCCGCGGGCGTAGCCGTCGTCGGCGACCCGCGCGGCGGCCCGGGCGCCGTCCGGGTCGACGGTGAGGAAGGGCTTGAGGCCCGCGAAGCGCTCGGCCCGGGCGAGCACCTCCTCGAGGACCTCCGAGGGCGAGAACTCCCGCGAGCGGAAGCCGGCGAGGAGCTCGTCGACCGAGCGGAAGGCCAGCTCGGCTCCCGTTGCCCGCTCCGCGGCTGCGAGACGGTTCATGCGCTCGCGACCTCCAGCGTCGCGACCGGCCGGCGGACGGTCGCCACGGCGACGAAGACCACGACCACCGCGACCTGGACGGCCACGACCACGCCCGTCGGCACGTCGTCCCAGCGGCCGGTCAGCATGAGAGCGCCGGGGAGGGTCGTGGTCGTGAAGGCCTGGAGCACGGTGAGCCAGCCGGTCGCCACGGTCAGGTTGTCGAGACCGGCGGCCAGGACCAGGAAGAACGCGGAGAAGAGCACGGCCCACGACAGCCAGATCGCGCCAAACTTCGGGTCGTCGAACCTGTCGACGTTGACCCAGGCCAGCATCAGCGAGACCAGCACCGCCCAGCCGCAGTACCACCCCAGGCCCTGGCCCGGCAGGTCGCGGAAGTTGTTGAGGGCGACGTAGAGGTAGGTGAAGGCGAACAGCAGGAAGCCCGCGCTGCCCAGGACGGTCGACAGCTCCGCCTCGCTGCCGCCCGCGACAGGCAGGGCGGTGACGCCGACGGTCGCGACCAGGGTGAGGCCGATGAAGAGGTTGATCGGCGCGGTGTCCTTGGGGCTGAGCCGCCCCAACAACCCGAGGCCGTTGCACAGCAGGACGGAACCCACGAAGAAGAGGGCCAGGCTACTCATAGCGAAACTCCTTGATGATCGTGCTGAGGGAGGACGAACGTGCCGAGCCACGTCGTGAGGAGGGCGCGCGCCAGCAGGTTGCCGGCGGGCGCATGGGCGGCGGTCGGGGCGAGGATCGCGTCGACGAAGCCGGCCCCGTGCCGGGCCCGCAACTCGGTGGCGAACGAGGGATGCCCGGCCCAGGTGCGCACCGCATCGAGCCCGACCTCGGCGTGGAACTGGACGCCGTAGGCCGAGCCGACGGCGAACGCCTGGTTCTCGTAGAGGTCGGAGCCGGCCAGCCGACGCGCCCCCTCCGGGAGCGTGAACGTGTCCCGGTGCCACTGCAGGACGGGCATCCGCACGGGCAGCATCGCGCCGACCGGGTCGTCCTCGGCACCCGCGGCCCGGACGAGGTCGTGCATGCCGAGCTCGGGCCGGTCGCCGCGCCGGACGTCACCGCCGAGCGCGGCCGCGAGCAGCTGGGCGCCCAGGCACACCCCCCACACGGGTACGCCGGCCGCGACCGCCGCGGCGAGCAGCCGGCGCTCCTGCGCCAGCGCCGGCAGCACGTGGTCGTCGAGCGCGCCCATCGGCCCGCCCAGCGCCACGATCGCCCGGCAGCCGGCGAGGGCCGGCAGCGGGACGCCCGCGTGCAGCTCGACGTGCTCGACCGGCGCACCGCACGTGGCCAGCACGTCGCCGTACGCACCCGCCGGCACCGCCGGGTCGTGGTGGATCACGAGGATCCGGCCAGACCAGTCCATTTTGGCACCTCCATCACCTGTCCGATTGGCCCGAGGTGTCGGTATCGTTGCGATGTGACGGGGGTCATGCAAGAGGCCAATTCGAGGTAATGGACGTCACATGATGGATCTGTCCGCGGCACTGACCGCCGAGCTGAGCAGCCGCCTGCGCCAGGACGGGGAGCGGCACCGGATCGTCAGCGACACCCTGCTCGAGCTGATCCGCGACGGCCGGATCGCGGCCGGGCAGCGGCTCCCCGCCGAGCGTCGGCTCGCCACCGCGCTGGGCGTCTCGCGCACGACCGTGGTCCGCGCCTACGCGAGCCTGGAGGCGATCGCCGTCCTCGACCGCCGGGTCGGCAGCGGCAGCTACGTGACCTCGACGCCGGGCACCGCCTCGCTGCCGCGGATGATGGACCTCACCGAGGGCACCACCGACCGCGAGCCGGCGCACAGCCGGGGCCTGATCAACCTCTCGATCAGCACGCCGGCCGTGCTGGGCGAGATGCGCGAGGCGATCCGCGCGACCGCCGACGAGGTCTTCGCCCGCGCCATGCTCGCGACCCAGCACACCGAGGGCGAGCCGGAGCTGCGCGCCTGGGTCGCCGCCTGGTACACCCGGCGCGGCCTGCCGACCGACCCCTCGCAGGTCCTGATCACCGCCGGGGCCCAGCAGGGGCTGGCGATGAGCACCCAGCTGCTGCGTCGCCGGACCGCGCCGTTCGTGGTCGAGGCGCCGACCTACCTCGGCCTGCTCGACCTGGCCCGGATGCGCCGCGCGCGGCTGCTCAGCGTGCCCGCCCTGACCGATCCCCCGCGCATCGCGGCCGCCGCCGAGCACGTCGCCGGCCAGACCCAGCCGCTGTTCTACGTGATGACGACCTGCCACACCGTGACCGGGCACTCGATGCCCGCCGGCGACCGCGAGCTGCTGGCCCGGCTGGTGCACGACAGCGGCGGCCTCGTGGTCGACGACGACATCCTGGCCGACCAGCTCTTCGAGCCCGCGACCGCGCCGCCGCTGGCCGCCTTCCTCGACGAGCGGCGGGTGATCACCGTCGGCGGCACGAGCAAGCTGCTCTGGGACGGGCTGCGGGTCGGCTGGCTGCGCGCGCCGCAGTCCCTGATCCAGAGCCTGGTGCGGATGAAGAGCGCCTACGACCTCGGCACCTCGGTCATCTCCCAGCTGGTCGCCCTCGAGCTGCTGCAGCGGGCCGACGAGATCGCCGCACGCCGGGTGGACGAGGCGCGCACGAAGCTCGAGCTCACCACCTCGCTGCTCCGCGAGCGGATGCCGGAGTGGAGCTGGCAGCAGCCGCACGGCGGGCGGTCGCTGTGGGTGGAGCTGCCCGCCGGCAGCGATGCCGCGCGCTTCGCCGCCCAGGCGGTCGGCGGCGGCGTCGCGGTGGCGACCGGCGAGACCTTCACCGGCAACGGGTCGCACCGCGACCACCTGCGGATCGGCTTCGTGCAGCCGGCGCCCGCGCTGACCGAGGGGCTCGCTCGGCTCGCCGCGACCTGGGCGGCCTATGGGGACGACGTCGAGCGGTCCGCGACCAGGCCCGCCAGCCGGCGTACCCCTTCGGCGATCTGGGGCTCGGACGCCGCGCTGTAGGACAGCCGGACGTACGGCGCCGGCGGCTCGTCGACGAAGTAGTGCGCGCCGTCGCCGACGAGCACCCCGGCCGCCTGGGCGGCGGCCGCGAGCCCGCCGGTGTCGACACCCTCGGGGAGCCGCACCCACAGGTGGATGCCGCTGCGCGGCGGCCGGGTCGGACCCAGGTGCGCGCCGTGGGCGTGCAGGTGGGCGACCATGGCGTCGCGGCGCTCGGCCAGCCGGGAGCGCAGCAGCTTGAGGTGGCGCGGCCAGGCGGGCGAGGTGAGCAGGCCGAGCGCGGTCTCCTGGAGGAGCGCCGGCACGCACATGTCCTCCGCGATCCGGGCGGTCCGCAACCGCTCCCCCGCCGGGCCGCGGGCCACGACGGCGGCGATCCGCAGGCCGGGGGCGACGACCTTGGTCAGCGTGGCGATCGCGACGACGTGCCCGTGCGCGTCCTCGGTGAGCAGCGGCGGCGGGGGCGGGCCGTCGAGCCCGAGATGCCGGGCCCAGTCGTCCTCGACGACGAAGGCGCCGTGCTCGGCGGCGAGGGCCAGCACCTGCGCCCGCCGCTCCGCACCGAGCACCGCGCCCGTGGGGTTCGCGCAGCCGGGCTGGAGGTAGACGACCCGGGCCCGGGTCCGCTCCAGCGCGTCGGCGAGCAGGTCCGGACGGATCCCGTCGAGGTCGGCCGGCACCGCGGTGAGCTCGAGTCCGGCGGCCTGGGCGGCGAGGACCATGCCCGGGTAGGTCGGGCTCTCCGTGATCACCGTGTCGCCCGGCTCGGCCAGGGTCCGCAGCACGAACACCAGCGCCTGCTGACCTCCTGGCACGACGAGGACGTCGCCGGGCTCGGCGCCGTACTCCGCGGCGAGCACGCGGCGCAGGTCGGGCAGGCCGACGACGGGCACCATCGACCAGGCGCGGGTCCCCCGGGCGGCCCGCGCCGCCTGGGCCCGCAGCGCCTCCGTCGGCTGCAGCTCGGCCGCGGTGTAGCCCCAGGAGAGCTGGATGTCCTCCGCATCACCGTGGGCACCCAGCCGGGCCGCGCGCCGGGGGTCGACCCGGGTGCGCCCGAGGGCCGGGGACTGCCAGCTGTAGTCCGGATCGGGCCGGGCCCGGCGGCCCGCGACGAAGGTGCCCCGGCCCGGCTCGGCACGGAGCAGACCGAGCGCGGCGAGCCGGGCGAGGGCGGCGGAGACGGTCGCGGCGCTCGCTGCGAACTCCCGCGAGAGCTGCCGGACCCCGGGCAGTCGGTCACCGACCGCCATCGTCTCGGTGCGATGACGCAGGATCTCTGCGATAGCGGCCGCTCTGTTATCGTCATTCATGAAAGCAGTAGATAACGTTACTTACGCTCTCCGCAAGGCGTTACAGGTCGTGGCGCGGGACGCATCCCTCTCCGCCGTCGTCGCCGGCATCATCTCGGCTCTGGTGAACTACTCCGGACCCTTCCTGATCGTGCTCGCCGCGACCCGTGCCGCCGGGCTGGACGAGGCGCACACCGCGTCCTGGGTGTGGGCGGTGTCGATCGGCAACGGGGTGTGCAGCATCGCGCTCAGTGCGTTCACCCGGATCCCGGTCATCGTCGCGTGGTCGACACCCGGCGCGGCCCTGCTCATCGCCTCGCTCGGCGGGTTCGCCTTCTCCGACGCGGTGGGCGCCTTCCTGGTCGCCTCGGTCGCCGCGGCGATCGCCGGCTGGACCGGGTGGTTCGGCTGGCTGCTGGACCACGTGCCCGCGCCCGTGCTCCAGGCCCTGCTGGCCGGGGTCCTGCTGCCCTTCGTCGTGACCGCGACCGACGCCTTCGCCTCGGCCCCGCTGCTGGCCGGCAGCGTGATCGTCGCCTTCTTCGTGGGCAAGCGCCTCGTCGACCGGTACGCCGTCCCCGTCGCCCTGGTCGTCGGCATCGTCGTGGCGGCCCTCGCCGGCGCCTTCGAGCCGGTGACGGGCGGCTTCTCGGTCACGGTCCCGGTGCTCACCGTGCCGACCTTCGACCCGGCCGCGCTGGTCAGCATCGGGCTGCCGCTCTTCATCGTCACGATGGCCTCGCAGAACGCTCCCGGCCTCGCCCTCCTCCGCTCGGAGGGCTACCGCCCCGACGACCGACTGCTGGTCGGCTCGATCTCCACGGCCTCGGCGGTGCTGACCCCCTTCGGCAACCACGGCATCAACATCGCCGCGATCACCGCGGCCATCGCCACCGGCCCCGAGTCGCACCCGGACCGGGACCGGCGCTGGATCGCCGGGCTCTCCGCCGGCACGGTCTACCTGCTGGTCGGGGTCTTCGGCGGATTCCTGGTCGCGGGCTTCCGCTCGATCCCGGCCGAGACCATCACCGCGCTGGCCGCGGTCGCCCTGCTCGCCTCGACCCTCACCGCGCTGAGCGGCGCCATGAGCGGCGCGACGAGCGGCGCACCGCACAGCGCGGTCGCCGCACTCACCACCCTGGCCGTCACGATGAGCGGCGTGGTCCTGCTCAACGTCGGCAGCGCGTTCTGGGGCGTGCTCGCGGGCTCCGCGGTCTACCTGGCGCTGCGGCCCCGCGCGCCCCGGCCGGCGTCCCCCCGGCTCAGCGGAACGCGGCCTGTCCCGTCATCGCCTGCCCCAGGACCAGCGTGTGCATCTCGACGGTCCCCTCGTAGGTGAGCACGGACTCCAGGTTGTTCATGTGCCGGATCACCGGGTACTCCAGGGAGATCCCGTTGGCGCCGAGCACCGTGCGCGCCGTGCGGCAGATCTCCAGTGCCTCGCGGACGTTGTTGAGCTTGCCGAGGCTGACCTGCTCGGGACGCAGCCGGCCGGCGTCCTTGCGGCGGCCGAGGTGGAGCGCGAGCAGCAGGCCCTTGGTGTACTCCAGGTTCATGTCGACGAGCTTCTGCTGGGTCAGCTGGAACGCCGCGATCGGCCTGCCGAACTGGATCCGGCTGGTGGCGTAGTCGAGCGCGGTCTCCAGCGACGAGCGGGCGGCCCCCATCGCGCCCCAGACGATGCCGTAGCGGGCCTCGTTGAGGCAGGACAGTGGGCCCTTCAGGCCGCGGACCTCCGGGAAGGCGGCCGCGTCGGGGAGGCGGACACCGTCGAGCACCAGCTCGCTGGTGACGGAGGCGCGCAGCGACTGCTTGTGCTTGATCTCGGGTGCCGAGAAGCCCGGCGTGTCGGTGGGTACGACGAAGCCGCGGATCCCCTCGTCCGTCTGGGCCCAGACGACGGCGACGTCAGCCACGGTGCCGTTGGTGATCCACATCTTGCGGCCGTCGAGGACCCAGTCGGAGCCGGCCCCGGCGACCCGGCGGGCGCGGGTGCGCAGGTCGCCCGGGTCGGAGCCGACGTCCGGCTCGGTGAGCCCGAAGCAGCCGATGGCGTCGCCGGCGGCCATCCGCGGCAGCCACTCGCTCTTCTGCTCCTCCGAGCCCCAGCGCCAGATCGCGAACATCGCGAGCGAGCCCTGCACGGAGACCAGCGAGCGGATGCCGGAGTCGGTGGCCTCGAGCTCCAGGCACGCGAGGCCGTAGTCGGTCGCGGACATGCCCGCGCAGCCGTAGCCCTCCAGGTGCATGCCGAGCAGGCCGAGGGAGCCGAGCTCCTTGGCGAGCCCCCGGACGTCGGCCAGGGCGCCCTGCTCGAACCACTCGGCGACGTACGGGTCGATCCGCTCGGCGCACAGCTGGCGGACCGAGGTGCGGACCGCCTTCTCGTCGTCGGTGAGCAGGTCGTCGATGCCCGCCGGGTCGAGCGGGGCGAAGGGGGGCAGGCTCTGCGGGGTGGTCGGGGTGCTCATCGCGGGGTCTCCTGATCGTTCTGAGAGGTGCTCAGCATCTGTCGTATGTCGTCGTTGTGCTCCCCCAGGCGGGGCGGGGCGCCGTAGCTGCTCACCGGCGTGGCCGAGAGCCTGATCGGGCTGCGGACCTGCGGCGACGCGCCGTCCCCGAGGTCGACGGTCGGGTCGAGTCCGAGCCGCGCGGCGAGCTCGAATCCGTCGGCGACGGTGCCGACCCTGCCCACCGGCAGCCCCACCGCGGAGAGCCGCGCGACCCAGCTGTCGACGGTGTCGGCGGCGAGGGCCTCCTCGAGCTGGGCGACGAGGGCGTCGCGGTGGGCGACCCGGTCGGCGTTGGTGGCGAAGCGGGCGTCGACCGCGAGTCCCGGCCGGCCGACCTCGGCGGCCAGCCGGGCGAACTGCCCGTCGTTGCCGCAGCAGAGCGCGACCTGGCCGTCCTTCGCGCGCAGCGCCTCGTAGGGCGCGATCGACGGGTGCCGGTTGCCCATCGCGGCTGGGGCCTGCCCCGTGGCGAGATAGGACGACGCCTGGTTGGCGAGCGAGCCGAGCAGGCTGGAGAGCAGGTTGACCTCCACCCGTTGGCCGCGACCGCCCCGCTGCTCGCGGGCCCGCAGCGCCGCGAGGATGCCGACGACGGCGTCCTTCGAGGTGAGGACGTCGACCAGCGCGACGCCCACCTTCATCGGCTCCTCCGGCCGGCCGGTGATGCTCATCAGGCCACCGACGGCCTGGACGAGGAAGTCGTAGCCCGCCAGCGCGGCCCCCTCGCCGCTGCCGAAGCCGGTGACCGAGGCGTAGACGACGCCGGGGTTGCGTGCCGCGACCGCGTCGTACCCGAGCCCATGGCGGTCGAGTGCGCCGGTCCTGAAGTTCTCGACGAGGACGTCGCACCGCGCGGCGAGCTCCTGGGCCACCGCCCGGTCGGCGGGGTCCGCGAGGTCGAGCTCGATCGACTTCTTCGAGCGGTTGGCGGACTCGAAGTAGGAGCTGGAGGCATCCTCGGCCCCGGGCGCCCAGGGCGGACCCCAGTGCCGGGTGTCGTCCCCGACGCCCGGGCGCTCGACCTTGATCACCTCGGCCCCGAGGTCGGCCAGCGTCGCGGCCGCGAGCGGACCGGCGAGGACCCGGCTGAAGTCGGCGACCAGGACGCCGTCGAGGGGAAGGGTCACGACAGCACGCCGTTCAGCCGCCGCGGCAGCCTCCACGGGTTCGCCGCCCGCGCCTCGGGCGGCAGCCAGGAGTCGTGGGCGGACTGGTAGGCCACGGGACGCACGAACCGATTCAACCCGTGGGCGCCGACCGACGTCGCGGCGGGGGCGGAGGTCGCGGGCCACGGGCCGCCGTGCTGCTGGGCCCAGGTGAACGCGACACCCGTCGGCCACTCGTCGACGGCCACCCGGCCGACCTTGCCGCTGAGCAGGGCGATCGTGTCCGCTGCCTGCGGGTCGTCGGCTGCGCCGGTGAAGACGCTGGCGGCGAGCGAGGACTGGAGGCGGCCGACGAGCTCGGCGAGCTGCTCCGCGTCGTCGTACTCGACGACGAGGGCGACGGCACCGAAGGTCTCCTCCAGCAGGCGGCTGCCGGGGACCAGTGCCTCAGCGGACGCGGTCAGCACCGCCGCCGGTGCGGCCCAGCCGGGCTCGCTCGCGGGCACCTCGCCCACGACCTCGGCGCCGGCGGCGACCATCGCGTCGATCCCGGCGGTGACGCCGGCCGCGATGGCCTCGGTCAGCATGACCGGGGCCGGCCCCGCCTCGTGCAGGGCGCGCGCGACCGCGGCGGCGGCACCGCTGCCCGCCGGTGCGAGGAGCAGGCCGGGCTTGGTGCAGAACTGTCCGCTGCCGAGCGTGAACGACCCGACCAGCCCCCGGGCGACCGTGTCCATGTCGCGGGCGCCTGCAGCGGTCACCACGACCGGGTTGACCGTCCCCATCTCGGCATAGACCGGGATGACCACGTCGCGCTCGTTGGCGATCCGCCACAGGGCGAGGCCCCCGGCCTGGGAGCCGGTGAAGGCGACGGCGGTGATCTCGGGGGCCTGGACCAGGTCGACGCCGACCTGATGTCCCGAGACGACGGCGAAGGTCCCGGTCGGCGCCCCGGCGTCTGCCAACGCCTGCCGGGCGATCTCCGCCTGGCGCAGCGACAGCCCGGCATGGGCCGGATGCGCCTTCGCGACCACCGGGCACCCGGCCGCGAGCGCGGCGCCGGTGTCGTTGCCCAGGATGCTGAACGCGAACGGGAAGTTGCTGGCGCCGAACACCGCGACCGGTCCGAGCGGCCGGTGGACCCGGACCAGCCCGGGGGTCGTGGCCGTCGCCTCGTCGACGGTGACGCCGAGGTAGGAGCCCTCGGCGGCCACCTCGCCGTAGAACCGGAGCTGCCCGGCCGCGCGGGTCACCTCACCGGCGAGCCGCTCCAGGCCCAACGCGGTCTCCCGGTCGGCCAGGCGGGCGAGCTCGTCGCGGTGCGACTCGAGCGCGTCGGCCACCGCAACCAGCCAGCGACGGCGCTCGGCGGGGCTGGTCGCGGCCAGGACCGGCGCCGCGGCCGCGGCGGCGCCGACGACCCGGCGCAGCTCGTCGGGCGTGGTGTCGGCGACGGTGGCGACGACGCCGCCGGTGCGGGGGTCGTAGGACGCCGTGCTCATCGGGCGCTTCCCACGGCGGCGACGAGCACGTCGATGGCCTCGTCCAGCAGGTCCATCGGGATGACCAGCGGGGGCAGCAGGCGGATGACGTTGCCGAAGGTCCCGCACAGCAGGGTCAGCACACCCTCCTGGTGGCAGTGCTCGACCACCGCCCGGGCGATCTCCGGCGCCGGCTCGGACGTCCCGGGCCGGACGAACTCCAGCGCCAGCATCGCGCCCCGGCCACGCACCTCGCCGACGACCGAGCCGGGGGTGACCAGCTCCTCGAGGCGCGGACGCACCCGCTGCTCGATCTCCCGGGCCCGTGCGACCAGGCCCTCCGACTCGATCGCCTCCAGCGCGCCGAGCGCGGCGGCGCAGGCGACCGGGTTGCCGGCGTACGTGCCGCCGAGGCCCCCGGCCGGGACTGCGTCCATGATCTCGGCCCGGCCGGTGACCGCGGCCAGCGGCATGCCGCCGGCGAGCGCCTTGGCCGTCGTGATCAGGTCCGGTACGACGCCCTCGTGCTCGCACGCGAACAGGGCTCCGGTGCGGGCCAGTCCGGTCTGGATCTCGTCGGCGACGAACACGATGCCGTGCTCGGCGGCGAACTCCTGGACCGCCCGCAGGTAGCCCGGCGGCGGGACGATGAAGCCGCCCTCGCCCTGGATGGGCTCGGCGACGATGGCGGCGACATTGGCCGCTCCGATCTGGGTGGTGACGATCTCCTCGAGCGCGGCGAAGGCCTCCGCCGCGGCGTTCTCCGGGCCTGTCGGCCAGCGGTAGGGGTACGGCGAGGGCACCCGGTAGACCTCCGGGGCGAACGGGCCGAAGCCCTGCTTGTAGGGGACGTTCTTCGCCGTCATCGACATCGTGAGCAGGGTCCGCCCGTGGTAGGCGTGACCGAGCACCACGACGGCGGAGCGGCCGGTGGCGGTGCGCGCGATCTTGATCGCGTTCTCGACCGCCTCCGAGCCGGTGCTGAACAGCGCGGTCTTCTTCGGGTGGTCGCCGGGCGTCAGCCGGTTCAGGGCGGCGGCGACCTCGACGAAGCCGTCGTACTCGGTGACCAGGAAGCAGGTGTGCGTGAACCGCTCCGCCTGCTCCGCGATCCGGCGGGTGACCGCGGGGTGGGCCGCGCCGACGCTCGTCACGGCGATCCCGGAGGCCAGGTCGATGATGTGGTTGCCGTCGATGTCGACGAGGATGCCGCCGCCGGCCCGGTCGATGAAGACCGGCATCGTGGTGCCGAGACCGTGGGCGAGCTCGGCGGCGCGCCGCGCCTGCCGCTCCACCGACCGCGGCCCGGGAAGGGCTGTGGCCAGGATCCGGCGCTGCTCCGGCAACGTCGTGGGGGTCATGGGGGTGTCCTCCGTCGGGGGGGTGCTCCTGCCTGATGGCACGACCGTAGGGAGGACGCGGCGTGGCGTCTTTGGACGATCCGGACAATTTCTCCGCCCGAATCGTCAGATCGCTCAGCCGCCGGGCCGTCAGCCGATGCCGCGATCCCGCAGCGCCAGCCATGCCTCGGCCGCGACGTCCGGGTCGTCGAGGTCGAGCCCGAGCTCCTCCATCGCCCGCCCCACCCGGTAGCGCAGCGTGTTGCGGTGCAGGCCGAGCGCCGTCGACGCCGCCTCCCACTGGCCGCGGTGGCGCAGATAGGCCACGAGCGCCGCCCGCAGGTCGACGCCCGCGGTCGCGACGAACCCGTCCACGGCGCGGATCACCTCCTGCCGGGTGCCGCGCCGGGGCGCGATCGTCGCTCCGGGCTCCCCTGCCGCCGACTCCCGCTGGAGCCGGGCCCGGACCCTCCCGACGGCGGCGAGGGAGACGAGGTCGGAGAGGACGACCGAAGCGGTCGGGTCGACCAGACGCCGGCGCAGGTCGTCGAGCGTCCCGTGATCGTCGGGCAGCAGGAACCACGCCGTCGTCCGGTCGACGGCCACCGCCAGGGCGGCGGGACACCACCGTTCGACAGCCTGGACGAAGAGCTCGCTGTCGCGTCCCCGCACGACCAGCACCGCCGCCTCCCCCGTCGGTGACGGGCACCCGCTCGCCGCCGCGAGCCGGCGCGCGGCGTCGACCATGCCGAGATCGACCAGGACGGCGACGCACCGCCGGGTCGCTCCCCGCGCCGACTCGACCTGCCGCCGTCGTACCGCGTCGAGGCTGAGCAGGGTCGCGGCCGTCAGCACCACCCGCCGCCGGGCCGCGTCGAGCTGGCGCGCCGAGCCCGCGGCCAGGTAGCCGACGACCTGGTCGCCGACCGCCAACGGGAAGACGACGGCGACGTCGTCGCCCACCGGGAACGCCGCCGAGGAGTGGATCCCGGCCACGCCGAGGCGCGCGACCTCCTCCTGGAGACCCCGGAGCTCGGCGTCGAGCGCCGGCGGGTGGGTCAGATCGACCGAGCCGTCGGGGTGGAGCAGCACGGCCCAGCCCGGCAGCCACCGGGCCAGGCAGCCGAGCACCGATCCCGCGGGATCCGGCGCGACCGCCGCCTCCACCAACGCCCGGTGCGCGGCGACGACGTCGTTGAGCCGCTGCTCGGTCGAGCGGGACTGCGCGGTCCAGTAGGCCCGCGTCACGGTCAGGAAGGGGGTCGCGGGCGGCACCAGGAGCAGGGGCAGGCCGGCCGCCCGGCAGGCCGTGACCAGTGCCTCCGGCGGCTCCTGGTGGACCGGACCGAGCCCCAGCGCGAGCGCGCTGACGCCGGCCCCCCGCACCCGGTCGACGTACGCCGCGCAGCCCGCCTCGTCCACCGGGAGCGCCAGGCCGGTGGTCAGCAGCAGCTCTCCCCCGCTCAGGTACGCCTCGGGCTCCGTCAGCTCGCTGATGTGGACCGCGGTGACCTCGGTGCGGGGCACGTCGAAGCCCGCTGCGGGCACCAGGTGGTGCCCGAGGCCGGAGCACAGGGACGCGACGGTCGGTGCGGTCACCCGACCCAGGGTGTCACTGCCGGGCAGCCGGTGCGCGGGCGGGACCGTCGGGGGCCCCGGCACCACCACCCGGAGCCGACCGCTGCAGGAGGAGCACGGTGCGCACCAGGACCTCCACGAGGCGTCGTGCCTCGCGCAGGTCGACGAGGTTCATGCCCCGGGTGAAGTCGGGTGGCCTGCCGTCCGGTCCGACGGCGACCTTGGGCATCCCCACCCGGGCGGTCGGCAGGCCGCGCAGGCGCAGGATGTTGGCGTCCGTCGCGCCGCTGTTGCCGGTGGCCGGCCGGTGCGTCTCCCCGGCCACCGCCTCCCATGCCGCGATCGTCGCCCGCACGACGTCCGCGCCCGGGGCGGTGCGGCTCGCGGGGACGGCGGCCACCTGGGTGACGGTCAGGCTCGTGTCGAGCTCGCGACCGACCCCGTCGAGGAAGGTTCGGACCGCGCGCGTGACCGTGGCCGGGGTCTGCTCGGGCGTGAGCCGTACGTCGAGCCGCAGCCGCACCTCGGCCGGGGTCGCGGCGGCGAGGTGGTCGAGTCCGCCGCGCACCGAGGAGACGATGCCCTGGGGGCGCAGGGTGCCGGTCTCGTGGCGCTCCGCGTACTCCTCGAACCAGCGCTCCAACCGGATCGCCACCTCGCCGGCGAGCGCCACGGCGTTGCGGTACGGCAGCCGATGCCGGCTGCCGACGTAGGTGTGGATGCCCGGCACCACGACGTCGAGCCAGACCAGGCCGACCTCCTCGTGCGAGACCTGCCAGCCGGGCTTGGCGATCACCGCGTGGTCGGTGGTGAAGCCGCGCTCCACGAGGAAGGTCGCGCCCACGCCGTGGCCGGTGTTCGACCGACCAGCGCGGTCGTCGTGGGCGAAGGCGGGCATGCCGCCCGCACCGAAGCCGGCCACCACGTCGCCGGCCAGCTCGACGCCCGCGGCCGCGAGGGCCTCGACCGCGACCAGCACGCAGGCCGCATGGCCCTTGGGATTGCCGGCCCCCAACCCCTCGACCAGATCGCCGTGCACGGTGGCCCGCGGCAGCATGTCCGGGGTGAGCAGGGCCGCCGCCCCCGGCACGTCGTACGCCGAGTCCCCGGTCGTGAAGGTGTCGATCGGCGCGTAGAGCAGCACCGACGGGCCCTTGCCGCCCGCCAGCACGCCGACGGCGTTCGACTGCCGCCCGTCGATGCGCTGCTCGACGGCGCGGAGGCCGGCGGTGCCCATCCGGTCGACCAGCCAGCGGGCCAGGACGCCCTCACCCCCCGTCGGGCTGGCGATGTCGACGACGCCCGCCACCGCGCCGAGCAGCCGGTCCCGGGACACGTGTCCCAGGACCGCGGCCACCTCGCGCTCGATGCTCATCCCACCGGGTGCTTGGCCAGGAACGCCAGGCTGATCGGGTTGTAGCGCTCGGCCTGCTCGTGCTGCGGCCAGTGCCCGCAGTCGTCGAGGAGGACCAGCTCGGAGCCGGGGATGTGGGCGTGCATCGCCGCCGCCTCCGGAACCTCGCCGAAGGGGTTGTCCCGCCCCCAGACGATGAGCGTCGGCACGGTGATCTCCGCCAGGTCCTCAGGACGCAGGATGTTGCGCAACCGCGTGTCGAGGTCCTGCAGGCACAACAGGTTGTCGAGGTTCGCGGCGAACTCGGGCCGGTGGTAGATCAGGTGCCGGATCGCGACCAGCTCCTCGGTCGCGTCGGCCGGGTCGGCCATGAGCAGCCGCATCCGCCTCCGGGTGAGCTCGATGTCGTCGGTCTCGACGGCGAGCCGGGTGCTGGTGCGGATCCGCTCCATCACCTCGGGGTTGGCGACGGTGCCGCCGGCGCACAACAGTTGGATCGAGGCGACCCGGCCCGGGTCGTCGATCGCGAGCCGTCCGGACACCCACCCGCCCAACGACTCCCCCACCAGGTGGGCCCTCTCGATGCCCTGCGCGTCCAGGTAGGCGAGCAGGTGGTCGCGGTAGCGCGGGATCTCGTAGGGGACGTCCGGCCTGCCGGTGAAGCCGTGCCCCAGCATGTCGATCGCGTGGCAGCGGTAGCTCTCGGCGTGCGCCGGGATGGTGCGCGCGAACGCCTCGAGGTGACCGGAGGTGCCGTGCAGGAAGATCACGTGCTCGTCCCCGCTACCGGCCTGCAGGGCACGGGTCGGTACGCCGCCGGCGTCGACGGTCGTCATCGTGAAGTCGGTGCCGGCGAGCTCGGTCCAGATGGTGGTGGTCATGGTGGTCTCTCTGTCGGGTGCCGGGTCTCGGCGAGGTCAGGGCTGGTTGATCCGGGTGACCCGGGTGTTGATCCTGGTGCTGATCGCGGGTAGCACCGTCTGATGCGACGCGAGCCTGCGGCTGGCCACCCGTAGGCAGGCGAGTCCGGCGACGAGCGCGCCGAGTGCGAGGAACGGCTTCATCGGGGGTCCTTTCGGCTCAGGGATGGTCGATCGCGCGCAGGAAGCCGTCGACGACGGCGTGATAGGCGCCCGGGCGCTCCTCCTGCAGGTGGTGCGAGACGTGGTCCATCACGTGCAGGCTGCCGCGCGGCACCATCCGGGCGAGCATCATCGGGTAGTCGGGGGTGAGGAAGGCGTCCTCGCGGCCCCACAGGAAGAGGGTGGGCGCCTCGACCCGGCCGAGCTCGGCAGTGAGGTCCTGCCAGTCGCCGCGCGGCGAGTCCGATCTCGCGGCGAGCGCGCGCTCGCCGGGGTCGAGGCTCTGCCGCCAGCGCAGCTCGACCGTCTCGTCCGGCAGCCGGGCGCCGTCGTACCACTCCAGGCGGGTGATCAGCGCGCGCATCTTCTCGCGGGTGGGCCCCTCGCCGCCGTAGTAGACGTCGCGGGCGTTGCGGCCGCGGTGCCCGTTCTCCGGCAGGGGCGCGAGGGGGCCGTAGAAGACCGGCATGCTGCCGGTGATCACGAGCGAACGGACCCGCTCCGGGTACGTCGCCGCGAGGCAGAGCGCGATCGTGCCGCCCCACGAGTTGCAGACGATGTCGGCACGGGGCATCTCCAGCTCGTCCAGCAGCGCGACCGTCTTCGCGGCGTGGAAGTCCCACATCGGCCCGGTGATCCGGCACTTCTCGGACCGGCCGTACTGGAGCAGGTCCGGGACGACGCAGCGGCGGTCGGCGGCGAACAGCGGGACGACGGGACCGAAGTCGCTCCAGCCGGTGCAGCCGGGGCCGCCGCCGTGCAGGAAGAGCGTGTCCGGGCCGGTGCCGGCCTCGACGTAGTGGAACCGCACGCCGTCCGCGTCGGCGTACCGGCTCTCGGGGCGGGGGCCGGCGGCGGGCGAGGTCGGGCTCATGCTGCCGCCCCCATCCCGTCGATGACGGCGACGCCCATGCCGGTGAGCCACTCGGGCATCTCGGCGTAGGCGAGCGCCCGACCGGCGCGGAAGCCGAGCGCGGCGGCCATCACCAGCCAGGTGCGGAGCTCCTGGCCGCCGTTGCCTGCCCGTTCGGCGATCTGCTCGCTGCTCAGCTCGGCGTACCTGCGCAGCTCGCCGCGCTCCAGGTCGGCGAGGAAGTGCTCGTCGAAGTCGCGGAAGATGCACGGCTGCGCGGCCACGATGATCTCGCGGCGGCGCTGGTCGTAACGCTCCCACTCCCCGCGGCCGTTGAGCCAGGCGTCGACGAGGAACTCCTCGTCCGCGCCCTCGGGGTCCGTCCAGTCGGAGGGCCACGGCAGCTGGTGCGACAGCCCGCCCGACGCGACCACGGCGACCCGACGGTCGCCGCCGATCCGCGCCACGGCTGCGGCGATCGCCTCCCCCACCCCGGCGCAGCGGGCCGGGGTGGGCAGCGGGGTCGCGAAGACGTTGACCACGAGGGGTACGACGGGCACCTCGATCCCGTCCAGCAGGTACTGGATCGCGTGCGACTGACCGTGGTCGATCTGCAGCCGGGCCGAGATCGCGACGTCGATCCCGGCGCCGACGAGCTCGGCTGCGAGCTCCTGCGCGAAGGCCGGGTCCACGTGCTGCGGCCCCTTCGGAGTGCCCGCCTCACCCGCCGCGATCACCTCCCCCACACCGAGCGTGAACGACGGGATGAGGTCGAGCCAGAACCCGCGGAAGTGGTTGGAGCCGGCCAGCACGACCACGTCCGGCCGGGCCGCGGCCAGCCGGTCGCGGGCGGCGGCGAGGCCGGCGCGGAACGCCTCGGCCCGGTCGGTGTGCACGACCTGGTCCGCGTGCGTGTTCATCAGCGTCGAGTGGGAGGCGCCGACACCGAGGACGATCGAGGACATCAGCCCTCCTCCCGGGTGTCGGCGAGGCCCTGCTCCCGCAGCGCGGCGAGGCGCTCCTCGGTGACGTCCTCGGCGAGCCGGCGCCACTGCAGCAGCGAGTCGTCGGGGCGGTAGAGCTTCTCCGGCGGGGCGTCGGTGATCTCGACCATCCACTTGTCCTGTCCGGAGAACTGGCCGTGGAAGAGCCAGCGCACGGCGCCGAGGTACTTGGCGTAGAAGGGCAGCGTGCGCAGGCCCGCGCGGAAGTCGGCCAGCACGCCGACGTACAGGTGGCGGTCGGCGTCGATCGGCACGTAGAACTCGTAGTGGATGAACGTGGGATAGGCGATCCGCAGCACACCGGGCATGCTCACCGAGGCGAAGCCCGGGAACTCCTGAGCGGCGATGACCGGATCGATCTCGCGGTGACTGCTGGTGTTGCCGATATTGCTGGCCTGCTGCGGAGGCTTGGCCTTGTACCAGGCGAGGCCGGTCCAGCGGCCCAGGCCGGGGAAGTCGGCGGTCCAGTGCTGCTCCTCCTGGACCCGGTAGATCCAGCGGTCCCGCTTGACGATCCGCGTGGTGTTCCAGACCGGCATCGGCTTGAACATCCGCCACAGGGCCGTCCGGTGCAGGTACTTCGCGTGACCCTCGTCGTAGCCGTTCTCGACCGCGAAGCGCCAGTTGCCCTCGCGCGCCTGAATCCGCTGCCCCAGCACGGCCGGGTTCGACACCAGCTCCTCGGGCAGCTGCTCGTCGATCGGGTGCGGCTTCTCGCCGTCGCCGACGTAGACCCACACCATGCCGAGGCGCTCCTCGACGTCGTACGTCGGCTGGGTGACCTTGCCGCAGATGGGCGACTGCGGGCCGTCGGTGATCGCGGCGACCAGGTCGCCGGTCTCCAGGTCGAAGGTCCAGCCGTGGTAGACGCAGGAGATCGAGCCGGGGAACTGCTGGTTGCCGTTGCTCAGCGGTACCCCGCGATGCGGGCACCGGTTCCTCATCCCGTAGAGCCTGCCCTTGTCACGGATCACGAAGAGGTCCTCGCCGAGCAGGGTGACCCGGTGCGGCCGAGCGCCGACCTGGTCGGCGAAGCAGACGGGGTACCAGTAACCCCGGAAGCCGGCGGCCGCGGCCTGGTAGTGCGGCCAGGTCGACCAGTCCTGCCGCCCGGGCAGCCGGCCCTCGCGGTGCCGGGGCGGGCGGGGGCGACGGGCCTTCGCCGCTGCGCCCGGAGGCGCGGTGAGTGTGACGTTCTCGGTCATGGCGGCAGCCGACCATCGCCGCGTGGGGCCCGA
The DNA here is from genome assembly GCA_029961745.1 of Nocardioides sp. L-11A. Taxonomy (NCBI): domain Bacteria; kingdom Bacillati; phylum Actinomycetota; class Actinomycetes; order Propionibacteriales; family Nocardioidaceae; genus Nocardioides; species Nocardioides sp. L-11A. The sequence continues at coordinate 3,749,870 of CP124680.1, forward strand.
CAAGGGAAGTGGTCCGCTCAGCGATCCACGAGCCGCGACACCGGCCGGTCCGGGCGGCATCCTCGTCGGCGTCCACCCCGACCGAGGAGACCTCCCCCATGGATGCACCGCACCGGATCACCACCGACGTGCTCATCGTCGGCGCCGGGCCGACCGGCCTGTACGGCGCCTACTGCGCCGGCTTCCGCGGCCTGTCGACCGTCGTCGTCGACGTGCTGGCGCAGCCCGGCGGCCAGGTGAGTGCGCTCTACCCGGAGAAGGAGATCCGCGATGTCGCCGGGATCCCGGCGATCCGGGGACGAGACTTCGTTGCCGCGCTGGTCGCGCAGGCCGACGCCTACGGGCCGTCGTACCTCCTGGGGCGCCAGGCCGTCTCCCTCGGGTACGACGCCGAGCGCGCGCTGGTCACCCTCGACGACGGGAGCGTCGTGGCGGCCCGGGCAGTGATCCTGACCGCGGGCATCGGCACCCCGACGCCGCGGCCGCTGCCGTGCGGCGCGCCCTGGCGGGGACGCGGTCTGTCGTACTTCGTCCTCGACCCCGCGACCCATGCCGACCAGGACGTCGTGATCGTCGGCGGCGGCGACAGCGCGCTCGACTGGGCCGTGGCCCTGGAGCCGATCGCGCGGTCGGTGACGCTGGTGCACCGGAGGGCGGCGTTCCGGGGCCACGCGGCGACGCTGCAGCGGGTGCTGGCCGGTCCGGCCGCGCTGCACACCGACACCGAGGTCGTCGCGCTCGACGGCGACCTGGCCGCGGGCCGGCTGGAGAAGGCGACCCTGCGGGCGAAGGACGGCACCGAGACGGTCATCCCCGCGGACCACGTGATCGCCGCGCTCGGCTTCGTCAGCGACCTCGGGCCGCTGCGCGACTGGGGCCTGGAGCTGGACGCCCGCTCGGTCGTCGTCGACCGCGCGCAGCGCACCAGCCTCCCCCGCGTCCTCGCCGCCGGCGACCTCACCGGCCATGTCGGCAAGGTGCGGTTGATGTCAGTCGGCTTCGGCGAGGTCGCGACGGCGGTCAACCACGTCGCGGTCGACCTCGACCCCACCCTCACCCTCTTCCCCGGTCACTCGACCGACGGACCCTGACCCTCGAGGAGATCCCATGACCTACGTGATCGGCGCCGACTGCATCGACGAGCTGGACCGCTCGTGCATCGACGTGTGCCCCGTCGACTGCATCTACGAGGGCGACCGCAAGAGCTACATCCATCCCGGCGAGTGCATCGACTGCGGCGCCTGCGAGGTGGAGTGCCCGGTCTCCGCGATCGTCGTCGACCGGCTCGCCCGCACCGTCCCGGAGCAGGCCGTGCACCTCGACGACGCGCGAGTCTTCTTCACCGAGGTGCTGCCCGGCCGCGCCGAACCGGTCGGCACCCCGGGCGGCGCGGGACGCTACGGCGCGATCGGCGTCGACACGCCGCTCGTGGCGGCGTACGACGGCTGAGTCGCCGGGGGCTTTGCGTGGGAGCCGGCACCCGGCTCGCCCCGATCAATCCTGGATATGTATTGTCCTGTTATACGGACGGTCTACGCAGCCCCGCGGACGCGGACACCGACCCAGAGGCCCCACCCGGGTGCCATCGCGACCGGAAGGAACTCCCCATGACCGTCACCAGGACCAACCCCGAGGGACTCCACGACCCCGTGCGGTTCGGCTACAGCCACATCGCGGACACGGGCGGAGGGACCGTCTTCATCGCGGGCCAGTACGGATCGGGCCCCGACGGCCAGGTCACCTCCGACGACTTCGAGACCCAGGTCGAGCTCGCCTTCGCCCATCTCGTCACGGCCCTGCAGGCCGCCGGCCTCGACGCCACCCAGGTCGCCCGGCTCGGCACCTATGTCGTCGGGCACTCCGAGGAGCGGCTCCACGTCATCGGCGCGGCCCTGGCCCGGATCTGGGGCGACCAGCCACCGGCGCAGACGATGATCGGCGTCGCCGCCCTCGCCCTGCCCGGCATGCTGTTCGAGGTCGACGCGGTCGCCGTACGCGACTGACGGTCGCGTCCCGGCGCGCGGCGCGGTCAGTCCGTCGCGTCGCGCGCCGAGATCTCCCGCTGCACCACGTCGTCCACCCAGGCGCGCCAGTCGTCGACACTCCAACCGCACTGGGTCACCAGCAGGGCGTGGCTCTCCACCGACTCGACCGCGTAGATGACGTCGGCCAGGCGGGCCCGGTCGAGCCCCTCGCCTCCCGGACAGGCCGCGAACTGCTCGGCCAGCAGCCGGCTGAACTCCGCGCGCTGGGCACGCATCGTGGTCAACAGCCCGGAGACATCCGGATCGGCCTCCGCGGCCAGCATCGCCGCATAGAGCGGGGCCACCCGCGCGGTGCCGAGATACAGGGCGGCCAGCGCCTCCCGCCAGGCCGCGGCCGGCGAGGGCGCGTCACGAAGCGCGAGGAACCAGGCGCGCTCGGCAAGGGCGGCCGGGTCGTCGTCACCGGCCAGCGCCACGTCGTGAGCCGCGCCGAGCAGTCCGACCTTGGATCCGTAGGCCTGGTAGATCGTCTGCACGGCCACCCCCGCCTCCGCGGCGATGTCGACGATCGTCGTCCCCACGTAGCCGCGTTGCTCGAACAGCGCGGACGCGGCTCGCACGATCCGCTGTCGCGCCGCGTCGTCCCGCGGCCTACCCCGTCGCGCCGCCACCGGCCGCCCCTCTCGCTTGCCCGCAGGCAGTCTTCCAGATACATTTCAGAATGTCATTCTGGAATCTCGTTAGGATAATTCGATGCCCCGTATCGCCGTCATCTACTACTCCTCCACCGGCTCGGTGCACGCCCTGGCCGAGGCGTACGCGGGCGGTGCCCGAGAGGCCGGTGCCGACGTCCGCCTGCGTCGCGCCGCCGAGCTCGTCCCCGCCACCGTGATCGAGAGGAACAGCGCCTGGCGCGACCACCTCGCCGCCACCGCCCACATCCCGGAGGCGACGGTCGAGGACCTGGTCTGGGCCGACGGCTTCGCCCTCGGCACCCCCACCCGCTTCGGACAGCCCGCCGCCCAGCTCAAGCAGCTGCTGGACTCGACGAGCGCGGCCTGGCAGGCCGGACACCTGGCCGACAAGCCCGCGACCGGCTTCACCAGCGCCTTCGAGCGCCACGGCGGTCACGAGTCGACCCTGCTCGCGCTCTACCACACCTTCTGTCACTGGGGGTCGATCGTCGTACCGACGGGCTATGTCGACTACGACGCGGCCCACGCCGCCGGCGGCAACCCCTACGGCGTCAGCAGCATCGGTGGGGACGGGCCTCCGGACGAGCACGTCCTGGCCTGGGCCCGGCACCAGGGCCGGCGGCTCGCGGCCCTGGCCGACACCCTGGTCGGCGCGCGGGCGGACCGGGCGGCATGACCGGGTCGGGCACCGGCCGGTGGTGGGCGCTGGCCGCCCTGACGGGCGCCAACGTGCTGGTCTTCGCGTCCGTGACGATCATGAACGTCGCCCTGCCTGACCTCCGTACGGACCTGTCACTCTCCGCCGGCGCCGCCCGATGGGTGGTCACGCTCTACTCGCTCGTCTTCGGCATGCTCATCCTGCTGGGCGGGCGGCTCGGCGACGTCCTCGGCCTGCGCTCCTGCCTGGTCGCCGGCCTGGTGGGCTTCAGCGCGGCCTCCGTGCTCGGCGGGCTCGCCACGAACGCCGAGCTCCTGCTGCTCGCCCGGGGGCTCCAGGGCGGCGCGGGCGCCCTGGTCGCGGCCACCGCCGTGAGCCTGATGTCGGTCGCCTTCCCGACCGGCCGCGAGCGCGCCCTGGCGTTCGCGGTCCTCGGCATCGTCATGGGCGTGGGCACCCCCGGCTCCCTGCTCCTCGGGGGCCTTCTCGTCGACCTGCTGTCGTGGCGCTGGTGCCTGCTGGTCAACGTCCCGCTCGCGCTGCTCGCCGCGGTCGGCGTACGACTCTTCGCGCCGCCGGGCGATCGGCGGCCGGGGTCGCGCGTCGACGTCGCCGGGGCTGTCCTGGCCGTCCTCGGCCTGGCCGCGGTGGCGGGTGGTCTCGACCGGGCGACCGCGTGGGGCTGGTCGGACGCACGCACCCTGGGCCTCCTGCTCGGCGGCGCTGCCGGGCTGACCGCCTTCGCACTCGCTCTGCGCCGGGCGACCCACCCGCTGGTCCCGCCGTACCTGCTGCGGCGCCGGACCCGGAGCCTGGGCTATGTGGCCGCGTTCTTCGTGGGCGTGGCGATGTTCGCCGGGATGTTCGTGCTGACGGTCTTCCTCCAGGTGGCCCTGGCTCGCTCGCCCACCGAGATCGGCATCGCGTTCGCCCCCTTCATGCTCGGCGCGGTCGGTATCACCTGGACGCTGCCCGCGCTGCGCGCCACCTTCACCCCGGGCTCCGTCCTCGCACTGGGACTGACGGCAGCCGGCGGCGCCGTCCTGACGCTCGCGCTGCTCTCGGCCCGGTCGACCTACGTGACCGGCGTCCTGCCCGCGATGGTCCTGCTCGGTGTGGGCGGCACCATCGTGATGGTCACCGCGGCGGACCTGGCCACCGCCGATGCCGGAGAAGACAGCGGGGTGGCGGGGTCGATGGTCAACTCCGCCCAGCAGGTCGGCGCCGGACTCGGCACCGCGCTCCTCACCTCGGTCATGACCACCACCACCCACGCCGAGCTCACCCGCGGCGCCGAGCCCCTGGCCGCCGCCATCGCGGGCTACGCCCGATCGGGCATGGTGGGAGGGACGATCGTGATCCTGGCCGCCTGCCTCGTGTGGGCGATGTGCGCGCGGCCCGGCCCCGGAGCCGCCGCCCGGCCCGGTGCATGACCCCCCTGTCGAACCCCGGAGAGGACGGACCCATGTCCGCGTACTGGATCAACACCTTCACCGAGATCCGCGACCACGAGCGCCTCGAGCGCTACGCAGCGATCGCCGCGCCCGCCATGGTCGCCGCCGGAGGCCGGTTCCTCGCCCGCGGCAACCCGGCCTTCGTGTTCGAGGACGCCACCCCGCTGCGCACCACACTCATCGAGTTCCCCAGCGTGGAGGCGGCCCGCGACGCCTACGAGTCGCCGCAGTACCGCGAGGCGCTCGCCGTCCTCGGCGACGCCGCCACGCGCGAGATCCGGATCATCGACGGGATCTGAGCACGGCTCCGCCAGGCTGGGTTCCCTCCAGCGCGTCCGTGTCCGACAAGGAGACATCGCCATGACCCACGCCGCCGAACGTGTGCGTGCCCTGTTCCGCTATCCCGTGAAGTCGATGGCTGGCGAATCGCTCGCCGACGCCGAACTCGGCTGGCACGGGCTCGCCGGCGACCGGCGCTGGGCGTTCGTCCGTCCCGACCACGAGGCGCACGGGTTCCCGTGGCACACACCGCGGCAGGAGCCGCGGATGGTGCTCTTCGCCCCGCGGCTGCGGGACCCGGAGCGACCCGACGCGTCCGCCGTCGACGTACGCACTCCCGAGGGCGAGGAACTCGCCCTGACGGATCCCGCGCTGCCCGACCGACTCGGCGCAGGCCTCCGCCTGATGCGCCTGCATCGGGGCACGTTCGACTCGATGCCGGTGTCGTTGATCGGCACGGCGACGGTGGCCGAGATCTGTTCCCGCGCCGGCGTGGACCCGACTCCCGCCAGATTGCGTGCCAACCTGCTGGTGGAGACGCGAGTCCCGTTCGTCGAGGAGGGCTGGGTCGGACGCACGGTCCGGATCGGAGCCGCCCGGCTGCGCATGGACCGGCCCATCTCGCGCTGCGTGGTCATCGACGTCGACCCCGGGTCAGGACGCCGGACCCCGGGACTCCTGCGCACCCTCGCCGCCGAGCGCGACACGTGCGCGGGGGTGTACGCCACCGTCGTCACCCCGGGCCCGGTGCGGGTCGGGGACCTCGTCCACCCGGAGACCGGCCAGGGTCCGGGGTAGCCGGGTACCGCACCAGGGTCGATCTGCGACGACGCGGATCGGCGGCGGCTCCATGAGCTCGACGCCGACGCCGCGTAGCTCACCACGTAGCGAGGTTGCGCCGCCGACTCGCCGAGCTTGCGCCGCAGCCACGACAGGTGCAGATCGACGGTCTGGTCCGCACCACCCACGGCTGCTGCCAGACATCCGCGAGCAGCTGGACTCGTCGTCGCGTGCTGGTGCGACGATCACCGGGGCCGCCTTCAGGGCAACACTCACCTCGAGCACCCCGACACCATCCACGTCGGGCAGCCCGAGCTCCAGGACCACGACATCGGGGTGGATCCGAGCTGAGCTCGGTCATCGCGGCGCCACCGGTCGCCACGCTGGTGACAGCATGCCCGCGGCCGCCCAATCCGCGGACGAGTCCGGCGCGGATGGCGTCGTCGTCCTCGACCAGCAAGACCCGTGCCATGAGGTGAACCGTATGCGCGTGCGCCTCGCGACCGCCGTTCTTTGACGTGGATTTGAGGTTGCCTTGCACTGACCATGACAGGCCGTGCGGGAGGCTCGCAGCGCCTCGTTACCCAACCCGACGGAGGGCTCACATGTTCGACCTGGTCAACGGCCTGCCTCTTCACCCCCTCGTCGTCCACGCGGTCGTCGTCCTGCTGCCGATGGCGATCCTCGGCAGCGTGGCGATCGTGGCCCGTCCGACGTGGCGCCATCGCTACGGCCTTCTGGTCCTAGGGATCCTGCTCGTGGGCACGGCCCTCGTGCCGGTGGCCACGTCGAGTGGTGAGGCGCTGGAGAAGCGCGTAGGGGACCCGGGCAGCCATGCACAGCTGGGCGACCAGCTGATCTGGTTCGCTCTCCCTCTGCTGCTCCTGGTGGCCGGACTCATCTGGGCCGACCACCGGCCTCCCCGCGCCCGCGGCGCCGTTCGGATCCTGGCCACCGGCACTGTCGTCGCCGCGCTGGCCGCCGGTGTCCAGGTCTACCGGGTCGGCGACTCCGGTGCCCGTGCCGCGTGGGGCGACCAGGTGACGTCCGCCGTCAGCGCCGAGTGACCTGGCTGGACCGATCTCGGATCACCGGGGCGCCAAGGTGCCGGGCCGCAGCGGGTCTTTGGACCCTGTCCGCGCCGGCAACACGCGCGCACGCTGTTCGTGTCGAACGGACCACGAGAGGACCAGTCATGAGCATCAGCCCACCCAGCATCGCCGATCTCATCGATCTGAGCGGACGTACGGCGATCGTCACCGGCGGCGCCATGGGCATCGGCCGCGGCATCGTCGAGCGGCTCGCCGAAGCCGGTGCGTCCGTCGTCGTCGCCGATGCCGATCTCGAGGCCGCGGAGGCGACCGCCGAGGATCTCGTCGCACACGGGAGATCGGCGATGGCGATGTACGCCGACGTCGGTGACAGCGACGACGTGCACCGCCTGGTGGCCGACACCATCGGCTGGCGCGGCCGGGTCGATGTCCTGGTCAACGACGCAGGGATCTTCCCCAGCGTCCCAGTGCTCGACATGACGCCCGACGACTTCGACCGCGTCATCCGCACCAATCTCCGCGGCGTCTTCCTGTGCTCGCGCGAGGCCGCGCTGCGGATGCGCCACCAGGAGACCGGCGGCCGGATCATCAACGTGACCTCGATCGACGCACTGCACCCCTCCAGCGTGGGTCTGGCGCACTACGACGCCTCCAAGCACGGCGTCTGGGGATTCACCAAGAATCTCGCGCTCGAGCTCGCCCCGCACGGCATCTGGGTCAACGCCATCGCGCCCGGTGCGATCGCGACTCCCGGCGTCGCCGCCCTGCAGACGGCGGGAGGGTCCGGCGTCGACCCGAAGGCGGTCCTCGCTGCCTTCCTCGCCCAGGTTCCGATGCGACGGATGGGCGCACCGGACGACATCGCCCGCGCCGCCCTGTTCCTCGCCAGCGACCTCGCCTCGTACATCACCGGAGCGCAGATCGTCGTCGACGGTGGGCGTCTGCTGGCCTGAGCGGAGAGGCTGTGCCATGGGCGCCCATGAGGGCCTGCACCAGGCCGCCCCGCGCGAGATGCGCGCTCGGAGTGCCTGTAACGGCCCGGGTCAGCATGCCGCGAGGACACCCGTCGCCGGCACACGGCAATGAGTGCGATCCCAGGCGGACGTCCCATCGACCCGGCGCACGACGTCACCGGTCCTGGGTGTGCCGATGACCTCCTCCCCTGCCGAGCGTCAGTCGCCGGCCAGTGCTTCGACGACATCACGGCACGAGAGCATGCCGACGATCGCTTCGCCCCGGGTCAGGGGCAGGTGGCGGACGTCCGCAGCGGCCAGGAGCCGTGTGGCGTCGCGGACGGTGATCGTCTCCGGCGCGGTCACGACGTCATCGGTCATCGCCTCGCCCGCCGTGACGTGCTCCGGATCGGCGGCCTGCGCGAGGTGCGAGACGACATCGCGTTCGGACAGCACTCCAACCGGGTGGCCGTGCCGGGTCACCACCACGGCACCGACCTCCTCGGCACCGAGGACCTCGATCGCCTCCTGCAGTGTGCAGGAGTGGTCGACGGTCGCGACCGGCCACGACATCAACTCGGACGCGAGCACCTCGGACGGGGACATGAGACCTCCTGGCTCGGGATGGGACCCACGCTCGCACTGCATGCCCGCCCGCCGCAGGGCGCAAGGTCCCGACAGCCGAGGACTTCTGGCGGCGGAGGAACATTGCATCCCCCCAGGGGGTTATTTGGTTCGTACGCACACTCGCAGGGAAGGACAGCCCATGACCACCGTCGACCTCACCGCCGCCACCTTCGAAACCACCGTGCAGGACAGCCCGATCGTCCTCGTGGACTTCTGGGCCTCCTGGTGCGGCCCGTGCCGGATGTTCGCCCCCGTCTTCGAGCGCGCGGCCGTCGTCCACTCCGACGTCGTCTTCGCGAAGGTCGACACGGAGGCCGAGCGCGACCTCGCCGCGGCGGCCCAGATCACGTCCATCCCGACCCTGATGGCCTTCAAGGACGGTCGGCTGGTCTTCCGCCAGGCCGGCGCCCTGCCGGCGGCGGGCCTCGAGCAGCTGATCGGCGCCGTACGGAACCTCGCCCTCGACGACGTCGCCGACGCCTCTTGACGCCCGGGAGGACCTACGGCCCGCTCCGGCGGGCCGTAGGCCTCCACCCACGGGGGCCCGGACGCGGCTGAATGGAGGCATTCCAACCATCCAGCCAGCGCGAAGGAGAACGAGATGCGTCCACGGGTCGTCGTCCTGGGATCGAACTTCGGCGGCCTGACGGCCGCACTGGCGGTGCAGCACGAACTCGCGGGGGACGTCGACGTCATGGTCGTCTCCCCCAGCGACCGGTTCCTGTTCACCCCGAGCCTGATCTGGCTGCCCTTCGGCAAGCGGATGCCGTCAGACATCACCTTCCCGGTTGCTCCGACGCTGGAGCATGCGGGCATCGAGTTCGTGCACGCGGCAGCCACCGCCGTCGACCCGACCGCCCGCACCGTCACGACCGACGACGGCGCGGTCCGCGTCTACGACTACCTCGTGGTCGCCACCGGCTACCGCAACGACGAAGACGTCGTCCCCGGCCTGGAGAACACCTCCACCATCACCACGTTGGACCGGGCGATCGAGACGGGCGCAGCGTGGCGGCGGTTCCTGGCGCAGCCGGGAGACGTGATCATCGCGGCAACGCAGGGGGCGGGGTGCTTCGGGGCCGCCTACGAGTTCCTCTTCAACACCGCCCACCAGCTCAAGAAGGCCGGCCTGCGCGAGCAGACCCGGCTGACCTACGTCACCGCCGAGCCCTTCCTGGGCCACTTCGGCATCGGTGGCCTGCCCCACGGCGAGCAGCTCCTCGGCATGTTCTTGAAGAAGCAGGGCATCGAGTCCCGCGTCGGGATCGCGCTCGAGCGAGCAGAGGAGGATGCGATCGTCCTCGCGAACGGGGAACGACTCCCCTTCTCGTTCAGCATGGTCGTGCCTCCCTTCCTCGGGCAGGACTTCCTGCGCGCGTCGCGGCTGGCCGACGTCAAGGGCTTCGTGCCGGTGCGGCCGACGTACCAGAGCGAGAAGCACGACGAGGTCTACGCCGTAGGTGTGGCCGCTGCTGTCGAAGTGCCGTGGACGACGTCGGTGCCCGTCGGGGTGCCCAAGACCGGGTTCCCGACCGAGCAGCAGGCGCACGTCGCGGCCCGCAACATCGCGCACCAGGTGCGCGGCGAGGCACCCACGGAGGAACGCCCGTTCGGCGACATCAAGGCGGTCTGTGTGATGGACGCCGGGAACAACGGTGTCGTGATCCTGGCGGACAAGATGCTGCCGCCCCGCAAGCACGGCGTGCTCGTCCCCGGCCCCCAGGCCCACCTGATGAAGCTGGCTTTCGAGAAGTACTTCCTCTGGAAGATGGAGCACGGTTACGTGCAACTCCCCTGACGACCAAGGGGATCGGTCCGGACCAGCACCACCCGCCCGGGCACACTGCGGGGCCAGCACCGTCCCTCGGCCCGGGGCCGGCCCCGGTGTCGCAGCGACGCACGGTCATGATCAGGGCCAGGTCGTCGCCGCAGGCGCTGACGTAGCCGTCGATCAGCAGACCCGTCTCGCGGGCCCGGACCACACGCCTTCGCGCCTCCTCCATCTGCTCGCCATGCACGGCGCTGTGTCCCACCCAGCCCCCGGTGTCGGCCTTGATGGTGCTCAACGTGACCATCGTCCGTCCTTTCCGTCGGTTGACCTCCATCCAGTCCAGAGCCGCCGCGCGACCCGCTCCACGGCCTTCCGGCACTCACCGGTAGTGCCCTTTGGCCCTACTGGTCGCGTTCGTGACGGCGCAGGCTGACGCCATGACGGACAGCCCTCCCCGCATCGTCGTCGGGTTCGACGGATCCTCCGGCGCGGCCGCCGCCCTCACCTGGGCTGCCGAGAACGCCGCCCCACAGTCCGACGTCCACGTGGTGCTCGTCGGCACCGCGATGGACCCGGTCGTCGGCCACTACCGCGACGAGATGGACAGGGCGGTCCAGGGCTGGCGCGAAGCGGCCGAGGAGCAGCTGCAGGTGCTCGGACTCCTCGAAGCCATCGTGGAGGTCCGCCCGGGACCAGTCGTCCCCGAGCTGCTCCGTGCCGCCGAGAGGGCCGACCTGGTGGTCGTCGGGAGCACCGGACACGGGCTGACAGCGGGCACATTGACCGGATCGGTCAGCCAGCACGTCGCACGACACGCACCGTGTCCCGTCGTCGTCGTGCGTCCCCGGCACTCGAAGGTCGTGGACCGGATCGTGGTCGGCGTCGATGATTCTGCGGCGTCCGCACGCGCGTTGCGGTTCGCCTGCGAGCGAGCCCGGCGTACCGGCGAGGGCCTCACCGCTATCCACGGCTACTTCTCGGTGCTCGCCCACGTGCTGACCTTCGACGGCGCCGAGTCGGAGGTCGCCGACCGCCGGCTGGCCGCCGCGGAGGAGCTGGTCAAGGACCTGTGCCGCGAGTGCACCGCCCAGTTCCCCGACGTCGAGATCGTCTCGGAGGCGATCCCCGTGCGGGCCGGGCCGGTGCTCGTCGACGCGAGTCGGGCCGCGTCGCTGGTCGTCGTCGGGTCACGCGGCCGCGACGCGTTCTCGGAGATGCTGCTCGGCTCGGTCAGCCAGCACGTCCTGACCCACGCCCAGTGCCCGGTGGCCATCGTCCGGTGAGCCGCCCATCATCTCGTCACCATGACGACCGAAGAGAGCGGGAGGCACGCGAAGCCCCGGCACGTCGAGGCCGAGCTTCACGATGTGACCGAGGCCCCCGCGCGTCCTGCATCATTCGACGCCCTTGGCAGGGATGAGGGCGAGAGCGAGGGGGACGGCCGCGTCGATCTCGTCATCGGGCACGACGTGCACGCCGTCCTCCGGCCAGGGGAACTCCTCCGCCGAGGCGATCCGAGGCCGCCGGCGCGAGCCCGATCCTGCGACGAACTGTTCCGCCAGCGCCGCCATGGCGCTCCCCTCCTCGGTGACCGTTCCTGCACAGGGTGGCCGGCCCGTCGACGCGGTCGCTGCATCCGTCATGACGACGGCGGATCTGTGGTCGGTGACCACCATCACTTCGCGGCTGCCGGCGGGCCGGCACTTGCGGGTTCGACCGGTCGAAGGACCGGGGTCTGCCGCATCTCCGATCATGCTCTTCCCCGGCAGGTCACGGCAGGACCGAAGGTCATGGCTGGCGGGACCTAAGGTCCTGCCGGTGCGGTGACCACCGCGGCACCCGCGAACCTGCCCCGCGCCAGGTCCTCCAGCGCGCGATCGACCGCGGAGAACGGGTAGGTCGTGACCGAGGGCCGCACCTCGAGCTCGGCGGCGAGCCGCAGCAGTTCCTCGCCGTCCGCTCGGGTGTTGGCGGTGACCGAGGTCAGCGTGCGTTCGCGGAAGAGGTGCCGCTGGTAGTCCAGTGCTGGAATGTCGCTGAGGTGGATCCCCGCAACGGCGAGGGTGCCGCCCTGGTCGAGCGCTTCGAGAGCGACCGGGACCAGCTCGCCCGCCGGCGCGAACAGGATCGCGCTGTCGAGTGGGCAAGGCGGGCGCCCGTCAGCGGGACCCACGGACGTCGCACCCAGAGCGAGTGCAAGCTCCCGTGCCGGCGTCGCGGGTCAGCACGTGGACCTCGGCTCCCTGCCGAATCGCGATCTGCGCGGTCAGGTGGGCGCTGGCGCCGAACCCGTAGATCCCGAGCCGGCCTCCCGCAGGCAGCTGGGCGCGACGCAACGCGCGGTAGCCGATGATTCCCGAGCACAGCAGCGGCGCCGCCTCCTCGTCGGAGAAGGCCGCCGGCAGCTCGTAGGCGAACGCTTCCGGCACCACGGCGTACTCGGCGAACCCGCCGTCGGCGTCCCAGCCGGTGAAGGCCGCGCGGACACACAGGTTCTCGGCACCGCGGCGACACGACGCGCAGAGCCCGCAGGTCGAACGCAACTAGGCCACGCCGACCCGCGCACCGGCACCGAGCCGCGTGGCAGCCGCACCCGCTCCGACCACGACTCCGACCACCTCGTGGCCCGGTACGACGCCCGGGCGCCGCGGCGGGAGCTCGAGATCGGCGAGGTGCAGATCGGTTCGACACACGCCGCAGGACGTCACCCGCACCAGCAGCTCGTCGTCCCCGGGGAGCGGCACCGGCCGGTCCACCGGCCGCAGCCGCCCGATCCGGCCAGGCATCCCCGACACCTCCCATGCGCGCACCCTCCCATCGTGCGCGGGCCACTCAGAGAGCGGCAGGGACACACGTCACCTGCGCGCGAGGACCTCTGGCACTGTCGGCCGGTCCCGCCACGTCCGAGAGTCGAGATGACGGACGCGTCCGCGTCCCGAGCAGAGGAGCACGGCATGTACGCATCCGTCGGCGATCGCCTGATCGTCCGCAGCAACCGCGTCGGCGGCCCGGTCCGCGACGGCGAGATCCTCCAGGTCCGGCACGCCGACGGCAGTCCGCCGTACGTCGTGCGCTGGTCGGACAACGGTCACGAGTCGGTCTTCTTCCCCGGCCCCGATGCCGAGGTCCACCACTTCGCGCCCGGCCTGGCGCCCGATTCCGGCGACGACGCGGGCTGAGCCACTCGGTGCCGAGCGGCGCTCACCTTGACGACCGCCGCCGGGAGCGCCGCGAGGACGAGCACGGTGCCCCAGGCCGCCGGTTCGACCGTCCGGGTCCCGAGCAGGTCCTGCAACGGCGCCCACGAGGCGGCGAGTACCTGTAGGCCGACGGCCGCGGCCACCGACAGCTCGAGCGCCCGCTCGGCCAGCCCGCGGGTCGTTCGCGGTGCGCGAAGGGCGATGGCGAGGGCGAGCTGCGCGAGCCCCAGTGTCAGGAACACGACGGTGGTGGTGTGCCACGAGTAGGCGGACGCCAGCAGGCCGGCGGTGATGCTGACGATCGCGATCAGGACTCCTCCGGCGAGGATCCGCCGGACCAGGCCATCCCCGAGTACCGATCGCTCCGGCGACGGCGACGGCCGCTGCATGAGGCCGGGATCCAGCGGTTCGCCGCCGAACGCCACTCCGGGGATGCCGTGCGTCAGCATGTTGATCCACAGGATCTGCCCCGGCAGCAGCGGCGTTGCGATCCCGACGAACGGCGCGAGCAGGATGACCAGCACCTCCGCCAGACCTCCGGAGAGTCCGTAGCGGAGGAACGTCCGGATGTTGGCGTAGATCCGACGTCCCTCGGCCACGGCCGTGACGACGGTGCGCAGGTCGTCGTCGGCCAGCACGAGGTCTGCCGCCTGGCGGGCCACCTCGGTCCCGTGCCGTCCCATCGCGACCCCGATGTCAGCGCGCCGGAGTGCGGGTGCGTCGTTCACCCCGTCACCGGTCATCGCGACGACGTGCCCCTGCGCCTGCCAGGCGTCGACGATGTCGACCTTCTGCTCGGGATGCGTGCGTGCGTACACGTCGATGTGCTCCACCCGGGCGACGTGCTCCCCCCGCGCGACGGCGTCGCCCTCGACGACCTCGCCGCCTGGTCCCGCGATTCCCACCGCCCGGGCGACGGCCAGCGCGGTCTCGGCGTGGTCGCCCGTGATCAGGAGCGGCCGGATCCCGGCAGCACGGCAGGCACTGATCACGGCCGCCGCGTCGTCTCGGGGCGGGTCGATCATGCCGACGAGACCCACGAGCTCGGCCGCACCGCGATCGGGCACCTCGATGACCGCCAGCACTCGGAATCCCGCCCGGGCCAGAGCGTTCGCCTCGGCACGCGCCAGATCCGCTCCGCCCGCGTCACCGAGCCGGTTCAGGACCACCTCGGGAGCGCCCTTGACCACCGTCAGGCGTACTCCCGCGCCGTTCTCGTGCACCGTCGTCATCGACCGGCTCTCGCTGTCGAACGGGGTCTCGTCGACCCGGCGCCACTCGAGCGGAGCGTCCAGGAGGGTCTCGTCCAGCCGGGCCGCGGCGATCAGCAACGCGACCTCCAGCGGGTCGCCGATCCCGGACCACAGGTCGTCCACGGGCGTCAACCGGGCGTCGTTGCACAGGACCACGTCGCGCAGCAGCCGCTCCAGCGCCGACCCTTGCGCGCTGGTCCCCCGCACCGCACCGCCGCGTCCGTACGCCGACCCGTCCACGTCGCAGGCGCCCTCGACCGTCCAGGTACGACGCACCGTCATCCGGCCCTCAGTCAGGGTGCCCGTCTTGTCGGAGGCGAGGACCGAGACCGACCCCAGGGTCTCCACGGCCGGCAGCCAGCGGACGATCGCCGATCGCCGTGCCATCCGGAGCGCACCGAGCGCGAGTGCCACCGAGACCACGGCCGGGAGGGACTCGGGGATCGCCGCGACAGCGAGGCTCACGGCGAGGATGAGGGAGTCCGCCAGGGCCGCCCCCCGGAGCACCGCCAGCACGAGCACCAGGACGGCGAGTCCTGCCGTCAGCCACACCAGTTGCCGGGACAGGCGGGAGAGACGACGCTGCAGGGGCGTGGGACGCAGTCCGGTGGCCGCGATCAGGCCGGCGATCCGGCCCAGGCCGCTGGCCGCGCCGGTACGCACCACCTCGGCCACGGCTCGACCACGGGTGACGACCGTCCCCGAGAGCACCTCCTCACCGCTACGACGACGCACGGGCACCGACTCGCCCGTCATCGCCGCTTCGTCGATCTCCAGCGCGACGGCCTCCGTCAACGCGAGGTCGGCAGGAACCACGTCCCCGGCCTCCAGCCGTACCTCGTCACCGACCACCAGCCTGGCCGCGGGCAACACGACGATCTGGCCGTCTCGGAGTACCCGGACCTCCGGAGAGGCGAGCTCGTCCAGCACCGCGACCGCGTGCTCGGCACGCACCTCCTGGACGACACCGATGATCGTGTTGAGGACCACGACCGCGCCGATGATGGTCGCGTCGACCCGATCCCCCAGGGCCAGCACGACGGCCAGCGCCGCACACAGCAGGACGATCATCGGATCGGCCAGTTGGCGTGCCGCCCTGCCGAGCAGGCTACGGGGGGCGGCGCGGGGAACCACGTTCTCGCCGTCCCGCTCGAGCCGCCGGGCGGCCTCGCCCGAGGTCAGGCCGCGGTCGTCGTGGACCGATGGGCCGATCGCCGTCATCCGTCGACACTCGTGGCGAGCGGAACGACTTCCACGGGCACGTGCGACGACCGCAGCACCGCCCGGGCCGTCGCACCGAGATGCGCCCAGTGCAGCGGACCGTGCGGCCGCCGGCCGATGATGAGGAGATCACTGGCCTCCGCTGCTGCCACCAGCGCGTGGGCCGCCTGACCGTGCACGACCACGGTCTCGACACCCACACCGGGGTAGGCACGCCGCCACTCGTCCAGGAGGGTGGACAGCAGGTGTACTGCGGCCGCGCGCCACTCCATGATGTACCGGTGGGGGTCGATCACGTCGCTGTTCGGCACCGGCAGGTCCCCCGCGTGGATCACTGTGAGCCGGGCGCCGCGCTGGGCCGCGCGCTCGAAGGCGCGGCTGAGCAGGGGGCGAGCGCACCCCTCGGACTCGATGCCGACCACCATTCGCCCCTGCTCGACCAGGTCCCAGTCGCCGGGTGCGACGACCGTCGGGACCGGCGCGCGCCCCGCCACCGCAGCCGTCGTCGCACCGGTCAGCAGTCGCTGCAGGCCGGTTCTCGCCTCTCGGCCCAGGACGATCATCTGCCCTGCGCACGCGGCCTCCACGATCTCGTCGACCCGTGACCCGGCGACGAGGACGGTCTCGACGCGAAGGCCCGGCTCGAGCGCGCGTGCAGTGGACTCGGCCTCAGCCAAGATCGTGCGTCCCTGGGCCTGCAGACCCTGCGCGATCTCCGGCTCGGTCTCCGGCGCGACGCTGAGCATCGGCTCAGTGAGCGCCCCCGCCGGCGCGACGTGGACGAGCCTGAGGAGCACCGAGCGACGTCGGGCCTCGTTGATGCCGTAGCGCAGGGCGCCGGCACTGCGCTGGGTGCCGTCGGTCGCAACGACGACCGGGGCGTGCTGGTCGTCCATCATGGCTCAGCCTCCTGGGATCGCGAGTGGGTCACTGTTGATCGTGTCGACCCGAGGGCCCGCGTTGCAGGGTCCGCCGCCCGGCCGCCAGGGGCCTTTGGTCCCGCGACCTCGTGCCGGACGCCTCCGGCCCCGCCGCCCGCACCCGGCAAGGCTGGCACCTGGCGTGCCGGTACCTGGCGCACCGGCACGCACCCACCCATCTGAGCGAGGAGACGACGATGGTCCGGATCGGTATCAACGGGACAGGACGCATCGGCAGGGCGTTCCTGAGGCTGGCCGCCACAGAGTCCGATCTCGAGGTCGTGGCGGTCAACGACCTCATCGAGGTCACCACCCTGCGCCACCTGTTACGCAGGGACAGCACCTTCGGCCCGTTCCCCGCCCCTCTCGAGGTCGGCGGCGACGACCTCCTGGTGGTGGGCGACCGCAAGGTCGCGGTGACCCGGAACGCCGACCCCGGAGGCATCGACTGGTCGGCATACGACGTCGACGTGGTGCTCGAGAGCACCGGCCGATTCCGCAGCAGACAGCTCGCGCAGGTCCACCTCGCTGCAGGAGCGCGAAAGGTGGTTATCTCCTCGCCCGGTCAAGGCGTCGACGCCACGATCGTGATGGGCGTCAACGACGACACGTACGACCGGGATCGACACCACGTCGTCTCGAACGCCTCCTGCACGACCAACTGCGCCGCACCGATGGTCAAGGTGCTCCACGATGTGTTCGGGATCCAGCACGGACTGATGACGACGGTCCACGCCTACACGAACGACCAGAACCTGCTCGATGCCCCTCACCAGGATCCCCGGCGGGCCCGCGCCGGAGCGGTCAACATCATCCCGACCTCGACGGGAGCAGCCAGGGCGGTGGGTGAGGTGATCCCTGCAGTGGCGGGTCTCCTCGACGGACGGGCGCTGCGGGTCCCGGTCGTCGACGGTTCGATCGTCGACCTCAGCGTCGTCCTCGACCGCAACGCCACGGCGTCCGAGGTCAATGCGGCCTTCTCAGTGGCGGCGAGGAAGGGACCGCTGGCCGGTCTGCTCTCCTACGAGGACGAGCCGCTGGTCTCCTCCGACGTCGTCCGGGACCCGTCGTCGTGCGTGTTCGACAGCACCCTCACCCAGGCCTCCGGGCAGCTGGTGAAGGTCTTCGGCTGGTACGACAACGAGTGGGGCTACGTCAGTCGGCTCGCCGACCTGGTCAGGCTGGTGTGTCGATGAGCGGCTGCGGCGAGCCCATTCCGGGCCGCGGAGTCATCCACTGGGAGATCGGCACCCGGGATGCCGCGCGCATGCGAGCCTTCTACGCGGACCTGTTCGGACGGGAGCTCGAGGACACCGGGCCCGGATACACGTTGGTAGTCCCCCGCGGCGGCGTCGTCGTCGGCGGCGGCGGCTTCCTCGCTCCCTTGACCAGCCGGTCTCGACAGGCCTGACCGGCCTCGACGATCGCCCTCACACGAGCCAGCGCGCGCTGGTCGAGTGCCGGACCTGCCACCATCCCTCGCGGTAGATCGCGCTCTCCACGGCCTGCTGGTCCTCCAACTCGCCGATGATCCTGGACACGCCGGCAGCCCGGGGCCACTCCTGTCCGAGTCGGGCGACGGCTGCTCTGGCGACGGCCTCGTCGTGGTGCAGCCCGAGTGAGTCCTGCAGCGCGGACATCGCGTCAGCGAGGTCTCTCGCACGATCACCGAGACACGGCTCGGCGGCCTCCGCCGCGTAGCGCAACCGCTTGGCCACCTTCCGCACCTCGTGCAGCGCCTCATCGCGGCGGCCCGCCGGGGCGTGCTCGGCTGCGGTCGCCGCGGCCTGGAGGCGTTCCCACTCCGCGCGCAGGCCCCGACGAAGCTCACCGCGTGCGTGTCGCTCTGCCCTGGACGACCACGGTGGCCACCCGGCCGCGGCGAGAGCCAGCACCAGCGCGTCGTACCGCTCACTGTCCAGCGCGACGCGCGCCGCGCCACGCGCAGCGTCCAGGTCTTCGGACAGGGACTCGTCGATCCACCCCTCCTGCGCCGCATCGGGAGCCTCATGGCGGGCGACCAGTGCCCCGAGATGGTCGCGCAGCACCTCCAGGTCCCGCTCCCGCCCCAGGACGTCGACCAACCAACCCAGCTCCTTGCGGATCTCCCGGGCAGCCCGGCGGTCGAAGTCACGGCGGTAACAGGCCAGGGCGGCCCGGATCCGCCGGCAGGTGACGCGCATCTGGTGCACCGCATCGGGCAGGTCGGCGCGCACCTGGGGGTCGAGCTGGCGCAACCGACGCACCTGCGCGCCGAGGTAAGGGGCGAGCACATCACGAACGCTCGGGCGGCTCCGTCCCTGCCCGAGCGCCGACCTGTCAGGCAGGACGTCCAGCACGTGGGCAAGCTTGGAGGCGTACGTCGCCGGTGTTGCACCCGCGCTCCGGAGACGTGCCGCGGCAGCGTGGGCCAGCTCGCGGTCCTGCCGGACGAGCTCGATCTCCCACTCTCGCCACACCAGCCGCGTCCCCCGCCCATCGTGCCACCGCTCCCCGACGACACGGTCGTCGCAGACCTCGGCCACCACGCGGCCCGCCGCATCGACGAGGGGAATCACCGTGCGTCGCGTGCGGATCGTGCCGACTCGTTCCAGGGCAGCGCGCCGGGTCGTGCCGCTCAGCAGATCCTCGAAGCACCGAGGAACCCGCTCGTCGTCACCCAGCGGTACCCGCAGCTCGTGACGCCCGGAGTCTCCCGGCAGCTTCAGGTGCCACCCTGCGTCGTCGCCCCCACGGCGACGACGCAGGGTGATCCCCAGCGCCACCAGGTCGAGACCGGGCGAGTCGTAGTAGGAGGCCTCGAGGTTTATCTCCCGCGAGACTCCGACCGCGCTCACGTGGGGCAGGCCGGCCAGATCCGGCAGCGGCGTGTCGACTGCGACGTCGAACTTCGACTCGATCTCCAGGACGTGGCTCTCGACGCTCATGCTTCCTCCACCCACAGTGGTTCGGGAGCCATCGTGTCGTGGTCAGGGCCCGATGGCAGGGGTCCAAGGTCCCGCTCCGGGCGGCAGTTCGCCCCTGATCCGGGCCTGCCGGGGACCGCGACGATGGAGCACCGAGAGCAGGACGAAGGGAGACCCGCCATGGGATCGGGACGTGTCGCCGTCCGGACGTGCGGCCTGAGCAAGCGGTTCGGGAGGAACGTCGCCCTGGCCCGTCTCGACCTCACCGTCGCGGCGGGCACGATCTGCGGCTTCCTCGGACCCAACGGTGCCGGCAAGACCACCGCCATCAAGCTGCTCGCCGGGCTCTACCGGCCCACGGCCGGTACCGTCGAGGTCCTCGGGCAGGACGTGTCCCGGGCCCGCGACCGGGTGCAGGCCTCGATCGGCTACCTGCCCGGCGACTTCACCGGGTACGCCGACCAGTCCGGTCGCCGCTTCCTGCGCCTCGTCACGGACCTGCGCGGCGGGGTCGACCCGTCGTTCGTCGCCGAGCTCGCCGCGCGGCTCGAGGTCGACCTCGACCGTCGGATCGGCACGCTCTCCCGGGGCAATCGCCAGAAGATCGGCATCATCCAGGCCTTCATGCATCAGGCCCCCCTGCTCCTGCTCGACGAGCCGACGAGCGGCCTGGACCCGCTGATGCAGCGGGAGTTCCACCTGCTGCTCCGCGAGGCGAGGGACCGCGGCCAGACGGCGCTGTTGAGTTCGCACGTGCTCTCCGAGGTCGCCGAGGTCGCCGACGACGTCGCCATCCTCCGCGAGGGCACACTGCTCGACCTGCGCTCGATGGCGGAGCTGCGCTCCGGTCTGACCCGACGGGTCGATCTCCGGTTCGCTGACGACGTTCCTGCGACCACGATCCGGCAGGTCGCCGGCGTCCGCAACCTGGACGTACGTGGTCCGACCGCACGGCTCGACCTCGCCGGAGAGGCGGCCGGACTGCTCCGGGCCGTCCTGCCCCACGATCTGCGCGACGTGCACATCCACGACACGGACCTTGCCGATGTCTTCCTCGGCTACTACACGAAGGAGGCCCCTCGTGCTCACGATCTGCCGCAAGGCGCTGTGGGACCAGCGACGCACGCTGCCCGCCTGGGCTAGTGGCCTCGTCCTCTCGATCGTCCTCGAAGCGGCGATGTGGCCGTCGATCTCGTCGATGTCCTCCCTCGACGCCTACCTGACCGAGTTCCCCGACGCGCTCAAGGACATGTTCGCGATCGACCAGATGTCGACCGGCACCGGCTTCCTCAACGCCGAGCTGTTCTCCTTGATGCTGCCCCTGTTGTTCGTGATCTTCGGGATCCTGCGCGGTGCGCGCGGCATCGCCGGCGAGGAGGAGGCCGGCACGCTCGACCTGCTGCTGGTGACACCCCTGTCCACCACGCGGCTGCTTCTCGGCGAGGCCCTCGCCCTCACCGTGGCGGTGGTGGCGCTCGGCGTCGCCACGGTCGGCGGCACCCTGGCCGGCAGCGCTCTGTTCGACCTGGGAATCCCGGCGCGCTCGGCCGTCGCGGGCGCGAGCGCGTGCACGTTGCTGGGGCTGGTGCACGGTCTCCTGGCCCTGACGGCCGGCGCGATGCTGGGCCGGAGGGGGGCCGCCATCGGCGTGGCGACGACGGCCGCGCTGGCGGCGTACGTCTTGTACGTGGGCGGACTCTTCGTCGACGGGCTGTCCGATGTCCGTGTCATCTCCCCCTTCCACCAGGCGCTGCACGCAGGTCCACTCGCCAGCGCCTTCCCCGCGTCCTTCCTGTCGCTCGTGCTGGCGTCGGTCGGCCTGGTCGTACTTGCCCTCCCCCTCTGGGCACGGCGGGACATCGGCGCGCATCGCTGAAGAGGTCGGCGAGCCGGATCAGGACGCGTAGCCCGTGCCACCGGGACCTTCGGCCCTGTCCGTACCCGCACTGATGACGGACCCTCGGGGCATGGCACCAGAGACGGGCTCCGACCGCTTCACGCAGTCGACGGTTCCCGACGTCGGGCCCGGCGAGGAGAATGAGGAACCATCACCGATCCGCGTCTTCCTCGTCGACGACCACGAGGTGGTACGTCGCGGGCTGCGCGACCTGCTCGAGGCCACCGGAGAGTTCGAGATCGTCGGCGAGAGCGGCACGGCCGCCCGGGCGACCTCGATCATCCCGGCGTTGCGTCCCGACGTCGCCGTGCTCGACGGGCGTCTTCCCGACGGCACCGGGATGGAGGTCTGCCGCGACGTGAGGTCCGTCGACCCCACCATCCAGGCGCTGATCCTCACCTCCTACGACGACGATGACGCCCTTTTCACCGCGATCCTCGCGGGCGCAGCCGGCTACGTCCTCAAACAGGCGTCCAGCGACGCTCTGGTCGACGCGGTACGGCTCGTCGCCGGCGGCCGGTGCCTGATCGACCCGGCGCTGACCGCGCGCGTGCTCGACCGCGTGCGCAGACCCGGCCACGAGCGCGACACGCTGGCCGGCATCACCGACCGGGAGCAGGACATCCTCGAGCTCATCGCGGACGGCCTGACCAACCGGCAGATCGGCGAGAGGCTGTGCCTCGCCGAGAAGACCGTCAAGAACTACGTCTCGACCCTGCTGGGCAAGCTGGGGCTCGAACGACGCACCCAGGCCGCGGTCCTCGCCACCCGCCTCCGTCGTTGAAGCCGGCAGCATCACGCGGCTGCGGCTCCCTCCTGCTCGGGCAGGAGGGAGCCGCAGCCGCGACCTTCAGGATGCGAACGGCGCGTCCTGCGTTCCGCGGGTGATCGCGATGTGGACGGGTGCGGTCTCCGGCTCGGCCATCGGCATCGACACGGTCAGCACACCGGCGTCGTAGGACGCCGTGACGTCCTCGGCGCGGCATCCGTGGGGCAGTCGCAGACGGCGGGTGAACGAGCCGTAGTGCATCTCCGAGCGGTACTTGTCGTGCTCCTCGCCGTGCCGCTCACCGTGGATCGTCAGCGAGTCGTCCGCGATGCTCACCTCGACGTCCTTGTCGGGGTCGATGCCGGGCAGGTCAGCGCGCACGACGTAGCGCCCGTCGGCGACGTACTCCTCCACCGGGATGTAGCTGTCGTTCCAGACCGCACGGAACGGGCCTGTCGTCTCCAGCCAGTCGAACACGTCCGTGAGAGGGGTGAAGGTTCCCCTGCGAGCGAGTTGGGTCATCGTCTCCATGTCCTTTCTCTGGATCCCCCGCTCGGGAGGCGGGGCGTGCCTCCATCGTGGAGCGCCGCACGGCGACGCAGAGCGGCCTTTGGTCCCCGCCCGTGCGGACGAACGACCCGAGTTATGCCGACGACGACGAGCCCATGGCCGCACGACACCCTTCGTGACCTTGGTCCCGGCGGATCCCGTCCCCTCGCCTCTGCCGGCGCGAGGCCCTCGGGAGTGGGATCGAGACAGGCAGCCGCACAGCGACGCGAAGGAGAGGTTCAGGGCGATGCGCCACCGAACGACGGCGGAGAGACTGGCCCGCAGGCTCGGGCTCGAGCGCGACCCACTGCGACGACACCGCGACCTCCCCGGGGCCGGCGCCCCAGTAGCGGCCGCGCCTCTGCGCGCCTTCGCCGTGCCCGTCTCCGTCAGCACCGGCACACTGGCACCGGAGCACACGACCGCGGTCGCAGCACACCAGACGGCGACGCGGGTCGTCCGGACGAGCGGACCGGGCCAGCGGGTGGAGACCACCGTCCTGGTACCGGCCGCCCTGAGCCTGGCGCTGCTCCGCGCGCTGCGCTGGGCACTCGACCGCGCTCGCTACCGCGCCGGGGAGTCCGAGTGGGCCCGGGGCGACACCGCACGACGGTGGAGAGGACGATGAGCACAAGGACCACGGCCACCAAGGCGACCAGTTTCGTCCGCCCGTTCACCGACATCTGCCTGTCCGACATCGCCGAGGTCGGTGGCAAGAACGCCGGCATCGGCGAACTGCACCGGATCCTGGTCGACACCACGGTGCGGGTCCCGGACGGCTTCGCCGTGACTGCCGATGCCTACCGCCACACACTGACGCGCGCCGGGCTGTGGCAGCCCCTCTCGGACATCTTCGCGGACCTCGACCTCGACACCCCCGACGACCTCGCACGCCGTGCGGAGCGTGCGCGGGGCCTCGTCGGCGGGGCCGACCTGCCCGACGACCTCCTCCAGCAGATCCGGACCGCCTACCGGGAGCTGGAGGAGCTCCACGGCCCCGGTGTCGCTGTCGCGGTCCGCAGCAGCGCCACGGCGGAGGACCTCCCCGAGGCGAGCTTCGCAGGTCAGCATGACTCGTACCTCCAGGTGACCGGCTCGGCCGAGGTCATCGCCGCAGTACGACGCTGCTTCGCCAGCGCGTTCACCGCACGCGGGGTCCACTACCGCGCTCGACACGGCTACGGCCAGCTCGACGTCGCACTCTCCGTCGGCGTCATGACGATGATCGACTCCGAGTCCTCGGGCGTCGCCTTCACCCTCGATCCCGACTCCGGGCACCGAGGAGTCGTCCTGGTCTCCTCGTCGTGGGGCATCGGCGAGAACGTCGTCCAGGGCAGGGTGGACCCCGACGAGTTCCACGTCCACAAGGCGAGCTACGAGGCCGGCTTCCGGTCCGTGCTGCACCGCAGGCTCGGTGGCAAGGAGATACGCACGGTCGTCGGTCCGAACGGGCTGCACGACGAGCACACCCCCGAGCCGGACCGTCGACGGTTCAGTCTGGCCGACGAGGACGTCCTCGACCTCGCTGGTGCCGCTCTCGCCATCGAGCGGCACGTCGGTCGCCCGATGGACGTCGAGTGGGCCAGGGACGAGGCCCACCGGCAGATGTACGTCGTCCAGGCCCGACCTGCCACGGGCACGGCCTCTCGCGACCAGGCGGTCCTCGAGCGCTTCGAGGTGCTCTCCCCCGGGCCCGTCCTCGTCTCCGGGCGAGCGGTCGGGAGCCGGGTCGCGACGGGCCGGGTCCGAATCGTCCGCTCCACCGACGACCTGGCCGCCTTCCGTCCGGGCGAGGTCCTGGTCGCCGGCACGACCACACCCGACTGGGAACCGGTGATGAAGACCGCCGCCGCCGTGGTCACCGACCGCGGCGGACGGACCTGCCACGCGGCCATCATCGCGCGTGAGCTCGGCCTCCCTGCCGTGGTCGGGTGCGGTGAGGCGAGCGCTCTCCTCCGCGACGGCGACGAGGTCACCGTGTCCTGTGCCGGTGGTGAGACCGGCCAGGTCCTCGAGGGCGCCGCCGACGTCCGGATCGAGCACGTGCGCCTCGACGAGCTGCCACACCCCCGCACCCGGATGATGGTGAACCTGGGCAACCCGTCACTCGCCCTCGCGACCTCGCTGCTGCCGTGCGACGGCGTCGGCCTCGCCCGGACCGAGTTCATCTTCAGCACATCGGTACGGGTGCACCCGCTCGCCGCGCTGCACCCGGAGCGGGTGACCGACCACGACGAACGGGCGCGGGTCGAGGAGCTGGTGGGGCCTGACGGTGGGTCGTACGTCGTTCAACGCCTCGCGGAGGGGGTGGGCATGATCGCCGCCGCCTTCCACCCGCGACCGGTCGTCGTACGTCTCTCGGACTTCAAGACCAACGAGTACGCAGACCTGCTCGGCGGCGCGGACTTCGAGCCCAGTGAGGAGAACCCCATGCTCGGGTTCCGCGGCGCGTCCCGCTACGCCCACCCGGCCTACGCCGAGGGCTTCGCGCTCGAGTGCGAGGCGATGCGGCGGGTCCGCGACGAGATGGGCCTGACGAACGTCGTCCTGATGCTCCCGTTCGTGCGGCGGCTGGCCGAGGCGGACCTCGTCCTCTCGCGGATGGCCGAACTCGGGCTGGCGCGGGGACGCAACGGGCTCGAGGTCTACGCGATGTGCGAGATCCCCAACAACGTGGTGCTCGTCGACGACTTCGCCCGCCGCTTCGACGGTCTGTCGATCGGCTCCAACGACCTGACCCAGCTCACCCTCGGCGTGGACCGGGACAGCGACGTGGTCGCCTTCGACTACGACGAGCGGGACCCCGGCGTGCTGCGGATGATCGAGCTGGCCGTCGACGGGTGCCGCCGCAACGGCATCCACTCCGGGATCTGCGGCCAGGCTCCGTCCGACCACCCCGACCTGGCGGCCCGCCTGGTCCGTGCCGGGATCGACTCGATCAGCCTCAGCCCCGACAGCCTGCTGCCGATGCTCCGGGGCGTCCACGACGCGGAGGAGGCGATGGCCGCCGCGGCGGTACCGACTGCCGGATCCCCCAGGGTGTGGGAGCCATGGTGTGCCGCGAAGGAGACCCATTCCGGTGCTGTGGTCCTCCTCGGCGACCTCGCGTTCAAGGTCAAAAAACCGGTGCGGCTCGACTTCCTCGACTTCGGCGACCGGGAGAGCCGGCAGCGGATCTGCGAGCGTGAGGTCGAGTTGAACCGCCGTCTGTCGCCCGACGTGTATCTCGGTGTGGGCTCGCTGTCCGCCCCCGGCGAGGGTGCCGAGCCGGCCGTGGTGATGCGCCGGCTGCCCGAGGAGCGCCGCCTCGGGCATCTGGTGAGAAGTGGCCAGGACGTGGGCGACGAGGTGCGGGCGATCGCCCATCAGGTCGCCGCCTTCCATGCCCGCGCCCGGACCGGGCCCGAGATCGCGCGCGAAGGGACCCGGGAGGCTCTCAGCGGCCGTTGGGAAGCCAACATCGCCCGCGCCGGCGCCACCGGACACCCGGCGCTGTCGGCGACATCGCTGGCGGAGCTCTCGGTCCTGGTCAGCCGCTTCCTCGCGGGCCGCGCGGACCTGTTCGCCGACCGCCTGCGGCGAGGTGCCGTGGTCGACGGGCACGGCGACCTCACCGCCGACGACGTCTTCTGCCTCGACGACGGCCCGCGGCTCCTCGACTGCCTCGAGTTCGACGACCGACTCCGCTACGTCGACCGGCTCGACGACATCGCGTTCCTCGCCATGGGGCTGGACGAGCTCGGCGCCCCCGACGCCGCCCGGCTGCTCGTCGACACCTGGGCGGCGGCCCTCGACGATCCCGCGCCTCCTTCTCTCCTCCACCACTTCATCGCCTACCGCGCCTTCGTCCGCGCCGAGGTCGGTGCCCTGCGCGGAGCACAGCACGGGGCCGACGTCGAGTCCTACCTCGCCACCGCGCTCACCCACCTACGGGCCGGTGCGGTGAAGCTCGTCCTCCTGGGCGGCCCCCCTGCGTCCGGCAAGTCCACGCTGGCCGGGTCCGTCGCCGACCGGCTCGGCATGGCGGTGTTGTCGACCGACCGCATCCGCAAGGAGATCGCCGGACTCGACCCCGCGACCCACGCCCCCGCCTCGTTCGGCTCGGGGATCTACACAGCGGAGCACACGCGAGCGACGTACGACGCAATGCTCGACCGGGCCGAACGACTCCTCGCGCGCGGTGAGTCGGTGGTCCTCGACGGCACCTGGGCCCGCGCCGCGCAGCGCGCAGGAGCCGCCGAACTGGCCGCACGAAGCGCGGCCGACCTCGTCGAGCTGCGGTGCGAGATCGACGAGGCGACCGCCCGGCGACGCCTCGTCACCCGCGACTCCATCTCCGACGCCGACGAGCACGTCGCAGCACGGATGCGCGCCGATGCAGACCCCTGGCCGACCAGCGACCGGGTCGACACCGGCACCGACCTGGCCGCTTCCACCGACCAGGCGTGTCACCTGGTCCGCCCCGACTCCCCGCCCCCTGCGCTGCCGGTCGGTGCGCGTCCCCCGTCGTGAGCCCGGCGGAGGTCCCCCACGGCGCCGTGGTGGTGGCGGTCGACGGCGGCCGCCCGGCGGCCGCCGCTCGGGCATGGGCGACCGCGGCGGCGACGAAGGAGCGTCGCCCCCTCGTGGTGACGCGGTCCCGGCTCCCGGCGCGGGCGCTGGACAGCCTGTCCGCACGCGCCCACCTCCTGGTCATCGACGCCGGACGGCACGGAACGCGCGCCGTCGTCGTGCGACGGAGCAGGTGCCCAGTGGTCGTCGTTCCCGACCGGCCCGCTCCCGGGCGCGGGGTGGTGGTCGGCGTCGGAGGGGACCCCGGTTCGGTCGCCACCCTCGATTTCGCCTTCCGCACGGCTTCGTGGCTGGGCGAGAGCCTGACCGTCGTCCACTGCTATCAGGAGGCCGAGCAGATGTCCGGGCACGCGCTCGTCTCGCCGCCCCACTCGGACCTCGCCGGCGAGCGGTTGCTGGTCGCCGAGACGCTGGCCGGCCTTCGCACGGGGTACCCCGAGGTCGCCGTCGGGGTCAGGATCGAGCGCGGTCTGCCTGAGGACGTCCTCGGCGACCTGGGCAACGACGCGGTGCTGGTCGTGGTCGGCGGGACGAGGCACGGACTGCTCACCGAGCGTACGATCGGCTCGGTCGCGCGCCGCCTCCTCGTGCGCGGGGCGTGCCCCGTGGCCGTGGTCCCCCACTCCCGTCGCGAGCAGCCGACAGCCTCCGGAGGATGACCCGTGCTCGGCCGGCCGCCCACAGGACTCGGGACCTTCGGCCCTGCCCCCGAGGCGAGGTCCGGTGCAGGGTGGTCGGTGAGTGCAAGGAGATGCCCATGTCGGACCCACGAGCGCGCCGCCAGGCCCGCCAGCACCTCGCTGACCGGTTGATCCTCGAGTACGCGGGCGCGGTCCCCGCCGGTCAGGTGCTGGCCGCCGTGCTGCGTGCCGAGCAGCTGTTGCAGGCGTACCACCCGGATGAGGCCAGGCGCATGACGCTGTGCGAGGAGCTCGTGCGGCACCGCCTGGTCGAGACCACGGCGGGGCGTCGCAGCTCCCGCCTCGTCGTCGCGTCCTGACCCGGCCGGGCATCTCGCCGAGGCCCCTCAGTCGACGCGCACGCGCTCACCGAGCACGGGGGCGACGGCGCAGATACCGAGCTCGTCCTCGATCCTCCCGGCAAGCGCCGCTGAGGAGTGCGGCTCGCCATGCACGACGTACACGGTCGTCGGTGGCGCGGCGGCCGACGCCACCCAGGCCACCAGGTCGTCGGCGTCGGCGTGTACCGAGAAGTCCGGCACGTCGACGACCTCGGCTCGCACCGGGACGTAGCGCCCGTGGATCTTCAGGTGTCGCGCACCGTCCTGCAGCTGGCGCCCGCGGGTGCCGGGCGCCTGGTAGCCCGTGAGGACCACACAGTTGCGCGGGTCGGGCAGCTGGTGGGCGAGGTGGTGCACGACCCGACCGCCGGTCGCCATCCCCGACGCCGAGACGATGATGCACGCCCGGTCGGGGTCGTTGAGGCGGCGCGACCCGGACGCATCGCGCACCGCATGGAGATCGAGGGCGCGCAGCCTCTCCAGCGCCTCCGCCCGGTCCGCCCTGAGCTGCGCTGATCCCTCGTGCAGGGCCCGGAGTAGACCCCCAGCGCCTCGAGCGCCATCGGGCTGTCCACGTGGACCGGCACCCTCGGGATCAGCCCGGCACGCTCGAGGCGCTCGAGCTCGAGCAGCACCAGCTCGGTGCGGTCCACCGCGAACGCCGGGATCAGCACCGTGCCGCCGCGACCGATGGTGCGCCGGATGGCGCCGGCGAGCACACCGGGCGCGGGCTCGGGGTGCACTCGGTCACCGTAGGTGGACTCGAGCACCAGCGCGGTCGCGGCTGCAGGCGGAGGCGGTGGCTCGAGGAGCGGGTGCCCGTCGCGTCCGAGGTCGCCGCTGAACACAACGACATCGCCGGCGACGTCGACCTCGAGTGTCGCCGAGCCGAGGATGTGACCGGCCGGGTGCAGACGGACGCCCACGGATGCGGCCACTGTGTGGTGCTCGTCGTACGGCAGGGGCGCGAGCTGACGCAGCGTCCGCTCGACGTCCTCGGCGGTGTACAGCGGAAGCGCCGGACGGTGCCGCGACCAGCCGGACTCGTTCGCATAGCGCGCCTCCTCCTCGAGCAGATGGGCGCTGTCCCGCAGCACGATCGCGACCAGCGCGGCCGTCTCCTTGCTGCAGTGGATCGGCCCCCTGAAGCCTTCCTTCACCAGGCGCGGAAGCTGGCCGCAGTGGTCCAGGTGCGCGTGCGTGAGCAGGACGGCGTCCAGCGTCACCGGATCGATCGGGAGCGGTTCCCAGTTCCTGCGCCGCAGCTCCGAAGGCCCCTGGTAGAGGCCGGCGTCGACGAGGACCCGGCTCCGGTCGTGTTCCAGCAGGAAGCAGCTGCCCGTGACCGTCCCGGCGGCGCCCAGGAAGGTCAGGATCGGGCTGGCCGGACCAGCGGCCGGACCAGCGGCCGGACCAGCGGCCGGACCGGCGTCCGGAGGGGCCGCGGGCCCGTCGGCCACGGGCGCGCTCATCGGGTCGTCCCGACGACGAGAGCGACGGCGACGACGACCACCGCGGACATCAGGACCGCGAGGTGCGGATCCCCTTCGTCGTACCTGCGGTGTCGAGCTCGCTCGTCACGTCCCGTGCGCGCGATCCACACACCCGCACCGATGAGCCCGCCGCCGGAGACGAGGAGCACGAGTGGCGCGGCGAGCGATCCACCGAACCAGTCCTGGACCGCCATCGGCAGCACGAGCAGCACTCCGGCAGCGCCGATCCCGAGCAGCAGCACGTCCCGGAGGCGGAGGGCAAGCAGCACCAGCGCACCGGCTGTGGCCAGGGCCGTCGCCGTGCCGGCGTCCGTCCCTGCGGCTACGATGCCACCCACGACCGCTGTCACCCCACCCAGCGAGAAGGCGGTGCGCGCCGATCGAAGCACCCCGCCGCGGGCCAGCAGCAACCAGACCACGCCGACCGTCCACGGCCCCAGACCGGCGACCCTGCTGTCCTCATCGGCCAGGATGACCAGCGACGCAGCCGTCGCGGCCAAGGCCGCCAGGGCGGCCGCCTGCTGGAGGATCGTGGGACGCGCGCGCCACAGGGCCACGGCGACGGCGGTCGTTCCAGCGCCGGTGGCGACAGCGGCCGGTCGCTCCGTGAGGTCCAACGCCTGGCCGGTGAGCACGGCCAGGAACACGGCGGCCAGCGCGACCGCGGCGGCCCAGAGCACAGCGCGGAGGCGAACCCCCGCGGGTCCGGCGGCAGGAGGCACAACGGCGCCCGCCGTGACCAGCGCCGCCGCGGCCAGGCCGACCACGACCATTCGCCAGGCAGTGGCGAGGTCGCTCCAGAACTGGTCGGCCAGCAGTGCCGCACCGACCAGGACGACGACGCCGCCGAGATAGCCGAGTGCCTCCGGAACCAGCGACGCGCGGGACCGGTCCCGGGCGTCGCGGGCGTCCCTCTCGGCGTCCCTCAGCCGTCGTGCCTGGTCAGGTGTGATCAGCCCTGCCGCGGTCCACGCGGCCAGCTGGTGCTCGAGGTGGCGCTCCTCGCCACGCGGCTCGACCGCATGGCGGGTGGATGTCAGCGTCCGTGTGGTCGGCATCGCGACGACCCTCCTGCTCTGCGAGGCGATGATCTTCCCCCCGACGCTAGGAGCACCGCCGACGCCTCGACAGGGACCTTGGTCCCCGAGGCGGAGGTCATCGTGCCGTCACGTCCGGCGCAGCTGGCGCGGCTCGTCCAGCGACTCTCCCGCCGCCAGGCGCATCTTGACGTCGACGAGGTGGATCCCGTCCTCGGCGACCACCACCGGGTTGAGGTCCAGCTCCGCGATCTCGGGCACGTCGACAGCGAGCTGCCCGACTGCCGACGCGGCATCTGCGAACGCCTCGACATCCACCCGCGCCGCGCCCCGGAAGCCGTCGAGGAGAGGCCACGTGCGCAGGGTGTGGAGGACCCGCTGGAACTCGCCGGAGCCGAACGGCGGGAGCAGGAACGCGCGATCGTCGGCCAGGTCTGTGGCGACACCTCCCGGTGCCACCATCACGAGAGGCCCGAGGACGGGGTCGCGAACCATGCCGAGCGCCATCTCGACCCCGGACACCATCGGCTGCACCAACACCGCACAAGGTCGGCCCACGCGACGTTCCAGGTCGCTGGCGGCGAGGGCCACGTCCGGCGCGGACGTCAGTCCCGTGGCCACCAGCCTCCGTTCGGTGCGGTGGACCACGTCGGCGCTCGCGACCTTGACCGCGACCGGGAAGCCGATCCGCTCGGCGGCCCGCGGTGCGTCCGCGACCGCCGCGACGAGACCCACGGACTCGAGGCCGTAGCGGTGCAGCAGCGCCGCCGCATCGCCCGGGACGACCCAACCCTCGGGACCGGTCCGCGCGAGCAGGTAGATCGCCTCGTCCCGCGCCTGCCGCGCACGAACCGGGTCCGGGACGGGCGGCGGTGGGACGACGGCACGTCGCCACGCCGCGTAGGACGAAGCCCGGCCGAGGGCGGCGACGGCTGCGGCGCTCGACCGCAGCGTTGTGATCCCGGAGCGCGGTCCGTCCTCGCCCGCCCCGAGCCCGACCGCGACCACCGATCGCTCCGGGTACCGGCGTCGTACGTCGGCGAGTGCGTCGAGGGCTCCCGTCACGTCGTTCGTGTCGGTCGCGACCAGGACCACGAGCAGCGCATCGACCTCGTCCGAGGCCAAGACGACGTCGGCGATCGCAGCCAGCCGGCCGGCATCCGCGCCGGCTCCGGCGTCGACGGGGTTCGTCGACCCGGCGGTCTGCGAGACCAACGCGCCGACCTCCGCTCGCAGGGACGGAGAGAACGCAGCGACCTCGAGCCCGGCGTCCTGCGCCGCGTCGGCCGCCAGGACACCCAGTCCGCCGGCGTTGCTCAGCACCCCGAGCCGGTTGCCGCCCGGGAGCGGCTCGCGGGTCAGCACCGTCACGGTGTCGGCCAACTCCTCGGCGTCGCGGCACGCGATCACCCCGCTCTGCGCGAGGAGCGCCGCCACGCCGACCACAGGAGTCGCGGCTGCCGCGGTGTGTGAGGAGCCTGCCCGACGACCACCGGCGGACCGGCCGCCGACTACGGCGACCAGCGGCTTGCGTTGCGAGAAGCGTCGCGCGAAGCGCGCGAACTTGCGTGCGTTCCCGAAGGACTCGAGGTAGAGCGCCGCACAGGTGACCTCGGGGTCGTCGTACCAGGCCGCGAGAAGGTCGTTGCCCGACACGTCGACCTTGTTGCCGAGCGAGATGAAGGCGCGGACACCGACACCTTCGCGGGCGAGCAGGTCCATGAGGGCGATGCCGACGCCACCGGACTGGCTGGCGACCGCCAGGCTGCCCGGCTGTGGCGCCCGCAGGCCGAAGGTCGCGTTGAGCCGCACGTCGGTCGCGTTGTCGAGCACGCCGAGACAGTTGGGGCCGACGAGCCGGACGCCGTGGCGGCGGGCGGTGCGTCCCAGTTCCCGCTGGAGGCGCGCCCCCTCGGTGCCCATCTCGCCGAACCCCGCCGAGATGACCACGGCGCCGCGTGCTCCACCGGCGATCGCGTCCTCGAGCGCATCGAGGACGTCCGCGACCGGCACTGCGATGACCGCGAGATCCACCGGCGCGCCCTCGCCCAGGCGGCGGCGGGCCGGCACCTCGCCGATCGCCTCGGCGCGAGGGTGGATCGCCACGACGTCACCGGTGAATCCGTCCCGGCGGACCGCGGCCAGGACGGCCGCGCCGATGCCGGTGCCGTCGCGCCGAACACCGTAGACGGCGACCGAGCGTGGCGCCAGCAAGGGGTGCAGCGAGCGGGCCTCCGAGAGGAACTCACGCAGGTCGACGGCCTCCTGAACCTCCGGAGTGACAGCAGTATCCATGCTGAGCTCGCACTCTCCCCGCCTGCTGGTGCGCGAGACCAGGAACCCGGCACGGGCGAAGACATCGAGCATCCGGTGGTTGTCCGAGAGCACGAGGGCGGTGAATCGCCGGATCCCTTGATCCCGAGCGCGTGCCGCCAGGTGCTCGAGGAGGAGGGTGCCGAGGCCGTGCCCGGCGAGATCGTCGGCGACCAGGAAGGCTACCTCGCAGGTCTCGGTGTCGACGGGTTCGGCGGTCGCGAGAGCGACCACTCGCTCGCCCATGAGTGCGACGAGAGCCATCGTGTCCGGTGAGTCGAGAACCCTGTCGACGTAGATCCGGGCTGTCCGCGAGCCGCCGCTGAAGAACCGCAGCCGCAGTGCGTCGTCGGACGCACGCTCATGGAGCGCGTGCACACCCGGTCCGTCCCGGCTCTCCAGCGGCCGGATCTGTGCCAGGCCGCCGTCGCTGAGCAGGACCTCGGCCGAGGTCATCGCCCGATCCTGTCCACGGGGAGTCCTGCGGTCAGGTCCCAGCCCGGTCCGGTACGACGCCCGGTGAGCTCCTCCCAGCGCAGCTGGATCCACAACTCGTCCTCGCGTCGCACCCAGCGCGGTGGGCCCGGGATCCGTCGTTCCGCGTCCGTGCGCTCGAGCTCGGGCACGCGCTCGCCGCGACCGCGTGCGATCACCGACCAGCCGTGACTGCGCTCGTGGTCGACATGGTCCACCTCCAGAAGCAGCGGCTTCCCGTCGGCGTACCGATCCAGGAGCGAACCTGGCGAGGTGCGGATCCAGGCCGCGTCGTCATGGGTGGTGTAGTTGACCGGAATGATCTCGGGTCGACCGTTCGCCACGAGCACGATCCGGCCGAACACGCCGCGGCGCAGTAGCCGCTCGCACACCGCGACGTCCAGCTCCTCGAGACGGGTCATCGTCCTCACCCCCTCCGCACGGCGACCACGCCCGGGGTGGCCGCGACCGCGTCGAGTGCGGCTGCCAGGAGGGGTGCGTCGGCGGCGACGGGGCCGGTGAGGTACACGATGCCGTTGCGGACGCTCACGCGGCACCCCGGCACCCGGGCGTGCGCGAGGGCGTCGGCGACGTCCTCCTCGAGCCTCTCGTCGTCGTGCGCGAAGGCGCGGACCAGGTCGCTGCGGCTCACGACGCCGACGACCTGATCGGCGGCGTCCACGACCGGCAGGCTCTTCACCGCGGTGCGGGTCAGGACGGCCCGCAGCTCGGTGACGTCCGTCTCCGGGTGCACAAGCGCGACGACCCGGCTCATCGCATCGCCGACCGGGTCCGTCAGGCAGGTCCGGGCGATCACATCGGCCTCGCTGATCACCCCGACGATCCGCGCGTCGCCATCGACCACGGGCAGTGCGGTGACGGCGTGGCGCGCAAGGACGCGTGCCGCGGCGCTGATCGGCTGATCGGCGCGCACCGTGACCGGTTGCGCGTTCATGATGTCCTTCACCAGCACCGCGATCACCCGACCGCCGCCAGGAACGGGAGGTCCAGCTCGTCGAACCGGTCCGGTGGACACCCCTCCGCCAGGACCGCCGCGCGGCCGGCCTCCAAGCGGGCGACGGGCACGCGGAACGGCGAGCACGACAGGTAGGTCGCGCCGATACCGGCGAGGAACCCGATCGAGGCCGGGTCTCCGGCGTGCTCCCCGCAGACGCCGACCGGGATGCTCGGGCGAGTGCTCCTGGCACCGTCGACCGCGCATGCGGCCAGATCGCCGACACCCTCCTGGTCGATGGTGGCGAACGGCGAGACCCGCAACAGTCCCTCGTCGAGGTAGCGCGGGAGGATCGAGCGCTCGGCGTCATCGCGCGACAGTCCCCAGGTCAGCTGGGTCAGGTCGTTCGTGCCCAGCGACAGGAAGTCGGACACCTCGGCGATCCGGGCGGCCGTGACCGCGGCCCGCGGGGTCTCGACCATGGCACCGAGGCGATAGGGGACGCGGTCGCGGCGAGCCGCGACGTCCTCTGCGGCCCGCGCGACCGAGGCGGCGACCACGGAGAGCTCCGCCGCGGAGCTCACCATCGGCACCATCAGCTCGAGGTCGAACGGCCGGCCGCGCTCACGCAGTTCCGCCGCAGCCTCGAATGCTGCCGTCGCCTGGGCGACGACCAGCTCGGGCCGCACGATCGCCAACCGGACGCCGCGCAACCCGGTCATCGGGTTCGCTTCGTGGTGGCGTCGTACGGCGGCCAGTCTGGCCTGCAGTGACTCGTCCGGGCAGCCGCGGGCGGCAGCACTCTCGGCCCGCACCGCGAGGTCGGTGAGGTCCGGCAGGAACTCGTGCGCCGGAGCATCCAGCAGGCGGATCGTCACGGGGCGACCGTCGGCCGCGGCGAGGAGCACGGCGAAACTCTCGCGCTGGAGCGCGGTCAGCTCGCGAAGCGCCGCCTCCCGCTCACTGTCACTGTCGATCAGGACGCGCTCGACGTAGGTCCTGCGATCGCCGAGGAACATCCGCTCGGTGCGGACCAGGCCCACGCCCTCGGCGCCGTAGCGCAGGGCCCGGGCGATGTCGCGTCCCGAGTCAGCGTTGGCGCGGACTCCGACCCGACGGGTCCGATCGGCATGCGCCAGGAGCCGGGACACGGACGCCACGAGCGGAGACTCGACGGCCTCCCCGTCGAGCCACCGGGTCACGTCCGACGGCACGGTGCGGTGGTGTCCGTGGTGGACCTTTCCACTCCCGCCGTCCACCGTGATCACATCACCCTCGGCGAACAACCGCTGGCCGTTCAGGCTCACCCGGCGGGTGTCCATGTCGATCCCGAGGCCCTCCACACCACATACGGCGGGAAGACCCATGCCGCGCGCGACGATGGCGGCGTGGGAGGTCCGACCGCCGCGGGCCGTGATCACCGCCCGGGCGGCGACCATGCCCGGCACGTCGTCAGCGCGCGTCTCGGGGCGGACCAGGACCACGTCCTCGCCACGTGTGGCGAGGGCGACCGCGGTGGCGCCGTCGAGGACGACTCTGCCGACTGCCGCTCCCGGCGAGGCCGCGAGCCCGACCGCGACCGCCCGTCCGGCCGATCTCTCGTCGAGCTGGGGGAACATCAGCTGCGTGAGCTGGTCACCGGTGACGCGCACGAGTGCCTCGTCCTCGGTGATCATCCCCTCCTCGACCAGATCGGCCGCGATCCGGAAGGCCGCGGCAGGGCTGCGCTTGCCGACCCTGGTCTGCAGGATCCAGAGTCGGCCGTCCTCGATGGTGAACTCGATGTCACACAGGTCGCGGTAGTGATGTTCGAGGGCGCACATGATCGACCGGAGCTGCCGGTACGACGGCAGGTCGATGTCCCTGAGCCGCGCGAGCGGCACCGCGGTCCGAGCGCCGGAGACGACATCCTCGCCCTGGGCGTCCGTGAGGTACTCGCCGTAGTCACCGAGCTCGCCCGTGACAGGGTCCCGGGTGAAGGCCACACCGCTGCCCGAGGTGGCGCCCCGATTGCCGAACACCATGGCCTGGACGTTGACGGCGGTCCCGAGGTGCTCCGGGATGCCGAACCTGCGGCGGTAGAGGCGGGCGCGTTCGCCCTGCCAGGAGGCGAACACGGCGTCGATGGCGAGGTCCAGCTGCTTGCGCGGGTCCTGGGGAAGGCTACGGCCAGCAACCACCTCGCACAGCGTCTTGCCGCGCTCGACGAGCTCGCGGAGCCCCTCGGCGCCCAGTGCGGGGATACCCGTGGCGCCGCGGTCGGCCAGCAAGGTCTCGGTGAGCTCGGCGAAGCTCGCGGCCGGAACGCCGAGCACGGTCTCCCCGAACATCTGCACGAGCCGCCGGTAGCAGTCCCACGCGAACCGCTCGTCCCCGGAGACGCGCGCCAGCGCCACGACGGTCTCGTCGTTGAGGCCGATGTCGAGGACCGTGTCCATCAGGCCCGGCATCGAGCTGGCTGGCCCCGAGCGGACCGCGAGCAGCAGGGGGCGTTCCACGCCTCCGAGGGCGAGTCCGGTCCGCTCCTCGAGGAGGGCGAGGTGGTGCGCGAGGTCGCCCGCCATCCCGGCCGGTCGGCATCCCTGCTCGAGCACCTGCCGGCAGGCGGCAGTGGTGACGGTGAAGCCCGGCGGGACCGGCAGACCGAGCTGCACCAAGCGGGCCAACTCGGCCCCCTTGCCGCCCAGCAGGTCACGATCGGGGTTGCCGGGTGCGTCGAACGAGTACACGTAACTGTTCACGCGAGGATCGTCGCCGGACCGACCAGGCGCGGTGCAGGGCCGAAGGTCCCCAGACCAGCAGGTCATCGGGGCCGCACCACCGGACGGCGGTCCGTGATCGCCTCCCAGAGCCGGGTGTACTCCTCGACGTCGATCTCACCACGAGCGAGGCGCTCGTCGAGGATCGCTAGCGGATCGGAGGACGCCCGGTCCCGCCCGAGCCACCGGGCGCCGAGGTAGACCGCGGCGCCCACCAGGCCCCAGGACACCACCATCACCAGCAGCATCCCGGGCCAGCCGAAGTAGTAGTGCCCGTCGTCCCACATCATCGCCGTGCTCCTTCTCGTCGTGGCGGTCCTGACGTTCCGACCATCCCCCCGACAACCGGTCCAGGTGAGGGGCGAACCGCCCCGTCCGCCAGGACCAAATGCCCGCCGGCAGGGAATACTCGGTCCCTGCCCGTCACGACGACAGCCTCCTAGCGTCGGAGGCATGCACCGACCTTCCGCCCCGGTCCACCGCGGCCCCGGCATCGCGCGCCATCCCGGTGTCGAGCGCTACTTCCAGCGCCGGGCAGAGGACTGGCAGGCACGGCTGGCGGACGCGATCACCGCGCTCGCCGGGTCGATGCCGTTCGTGTGGATCCACACGGTGGTGTTCGCCGTCTGGATGTTGGCCGTCGAGCACAGCCCCTGGCCGACTCTCACACTGGTGGTCTCGCTCGAGGCCATCTTCTTGTCGACCTTCGTGATGATCGGTCAGAACCGTCAGGCCGAGGTCCAGCAGGCGAAGGCGGACCACGACTTCGTCGAGCAGGAACTCGAGCTGAAGACCAACACCGAGCTCACCCGAGAGATCCACGTGCTGACGCAGGAGCTGCACCGCCGGCTGCTCGACCCTGAGGTGAGGACGAGCGAAGGAGCGGAGGCATGAACAGCGTCCGGCGCCTCGCTGTGCCCGCGTCGCCACCGCACCCGGCGGATCGCCGCTCCGGCCGGGCCCTCGGCCTCTCTCTCCTGGTGCTCGCCGCCGCCCTCGTCACCAATAGCGCGCTCGGCCCGCTGGGGATCGACGTGCTCGCATATCCGCTGTCGGACTCGCTGCTCAACCAACTGCTCGGTCTTGAGTTGGTGACCCTGCTGCTCGTCGTGCCGGCGATCGTCACGGCCGCTGTGCTTTCCCTCCACGCCCGACCCGGGGCGCCGGCCCTCGCCGTCGGGCCGACCGGCTGCACCGCCTACATGTTCGTGCAGTACGTGGTCGGGCCGGCGCGACTCACTTACTCGCCGACGATCCTGCTGCACCTGACGATCGCGACCCTCGCCGGCGCCACGTGCGTGTGGTCCTGGCGTCGCGCGGTCGCGGTCACGCCTCCGTGGAGCGCCGGCCGCATCCAGCCCGCGCGGATTGCCTGGCTGCTCGTCCTGGCGGCCTTCGTCGTCACCCGCTACCTGCCGGTTCTCGCTGGCGCGGTCAGCGGGAGGTCGATCCCGGCCGAATACGCCGAGGCGCCCGCGTTCTACTGGACGATCGTGCTCCTGGACCTGGGCGTCGTCGTTCCGGCCACCGTGGCAGCAGCCGTCGCCGTGGGCCTGGGCCGGCCGTCGGCTGGGCCCGCCTGGATCAGTGTCGTGTCCTGGTTCACCCTGGTCTCCATCGCAGTCGCCGCGATGGCCGCGGTGATGATCGTCCGTCGCGACCCGAACGCCTCGGTGGCGACGCTGGCGATCACCAGCATCGCGAGCGTCGCGTTCGCCGTGCCCGCCGTGCGCGCCAGCCGGCGCATCCTTCGCGAGGGCCAGGCAGGGTCATGAGGCAGGCGCTCCGTGACCGACGGACGGGGTCGCTGGGACGATCCGCCGTCGGTGCCTTCTTCCTGGTGACGGGCGGCGTCCACCTCGGCATCGTCGTCGCCGATCCGGAGTTCTACCGTCCGTTCGCCGACGGTGCGTTCCTGCCGTTCGTCCGCGACGGTTGGGCCGACGTCGTGATGGTTCACCCCGAGCTCTACGGGCTGCTTCTCATGGCAGGCGAGATCGTCCTCGGCGTGTGCCTGCTCGTCGGAGGTCGCGCTGCCCGCGTGGGTTGGGCGGGCGTGATCGCCTTCCAGCTGCTCCTGGTGCTGTTCGGTTGGGGCTTCCTGTTCTGGGTCGTCCCCGCGCTCGCGGTGCTCGTGCCCCTAGCCCGACGGGATCTCGGGCGCCGTCAGCGCCGCCGGTCCTGAGCCTGGTCCCTGGCGAGACCGATCCAACGCTCGACCTCGTCGTCGGCCTCGGCCGGTGAACGAAGCTCGAGGTGGTGCATCCAGGAGCCGGGAGCGACCTGAACGACCTGCTTGAAGCGTGGCGACGCCAGCCGCTCCCGAAGCGGCAGCGAGAGCACCAGTGGCACGTCGGAACGCAGAGAGCGGCTGGGGCGCCACTCGATCGCGAACGTCCGTCCGAGCCGGTAGGCGACCTGGGAACGGCTGACCCGTACCTCGACGCCATCGACCGCGGTGAGCTCAGGGTACAGGCGGTCGTGGATACGGCGCGCCGTCCGGTCCCCTTCGAAGAACCGATCGACCGGCTCGGTCATCGCAGCAGGGTGCCGGCGCGCTCCAGCTCGAGGTCGAGAGGTGGCAACTCCCCGTCCGTGGCGGGCACCAGGAGGACCGGACAGTCCGCGGCGTGGAGCACGGGACGCAGTACACCGCCCAGGTGGGGCCCGAAGACCGGCGCCTCGCCTCGGAGCAGGACCATCAGATCGGCAGCAGCGGACTCCTCGAGGAGGTCGGTGCGCGGGTCGCCCACGTGCACCTCGACGTTCACGGCCACGTTGGGATAGGCCCGCCGCCAAGGCCGGAGCAGCTCCTCGATCGACGCCACGGCCCGTTCCACCAGCAGGGAGCGGGGAGTCCAGCCGTCGGGGCGACTGCCGGCGATCCGGTCGTCCGGCTCCCAGGCGTGCACGACGCGTAGGGAGGCCGCCGACTGCTCGGCACGCCGGAAGGCCGCGCCGAGGAGCTCGGTGCTGTGGGCAGGCGCCTTCAGCGCGACCACGACCCGCTGCCGAGTCGCGTGATCGCCTCGCCAGCCCTCGGGTACGACCGCCACGGGCGCCGCGGCGTGCGCCGCGACGTCTTCCGTGGTGGCGCCGCCGAGGAATCGGCGCAGTCCGGTCCGGTGCTCTCGGCCGATGACGAGGAGCCGCGCGTCCTGGGCCGCGTCCAGCAGCACCGAGGCCGGAGCGCCATGGCAGGACACGACCTGCACCTCGATGTCGTCGACCAGCCGCGAGACCTCGGCACGCAGCGTCGCTTCGACCTGCTCACGCTCGGCCTCCAGCTCCTCGGGGAGGACGGGGAGGTCCAGGAACGCCGAGGTCTGCAGCGGCATGGCATGCACGATGCGCAGGGAGGCCGCGCTGCTGCGCGCCTCCGCGACTGCGAAGCGCAGGGCCCCGCTGCTGCCGTAGGTGCCGTCGTGCCCGACGACGACCGGGCGTGGCGAGCTGGTGGTCATGGTTCCTCCTCAGGGTCACTTCGAGCCTCACCGTCGGGACCCGTCACGAGCAGGGTCCTCACGCCTGTGGCCGCGGGGACCTTGGTCCTGCGCGGCGTCTTGGCCAGACCGTCGACCAGGAGCAGCACACCCGCCGACGCGAGGACGAGGCCCCAGCCTCCGACATCGGGGAAGCTGCCGCCGAGCAGGTCGGCGACCGGCGGCACCCCGAGGAAGGCCAGCAGAAGGAGCACCTCGGCGCCGACAGCCGCGAGCACCAGCCGGTTCCCCCGTAGGTCGATGCTCCAGACGGGGAGGCGGGTGCTGCGGCAGGCGAAGGCGTTGGCCACCTGGGTGCCGGCGATCACGGCGAAGGCGGTGCCGGACGCGAGGGCGAGCGTCGGCGCTTCGGGGGCGTCTCCCCACCGCCAGCCGTGCGTCAGCAGCACGGTGGTGAAGGCGGCGAGCGTCAGGGCCGCCTCCGTCAGACCGAGCACGAGGAACGCCCGGACGGCGAGGGCGCGGTCGATCAGGGTGCGCCTGCGCCGTCCACGCATCACATCGGCCCGCCCCGGTTCGGCGCCGAGGGCCAGGGCCGGAAGCATGTCGGTACCGATGTCGAGAGCCAGTACCTGGAGCACGCCGATCGCAAGCGGGAAGGTGCCGCCGCTGAGCGCCCAAGCGGCGAACGGAGCCAACTCGGCGACGTTGTCGGTGAGGTGGAAAGTGAGGAAGCGGCGGACGTTCTGCGTCGTCGCCCGGCCCAGCTCGACGGCGGTGACGATGGTCGCGAAGTGGTCGTCGAGGAGGACCAGGTCGGATGCCTCCCGCGCCACGTCGCTGCCGCTGGCTCCCATCGCGACGCCGACGTCCGCGGTGCGCAGCGCCGGCGCGTCGTTCACGCCGTCTCCGGTCATCGCGACCACGTGTCCCTGCTCCCGCAACACCCGGGCGATCCTGAGCTTGTCGGCAGGCGCCACCCGGGCGACGACGGCACCCGGCTCCACATCGAGCAGGACCGCGAGCTCCCGGTCGTCCTGAGGCAGGTCCCTGCCCTCGACGACCACGCCCCCGTCCCGCAGCAGACCGACCTGGCGCGCGATGGCCTGGGCCGTACGTGGATGGTCGCCCGTGAGCATGGCGACCCGGATCCCGGCCCGGCGGCACTGCCCCAGAGCCTCTGCGACGTCGAGACGCGGTGGGTCCTGGAGGCCGAGCAACCCGACGAAGGTCAGCTCATGCTCATTCGCTTCTCCCGCGTCCTCGCTCCCGGGACGGCCGGCGACGGCGACGACACGCAGGCCGATGTCGGTGAGCTCGGCCAGCGCGGCGCGGATGCCGTCGGGGACGCCCTGGCAGCGGGTGAGCACCGCCTCGGGCGCCCCCAGGACGGCGACCTGACCGTCGTACCACGCCGAGCTCACCATCCGCTCGGCCGTGTAGGGCCGCCGGGCAACCACGCTCTCGACAGGCGCGCCGACGCGCAGGGCCAGAGCGTGCAGCGCGGCTTCCATCGGGTCACCGACGGGCGACCAGACACCGCCTCGCTCCCTGACGCGCCCCGTGACGCAGCGCAGGGCGGTCAGGGCTGCCCGGCGCAAGGCGGTCGGATCGCCGGTACCGGTCACCGCCGCGGTGGGCGCGTAGCCGTCGCCCGCGATGTCATGTCGTCCGGACGGCGTGACGACCGTAACGACGTTCATGCGATTCTGGGTGATGGTGCCGGTCTTGTCGGTGCAGATGAAGGTGGTGGCTCCCAGCGTCTCCACGGCGTCGAGGCGTCGCACCAGGGCTTGCTCGCCGGCCATCCGCTGGGCACCGCGCGCGAGCGAGAGGGTGACCGTCGGCAGCAGCCCCTCCGGCACCAGCGCCACGGAGACGCCCACACCGAAGAGGAATGCCTGGGTCGCGTCCAGTCCGAGAGCGAGCGAGCCGAGACCGAGGCTGAGGCCGACGGCGAACGCGATGACCGCCACCACCCGAACGACCTTCCGCAGCTGCACCGTGAGCGGACTGGGAGGACGACGGGCGGTCTCCGAGAGCCGCGAGATCCCGGCGAGCGTGGTGGCGGGACCGACGGCCACCACCCGGGCCCGGGCGCGTCCCTGCGTGACGAAGGTGCCGGACATGAGCCTGTCCCCGAGATCGTGCGGGACCGCGGCGCTCTCTCCCGTCATCAGGGACTCGTCGAGGGTGAGTCCTTCCGCGGAGAGCACCTGCAGGTCGGCTCCGACCCGGTCGCCGGCCTCCACCAGGACGATGTCGTCGACCACGAGGTCGGCGACGTCGACCGAGGTCTGGCGGCCCGAGCGGACGACCAGCGCGCGGGCGGGCAGCAGCGCGCGCAGACGCTCGGTGGAGCGGTCGGCGTGGAACTCCTGCCAGAACGCGAACAGCGCGTTCAGCACGACGATCAGGGAGATCGCCACGCCCAGTTCGGGCATTCCCGCGATCACCGCGAGGCCGGCCGCGACCCAGAGGAGGACCGCGAGGAGATGAGTCATCTGGTCGGCCAGCAGCCGCCACGCAGGGCTGCGTCGGGGAGGGGGCACGACGTTCGCGCCGTGGACGCGGCGGCTCTCCTCGACCTGTCGATCGTCGAGGCCGGTCGCGAGGTCGCCCGTCGTCGGCGCGCGCACCGTGCCGGTCACGGTGTCACTCCCGGCGCCGCGGTCCCGTCATAGCGGCCCGACGGCGTGACGACCGTGCCCGACGTTCCGGCAAGGATCGCCGCCACGTTCTCGAGCGCACCGATCGCGGCCACACCCCCGGTGAGCTCGACGAAGCGGCACACGGCCTCGACTTTGGGCCCCATCGACCCCGCAGGAAGGGCGAGCGCACGAAGCCCGGCCGGGGTCTCCCGGTGGATGGCAGTCTGGTCCGGCGATCCGAACCCGCGCATGACAGCAGGCACGTCGGTGAGGACCAGCAAGGCGTCGGCGTCCAGGGCCTCGGCGAGTACGGCACTGGTGAGGTCCTTGTCGACGACGGCCTCGACCCCCTGGAGCTGGCCGACCTCGTCTCGGACG
The DNA here is from genome assembly GCA_029961745.1 of Nocardioides sp. L-11A. Classification (NCBI taxonomy): domain Bacteria; kingdom Bacillati; phylum Actinomycetota; class Actinomycetes; order Propionibacteriales; family Nocardioidaceae; genus Nocardioides; species Nocardioides sp. L-11A. Next base: position 3,793,935 of record CP124680.1, read on the forward strand.
ACGGGAACCCCGCCACCGCCCGCGCAGACGACCACGACGCCGAGCTGCAGCAGCGACCGGATGACCGGCGTCTCCACGACTCGCTCCGGGCGCGGTGAGCCGACCACCCGCCGCCACCCGCCGACATCCGGGCGGACGGTCCAGCCGCGCTCGGTCGCCAGGCGCCGCGCCTCGGCCTCGTCGTAGACCTCGCCGACGAACTTCGTCGGGTTCCCGAAGGCCGGGTCGACAGCGGAGACGAGGGTCTGGTTCACGATGGCGGCCACGGGACGGCCCGGCAGCCGGTTCTGCAGCGCCTGGAGCAGCCAGTAGCCGATCATCCCCTGGGTCTGTGCACCCAGCACGTCGAACGGGTACGGCGTGGTCAGCCTCGGGTCCGAGGCGCTCTGCAGGGCGAGCACCCCGACCTGTGGACCGTTGCCGTGGGTGATCACCAGTTCGTGCTGGGCCGCGAGGGGGGCCAGGGCAGCCACCGCCCGACGTACGTTGGCCTCCTGGATGTCGGCGTCGGGCCGCTCGCCCCGCTTCAGCAGGGCATTGCCACCGAGGGCGACGACGATGCGCATCTCAGTCCCCCAGCGTCGCGACCAGGACGGCCTTGATGGTGTGCATCCGGTTCTCTGCCTGGTCGAACACGATGGAGTGGCGTGACTCGAAGACATCGTCGGTGACCTCGAGCGCGGTCAGTCCGGTCTGCTGGTAGATCTCCTCACCGACACGCGTGTGCCGGTCATGGAACGCAGGCAGGCAGTGCATGAACCGCACGGTCGGGTTGCCCGTTGCCGCCACGACCTCGGCGTCGACCCGGTAGTCGCGCAGCAGCGCTATCCGCTCGGGCCAGCGCTCCTTCGACTCTCCCATGGAGAGCCAGACGTCGGTGTAGAGGAAGTCGACGCCGACGACGCCCTCGCCGACGTCCTCAGTCAGACGCAGCCGCGCGCCTGTCCCCCCGGCGAGGCTGCGCGCCTGCGCCACGACGTCGTCAGAGGGCCACAGGGCGCGTGGCGCGATGATGCGGACGTCCATCCCCATCATCGCCCCCGCGACGAGCAGAGAGTTCCCCACGTTGTTGCGGGCATCGCCGAGGTAGGCGAAGGCCATCTCCTGGTCCGGCTTCCGACCGTGCTCACGCATCGTCAGCATGTCGCACAGCGCCTGGGTCGGGTGCCACTCGTCGGTGAGCCCGTTCCAGACCGGGACGCCGGACCGGTCGGCAAGGACCTCGATGTCGGCCTGGCGTGACCCGCGGTACTCGATGCCGTCGTACATCCGGCCCAGGACGCGCGCGGTGTCGGCCATCGACTCCTTGTGGCCGATCTGTGAGCCGGTCGGATCCAGGTAGGTCACGCCGGCGCCCTGGTCGCGGGCGGCCACCTCGAACGCGCACCGGGTTCGGGTCGAGGTCTTCTCGAAGATCAACGCGATGTTCTTGCCCCCCAGGCGCGGCCGCTCCGTCCCTGCCCGTTTGGCCGCCTTCAAGGTCGCGGCCAGGTCGAGGAGGTAGCGCCACTCCTCGGGGGTGTGGTCGAGCTCCTTGACGAACGACCGATTGCGCAACGGCGACGCCATCACGCTCAGATCCCCTCGCGCTCGATCGGACAGGTCATGCACCGCGGTCCGCCGCGACCGCGGCCCAGCTCGTTGCCCTCGATCGTGATCACCTCGATACCGTTCTTGCGCAGGTGGGTGTTCGTGGTGACGTTGCGCTCATAGGCGACCACCACACCGGGCCGGACCGCGAGCACGTTGCACCCGTCGTCCCACTGCTCCCGCTCCGCCGAGCGCACGTCCTGGCTCGGTGTGAGCACACGGATCCGGTCGAGCCCGAGCGCCGCGGCGATGGCGGAGTGCATCTCCTCGGGAGCGTGCGCGGTCACCGTGAGCTCCTTCTCGGTGTCACCCGGCTCGATCGTGTACGCCGGCAGCGAGCCGAGCCCCGCGTACTGGGTGAAGGTCTCCTCGTCGACCATCGTCATCACCGTGTCCAGGTGCATGAATGCCCGCTTCTGCGGCATCACGAGTGCCACGATGCGCTCCGCCCGGCCGGCGTCGAAGATCCGGCGGGCCATCCGCTCGACGCCCTGCGGTGTCGTCCGCTCGCTCATCCCGACCAGGACCGAGCCGCGGCCCAGCACCAGGACGTCGCCGCCCTCGGTCGTGGCCGGAGCTCCGGCCGAGCCGTCGGCCCACCACCGAAAGCCGGTCTCGGCGAACTCCGGGTGCCAACGGTAGATCGCCTCGTAGTGGACCGTCTCGCGAGCGCGGGCACGCTTGCGCATCGCATTGACCGAGACGCCGTCGTACACCCACGCCGAGGTGTCGCGGGTGAACAAGTGGTTGGGCAGAGGCGCGATGACGAAGTCATCCGCGGCCATCGTCTGCACCGCGACCGATCGCGGCTCCTCGATGTGCTCGAGCAGTTCCCGCTTGGTGAGACCGCCGATGAGCAGCGTGGCCAGTTCCGTGGCCGGAAGCGCGGAACCGAGATGGTGCAGCGCGTCGGCCGCAACAGGTCCGTAGGATCGCTCGTCGAACGTCTGGTCGAGCACGTGTCGCCGCGCCTCCGGGATCTCCATGGTCTCGGCGAGCAGCCGGTCGAGCAGGTGCACCGCGACGCCCTGGTCGCGCAGCACCTCGGCGAACGCGTCGTGCTCCTGCTTGGCGTGCTTGACCCACAGCACGTCGTCGAACAGGTAGGCGTCCTTGTTGGTGGGAGTCAGGCGCATCAACTCCAGCCCCGGCCGGTGCAAGATCGCCTGGCGCAGCGTGCCCACCTCGGAATCGACGTGCAGGTTCATGGGGGGATTCCTCTCTCGTCTCCTGGCCCGATCCTTCGTGGTTCGGCCCCCGGGGCGGAGGGGTCCTAGGTCCCGATGTCGCGGGCACATCGACCGATCACGGTGATGTTGCTGCGGTGCTTCCGTGGTGCGGACACGGATCTCACAGGAGGTACCCGCCATGAGCACTACCCATCGTGCGGAGCGACCGACCGCTCCACCACCCGACGGCGACGCCGCGCCGACACGTCGCAGCTTCCACTTCCCCAGCGCCTTCGCCGTTCTCTTCGGCGTCACGATCGCGGTGTGGCTGCTCGCCTTCGTGATCCCGTCCGGCACGTATCAGACGGACTCCGGCAGCGGGCGACCGATCCCCGGCAGCTACGCCACCTCCGACAGCGGCCTGTCCTTCGGCGATCGGCTCATGGACCTCTTCATGGCCCCGGTCAACGGGCTGTACGGCATCCTCAACTCCGACGGGAAGATCGGGCCCTACGAGTCCGGTGAGCTGTACGGCGCCGCTGGCGTCTTCCTCTTCGTGCTGGCGATCGGCGTGTTCATCACCATGGCCATGCGCACCGGCGCGATCGACGACGGTGTCGCCCGGGTCGCTCAGCGCATGAGCGGGCGAGGAACCGCGCTCATCGCAGTGCTCATGATCCTGTTCTCGATCGGCGGCACCACCGAGGGCATGGCCGAGGAGACCCTCGGCTTCTACGCGCTCCTGATTCCCTTGATGCTGGCCCTCGGCTACGACCGGATGGTCGCCGCAGCGACCATCCTCGTCGGCGCCGGCATCGGCGTGCTCGCCTCGACCGTCAACCCGTTCGCCACCGGTGTCGCTTCCGACGCGGCGGACATCTCGATCGGCGACGGGATCGGATTCCGGTTCCTGATGTACCTGGTCCTGGTCCCGATCGCGATCTGGTGGGTGACCCGCTACGCGCGGCGGGTCAAGGCGGACGCCTCACGCTCGCTCGTCGGTCCGGTGGCCGGCGACGACGAGCTCCGCGGACACGGCCTACGGGACGTCCCGCGCCTGACCGCACGCCAGAAGCTGGTGCTCCTCATCGTCGCGGCGACGTTCGCCTTCATGATCTTCGCGATCGTGCCGTGGGCACAGGTGATCCACGGCCCGGACGCATCCAGTTTCGCCTGGCAGCTCGACTGGTACTTCCCCGAACTCGCCGCCCTGTTCCTCGTCATGTCCCTCGTGGTCGGGATCGTCGGCGGCCTCGGTGAGCACGGCGTCAGCGAGGCCCTCACCCGCGGCGCCGGCGACTTCGTCGGGGTCGGCCTGATCATCGTCCTGGCTCGCGGCGTCACCGTGATCATGAACAACACCGAGATCACCGGCACGGTGCTGCATGCGATGGAGAACACCGTCAGCGGGACCTCGTCGGGTGTCTTCGGCGCTGTCATGTTCCTGATCAACGTGCCGCTCGCCTTCCTGGTGCCGTCCACGTCCGGTCACGCCGCCCTGGCGATGCCGATCCTCGCTCCGCTCGCGGACTTCGCCGGGGTGCAGCGATCGATCGTCGTGACCGCGTTCCAGTCCGCCTCGGGCCTGGTCAACCTGATCACTCCGACCTCTGCGGTCGTGATGGGCGGCCTCGCACTAGCGAAGGTTCGCTACGACCAGTACCTGCGGTTCGTCCTCCCCCTGGTCGGGATCCTGCTCGTGTTGGGTACCGCCGCACTCGCGCTGGGTGCCGTGCTGTCCTGAAGGGAGGGAGACCGTCCTGGGCCGCTCACCATCATGTGTCCCGGGCCGCGCTGGCGTGGCCCGACCGAGCGTGCGGACTCCGGGAGCGGGGCACGCACTGTCAGGGCCGACCGACGTTCCCGCGCGTCGGAACGGACCAGATCAGTGCCGTGCCGCCCGCCACACCGGAATCCACGGTCAGAGCCCCGCCCCGCTGCACCGCACGGGTCCGGATGTTGGCCAGCCCGCTCTCGGCCACTGCACCGGACATGCCCCGGCCGTTGTCACGCACCGTGAGCACGACCTGGTCGCCGGCCTCGAGCACCACCTGCACCGCCGTCGCCTCGGCATGCCGACTCGCGTTGGAGAGCCCCTCAGCCAGGACCGCGAGCAGGTCCGGGACCACCTCATCCGGGACGAGTGTGCGCACCGGGCCCTCGAAACTGAGCGACGGCCGGAACTTCAAGGTGGCCGCGGCGCGGTCCACCAGCCGCGTGACCTCGGCCTGGACGTCGCCGGCCGACTCGAGCGAGCTGAGGCCGAAGATCGCGCGGCGGATGTCCTTGATGGTGGAGTCGAGGTCGTCGACCGCCTGCTCGATCCGTGCCGCGACCTCCGGACGCTGAACCAGGCGAGTCGCACCCTCGAGCCCCAGCCCGACGGCGAAGAGGCGCTGGATGACCAGGTCGTGCAGGTCACGGCCGATCCGGTCGCGGTCCTCGAACACCGCTAGTCGCCGCTGGTCCTCCCGAGCCTCGGCAAGCTGCAGAGACAGTGCGGCCTGCTCGGCGAAGGCCGCGACGAGCTTCTCGTCGAGGGCGTAGTAGCGGTCCTCATGCTGCGGTGACCACGCCAGCGACAACGTGCCGCTCGTCTCGGCCGACGGGGTGAACGGGACGGTGAGCACCGGCCCCTCGCCGCCGGCACCTTCGGCCCCACTGTGGGCGAGCCGCAGTTGCTGCCCGTCCTCGGAGCTGGCCTCGACCCAGGCCGCATCGGCCCCGGCGAGATCGCGCGCCTGCGCCACGAGGTCGGCCACCGGGTCCTCCGCCGGGTCCGGGTCCGCCAGCGCGGGTCCGAGGGCTGCGGTCGCCAGTGCCCACGTCTCGCGGGTCGTGGTCTCCTCGTAGAGCCGGGCGTTCTCGATCGCGACACCCGCAGCAGCCGCCAGGGCGACGACGACCTCCTCGTCCTGGATCGTGAAGTCGCCGCCACCCACCTTCTCAGTCAGGTAGAGGTTGCCGAAGACACGGTCGCGGATGCGGACCGGGACACCGAGGAAGGAGCTCATCGGCGGGTGATGCTCGGGGAATCCGTACGACGCGGAGTGCTCGGCGATGTCGTGCAGTCGAAGCGGCTCGGGACGGTCGATGATCAGGCCGAGAAGGCCGTGTCCGGTGGGCAGGTCACCGATCTCCGCGGCGAGCTCACCCGAGATGCCGTGGTGGATGAAGGTCCGCAACCGGCGCTGGCGACCCGCACTCAGCACCCCGAGGGCGGCGTACTGCGCATCGACCAGACGGCTCGCGATGGCGACGATCCGGGACAGCACGCCGTCGAGGCTCAGGTCGGCCGAGATGGTGACGACCGCGTCCAGCAGGAGCTGCAGCCTCGCCTGCTGGTCGAGGGCGCCGTGCATCCGGTCCCGGACCTCCCGGACCAGTTCCTCGAACTCCACCTGGCTCAGGTCGACCTGCTGCTCAGGCTGCGCTGCCTCCACGAGTCAGACGCTACTCCGCAACGCAGCCGAAGGGCCCCGGATCGGCCGGACCCGTGCGCCTGTCCGCCGATGTCGACCGCGTCGACATCGGCCCGTGTTCCGCTCCGTCAGCGACCCCAGCCTCTTGTCGAGCGAGGACGGTGCGGCCAGGACGGGCGCGGGGCCCGCTCGTCAGCCCCGGCGTTCCTGACCCGCCGACTCGTCCGTCCGGCTCACGGAGGCTGCGCTCGACCGCTCACAGACGGGACTCCGCTCCCACGACGTGAGGACCTTGTGCCCTGCTGCGACCGTCCCGGGTCCGGCAGCGTGGAGGTTCACGGAGGACGAGGGGGACCCCGCATGACGAACCGGCTCGGGAAGCGCACGGAGGTGGCGCCCGGCGCTGTCATCGAGCGCCTGGTGTCGCTGGCGTGCCTGGCGCCCAGCGTCCACAACACCCAGCCCTGGCTGTGGCGCTACGACGGCGGCGTGCTGGAACTGCGTGCCGACCTCCGGCGCAGGTTGCCGGCCGAGGACCCTCGCGGTCGCAACCTCACCCTCAGTTGCGGCGCTGCGTTGCATCACCTGCAGTTCGCGGCGCGCGCCCTGGGTTGGGAGACAGCCGTCGATCGGCTGCCCACGGGTGCTCCCGACACCGTTCTGGCTCGGACCGTGGTGTCCCGCACCGTCCACCGCACCGTGACCGGCGGCGACATCGACCTGCTGCGCGTCCGCTGCACGGACCGGCGCCGGTTCACGGTGTGGCCTGTTCCGCCCGACCGGCTGGACGAACTATGTCGTCGTGCCGGTCTGTGGGGCGCACGCGCGGAGGCGGTCACGAGCGATGCCGCACGGTTCCGACTCGAGCTCCTGGCGAACCGGGCCATCAGTCTCGTCGAGGTCGAGGGACGCCGCCTGCTCGAGCAGGACCTGTGGATCGACCGCGACGGTCCCGACGGCATCCCGCTGGAGCTGCTGCCGGAGGACCCGGACCCGCTCCAAGCCCGCTCCCGCTTCCAGCCGGGGGTCCTGGAGGACACCCGGCTCGTCATCCACGGCGGAGAGCGTGTGATCGCCCTCGGTGGCGACGACGACGACGTGGGGAGCTGGCTGCGTAGCGGTGAGGCGATGAGCGATGTCTGGCTCGAGGCCACGCGCGCCGGCATGTCTGTCATCCCGATGACCCAGCCCGTCGAGGTGGAGAGCACGCGGCAGGAGATCGCCAGGACGGTGCTCGGGTCCGGGTTCGAGCCACACCTCCTCCTCCGCGTCGGCTGGCAGGCGATCGGGCGACGAGACCTCCCCCGCACGCCCCGTCGCCCGCTGCAGGACGTCCTCCTGCGATGAGGCCCGACCGAGGTGGGCGCCCGCCCGGTGGCGGAAACGATCGGCCTCTGAAGCCCCCACCGCTCCGCGGGGTCCGAGCTCTCGACCGCATCATCTCGATGGTGCCGCGGGTCGAAGGTCCCACCAGGTCCGGGGCATCGGCCCGTACCGGCGCGAACGGCGCCGGACGACGCTGGATGCATGCCCGTTGACTCCATCGATCCCGTCCCCCCGAACAGCATCGTCGTCGCCACCGACGGCTCCGACGACGCCGACCGCGCTGTCGGTTGGGCCGCCGAACAGGCCTTTCTGGAACGCCGGCCGCTGACCGTCGTCACGGCGGCGCACGGCCCCGAGGTGCCGACCGCCGCCTGGAGCGCCACGAGCGCCATGTACTCCTGGGATCCCGGACAGGCGCTGCTCGACGCCCGCGCGATGGCCCAGGAGGCCGCCGACGTGGCACTCCACGTGCACCCTGGGCTGGATGTGACGGTCGTGGCCCGGATCGGGGACCCGCGCCACGTCCTGGTCGAGATCTCCCGCGACGTGCCGCTCCTCGTCCTCGGATCCCGCGGTCGGGGTCCACTGCGTAGCAAGCTGCTCGGGTCGGTCAGCGCCGCGGTGAGCCGGGACGCCGGCTGCCCGGTCGTCGTGTGCCGCCCCCAGCATCAGGACGAACGGGCTCGGCAGGGCGTCCTCGTCGGTGCCGACGGCACACCCGAGTCGCTCCCCGTCGTCGAGTTCGCCTTCCAGCAGGCGTCGCTGCTGAACCTGCCGCTGACGGTCGTGCACGCCGTGTGGGACGAGGTCGGAGCCGTGCACGGTCCCGTGATGGTCTCGCCGCGCGAGACCGGCCTCGACCAGTACCGCGTCCTCCTCGGCGAGAGCGTCGCCGGAATCACGTCGAAGTACCCCGAGGTCCGCGTCGACCTCCGTCTCGCCCGCGGGATGGCCGAGGACTGCCTGAGCGACACCGGCGCGCTGTGGAACCTGATCGTCGTCGGGCGGCACCCGGTCGACTCCCTGCTGCGGCTGGTCACCGGGGCCGTCGCCACCACCGTGGTGGAGCGATCGCACACCACCGTTGCCGTCGTACCGCAGGCCGACCCACGCGTCGAGAGCTGAGGTGGCGACCATGAAGACCACCACAATTCGGCCGGCCAGCATCGTCGTCGGTGCCGACGGGTCGAAACACGCGGCCCGTGCGATCGCCTGGGCTGCGCAACAGGCCGCCCTCGAGCGACGGCAGCTCGTCGTCCTCACCGTCGACGAGGGTGCCGCCCGCCGCCACAACACCGAGGCCGTGCAATTGGCCCGAGAGATCGCCCCGGACATCGACGTGATCGGCCTGGCTGCCAGCGACGACCCGCGGGGCCTCCTCGTCGAGCTCTCCCACGATGCGCACCTGCTCGTCGTCGGCTCGCGCGGACGCGGCGCCGTGCGCAGCATGCTGCTGGGCTCGGTGAGCGCGACCGTCAGCCGACTCTCCTCCTGCCCCGTCGTCGTGTGCCGCCCCCGTGCCGAGGTTCACCAGGGCAAGGGCGTACTCGTCGGCGTCGACGGCACCGAGTCCTCGATCGCCGTTCTCGACTTCGCGTTCGCCCACGCATCTCTGCGCCACCAGCCGCTCACGGTGGTGCACTGCGTGTGGGACGTCATCGCGGCCGTCGCGGGTCTCCGCGATGTGCGCGTGAAGGACGTCGACCTCGGCCCCGAGGACGAGGCACACCTGCTGCTCGCCGAGACTGTCGCCGGCTACGCCGAGAAATACCCCGATGTCCCCGTCACCCTCCGTGTGACCCACGGGCTGGTCGACGAGGTACTCGGCAGCCACACGGCCGCCTGGGACCTCGTGGTCGTCGGCCGTCATCCGCCCGACACCGTCGGCCGCATAGTCACCGGTTCGATCGCGACCGCCGTCGTCGAGCGAGCACGTACGACCGTGGCCGTCATACCCGAGCCGACCGTCGTCCTGCCGTCATGAGTCAGCAGACGCCCAGCGCCCTCGTCGTCTACGAGTCGCTGTTCGGCAACACAGCGCTGGTCGCGCGGGCGATCGTGCGGGGTCTGCGCGCAGCGGGCCTCGACGCCCACCGGGCGCCGGTGAGTTCTCTGGAGTCGACAGGGTCAGGCGACATCGACCTGCTGATGCTCGGCGCCCCGACGCACGCCTTCTCACTCAGCCGCCCCCGAAGCCGGTCCGACGCCGTCCGTCAGGGCGCACCGCCGGACCGGGCGGAGTCCGGCGCCCGGGAGTGGATCCGCAGTGTCAGCCCCGACCGGTTCGGGACCAGCGTGGTCGTCGTCTTCGATACCCGGGTGGCGAAGGTACGCCGCTGGCCGTTGGCAGCGGGCAGGACCGCGGGCCGGCTCCTGCGCCGCCGCGGCTTCCATCTCCTGCGCAAGCCGGAGGCGTTCCTCGTCGACGGCGTGCGAGGTCCGCTGTCCGCGGGCGAGGAGGAGCGCGCCGAGCACTGGGGCCAGACGATCGGCGCGGCCTTCCTCGCCGATCAGCACCACAGATCCTGAGCGGGAGTCGCCCTCCGGGCATCGTGGACAGGAGCTCGACTCGATCGATGCCCAGCTGGCACCGGGCCCCGCCGTGGTTCGGCTGGTCGACGCAGGACCAGTGGCCGGGGACAGATGCCGACTGCCGCAGGGCGCCCGGACCGACGGCCGAGTCCTCGATGACCGGCCGCGCGGCGCTGCGCAGGGCTGGCACAACGACCACGGCGGGAGTACAACGGGTGAATGGAGGGCTATCTCTCTCATCTCCGACGGGTGTATCTGGTCGACGACCACGACATCGTCCGACGTGGAGTCCGCGACCTGCTCGTCCCTGCCCGGGATCTTCAGGTCGTCGGTGACTCTGGCTCGGCACGGGAGGCTGTGCCGGAGATCCTTCGGCTCGGGCCGGACGTCATGCTCCTCGACCTCCATCTGCAAGATGGCACGGGCATCGAGATATGTCGCGCCGTACGATCGGAGAATCCCGCGATCGCGGGGCTTCTCCTCACAGCGGCCGGAGACGACGAGGCCCTGGCGGCCGCTGTCCTCGCCGGAGCCGCGGGATACGTCATCAAGGTGAGCCGCAGCAGCAACATCATGAACACAGTCCGACGACTGCAACCGGGCAACACCCTGATGGATCCCGACAGCATCGAGCGCGCCTCGCGACTGCTCGAGTCGATCACCGAGAGCCTGACACCGTCGGCGACCGACACCGAACGCCGAATTCTCGATCTCCTCATCGAGGGTCGGACGGACAGCCAGATCACACAGGCGTTGGCGGCGAGCGAAGCCGACTCCGCGAGGAAGATCGCTGACCTCGTCGCACGCCTGACCCAGGCATTGCTCGCCGCATAGGGCTGGTCCGACCCCGCGGCGCCGAGGGGGCGTGGCGGGTCAGCGACTCACGTCTTCGTCCAAGCCGCTGCCTCCGACCGGAAGCGCGGTTGATCTCGTCGGACTGGTGGATGATGAAGTTGCGGTTCGTCGGGCAACCGGTGGGCCGCCTCGCCCCGCTTCATCATGCGCGAGCCCCGGCCTCTTGGACGAGGTCCGGCGGCGAGGTACGCAGCGTTGCGTCCAGCCTCTGCTTCGGGCTGCCGCGGCTCTCGCGGTACGACTCAGCTCAGCCAGATCGACATCGTCGGTCGCGTGGAAGATCATGGACGCGGAGTTCCGCCGACCGTCACTTGTGGAACCAGATATCAGCAACCGAAGTCATGAGCACAGGAGTTCGCATTCTGGCTCCATCACCCGGATGTCTCGACACGCCGGCGTCAGGCGGGGTAGTTCACATACCCCTTGCAGGATGCGGGCTGCTGGTCGTCGACGGTGCGTAGGTACTCGACATCGATCCGGATGGCGCGGCCAGGGAGCGCGTCTGGGTAGGTGGAGTCTCCCCCGATGACCTTGCCGGCTGCGTCAAAGCAGACGGCAGCGACGCGCAATCCTTCAAGCTCGGCGTCGGTTTCGTTCGTGAAGCCGAATGAGACGGTGTACCCGTTGCCGTACTGATCCTTTGCGACTGATTGGGCCTCAAGTACAGGAAGAGGCGCGGAGTACTCCTCACCAAAGGACTCGTCGCCAATAGTCACGACCGGATCGATGCTCGTTGCGTTTGCACCGGGAGTGGCGTCGAGCGGCGCGAAGATCGGGTAACCGATCTCCTGCCCGACCCAACTGAACGTCTCGATCTGTTCTTCGCTCGTGAGGATCTTCCCCCCGGCGTCGAGAACGTTGTAGGAAACAGTCACGAACTTCCCGACCGCGTCAGCGTTGTTCGCGCGAACCAGAACGATGCCCTTGCCGTACTCGCCGTCCTGGACGAACGCGTGGTCGACGATCTCCGCGTCGGGCCCTGTCTCTTCCGGCTCCTCGGACTCCTTCTTCGTGGACGAGATCTTGTCCCCACTGTCGGAGCCGGCTTCGTGAGAGTCGGTGTCGCTTGCACCGCACGCGTTCAAGAGCAACGTTGCGGCCGCCGCGGCAGCAAGCAGGGGGATACGCATGGGCGGGATCATAGATGCGGCGGAGGGCAGCGTTCCGTCGTTTGCTGGAACTTGGATTTCTGCGTGCCGCGATCTCACCATCGATCCCAACAAGGACTACCAGCCACGAAACCCGAAATGAAGAACACCCGGACCTACGTTTCTGTAGGTCCGGGTGTTCGCGATGTCCTGCGACATCACATTGGTAGCGGGGGCAGGATTTGAACCTGCGACCTCTGGGTTATGAGCCCAGCGAGCTACCGAGCTGCTCCACCCCGCGTCGGTGAACCCAACGTTAGGGCATGGACCCAAACCGCACCAAATCGGGGCGTTCAGGACGGGGGCGGGGGCGGTCCCAGGCGGGGTACGGGCGCCTGCCAGCCGCGGTGGACGGCGAGCAGCCGCCAACCGATCGTGACCCCCGCGGCGGGCGCGGCCATCAGGCCGTGGTCGACGCCGAGCTCCGCGCCGGTGGCCGCGATGGCGGCGCCGGCGAGAGCCGGGATGGCGTAGAGCTCGCCGAACCGGAAGATCACGGGGACCCGGCCGGCGAGGAGGTCGCGGATGATGCCGCCGCCCACACCGGTGACCATCCCGAGCGCGGCGGAGGGCGCGGGACCGAGGCCGTACTCCTGGGCCTTCAGCGCGCCCGCGACGCAGAACAGCCCGAGGCCGAAGGCGTCGAAGACCGTGATCACCCGCTCGAGGCGGCCGACAGCGGGATGGAGCCAGAAGGTGACCAGGCCGCCGACGACCGGGACGAGCAGGTAGCGCCAGTCGGCGACGGCGGGCGGCGGGACGGCGCCGATCACGACGTCGCGGATCACACCACCACCGAGCCCGGTCGCCATCGCCAGCACGATGACCCCGACGATGTCGAGCTGGTTGCGCACGGCCACCAGTCCGCCGGAGATCGCGAAGACGAAGATCCCCAGCAGATCGAGGGTCAGCAGCATGCGGCGATGATGCCGCATGCTGCTGTTCCGGGGGGAACCGAGCCGCTACTGGTTGTCGCGCTCGTTCGCCAGCTTGACGGCCTCCTCGACCGCCTTCTGCGCGAGGTCGAGCTGCTTGGCCCACTCGGCCGTGTCGTTCTTGGCCTGTGCGTCGGTCGCCGCCTTGAACGCCTCGTCGGCCTCGCGCAGCGCCGCCGCGATCTGCTCGTCCAGGGTGCCGCTCGGCTCCGGCGGCGTCTCCCCGCCAGGCTCCCCAGGCTCGCCGGGCGTACCCGGCTCGACCGGCGGCGGAGTCGGCTCCCCCGTCCCGAGATCGACATCGAGCGCATCGCCCAGCGCCTCGGCCAGGTTCTGGCCGATCCCGACCTGCTCGCCGTACTTCACGATGACGAACTGGAGGATCGGGAACGCCGACGCCCCGGTCGTCCGTACGGCGTACACCGGCTGGATGTAGATCAGGCCGCCCTGCACCGGCAGGGTCAGCAGGTTGCCGAAGCGCGGTGGCGTCGCACCCTGGACGCGGTACGGCGTCAGCGCGTCGACGACGTCCTTCTCCTGCTGCATCTGGTTGGCGACCTGCCCGGGACCGGGCGTGTTGGCGTCGGTCATCTCGAGCAGCCGCAGCTTGCCGAAGTTCGGCGAGTTCGCATCCGAGTTCACCTGGACGTACGACGCCAGGGTGCCCTTGCCGCGCGGCACGAACACCGAGGTGAGCGACCAGTCGTTGGTGCCGTCGACCCCGGTCGAGAACAGCCGGTACGGCGGCTGGAACACCTGGCGCTGCGCGTTCGGGTCCTCGGGGACCTCCCAGCGGTTGTTGGCCGAGTAGAACTCGCCGGCATCGGTGACGTGGTACCTCGCGAGCTGGTAGCGCTGGACCTTGAACAGGTCCTCCGGATAGCGCAGGTGGCTCTTCAGCTCGGCCGGGATCTCCGTGTTGGGGGTGACCGACTCCGGGAACACCTTCATCCACGTCTTGAGGATCGGGTCGCTGGTGTCCCACTCGTAGAGGGTGACCGTGCCGTCGTACGCGTCGACGGTCGCCTTCACGGCCGAGCGCATGTAGTTGATCTCGTCGGTGGGGATGGTCTGCAGCCCGGTGTCCTGCTGCTGCGAGTCGTCGATCATCGCGTCGAAGGACTCGCGCTGCGCGTTGGGGTAGCGGTCCGTGGTCGTGTAGCCGTCGAGGATCCACACGATCTTGCCGTCGACCACCGCCGGGTACGGGTCGCCGTCGACGGTCAGCCAGGGCGCGACCTTCTCGACCCGCTCGGTGGGCGTGCGGTTGTAGAGCACCTTCGAGTTGCCGTTGACCCGCCCGGAGAGCAGGAAGTTCGGCTCGCCGAACTTGATGGCGTACATCAGCTGGTTGAAGGTGCTGCCGACCGACACACCGCCCTTGCCGTCGTACGTCGTGCGCTGGTCGCCCTCGTCGGCGTCGGTGTTGGCGAGGCCGAGCTCCACACTCGAGGCGTCCTTGCTGGCCTTGCCGACCACGGAGTACGACGGGCTCTGCTCGCCGAAGTAGATCCGCTGCTCGAACTCCTCGCTCTTGGTCAGGTCACTGGCACCGCTGGTGCCCGCGCCGCTGATGCCCTCGGCCCACACGATCCGGCCGTTGACCTCGCTGTCGGAGATCCGGTTGGCGTAGGCGGCGATCAGGCCCTCGCCGTGGGTGTAGACGGTGTGCAGGTTGGACCAGTTCTGGTCCGAGGAGTTGATGCCCGACTGGTCGAGCTCGCGCACGCCGAGGACCAGCGGCACCTCCTGGCCGTCGATGGTGTAGCGGTCGACGTCGAGGACCGAGGCCACCGAGTAGTAGGCCCGGACCTGCTGGCGCTGCTGGAAGGTGTCGCGCACCTGCTGCGGGTCGACCACCGGCGTGGTCGACAGCTGCCCCAGCACGGTGTTCGCCTCGGGGGCGGTGGTGTCGTTGACCGGCGTGCCCTCGTAGCGCTCGCTCTCGACGCCGCTGAGCCCGTAGGCCTCCCGGGTGGCGTCGATATTGGCCTTGATGTAGGTGTTCTCCTTGTCCGCCTCCGACGGCTTCACCTGGAAGTTCTGCACGATCGCCGGCCAGATCATGCCGAGCAGCACCGCGGAGAGCGCGAGCAGCGCGAGGCCGACCGACGGCAGCTGCCAGGTCTTGCGCCACACGTTGAGGAAGAACAGCACGGCGCAGATCAGCGCGACACCGACGAGGATGTTGCGCGCCGGAAGCATGGCGTTCTCGGCGGTGTAGTTCATGCCCGTGAAGAGGCGGTGGTCGTCGGTGACGAGGTCGTAGCGGTCGAGGAAGTAGTCGACCGACTTCGCCAGCACGAACACGCCGAGCAACACCGAGATCTGGACCTGGGCGGCCGCGGAGAACCGGTCGTGGGAGACCTGGAGCCGGATACCGCCGTAGAGGTAGTGGACGACGGCCGTGGCGATCAGCGACACGATGGCGACGGCCATCACGAAGTCGACGACGAAGTTCCACCAGGGCAGGTCGAAGACGTAGAAGCCGATGTCCTTCTTGAAGTACGCGTCCTCGCTCCCCCAGCCCTCGCCGTTGCGCCACAGCAGGAAGGTGCGCCACTGCCCGATCGCCGAGGTGCCGGCGAAGATGCCGACCACGACGCCGACGCCCGCCAGCAGCCAGCCGCGGATCGGGGTGACGGCGTCGCGGTAGCGGTCGACCCCGTCGGGACCGGCCATGACGAACATCGGCCGGAACCGGAACGCGAGGTACATGTTCAGCGCGACGATGCCGCCCATCAGCGCACCGAACGCGAGGAACAGCCCGACCCGGGTCCACAGCATCGTGCTGAACACGTCGCCGAAGCCGACCTCGGCGTACCAGAGGCGGTCGGTGTAGATGCCCGCGAAGGCGCTGAGCAGGAAGAAGCCGATGATCAGCACCACCCCGGTGATGACCAGGGCGCGGGTACGGCGTCCCGGCCGCTCAGGTGCGGGGCGCTCCGGCTCCTCGTCGAACAGCTCACTCATCGGTCTCGTCCTCCAGCAGGGTGGCCCGGAGCAGCTCGATGAGCCCCGGCACCAGGTCGTTGCCGCCCATGACGGCACTGTCCTCGTCGTGGCTGCGCATCCGCAAGGCGCAGTAGCTCGCGCCGTACCGGGTGACCCCGGCGACGATGCGGACCTCCTCGGCGTCGGGGTGCTCGCGCGCGAACTCCGCCGCGGCGACCGGGTCCTCGGGGACCTGACCGTCGGCGGCCGGCGGCAGCACCAGGCGCTCGACCACGGCGGCGCAGCCCGCGACGACGTCGGGCCACTGGATGCCGGGAAGCACCTCCTCCAGCTCTCGGCCGGGCGGTAGGTCCTCCTGCTCGACCGGCGTCAGCGACCCGCGCTCGGCGGGGGCGTCCAGGCCGAGCTGCGCGGCCAGTGCCGGCTCCTGGGCGACCAGGCGCGCGGTGTCGACGAGGGCGTACAGGCGCGCCGGACGATCCCAGCCCGCGCTGGCGTGGTGGCCCTCGAGCTCGAGTACGGCGGCGGCCAGGGCCGGGTCGACGTCCAGTTCGTAGTCCATCGGTGGTCCTTGCTTCGTCAGCAGCTGGGCAGGGCGGCGTCGGGGTCGTCGACCCACGTCTCCAACGCGACCCGCGCCTCGTGCATCGTGGTCGCCTTCACCAGGCGCAGGTCGGGGTCGAGGCCCTTGACGTCGGTGCAGTTGTCCTTCGGGACGAAGAACAGCTTCGCGCCGGCGGCCTGGGCGCCCGCGATCTTCTGCTCGATGCCGCCGATGGGGCCGACCTTGCCGTCGGTGGCCAGCTCGCCCGTGCCGGCGACCGTCGCGCCGCCGGTCAGCGAGCCGGGGGTGAGGGTGTCGTAGATGGCCAGGGAGAACATCAGGCCCGCGCTGGGGCCGCCCACCGTCGGGTCGACGCGCAGGTTGATCGTGAACGGGAACTCGTAGCCCAGACCCAGCGAGACGCCGACGCGGGGCTTGCCCTCGACCTGCTCGGGCTTGATCCGGACGGTGAGCTCCTTCGTGTCGCGCAGGATCCGGAACTCGACCAGCGAGCCGTCGTCGTGCTTGCGGACCGCCTTGACGACCTGGTCGGCGTCGGTGACCGGCTCCCCGTCGACCTCCTTGAAGACGTCGCGCACGAGCAGCTTGTCCTGGGCCGGGCCCTCCTCGTCGACCCTGGCGACCTGCACGGCGGTCGGCACCTGGTAGCCGAGCTCGGTCAGGGCGACCGCCTTGGCGACGTCCTGCGAGGTCGTCATCTGGACGGCGCCCTCGGCCTTCTCGTCGGCCTGCGTCGTGTCCGGCGGGTGCACCACGTCGTAGGGCAGGATCGCCTTGTCCGGGTCGAGCCAGCGCGACAGCGCCTCGCCCAACGACAGCTTCTGGCCGTACGACGACGCCACCACCGTGGTGAACCGGATCTGGCCGTCGTCGTAGTAGGCGTCGTGCCCGTCGACCTGGATGACCTCGGCCTCGTCGGCGTCCTTGCCCAGGATGTCGTACGTCGGCCCGGGGCTGTACGACGCGTACGGCAGCGGCACCACGAGCGCGATGCCGCCCAGGATCAGCACCAACGGCGCCGCGACGCACGCGGCGATCAGGCGCTGGCTCATGGCGCCTACCTTGTCAGATGCGTCCAATCAGGATGCGCGCCGGTCGTCCGTCACAGGCTCCTCCTGCACGACCGCGCCCTCCTCCTCCCGATCGGGGAGCACCACCGGCCGGCTGCGCGGGGCCCGCAGGGCGACGCCGGTGTGCCGGTCCGGCTCCCGCTCGGGCGCGGCATACCCGGGTCGCGAGCGCTGCTCCCGGGTCAGCGCCTCGCCGAGGCGCCGGGCGGCCGTCTCGCGGTCGACCTCGCCCCGGCCCTCACGGCCCCACCACGCGACCCACGCCATCGAGGCGAGGGTGAGCACGGCGGCCGGCAGCAGCCAGAACAGGATCTCCACTCCCCGAGCGTAGGTCGGGCCCGGTCACGGTCCGGTCAGGACACGCGAGGCGTGGGCACTCAGGGTGAGCCGACCCACTCGTCGGAGCCGTCGGTGAACCGCTGGTGCTTCCAGATCGGCACCTCCGCCTTGAGGGTGTCGATGAGCGCCCGGCTGGCCTCGAAGGAGGAGCCGCGGTGACCGGCGGTGGTCGCCACCACCACAGCGAGGTCGCCGATCTCGAGGTCGCCCACCCGATGCACGGCGGCGAGCGCCGTGACGTCGTACTCCTCGGCGATCCGGTCGCAGACCTCCCGCAGCCGGTCGAGGGCGGAGGGGTGGGCGGAGTAGGACAGCCCGGTGACACCCTGGCCGTGGTCGTGGTCGCGGACCCGGCCGACGAAGAGCACCAGGCCACCGGACGCGGCGTCGTCGAGAACGTCGAGCACCGCGCTGACGGAGAGCGGCTGGTCGGAGATCGCGACGAGGCGCACAGCGGGGTTCGTCATGCGGCTCACTCTAGGAGGCACCCCGGGGTCCGGTCAGGGCTGTCCCCGACACCGCCGGTTGGCGATCGGGCGTAGTTTTGGGTCATGACCAACGATCCGGGAACCCCGGGCGACGACCAGCCGAACCCGTTCAAGGGCACGCCGTTCGAGCAGATCTTCGGTGCCCTCGGCGGCGCGCTGGGCGGTGGAGGCCCGGCCGGCGGTCCCGGCGGCGGCATGGCGTTCTTCCAGCAGCTGCAGTCGCTCATGCAGCCGCACGACGGCCCGCTCAACTGGACCGCCGCCACCGACATGGCCCGACAGGCGATCGCCCAGGAGCCGGACCCGTCCCCCACCGGGCGCGACCAGGACCGGGTCGCCGACGCCGTGCGCCTGGCCGACCACTGGCTCGACACGGCCACCGGCTTCCCCTCCGGCGTCGGTACGACGGCCGCCTGGAGCCGCGCCGAGTGGCTGGTCGAGACCCAGCCGGTGTGGCAGGTGCTCGTCGAGCCCGTCGCGGCGCGCTCCGTGACCGGCCTGTCCAGCGGCCTGCCCGAGGAGATGAAGGCGGCCGCCGGACCGCTGGTCGGCATCATCGGCCAGGCGGTCGGCGGGATGATGGCGATGCAGATCGGCCAGGGCCTCGGCGCGCTGGCCGGCGAGGTCCTCACCGCCTCCGACATCGGCCTCCCCCTCGGCGCCCCCGGCAAGGCGGCGCTGGTGATGAGCAATGTGCGCGCGTTCGCCGAGGGCCTCGACGTCACCGAGGACGATGTGGTGCTCTACCTCTCGCTGCGCGAGGCCGCCCACCAGCGGCTGTTCGCCCACGTGCCGTGGCTGCGCGAGCACCTCATCGGCGCGGTGACCGACTACGCCCGCGGCCTGGAGGTCAACGCCCAGCAGATCCAGGATCGGGTCCAGGAGCAGTTGCGCGGCATCGACCCCACCAACCTGGAGGCGATGCAGGGCCTGCTCGAGGGCGGCATGTTCGACCCGCCGCAGACCGAGGCCCAGACCGCCGCCCTGTCCCGGCTCGAGATCGCGCTGGCGCTGGTCGAGGGCTGGGTCGACGAGGTCGTCGGCCAGGCCACCGCCGAGCGGATGCCCGCGGCGGCCAAGCTGCGCGAGGCGGTCCGCCGCCGCCGTGCGGCCGGGGGCCCGGCGGAGCAGACCTTCGCGGCCCTCGTGGGCCTCGAGCTGCGCCCGCGCCGCCTGCGCGACGCCTCGACCCTGTGGGGCGGCCTGCGCACCCGGTCCGGCCAGGAGGCGCGCGACGGCGTGTGGATGCACCCCGACCTGCTCCCCACCGCCGCCGACCTCGACGACCCGCTGTCCTTCCGCGACGAGGCCACCCGGCCCGCGGCGCTGAGCGAGGACGAGTTCGACGCCGAGCTGCGCAAGCTGCTCGACGGCCCCGACTCCTCCGACTCGCCCTCCCCCGAGGCCGAGTGACGCTCCATGCGGACGCCCTCGGCGTCCTGACGCACTGGCGCGCGCCCGACGCCGCCGAGGAGGCCCTCCGGGTGCGGTATGTCGCACACCTACGGGCGCGTCCGGACGGCATGTGGCGGTCGGCGTACCCCGACCACCTGACCGCCGGCACCCTCGTCCTCGACGCCACCGGCGAGCGGGTGCTGCTCAACCTGCACCGCAAGGCCGGCCGGTGGTTCCACTTCGGCGGTCATGCCGAGGAGGGCGACCCGACCCTCGCCTCCGTCGCGCTGCGCGAGGCGCACGAGGAGAGCGGACTGGCCGAGCTGGACTTCCACCCCGAGCCGCTCCAGCTCGACGTCCATGTCGTGCCGTTCTGCGACCCGCGCGGCGGGGTGAGCCACCTCGACGTCCGCTACGCCGCCCGCGCCCGCCCCGGCGCCCGGGAGGCGGTCAGCGACGAGTCCCTCGCCCTGCGCTGGTGGCCCCTCGACGACCTGCCCGAGCTCGAACCGGCCATGCACACCCTCATCGCTCGCGCCCGCGCGGTGCTTGTCGCGTCGTAGCGTCATACGTTCTGTGGGCTTGAGCCCACAGAACGTATGACGCTACGCCCGGGGACCCGTCAGTCGACGTCCTCGCCCGGCACCACCTGCTCCGACGGCGGCCGGTCGATCCGGGCGGCATCGGACCAGCCGGCGAGATAGCCCTTGGCCTTCTCGGCGGCCGGGTAGTGGGCGACCCAACCCCAGAAGCGCTCGTCGTGGTGCGGCTCGATCAGGTGGGCCAGCTCGTGCACGATCACATAGTCGATCACCCACTCCGGCATCCGCTGCAGCCGCTCGGAGAGCCGGATCGTGCGGTCCCGGGGCGTGCACGACCCCCACCGCGCCCGCTGGTTGCCGACCCAGCGGACCGACTCCGGCACCGCGAGGCCGCCGAGGTACTCGTCGCTCAGCTCCTGCGCGCGCTGCATCAGGTCCTCGTCGTCCCAGCGCCGCGGGGTCGCCGCCCGCCGCTCCTTGCGCTCGACCCGGGCGACCATCTTCGAGACCCAGGCCCGCTCCTCGGTCACCGTGAGGTTGTCCGGCATCAGGACGACGATGGTCTCGCCCTCGCGGTAGGCCGTGACCGTACGCCGGCGGCGCTGCGACCGTCGTACCTCCACACGGGGCGTGGGCATGTCCCGACCCTACGGCTCCCCCGGCCCGTGTGGTGGGACGTCGCCGGTCAGGGGGCGGCCCACTCCAGCAGCCGCTCCACGGGCCAGGTGTTGACGATCCGGTCCGCGTCGATGCCGGCCGCCTCCGCACGCTCGCAGCCGAGCAGCGGGTAGTCGAGCTGCCCGGGCGCGTGGGCGTCGCTGTCGATCGAGAAGAGGCAACCGACGTCCCGCGCCAGCTCCAGCAGCCGGGTGGGCGGATCGCGGCGCTCGGGCCGGGAGTTGATCTCGACCGCGACTCCCTCCTCGGCGCAGGCCTCGAACACCGCGCGCGCGTCGAACCGGGACTCGGCCCGGGTCCCGCGGTTGCCGGTGACCAGTCGCCCGGTGCAGTGGCCGAGCACGTTGGTGAAGGGGTTGCGCACCGCCGCCACCATCCGCCGGGTCAGCGGCTCGGGGTCCATCGCGAGCTTGGAGTGCACGCTGGCGACCCGGACCTCCAGCCGGCCGAGCATCTCCTCGGTCTGGTCGAGTGCGCCGTCGTCGAGGATGTCGACCTCGATCCCCTTGAGCAGCCGGAAGCCACCATCAGCGAGATGGTCGTTGACGGCCTCCACGACGCCCAGCTGTCGGGTGAGCCGCTCCGCCGACAGTCCCCGGGCGACCTTGAGCCGCGGTGAGTGGTCGGTGAGCACGAGGTACTCGTGGCCCAGCTCCATGGCCGTCATCGCCATCTCCTCGATGGGCGATCCGCCGTCGGACCAGTCGGAGTGGGAGTGCAGGTCGCCCCGCAGGCGCGCCCGCAGCGCGGTGCCGACCCCGTCGGCGGTGAGCGGCGCGCCGTACTGCTCCTCGACCTCGGCCAGCTTCTCCGGCATCCGGCCCGCCACCGCCGCGGCGATCACCCGGGCGGTGCTGGCGCCGACGCCGGGCAGCTCGGTCAGCGTGCCGGCGGCGGCCCGGGCGGCGACCTCGTCGGGCGGCAGCGGCAGCACCGCCGACGCCGCGCCGCGGTAGGCCTTGACCTTGTAGCTGTCGGCACGGCCGCGCTCCAGCAGGAACGCGATCCGGCGCAGCGCCGCGACCGGCGTGCCGTCGTACCCGTGCTCGGTCACGTCCTCACCGTCCTCTGGAATTGTCTGTCCACAGCCCGTGGATGACCTTGGGGAGACCATCCTCGCTGGTCACCCGTCGGTACGGCGTCCGCGGGGTGGGGCTGCGCCACGACTCCTCCACAGGCGAGTCCCGGTTCTCCCCCGGCCATCCACGGGTCCTGCTCGTCTTCCACAGCTTTCTCCACAGCTCTGTCCACAGCCGGCGGCGCGCTCGGATTGACCACGCCCGCCGGGGTGCCTAGCGTCGTCCCCGACGAGGCCCCTGGGGCCGCAGCTCCTCGCTCGCAAGGGGAAGGCAAGCGAGGCGCCGCGGCACCGGGGGTCTCTTCTCGTCCGGTGGCCCTCCCGCGGTCCCGGCGTGGGGCTCAGCGGCCGGTGAACACCGGCGGGCGCTTCTCCTGGGCCGCCCGGATCCCCTCGAGCAGATCCGCGGTCGCGAGCGTGACCGGCTGGGCCAGGCCCTCCCACTCCAGTGCGCTCTCGATGCTCGCGTGCCCGTGCTGCAGCGCGCGCTTGGTGAGGCGCGTGGCGATCGGCGCCGCCGCCGCGACGTCGGCGGCCGCCTCCAGCACGCCCGCACGGAAGTCGGCGGGCTCCCAGACGCGGGAGACCAGGCCGAGCCCGAGCGCCTCGTCGGCGTCGACCAGGCGACCGGTCAGGAACAGGTCGCGGGCCGCGGCGGCCCCGACCACCCCGGGGAGGAGGTGGGTGCCGGCCATGCCCGGGTGGATCCCCAGCCGGGTGAACGGCACGCCCATCCGGGCCCCGCGGGCGGCGTAGCGGAGGTCGCAGGCCAGCGCCATGCAGAGCCCCGCACCGATCGCCGCACCGTTGATCGCGGCGATCGTGGGCACCTCCAGGCGCCGGATCGACAGCCAGGCGCGGTAGAACGGCAGCATCCGGGCACGCAGGTCGTCCACGCTCGCGTCCGGCTCGGAGGCCAGCCAGGACAGGTTGCCGCCGGAGCAGAACGCGCTGCCCTCGCCGGTCACCACCACCACCCGCACGGAGGCGTCACCGGCGAGGTGGTCGACCGCCCGGACCCACGACTCGGTCATCTCGTCGCTCATCGCGTTGCGCAGGTCCGGCTGGTCCAGGACCAGCAGCGCGACCCCCGCGGAGGGCCGCTCGAGGCGCAGATGCGTCAGGGACGGCGGTTCAGGGGCGTTCACAGCGGTTTCAGACATGCGGGGCACGCTACTGCGACTCCGTGGCCGTGTGCCGTAGGGTCGGGGAGGTTCGGAGTGCTCCTCCGGACCCCGGCGGGCTTCCCCCCATGTCCCCGTCGCGACGACCGAACGAACAAGATGAGCAAGGAGGCCGTCATGGCGGAGACCTGGAGCGGCGAGTTCTACTGCGTCAAGTGCAAGGAGAAGCGCGAGGCCGAGGGCGAGGTCAAGGTCAACGAGAAGGGCACCCGGATGGCCAAGGCCGTCTGCCCGGTCTGCGGCACGAACCTCAACCGCATTCTCGGCAAGGCCTGAGCACCCCCACGCTCAGCCGGCATTGAGCCGACTGTCACGGGCGGCCCCGCTGCGGCGGAGCCGCCCGTGGCGCGTTTTCGCCGGCCCGGGAGGACGCGCGTATCGAGCTCCCCCTGTGGAGAACGGCGGCATGATGCGCGGCGTCCGTGCGACGCTGCCGCCATGGCGTCCCGGACCCGGCTCCCCCTGCTGCGGCCCGGCACGCCCGTCCTGGCCCGGTCCCCGGGCGTGCTCCAGGTCGGGTTGTCGGGGCCGAGCCTGCGGCTGCCCGACCTCCCCGAGATCCGGCGCCTGCTGACCGACCTCGGCGGCCCCGGCGATCGTGCCCCGGGCGGCCGGGGCACTCCCGGTCCGGCCGATCTCTCCCCGGCCGCGGCCGACGCACTGGACCGGTTGCACGGCGCCGGGCTCGTCGTCCCCGCCGCGGACCCGCCGCACGACCCCGAGCTGACCACGCTGCTCGCGCAGGCCGGTGCCGACGGCGTGCGCCGGCATGCGGCCCGCGCCGTCCCCGGCCTGGCCGTCGAGATACCCGACCGGCTGCGGACCACCCTCGATCCCCTCCTCGCCGCCGCGGGCCTGCGCCCGGCCGCCCGGTCCGACGAGGTCCGAGTCCGCCTCGTCGTCACCGACGGGCCGGTGGTCCGCGACCGCCTCGACCCGCTGGTCCGCTCCTCGCTGCCCCACCTGCTCGTCACCGGCGACGCGACCGCCGTCCGGGTCGGGCCGTTCGTGCAGCCGGGCCGGACCGCCTGCCTGCGCTGCGTCGATGCCCACGAGTCGCTGCACGACCAGCGGCTCCCGCTGTTGATGGCCCAGGCGGCCGCGCAGTGTGCCGAGCGACCACCGCCGCGCGATCCCGTCCTCGACCACCTCGCCCTCGCCTGGGCGACCCGCGATCTCGCGCGCTACCTCGAGGGCGAGGAGCCCAGCACCTGGTCCACGACGGTCGACCTCGGTCCGGCCGGTGCGCCCGAGGTCATCCGGTGGGGGCGCCACCCCTACTGCGGCTGCGCCTGGGACGGCTTCCTCGACCTGCCCTGATCCCGGGCCGGAGGCTCACCACCAGTCGCTGTCGAGCTTGGCCTCCATGGCCCGCAGGTGGGCGCGCGAGCAGGTGTCGCAGTAGCAGCGGGTCTGGCCGCGTTCGACCGACGTGCTCCAGGTCAGAGGAAGGGTGTCGCCGTCGGCCGCCCGGCCGCAGAAGTCGCAGGTCACCGCCACGCACCCAGGGTAGGTCGAGGTCCTGCGGAAAAATGCCGGAAGGGCCGGCCCGACGATCGGTCGGTCCGGCCCTTCCTACTCACCCGCGATCAGGTGCCCTCCGAGGAGGCCTCGAAGAAATCCGGTCTCGCTGGTCCGTGGTGCGGACTCAGAGTGCGCGAGCGAGGGCGAGACGAGCCTGCTGCGCAGCACGCTCGGCCTTGCGGCTCAAGCGGCGAGCGCGGGCCATCCTGCTGGCCGCGCGCAGCTGCTGCGCCTCTCCCAGGCGCATGGCCATCTGCGCACGCGCCAGCTCTTCGTTCATCAGGTGGGACATCTCAAGCTCCAATGGTCGTTCGGGAAGGTTCGTTCGGGATTCGGGTGGACTACGCCGCGGCGTCCTTGCGCGGGCGGCCCCGGGGCCGCTTGCGCGGGATCACCACGCCGGCCAGGAACAGCTCGCCGCCCCAGACACCCCACGGCTCACGCCGTTCGAGGGCGCCCGAGAGACACATGCTCTGGACCGGGCAGTCCAGGCACAGCGCCTTCGCGGCCTCGACGTCCGACGGGGACTCGGCGAACCACAGCTCCGCGTCGTTCAGCCGGCACGGCAGCAGCTCGTCCAGCGTCGGCTCGAGAACACTGGTCGTCATCTGCTTCTTCACCTCCTCAACTCAATGCACCTGATCGCGTTGTCATTTCCGTGGGATCCGGGAGGACTTCGCGGTTCTCGGTCTGAGAAGTACGAAGGCCGCGGATCCCGGTCTATTCGGGTTCCGCGGCCTGGAGGCTGCCGAGCTGATCAGTCGTCAGATCGGTGGGCTCCAGGCGAGGAGACCCGGGACGGTGGCGGCATTGCTGCCACGGTGGTCCGTGCCGGCGATGGCGCGCTCCCGCTTGGCATCGATGGCCACGACGGCGAACGGCGCACCCGCAAACGGCGCAACGGTGGTCGGAACCGTGGCCGGACGCGCGGCGATGCCCTGGACCTCGAGGGTCGCAAGGGCAGCGGTGGCACAACCGAGGGTCGCGGACAGCGTGGGCTGCCAGGCGGACGTCATCACCGGGAAGACCGGGTTCATCGTCATGTTCTCCATCAGGGCCACCTCCTTCGGTGCGTACGGGCGCCAGCCGTGCCAGGGCTGTGATGCGCAGTGGAACTTGCCTGACGACCGTAATGGCCCGTCATCAGGACGCGCAAATCATTTATCGGGATTTTTCGAGGTTTTTTCAAACCCGGCGTCGGGAGCCTCCTCAGCCGCCCTCGGCGACGAGCGCGAGCACCGCCTCGCCGTACCGCTCGATCTTGTGGGGACCCACCCCGTTGACCTTCGCCAACGCGGCGATCGAGGCCGGCTTGTGCTCGGCGATCAGCTCGAGGGTCGCGTCGGTGAACACGACGTACGCCGGCAGCGGCTTGCCGTCCTCGCCGCCCTCTCGCGCGATCTCCAGGCGCCAGGCCTTGAGCCGCTCGAACAGCGCCTCGTCGTAGCGCACCGGGTGGTGGGCGCAGCGGCCGCGCTTCTTCTCCGCCGCGCTCGACAGCGGCTGGAGGCAATCACGGCAGCGGGCGACCTTGGTCCGGCCGCGGGTCTGCTGAGGCTGCTGGCCGGCCGGGAGCATCGGGACGATGAACCGCGAGGGCTGCCGCCGCGGCGCCTGCCCGGGGTTGCGGGCGGCCGACCACGACACACTCAGCTCGCGCCGAGCCCGGGTGACGCCGACGTAGAGCAGGCGCCGCTCCTCCTCGACCGCGTCGGGCCGGGCGCCGCCCTGCTCGGCGTAGACGATCGGCACCGTGCCGTCCTGGACGCCGCAGCAGAACACGGCGTCCCACTCCAGGCCCTTGGCGGCGTGGAAGGTCGCCAGGGTGACGCCGTCGGCGCTCGGCGCGTGCTGCTCGGTCGCACGCCGGTCGAGCTCCTGCACGAAGCTCGCGACCGAGGCCTCGATGCCGTGCTCGGTGGCGAACTCCTCGGCCTGGTCGGCCAGTGCCTGGAAGGACTCCCACCGATCGCGGACCTGTCCCCGGGAGGTCGGCGGCTCGGCCGTCCACCCCATGCCGCCGAGCACCCCCTTGACGACCTCGAGCCACGGGCTGTCGTCGCCCTCGCCCGAGCGTGCGGCCCCCCGCAGCCGGGTGACGGCCTCCAGCACCTCGCGCCGCTCGAAGAACCGGGCCGCGCCGCGGACGACATAGGGGATCCCGCGGTCGGCCAGGGCGTCCTCGAAGGTCTCGGACTGGGCGTTGATGCGAAACAGCACCGCCATCTCGCCGTACGTCGTCCCGGCGCGCTGCAGCCGCAGGATCCGGTCGGCCACACCGCGGGCCTCGGCGACCTCGTCGGGCTCGCCCACGAACCGGACCGCCGAGCCGGACCCCTGCTGCGAGCGCAGGTCCACGCCCGCACTCGACGTCCCCGCCAGCAGGGTGTTGGCGGTCGCGACCACCTCCGGCGTCGAGCGGTAGTTGCGCACCAGCTCGATCGAGGTCGTGCCCGGGTAGCGCTTCGGGAAGTCGCGGAGGTAGTTCGCGTCGGCGCCCGCGAAGCTGTAGATCGTCTGGGCCGGGTCGCCGACCACGCACAACTCGTCGCGCCCGCCCAGCCACAGGTCGAGCAGCGCGGACTGCAGGGGCGAGACGTCCTGGAACTCGTCGACGACGAACCATTTGTACTGCCGCCGCACCTGCGCCGCGACCCGTTCGTCGGAGGCCAGCACGCCCGCGGTCAGCAGCAGGACGTCCTCCATGTCCATCCGGCCCTGGTCGCGCTTGACCTGCTCGTAGGCCGCGATCACCCGCCCGATCGTCTCCGGCGTCTGGTCGGCGACCGAGCGTCCCTTGGCCGGCGCGATCCGCGGGTAGTCGTCGGCGCCGACATTGCTGACCTTGGCCCACTCGATCTCGGAGGCCAGGTCGCGCAGCAGCGCCTGCTCGGCGCGCAGGCCCAGCGTGCGGCACGCCGCGGCCAGCATCGGGATCTTGGACTCGGTGAGGGTCGGCAGCTCGGTGCCGTGCACGTGCGGCCAGAAGTAGCGCAGCTGGCGCAGCGCCGCGCTGTGGAAGGTCCGTGCCTGCACCCCCGGGGCGCCGAGCTGGCGCAGCCGCTGCCGCAGCTCACCGGCGGCCCGCGTGGTGAAGGTGACCGCCAACACCTCGGTCGGCGCATAGACCCCCGTCATCACCCCGTGGGCGATCCGGTGGGTGATCGCCCGCGTCTTGCCCGTCCCCGCGCCCGCCAGGACCCGCACCGGCCCCCGCAGCGTCTCGGCCACCTGTCGCTGCTCCGGGTCGAGCGCGGAGAGGAGTCGTTCGATGGACTCGGACATGGCGGGGGAACATCTCCTTCACGGGCATGGTTGGGTGGACGCACAGACCCTAGACGGCGGAGGCGACACAACGATGAGCTCGTTCACGATGTACACCACTCCCTGGTGCGGCTACTGCAAGCGGCTCAAGAGCCAGCTCGACCGGGAGGGCATCGCCTACGACATCGTCGACATCGAGCAGCAGCCCGAGGCCGCCGCGATCGTCGAGTCGGCCAACAACGGCAACCAGACCGTGCCGACCCTGGTCTACACCGACGGCACCGCGCAGACCAACCCCAGCGTCGCCCAGGTCAAGGCCAAGCTCGACGAGCTGGAGCAGATCGGAGCCTGAGCCGAGGGCGGCTCACCAGCTGCCCGGGAGCGGAGCGCCGTACCAGTCCTCGACGAGCGAGCGGCTGATCGAGACCCCACCGGGCAGCACCAGCGTTCCCGCGTGGGCCTGCTCCCGCATCTCCTCGCGGGTGAACCATCGCGCGTCCTCGACCTCGTCGTCGTCCAACCGGATCTGCTCGGACACCGCCCGGCCGTGGAAGCCCAGCATCAGGCTCGACGGCAGCGGCCAGGGCTGGTTGCCGAAGTAGCTCACCTCGCCGACCGCGACCCCGGTCTCCTCCAGCACCTCGCGGCGTACGGCGTCCTCCAACGACTCCCCCGGCTCGCAGAACCCGGCCAGCGTCGAGAACCGTCCCTCCGGCCAGGTCCGGTTGCGTCCGAGCAGGCATCGCTCGTCCGGCGCTCCCGGCTCGCCCGCCGCGATCAGCATGATCACCGCCGGGTCCGAGCGCGGGAACTGCGGCTTCCCGCAGCCGGTGCACACCAGCTCGTGCCCGGCCGCCCGCGCGACGAGCGCCCCGCCGCAGCGGGGGCAGAACCGGTGCGCCCAGTGCCACTCGGCCAGCCCGATCGCGTGGAACACCAGGGGCGCGACCCCCGGCCCGTCCGCCGCGCCGCCCCCGAGGAACGGGAGCAGCCCGCGCAGCGGCAGCCAGCGCTCCGGCTCGGCCTTCGCGACCTCGCCCGGCACGATCACTGCCCACCAGGTCACGTCGCCGCGCGCGCCCAACAGCACCCGTACGCCGTCCGGCGCGTCCGCCGTCGAGACCCACTCCAGCCCGTCGGGGCCGGGGCGGACCCGGGTGCCGGCGATCACCAGCACCTGCCCGGTCGGATCGGCCCACCGCTCCGCCAGCCACGCCTCGTCGGTCCGGAGCAGTCCGAGTCGGTCGTGCGGATCGGCGACCAGGGACAGGTGCGGAAACGTCACGCCACGAGACTAGTCGGGGCTAATCTGGGTCATGGACGCCAGCACCCTCCGAGCCGCGCAGGCACCGTTGAAGGAGCGCTACCGCGCCGACCCCGCGACGGCACGCACGACCACCGCCGCCACCGGCGACTACCGGGCACCGGACGTCACCGCCACGATCGGCGGCTTCGCCGGCCCGGTCCGCGCCGGACTCCACACCGCCACCGGGGGCGACGGCAGCGACGCCTGCTCGGCCGACCTCCTGCTCCAGGCCGTCCTCGCCTGCGCCGGCGTGACCCTGCGGGCCGTCGCCATCGCCATGGGCGTCGAGATCCGCACCGCACGGCTCCGCGCCGACGGCTGGTGGGACGCCCGTGGCACGCTCGGGATCGACCGCGCCGCACCCGTCGGTGTCCAGGACATCGTGGTCACCCTCGCTGTCGACACCGACGCGGACGACGCCGCGCTGGACCGCCTCGCGACCGCCACCGAGCGCTACTGCGTGGTCGGGCGCAGCCTGGCCCAGCCACCGGAGATCCGGGTCGTGCGCATCTGACCCGGGCCACGACGGCGGCATCGTCCCTCAGCGCAGCAGGGCCTCCACCTCCTCGCGGCCCGGCAGTCCGTCGGGCTCCACGAGCTCGCCGGTGCGGACGTAGAAGAAGCCCGCCCGAACCCGATCGGGATCGATGCCCTCGAGCTCCGCCCACGCCAGCCGGTAGAGCGCGAGCTGCAGCGGATCGGCGCCGTGCCGGGCCCCGGTCTTCCAGTCGACCACGAGGAAGGAGCCGTCGGGCTCGGCGTAGACAGCGTCGATCCGCCCTCGAACGACCTGACGTGCGCCGCCGTCCGTGCCGAGGACGAGGGCGAACGGGGCCTCGACCGCGTGCGGCTCGCGGCTGCCGAAGGGCCCCTCCTCGAAGCGGGCCACCAGCTCCTTGAGGTCCGCCTCGTCGTCGATGCCGGCGTCGGCGCGGCCGGCGAGCTCGTCGGGGTCGAAGAGGCCCTGCTGGCCGAACCGGGCCTCGACCCACGCGTGGAAGCGGGTCCCGAACCGCGCGGCCGGAGCGGGCGGGCGCGGCATCGGCCGCGCCAGCTCACGGGCGAAGGCCTCCGGGTCATCGCGCAACCGGCTCAGCGCGGTGGCCGAGAGCGACGACGGAAGCGGGACGACGACCTCACTGCCGGCCGTCGACGCGAGACGGGCCTCGGCGAGGAGCTGCTCGATCTCGGCATCCCACTCCGCGACCCGGGCCGCCGTGACGATGTCGAGTCCGGGATCGGGCGCGGACGGGTCGGCCGCAGCCACCCGGGCCGCCGCGTCGAGGCGGCGCCGCGCCTCCTCTCCCATGCCATCGACCGGCCAGGGCCGCGACGGGTCCTCGGCGTCATAGGGGTTGGCCGCTCCCTTCTCAGGCCGGGTGAGCCACGGCTCGGGGGCCAGGTCCCAGGAGGTGAGCGTCTCGCGCACCGACTCCTGGAAGGACGAGGGACCGTAGGGCGTCTTCCTCGGTCCCCACTGGTAGGACGACACCGTGAGCCGGTGGGCCGCGCGGGTGAAGGCGACGTAGCCGAGCCGCAGTTCCTCGTCGGCCTCGTGCGCCTTCGAACGCCGCCGGTAGTCGTCGAGCGCGGCCTTGTCGAAGCCCTCGAGCTGGGGGAGGTCGCCCGCGTCGCCGCGCAGCGGCGCCGGCAGCACCGCCGGGGACGACATCCACAGCGTCCGTCCCTGCGCGGAGGGGAAGCGGGACTCGCAGACTCCGACACAGAACACGGTGTCCCACTCCAGCCCCTTGGAGCGGTGCACGGTGAGCAGCTTGACGGAGTCGGCCTCGGTCGGCGTCGCGACGTCGAGGCCGTTGCCCTGGTCGTCCTCGGCGGTGAGATAGGCGAGCAGGGCCGGCAGGGAGACGTCGCCGTCGACGGCCTGGAAGTCGGCGACCGCCTTGACGAACAGGTCGAGGTTGTCGCGGCGGGCAGCGGCGGCCGGGCTCACCGCCGAGGCGAGCTCCACGTCGGCACCGGTGACGTCGACGATCCGGCGGACCAGGTCGAGCAGCGGCTCCCCCACGGCCGAGCGCAGCAGGCGCAGCTCGTCGCGCAGCAGCCCGAACCGCGACCGGGCCTCGTCGGAGTAGGCCGCCTCCCCCGGATCGGCCAGCGCGTCGTCGAGGCACGGGATCTCGGCAGGGTCGATGCCGTCGGCGATCGCGACGAGCTGCTCGGCCACGGACACCTGCTCGACCGCCCGGCCGCGGCGGCCCGCCAGCTCGCCGGCACGTTGACCGAGCAGACGCAGGTCGCGCGGCCCGATCGCCCAGCGTGGCCCGGCGAGCAGGGTCAGCAGGGCGGCGTTGTCGGTGACGTCGTGCAACAGCCGCAGCACTGCCACGATCTCGGCGATCTCGGGCAGCCGCAGCAGCCCGGAGAGGCCGACGATCTCGACGGGGATGCCTGCCGTGGTCAGCGCGTCGAAGACCAGCTCGGCGTGCGCGTTGTCGCGGGTGAGCACGCCGATGCCGGCCCAGTCGCCCGGGTCGCCGCCGTAGGCCCCGCGCACCGCCTCGGCCAACCAGGCGAGCTCGTCGCGCTGTGTCTCGAAGGTGAGTGCCTCGACCACGCCGGCGGTCGCGCCGTCGGGCGCCCGCAGCCGCGCCACACCCGCGCCACGCAGCTCCAGGGCGTCGTAGAGCGGCTCGGCGAGCCGGCTGGCGACCGCGAGGATCCGGCGGTCGGAGCGCCGGTTGACGGTCAGCGCGTAGGTCGTGGAGGTGCCGTCGACCGCCGGGAAGGTGGTGGCGAAGTTGAGGATGTTGGCGACCGACGCGCCGCGCCAGCCGTAGATCGCCTGGTTGGGGTCGCCGACCGCCGTCACCGCGTGGCCGAGCCCGGTGTCGGGATCGGGGCCGGAGAACAGCCGGGAGAGCATGATCGCCTGGGCGACGGAGGTGTCCTGGTATTCGTCGAGCAGCACCACCTTGAACCTCCCGCGCTCGACGGCGCCGACCTCGGGCCGCTCGGCGGCGAGCCGGGCGCCGAGCTCGATCTGGTCGGAGAAGTCCATCAGGCCCAGGTCGCGCTTGAGCCGTCGGTACGCCGCCACGAGCTGCAGCAGCTCGGCACGCCGATCGATCGCGTTGATCGCCTTGTCGCCGGCATCGACGTAGGTCTTGCGCGCCTTGCCGGCCAACTCCTCCTCACGCGCCCGCTCGAAGCCGCGCCGTGCCGCGGCGTCGTGCTCGAGCACCCGCTCGGGGGTGACCAGGTGCTCGCTCATCGCCGCGTCGAGGGCGAGCAGGTTCTGGATCGCGGTCTCCGGGTGGTCGGTCAGCAGGTCGATCTGACCGGTGAACCGGTCGACGGCCCGCGCGCCGAGCTGGTAGCGCGCGGCGTCGGTGATCACCCGGGTGTCGGGCTCGTGCCCGATCCGCAGGCCGTGGTCGGTGAGCAGACCG
This sequence comes from Nocardioides sp. L-11A, assembly GCA_029961745.1. NCBI lineage: Bacteria > Bacillati > Actinomycetota > Actinomycetes > Propionibacteriales > Nocardioidaceae > Nocardioides > Nocardioides sp. L-11A. The sequence goes on from CP124680.1 coordinate 3,826,713, forward strand.
GAGGCGTAGGCGTTGTAGGTCGCGACGGTCGGCTCGAGCACCTCGTCGGTCTCGTCGCCGGCGCCGGGCCCGCCAGGACCGCCGGGAGCACCGACCTCGTCGAGCGCGCCGGCGTCGCGCAGCGCCGTCCGGATCCGCTGCCGCAGCTCGGCGGCGGCCTTGGTCGTGAAGGTCAGGCCGAGCACCTCCTCGGGCCGGACCTGGCCGGTGAGCACGAGGTAGACGACCCGGGCGGCCATCAGCGTGGTCTTGCCCGACCCCGCCCCGGCGATGACGACGGCGGGGCGCAGCGGCGCACTGATCGCGGCCCACTGCTCCTCGCTCGGCGGGAAGGGCGCCTTCATCGCCCGCTGCAGGTCGGCGGGGGTCTCGATCGCCATCGGGATCCGGGCGGCGGTCGCGGCGGTCACTGGGTCACCACCGCTCCCGCGCTCTTGGCCGGGCACAGCGACACGAACGTGCAGGTGCGGCACTGCTGGCCGGCGACCGCCGGGAACCGCTCCGTGCGGATCAGCGACGCGGCGTGGGTCAGCCGGGCGCGCAGCTCGTCGCGCTCCGGTCCGTCGTCGGCGTGGAGCGGCTGGCGCTGGACGGTCGCGTCGGGTCCGCCGTCGGTCAGTCCGAGCTGGACCAGCTCGGCGCCACCGGCCCGGCGCGGTGCGGCGTCGGGCTCCCCCGGCGGCGGGTCGAGCGCACCGTGGTCGACGGCGTACTGGTAGAGCGCGAGCTGGACGTGGGTCTTGACGGACACGTCGCTGGGCTTCGAGCGGCCGGTCTTCAGGTCGACCACGACGACCCGCCCGTCGGTGTCGAGCTCGACGCGGTCGGCATATCCCGTCACCTGGACCTGCTCGCCGCCGACCTCGACCACGGTCGAGAACCGCTCCTCGCGACCGATCAGCGCGCGCGGGTTGGCCTCGTGCCAGTCGACGAAGCGCTCCAGCGCCGCGCGGACCCGGTCGTGCTCGCGCTGCTTGGACCACGGGGTGCGGAAGTCGAGGCGGTCCCACACCTCGTCGACATAGGCCATCAGAGCGTCGGGATCGGGTGGCGCGTCGCCGGCGGCCACCCGCTCGGCCAGGGCATGCACCAGCTCGCCGAGGTTGGCCGACTGGTGGGCCCGTCCGACGCCGCCCGCCTCCCGGGTCAGGAACCACTGGGTCGGGCAGACGGCCAGCGAGTCGAGCATGCTCGCCGACACCGGGACCGGCCGGTCCTCGTCGCGGATCGGCTCCGCGGACCGGCTGGGCGCGCGGGTGCCCCACCAGGTGGCCGGATCGGCGGCCGGCACGGCTGGGCGCCGACCGACCCGCTCGCCGGCGAGCCGGGCCAGGCGCCGGGCCGCAGCGTCCTGGAGCGCGGGGTCGGCGTCGGGATCGGCGAGGGTGCGCCGCAGCTCGGCCACGAGCCCGTCGAGCGACAGCGGCCGCGGCGGCCGGCCGACGACGTGCTCGACGGTGGAGCCCAGCTCGTCGAGGAAACGTGAGGGCTGCTCGCCCTCGTCCTCCGCCGACCGGACGGCGGTCACGACCAGCCGCTCGCGGGCCCGGGTGCACCCGACGTAGAAGAGCCGGCGCTCCTCCATCAGCAGCTCGCGGGCGGTGAGCGGCGGGACCACCGAGCCGACCAGGCCGCCCTCGGTCGTGGGACCGATCCGGTCGGCCTGGAGCAGCGTGGAGCGGCGCCGGAGATCGGGCCATCCCTCCGCCTGCACGTGGGCGAGGACGACCAGGCGCCATTCGAGGCCCTTGCTGCGGTGCGCGGTCAGCAGGCGTACGGCGGCCCCACGCGCCCCTCGGTCCGCGAGGGTGTCGGCCGGGATCTCCTGCTGGACCAGGCCCTCCAGGAAGGGCGCGACCGCCAGGTGCTCGCGGCGCTCCCCGGCGCGGACGGCGACGTCGAAGAGGGCGCAGATCGAGTCGAGGTCGCGGTGCGCCCAGCGCGCCGCGGCACCCCCGGTCTCGACCGAGCGTCGCAGCCGCTGCGGCCACGAGGTGCCGGACCACAGGGTCCACAGCAGCTCCTCCGCACTCGCGCCGGCCTCGAGATCGGCGCGCGCCCGGCCCAGGAGCTCCGCCAGTCCGCGGGCCCGCTCCGCCTCCGCCGCGTCGATCGCGGCGAGCTGGGACGCGTCGAGGACGGCGAGACGCACCAGCTCGCGCGAGCTGCGGGGCGTCCCGCCGGTCTCCTGGCACCGGTCCTTCTCGCGCCGGCGCAGCAGCCGGGCCAGCCGCCGGACGTCGCCGGCGTCGAGCCCGCCGAGCGGTCCGGTCAGCAGCGCCTCGGCCCGCGCGGCGTCGACGTGCTCGACGTGCTCGGGATCGTCGTTGTGGAGGTTGACGACGGCGCGCAGGCCCTCGAGCAGCGGGAGCACCGCAGGGTCGCGGACCAGCGGCACCTCGTCTCGCGCCACCTCGACCGGCACTCCGGCGGCACCCAACGCCCGGCGCAGCGGGCCGATGCTCGCGCGACCGGACCGCACGAGCACGGCCATCTCGTCCCACGGCACGCCGTCCTCGAGATGGGCACGACGGAGCAGGTCGGCGAGGTGCTCGGCCTCGGCCCGCTCGGTGTCGAAGGTGCGGACCTGGACCCGCCCCGGCCCGTACGCCGCCCCGTCGGCCCGCGGCGCGAGGAACCGCTCGCGCGCCTCGGCGGGGATGGTCCCCCGTAGCCCGATCCGACCGGCGACCCGCTGGGCCGGCGCGAGGATGCCGGGCCCGAACCGCCGCACCGTGCGCAGCGCCACGACGTCGGCGGATCCTCCGTCGGCGCGCGGGAACTGGGTCGGGAACTCCAGGATGCCGCGCACCTCGGCACCCCGGAAGCCGTAGATCGACTGGTGCGGGTCGCCGACGGCCACCAGGTCGCGGCCGTCGCCGGCGAGCGCCTGCAGCAGCGCCACCTGCCCGGGATCGGTGTCCTGGTACTCGTCGACGAAGACGTGGCGGAACTGCTCGCGCAGCTCGGCGCGGTGGACCTCCGCCTCGATCCGCGCCCGCCGGATCAGGTCGGCGTAGTCGGTCGCGCCGAGCGAGTCGAGGGAGTCGAGGTACTGCTCGAGGAAGAGGCCGGCGGCGACGTACTCCTCGATGCCCTCGCTCTCGCCGAGCCGGCGCAGCGCCTCGCCGTCGAGGCCCTTCTCACGGGCCCGACCGAGCACGGCATGGACCTCGCGCGCGAAGCCGCGGGTGGCCATCGCCTGCCGGAACCGCTCGGGCCAGCGCACCGACTCGGGATGGTCGGCGAGGAGCTCGCGCAGGACGACGTCCTGCTCGGGCGCGGACAGCAGGCGCAGCGGCGCCTCGTAGAGACCGGCCGGCGCGTAGCGGCGGACCAGGGCGTAGGCGAAGGAGTGGAAGGTCGAGCTCAGCTGGGTGCCGGTGGTGCGGCCCAGACGGGCGGTCACCCGGTCGCGGAGCTGGTCGGCGGCCTTGCGGGAGAAGGTCAGCGCGAGCACCTGGTCGGGTCGCGCGCCACGCTGCTCGATCCGCTCGACGATGGCCTCGACCAGGGTGGTCGTCTTCCCCGTGCCCGGGCCCGCCAACACCAGCAGCGGACCGCCCGGGTGATCGACCACCCGGCGCTGGTGCTCGTCGAGCACGGGCACCGTCGCGACCGCGGGGGGCGGGGCGAAGCGGTAGCCGGTCGCGGCGGTCGAGGAGTCCACGGGCGCCACCTAACCACCCCCGCCCGACAGAAATGGACGAAGGGCCCCTCGCGAGTATGAGTCGCAAGGGGCCCTTCTGGTGACCGGTACTGGTGACGCTCCCGGTCGACCATCCGGCTGCTGCGATCCCGCGAGCCTCGTCACCCGGCTCACGCGGCCGGCGTCCCCGTGAGGGGCCGCCTCGCCTCGACCCGAAGGTCTCGGCCGGCCGGTCGGATCGTCGCCTTCCGGCTGATCCCGCTCTCCCGGAGGAGTGCGTGGGAGAAGTTCTACGCCCGTCCACCCGCAGGTGGCAAGGGGTTCCTGCCAGGTTTTTCAAGGGTTTTCCGTCATCCACCGGACCTCGGCGTGTCGTCCACAGGAACGCCCGATCTTGTCCACAGAGCGACGCCCACCATCCCCAGCCCATCCCCAGGAAGCGGCCGCCCCTGTGGAGGAATCGCGGGCGGAGTACGGGCTGAGTACCCGTGCTCAGTCGGGTCTGAGTGGTCCCCCGCTGGCGGTCGGCGAGCACAGATGGGGGAATGTACTCATGCGCTACGCCGACCCGTCGCTCTGCCCCGACTGTCGCTCCGCCCTCCCGGCCGGAGCCTCGGTCTGCCCGACCTGCGACCTGCTCGTCCGTCACCCGGTCGCCGTCGACCTCTTCGGCGCTCTCCAGCGCGCCGACGGACTGCTCACCCGGCTGCGCTCCGCCAGCGACGCCTTCCACGACCGGCCCGCCGCGGTGGCCGCACCCGGCGGCCTCGGCGGTCCGCTCGTGCCCCCGGCCGCGCCGATGCCGCCGAAGCGCGCGACGACGACCGGCCTGCCGTCGTACCCCGGCCCGATCCCGCCGCCGCCCGCACCACCCGCGCCGTCCCTGCGCCCGGCCGCTCCCGTCCCCCCGTCCCCCGGCGGGGTCTCGTTCGCCTCGGTCCCGAAGATCCTGCTCGGGCTCGGGGCGTTCTGCCTGCTCGTGGCCGCGGTGATCTTCCTGGCCGTGTCGTGGTCGACGCTGGGCGTCGGCGGCCGCACCGCGGTGCTCGCCGCTCTCACCCTGACGGCCGGCGCCTCCGCCCTGCTGCTGCACCGCGTCGGGCTCCGCATCGCCGGCGAGTCGCTCGTCGTCGTGGCGCTCGGACTGCTCGCGCTCGACGTCGTGGGTGCCGGTGCGGCCGGCTGGTTCGGCGACGGACCCGACGGTGCGATCGCCTGCGCCGCCGGCCTGGTCGTCGCCCTCGCCGGTGCCGGGCTCGGTCTACTCCGGGTGGGCGGCCAGCCGCGGCTGGTGGCGCCGCAGGTGATCGCCGGCATCGGCCTGTTCATCGGGTACGTCGGCGCGGCCGGCGCCACCGGCCACTGGCTGATCGCCGGTCACGTCGTCACCGCGCTCGCGCTCGGCACCGTGCTGCTCGGCCGGCGTACCGGTGCCTCGGCCCTCCTGTGGAGCGCCGCCGCCGCGGCCGGCCTCACCTGGGTCTGCACCGCCGGCGCCGCGTTCGTCGAGTCCCTCGTGACCCCCGACCTGCGCCAGCTCTGGGTCGACGGCACCGGCTGGTCGCTGCTCGTCAGCGCGGCCGTGCTGCTGGTGCCGGGCGCCGTCGTCCGGCACCGCGACCTGCTGCTCGCCGGCGCGAGCGGCGCCGCGATGCTCGCGACCGTCGTGCTCACGCTGCCGTCCGTCGACACCGACGCCCGCACCGTCGGGCTCGTCGCCCTCGGTACGACGGCGGCCTGGGTGCTCGCCCTCGGCGTGCTCCCGCGGGGGTCCCGGATCATCGCCATGGCCCCGGCCGCCACCGGCAGTCTCGTGCTCGTCGGCCTCGCTCTGCAGGCCACGGCCGACGTGCTCGACCGCTGGTCGCGGATCGCCGACGTCTTCGACCGCTCGTTCGGCGTCCGGCTGACCACGCCCGACCCGGTCGCCGAGCCCGCCGTGCTGGTCCCGTCGCTGCTGACCGTGCTCGCCTGCATCGCCCTCCTCGACCGCGATCGCACCCGGCGCACGCTGCCCGCCTGGGGCCGCATCGCCGGCCTGGTGATCGGCGTCGGGCTCGCCATCACCCTCGCGTCGTACGACGTGCCGCTGGCCGTGCCGCTCACCGTCCTGGTGCTCGTGGCGCTCGGGGCGACGGCCCTCGCGCTGGGGACCACGGGTGCGGAGGCCGCGATCTGGGCGCTGGTCGCCGTGACCGCCGGGACCGCGGTCGCGATCGGCGCCCTGCCCAGTGACGGCCTGCTCCTGGCCGAGCTCGCCCCGATCGCGGTCGCGCTGGTCGCCGTCGCCGTCCTCGGCCGGCAGCAGGCGACCCGGGTCGTGGCGGGCCTCGCCGCGCCGGCCGCGCTCGGACTGGCGACGGCTGCGGCCGTCCTGGTGATCGGCGACGACGCCGCCTGGGTGTCGATCCCCGTCCTGCTCGTCGTCGGAGTGCTCGCCCTCGCCGTGCCGCGCATCGACGTCGAGAGCGCGGCCGTCGTGGTCGCGCTCGTCGCCCTGCCCGCCTCGCTGTCGGCGACCGGCGACGTCGGTGGCTACGCGGCACTGTGGTTGACCGTCGCGGGCTTCCTGGCGTCCGGCACGGCGCTGCTGCACGACTCGCGCCGCGGCTGCGCGTTCGTGGGCGGTGCCCTCCTGCTGCTGGCCAGTTGGGTGCGGCTGGCGGACCTCGACGTCACCGAGCCGGAGCCGTACACCCTGCCGCTCGCGGCCGCGCTCCTCGCCTTCGGCCTGTGGCGGCTCCGGCGCTCGGCGGCGGTCGGCACCCTGGAGGCGCTGCTGCCGGGCCTGCTGCTCGCGACCGTCCCGTCCCTGATCTGGGTGCTCGGCGACCCCGTGTCGCTGCGGGCACTGGTGCTCGGCGGCGCCTGCCTGGCCCTGACGGTCGCCGGCGCGGCCCTGCGCTGGAGCGCTCCGCTGATCGTGGGCGCGGGCATCGGCGCCACCGTGGTGCTGCGCGAGCTCGGCCCCTACGCGGGCGAGTTCCCCAAGTGGGTCTGGATCGGCCTGGCCGGTGCGCTGCTGACGGTCGTCGGGATCACCTGGGAGCGGCGGCTGCTCGACGTGCGGCGGGCCGTCGGTCTCCTCGGCCGCCTCCGGTGACCGGGCGCTCGCGGTGACCTGCTAGACAGAGCACATGGCTACCACTGCACTCGGGGGGAACCCCGTCCAGACCGTCGGCGAGCTCCCCGCTGTCGGCGCCGCCGCCCCGTCGGTCTCGCTGGTCGGCGCCGACTTCGGCTCCGTCACCCTCCCGGAGGGCCAGCGCACGGTCCTCAACATCTTCCCCAGCATCGACACCGGCGTGTGCGCCGCGAGCGTGCGGAAGTTCAACGAGCTCGCCGCCGGCCTCGACAACACCACGGTCATCAACGTCTCCCAGGACCTCCCGCCCGCGCTGGGTCGCTTCTGCGGCGCCGAGGGCATCGACAAGGTCCAGGTCGGCTCGGCGTTCCGGTCGTCGTTCGGCGAGGACTACGGCGTGAAGATGTCCGACGGCAAGCTCGAGGGCCTGTTCGCGCGCTCGATCGTCGTGCTCGACGCCGACAGGACCGTGCTGCACTCCCAGCTGGTCCCCGAGATCGCGACCGAGCCCGACTACGACGCCGCCATCGCGGCGCTCGGCTGATCGACCGGCTGATCGACCGGCTGATCGACCGCTAGTCCCCCGTCGCCGGGTCCCAGAAGGCCCGGCGCATGTCGAGGGCCCCGCTGCTGTCGCGCAGCGGGGTCTCCTCGGCGAGGTAGGCCGTGCGGGCCCGCTCGTCGTGGCTCGGCGGGAGCGTGCCGTCGGCGCGCACGACCCGCCACCACGGCACCGGGCCGCCGTAGCGTGCCATCACCGAGCCCACCTGGCGGGGTCCCCCGCCGACGACGGCCGCCACCGCGCCATAGGTCGTGACGCGCCCCGGCGGCACCTGCTCGACCAGGTCGAGCACCCGCTCGACGTACCCCTCGTCCACGAGGCGATCATGCCGTGCGGCCCGGACGAGCCGAGAGCCCCGTCCGGCCGGACGGGGCTCCCGATGCTCCCTCGGTGCGACTCGACCGACGTGACCGAGCGCCCTCCGATTGGTGCGACGCGGCTGCGTGACCGCGTGCCCGGACCAACGACGACGCCGCGTCGCGGTTACGAACGCGCTCGCGCCATCGAACTCAGTAGCTGGGCTGGCTCGGGTCGATCTGGTTGACCCAGGCCACGACGCCGCCGCCGACGTGGACCGCGTCGTCGTAGCCGGCGCCCTTGACGATCGCCAGGCACTCGGCCGAGCGGACGCCGCTCTTGCAGTGCAGGACGACCTGCTTGCCGGAGTCGACGGGCGGCAGCTGGCCGAGGGCGGTGCCGTTGAGGAAGTCGCCCTTGGGGATGAGGACGGCGCCGGGGATGTGGTTGATCTCGGCCTCGGCGGGCTCGCGCACGTCGATCAGGACGAAGTCGCGGCTGCCCTCCTCCTTCTCCTTGATCATCGAGGCCAGCTGGGTGACCGAGATGGTCGCGTCGACGGCGGCGTCGGCGGCCTCCTCGGAGATCGCACCGCAGAATGCCTCGTAGTCGATCAGCCCGGTGACGGTCGGGTTCTCGCCGCACAGCGCGCAGTTGGGGTCCTTGCGCACCTTGAGCTTGCGCCACTCGAGCTCGAGGGCGTCGTAGATGACGAGCTTGCCGACGGCCGGCTCACCGGCGCCGATCAGCAGCTTGATGGCCTCGTTGACCTGGATCGAGCCGATGCTGGCGCACAGGACGCCCAGCACGCCGCCCTCGGCGCACGAGGGGACCATGCCCGGCGGCGGGGGCTCGGGGTAGAGGCAGCGGTAGCACGGGGCGTCGTCGGCCATCGTGGGGGCGAAGACCGAGGCCTGGCCGTCGAAGCGGTAGATCGAGCCCCACACGTAGGGGATGCCGAGGAAGTACGCCGCGTCGTTGACCATGTAGCGCGTGGCGAAGTTGTCGGTGCCGTCGACGATCAGGTCGTAGCCCCGGAAGACGTCCATGACGTTGTCGTTGTCGAGGCGGGTCTCGTGGAGGATCACGTCGACCAGCGGGTTGATCTCGTGGATCGACTCCTTGGCCGACAGGCCCTTCGACTTCCCGAGGTCGGACATGCCGTGGATGACCTGGCGCTGCAGGTTCGACTCGTCGACCTCGTCGAACTCGGCGATGCCGAGGGTGCCGACGCCGGCGGCGGCGAGGTAGAGCAGCGCCGGGCTGCCGAGACCGCCGGCGCCGATGACCAGCACCTTGGCGTTCTTGAGGCGCTTCTGGCCGTCCATCGCGACGTCGGGGATGATCAGGTGGCGGCTGTAGCGGCGGACCTCGTCGATGGTCAGCTCGGCGGCCGGCTCGACCAGCGCGGGAAAGCTCACGGCGTAACTCCTCGGGTACTGCAGATCGGATGGGGGCTGTCCAGGGCCAACGCAGTGGTGACCCCGGCTGTTCCCTCGGCCCTTCCATGGTCCCTGCCGACGCCAAGGGAGCCACGCCACGTCCCGGCATCCGGACCCCGGCTACCAACGAGTAGGCTTCGTGCTGTGGTGACCGAGCAGTTCAACCTCGACGAGCCCCGACCGCGCGGCGTACGACTCCCGCGGCGCGAACGGCGCGCACAACTGCTCGCCGCTGCCCTCGAGGTCTTCGTCGCGCAGGGCTATCACGCCGCCGCGATGGACGACATCGCCGAGCGGGCCGGGGTGTCCAAGCCCGTGCTCTACCAGCACTTCCCGGGCAAGCTCGAGCTCTACCTCGCGATCCTCGACGTCGCCTGCGACTCCATCATCGCCAACTGCCGCCGCGCCCTGGAGTCGACGCAGGACAACAAGCAGCGGGTGGCGGCGGCGATCGACGCCTTCTACGCGTACGTCGGCCACGACACCGGCGCCTTCCGGCTCGTCTTCGAGTCCGATCTCACCAACGAGCCGGCCGTGCGCGGCCACGTCGACCGCGTGACGACCGAGTGCGCGGCGATGATCGCCGCCGTCATCGAGGACGACACCGCCCTGCCGGCCGCGGCCTCGCAGCTGCTCGCCGTCTCGCTCGTGGGAATGGCACAGGTCAGCGCCCGGTTCTGGCTGACCGAGACCGACGGCGCCATGGCGGGCCTGAGTCGCGACGACGCCACCGCCCTGGTGGCGGGCCTGGCCTGGCGCGGCATCCGCGGGTACCCGCTCACGGAGGACCACCCCGAGGCCTGAGGCGGGCCTGACTAGGCTTGCGTCATCCCCACGAACGAGGAGTGTGCCCATGACCGTCGAGGTCAAGATCGGTGTGCAGAACACCGCCCGTGAGCTCGTGATCGAGACCGACGAGTCCCACGACGCCGTCGCGAAGCAGGTCGCCGACGCGATCGCCGCCGCCGACGGCGTGATCACCCTGACCGACACCAAGGGCAAGGTCACCGTCGTCCCGACCGCCAAGCTCGCCTACGTCGAGATCGGCCGCAGCACCAGCGGCCAGGTCGGCTTCCGGAGCTGAGCAGGCTGAGCCCCGCCGGGAACTCCGGCACCCGTCCCGGACGTTGACCAGGTACGACCCGGGAGGTGAGCGCCCATGCTGCAGTTCCGCTTCGCCGCGCGCAGCGAGACCGGCCGGGTGCGCACGAACAACGAGGACGCCGGGTTCGCCGGGCCCTACCTCCTCTGCGTCGCCGACGGGGTCGGCGGTGCCGAGGCCGGTGAGGTGGCCGCCGCCACGACGGCGTACGTCGTCAGTGCCCGTGCGCTCGCGCATCCCGGTCACGAGCCGTCGCGCCTGCTCGGCGCGGCGACCCGGGAGGCGCACGGCCAGCTCGCGGCCGGGATCGCGGCGGACCCCCGGCGCGCCGGGATGGCGACCACGCTCACCGCGGTCCTCACCGACGGCATCCACACCGCGCTGGCCCAGGTGGGCGACTCCCGGGCCTATCTCCTGCGCGCCGGCGAGCTGAGCCAGCTCTCCCACGACCAGACCCTGGTGCAGTCGATGGTCGACAGCGGGCAGCTGAGCGCGGAGCAGGCCGCCGCGTCGCCGTACCGCAACGTCGTGCTGCAGGCCGTCGACGGCGAGCACCTGCCCGACCCGGACCTGCTGCTGCTTGACCTGCGCCCCGGCGACCGGCTGCTGCTGTGCAGCGACGGCCTCAGCGACGTCCTCTCCGCCGCGACGATCGCGCGCGGGCTCGGCCTCGACAGCCGCTCGATGGCGGTCGACCGGCTGGTCCTGGCCGCGCTCGACGGCGGCAGCCGCGACAACGTCACGGCGATCGTCGCCGACGTGGTCGACGCACCGGCGATCGCCGCCAACGGGAGGGTCCTGGGCGCCGCGGCGGCCCTGGTCAACGTGGTCGACCCGGCGGCCGTCCGCCCGTTGCGCTCGGCCTGACCCCCGTTCCGGTCCTACACTGGACGGGTGAGCGCGAAGCGGTCGTACGAGTACGCGCGCCTGTGGGTGCCGTTGTACGACGCCGCCGCGCTCACGGTGACCCGGCCGGTCTACCTCATCGAGGCCGCCGACGGCTTCGAGGGCATCGCTGCCGAGAAGAACACGACCCTCATGGGCCTGTTCAACGAGCTGGGCCGGGCGGGCTGGCGCATCGACATGACCGCACAGCGGGTGGACCACCCCGCACCGGAGTTCCAGATGCTCATCGATGCCACGCTCGACGAGGCCGACCATGCGGTCTCGCCCGACGAGGTGGCGCATGCGGTCGGCTCCGGCGGCGACCCGGCGGGCGCCGTGACCCAGTTCGACGTCTACCCCATGCGGCGACGCCTGGACTGACGGTCGGGGCGCGGCACACGCGCGCAGCGCGCCTCCAGCAGTCTTGCCGCCAGGCCGAGGCTGGACCCACCGAAGCCACGCGCGGGCGCGGCAGCGCGGCGCACGCGCGCAACGCCCCTCCAGCAGTCTTGCCGCCAGGCCGAGGCTGGACCCACGGAAGCCAACCGCGGGCGCGGCAGCGCGGCGCACGCGCGCAACGCCCCTCCAGCAGTCTTGCCGCCAGGCCGAGGCTGGACCCACCGAAGCCAACCGCGGGCGCGGCAGCGCGGCGCACGCGCGCAGCGCGTCGTGCGAAGCCCGCGGGCCGAGCGGAGCGAGCGCCCGGGCGGCGAGCACGACCTGCGACGCGCTCGCGCCATCAAACTGCGACGCGCTCGCGCCATCAAAACTGCGACGCGCTCGCGCCATCAGACCGCGAACAGGTCTCCGTACTCCTCGACGCGCTCGAGGACCTGAGCCGGCGTGAACTGGTCGAGGCCGAGCGGGTCCTCGGCACCCTCGGCCACCTCGTCCCAACCGACGGGGGTGGCGACCTGCGGTCGCGGCGTGCCGCGCAGGGAGTACGGCGCGACGGTGGTCTTGGATCCGGCGTTCTGCGACCAGTCCAGGAAGACCTTCCCGCGCCGCCGCGCCTTGGTCATGGTGGCAGTCACGAGCTGCGGATGAGCGGCCTGGAGCTCCTCGGCGATCTGCTTGGCGAGCTCGCTGGTCTCGGTGGAGGGCAGCGGCTCGGGCAGCGGCGCGTACAGATGGAGCCCCTTGCTCCCGCTGGTGACCGCGACCGCGTCGAGGTCGTGCGCGGCGAGCGCCTCCTGCACGTGCAGCGCGACCTGGCAGCACTCGTGCAGGCCCGCGGGCTCACCCGGGTCGAGGTCGATGACCAGCCGGTCGGCGCCGACCGGCTCGTCGTCCGCATCGACGGTCCACTGGTGGACGTGGAGCTCGAGGGCGGCGAGGTTGACCGCCCAGACCAGGGTCGGGAGGTCCTCGATGATCGGGAAGACCAGGGTGTCACCGTGCCGGCTCGGCCCCCGGCTGCCGGTCGTGGGGACCTCCGCGGTCCGCACCCAGCTGGGCGTGCCCCGGGGGGCGTTCTTCTCGAAGAAGCTGAGGTCGCCGACACCGTGCGGCCAGCGGATCCGGGTCACCGGCCGCCCGGCGAGATGCGGCAGGAGGGCCGGCGCGACCCGGACGTAGTAGTCGAGCACCTCGCCCTTGGTGGTGCCGGTGCTCGGGTAGAGCACCTTCTCCAGGTTGGTGAGCCGCAGCGTGCGGCCCTCGACGTCGACGTGGACCTCGGTCTGCGGGTGCTCGCCCTGCTTCGGCATCAGCCCTCCTCCGGGACGAGGTCGTCCGGGGTCAGGTCGGTGCGCACGCCGCGGTACGACGGCTGCCGCAGCCGTTCGTAGCCGACCCCGTGGGTGTCGACGTCGACCACCACGACCGGCTCCACCCACCGCGTGCCGTCCGCGTCGACCCGCGGCACCTCGTCGCCGAACGGGCTGGCAGCGCGCGCCAGCGGTGCGAGCAGCTCGGCCAGGACCCGGGACTGCTTCGGGCCGATGCCGCTGCCGACCCGCCCGCGGAACGCCAGTCCGGCGGCCGTCGGCTCCCCCACCAGCAGCGCGGCGAGCCGGTCGCTGGTGCCGACCTGCGGCCGCCAGCCGCCCACCACGAACGAGCCGCGGTAGCGGTGCGGGAGCTTCAGCCAGTGCGGGCTGCGCTCACCCGGCCGGTACGTCGAGTCGCGTCGCTTGCTGACGATGCCCTCCAGCCCCTGGACCCGGGTGGCCTCGTGGAGCATCTCGCCGTCGTCGTACTCGACCGGGACCTGCCAGCCCGCACGGGACAGGTCCAGGGCGGTGAGCCTGCGGCGACGCTCGTGAAGCGGCAGACCGCACAGGTCCTCGCCGTCGAGATGGAGCAGGTCGAAGACCATGTAGGTCACCGGGATCCGCGCGGCCAGGCGGGCGACGGTCGCGGCATTGCGGACGTGCATCCGCTCGGCGACGACCCGGAAGTCGGGCACGCCGCGGTCGTTGAGCGCGATGATCTCACCGTCGACCACCAGGTCGCGGACGCCCGCGGGCGGGGTGACCAGCTCGGGCCAGGCCTCGCTGATCCGGTTGCCATTGCGGCTGGTCAGGATGACGGCGCCCGCCGTGAGGGCGCCGATCGCACGCACGCCGTCCCACTTGACCTCGTGGCACCATTCCTCGCCCCGCGGCACGTGGGTGCCGGGCGTGGCGAGCATCGGGCGCACCGATCGGAGGTCGAGCACGGCCCCATCATGCCGCCCGGACCGCACCGCCAGCGCGTAGGCTCGTCCCATGCGTGCGATCTGGAAGGGTGCCGTCTCGTTCGGCCTCGTCAGCGTGCCGGTCAAGCTCTACAGCGCGACCGAGAGCCACGACGTCTCGTTCCGGCAGGTGCACGCCAAGGACGGCGGGCGGATCAAGTACCAGCGGATCTGCGCGATCGACGGCGAGGAGGTGCCGTACTCCGACATCGCGAAGGGGTACGAGACCGAGGACGGCGAGATGGTGATCCTCACCGAGGAGGACATGGCCAACCTGCCGACGACCTCGTCGCGGGAGATCGCGGTCGAGAAGTTCGTGCCGAGCGATCAGATCGACCCGCTGCTGTTCGAGAAGTCCTACTACCTCGAGCCGGAGGGCACCGGCGCCAAGCCGTACGCGCTGCTGCGCCAGGCACTCCTCGACGCCGACCGGATGGCCGTGGTGACGGTCGCGCTGCGGCAGCGGGTGACCACCGCGGTGCTCCGGGTGCGCGACGACGTGATCGTGCTGCAGACGATGATGTGGCCCGACGAGATCCGCACGCCCGACTTCAGCGTCGAGACCGGCGAGGTCAAGGACGCCGAGGTCAAGATGGCCCACATGCTCGTCGAGACACTGTCCGGCGACTTCGACCCCGCCGAGTTCGAGGACGACTACGCCGACGCGGTGCAGGCCGTCGTGAAGGCCAAGATCGAGGGCGGCGAGGTGCAGCGCACCGAGACGTCGGCGAAGACCGGCGGCGAGGTGGTCGACCTGCTCGCCGCGCTGCAGCGCTCGGTCGAGGCGGCCAAGACCTCGCGCGGCGAGACGGACGAGAGGCCGGCCGCGAAGACCGCCGGCAAGAAGAGCGCCGCCAAGAAGACGGCGGCGAAGAAGACGGCCAAGACGCCGGCGAAGAAGGCCACCGCCAAGAAGACAGCGGCCAAGAAGACCGCGAAGAAGGCGGCAGCCAAGAAGGCCAGCTGACCTCTGTCGTCGGGTCGCGCAGCACCCCGGTGGTACTGCCGAAACGTGCCGGCGGGCTTCGGCCGCGTAGTCGTTTGCGTTTTCAAGAGCGCAGCGACGAGAACGCGGGCGCGGGGTTGGGTTCGGCGGTCGGGCTGCGGTTCGCGGGTCGGCTGGTCGGGCACTTCTGTCACAGACCGTGACGTTGATTCTCCACACCCCCGGGATCGGGTGTCGCCTGTCCACAGGCGGGTTTGCGACACTTTGAAGTGTCGTGGGTGAGTGGGAGAATCCAGTCATGGATCTCGCCACCCGCACTCGTTCGACAGCCTCGCTGCTGTCGCGCGTCGGTGAGCGGATCCGGTCCCGACAGACGTTGATCGTCGAGGAGTGGGAGGACATCACCGCCTGGGCCAGTGAGCATGTGATCGCCGGCCCTGAGGGGGTCGCGACCATCACCGAGGGCTACCTCGACACCGGGGTCCCGATCGCCGGTGACGGTGCCCCGTTGGTGTCGGAGTTCGGGTTGATGGAACTCGTCGCGGTCCTCGGCAGGTCCCCCGACGGTGGTCGGGCGTATGTCGGGCGGGTGATCGAGTGCGCGTGGCGACTCCCGAACGTCTATGACGCCGTCACCTCGGGCCGGTTGGCGCCGTGGCGGGCCGAACGGATCGCCGACCTCACCCACCCCCTCTCGGCTGAGGCAGCCGCGTACGTCGACCGGCAGCTCTGGGATGCCTCCGGCGTCGGGTGGGCCCAACTCGAGAGGTTGGTCGCCGAGGCCGTGCTGCGGTTCGACCCCGAACGTGCAGAGACCGAACGACGCAAGGCCGCCGACGCTCGTCGGTTCGACATCAGCGAGACCGACGAGCACGGGCTGGTCCACCTAGACGGCCTCCTCGACGCCGCCGACGGGCACGACCTGAACCTGGCGGTGTCTCGACGGGCCGAGGTCCTCGGGCGGCTGGGCGACGAGTCGTCGCTGGACGTGCGGCGGTCGAAGGCCGCCGCCGAGCTCGCGAGGCAGGACCTCGCCCTCGACCTGCTCATCCCCGACCCCGACACCGGAGAAGTCGTGGACACCGTTCCGGGACGCAAGGTCGTCCTCAACGTCCACGTCACCGACACCACCCTGACCGGCCAGAACCCGTTCGCGAACCCGGTCGGCCGGTGGGACGAGGGCCGCTGCCCGATCACCTCCGCCCAGATCCGGGAATGGCTCCGCGCCCGGCACACCACGGTGATCGTGCGACCCGTGATCGACCTGGCCGACCATCTCCCCGTCGGTTCCTATGAGATCCCCGACCGCCACCGCACCCGGGTGGTCCTGCGGGACCACACCTGCCGGTTCCCGCACTGCACCCGACCCGCCCAAGCCTGCGACCTCGACCACACCCGCCCATATGGCGAGGGTGGTCCCACCTGTCCGTGCAACGAGGTCGCGTTGTGCCGGCGGCACCACCGCGCGAAGACCCACTCCACCTGGCGCTACGACACCGTCACGCCCGGCACGTATGTGTGGACCAGCCCGAACGGGCATCGGTTCCGGGTCGACCACCGCGGCACCCACCCCATCCGCACCACCACAGAGCGGGCGAGCGACTCCGACCCACCCGACAACTAGCCACCCCGCCCCACACCCCGCAGAGACAGCATTCTGCGGGGGCATCGGCATGCTCAGTCGATGGCGTCCTCAGCCTTCGCGATCAGGTCCTTGACCACGTCGATGGCTCGGATCCGGCCGCTGGTGACCGCGGAGCCCTCCGCCGCGAAGAGCGAGGTCGGAATGCCGATCAGCTCGCCGTCCTCGTCGATCGCCATGCCGCCGGAGTTGCCGGGTGCGATCCGGGCGTCCGTGTCGAGCTCGGAGCGGGGGCCGAGGTCGGGGTCGTTGAGGACCGTCGAGACGACGCCGGTGGTGACGGTGATCGACTCGCCGTCGCCCGCGACCGCCGGGAAGCCGAGCACGGTGATCCGGTCCCCCGCGCGCAGGTCACCGGAGCTGCCGACCGGGACCGTCGGGAAGTTCAGCTCGCCCTCGAGCTTCTCGCCGTCGGCGGTGGCGTAGATCTGGACCACGGCGATGTCGAGCTCGCCGTCCGCCTCGACCACGCGTGCACGGTACCCGGCAGGGGCGTTCGTGTCGGTCCGCCCGTCGGTCAAGGAGACGAGCAGGTAGTCGGGGTCTGCGAGGCGGAGGTCGTCGCCGTACTTCTCCGCCAGACCGGGCGCCTCGGGAGCCGCGACGTGGGCATTGGTGAGGATCAGGCCGTCGGAGCGGATGATCGAGCCCGAGCCGTGGTAGGTCCCGGTGCTCGCGGGCGCACCGAGCCGGTGGCTCTCGGCGGTGATCTTGACCGTGGCCGCCTTCGCCCGCTCCAGGACGTCGGTGCCGCCGCCCGAGGGCCGGACCGGGTCGTCGCGGCCGGCGACGAGTGCCAGACCGACGACGCCGGCGACCAGAGCCAGGGCCACGGCGATGCCGCCGGCCACCGCGAGCCGCCGGCCGAGGCGTCGTCGGGCGATCCGCCGCTCCTCCTCGGCCGCTGACAGGAGGGGGACGAGGGTGAGCTCGGGACCCGCGACGGGATGCCCGAGGCGCAGCACGATCCGCTCGTCGAAGGTCCGGCTCGCGATCCGGCGCCCGTCGTGGAAGGTGGCCGCGTCGGAGAGGTTGGTGTAGGTCCAGCCGCCCGGGACCGGATCGATCCGGCCGTGCAGCCGGGAGCAGGCCGGATCGGCGAGCACCACCGTGCAGTCGCTGCGCCGGCCCACGGTGATCTCGACCGGGTGCCGGAACCGGTGCTCGCGCCCCTCGGCGACCAGCATCAGGTCCGGACCCGTCCGCGGCGCGGACGGCACGCCCGGCAGCGCGAGGACCTGGGTGGCGTCGTCGCCCGGGATCGCCGCCCCGTCCTGCGGCGCCGGCCCGGCCTCGGGGACCGGCCGGGCCTCGGGGACCGGCCGCGGGGACGGCGTGGCCGCCACGACGTCGTACTCCTCGGCGGGAACGACGACCAGGGTCGCGCCGGAGGAGGGCGGTCCGCAGCGGACCAGGGTCCGCCGCTCGATGGGGTACTCGGTGACCCGCTCGTCCTCGACGTAGGTGCCGAACTGGCTGCCCTCGTCGACCAGCACCCAGCCGTACGTCGTGGCCTGGAGCTCGGCGTGCTGACGCGAGACCGAGCCCGCGGTCAGCACGACGTCGGCCTCGACCGCACGTCCGATCCGGTAGACCTGCTTGCCGCCGAGGCGCACCACCCGGCCCTCGACCTCGACGACGAGGCCGTCCGCGCGACTCACTCCGGTCCGCCCGGCTCGGGGCGGCGTACCTGCACGGCGGCGTTGCGGATCTGGATCCGGGCACCGTCCACGAGCTCGATGGTGCGATCGGGCTCCAGCAGGAAGTTCTGGCCACCGGGATAGGCGACCGGCCAGGAGAAGTCGGAGGCGTTGTGCAGACCCCACCGGTCGGGTGCGTCGGGGTGGCGACGGACCTGCGCGAGCACCTGCGGGTGGTCGACGCCGGAGGTCAGGTGGTCGGAGCGCAGTGTGGTCTGCGGGCCGACCGCGACGGTGCGCCGGCCCAGGTGGAGCAGGTACGGCGGGCGCACCCGGGTGCCGTCCTTCCAGCAGGTCACGCCGTCGTCGGCCGCGCTCCAGAAGTTGGTGGTGCCGCAGGTCGGGCACGACAGCATCCCGTCGCGCAGCCGGTCGAGCGCCTTGATCCACTGGCCCTCGGTGACCCGGGCGCCCGGGTTGTCCATGCCGTCGACGAACGCCTGGACGAACAGATCGCGCAGGAACTGCGGGTAGATGCTCCAGTACTGCTGCACGATCCGCGCTGGCCGGTTCTCGGCGCGGGTCGGGTGCATGCAGAACAGCGGATCGCTGCCGAAGTGGGTCATCAGCCAGTCGGCATCGCGCATGCCCGCGTCGGTGCGCTCGCCCTCGAGCGGATGTCCCAGGAAGAGCGCGTAGAAGAGCAGGACGGCCAGCGAGTGCCGGTCGGTGTCGGTGTTGGGCAGCGTGCGGTAGGTCGTGTCGCGGACCACCTCGGGCGCCATGAAGTACGGCGTGCCCAGCACCCGGCCGGTCCCGTTGTCGATCCCGACGTTGTCGTTGTCGCAGATCAGCACGTCGCCGTTGCCCGGGTCGAAGAAGACGTTGCCGAAGGAGATGTCGCGGTAGCACAGGCCCCGCGCGTGCAACCGGAGGAAGCTGTAGCTGAGCTGGCGGCACAGCTCGATGATCGAGGCGAAGGAGACGTCCAGCGCCTTGCCGTCGCGATCGGCGTTGAGGAGCAGGTAGCTGAGCTCGAGGAAGCGCGGGTGGCGCAGGTGCATGACGTACCCGAAGCTGGGCTCGGTGCCGACCCGCGCCATGCTCAGGGGCCACAGGAACCGCTGGTGTGGGGAGCCGATCTCGACGAGTTGCTGCATCTCGTCGTACTGGCGGGCGGTGGCGCTCTCCGGCTTGTACCACTTCAGGGCGAGCGGCTCGCCGGCGTCGCGGCGCACCTCGAAGACGTAGCCCTGACCGCCCTGACCGAGCAACGAGGTCACCCAGGCCCGCCCCAACGGCCCGAGGTCGACCTCGACGCCCTCTGCCAGCACCATGGCTGTGCCCGACCTCCGTACTCGTCTTCCTCGTGTTCGATGACCCGTGACAGGCTATAACCTGAGCGGTTCGGGCAGAGTTGAAACCCGGGGGCCCGGCTGACCGTTGGAAGGAGGCCGCGATGAGCGACCGGCTCGGAGGCGCGCTGGCGCGCAAGCCGCTGCATTTCATCTTCGTGCTGGACGTGTCGGGATCGATGCTGCGCGGTGGCCGCATCCAGGCCCTCAACAACGCCATCACCGAGGTCCTCCCCCACCTGAGGGACGAGGCGCGCGCCAACCCGCACGCCGAGCTGCTGGTGCGGGTGCTCGCCTTCGCCAACGAGCCGCAGTGGATCATCGAGGAGCCGACCCCGGTCGAGGCGATCCACTGGAAGCGGCTCGAGGCGGTCCCGCGCGGCTTCACCGAGCTCGGCAGCGCCCTCCAGAACCTGGCCGGGGCTCTCGACCACCTCGACGAGAGTCACAGCGCCTTCCCGCCGGCGATCATCCTGGTCTCCGACGGCCGGCCCACGCAGAGCAGCGGCGTGACCTTCGCCGAGGGCCTGCAGGCACTGCTCAACAACCGCTGGGGCGCCACCGCCGTCCGGCTCGCGCTGGGCGTGGGCCGCGACGCCGACATGCACTCGCTGCGCCGCTTCATCGGCGACGAGGACGTCCCGCTGCTGCGGGCCGACAACCCCGAGCAGCTCGTCGAGTACATCGTCTGGGCGTCGAAGGCCGCCAGCAAGGTCGCCTCGCGACCCGTCGTCGGCCCCGGCTCGGGCGTGACCGCCGTACCGCCGAGCCCGATCGGCGACCCGATCTGGAGCACGCTGGGATGACGGACCGGCCGGAGTCCGATCCGGCGTGGACGACCCTGTCCGGTACGACGATCGGCTCGGTCCACGTCCGGGACCGGCTGCCGATCCAGGACGCGGTGCTCACCTGGAGCGACGCCGCCCAGGGCCAGGCCGTGCTGGCGGTCGCCGACGGCCACGGACACCGCCTCCACTTCCGCAGCGACACCGGCGCCGCGCTCGCCGTCGTCAGCGCGGTCGAGGAGCTGCGCCGCATCCTTCCCGACCTGCGGGCCGCCGACGCCGATGCCCGCAACCGCCTCGAGCACGCGGGCGCCGCGATCGTCGCCACCTGGGCCGCGAAGGTCCGGCACCACCTCGCGGCCAACCCCTACTCCCCCGCCGAGGACGAGCTCGGCGCGTCGGCCGACCCGCTGCGCGCGTACGGAACCACGATCCTGGCGACGGCCGTCACCGGTGACGTGCTGGTACACCTGCAGATCGGCGACGGCGACACCGTCCTCGTGACCGCCGACGGCGTGGCCTCCCGCCCGCTCCCGGAGGACCCGGACCTCGACGGCCTGCACACCAGCTCGCTGTGCCAGCCCCGGCCGGTGGACGCACTGCGCACCGCGGTCGTGGACACCCACGCCGACCGGGTCGCGCTGGTGTTCCTGTGCACCGACGGCTTCGGCCGCTCCCGCGTCGACGCCGACGGCTGGTGGCGCCGGACCGGCGAGCAGCTGCTGGAGTTCTCCCGGACCCGGGGCCTGGACTGGGTGCGCGAGCAGCTGCCCGAGTGGCTGGCCGAGCCCGCCCTCGTCGGCGGCGACGACACGACCATGGCGCTGCTGGTGCGCGGTGCGGGCGTGGCGAGCGGCGTACGTCCCGACCTGATCGACACGGTGCCGACACCCTGACCCGGCCCGGCCCGGCCCGGCCGGCGACGGTCTCAGTCGTCCGAGGGCCACCACGACTCGAGCTTGCCGAGGTCGCCTTCGAAGCTCCAGGCGACGCCGTAGCAATGACAGTCCTGGGAGTTCCAGTCCCAGTAGAGCGTGGCGGTCTCGCCGGAGCTGTCGAGGTAGGCGTAGTAGCCGCCCTCGGGCTCGCCCTTGCCGAAGCGCCAGGTGCCGCCGTTGCCCTGGGTCGTCGCGTCGTCGTACTGCTCCTTGTAGTAGCGGCGGTCGGCCTTCAGCTGCTTGCGGGTGGAGTAGCGGCCGACGGTGACGACGATGTCGTCGACGTCGGCCTCGCAGGTGCTCTCCTCGGTCTCTCCGGTGAAGTAGGTGCGCTGGCGCGTGCAGGTCGCGACGTCCAGGTTGATGTCGATGAACTCGCGCAGCACGGGATGGGCCGGCGCGGTCGGCTCCGCCACCCGGGGCGCGGTGGCCGTGAAGTCGCCGACGACCGCGTCGATGGTGGCCGTGCCCTCGCCCTCCAACTGAGCAGACTGCAGGGCGCTGCGGCTGTCCCAGTAGACGACGGCCGGATCCGTGGTGCCGCCCCGTTCGGGATCGAACTCGTAGAGGGCCGTCGCGTCGTTGTCAGCGGTCATGGTGCCGGCACGGTAGTCGAGGCGGGCGGTGCGGGCGGCGACGAGCGCGCCCTCGTCGGCGTAGGTGACCAGGCGCAGGGTGCCGGTGCTGACCGTGCATCGCACGACCTCGACCTCGCCCCCACCGGGATCACCGGCCACGCAGTCGGTGGCTCCCGCCGTGATCCGGCTCGACAGCGCACCGTAGCGGTCGTCGAGGGCCCCGAGGTCGACGTCGACCGCGGGCGTCCGGTGGCCACCGGACGTCCGCGTCCGCGGGTCGGGGTCGTCGTCGCCACCGGAGAGGGCGACGATCGCGGCGACGCCCCCGCCGACCAGGACGACGCCGGCGACGGCCGCCGCGACCCACGGCACCGCGCCACGCCGAGGGGGTGGCGGGGCGCCGGCACCGGGCGGCGGTGACGCGTAACCGCCGGGCGGGTAGGGCGCGGGGGTCGGGTACGGCGCCGGGCCGGGAGCCGCGGCGGACGGCGCGGCGGGCGGGGGCGGCCAGGCGGTGGGCGGCGGCAGTGGACCCGTCGCGGGACGGCTGGACCGGTGCCGCACGACCACGCCGACGGGCACCCGGCCGACGGCGTACCCGAGCACGGCGGCCGCCCAACTCGAGGCGGTCAGGTCGTCGCCCCCGCGGTCGCGGGCCAGCCGGGCGCCCGCCTCCTCGACGGCCCGGGCCGGGTCGGCGCCCCCGTCGATCAGCTCGCCGAGCGGCTGCAGGACGCCGAAGCGCACGGCGTCGACGAGGAGGTTGATGTCGCCTGTGCTCGCCTGCTCCTCGGTGAGGACGTCGTCGAGGATCCCCCGGAACCCGCCCGCGTCGTCGAGGATGCCGGGCCCGTGCTCGTCGACGAGCGCACGCAGGGCGTCGTGCAGCTCACCCGGCCCGGGCCCGGCAGTGCTCACGTGGTCTCCCAGCGGAACAGCTTGGCGGCGAGCAGGGTGATCACGGTGGCGAAGGCGGCCAGGATGAGCAACGGCATCACCGCCGCGCCCGGCCCCTGCCCCCGCACCATCACGTCGAGCATGCCCTCGTTGAGGTGCTTGAGCGGCAGGATGTCCGAGAACCGCTGCAACCAGGTCGGCGAGGCGTCGAGCGGGAAGAACGACCCGCTGAGGAAGGCCATCGGCAGGACCAGGAAGTTGGCCAGATTGACCGCGCCCTCCACAGTCTTCGCCACCGCGCCCGCGAACAGGCCCAGCGCCATGAAGCACAGCGTCCCGACGATGATCAGCGGCAGCGCCATCCACCACGAGCCGGACAGCTGGAGCCCGAACGCGGCCGCGCCCAGGCCGATGAAGAGCGCGAACTGCATGAGCGCGACCGCCAGGGTGACGGTGATCCGGGCGGCGACCACCGTGCCGGTGCCGACCGGGGCGAGCTGGAGGCGACGCAGCAGCTTGGACTGCCGCCAGCCCTGCAGCGTCGCGGCGGCGCCGAAGGCGGCGCTCATCGCGATCGCCCAACCCAACAGCCCCGGCGTGACGAACTGGATGGTCGTCAGGGAGTCGTCCTCGACCTGCTCGGTGACCAGACTGAACTTCGGCGGAGCGCCGCTGAGCGCGACGTTCGTGCCGTCGACGAAGGCACGGAGCGTGCCCTGGGTGACGGCCGCCTTGACCTGCTCGGTCTGGGTGTAGTGGGCGATGATCTCGTCGCCGCGCTGCTCCAGCGCCACGTCGGCGTCGCCCTTGCGCACCTGCTCGAGGGCGTCGTCCAGGTCATCGCTGTGCGTGACCTCGAAGGTGTCCGCGAACGCCTCGTCGGCGCCCTTCGGCAGCTGCTCGATCAGCGGCACGCTGCCGACCTGGATCATGTCGACCTTCGACTGGTCCTGGCTGGAGAACAGCCCCCCGAAGAGGACGAGGAACATCAGCGGGAAGATCACCGCGAAGAAGACCGACGCCCGGTCGCGCAGGAAGCCGCGCAGGATGGCGACCGAGAGGGCCCAGAACGGCGACTGGCGGTTCATGCGCGGTACTCCCGTCCGGTGAGGGAGAGGAAGACGTCCTCCAGGGTGCCCGTCTGGACCGTCACCCCGTCCAGGTGATTGCCCGCGGCGAGGACGCCGATGACGCCGGCCGGGTCGCGGGTCACGAGCACGACCCCGTCGGCGTCGTCGCGGGTCTCGATCACGCCCGCGATGGCTCCCGCCTGCTCGACGGTCAGCGAGCCGGGGGCGACCCGGATCCGGGCCGGTGCGTCAAGACCGCGGACCAGCGCGGCCGGGCTGTCGAACTGGAGGATCCGGCCGTGGTCCATGACCGCGACCCGGTCGCAGAGCACCTCGGCCTCGTCCATGTAGTGCGTGGTGAGCACGACGGTGCGGCCGCTGTCGTTGATGGAGGAGAGCAGGTCCCACAGGTTGCGTCGCGCCTGGGGGTCCAGCGCCGCGGTCGGCTCGTCGAGGAACACCAGCTCCGGGTCGTGGACCAGGGCGCACGCGATGGACAGGCGCTGGGCCTGGCCGCCGGAGAGGTCCTCGACGCGGGTGTCGGCCTTGTCGGTGAGCCCGACCCGCTCGACCCAGTCGTCAGCGGTGGCCTGCCCGACGCCGTACAGGCTGGCGAAGGTGCGGATCTGCTCGCGCGCCGTCAGTCGCTCGAAGAAGGACGAGGCCTGGAGCTGGACGCCGATCCGGGGCTGGAGCCGCGGGTTGCGCGGCCACACCGCCTCGCCCAGCACCTCCACGCCGCCGGCGTCGGGCCGGCGCAGGCCCTCGACCATCTCCAGCAGCGTGGTCTTGCCCGCGCCGTTGGGCCCGAGGACGCCCACGAACTCGCCCTCGGCCACGTCGAGGCTCACGTCGTCGACGGCGACCAGGTCGCCGTACCTCTTGGTCAGTCCGGTCACATGGATGGCGGTAGTCATCGTGACCGACCCTATCCGCGGCTCAGGCCAGCAAACCCCGCACCACGCGCAGGCCGACCGAGACCTTGGCGATGTCGGTCGGCTCGTCGGAGCACACCGCCGCCAACGCGCCGATCGCCTTGTCGACGACGCCGCCGGCCTCGGTCTCCCAGGTGGACACCCGGCGGGCGGCCGCCTCCAGCGGGTCGTCCGCGCCACCGACGTCGCGGGTGGCCGCGAGGACCTGCGCGGTGAGCTGGGCGTGCACGGTGTACAGGTCATCGCGGAGCGCCGCCCGGGCCATCGTCTGCCACTGGTCGGCCCGCGGCAGGTCGACGATCCGGCGCTGCAGCACGGTCAGCCCGAGCCGCTCGCCCAACGCGAAATGGACCCGCGCCACCTCGGCCGGGGTGAGGTCGTGGCTGTCGGCGATCTCGACGACGTTGAGCAGCGTGTAGGCGACGTCGAAGGAGGCGACCCGGGCCGCGAGATCCTCCGGCACGTCCTGCTCGACGAGCAGCGTCCGCCGGGCCTCGTACGACGCGAGCTCGGCGCCGGTCAGCAGCCGGGGCAGCTCCAGCATGGTCTCCTGCACGGGACCGGCGAAGAACTCGACATTGCTCTGACTGTCGAGCGGGGGCCGCCGGTTGGTGACCAGCCAGCGGGAGGCCCGCTCGACGAGGGTGCGCATCTCGACCCGCATCCGGGTCTGCACCGCCGCGTCGAGCACGTTGTCGTACTGCTCGAGCTCACGGCGCAGGGCGAGCGAGCCGAAGATCTCACGGGCCACGAAGTTGGCGCGGGTCAGCTCGGCGGCGCTGGCGCCGGTCTCGCCCGCCAGGCGTGGCCAGTAGGTCATGCCGGCGCCGTTGACCAGGTCGTTGACGACCTGGGTCACGATGATCTCGCGGCGCAGCGGGTGCTGGCCGATCTGGTCGAGGAAGCCCGCCTGGACCGGCTCCGGGAAGTAGGAGCGGAGATCGAGGGCGAGATAGGGGTCCTCCGGGAGGTCGGAGGCGAGCAGCTCCTCGGCCAGGACGATCTTCGTGTAGGCCATCAGCACCGCGAGCTCGGGCTGGCTGAGCACGCCCCCGGCCTCGATCCGGCGCTGCACCTCGCGCTTGGCCGGCAGCGCCTCGAGCTCCCGGTCGAGGAGACCCTGCGCCTCCAGGTCGCGCATCCACTGCTCGTGGACGTGCAGCAGGGAGACGGCGTTCTTGGCGGCATTGGCGAGCGCGAGGTTCTGGTCGTAGTTGTCGCGCAGCACGAGGGTGGCGACCTCGTCGGTCATCGATGCCAGCAGCTCGTTGCGCTGCTTGCCGGTCAGGTCGCCGTCGGCGACCACCCGGTCGAGCAGGATCTTCAGGTTGACCTCGTGGTCGGAGGTGTCGACACCCGCCGAGTTGTCGATGAAGTCGGTGTTGATCCGGCCGCCGGCCACGGCGTACTCGATCCGGCCGCGCTGGGTGAAGCCGAGGTTGCCGCCCTCGCCGACGCACCGCACCCGCAGCTCGCCGCCGTCGACGCGGATGGCGTCGTTGGACTTGTCGCCGGCGTCGGCGTCGGTCTCCCCCGCCGCCTTCACGTAGGTGCCGATGCCGCCGTTCCAGAGCAGGTCGACCGGTGCCAGCAGGATGGCCCGCATCAGCTCGGCCGGCGTCAGCTGCCGCACCCCGTCGGCGAGACCGAGCGCGGTGCGGACCTCGGGGCTGATCGGGATCGACTTGGCGCTGCGCGGGTAGACCCCGCCGCCGGCGGAGATGAGCGCCTTGTCGTAGTCCTGCCAGCTCGACCGGGGCAGCTCGAAGAGCCGCCGTCGCTCGGCGTACGACGCGGCGGCGTCGGGCCGGGGGTCGAGGAAGATGTCGCGGTGGTCGAAGGCGGCGACCAGGCGGATGTGCTCGGAGCAGAGCATGCCGTTGCCGAACACGTCGCCGGACATGTCGCCGATGCCGACGACGGTGATGTCCTCGTTCTGGCAGTCGATGCCCATCTCGCGGAAGTGGCGGCGCACGGACACCCAGGCGCCCTTGGCGGTGATGCCCATCGCCTTGTGGTCGTAGCCGACCGACCCGCCGCTGGCGAAGGCGTCGCCCAGCCAGAAGCGATAGTCGGCCGAGACGCCGTTGGCGATGTCGGAGAAGGTGGCGGTGCCCTTGTCGGCGGCGACGACGAGGTAGGAGTCGTCGGCGTCGTGGCGCACGACGTCGGGCGGCGGCATCGTCTCACCGCCGACGAGGTTGTCGGTCACGTCGAGCAGGCCGCGGATGAAGGTCGTGTAGCAGGCCACTCCCTCGGCCAGCCATGCCTCCCGGTTGGAGCTGTCGGGCAGCTGCTTGGCGTAGAACCCGCCCTTGGCCCCCACCGGCACGATCACCGTGTTCTTGACCATCTGCGCCTTGACCAGGCCGAGGATCTCGGTGCGGAAGTCGTCCCGCCGATCCGACCAGCGCAGGCCGCCGCGCGCCACCGCGCCGAAGCGCAGGTGCACGCCCTCGACCCGAGGGCTGTAGACGAAGATCTCGAACCTCGGCCGCGGCTCGGGCAGGTCCGGGATCGCCGACGGCTCCAGCTTGAGCGAGAGATAGGGCTTCGGGGCGCCGTCGTCGGTCTGGAAGTAGTTGGTCCGCAGGGTGCTGCGGATGTGGGTCAGGTAGGAGCGCAGGATCCGGTCGTGGTCGAGGCTGACCACGTCGTCGAGGGCGCCGCGGATCTTCTCGACGAGGGCCTCCTCGCGTGCGGTGCGCTCGTCCTCGGCGGCGGGATCGAAGCGCACCTCGAAGAGCGCCACCAGCAGCTGGGCGAGGTCGACGTTGTCGACCAGTGCCTGCTCGATCGAGTCGAGGGCGAACGGGCTGCTGCCCTGCTTCATGTACTTCGCGTAGGCGCGCAGCAGCATCGCCTGCCGCCAGGTCAGCTGGGCGCGCAGCACCAGCCGGTTGAAGCCGTCGGTCTCCGTGTGGCCGTCCCACATGGCGCGCATGGCGGCGGAGAACAGCTCGCGGGCGTGGTCGGGCAGCGCCTCGTCGTAGCGCAGGCCGAAGTCGTAGATGTGGGTACGCCGCTCCAGGCCGGCCAGGGCGTACGGCCGCTCGTCGACCACCTCGACGCCCATCGAGGACAGCATCGGCAGCACCGCGCTGAGGGAGAGCGGATCGCCGATCCGGAACATCTTGAGTCGGGCCTCGCCGTCGGCGGCGTCGACCTCGGCGTACAGCGACTGGTCGCGGCCCTCGTCGCCCTGGATGCCCTCGATCCGGCCGAGGTCGACCGCGGCGGTGCGCGGGGTGAAGTCCTCCTTGTAGGCCTCGGGGAAGGCGTCGAGGTAGCGGCGGCCGAGCAGCGCACCGGCCTCCTCGCCGTACTCGGCGATGACGGCCTGCAGGAAGTCCTCCTGCCACGAGCGCGACGCCTCGATCAGGCGGCGCTCGAGGTCGGCGGTGTCGATGTCGTCGGGGATCAGCTCGCCCTTGGGCAGGTGCACGACGAAGTGCACCCGCGCGGTCGTCGACTCGTTGATGCTGACGTTGAACTCGACCGCGTCGGGGCCGATCCGGCCCTTGCCGATCTGCTCGGTGAGGATCTGCACGAACCGATGCCGCACGCCGGTGTTGTAGCGGTCGCGCGGCAGGTAGACGAGGACCGAGAGATAGCGCGCGTAGGTGTCGCGGCGGATGAACAGGCGCACGGCACGGCGCTCGCGGGCCCGCATCGCCGCCTCGACGATCGGGGCCAGCTCGTCGACCGGCGTGTGGAAGAGCTCGTCGCGGGGATAGGTCTCGAGGGTGTCGAGGAGCGCGGCGCCGTCGTGGCTGCGGGCGTCGTACCCGCCGCGGGCGAGGACCTCGTCGACCTTCTCGCGCAGCAGCGGGATGCGCAGCAGCGACTCGGTGTAGGCGGCGCTGGAGAGCAGGCCGAGGAACCGGCGCTCCCCCACGACCTCGCCGTCGGGACCGAAGGTCTTCACGCCGACGTAGTCGAGGTACGCCGGGCGGTGCACGGTCGAGCGGGAGTTGGCCTTGGCCAGGACGAGCAGCCGCTTCTCGCGCGCCTTGGCCTTCACCGCCTCGGGGAGCCGGCTGAACGCGATCGAGGTGTCGCCCTCCGCAGGGCTCTCGCGCAGGATGCCGAGGCCGGTGCCGGGGACGGGGCGCAGGACATCGTCGACGAGGCCCTCGGGCTGCCCCTCGGCTCCGCCCTCCACAGGGACCCGGTCGAGGAGGTACTCGCGGTAGCCCAGGAAGGTGAAGTGCTCGTCGGCGAGCCAGCCGAGCAGCTCGGCGGCCTGCCGGACCTCGTCGGCATCGAGCGGCGGCGGGTCGGAGGCCAGGCCGGCGACGACCTCGGCGACCCGCTCCTGCATGGCCGGCCAGTCATCGACCGACGCGCGCACGTCGCCGAGCACCCGGCGGCAGTCGGCCGCGACCTGCTCGGGGGTGTCGTCGCCCTCGCCGCTGAGTCGGCCGATCTCGACGTGCATCCAGGACTCACGGACCAGGCCCTCGGCAGGCGCGGTCGACCCGGAGGCGACCGGCTCGGCCGCCAGCAGGCGACCCGCGTCGTCGCGGCGTACGTCGAAGGTCGGGTGGACCACGGTGCGCACCTCGTGGAGCCCCCGCGAGAGCTCCATGGTCAGCGAGTCGACGAGGAAGGGCATGTCCTCGACGACCACCTCCACCACGGAGTGGCCCCCGGCCGACCAGCCGTTCTCGGCCACCGTGGGGGTGTGCACCCGGACCTTGACCTGGCCCGCGGCCCGCTCGAGCGCGAGATGGAAATGGGAGGCGAAGGCGCCGTAGACGTCGAGATCGCTGCGGCTGGCGAGCTCCTCGGTCGCGACATGCCGGTAGTAGGCCGGCAGCAGCGCGGGGAGCGCATCACGGGGCGGCGCCCCGGGCCCCTTGGCCGGTCCGGCCGCGGCGGCGGCCTGCTCGAAGATGCGGTCACGGTCTGCCCCCTGTGCCGAGGGCGGCGGCGTCGTCATTGACACACCTCGACCCTAGGACCTGGTCATCACCGCTCACAACCGGGTCATGCGCCATGATGTCTCGCATGCGACACAGTCGAGAGCTCCCCTACGACGCCGCGCCGGAGGAGGTGTTCGCGATGCTCGCGGACCCAGCCTTCCGGGAGAAGGTCGGAGCCGCCCAGGAGGTCGTCTCGATCGACGTGACCGTGACCCCGGCCGGCTCCGGCTTCACCCTGGTCAGCGACCAGGTGCAGAACACGGCCGGACTGCCCGCCATCGCGAAGAAGATCGCCGGCGACACGACCCGCGCGGTGGTCCGCGAGGAGTGGGCCGACGCCTGCTCCGGCACGATCGAGATCACCGCTCCCGGCAAGCCGACCCGGGCCGTCGGCACCATCCGACTCACGCCGACCGGAGCGGGTACGACCTACGTCCAGGAGCTCGAGGTCACCGTCAAGGTCCCGCTGGTGGCCGGCAAGCTCGAGAAGCTGATGGCCGACAACATCGACGCCGGTCTCACCGTGGAGCACGCGGTGGGCGTGGCCTGGCTGAAGGGAGAGCGCTGAGATGGCGACCCGACTGGTGCACGAGATGACCTACGACGCCCCCGTGATCGAGGTCGCGGCGATGCTCACCGACCCGGTCTTCCGGGAGACGGTGTGCCGCAACCAGCGCGCGACGTCGTACGCCGTCGAGATCGAGGGCAACGTCGACGCGAAGGCCGTGCGGATCGAGATGGAGCAGCCCACCGACAAGGTGCCGGCGTTCGCGAAGAAGTTCATCGGCGCGACCACGACGATCGTGCAGACCGAGACCTGGTCGAGCCCCCACGCGGCGACGATCACCGTGGGCATCCCCGGCAAGCCCGGCGAGATCAACGGCACCGTGCGGCTCGACGAGTCCGCCGGCGTCACCACGGAGACCGTCGAGCTGGAGATCAAGGTGAAGATCCCGCTCGTCGCGGGCAAGATCGAGGAGCTGCTGGCCAAGCTGCTCGGCAGCGCACTGCGCGCCGAGGAGCGCACCGGCAAGGAGTGGCTCAGCCGCTAGCGTCCGTCGTGGTGCTCGCCGTCCCGTCCCTCGGCGCGGCGGCGGAAGAAGATCACGATCCCCAGGACCACGAACGGACCGAAGGCGAGCACGATCGTCGCGATCTGCTCGACGGGATGCAGGGCACCGAGATGCAGGGCGATCATGACTCGTCCTTCGCCGGGCCCTTCCTGGCCGTGCGGCGCCCGCGCGGTGCGCGCTGCCGGGTGGCCGAGGAGAGGTCGATCAGCTCGTCCAGCGCCTCGCGCACGCAGGCGCCCAGGAGCTCGGCGTCGGGGATCCAGTCGCGGTCGGCCGTGATGCCGTAGAACACCCCGCCGTCGTACGACGTCACGCCGATCGCCAGCGGGTGGCCGGGGGTCAGCGGCGGGACCGGGTAGCTGGCGAGCATCCGCGCGCCGGCGGCGTACAGCGGGGCCTGCGGGCCGGGGACGTTGGTGACCGAGAGCTGGTAGCCGCGGCGCAGCTCACTCGCCGCGACCCGCGACCCGATCGCGTGGAAGGTGGTCGGCGCGAAGCCCGCGATCCCGGCGAGCCGGTTGGCGGCGACGCTGCGGCCGGTGTCCTTGTGGGCCTGGAAGGAGTAGGAGACCTGGTGCAGGCGCACCACCGGACTCGGCTCCCCCACCGGCAGGTCGACGAAGTGCGCGGCGATCTGACTGCCGAGGGAGGTGGCCTCGAGCTCCTCGTCGATGACGGACACCGGCACCACGGCGCGCACCTGACGCAGGCCGCCGAGCGACTCCGCGCGGGTCATCAGCCAGGCCCGCAGGGCGCCGGTGACGGTGGCCAGGATGACGTCGTTGACAGTGCCGCCGTGGGCCTCGCGGATCCGGCGGTAGTCGGCGAGGCGGGTCTCGACGGTCACGATCCGGCGCTGCTGGGAGAGCGGTCCGTTGATGACACCGCCGGTCTTGGGCCGGCGGCCGGTCGCCGCGGCGAGGAAGGAGCGGGCCCGCTCGCTGCGTCGGTCGGCGGTGCGGGCCAGGGCCCGGGAGCCGGTGCGCACGGTGTCGATCAGCTCGCCGGCATCGGTCAGGTTGTCGCGCACCGCGTCCGCGAGCAGGTGGGCCGGGTTGAGCGGGCGCCGCGGCGCCCAGTCGTCGGGATCGAGGGCACGAGCGTCGGGCTGGAGATCGAGCAGCAGCTGACCGAGGTCGACGGTGTGGATGCCGTCGACGAGCGCCTGGTGCGCCTTGGAGAGCAGCGCGACCCGGCCGCCCTCCAGGCCCTCGACGAAGTAGATCTCCCACAGCGGGCGGCTGCGGTCGAGCGGGCGGGACACGATCCGTGCGACCAGCTCGAGGAGCTGGGCGGACGTGCCGGGGCGCGGGAGCGCGGAGCGGCGTACGTGGAAGCCGAGGTCGAACTTCTCGTCATCGACCCAGACCGGGTTGGCCAGGTGGCCGGGGATCGCCTGCAGCCGCTGCCGGTAGCGCGGCACGAACGCGATCCGGTCGCGGATCAGTGCGACCAGGCGGGCGTGGTCGAACGCGTCGGGCCCCTCGCCGGGGTCGAAGATCTCGATCGTCGCGTTGTGCTGCGGCGTCTGCGGCGACTCCTGCTCGAGGAACGTCAGATCGCGTGGACGCACCCGATCGACCACGTCGTACTCCCGCCTCTGGACCGATCCCCGGACGATCGGCGACCGGCCCCATCGGGTCGCCTTGGGATCACATGAGATTCTGGCAGACGACACCGATCATCCGCGGATTCGTCCGCGGGTGTTCTGCGATGAGGAGGAAGCATGCAGCGGCTGCGCATCGTCGGCGCGGCGCTCGCCGGGTTCATGCTCCTCGGGACCGCCACCGCGTGCGGCTCCGGGGACGAGGCGAGCACCGACGAGAAGGTCGTCGTCGACATCACCGTCAAGGACGGCGAGATCACGCCGAAGGGCGACCGGGTCAAGGTCTCCGCCGGGCAGCCGATCGACCTCGTGGTGACCGCCGACGCCGCCGGCTCGCTGCACATGCACTCCGATCCGGAGCAGGAGTTCGCCTACGACGTGGGGACGAAGACGTTCCCGATCTCGATCGACCGGCCCGGCGTGATCGAGGTGGAGTCGCACGATCCGGCGCAGATCATCGTGCAGCTCGAAGTCCGATGACCCCCGCCTCCGGCACCGTCGAGGCGCACGGCATCGGCGGTCAGGCCGACCTGCCGATCTCCCTCGAGCTCGCCGTGTCCGGCGCGGTCGCCGCCCTCGTCGTCTCGTTCACCGTCCTGGCCGTGGCCTGGCGACGGCCGCGGTACGACGGCGGTGCGTTCCCCGGCCGTCCGGCGCCGCGTCTCCTCGACGTCGTCACCGCCTCTCCCGCCTTCCGGATCGCGCTGCGCGTGATCGGCATGGTGATCGCCCTGTTCGCCGTGTTCACCGCGGTCTTCGGCCAGGACAGCCTGACGAACCCGTTCTTCGGGATCGTCTACGTCTGGTGGTGGGTCGGCCTGATCTTCGCCTCGGCCGTGTTCGGCCCGGTGTGGCGGGCGATCAGCCCGGTCCGGACGATCAACGCGGGCATCGCGCGGCTCTCGGGCAGCGACCCCGACGAGGGCCTGGTCGACTACCCCTCTTGGCTCGGGTACTGGCCGGCGGCGCTCGGACTCTTCGCGTTCGTCTGGCTGGAGCTGGCATCCAGGACCCCGACCGAGCTGGGCTCGGTGCGCCTGTGGTGCGCGATCTACGTCGGCGCGATGCTCATCGGCGGCGCGGTCTTCGGCAACCGCTTCTACGAGAGCGCCGATCCGTTCGAGGTCTACTCGTCGCTCATCGCGAAGCTGTCGCCGTGGGCGCGGGTGGACGGGCGCCTGGTCCTCCGCAGCCCGCTGGCCAACCTGGCGACGATCCCGTCGACGCCCGGCCTGATCGGCGTCGTCGGCGTCCTCTTCGGCAGCACCGCCTTCGACTCGTTCGCGGAGTCGTCCTTCTGGGTCAAGACCTACCAGAACGCGTCGGTGAGCAAGTTCCTGCTCGACAACGTGGCGCTCGTGGTGTTCTGCGTGGTGGCCGGCCTGCTGTTCAGCATCGGCAGCGCGCTCACCCCGTCGCGCGAGGGACTGTCGCGACGCGACCTACCGCGCCGCTACGCCCACTCGATCGTGCCGATCATCCTCGGCTACATCGTGGCCCACTACCTGACCCTGTTCATCGACGTCGGGACACAGACCCTCGCGCGGGCCAGCGACCCGCTGGGCAAGGGGTGGGACATCCTCGGCACGGCGGCACTCGAGCCGTCGTACTGGTTCTCGTATCACCCGGAGGTCCTCGCGACGATCAAGGTGCTCGCCGTCGTGGTCGGGCACGTCGTGGCGGCCGTCGCTGCGCACGACCGGGCGCTGAGCCTGCTTCCGCCGCGCGACCAGATCACCGGGCAGCTCCCGCTGCTGGTCGTGATGGTCGGGTTCACGGCCGGCGGGCTGTTCCTGCTGTTCAGCGCCTGACGGCGTCGCGAGGACCACTAGGGTCCGTCCCACGGGAGCCGCCGCGGCCCCGGCCCCTCGGCGGCGAGCTGGTCCTCGGGGTTGAAGAGGCGGCAGGTGTTGAGGGACAGGCAGCCGCATCCGATGCAGCCGTTCAGCTCGGCCTCCAAGCGCTCGATCTCATGACGACGCGCCGCGAGGCGCGCGTGCCAGCGGCGTGAGATGGCCGTCCAGTCGCGCTTGTTGGGCATCCGGTCCTCCGGCAGGCCACCGAAGATCTCGGCGACCTCCTCGAGCGGGATCCCGAAGCGACGCGCGGCGAGGATGATGCCGATCCGACGCAGCACGTAGCGCGGGTAGCGCCGCTGGTTGCCGGCCGTACGCACCGAGGAGATCAGGCCCTGCTTCTCGTAGAACCGGACCGCGCTGGTCGCGATCCCGGCGCGCTGCGCCACCTCCCCGATGGTGAGGAGCTGGGTCGGCGTGAGGTGCTCGCGGCTCATTTGACTTGAAGTCTACTTCAACTTTTAGCGTCCTCGGCATGACCGACGAACGCCTCGACCTCGACTCCGGGCAGACCGCTCCGGCCGCCACCGGGTGGGCCGCGCTGCTCCATCGCGACCTGCTGCCCGCCGTCCTCGTGCTCTCCGGCGGCGTGGCCCTCTACGCCATGAACCTCTACTTCACGGCTGCCCTGATGCCGTCGGTCGTCGCCAGCATCGGCGGCGCGGAGTACTTCGCGTGGGCAGCGACCGGCTATCTCGTCGTCGCCGTCGTCGCCACCATGCTGGTCGGTCGTACCCTCGACCGGTTCGGCGCCCGCCGCTCCTACCTCGCCGGCTTCGTCCTCTTCGGGCTCGGCACGGTCGCCAGCGCCGCGAGCCCGAGCATGGTCGTCTTCGTCGCCGGCCGCGGGCTCCAGGGCGCCGGTGCGGGTCTGCTGATCGGCCTCGGGTACGCCGTCATCCGGACCACCCTGCCTGCGCACACGTGGACCCAGGCCTCGAGCCTGGTCTCGGCGATGTTCGCCCTCGGTGCCCTCGTCGGCCCGGCGCTCGGCGGCATCTTCGCCGAGCTCGATCTGTGGCGGGCGTCGTACGTCGTGCTCGCGGTGGTCTCCGCGCTCCTCGCCCTGATCGCCACCCGGGCCCTGCCGGCCCACACGGCGAGCCCGCGACGCGGCGACCCGCTCCCCCTCCGCTCGTTCGTCGCGCTCACCCTCGCCGCCGCCCTGCTGAGCATCAGCTCGACCACCGAAGGCGTGCGGGCCGTCGTCCTGGTCGTGGCGGGCCTGGCCACGCTCGTCGCCTTCCTCGTCATCGACGCACGCGCCACCCACAGCGTCCTGCCGCGGATCACCTACCTGGCCGGCGGACGGCTCAAGTGGGTCTACCTCACCGTCGCCGCGCTGAGCGCCGGCGTCATGGTCGAGAACTTCGTCCCGCTCTTCGGCCAGCAGCTGGCCGGCATGACCCCCGTCTGGGCGGGCTTCCTCGGCGCCGTGATGTCGATCGGCTGGTCCGCCGCCCAGGTCTTCAGCGCCGGCGCCGGCCCCGCCACCGCCCGCCGCCTGGTCCTGTTCTCCCCCTGGCTGGTCGCCGCCGGCCTCGCCGGCTATGGACTGCTGCAGACCGCGGGCGCGGGCGCCGGCTCCATCGCGCTGTGGGCCGGCTTCCTCCTCCTCGCCGGGATCGGCGTCGGCATCGCCTTCCCCCACCTGACCGTCGCTGCCATGAGCAGCACCCCCGACTCCGGCGAGGGCGCCCGGGCGGCTGCCGCCGTCAGCACCACCCAGCTCATCGCCTACACGCTCACCTCGGCGGTCGCCGGCAACCTGCTCGCCCTCGGCTCGGAGGCGGTCGACGCCGCGCGCTGGGTGATCCTCGGGCTGGCCGTGCTCGTGGCGGTCGGGGTGGTCGGCAGTCGACGGGCGCTGCCCCGATAGGTCGGGGCTCTGCGGACTGGATGGGCTCGCTCACGCCGAAGGGGCGGGATCGGCCCGGCCTGTCCACGCAGACCGCCAACGCATCCGCCAGGGTGCACGTCGATCTCGTGTCGACACGCATCAGTGCAGCGCAGGTGTCACCCGTCCGTGCAGCAGTCCCGATCGACGACATCACTCCACAGGTCCGCGGTATCCAAACGCAGATCGCCGCCGGGCAAATCGACACGTGTCAAGCCTTGCTTCCCTCGGAGCGTCCGTACCCGCTGCCACCCCATCTCGCTCGGATCATCGGCGCGTCAGCATGAACTGCCTGGTCATGCGTCGACAACATCCTCGACAGACCGAGCTCCAGCGACTGTCAGCAGCCAGACCAGGGGCTCCAACGGGGCAGGCCAACCGTCGACAAGAACCCACACTGTCTTTCCGTCGTAGGCCCACCACCGCCACGACCGCGTCTGCGAATCGACGGCACCCAGCCAATCCACGAGCGTCCATCCCAGCTCGGCCTCGGCAGCTGCTTTCCCCTCGCGGTCGAGCGTTCGCCAACGAGCAAGCCATCTCTCTCGCTCCTCCACAGTCTGCATAGGCGAGCATGCAGCCGTGAACCAGCCAGGCAGCCTCTGTAGCCACGCCCGGTTGTCGGGCGCAAGGCCGTCCTCGCCACCTTCGATCACGGCCCCCAGCACTGCGCGCGCCCGTCGCACCACCTCGTCCGGACTGTCGGCCTCCACAGTCAAGCCCTGAAGTAGCCCTGAAGCCACCGGACTTGGGATACTAATTCCTGAGCGTAGCTGCTCCAACTCGTCACTTCCCATCAGCATCGACCGCTCCGAGGGAGGATCGCGCAAGCCAACTCCGCGAACTCAGACGACGCCAGGCCGAGCGATCTGTCCGTTCTCGTGATGTCCACTTGTTGGATCGGAGCTTCGGCACCGCCACGCTGAGGGACAGCACGATCGAAAAGGGAATCCGCATACGACTGGGAAACCTCAAATGACTTCAGGCCAACGTCAGTCATGCCAGGCTGAGCCTGCTTCTGCGCCAGATACTCAA
Organism: Nocardioides sp. L-11A; assembly: GCA_029961745.1. NCBI lineage: Bacteria > Bacillati > Actinomycetota > Actinomycetes > Propionibacteriales > Nocardioidaceae > Nocardioides > Nocardioides sp. L-11A. The sequence continues at coordinate 3,863,596 of CP124680.1, forward strand.
GCGCCCGCGCCTCGTCCCCGAAATTTAGATAAAGCATGGCATCTCCGTGAATAGTGACATCACCAGAGTCGGCGATCGTCAGCCGCGCATTCGCCGCACCTTCCACTCTATACACGGTTACATTGCTTGCGGGCGCACCGGGGCGGACGATCTTCGCGGCCGTCGCCGCGACACGCTCGACGACCGGTGCGATGACTCGGGGCTTGCTGACTGCCGCGACAGTCGCTCTGATCGGTGCTGCGACCTGCCCACCGGGCACGAACGTGGCTGCGAGGAGCGCTGTCTTGGTGACCTCCCCCATGAAGGCCGCACGAGCAGCTTCGATCTCCTCGTGATCAACCACCGGCGCGATCGGCTGCCCCGTCACGTGGTTGATCGGCTCATCGATGCCGAGGAACTACCCTCCCAGCCAAGTAGTCAGCCCCTTGGCCAACTTCACCGGATTCGGCACTACGGGGCTGATGAACGGATCTGCGACATCTGAGATCGCTTGATGAGTTGTCAGGCTGGAAGGATGTTGCTGTGCCCAAGCCCTACCCCCGCGAGTTCGGTGAGGACGTCGTCCGGGTCGCCCGTAATCGTGGTCCTCTCGAAGTGGCTTCGTCAGGCTGATGTCGAGGACGGCGCGAAGCCCGGCGTCACCACCGACGAGTCCCGCGAACTGCGTGAGTTGAAGCGCCGCAACCGGCTCCTGGAGCAGGAGAACGAGGTGCTGCGTCGGGCTGCGGCTTACCTGTCGCAGGCCCAGCTACCGGGAAAAGGCTCTACCCGCTCGTGAGAGAGCTCGCCGCCGCCGGAGCCCCGCTCCGGGTGCCGGTCGCGGTGGCGTGCCGGGTGCTCAAGCTCCACTTTTCTGCACCGCCAGCACTACTACGCCTGGCTTGCCTGCCCGGTCACCGACAGCGAGCTCGAGGAGGCCTACCTCGCGAACGCGATCTTCGACGCCCACCGCGAGGACCCCGAGTTCGGCTACCGGCTGTTGTTCGACGAGGTCACCGACGCCGGCTACCAGGTGTCCGAGCGGACGGTGTCGAAGATCTGCTCAAGCAACGAGTGGTGGTGCGTCTTCGGCAAGAAGCGCCGCGGGAAGAAGGGCCGCGGGAAGAAGGGCATGCCCGGGTGCGCCCGCTCACGACGACCTGGTCCGCCGCGAGTTCACCGCACCCGGTCCGAACCAGCTCTGGCTCACCGACATCTCCGAGCACCCCACCGACGGTCGGGAAGCTCTACCTCTACGCGGTCAAGGACGTGTGGTCCAACCGGATCGTGGGCTACTCCATCGACTCCCGGATGACCTCCCAGCTCGCGGTCGACGCACTCGAGTCCGCCGTCGCCAGGCGCGCTGCTCGGGGTGGATCGGTGGCCGGCTGCAAGCTGCACTCAGACAGGGGCGGCCAGTTTCGGAGTCGGAAGCTGCAGCAGTCGTTGTGGCGCCATCAGATGCTCGGCTCCATGGGCCAGGTCGGCTCGGCGGGCGACAACGCAGCCATGGAGAGCTTCTTCAGCCTGCTCCAACGCAACGTCCTCGACCGGCAGAAGTGGACCAACCGCGAGGAGCTCCGCATCGCGATCGTGACCTGGATCGAGCGGACCTACCACCGCCGACGACGCCAAGCTCGACTCGGCCGATTGACCCCCATCGAGTACGAAGCCATCATGACCACGCTGGCCGAACAGGCCGCCTAACCGACTGTCACAGATCGGTGCAGCAGCCCCATACGACGTCGTCAACGTCTCGTCACCCGCGACACCAGCAGCACCGGTCCGGTCCGTAGGGGTGTGACAGCAGCACCAATACTCAGCAGCAGCCCTCAGCAACCCGAACCGGCGGTACGACGCAGGCGGTGTCGGGGGGGCGCGCAGTTCATGGCGGCCGCGCGAGAGAATCTGGGACTCTCCCGCTCTACTTCAGGTAGAAGGCGCCGCCAATGCCTTGCGAATTGACACTCCGCAAAGCACCCGACGAACGATCTCGGATTGCCCCGGAGCCCGAGCCCCGCTCGAGCGGCACGCTCCTCCTTTGCCAGATACGCATGCTCGACCCGACCAGCCGGGTCAGGCCCTGCCGCACTGAAAGACCTTCATGCATTTGATTCGAGCTCGTCCATGAGCATGTGATAGAGATCCAGATACTGATCTCGACTCAACTCGGGTGGTTCCCAGCTCCGCGATCGCATATGATCCAATGCGTCAGACGGGATCGCAATTCCGTATTCAAGGACGTATGCAGACGCATCAACACGCCAATAAAACTGACCGTCAGTCGCGATGCCGCTCCCGCCGTCCACCCCGAAGCGGTCTCCGAGAACATCTCTGGTGTGCTCCATCCAGGCCAGGATGATCGGTGATGTTGAGAGATAGCCGGCAACTGGCGATCGCAGGCAATGAGGAAGGGCGCCTACAGATCGTGCAAGGTCCGGAGAGGGCCATGCCTTGCCTGGAAGCGGCGCAAGCCCTCCGAGAGGGCGAGGCATCGGCGGACGGTTCATCTGAATCCTCCTTGTACGAGACCACCGGTGACTGGATCGAGCTGCGCCTTCCGGGTGGTGCTGTGCACATCCACTCCCAGAATCCTCGACAACTCCTGCGCGGTGCCTCGACCCCCATGGCACATGACGAGCGTAATAGCACAGCCGCCGTAGGCGGGGTTCTCGAGTATCGCGTCGGCGATCTGCTGGGGATGAGTGACCAAACCGTTGACGATCGGTTCGCCGGCAGCGTTTCCGTGAACGATCACATCGTGACGACCGTTCGCTCCGACGGAACGGTCGAAGTTGGCCCGTGTTGCGCCGTCGTCACCGATCGCGGTCGCCGTTCTTGAGTGCCGCACTGTCGCACCGCTCGCCAAGAGCGAGTCCATCGATGTGTTCGGGGCGACACGCGGATGAACGACCTTCGCGGTCGCTGCCGCGACGCGCTCGATGACTGGTGCGATGACTCGGGACTTGCTGACTGCCGCGACAGTTGCTCTGATCGGTGCTGCGACCTGCCCACCAGGCACGAACGTGGCCGCGAGGAACACTGTCTTGGTGATCTCACCCATGAAGGCCGCACGAGCAGCTTCGATCTCCTCGTGATCAACGACCGGCGCGATCGCCTGCCCGGTCATGCGATTGACAGGCTCACCAATTCCGACGACGGAACCTCCAATGAAGCCGACCGCTCCACGCACCATCGCGACTGGATTTGGGACAACAGATTTCACTTCACCCCACGGGTCGTACCCAGGCGACGGCTCACCCACATGGGAGATCCACGCTCCCTTGTGCTCGGCTTCCGGTCTCACGAGATCCGTACATCCGCCAAGATCAACACAGGCCGGGCGGTGCCCGTCCTCATCGATCAGGTTCACCGGGTTGCCGTTGACGTAGGTGTACGTGTTCGACGTCAACGGGTCGACACCAACACTCAGATCCGTGGCCGAGGACGACACCCGATACGAGTCCGGCGTAGTGAACGCCGCCTTGCCCGGGTCATAGGTCCGGACCCCGAGCTGGTAGTTCCCCGTCCCACCATCACGGACCTGACCCCGATACCAATACGTGTTGCCCGTCGCCTCAGCCTCGGCCGAGTCCGTGCGACACATACCGTTGCCATCACCAGGATCATCACTGCCCGGCGAACCACTCGGCTCCGCATCCACCGGCCCACCGAACGCGTCATAACGCACCGCGCACGCCACCACATGACCCGACGTCGTCACCGACGTGACGTTGCCGTGCCCGTCGTCATCCAAGAACGCCGTCCCGGCACCGGACGACCCCGCCTGCTTGTAGCCCATCGCCTTACCGCCGGGATCGAGCTGGTAGAGCACCGTCGGGCCGTTCGCATCACCGTTGACCGCCCCGGTCTGACCCACCACATCGACCGACAAACCGTCGAACACACTTCGAGTGATCCGGTTCGCCCCCGGCTTCGCCGACCCCGACACCTCGCTGACCCGCTGCCGGTCCAACCCGTCGTACGAGAAGTCCGTGACCCGCGGATCGTTGTCACACACATCCGTGCCGGCCCTGGTCTGCCGCTCCACCCGGTCGAACGCGTCATATCGATAGGTGTTGCACCCGTCCTCGGTGAGCAGACCCACCGCGTTGTACTCGTACACAAACCGGTCGTTCGTCGCCGGCACACCGTTGTCACCCGGACCATCAACGACCTTGACCGAGTTGTCCCACCGATAGCTCGTCGAGGTCACCCCGTCGACACTGTCGTCCACTCTGGTCCGGTTGCTGTTCTTGTCCCACTCATAGTCGACAACCCGAGCCGTCCCCCCACCACTCCCACCACCACTCGCAGGCTGGTGACTCCACTTCAACACCTGCTCGCTCGGCGCGTACTCGAACTCGTTGACATACCCACCGACACCGCCACTGTCGCTGCTCACGGTCTGCTTGATCAGGTTCCGGTTCTTGTCGTACAAGTACGTGTACGAACCCATAACCGTGCCACCAGCCTTGGTCTCAGCCCCCGCCAACACACCATTGGGCTGCCACGACCACTCCGAGACATGACCACCCGTCGTCGCCGACCTCAACCGACCCGCCTTGTCCCACCCAAAGGACGTGGACGCACCCAGCACATCGGAATCCATCCCCGCCGCAAGACCCGCAGCGTTGTACCGATACGACGTGACCTTCGTGCTCCCCCCGGTCACACCCGACGACTCCGTCGTGTCCGTACGCACCGACACCGCACCAGAACCGTTGTACGCATACGTGTTGGTGTTCCCCACACCACCACCCACACCCGACTCCGCAACCCGACGCTGGGTCCCGTCGAGGTAGTAGCCCACATTGACCGTGATCCCACTCGACTCGTCCTTGATCTGAGCCGGACCACCATGCTGCGCATACGTCGTCGTGATCGACTTCGTCGGCGTCTCGTCAAACTTCCGGTCCCTGCCCATCTGCGAACTCAGACGCCCGTTCGCGCCATAGTTCAGCTTGACGAAACCGGCACCTTTGTAATCATCGTCGTTGCTCGGCACGCACGCCGTCGGCACGTCCGACTCACACCGGGCGGTCTGGGTGACCGTCTTCATCCCCGCCGGCGCATAGTCATAACGCACCGATCGATAGACCCTCACCGGAGCCGCAGGCGGCGTCGGCTCGGTCAACCCCACCGGCGTATGCGTCGCCGCAAGCAGATTGTCCTTCGTGAACTCGTTGAAGATCGGCGGCCGGTCATGACGCACCGCCTCGGGCTGCCACACCTCGGTCGCGTTCCCGACCGCGTCGTAGCCGTACCTCGTCTTCGCCGTGCCCTGACCCCCACCCGGGCCCGGAGCCTCGATCTGAGCCAACAGGTTGTCACTCGTCCACACCTGCGACGTGGTCTTCCCCTCCGGGTTGACCGTCGAGACCAGATTCCCCGCCCCGTCGTAGACGTACTGCGTCTTCTCGTCCTGCGACGGCAACGGACCCACAGCACCATCCGGGTCATAAGCCTGCCCCTCGGTCTCCTCCACCAGACCATCAGCGAAGTACGACGTCCGCGTCACACTCCCCTTCGCATCCGTCACCGACACCAACCGACCCACACCGTCATACACATTCGTCGCCGCGATGACCCGGGCCCCGGACGCCGGGTCAGGCCCATCGACCTGCTGCACCAGACCGTCGTCGGTGTACGTGTAGTCGAGATAGCCCTCGTCCCCCGCACTCGCCCCACCGCTCGAGCTGGGCAGCCACGCCCGCGCGACATTGCCCACCGGGTCGTAGACCGTCCGCGTCCTACACACACCCACCTGCGCGCCGTACGCCGACGGCAACGCGGCACCCGCCCCGGTCAGGCCCGTCAACGCCAGGTCCAGCACCCGCCCCGTCGCGCACTGCGTGACCTGCTGGTCGACGCTCCCGCCACCGTCGTTGCCCGAACCGACCGACGCAGTCGGACTCCCCGACGCGTTGTCATAGCGCGGGCTGTACGCCGCCACCGGCCGACCATCCAGGTCATAGTCCAGACGCCGAGCCGTGTTCAGATTCGGCGCCGTCAACGACGCGACATCACTGAACGCCTGCGGCGGCAACAACGCCACCACCCGACCATCAGCGTCGTACGCCGTGCGCGACCGGGTGTTCTCGAACCCGTTCGCGTCCGGCGCCGCATGCGCACTGGCATCGAGAGCCGGATCGGCCTGCACCGTCTGCGCACCCTCGATCGTGTCGACCGGCCGGTTCGCGGCGTCGTACGACACCGCGGTGATCATGTCGCCACGCGTCACCTCCACGCCCGCCGGCGCGTTCGTCACGTCCTCGCCATCGATCCGGATATAGCCGACCGCGCCGTTGCCACCGTTCCGGTTGCTGACACCCGCGCCGCCGGCCCCACCCGTCACATCGAGGACCGACGGGGAGGCGAGCTCGATGGTGGGCGCGGCCAGCCAGATCCCGCCGCCCGCGCCGCCACCGGCACCGGCGGACTGGCCCGTTCCGGAGCCGCCGTCGGCCCCGGACGCGTCGATGGTGCCGTTGACCACGATCCGTCCGGCCGTCAGACGGAGATAGCCACCGCCGTTGCCGCCGGTGCCCCCGGCGCCGGTGAGGGCCTTGCCGCCACCACCGCCACCGCCGCCGGAGCCCAGGAGGTAGTCGATCCCCACCGTGGCGAAGTCCGGGGTGCCCGAGGCCAGGCCGGGTAGGCCGGGACCGCTGCCACCGGTACCGGCAGCGCCACCGTCGGTCTTGTGACCGCCACCGCCACCGCCGGACGGCGACAGGCCGAGCAGGCCGCCCCGGCCGCCCTTGCCTCCGTTGCCGGGGTTGGGGTTGGCGGCGTCGCCGGCGTGACCGTTGCCGCCGCTGCCGGCGGCGCCGCCTTGGTAGCCCTTGCCGGCGACGGTGATCGAGCAGGTGGCGCAGACCGTCACGGTGCCGCTGGCGTAGAAGAGGAGCCCGTTGGCCGCGGCCGACGTCACGTGGGCGCCGTTCTGAAGGGTCACGTCGCGGTACTGCGCACCGTCGGGGATCTGGAACGGGTTGCCCGCGCCGTGCGCGATGCCGTCCGTCGACTCCGAGGGGGTGGTGCCGTCGACGACGAGAGGTCCGTCGGCCCCCGACCCGGTGTTGATCGACCCGGGCGCCAGCACGGCCGTGACGTTGCCGTTGGGGTCGTAGCGCCATCTGGTCGTGTTCGTCTTCGTCCCGCGTCGCGGCACCTCCATCGAGGTACGCCGGCCCTGCCAGTCGTACGTCGTCGTGGTGCGGTTGCCGTTGGGGTCGGTGACCGCGGTCGTGTTGCCGTCGGCGTCGTAGCCGTAGTCCGCCGTCAGCTCGGGGTTGGTCGCACCGAAGCGGTACCGGATCTCCTTCGTGGTGTTGCCGGCCGCGTCGTAGGCGAAGTGGGTGGCGTGGACCCCGGTGCTGGCGCAGCCGGCCGCCGTGTTCGGCGTATCGCCGTCCTCTGCCTCCACGAACTGTCGCGGTGAGCAGGCGTCGAGCACCCGTCCCTCGCGGTCGTAGTTCCAGCGCGACGTGAGCATCTCGGTGCCGCCCTCGGTGCGCGGCGTGTCGACCCGGCGCTGGCGACCCGCGGCGTCGGAGTGGGTCGTGGTGACCTGGCTGTTCGCATCCGTCGTGGTGAGCACCCGGCCGACGCCGTCGTAGGTCGTCGATGTCACGCAGACCCGGTGGTCGTTCTGCGCGCTGGTCCACTCCGCGGCCGCGGCGGTGCCCGGGCAGGATCCCGGAGCGACGGCATCCGGGGTCCGGGTCACCTGGCTGGTGAGCTGCCGATTCAGCGCATCGAAGGTCGCCCGCGCGGCGACACCGCGCGCGTCGATCGTCTTGACCGGGTTGCCGAACGGGTCGTACGTCGTCCGCGCGACCGTCCCCGGAGAGCGGTGCTGGGCTCCGCTGGACGAGACCGGCCGGCCGGCGGCGTCGTAGCCGGTCATCCGGTCGTAGGCGGAGGTCAGCACGTCGTTGCCGCGACCGGAGCGGACCCGGCGCGGCTGGCCGAGGCGGTCCATCGTGGTCGTGACCAGATTCCCCGTGGCGTCGCGGCTTCCCTGGACGCCCCAGAGCGCGGAGCGGTACGGCGAGATGTCGATCCCGGCCGGTGCGGGGGTCGCGGTGGTGGCCGGGTTGGTGTCGTCGGCACGCTGGTTGTTCGCGGTCGATCCCCAGACCCGGATCCGGCCGGCCTGGTCGGCGGTCGCGATCGTCGACCAGCCGCCCGCCACCGCGACCTGGCCGGTGAGGTTCGGCACCTGTGTGGGTGTCGATACGGTAGCCGCGGCCGATCCGCCGCCCGACTGCCCGGCGTTGTTGATGCCCCACACGCGGACCGTGCCGTCGCGCAGCAGAGCGATCGCGCTCTTGTTGGCGCCGACGACCTGGCGGACCGGGCCGGCGGCCGTGCCAGGACCGAGTGTCGTGACCTTGACCGGGCTGGTGCGCTGCGTGGTGGTGCCGTCACCGAGCTCTCCGGACGCGTTGCCGCCGAAGGCCCACACGGTGCCGTCACGCCCGATGGCGTAGGAGGAGCCGAAGCCACTGGACACCTGGCGGATCCCGGCATCCTTCAGCGCCGTCACCTGGGTCGGCGTGGTCCGTCCCGCCGTATCGCCCAGACCGAGCTGACCGGTGCTGTTCGCGCCCCAGGCCCAGGTGGTGCCGTCCGTCTTGACGGCCAGCGAGCTGAGGTTGCCCCCGGCCATGGTCGACACGTCGTCGAGGACCTGGACCGGCGTGCCGACTGCGGCGGTGGAGCCGTTGCCGATCTGCCCGGAGCCGTTGGCTCCCCAGGCCCACAGTCCGCCCTCGGAGTCGAGCGCGAGCAGATGGCAGCCGCCGGCCGCGATCGAGAGGATGCCCGACGGCAGGCCCGTGCGCTTCTCGGGCCGGGTCGTGCCGGCTCCGGTCACCCAGACCTCGCCGCCACCGGTCAGGTAGGCGGTCGACGCGCACCCGGAGGTCGTACCCGTCGCGGTCTGCACGACCTGGACGGCGTTGGTCATCGGATCCGCACGGACGGGGGTCTTCCGGTTCGTCGTGCTGCCGTCGCCCAGCTCCCCACTCGCGTTGCTGCCGGCCCCCGTGACCGTCCCGTCGGGGGCGATGGCGACCAGGGCGGTGTTGGAGACACTGAGCGCGTCGGAGGTCACCGGGTTGGCGGAGACGGTGTCGACGAAGCGCGTCGTGGGCGGCGCGGACGCGTCGGCCCAGGCCGCGGTGAGGTCCTTGCCCTGGGCGGCGTTGCGGTCCCAGGTGCGGGCGACATTGCCCGCGACGTCGTAGGCGTAGACGATCTTCTCGCCCTCGGGGTCGACAACCGCCTTGAGCCAGCCGCCGGCGGACACGGATCCGGACAGGTCGCACGCCTTGCGTGCCTCGCCGGTGCAGGTCGTCACCACCGGGTAGTAGCGGTACTCGGTCGCCGGCTCGAGTGCCCCGGAGCTCGACGCCATAGCCCATCGGGACCATTTTTCACAGGACTCGCCAAGATGTGGGGTCCCGGATCCGGGCGCCTCCGGGGTCAGGAGGACAGGTCGAGGAGCCCTCGGATCCCCTGGTCCACCTCACCCATGAGAGGGTCAGGCACCCTGCCCACAGGACGGGTGCCGAGATCACGACGGTCGACCGTCGCGAAGGCGGTCACGTCGGCGACGGAGTCCTTCGGCAGGCCGGTGACCGACGCGGGGAGGAAGACGTGGCCCGGCATGCGGCCAGCGGGGTGTTCGAGGCCAGCGTCACCACGATCGTGCTGGCGAGCCGGCTCCGGTTGTCGTCGTCGGACGGGATCACCAGGGCCGGGCCGCTGGGCCGGACCGCTGCTGGCCGGGTCCCCGAAGTCGCGCAGTGCACGTCGCCGCGGTTCACCATTCGTCGACCGCCCCGGCCACCAGTCGGGCTCCGGCCTCCACGGCGAACCGGCTCGAGCCGTCGGCATTCACCTGGTCGACCACCGCGTCGATGGCAGCGGTGACGTCGCCGGACTCGAGTTCGTCGGCCTACCTGCTGGCCGCTGCGGCATAGAACTGGGAACGGTTCATCCCATGCCGAGCCGCCACTCGCTCCGCACGAGCGAACACATCGTCCGGAACGGAGATGGCCGTCTCCATGCCACGAGTATGACCAGGTATGACCCTCATGCGGTGACGCCCGCGATCGCGTCGAGGACGTCGGCGATCGCCCGGGTCAGAGCGCCGTCGCCGGTCTCGACGAGCAACCGTCCGGCGACCAGGGCCCGGTCGACCGCGGGCTGGTCGTCAGGGAGGAAGTGCACCGCGAGATGGTCGCCGAAACCGGCGAGCATCGCGACGACGTCGGCCTCGCGCCAGCCGAGCGTCGGGCGCATCCGGTTGACCACGACCCGCACCCGCGGGCCGGTCAGCAGCTCGTGGATCTCGCTGAGGGCCCGGGCCAGCCGAGCCAGGCCGACCGGGTCGGCGGAGCCGACGAGGACCAGCTCGTCGGCGACCTCCACGGCCTCGCGGGTCAGGCCGTTGCGCTCGGGCCGGCCCGTGAGCTCGCCGAGGTCGGGCTCGAGGCTGAAGCCGGTGTCGATCACCACCTGCCCGTCCTGGCGGGCGCGCTCGACGATCGTCGTGAGGGTGCCGGGCCGCAGCTCGACCCAGCGGTCCGGGCGGGGCAGGCCGGTCAGCACCCGCAGGTGGTCCGACAGCCGCCGCTGCGTGGTCGTGAAGCGCCCGTCGAGGGGGCCCGCTCCGGCCAGCCGGGCGGCGGCGAGCAGTCCGGAGACCTCGTCGAGGATCCCCAGCTGCTGCGCGACCGCACCGCCGTACGGGTCAGCGTCGATCAGCAGCGTGCTCAGTCCGCGGCGAGCCAGCTCGCCGGCAAGGCCGCCGGCCACGGTGGTCCGACCGGGCGCACCGCCGGCGCCCCAGACCGTGATCACCCGGCCCATCGGGCCGCCGACCCGCGGCGGCGCGGACTCCACAGGGTCGGGCACCGAGCGGTCGTCGTACGGCGGGGCGGGTTGGGTCGCGTCGGCGGGAAGTCGAGCGACCAGCTCGGCCAGCTCGCTCGCGCGGTCGGCGGCGAGAATGGTGACGATGCCGGCCCGGACGGCGCGGGGTCGGGTGAGCTCGGGGTCGGTCGCGACGCCGATCACCCGGACGCCGTGCTGGACCAAGTCGTCGACGGCGCCCTGGTCGAGGCCGGGCAGGTCGACCGCGACGACAGCCACGTCGGCCTGGCCGGTGCGGGCGGCGGCGAGCAGATCGGCGACGTCGACACAGCGCCGCAGGAGCACGGTGGCGGGGTGCTCGGTGAGCGCGGCCAGCGCTCGCGACTCCCAGGCCGCGCCCGAGGAGACCAGCAGGACGACGCTCACGCGCGGCATCCGCGCCTCACGATCGCTGCAGGATCCGGATGACCGGGTCCTGCAGGGCACCGAGGAGCCGCTCGAACTCCGCCGCCCGCTCGTCGTCGACCGCCACGACGAGCTGCCGCGTGCCCGTGACGGCGAAGGCGTCGTCGTAGGCCGGGGCGGCGACGACGGTGACGCCGCTGAGCGCCGGGCCGTCCTGCGCCTCGGCGGCCGTGCCGCGACCGGAGCTGCCGGAGCTGCCGGAGCTGCCCGTGCCGGGCGCGGTGCCGGGGGCGGTGCCGGGGGCGGAGGCGTCGGTCAGCCAGACGTCGACGATCGAGCCGGTCGCCACGTCCGGCGGCACCCGGTGCGGGTCGACCGCGAGCGGCACCCGCAGCACCGCCTCCTCCGCGACCGGGCCGACCGCCGAGCGGGCCAACAACTCGCCCTCGCCGACGCCGCGGACCAGGATCAGGCCCTCGGGCACCGGCTCGTCCGCGGCGAAGTACCGCTCCACCGTGGCCTCGTCGGCGAAGCGCACCCGGCGGACGGTGAGGGCGTCGGCGGCGACCGGCGTCCCGGCGCCGCGGTCGCCGGTCATCGCCCACACCGTCATCGTGTCGTCGGCGGCCGCGAGCAACCGCGCGCCGAGCACGACCGAGCCGGTCACGAGCAGCACACCGCACCACAGTCGGGGGTCACGCCATGCCGGACGCACCACCCGCTGGGCGGGTGGTGGCGCAGGTGTGCCCGTCGAACTCCCGAGATCCCGAGTCACCGGGTCATCATGCCGGGTGCCGGCGGCGACGTCACCTGCTCATCCACAGGCGCGCAGTGCCGCTGGCCCCACCGGTCGGCCCCGGATGCGACGATGGGGGCATGCCCGACAGCCAGGACGGACCGCGGTTCCTGACGCTCACCGACGTCGCCGAGACGCTCAACACCTCCAGCGCGCAGGTCTACGCGCTGGTGCGCCGCGGGGAGCTGCCGGCCATCAAGATCGGCGGCCGCGGGCAGTGGCGGGTGGAGCGCAACCGGCTGGAGGAGTACATCGCGCAGCAGTACCGGCACACCGAGCAGTACGTCGCCGAGCACCCCTTCGTGGAGAGCGAGCCCGAGTAGCGGCGCGCCGGCGGACCCGCCCCGGAGAGGCCAGGTGGTCGGCCAGGGCACGGGTGCCAGCGCTGCATCAGGACATCGGTGAGAGTTGGCGGGTCAGGACTTCGGTGACACTGCCGGCTTCTTCGGCCGGAGTCCTGGGCGCCGGCCGTTGCCGACGTCGATCGCTCCGGTGCGGGCGCGGATGTGTTCGGCGAGGATCTCGCCGTCGAGCTCGGTCAGGGTGATCGCGTTTCGCCGGCCTGGTCGCGCTCGGCGATGACGAGGACCTGGTGGAGATGTGGTCCACGTCGACCAGAGAGGTCACCGTGTCGATGTGGCTGGTGCCGGCGCGGGTACGTGCGGGGTCGATGAACCCGCGCTACGCCGAGCGCGGCTTCTTCCGCAGCTCGAACCTGGCGACGCCGGCCTGTCGAAAAATCCGCGCCAGCGACGCGATCGAGGGCACCTGCTCGAGACCCATCGCCTTCATCTTGTCGTGGACGCTGATCGGGCCATGGTCCACGCCCGAGGCTTCCAGCGCGGCACGGACCTGCACGGCCTGGTCCTTGACCTCATCGCTCAGCCGGGTCGGGCTTGACGACGGCCGCTTCGTCCTCGGTTCGAGCACCGCGGCCGGCCCGTCACTCTTGGCTCTCTTGCGAAGCGCGTAGAAGGACGTCCGGGAGATGTCGTGCTCGGCACAGAGCGTCGACACAGCGCCACGCGGTGCGCCATCGGGCCACTGCGAGATCCCGAGCCGGATGCGGGGATCGATGGGTTCAGCCACCGCCGAAGCGTCACGTCAGAAGTGTCACCACCAACACCATCCGGACTGTCACCGATGTCCTGATGCAGAACTGTCACCGATGTCTTGAGACATGACATCCACAGAGAGGAGACGGGTCTTGACTGTTCGAACATATGTTCGATAGGATGAGCGCATGACAACTCCCGGAGCGCTCGACCCGGCCACCGCCGTGCTCGCGCATGCCCGGGAGCTGGCCGGCAGTGACTGGGATGTGCTCGACGGTCCCGACACCGTGGCGGCCGTGGAGTCGATCACCGCGGCCCGTTCACTCCTCGACGCCGCCCTGCTGCGCGGCATCACCCACCTCGAGGCGACCGACGCTCTCCGCGAGCTCGGCTGGGCCTCCCCGAAGGACTTCCTCACCCACCTGACCGGTGGCCACAAAGGCACCGGCGGCGGGCTGATCCGCGCCACCGAGCAACTCCGCGACCTGCCCGCGGTCCAAGCCGCCCTGGACTCCGGACAGGTGACCCTGCCCCAGGCACGCGCGATCGCGTCGAAGGTGCACACCCTGCCCCGGGTGCCCGAGTTCCGCGAGCAGGTCGCCGCCGCGATGCTCGACCTCGTCGCGACCGAGGGCCTCGACGCCTCCGACCTGCAGACCGCGTTCGGTGACGTGGTCCGCACCCTCGACCCCGACGCAGCGATCGTCAACGCGGAGAAGGAACGCGTCAAGGCCGAACGCGGCGCCCACCACGCCCGCCACCTCCGCTTCACCGAGGACGGCCACGGCGGGGTCAAACTCACCGGCTACGGCACCCTCGAGGACGCCGAGAAGATCAAGACCACCCTGCATCCCTTGGCCGCCCCCGCGACCGCGGAGCCCGGCGCCTGCGGCGGGACCAACCGCCAACCGGGCGAGCCGATGTTCGACGACCACGGCTTCTCCACCCAGACCCCGTGCCTGACCCCGGGCTGCGGCCACGACGGCCGCGACCCCCGCGACGCCGGCGCCCGCCTCTGGGACGCCCTCGTCGACGCCTGCGACCGACTCGCCAACAGCGACGACCTGCCCCGCGACCACGGCACCAAACCCCGCGTGATCGTGCTCATCGACCAAGAATCCCTCCGCCAACAGATCATCGACGCCGGACTCGCCCACGAGGGCCACACCCCCACCGGCGCCCGACTCTCCGCGACCACCATCCGCCGCATGGCCTGCGACGCCGAGATCATCCCCACCGTCCTCGGCACCGAGAGCCAAGTGTTGGACGTGGGCCGAGCGCAGCGGCTTGTGACCGCCGCTCTCTGGCTCGCCCTCATCGCCCGCGACCGGCACTGCGCGTTCCCCGGCTGCACCCGCATGCCCCTGGCCTGCGACGCCCACCACGTCACCCACTGGGCCGACGGCGGCCCCACCGCGCTGTCGAATCTCGTGATGGTCTGCCGCCACCACCACACCGTCCTGCACCACACCCCCTGGGCCGTAAGGATCGACCTCGACACAGGTCAACCCGTCTGGACCCCACCACCCCGCGCCACCCTCACCTCACTCCACGGCAAGATCACCTACCACCCCGCCCGACCGCGCGCCGCCTAGAGGTGGCGCCCAGCCGGCACGGTCGGGCCGCGTCCCACGCTCGGCGCCGGAGCGAGGAGAGGGCGTGCCTACCCCTCCTTGCCGTCGAGGGTGACCTTGACCTTCTGCTCCTTCGAGCCGCGGGTGAGCGTGAACTCGATGGTCTCTCCCGGCTGATGGGTGCGGATCGCGACGATGAGGGCGTTGCCGTCGCTCACCCGGGTGCCGTTGACGTGGGTGATCACGTCGCCCTTGCGCAGGCCGGCGTCCTCGGCGGGACTGCCCGAGTTGATCTTGCTGATCTCCGCGCCGGCTCCGGCCGGCGCTCCGCCGGTCCTCACCTCGGCCCCGATGAGGGGGTACTGCGCCTTGCCGGTCTTGAGGATCTGGTCGGCGGTGACCCGGACCTGCTCGACGGGGATCGCGAAGCCGACACCGATATTGCCGGCCTCGGAGTCGATCGAGCCGCCACCGGCGGTGGCGATGGCGGAGTTGACGCCGACCACCTCCCCCTGCTGGTTGACCAGCGGTCCGCCCGAGTTGCCCGGGTTGATGGCGGCGTCCGTCTGGATCGCGTCGATCCAGGACTGGGAGTCCGCGCCGCCGGTCGTGACCGGCCGGTGCAGGTAGCTGACGATGCCCGAGGTCACCGTGTCCGGCAGGCTCAGCGGGGAGCCGATCGCGACCACCGGCTCACCGACCTGGAGCTTCGCCGAGTCGCCCATCGTGGCCGGCTTCAGCTTGTCGCTCTCCTTGACGTAGAGGACGGCGAGGTCGTAGATCGGGCTGCGCCCGACCACCTCGGCGTCGTACCGGTTGCGGTCGTGGTCGACCACGACGATCGGGCCGTTGTTCTTCGCGGCGTCGGCCACGACGTGGTTGTTGGTGACGATGTGGCCGTTGCCGTCCATCACCCAGCCGGAGCCACTCGCTCCGGTCGCCTCGCCGCCGTACTCGGCGATGATCTGGACCGTGCTCGGCAGCACGGCCTGCGCGACGGCAGCGACCGAGCCGGGCGCGGCCAACGGTGGGTTCTCCTTCAGGTCGACACCCGCGAGACCGTCGCCGGAGTAGCCGGGTCCGTCCGGGGAGTCGTCGGAGATCCGGTCGTAGGCGAGCGCCCCGAGCAGGCCGCCGCCGAGACCGACGACCAGGGCCACCGCGGCGACCACCGGGATCAGCCAGCCGGGGGCACCTGAGGCCCGGCGGTCGGCGGGCGCGGAGGGCATCCGGACCGTCAGGTCGGCCGCCGGCGGACCCACGACCGGCGGACCAGCGGCCGGCGGACCAGCGAAGGGCGGGCCGGGCGGGGGTGGCATCAGGGAGGGAGCGAGCCCCGGCAGCGGGGTCGTCGGCTCCGGTACGGCGCCGGGCGCAGGCGGCGCCCACTGCGGCCGGACCGGATCGACCGGCTCGACCGGATCCGTGTCGGCCGGCTCCGGGACCACGGACTCCGGGACCACGGACTCCGGGTCCACGGCCTCCTGCTCGAGCGGCGGGAGCGGCTCGGTGGGCTCGCGGTCGGAGTCGGGCGCGTCGTTCACGGGTCCATCATGTCCGATGGACCCACACCGACAGGGTCAGGGCAGCATCCGGCGTACCGGCGCGAGGCCGGGCACGCCGGAGCGCCCAACGGTGCCGACGCCGGTCGATCCCGGCGAGCCGGACGGCGGGGGAACCGTCGTGTTGATCTGGGAGGCGGGTGGACGCCGGTCGGCCGGCGGGCCGGCGCCCGGCGCGAAGCCGAGCGCGATGACACCGAGCATCGCGGCACCGATCGCGCCGCCGCCGAGCAACACCGCACCGGCCGTCCGGCGGTGCGGGGTGTGCGGCTCGTGACCCGCCAGCAGCGCCTCCCCGGGAGGCATGCTGAGCAGGGAGCCCTTGAGCCCGGACGGCGCGCCGCGCTCACCTTCGTACAGGCCGGCCAGCCGGGTCTTCACCCAGCCCTCCCGCTCGACGAGGTCCCGGCAGGCGTGGCAGGTGTAGACGTGCGACCACGCCTCCTCGGTCTCCCGAGCGGAGAGCTGTCCGTCGAGCAGCGCGCTGACCCGGGTGCCGAGGTGGCCGATCACGTCGCCGCTCCCCCGCCGACGGCCAACGGCGCGGGACCGGCGTACCGGGTCCGTCCGGCGGCCGGGGCGCGGTGGGCCAGCGCGGTGCGCAGCAGCGCGCGACCGCGGTGGATCCGGGAGCGGACCGTGCCGAGCTTGGCGCCGAGGATCTCGGCGATCTCCTCGTAGCTGAGCCCCTCGATGTCGCAGAGCACGACGGCTGCGCGGAAGTCCGGCGGGAGGGCGGCCAGCGCGGCGGACACGTCGTCGTCGAAGGTCTGGTCGGCGTACGCGAGGTCGGGCGCCGGCGAGGCGCTCGCGAGTCGGGCGGCCCGCTCGTCGGAGAGGGCGTCGAACCGGATCCGCTGCTTGCGGCGGGCCTGGTCGAGGAACAGGTTGGTGGTGATCCGGTGCAGCCAGCCCTCGAAGGTGCCGGGCGTGTAGGTGTGCAGCGAGCGGAAGACCCGGACGAAGACCTCCTGGGTGAGGTCCTCGGCGTCATGGCGGTTGCCGGTCAGCCGCAGGGCGAGCCGGTAGACACGGTCGGAGTGCTCCTCGACGATGCGTCCCCAGTCCAGGTCGGACTGCCCCTGCCCGGCGGGCTGGGGGTGAGGATCGACGGGCTCCTTCATCGTGGCCTTCTTCCGCTGGATCAGCGCCAAGGTGTCCTGGCTCCTCTCACCGTAGGGGTGGGAACTGAGCGTTCCCTGTGAACTCCCTCATCATTCGCCACAACGATCGGCGAGCATCGGGTGTTCCCGGCGACGGTCCACGGTCCCGGGCGCCGGACGCAATAGGGTGAGCCTGTGGCTCCGACACCGATCAACGCGACCAGCTGGACCTTCGCCGACACCTACGTCGCCGAGGACGACGTCCTCGCGGCCGCGCGGACGCGCGCCGAGGAGGTCGGTGTCGTCCCGATCGGTGCCGGGACGGGCGCTACGCTGCGCTTCCTCGCCGCCGCCCTCGAGGCGCGCGCCGTCGTCGAGATCGGCACCGGCACCGGCGTCTCCGGGGTGTGGCTGCTGCGCGGGATGCGCCCCGACGGCGTCCTGACGACCGTCGACGTGGAGGCCGAGCACCAGCGCCTCGCCAAGGAGTCGTTCAAGGAGGCCGGCGTCGCACCGCAGCGGGTGCGGACCATCGCCGGCTCCGCCCTCGACGTGCTCCCCCGGTTGACCGACGGTCACTACGACATCGTGTTCGCCGACGGCGACAAGCGCGAGTACGCCGCCTACCTCGCCGAGGCGCTGCGCCTGCTCCGCCCCGGCGGCGTGGTCGCGTTCGACAACGCGCTGTGGCACGACCGGGTCGCGGACCCGGCCCAGCGCGACGACGAGACGGTCGCCATCCGCGAGCTGGTGCAGCAGGTCGCGGCGACCGAGGGCCTCATCCCCACGCTGCTTCCGGTCGGCGACGGGCTGCTCGTGGCGAAGAAGGAGTGGGTCCCCGAGGGCGACTGACCCCCGTCGTACCGGACAGATCGGTCGCGAAGTCGGCCGAATCACGACCGTTCTGTCCGGTACGACGATGTCAGGAGCGGATGCCGGCCAGCGGGTCGGCCGAACCGAGCCACGACAGCAGCAGGCGGGAGCCGAAGCCCGAGGGGCCGACGGTCCACTCGTGCCACTCCTTCTCGACGTCGCCGACCGACGCGATGTCGAGATGCGCCCACGCGACGTCGCCCACGAACGGCTGCAGGAAGAGCGCGGCCGTGATCGCCCCGGCACCGCCGGGATCGTTGGCCGCGTCGGCGACCTTCGAGGCGAGCTTGTCCTCGTAGCCGCGGTAGAGCGGGAAACGCCACAGCGGCTCCCCCGCCCGCGCGCCGGCGGTGTCGAGCGCGGCGGCGAGGGCGTCGTCGTTGGCGAACAGTCCACCGATCTGCTGGCCGAGGGCGACCTTGACGGCTCCCGTCAGGGTGGCGATGTCGACCACGACCGCGGGGTCGAGCTCGGCCGTGGCGTACGCGAGGGCGTCGGCGAGGACCAGGCGGCCCTCGGCGTCGGTGTTGCCGACCTCGGTGGTGCGGCCGCCGTGGTGCCGGATCACATCGCCGGGACGCAGCGCGCTGCCGGAGATGGCGTTCTCGGCGGCGGCGACGAGTCCGACCACACGGACCGGGCAGTCGACGTCGGCGAGTGCCGCCATGGTCGCCAGGACGACGGCACCGCCGGTCATGTCGCGCTTCATCGAGCCCATCGACGCGGCGGGCTTGATGGACAGACCGCCCGAGTCGAACGTGATGCCCTTGCCGACGAGCACGACGACGGGCAGCTTCTTGGCCGCGCGGGCCGACACTCCGGTCGGGGTGTAGTCGAGACGGATCAGGCGGGGCGGGGTCGCGGAGGCGGCGCCGACGGCGAGGATGCCGCCGAAGCCGTCGCGGTCGAGGTCGCCCTCGTCCCAGACCCGGACGCCGAGCCCGCTCGCGGTGGCGATCTCCTCGGCCTGCGTGGCCAGCCAGGCGGGGTTCTTCAGGTTGGAGGGGACGGTCGCGAGCAGGCGGGAGCGCCAGCCGGCGCCGCCGAGCGCGACCGCGCGCTCCAGCGCGGACCGGTCGGTGGCCGCGCCGGCCAGCACCACGCGACGCACGGGCTGATGCTCGGGGCCGGTGGAGCGCCAGTGGAAGACGAACGAGCCGAGCATGGCGCCGGCCACGAACGCCTCGAGCGCCACCGGGTCGTCGGGCGAGGCATCCTCGGCGACGGCGGGGATCGAGGTGGCGACGGCCGCGCGGTCACGGGCGGCCCGCGCCAGGGCGGCACCGGCGCGACGCAGGTCGATCGGCCGCCCGGCGCCGACGCCGACGAGCAGCACGACGCGCAGCGCGGGGTTGGCCGGGGTGCCATCGGGCACGGGCACGACCGCGACCTCGGCGCTCGCACCGGTGAGGCCGTGCACCTCGGCGATGCCGACCAGGTCGAGGCCGAGCTCCTCGGCCAGCTCAGCGGCCCCCGGGCCGAGCAGCACCCCGCCGTCGTCCCCCGGCAGGACCGGCAGCGCGACGACGTCGACGCCCTTGATGGCGCCGGGGGGCAGCTCGCTGGCAGCGAACTCAGGGGGTGAGACCTGGCCCGGGAGGACCGGGCGCCGTGGGTCAGCCGATGACATTCTTGAGCGCGTCGCCGAGCGCGGCAGCCTCCTCGGCATTGAGCTCGACCACAAGTCGGCCACCACCTTCGAGCGGGACGCGCATCACGATGCCGCGACCCTCCTTGGTGACCTCGAGCGGACCGTCGCCGGTCCGAGGCTTCATCGCCGCCATGCGGGACCCCTCTTCCACTACCTCTGCGATCCGCCGGACGCCCTGTGCATCCGACTGTGCGCCAGATCATTATCCCTCATGCCGCACAGCAGGCGCAGGCGGACTGTCAGCGGGTCCCTTCCTCGGCCGCCAGCGCGGCCTCGACGAACGCGATGACGCTGTCGCCCTCGTCACCGTCGTAGCGCTCCATCGCCCGGCCGATCGGGTTCGCGAATCGTCCCGAGGGCATCTCGACCACGGGGGTGCCGTCGTAGGCCAGGTGCTGCGACCAGCGGGCGCCGGGGACGGCGCGGACCAGGACCTCCCCGAGGTAGCTGCCCGCCGCCCACACGTCGGCGTCCTCCGTGGCCGGGCCGCGCCCGTCGCGGCGCGACCACTGGTCGAGGGAGGACTCCACCTGGTCGACACTCTCGGTGGAGAAGTCGAGGATGTCGCTGCCGGCCGGGTGGCCGCCGGCCCAGCTCTCGGCGAGCACACGCACCAGGACCGCGGGCGCCGGCCCACCCCCCGCTCCCGGTACGCCGGGAGCGCGGTCGCCCTCCAGCTCGCGGGCCAGCCGGGCGAGCAGCTCGTCGACCTCGCCCATCCGATAGCCGCGCAGGGCGAGCGAGAAGCGCACCCGGCGCAGATCGTCGGCCCCGAGGGCACGAGTCGCAGGGACGAGCGCGTCCGGCCGGTCGTCGTACGCCGGCGCCATCGGCTCTCCCCGCCCCGCCGCGAGCAGGGCGACACCGCCCATCGCGAGCACGATGAGGACGGCGAACACCCACATCATCGGGTGGGACATCGACAGGGGCCTCAGCCGTGCCGCTCGCGGGCCGCGACCATCAGCGCCACGGCCTCGTCGACGTCGTCGGTCAGAGTCAGCATGTCGAGGTCGGACTGCTTGATCCGGGCGTCCTCGAGCATCGAGCCCTGCATCCAGTCGATCAGGCCCTGCCAGTGCTCCACGCCCATCAGCACGATCGGGAACTGGGTGATCTTGAGGGTCTGGGCCAGCGTCATCGCCTCGAAGAGCTCGTCGAGCGTGCCGAGGCCACCGGGCAGCACGACGTAGCCCTGGCTGTACTTGACGAACATCATCTTGCGGACGAAGAAGTAGCGGAAGTTGAGCCCGAAGCCGACGTAGTCGTTGAGCTTGGCCTCCCAGGGCAGCTCGATGCCGAGGCCGATGCTCTCGCCGCCGGCCTCCATCGCACCCCGGTTGGCCGCCTCCATGGCACCTGGCCCGCCGCCGGTGATGACCGCGAAACCGGCCTCCGCCAGCGCCGCGCCCACCCGCACGCCGATGTCGTACGCCGGGTGCGTCTCCGCGATCCGGGCCGACCCGAACACCGAGATCGCCGGCCCGACCTCCGCGAGATCGTTGAAGCCCTCCACGAACTCGGCCTGGATCTTCAGCACCCGCCAGGTGTCGGTGTGCACCCAGCCGCCGTCGCCGCGGCTGTCGAGGAGGCGCTGGTCGGTCGTGGATCCCTCCGGGCGCCCCTTGCTCGGTCGCGGCCCGGGTCCGTTGCGCCTGGTCATGCCTGCTCCTCCTCGGTGTGGCCGCGGGTGTCGGTCAGCCACGCCCGCAGCTGTCGTTCGCACCTCTCGATCTGCGCGACCTCGACGTGCTCGTCCTGCTTGTGCGCCAGCATCGGGTCGCCCGGGCCGTAGTTGACCGCGGGCACGCCGAGGACCGTGAACCGGGCGACATCGGTCCAGCCGAACTTCGGGGCGACCTGGCCGCCGACGGCCTCGATGAACGCCCTCGCGGCGGGTCGCTCGAGACCGGGCAGCGCGCCGGGGGCGGTGTCGGTCAGCGTGATCTCGAAGCCGGCGAAGAACTCCTCGACGAACGCCAGCGCCTCCGCCTCCGAGCGGTCCGGCGCGAAGCGGTGGTTGACGGTCACGACGCACTCGTCGGGGATCACGTTGCCGGCGACGCCGCCGCGGATCCCGACCGCGTTCAGGCCCTCGTGGTACTCCAGGCCGTCGATGACCGGGCGCCGGGCCTGGTAGTCGTCGAGCCGCGCGAGGATCTCGGCGGCGCCGTGGATCGCGTTGACCCCGCGCCAGCTGCGCGCCGAGTGGGCGCGCTCGCCCGTCGTCCGCACCTCGACCCGCAGGGTGCCCTGGCAGCCCGCCTCGACCCCGGCGTTGGACGGCTCCATCAAGATGGCGAAGTCGGCCACGAGCAGCTCGGGGTCGGACTCCCCCAGCAGGCGCAGGCCGTTGTGGGCGGACTCGATCTCCTCGGCCTCGTAGAGCACGTAGGTGACGTCGTGCACCGGCTCGGTCAGCGTCGCCGCGAGCTTGAGGATGACGGCGTCGCCGCCCTTCATGTCGCAGGTGCCGAGGCCGTGCAGGATGCCCGCCGCCTCGTCGTACCGGCTCGGGAGGTTGTCGTTGACCGGCACCGTGTCGAGGTGCCCGGCGATCACGACGCGGGCCGGGCGGCCGAGAGCGGTGCGGGCCACGACCGTGTGGCCGCGGCGGGTCACGCTGAGGTGCGGCAGCTCCCGGAGGGCGGTCTCGACGGCGTCCGCGATCGCCTGCTCGTCACGGCTCACCGACTCGATGTCGACCAGCTGGCGGGTCAGGGTCACGACATCGGCGGCAAGGTCGAGCTGCGGAGCGGGCACGGGTGACAGTCAACCAGCCCCGTGTTCGCCCCGGCGGCACGGCTCACCAGGGCGAGTTGTGGTAGTCGACGATCGTGCGCGCCACCGCCGACACCTTCTGGTTGAGGTCGCGGCTCGTCTCGCGAAGGATCTCCCACGCCCGGGTCTCGTCCACCTTGTGGAAGGCCATGAGCAGACCGATGGCCTTGCCGATCTCCCGGTTGCTGTGCAGGCCCTCGCGCAGCGTGGCCGCCTGTTCGCGGTGGTGCTCGGCGGCCACGGCCAGGGAGGCGAACGGGGCGAGCACCATGGCCCGGTCGGCGGAGGCCGCGTCGAGGCGCCCCGGGATGTCGCTCCACAGGTTCAATGCGCCGATCTTCTGTTGGTCCACGACGATCCGCACCCCGGCCGCCCCGCGCACCGGCGTCCGGTCGAGGACGAACCGGCTGAGTCGGGGCCACGCGGAGCCGACGGCGAGATCGGGATCGAGGTACATCCCCTCGTCGATGATCGCGTCGACGCACGGCCCCTCGCGCAGCCGGATCTCGGCCTGGTCGATGGCCCGGGCCACCGCGTCGGTGGCCGCGACGGTGACGAACGTGTCGCCCCTGCGCATCATCAGGCTGGCGTGGTCGGCTCCGGGAACGAGCCTCGTCGCGGCGAGGACGACCGCCTGGTAGACGTCTTCGTTCGAGGAGCCGGCGTAGGCCAGCGCGGCGATCGCGCCGAACACCTGCACCAGCTCGTCACCCGGCTGGTCGGAGCCGGGCGACTCCCCGTCGGACTGGCTCACCGTGCCCCCTTCGCGGACCCGGCGGGATGTTCCCTCCCGGCGCATTCACACTCTAGTGGTGTGGCTCGGAAATGGCTTGCCCGTAGGCGTGTTCCGAGTGCGTGCATCGCAAGGCGGCGCGACGGCATACCGAATTGTCTTCCGAGCGTCGCCAACGCGGCGAGGTGCGTGCTCGGGACGCGCGGACGGGTGAGCCATTTCCGAGATGCACCACTGGCCCGGCGCCGGCGTCCGCGTTCAGTGGAAGATGCGGCTGGTCACCTGGGCCATCGCGACGACCCGCTCCTCGGTGTCGCGCACGACGACCTGGCTGTGCGTGGTCGACCGGGTACGCCGCAGCACGCTCGCCGTCGCGCGCAGGTCACCGGACGCGGCGCTGACGTAGGAGACGTCCAACTGGGTGGTGGCCCCGCCGGTGGCACCGTCCGCGTCGCCGAGCCCGGACGCGGAGGCCGCGGCACCGGCGACGTCGACGAGGGTGGCGACGACGCCGCCGTGCAGGACGCCGGGGACGGTGGTGAGGTCGTCGCGGAACGGCAGCGCGAGGACGACCTCCTCGGCGCGGGCGGAGACGACCTCGATCCCGATCGTGCGGGCGACCGGCGAGCCGGCCAGGACATCGTCGATCCAGGTACGGGCGATGGGGTGCATCCGCCCATCCTCGGCGGCGGAGCGCCGGCCGGCCATGACCTCGCGGGTCATGGCCGGCCGTCGTCGCGGCGCCGGGTCAGGCGAGCCCGACCGCGATCGCCGCCTTGTCGCCGTCGCCGACCGCGACCTCGGTGGCGTCGACCGGCGTCTCCTCGGTCACGGTGTACGACGTCGCGAGGGTCTCCCCCGCGATCAGCGCCTCGTGGGCGCGGGCCGCCGCCAGCACCGCGGCCGGACCGGCGATGGTGAGCTCGATCCGGTCGGTGACCTGGAAGTCGGCGTCGCGGCGCGCCTGCTGCACGGCGCGGACCAGGTCGCGGGCCAGGCCCTCCTCGGCGAGCTCGGGGGTGACGACCGTGTCGAGCACGACGAAGCCGCCGGAGGGCAGCATGCCGGTGGCGACGCCCTCGGTGGCGGCGCCGACGACCGTCTCGAGCGCGTACTCGCCCTCGACCAGCGGCAGCCCACCGGCCACGACGGAGCCGTCGGCGGCCACCGACCAGTCGCCGGACTTGGCGCCCCTGATCGCGAGCTGCACCTCCTTGCCCAGCCGCGGACCGGCGGCGCGGGCGTTGACGGTGAGCTTCTGCTCGACGCCGTAGCCGGCGGCCTCGTCGGAGCCGGCGGCGACCAGACGCACCGACTTCACGTTGAGCTCGTCGGCGACGATCGCGGCGAACGGCTCCAGCGCGGCCGGGTCGTCGACCACGACGGTGAGCCCGGCGAGTGGCAGCCGGTTGCGGAGCCGGGCGGCCTTGCGCAGCGCCGAGGTCGTGGAGCAGACCTCGCGCACCTCGTCCATGGCGCCGACGAGCCGGTCGTCGGCGGGCAGCGTGGAGACGTCGGGCCAGTCGGCCAGATGCACCGAACGGCCGCCGGTCAGGCCCCGCCAGATCTCCTCGGTGGTCAGCGGCAGCAGCGGCGCGACGACGCGGCACACGACGTCGAGGACGGCGGCCAGGGTCTCGAACGCCTCCGGCTTGCCCTCCCAGAACCGCTCCCGGGAGCGGCGGACGTACCAGTTGGTGAGCACGTCGAGGAAGGAGCGCGTGGTCTCACAGGCGTCAGCGATGGCGTAGGCATCCATCTCGGCGGTGAGCTTCTCGACGTACTGGCGCGTCTTGGCCAGCAGGTAGCGGTCGAGCGGGTCCGTGGAGCCCAGCGACTCCGCGCGGCCGACCGTGGCCTCGTAGTTCTCGGCGTTGGCGTAGAGCGCGAAGAAGTACCAGGTGTTCCACAGCGGGATCATCACCTGGCGCACGGCATCGCGGATGCCCTGCTCGGTGACGACCAGGTTGCCGCCGCGCAGGATCGGCGAGGCCATCAGGAACCAGCGCATCGCGTCGGCGCCGTCGCGGTCGAAGACCTCGGAGACGTCGGGGTAGTTGCGCAGCGACTTCGACATCTTGTTGCCGTCGGAGCCGAGCACGATGCCGTGGCTGATGCACGACGAGAACGCCGGCTTGTCGAAGAGCGCGGTGGCCAGGATGTGCAGCGTGTAGAACCAGCCGCGGGTCTGGCCGATGTACTCGACGATGAAGTCGGCCGGGAAGTGCTGCTCGAACCACTCGGCGTTCTCGAACGGGTAGTGCACCTGGCCGAACGACATCGAGCCGGAGTCGAACCACACGTCGAGCACGTCGCTCACCCGCCGCATCGTCGACCGGCCAGTCGGGTCGTCGGGGTTGGGCCGGGTGAGCTCGTCGACCCACGGGCGGTGCAGGTCGGGCTGGCCCTGCGCGTTGAGCGGCAGTCGGCCGAAGTCGCGCTCGATCTCCGCGAAGGAGCCGTAGACGTCGATGCGCGGGTAGGCCTCGTCGTCGGACTTCCAGACCGGCACGGGCGAGCCCCAGAACCGGTTGCGGGTGATCGACCAGTCGCGGGCGTTGTCGACCCACTTGCCGAACTGGCCGTCCTTGATGTGCTCGGGGACCCAGCGGATCTCCTGGTTGAGCTCGGCCATCCGCTGCTTGATCGCCGTCACCTCGACGAACCAGCTGCTCACGCCCTTGTAGATCAGCGGCTCGCGGCAGCGCCAGCAGTGCGGGTAGGAGTGGTCGTAGGTCTCGCGCCGGAACAGCACGGTGCCCGGCGTGACCGCGCCGGTGCGCGCCTTGAGGTCGTCGATGATGTGCGGGTTGGCGTCGAAGACCAGCATCCCGGCGTACTCGGTGACGGGATGCGTGAACCGGCCGTCCTTGCCGACCGGCATGACCGGCTCGATGCCCTCGCGGTCGGTGACCTCCTTGTCGACCTCGCCGAACGCTCCGGCGCTGTGCACCAGGCCGGAGCCGTCGGTGGTGGTGACGGCCTCGTCGGCGGCGACGACGCGGAAGGCGTTCTCGTGCTCTGCGTAGTAGGAGAACGGCGGGGCGTAGGTCAGGCCCAACAGGTCCGCACCCGTGCCGCGCCAGGTCACGGCGGGCTCGTCGCCGAGCTCGCGGGCGTACGCCGCCAGGCGGGCCTCGGCCAGCACGAACCGCTCGCCGTCGTGCTCGACGACGACATAGTCGATCTCGGAGCCGACCATCACCGCGAGGTTGCTGGGCAGCGTCCACGGCGTGGTGGTCCAGATCAGCAGCTTGGCGCCCACGAGGTCACCGGTCCGCTCGTTGGCGCCGGTGATCTCGAAGCCCACGGTGACCGCCGGGTCCTGGCGCATCTGGTAGACGTCGTCGTCCATCCGCAGCTCGTGGTTGGACAGCGGTGTCTCGTCGTTCCAGCAGTAGGGCAGCACCCGGAAGCCCTCGTAGACCAGGCCCTTGTCGAACAGGCCCTTGAAGGCCCACAGCACCGACTCCATGAACTCGGGGTTCATCGTCCGGTAGTCGTTGTCGAAGTCCACCCAGCGCGCCTGACGGGTGACGTAGTCGCGCCACTCGCCGGTGTACTTGAGCACCGACTCCCGGCACGCGTCGTTGAACTTGTCGATGCCCATCTCGACGATCTCGTCGGTGGTCTTGATGCCGTTGAGCCGCATCGCCTCCAGCTCGGCCGGCAGACCGTGGGTGTCCCAGCCGAAGCGGCGCTCGACGCGCTTGCCGCGCATCGTCTGGTAGCGCGGCACGATGTCCTTGACGTACCCGGTCAGCAGGTGGCCGTAGTGCGGGAGGCCGTTGGCGAACGGCGGACCGTCGTAGAAGACGAACTCGTTCTCGCCGTTCGCGCCAGGGTCGCGCTGCTCGACCGAGGCGCGGAAGGTGTCGTCCTCGGCCCAGTAGGCGAGAACCCCCTCCTCGATGCGCGGGAAGCGCGGCGAGGACGGGACGGCTCGGTGCTCGGCGGCAGGGCCGGCGGCGGGGTCGGTGGTGACCTTGGGGTAGGTCATGGTGGCGGTCTCCTGCGGTGCGTCCGGTGGTTGAGCTTGTCGAAACCACGAGGACGACGTCTGCCGCGGTACCACCTCGCTTGCCGTCTCGCCGACTGCTCGGGACGACCGCTCGTTGTCGGCTGTGACGGGCCTGCCCGCCGGGTTCTAGTGGCCCCTGCTGGCTGCTGGTGGCTTTCTTCCCGGAGCTCGCCGCTGATGACGGCTCGAACGCTGTGCCCCCAGCCTACGGCGGTGGGCGGCCGGAGCGGAAACCGGATTGCGCCGCGTCCTACCGTGGGCCCATGACCGGCGAGCTGGCGAACTACCGCGACTACCTCTCCCAGTACCGCGCGACCCTCGAGCGCAAGTGCGCGGGCCTGACACCCGCGCAGCTCGCCACCCGGTCGGTCCCGCCGAGCTGGCTGAGCCTGCTGGGCCTGGTCCGGCACCTGGCCCGGGTCGAGCACTTCTGGTTCCAGCGTGCGCTCGTGGAGGTCGAGGGCGAGCGCATCTACGACGACGGCGACGCCGGCTTCGCGATCGTGGAGCCGACCGAGGACGCGGTCGCGGAGGCCTGGGCGGCGTGGCGCGAGCAGGTCGCGCTCGCCGACGCCTGGCTGGACGGGCTCGGTGACGAGGATCTCGGCCGGACGGTCACCTTCCGCCAGGGCACCGAGACGTCCAGCGTGCGCGACATCCTCGTCCACATGATCGAGGAGTACGCGCGCCACTGCGGGCATGCCGACCTGCTGCGGGAGTGCCTCGACGGTGTCACCGGGGAGTGAGCGAGGATGATCCGGTGAGCTACCTCCTCGACGACGCGGTCACCGCGGAGCCCCTGGGCGACGGCCGGTACCGGGTCCAGGTCACCGCCGACTGGAACACCGCGAACCAGACACCCAACGGCGGCTACGTCCTCGCCCTGCTCCAGCACGCCGTGCTCCAGGACTCGGCGCACCCGGACGCGCTGAGCATCTCGATCACCTACTTCCGGCCCGCCCTGCCCGGTCCGGCCGACATCCAGGTGCGGGAGGTCCGCAAGGGCCGCCGGGTGTCGACGTACGACGCGGTGCTGGTGCAGGACGCCAAGGAGATCGCGCACGCCGTGGTCAGTACCCACGACTGGGACGCCACCGGCGCGGTCGAGCACACGCCGCACGCGGCGCCCGACGTGCCGCGCCCCGAGGACTGCGCCGACGTGAGCGCCCTGATCCCGGAGGGGATGATGGCGATCCTCGACCGGTACCGCTACCGCGCCCCGGTCGTCCCGGGCTGGTTCCACGGCGAGCCGTCCGGGGCGAGCGAGGCGGTCTGCTGGATCCGGACCGCGGACGAGCGTCCGGTCGACGCCCTCCTCGCCGGCGCCATGGTCGACGCCTTCCCGCCCGCCACCGCCGAGCTCGGTCACCTCGCCTCGGCCACGATCCAGCTCACCGTCCATTACCGCCGGCGGCCGACCGGCACCGTCTGGGCGCTGGGTCACGTCACGGCCCGCCACGTCATCGCCGGCTACCACGACGAGGACGTCGAGCTGTGGGACGAGCAGGGCCGGCTGATCGCGCAGAGCCGGCAGCTGGCGATCATCGCCGAGGGCTAGGATCTGCTCACGTGACTGCTGCCTGGGGCTTCGGCCTGACGACCTATGCCGCCGACCGGACCGTTCTGGACACCTGGTTCCCCGCCCCCGCGCTGGGCGAGCGGCCCGCCGACGCGCAGGCTCCCGCCGAGCTGGTCGCGCTCGAGGGCACCGACGAGGCGCGCGGCGTCACCCGCGAGGTCTCCCTGGTCGAGATCCCCGACCTGGCCGCGGCGCCGGCCGACACCGTCGAGGTGTGGCTGCGCCTGCACCTGCTGTCGACGCGGCTCGTCCAGCCGCACGGACAGAGCCTCGACGGCATCTTCGGACTGCTGACCAATGTCGTGTGGACCTCGGCCGGACCGTGCGCCGTCGAGGGCTTCGAGCTCACCCGCGCGCGACTGCAGGCCGCGGGCCAGCACGTCACCGTGTACGGCGTCGACAAGTTCCCGCGCCTGGTCGACTACGTGATCCCGGCCGGTGTCCGCATCGCCGACGCCGACCGGGTCCGCCTCGGCGCGCACCTCGCCGCGGGCACCACCGTCATGCACGAGGGCTTCGTGAACTTCAACGCCGGCACGCTCGGCACCTCGATGGTCGAGGGCCGGATCTCGGCGGGCGTCGTCGTGGGCGACGGCTCCGACATCGGCGGCGGCGCCTCGATCATGGGCACCCTCTCCGGTGGCGGCAAGCAGGTCATCGCCGTAGGGCAGCGCTGCCTGCTGGGCGCCAACGCCGGCATCGGCATCTCGCTGGGCGACGACTGCGTGGTCGAAGCCGGTTGCTATGTCACCGCCGGCACCAAGGTCACCGTCCTCGAGCCCGGCAAGGACGCCCGGGTCGTGAAGGCGGCTGAGCTCTCGGGGGCCAGCAACGTGCTGTACCGCCGCAACTCGGTGTCCGGCGCGATCGAGGCCGTCCCGTGGCAGGGCGAGGGCATCGCCCTCAACGCCGCGCTGCACGCCAACTGAGCGAGCGGGTCACCAGCCCCCACGCACACTGGGTGCCGTGAAGAACCCTGCCTGGGCGGTCGTCATCGGCCTGGCGGTCCTGGCGACCGTCGCCGCTGTCGGCATCGGCGCGCTCCGGGCGACCGACCGGCTGACCGGTGGGCCCGACGGCGACTGCACCGTCACTGTCGGGGACCACACCGTCGAGGTCAGCGGCGAGCAGGCCGAGAACGCGGCCCTGATCGCCGCGATCGCCGTACGCCGCGGGCTGCCTGCGCGGGCGACCTCGATCGCCCTCGCCACGGCGTACCAGGAGTCGAAGCTGGTCAACATCGACTACGGCGACCGCGACTCGCTGGGCCTCTTCCAGCAGCGGCCGTCCCAGGGCTGGGGCACGCCCGCCCAGGTGCTCGACCCGGTCTACGCCACGAATGCCTTCTTCGACGCGCTGGTCCGGATCGAGGGCTACGAGACGATGGAGATCACCGTCGCGGCGCAGGCCGTGCAGCGCTCGGCCTTCCCGAACGCGTACGCCGACCACGAGGCCGACGGCCGCGCCCTGGCCTCCGCGCTGACCGGCTACTCCCCCGCCACCTTCAGCTGCGACCTCGCCGGCGGCGCCCCCGAGACCGACGTCGAGCTGGTCGCCAGCGGCCTCACCCCGCGGGCCGACGCGGTCCGCACCGAGCTGCTCACCCGGTTCGGCCGGCTGCAGCTCGGCGGCTTCGAGCCGGAGGGGGTGTCCACCGGACACATGGAGGGCTCCGCCCACTACGACGGACGGGCCATCGACGTGTTCGTCCGGCCGATCAGCAAGCCGAACCGGACCAAGGGCTGGGCGATGGCGCACTGGGCCGTCGCCAACGCCGCACGCCTCGGCGTCCGCACCGTGATCTTCGACGACCGGATCTGGACCGCGGGCCGCGAAGGCTGGCGCGACTATGACCCGCCCGACCGACCCGGCGACCGGAAGATCCTCGAGCACCGCGACCACGTGCACATCGACGTGTTCCGCTGACCGCTCGGCGCGGGTTGTCCCTCCGATGCCGGCGACCTCGACCATCTCTTGTCGGTCCTCGGACGGACCGCGACGATCAGCCGCGTGTAGCCGGCTACCGCCGCGGCTTGATCTTGACGGCCTTCGAGACGAGCACGAGGTCGTCGTGCCCCGGCACCGAGATCGTGATGACCACCTGGAGCCGCTTGCGGCGGTCCTTCTTCACCGCCTTGTGCGCCGGGGTGGCACCGGCGATCGGCTTGCCCTTCCGCAGCCACTGGTAGGAGACCCGGGCGTCCGGTGCCCCCAGCGCGGCGCGCACCTTGGCGGCGGTCCAGCGGGTGCGGATCCTCTTGCCCAGGGTGGTCCGGCCCTTGCCCTTCACCTCGACCGTTCCGCCGGCCCACACCGGCGCGGCAGCACGCTGCACCCGGCCCGCCACGACGACGGCGACCCCGTCCGCGTGCGCGGCGCGCCGCGCCGTGACCCGGACGGACAGGAGGGTGCCGACCTCGGCCAGGCCGGGGACGAAGCTCCGGTCGGTCGCGCCGGGGATCGGCGTGCCGTCCCGCAGCCACTGGATGCTCACGCTGTCGGGCGTCGGCGACCAACTGCCGGGGTCCAGCACCGTCGCCGTGCCGAACACCGCCGGCGTAGCGCCCACGGCCGGCGGGGTGGTCGGCACCGGAGCGGCTGCCGCCGCGACCGTACCCGGCGTGACCCTGGTCAACGACGTGGGCTCGTGCCCGGCCAGGACGGGAGTGACGTACAGCTGGATCCGCTTGCCCAGGTCGGCCCCGGTCAGCTGGTAGGTCTGCGCCGTGCCGCGGACGGCGCTGTCCCCGTCCCATCGCCAGCTGTACCCGAACGAGGTGGGCGTCGGCGACCAGGTGCCCGGCTGGGCGGTGAGCGTCGCCCCCACCACGAGGCTGCCCTGGATGGTCGGCACCGCCGTGGTCGTCGGCCGGTCACCGAGGCTCGTCGCCGTCCCCGGCGCCGAGTACTCCGACTTGGTGCAGGCGGTGTCGGTGCCGTACGCGACGGCCATGAGCCGGATCGGCTTGCCGAGATCGGCCGCCTTGAGCGTGTAGCTGACCGTGCGCGAGGACGGCGTGGCGTACGACGTCCCCGGCGTGACCGGAGCCGTCCCGGCGTACCACCAGACCTTGAGCGTCTTGGCAGCGGTGTTCCAGGTTCCCGTCGTCGCGGTGACCGTCCGTCCCACCCGATAGGTGTTCCCGGGTGCCAGGGCGGGGTCGGTGGTCGCGACAATGGTCGGGCACGACGGCCCGCCCGGACCGGGCAGCTCCGGCTCCTCGCAGTCGAGGCACACCGCGGCCCCGGCGGAGGGAGTCGCCAGCAAGCCGGTGGCGAGACCGAGTGTCACGGTGGTGACGACGACGATGAATGAGCGCAGCAGTCGGCGCAGACCCATGGAACAGCTCCTCGAGAAGGGGAACGCCCGCAACAGCCGGTCGGGCCGGCGGACGATGGAGAGAGCAGCCTAGGAACCGTCGCGGGGGCGTCGCGTCGTCCTGCGGGTGACGACCAGGGTCAACCTTCGGATGACATGCCCGGCGTCGCCAGGTGGTGGAGGCCGGCCCGGTGGGCCAGGACCACGGCCTGCACCCGGTCGCGCACGCCGAGCTTGGCCAGCATCCGGGTCACATAGGTCTTGACGGTGGTCTCGCTCAGGAACAGCAGGTCCGCGATCTCGGCGTTCGAGAGCCCGTCGCACATCGCCCGCAGCACCTCCCGCTCGCGGATGCTCAGCTCGTCGAACGGGGCCGGCGGGCGCCCGGCCGCGGCGCTCAGCGCGCGCTGCGGCTCCAGGGCACGGTAGGCCCGCACCAGCCGGTCGGTCACCGACGACGCGAACACGGCTCGTCCGGCCGCGGCGTCGCGGACGGCGGCGGTCAGCTCGGCCGGACTGGCGGTCTTGAGCAGGAAGCCGGAGGCGCCCGCACGCAGCGCGCGGTCGACGTGCTCGTCGAGGTCGTAGAGGGTCAGCATCACCACGCCGGCCCGGCCACCGTCGTCCTGGTACCGGGTCAGGCCCTCCAGCCCGTCGGACCCCGGCATCTGGACGTCCATCAGCACGACGTCGGCGTCGTGGGCCAGCGCGAGCCGCGCGGCCGTGACGCCGTCCTCGGCCTCGGCGACCACCTCGATGTCGTCGTCGGCCTCGAGGATCGCGCGGACACCGCTGCGCACCAGGGCCTGGTCATCGGCGAGGACGACCTTGAT
Organism: Nocardioides sp. L-11A; assembly: GCA_029961745.1. Lineage (NCBI taxonomy): Bacteria > Bacillati > Actinomycetota > Actinomycetes > Propionibacteriales > Nocardioidaceae > Nocardioides > Nocardioides sp. L-11A. Next base: position 3,896,750 of record CP124680.1, read on the forward strand.
CCGACTCATCTCACTGCTCCCGGCTCGCACGTGCCCGCGGCACCGGCTGGCACCCGCATGACCACATCGACGTATTCGTTGAGTTTCCCCAACCTCACCGTTGAGTTTCCTCGAACTCAACGGTGAGTCTCGGGCAACTCAACGGTGAGTTCGAGTCAACTCAACGGGTTGGGGCGAGCCGTTCCGCCGCGGCGGCGATCCGCTCGTCGGTCGCGGTGAGTGCGATCCGGACGTGGTGGGAGCCGGCGGCGCCGTAGAACGCGCCCGGCGCGACCAGGATCCCCCGGGCCGCGAGATCGGCGACCAGCTGCCAGCAGTCCGGGCCGCCATCGTCGGCAGTGCCCCGGGTGGTCCACAGGTAGAGCGACGCCTCGGAGTGCTCGATCGTGTAGCCGGCGGCCTCCAGCGCCGTCCGGAGCACCGTACGACGGGCGCGGTAGCGCTCGTGCTGCTCCTTGACGTGCGCCTCGTCGCCGAGCACGGCGGCCATGGCGTGCTGCTGCGGCGCGGGCATCATCAGCCCCAGGTTCTTGCGGACCGCGAGCAACTCGGCGATGACGTCGCGGTCGCCGGCCACGAACGCGCAGCGGTAGCCCGCGAGGTTGGAGCGCTTGGAGAGTGAGTGGACCACGAGGATGCCCTCGGCCGATCCCCCGGAGATGTCGGGATGCAGGACGGAGTACGCCTCGCCCTCCCAGACGCAGTCGAGATAGCACTCGTCGGAGACGAGCAGGACCCCGCGCTCGCGGCACCAGTCGACGACCTTCTTGAGGTGCTCCTTGGGGAGCACCCGGCCGGACGGGTTCGACGGCGAGTTGACCCAGAGCAGCTTCGGCGTCTCGGGGCCGAAGGTGGTCAGTGCGTCGGTGGCGACGGCGCGGGCGCCGACCAGCGCCGCGCCCACCTCGTAGGTCGGGTAGGCCAGCGCCGGGTAGCCGATCAGGTCACCGGGCCCGAGGCCGAGGTAGGTCGGCAGCGAGGCGATGAACTCCTTGGAGCCGATCAGGGGCAGCACCTGGTCGAGACCGAGGCCGGTCACGCCATGGGTGCCGGCCAGCCAGTCGACGACCGCCTGCCGGACCTCGGGAGTGCCGATCGTCACCGGGTAGCCCGGCGCGTCGGCCGCCCGGGTCAGCGCGGCGCGCGCGACCTGCGGCGTCGGGTCGACCGGCGTCCCGATCGAGAGATCGACGATCCCGCCGGCGTGCGCACGGGCCTGCTCGGCGTACTGGGGCAGCTTGTCCCAGGGGAAGTCGGGCAGCCGGCCCGAGACGGCACCCAACGTCACCAAGGCGGGCTCAGTGATCCTGGTTCTGCGGCTCGAGCGCAGCGATGAACTCGGCGTCCTTGTCGATCTCGCCCATCTTGGCGGCACCGCCGGGCGAGCCGAGGTCGTCGAAGAACTTCACGTTGGCGTCGTAGTAGTCCTTCCACTCCTCCGGGACGTCGTCCTCGTAGAAGATCGCCTCGACCGGGCAGACCGGCTCGCAGGCACCGCAGTCGACGCACTCGTCGGGGTGGATGTAGAGCATCCGCTTGCCCTCGTAGATGCAGTCGACCGGACACTCATCGACGCACGCACGGTCCTTAACATCGACGCACGGCTGCGAGATGATGTAGGTCATCTGTTCCTCCTGGACCAGGACTAGCGGCAAAAGTCAGACACGAATGTGTTTCGTATCGGGGCCAGCCTAGTATCCCCGGCGTGCCCGACGCGCGCAGACCCCCGGATTCTGGACGCCATCTCCTCGGACCCCACGTCGTGGGCCAGCGGATCGTCGTCCGCCGGGTGCTGCGCGGGCGGACCGGACCGAGCGGCGGGCCGGCCTTCACCGACGTCCTCGGGACCTGCCTGGCGTGGGACGCCGACAGCTGCCTGGTCGAGCGGGCCGACGGCGAGAAGGTCCGGATCGCGCTGGCCGACGTCGTCTCCGGTAAGCCGGTGCCACCGCGCGCGCCGGCGCGGATGCGGGTGAGCTCCCGCGACGCCGAGGCCCACACCGCGGCGCTCTGGCCGGGCGTCGAGACCGCGCCGCTGGGCGCCTGGGTGTTGCGCAGCGAGACCCGGCCGTCTGGCCGGCTGCTCAAGCGCGCGAACTCCTGCCTGGCGATGGGCGATCCCGACCGTCCGGTCCCGGAGGCGCTCGCCACCGTCGCCGCCTTCTACGCCGAGCGTGGCCGCGACCCGCTGGTCCAGGTCGAGACCGGCTCGGAGGTCGAGGCGGCCGTGGCCGCCGCGGGGTGGGCGCCGCTGGGCGTGGGCGACGCCGAGCTGTGGCTCGCCTCCGTGTCGCGGGTACGCCGGGCGCTGCCACCGTCCGCGACGGCACCGGCCACGCCGGTCGAGCTCTCCGTCACCGGCTCGCGCGCGGTCGTCAGCGCCGGCAGCGGGTGCGACCCCGTGGCCGAGGGGCACGCGGCGGTCGACGGCGACTGGGTCGGCCTGCACGGCGTCACGGTGGACCCGTCGTACCGTCGGCGCGGGCTGGGCGCCGCTGTCGTCGCGCGGCTGCTGGGCTGGGCGGCCGAGCAGGGCGCGCTGACCGCGTGGCTGCACGTCGAGGCCGAGAACCCCGGCGGGCAGGCGTTCTGGGAGCGGTTGGGCTTCGCGGCCCACCACAGCTGCCGCTACTACGTGCCGGGGGCGCCGAGCTCCGCGAGCGCCGGGCCGGTCAGCCGGTAGGTCGTCCACTCCTGCATCGGCCGGGCACCGAGGGCCTCGTAGAACTCGATCGACGGCGTGTTCCAGTCGAGCACGGCCCACTCGACGCGGCGGTACCCGCGGTCGACGGCGATCCGGGCGAGCGCGGTCAGCAGCGCCTTGCCCAGACCGCCCCCGCGCGCGGCCGGCTCGACGTACAGGTCCTCGAGGTAGATGCCCGGCACGCCGGTCCAGGTGGAGTAGGTGCGGAACCACAGCGCCATGCCGACGACGGCCCCCTCCGCGGAATCGGCCACCAGGACCCGGGCGACCGCGTCGTCACCGAACACCCAGCGGTGGAGGTCGGCCTCGGTCGTCACGACGGCGTCGGGCTCGCGCTCGTACTCGGCGAGCGCCCGGATCAGCCGGAGGACGTCGGGGACGTCCGCCGGCGTCGCGGCGCGGACCCCGGCCGGCAGGCCGGGCCCGGCCTCAGCCACGGGCGAGGAAGTTGAGCAGGTCGTGCCGGGTCAGCACGCCGACCGGCTTGCCGTCCTCGTGCACCAGCACCGCGTCGGCCGACTCCAGCAGGGGTACGGCGGCGGTGGCGTCCTCGGTCGAGCCGATGGTCGGCAGGGCCGGCGACATGTGCAGCTCGACCGAGTCGGTCAGCTTGGCCTTGCCGGTGAACAGCGCGTCGAGCAGCGCTCGCTCGGAGACCGAGCCGGCGACCTCGGCCGCCACGATCGGCGGCTCCGCACGCACGACGGGCATCTGCGAGACGCCGTACTCCTGGAGGATCTGGACCGCCTCGGCGATCGTCTCGTTGGGGTGGGTGTGCACGAGAGCGGGCATGCCGACCGACTTGCTCCGCAGCACCTCACCGACGGTCTGGGCCGGCCGCGGCTGTCCGGTGCTGAAGCCGTACTGGGCCAGCCAGTCGTCGTTGAAGACCTTGCTGAGGTAGCCGCGGCCCGAGTCGGGCAGCAGCACGACGATGACGGCGTCGTTCCTCCCCTCGGCGGCGAGCTCCTGGGCGAGCTGGCGCGCGGCGAAGGCGGCCATGCCGGACGAGCCGCCGACGAGCATCTGCTCCTCGCGGGCGAGGCGGCGGGTGAAGGCGAAGGAGTCGGCGTCGGAGACCTCGATGATCCGGTCGGCCACGCCGCGGTCGTAGGTCTCGGGCCAGAAATCCTCACCCACGCCCTCGACGAGATAGGGGCGGCCGGTGCCGCCGGAGTAGACCGAGCCGGCCGGGTCGGCCCCGACGACCTGCACGTCACCGTTCTGCTCCTTGAGGTAGCGACCGATGCCGGAGATCGTGCCGCCGGTGCCGACGCCCGCGACGAAGTGCGTGATCCGACCCTCGGTCTGGCGCCACAGCTCGGGACCGGTCTCCTCGTAGTGGGAGCGCGGGTTGTGCGGGTTGGAGTACTGGTCGGGCTTCCAGGCTCCCGGCTGGTTGGCGAGCCGGTCGGACACGTTGTAGTAGGAGTCGGGGTGCTCGGGCGGGACCGCCGTCGGGCAGACGACCACCTCGGCGCCGTACGCCTTGAGCACGTTGCGCTTGTCCTCGCTGACCTTGTCGGGGCACACGAAGATGCAGTGGTAGCCCTTCTGCTGGGCCACCATCGCCAGCCCGACGCCGGTGTTGCCGGACGTCGGCTCGACGATCGTGCCGCCGGGCTGGAGCGCACCGGACGCCTCCGCGGCCTCGATCATGCGGGTGGCGATCCGGTCCTTCACGGAACCGCCGGGGTTGAGGTACTCGACCTTGGCCAGCACCAGCGGTCCGCCGTCGCCGTCGGGAAGGTCGAGGGAACGGTTGAGCCGGACCAGCGGGGTGTTGCCGATCAGCTGCAGCAGGGACTCCACGTACTCCATGGCCCCACCGTATCGGGGTCTCCGTAGGGTGGGGCCTGTGAGCAAGGCGTCCGCAGCCCGCAAGCTCGCCGCCGCCGCGCTGTACGGCGGGGGCGGGCTCTCCGCCCTCGGCGCGGGCCTCTACGGCGTGCTCTCCGCGGAGGCGCGGCTCGCCCGCAAGACCATCGGCCCCGCTCGCGACGAGCCGCCGCCGGACGCGACCGGGTGGTACGGCCGCGGCCGCCCCGGCCCGGCCATCCGGATCGCCCTGCTCGGCGACTCCAGCGCGGCCGGCTACGGCGTGGAGCGGGTCGAGGAGACTCCGGGCGCGCTGATCGCCTCCGCCGTCGCCGAGCACGCCGACCGCCGGGTCTACCTGCGCGAGTTCTGCGTCGTCGGCGCGAAGTCCTCCGACCTCGCTGCCCAGGTCGACCGGGCGCTGCCGATCGAGCCCGACGCCGCCGTCATCCTGATCGGCGGCAACGACGTCACCCACACCGTGCGGCCCTCGCACTCGGTGCGCTCGCTGTCCGACGGCGTACGCCGGCTGATCGGCGCGGGCGCGACCGTCGTCGTCGGCACCTGTCCCGACCTCGGCACCATCCAGCCGATCGCTCCCCCGCTGCGCCAGGTCGCGCGCGCCTGGTCGCGCCGGCTCGCCGCCGCGCAGACCATCGCCGTGGTCGAGGAGGGCGGCCGGACCGTCTCGCTCGGCGACATCCTCGGCCCGGAGTTCGCGGCGGCGCCCGCGCTGCTCTTCGGCCCCGACCAGTTCCACCCCTCCGCCCGGGGCTACCGGGCACTGGCCGGCGTCCTCGTCCCGTCGGTGCTCGCCGCGCTCGAGCACGCGCCCGATGAGGCCGGACTGGAGGCCTACCGCGGCGAGGGCGTCCTGCCCGTCACCCGGGCCGCTGTCCAGGCCGTCAACGAACCCGGCACCGAGCTGGGCGGCACCGAGGTCGGCGGTCGCCGGGCCGGCGTCCGTGGCCTCTGGGTGGAGCTGCGGCACCGCCGCGGTCGCAAGCACGTCCCCGGCGAGGCGCCCGAGGAGCACGAGACCGCCCCGGATCCGGCCTGAGGCTGGTCCGGGTCTCCGGTTCAACTACCGAATTTGTCGTCTCCGGCGGCGGTTCACGACGAATTCGGTAGGTGAACCGCACCTCCGGGAGCAGCCTGTGGAGGAGCCCCCGGCGGGTACCCGGATTCGCCGATGCTGGGCGGATGGATCTGGAGATCGACCGCAGCGACATCGTGGTCCCGGTACGCGCCGACCCGTCGGGCCGCACCGGGCCGACGCCGGGGCAGGCGCGAGGACCCCGCTGGCGCCGTGCGAGCGGGCCGGGGCTGTTCGTGCCCTCGGAGGTGCCGGACAGCGAGTTCCAACGCATCGTCGAGGCGGTCGCCGGAGCGCCGGAAGGCTCGGCAGCCACGGGTTGGGCGGCCCTGCACTGGCAGCAGGCACGGTGGTTCCCGGGCCGCACCGCTCGCGGCGATCCGCTTCCGGTGCCACTGGCGATCGGCGACTCGGCCCACCTGGCGCCACGCGCAGGGGTCCAGCTGTGGCGGGACTGGCTCTTCGAGGACGACATCGGCCGGTGGGACGGCCTGCCCATCACCCGGGCCGAGAGATCGGTCTGCGCCGCCGCGCTGCGGGCCCGCTCGCTCGAGGACACCGTCCGGGTCATCTGCATGGCGATGGCCGACGACCTCGTGAGCCTCGGCGAGATCCGCTCCTATGCAGCGCGGATCAAGGGGAGGCCCCACACGCGGCGCCTCAACGCAGCGATCGATCTCTCCGACGAACCTCTGGTCGCCCCAGGAGGTCACCCTGCTGATGCGCTGGCGCGATCAGCGAGCGGGGGCCCGCCTGCTCTGCAACCCGCCGATCTTCGACCTCCGCGGCAACCACCTGATGACACCGGACCTCCTCGACGCCGAGGCCGGGGTGATCGGGCAGTACGACGGGATCGTGCACGATCGGACGCGGGTACGCCGCCGCGACCTCGAGGTCGAGGAGCGGTGCCGGGGCCTCGGGCTCGAGGTGGTGACCATGCTCTCGGCGGACCTGCGCGACCTGCGCTCGTTCGACGGCAGGCTGGCGACGGCGTACCGACGAGCGGGGCAGCGGCGCCCGACCCCGGAGTGGACCCTCGACCAGCCCTGGTGGTGGATCGACACGTCGACCGTGGACCGACGGCGCGCCCTCGGCGACGAGGACCGGCGGATCTGGCTGCGGCGGCAGGTGGCGTGAGGTCGGTCGCGGCGCGCGGTTCACCTACCGGAATTGTCGCTCAGACCGCTCGGGGGCGACGAATTCGGTAGGTGAACCGAAAACACGACGGCCCCGACCCACCGAGGTGGGCCGGGGCCGTCGTACGACGAGAGGTCAGTCCTGCTGGAGGATCGCGAGGATGCGCAGCAGGTTGGTGTAGATCCAGACCAGGCTGACGGTCATCGCGAACGACGCGCGCCACGACTCCCGCTCCGGGATGCCGTTGCGGACGCCCTGCTCGACGAAGTCGAAGTCCATGACCAGCATGAACACACCGAGCACGAGGCCCGCGACCGCGAACAGCAGGCCCAGCGGACCGAAGCCGAACAGGCCGAGGTCGGCGCTGAACATGCTGAGGACGATCTCCATGAGGCCGAGGCCGACCATGCCGAACATCGCGGCCGTCACCATGGTGCGGAACTTGTTGCCGACCTGGATGTCGAAGAACTTGTACGCCGCCAGGGTGCCGGCGAACGCGGCCATGGTGCCGAGGACGGCCTGCAGGACGATCGTGTCGCCGATGAAGGCGTCGAAGGTCTTGCTGATCGCGCCGAGGGCGACACCCTCGGCGGCGGCGAAGGCGAGCACGAGCGCCGGGCTGATCTGGCGCTTGAACGAGTTCACCAGGGACAGGACGAAGGCCAGGATGCCGCCGATGGCGGACGCGGCGTAGAGCGGGGCCAGGTCCTCGGCGACGTCGGCGCCCTCGATGGAGGGCGTGAGGATCCACGTCGCCGCCGCGGTGAGGAAGACGACGGCCAGCGTGATCGCGGTCGACTGGACGACCGAGTCGATGGTCATCCGGCCCTGGCGGGCGCCGGTGGGCGCCTCCGGGGCGGGGTAGCCGGGCTGCTGGTAGCCGCCGTACTGCGGCTCACCGAAGCCCTGGTAGGCAGCGGCTCCGGACCGGTTGAACTCCTCGGAGCGCCGGAACACCGGGTTGTTGCTCTGCATGGTCTCCTCCGCAGGCTTGCGAGTCTGCCGGGCGCCCACGGCGGACGCCCTCCACCTACAGTCTAGGTGTCTCGATGCTGGTGCAACGTGCGGACGTTGCCAAAGGTTCCCGGACCGGCGATCTCAGCGCCCCGTGATCCGGACCGCCACCTCCCGACCGGGTACGTCGGGCCGCACCTCGATCCGTCCGCCGGTGCCCGCCGTCCACTGCCCGCCGGTCACCGTGACGTCGTACCCGGCGGGGTAGTGCAGGGGGCTGACGAAGATCTCGGTCGGGGCGTCGACGGCGTTGGAGCGGTACCGGTAGGAGAAGTCGCCGGTGCCGGCGTCGAAGGCCATCGCCAGCGGCGTGCCGGCGGTGGCCTGGGCGTAGGTGCGCACCAGGCGGCGCAGCTTGCCCTCCTTGACCGATCCGAAGTCGGTGTCGTCGCGGAACATGCCCTGCGCGTCGTCGGCGGTGGTGGGGTCCTGCCAGCGCTTGTAGGCCCAGTGGCTCCAGCCCATCAGGTTCTCGTCGGCGACGGCGGCGTCGATCTCGATGGCGCGCAGGTTGTCGGTCGCGCCCCACTCGCTCATCATCGGCGCGGCCCCCATCGTGGCGGCCTGGGCGAGCGCGGTCGCCGTCCGCTCCCGGCTGAACCGCCAGCAGTTCTCGACCTTGCCGAACGGCAGGCCCTGGGACTCCAGGAAGACGTCCTGGCAGTAGTTGTGCCAGGAGTAGCCGAGCTGGTCCTCCCCCGCCATCGGCTCCAGGTACGTCGGCACCGGGCGCCCGGCGGCGAGCTGCTGCGGCTCCCACCACACGACATTGGCCGGATCGACCTCGCGGATCGCCCGGGTGACCTTCTCGTACGCCGGCTGCAGCTCGCGTCGGTAGGAGCCGGGACAACCGTTGGTGAAGCAGGTCAGCCACTCCAGCCCCATCCACGGCTCGTTGATGAGGTCGTAGCCCATCAGGTGCGGCTGGTCCTTCCACCACTCCGCCGCGACCTGCCAGGCCCGCGCCCAGCCGTCGAGACCGCCGTGCCGGCCCGCCCAGAACTGGTCGAAGACGGCCGAGTTCTCGGGCGTCCAGTAGCCCATCGGGAAGGGCAGGTTGACCGGCGGCAGCAGGCCGAGCAGCGGCGGGCGGCGCAGCGCCCAGTCGGGCACCCCCTCGCCGCCGTACGTCTCGTGCCACTGGTCCTGGTGCATGTCGAGCTGCATCCAGATCCCCCGCTCGGCCAGCAGGTCCATGACCCGCTGCCAACCGTCGCGGTACGCCGGGTCGCCCACGCCCGGCGCGTCGGGGGTGATGCCGGCCCACAGGGTGCCGAGACGGGCACCGTTGAAGCCGTAGCGCTCCAGCCACCGCGCGTCGGCGATGGTGAAGCCCTCGGCGGTGTCCGGCGGGACGTAGGGGTCGAGCTTCCAGACCAGGTTGAAGCCGTGGACGATCACGACCCGGCCCCGCTCGTCGACCAGCCAGCGTCCCTGGCGCCGCAGCTGCGGCGGCGGGTCGTCCTGGCCGGCGGGTGCGACCCGAGCAGGCGTCGTCGTCGCCGTAGCCGTGGCCGGGACGGCCGGGGTCGCGGTGGCGAGGACCCCCGCCACCAGTGCGGTCACGACCGCCAGCGGGATGGAACGTGTTCTACGGGGCACATCCCATCAACGAGAACGACTGCCGAAAGTGACTCAGGTCACTTCACGCGGCGCAGTCGGACCACGGTGTCGCGCACGAGCAGCGGGCCGTCGGGCGTGACCTGCTCGCGGACCGGGGTGTCGGCGACCTCGACCTCCCACCCGCTCGCCGACCGGTCGGCGCCGAGGGTCTCGACGACGCGCTCGGGCTCGAACATCAGGCCCGGGCCGTGGTCGTGGCGGGCGCCGGTGGCGACGTCGTCGGGGTGATGGGCGGTCACGAGGAGTCGGCCGCCCGGGGCGACGGCGTCCGCGATGCCGCGGTAGACCGCGGCGAAGTCGGGCTGCGGGACGTGGAGGAAGCTGACGGAGACCAGGTCGAAGGTGTGCCGTCCCGCCGGGCGCGGGTCGGCGAGCGCGTCGTAGAAGCCGACCTTCAGCCGGTCGCCGACCCCCTCGTCCTCCGCATGCCGCGCCACCCGGGACAGGGCGACCTGCGACACGTCGACAGCGGTGACCTGCCAGCCCTGCTTCGCCAGCCACACGGCGTCGCCGCCCTCGCCGCAGGCCACGTCGAGCGCGGTCCCGGGGCTCAGGTCCGCGGTCTGCTCGACCAGCCGCTGGTTGGGCCGGCCGCTCCAGACGCGGTCGCTGCCGCCGTACCGCTCGTCCCAGAAGCCGGCGGTCAGGGCGTCGCGGAGCGCCTCGAGCGAGTGGTCGTGATCGTGGTCGTGACGGTGCATGGCACCACTGTCCCGCTTCAGGTGGACCTGAAGTCAAGACCCGCCCGGCGCGCTGCTGTCGGCAGCGGCCCGCTGCCGTCGGCGGATCCGCCTGGTCCGGTGCCGGGACCGCGCCGACAGTGGGGACATGAGCGATGACAACCGACCCCGCATGTTCGACGACCGGGTACGACGCGAGCTGCTCCAGCAGCGCGTGCTCGTCCTCGACGGAGCCCTCGACGACGACAACGGCATGCTGCTGACCAGCCAGCTGGTCGGGCTCGCCGCCGAGGACCCGGGTGCCGACATCGCACTGTGGATCCACTCCCCCGGCGGCTCGGTGCCGGCCATGCTGGCGATCCGCGACGTGATGCGACTGGTGCCCTGCGACGTCGCGACCCTGGCGCTCGGCATCGCCTGCAGTGCCGGTCAGTTCCTGCTGTCGTCCGGAGCCCGCGGCAAGCGCCGGGCGCTTCCCCACGCGCGGGTGCTGATGCACCAGGGCTCGGCCGGGATCGCGGGCACCGCCGTCGACATCGAGCTGCAGGCCCAGGACCTACGACACACCCGCGACACCGTCCTCGCCCTCATCGCCGAGGACACCGGGCAGCCGCTGGAGCGGATCTTCGAGGACTCGCTGCACGACCGGTGGTACTCCGCCCCGCAGGCACTGGAGTACGGCTTCGTCGACGAGATCGTGGCGTCGTACGACGTCCTGGCGCCGCCCCGTCGCGCGCCGCTGGGCCTGGGACACGGGCTGGGGGCGGCCCGATGAGCTCCTACCTGGTCCCGAACGTGATCGCCCAGCACCCGCGCGGCGAGCGGATCATGGACGTCTACTCCCACCTGCTCACCGAGCGCGTCGTCTACCTCGGCACCGCGATGGACGCAGGCGTCGCCAACGCGCTCGTCGCGCAGCTGCTGCATCTCGAGGCGGACAACCCGGACCGGGACATCCAGCTCTACATCAACTGCGAGGGCGGCGATCCGAGCGCGATGCTGGCCGTGCACGACACCATGCAGTTCATCCGGCCCGAGGTCGCCACGACCTGCGTCGGTCAGGCGATCGCCGTCGGCGCGGTGCTGCTCGCCGCCGGGGCGGCGGGCAAGCGGGCGGCGCTGCCCCACGCCCGGGTGGTCCTGCACCAGCCGGCCGCGCAGGGCCGCGGCGCGATCCCCGATCTGATCCTGCAGGCCGACGAGGTGGTCCGGGTGCGCTCCGACATCGAGCGGATCCTGTCGCGGCACACCGGCCAGGACACCGCCACCCTGCGGGCCGACACGGACCACGACCGGGTCTTCACCGCGGTGGCCGCGCGGGAGTACGGCCTGATCGACCACGTGATCGAGGAGCGTGGGCCCGCCGTCGTGGCCGCGCGCTGATCAGGCGGCCAGCGCGTACGCCGACACCGCGTGGGTCGATACGGCGGCCGACGCCCGGAGCGGGACGGGGACCGGCACCGGACGGAGATCGCCGGCGACCGACGTCGTGAGGTCGAGCAGGGTCGTGTCGAGCGCGCCGAGCACGGCCGCGATCATCTCGCTGCTCGGCTCCTTCACGCCGCGCTCGATCTCCGAGAGGTACTGCGGCGAGATGCCGGCCCGGCCGGCCGTCTCGGTCAGCGTCTCGCCGCGCTCGCGACGCAGGTCGCGCAGCCGTCGTCCCACCAGATCCCGCCACAGCGGCTCGGCATCCCTCTGCTCCTCGGCCATGCCTCATCGTAGGTCGATCCCCCGGGCCGATCCGGGCCTCCGTGCGGAGTTCTGCTCTCAGCAGAAGTCGGCGGTCCCGGACTCAGGGCGCTCCCGGGGCAGCCGCGTCCCGGGAGCGGCGGTGGCGGCGTACCGCGTCCCGGTTGGCGCACGGGTGCGAGCAGTAGCGCTGGCGGCCGGGACGGCTGAGGTCGGCGAAGGCGCGGCGGCACTCCACCAGCGCGCACCGCCCGATCCGGTGCATCCCGTTGCGGGTGAGGTGCTCGGCGGTCGCGACGCTGACCGAGGCGGCAAGGGTCTCGCCGAGACTCGCGTCGTCGGGGCGGTAGTGGAGGTGCCAGCCGCTGCCGTCGTGGTCGGTGACGAGAGGGGCGCTGGAGAAGCGGAGCAGCAGCCCGTTGAGCAGCGCGACGCGGTCGGGCTCGCCGCTCTCGTCGACCAGCGCCTCCCAGGCGTCCAGGAACGCCCGCACCAGCTCGGCGTCCTCCGACCGCGGCGGGTTGTCGACCGGCATCCCGTGGGAGCGCCACCGCTCCTCCAGGGCGAGCAGGTCGGTGGGGCGGTCGTTCACGAGGGAGACGACGACGCCGAGCAGTTCCGAAACGTAAGGGTTTACCCGCACAAGAGCATTACAGCACCGTGATCCCATGACCGCGACGCCCACGACGACTGCCCCGGCCTCCCCGAGGTCCGCGACCGCCGACTGGCGACCGTTGGTCGCCTGCTGTCTCGGCACCTTCCTGCTGATGGCCTACGTCGCTGTCCTGACGGTCGCCCTCCCGGCGATCGGCGCCGACCTCGACGCGGGACCGGGCGCTCAGCAGTGGGTCGTCAACAGCTACTCGGTCGCGCTGGCCGGCCTCCTCCTCGGCGCCGGTTCCTTCGGCGATGCCTTCGGCACGCGGCGCGTGTACGTCGTCGGCGTGACCGCGTTCACCGGGGCGACGCTCCTCGCCGGGCTCGCACCGGACGCGGGCTGGCTGATCGCCGGCCGCGGCGCGCAGGGGGTCGCGGGCGCGCTGATGCTGGGCTGCATCCCGGCGCTCATCGGCACGGCCTATCCCGAGGCGGGCCGGCGGGCACGTGCGTTCGCGATCTGGGGCGCCGTGGCCGGTGCCTCCTCGGCGGTCGGCACGGTCGCCGGCGGCGTCCTCACCGAGCTCCTGGGTTGGCGTTGGCTCTTCCTCGCCGCGCTCCCGTTCTGCGTGCTGTCCCTGCTCCTGATCCGCGGGCTCAGGCTCCCCGGAGCCGACCGCGGACGGGGGCCGGGCGCCTCCGCGCGGGTCGACTGGGCAGGCCTGGTGCTGGCGACGACCGCGGTCACGAGCCTGGCCTACGCCATCGCCCGCCTCGGTGACAGCACGGCGCGCGATCCCCAGGTGCTCGGATCCATCGGCATCGCGACCTTCGCGCTCGCCGGGTTCGTCGCCGTCGAGCGCGGCCGCGCGCATGCGGTGCTCCCGCGAGGGCTCCTGCGGTCGCGCCCGTTCGTGGCCGTGCTCATCACCTCGTTCGCCTACTACTTCGCGACCTTCGGAGCACTCCCCGGCATCGCCACCTGGCTGCAGGTCTCCTCCGGTCTCGGCGCGTTCGCCGTCTCGATGCTGCTCGTCGTCCAGCTCGTCGCGTTCATCGCCGCCTCGGGACTACTCAGCCCCCGGCTCCGCCACACCCGACCGTCGTGGACGCTCGGCGCGACGACCCTGACGATCGGAGTGGCCGCCGCCAGCGGGACCTGCGTCCTGCTCGGCCCCGGCGGGATCGGCCTGCTCCCCTTCCTCGTCCTGTCCGGCCTCGCAGCGGGAGTGATCTCGCCCGCCCTGCCGATGCTCACGCTCACGACGGCACCTCCGCAGGTGGCAGGTGCCGCGACGAGTGCGGTGAACGCCGTACGGCAGCTCGGCCTCGCGGTCGGCGTCGCGGTCTGCAGCAGCCTCACCGCGCACCCCGGCACCGCCGCGACGGCCCGGGCGTTCGGGGCCTGTGCCGTGGTCGCCACCCTCGCGGGCGGGACGGTCCTCGCGCTGCTGCGGGACCAGGACCCCGGCGTCCAGGTCGCTCCTTAGCGGAGCAGGGCGCTCTCGACGGCGAACAGGGCGTCGAGCCGCCACCGCAGCGGGATGGTCGCGAGCAGGTCGCGGAGTCCGTCCAGGTCGTCGAACGGCGCCGACAGCAGACCGTCGGGCGCCGGCTGCTCCGCGAACAGGTCGTTGTCGATCTGGTCGCGGAGCCGCATCACCTCGGCCGGATCGAGCTCGTACATCTGCTCCTCGAGGTCGCTGACGAGAGTCGCGATCCTCCGGCGCCCACGGAACCGGCGAGCCAGTCGTTCGAGTGATCGCGCGAAGTCGGCGCTCATCACCGACCGGGGGTCGGCGAAGGCGGCGGTATGGAACACCCCGTCCGCATCCAGCCACATGTCGACGTCCAGCTCCATCTCTCGTCCAGGTACCGCAGCGAGGCGGGTCGATGGTGCCCCCGGTGGGACTCGAACCCACACCTAGCCGCTTTTAAGGCGGCGTCCTCTGCCAGTTGGGATACGGGGGCGGAACGGGTGGATCCCTATAAGTAGGTCTGGCGCGGGTAGATCGCGTGGGCACCGGCGACCCGGTCGAGGAAGAGGAACCCGTCGATGTGGTCGATCTCGTGCTGCAGCGCCCGGGCCTCGAAGGCGTCGGTGCTGAACTCGACCTCCTCGCCGGTGCCGGGCAGCCGGCCCCGGACGGTCAGCCGGGAGGCGCGCTTCACGTCGCCGGTGAGGTCGGGGACGCTCATGCAGCCCTCACGTGCCCGCTCGTTGCGGCTGGACGCGACGACCTCGGCGTTGCAGAGCACGAAGGTGCCGTGCCGGGTGCGGGTCTTGGGGTGCTCGGTGACGTCGACGCAGAAGACGCGGACGCCGACCCCGACCTGGTTGGCGGCGAGGCCCACGCAGCCCGGGCTGACCCGCATGGTCGCGACCAGGTCGGCGGCGAGCTGGACGGTCTCCGCGGAGGTCGGGTCGACGTCGTCGCCGCGCGCCGAGAGCACGCCCGCGGGCGCGCGGACGACCTCGAGGACCCGACCCTCGACGCCGAGCTCGGTCTCGGTCCAGGCCGCGACCCGCTCGCTGCCCGCATCGAGGCTCACAGCTCGTCGGCCTCGGCCGGACGCAGGGTGGCGGTGACGCCGACCCGCTCGGCCGCGGCCCGGATGGCGCCCTCGACCGCGGCGACGTCGGCACCGACCGGCAGGTCGAGCTCGGCGACCAGCAGGTAGAGGTCGCCCGCGAGGCGGGTGGTGAGGTCGGTGATATTGCCGCCGGCGGTGGCGACCTCGCTGACCACGGCCGAGACGATGCCGGGACGGTCGCCGCCGTGGACGGTGAGCACCCAGGCGCTGCCGCCGGCCGCGGGGGCGGAACCGGACGCGACCGGGCGGACCGCCACGTCCAGGTCGCCACCGGCCGCGAGCGGCGCGAGCGCCTGCTCGATCGCGGCGGCGTCGGACCCGCCCCGGCACAGCAGCATCATCGCGAAGTGACCGCGCAGCAGCGTCATGGTGGAGTCCTCGATGTTGAGCCCGAGCTCCGCGAGGCCGGCCGTGGTGGCGGCGATGATGCCGGGGCGGTCGTGGCCGAGGACGGTGACGGCGTACAGGTCGGTGCTCACGCGCCCATCATCCCAGCCCCACGGGGCCGATGGCGCAGGAATGCCACGACGTTCCCGAAGAGGACCGGGTCGAGCACCCGCCCGGCGGCGGCCCAGGCCAGCAGGAACCCGAGAGCCCCGGCCGGTACGGCGAGCGCGACGTCGTCGACCAGCTCGACGACGATGCCGGCGACGACCGCTCCCGGGACCAAGGCGGCGAGCGGGCGCAACCGGCAGAACCGGCCGGCGATCCGGGACAGCGCGATCCCGAGGACGACCGACTCGACGAGGAAGGCGGTCGTCGTGGCCACGGCGGCGGCGGTGATGCCCCACCGCGGGACGAGGAGGAGGTTCATGGCGATGTTCACCGTCAGGGCGAGCACGCTCGCGACCAGGACGACGGGGTCGGGCCGCAGCGCGAGGAGCACGGAGGCGCACACATGCGTGATGCCGAACAGGAGCGGGGCGGCGGCCAGGCCCAGCAGCACACCGGGGTGGACGTACTGCTCGCCGAAGAGCAGGGCCACCAGGTCGTCGCCCCGCAGCGCGATGACCACGCCGTAGGGCAGGTAGACCGCACAGGCCAGGACCAGGCCGCGCTCGGCCCAGTCGCGGAGGTGCCGGGCGTCGTCGGGTCGACTCGCGATGACCGGCACGAAGGCGCGCGAGAGGGTCCAGCTCACGAAGAGGATCGACTCGAAGACCCGGTAGCCGGCGCCGTAGATGCCCACGGCGGTCGTGCCGAGCAGGACACCGATCAGGGCCGCGTCGATCCGGAAGACACCCATCGCCGCGATGTCCCCGAGACCGGTGACGGGCGCGGCCCGCAGCACCAGGCGGGCCTCGGCCCCGCTGCCGCGGATCCGCATCCGCGCCCCGGCGCGGCGCGCGGCGACCTGCATCCCGAGGACGCCGATCGCGGTGCCGAGCAGGTAGCCGACCGCGCCGTCCACCGCGCTCCGGGTCGCCAGCAGCATCCCGGCACAGAGCACGAGCACCGAGAACCGCTGGAGCACCAGCACGAGTGCGGAGAGCTGCTGGCGCTGGCGGGCGGCACAGGCCGCCCGCGAGGCGTCGGTGACCGTGTCGAGCAGACAGCTCGCGACCAGCAGCGTGACGACCACCGCCTCGTGGGGCGTCATGGTGGCGGACAGGACCGCCGCCGTCGCCGCGAGCACCGCGCCCGAGACCGCGACCCGGATCCCGACCAGCGCGCCGTAGCACCGGTCGAGCAACGCGGGCCGCGCGCTGCCGAGCTGGATCACGCGCGCGTCCAGGCCCAGCCCGGACAGTACCGACAGCAGCAGCCCGAGGCTGAGGCCGAAGGAGAGCAGCCCGAAGTCGGCCACCCCGAGCAGGCGCGCCATCACCAGCACGGTGAGGAAGGTGGCGACCTTCCCCAGGAGCTCCGAGGCGCCGAGGGCGAGCACGGTCGCACCGGTACGCCGCAGCGTCTCGGCCTGCTCCGCGACCTGGGTCATCGCGCGACGAGGGCGCGCGCGAGCGACGCCGGCACAGCACGGCGCGCCCCGCGCCGCACCGCGTCGGCCCAGGCGTCGAGGGTCGTGACCACCGTGCCGGAGGCGGCCCGCACGGCCACCCGCCGGGTCTCGTGGTCGCCGAACTTGGCCTCGGTGCGGCCGCGCAGCCAGTCGAAGGTGGTGACCCCGGGCGCCTCGGCGGCCCGCAGCACGGCGAGCATGTCGCAGACGATGCCGCCCTGGTAGCGCTGCCACTCCTCCGCGACCCGACCGTCCCACAGGCGGTAGGTGTCCCCGTCGACCATCGTCACCGCGTAGCCGGCGACGTCGTCGTCGACGAGCAGCACGTCGACGACCACCCGGCCGCGGGCGGCCGCGTCGAGCAGGACGGTCTCGTGGAAGGCGCGCAGCCGCGGGTCGTCGAGGTGGCTGCGCCGGCCTGCGGCGTGGTCCCGGTGACGCCGGACCTCGACCAGCGCGGGCAGCCACCGGGCGACGTCGCCGGGCTCGCTCGCCGCCACCGTCCGCCAGGTCCGGCCCTCCGCGTCGAGGCGGGCGGTCGCCCGGCGCATGCTGCGCCGCCGGTTGCGGCTGATCCGGAAGCTGCCGCCGACGCCCTCGATCCGCGGCATCGGCGGCCCGGTCTCGATCCGGCAGCCGGGCAGTCGCGCCACGATCGCCCGCACCGCCGCGTCGTCGGGATCCACCTGGCCCAGGTGGAGGGACCACGAGCGACGCGTCCCCAGCCAGCCGACCAGGGCGTCGGCGAGCCCGGCCGCGGCGGCCTCGTCGTCGTGGAAGAGCCGGCCGTAGTCGTTGAGGTCGCCGCCCAGCAGCTCGATCCGGGGAACACCGCGACGCCGCGACGTGGTCAGCGCGGCCAGCGCCACCGGCGCCTCGGCCGGGCCGACGGTGAGCACGGCCGGGGCCCCGGGCAGATGCAGGGCCGCGGCCCGCAGCCACCCGGCGGAGGTGCAGAACTCAGCGCTGCGCCCGTCGATCCAGCCCGCCAGCCGCTCCAGCCGCGCGAGCGCGGCCGGGCCCGTCTCGACCCGGCCCCCCGCAGTCGTCCGTGCCGCCGCGGTCGTGTGTGCCGTCGGTGCCGCCGTCATGATGCCTCCCGATCCGGGTGCCGTGCCCGGGACCAGGCCCGGGCGTCCTCGATGCCGTCCGCGAGGGTCCGCTCCGGCCGCCAGCCGAGCAGTCGTCGCGCCTTGGTGCTGCGGGTGAACGCGCCGACGGTGTCGCCGGCGCGGCGAGGCGCCTCGACCACCGGCAGCGGCCGGCCGGTGACGCGTTCGAAGGTCGTGACCAGCTCGCGCACCGTCGTACCGCTGCCTGTGCCGAGGTCGACCGCCTCATAGCGCGCGCCGCCGAGCGCGCGGTCGAAGTGACGGAGCGCGGCGACATGGGCGCGGGCGAGATCCCAGACGTGGACGTAGTCGCGTACGCCGCTCCCGTCGACCGTCGGGTAGTCGGTCCCGGTGAGCAGGAAGGGACGCCCGGTCCGGTGCGCGGCCAGGAGCCGGCCCAGCACGTGGCTGGGGTCCGGCTGGTGGGGGCCGGTCCGCAGCCACGGGTCGGCGCCGACCGGGTTGAAGTAGCGCAGCGACAGGACGCGCAGCGGCGTGGCCGCGACGAGGTCGCCCAGCAGGGTCTCGGCGACCGCCTTGGTGCGGGCGTACGGGCTGCGCGGGTCCCAGGGCGACGACTCGTCGACGCCCAGGTCGGGTCCGGGGGCGTAGATCGCGGCCGAGCCGCTGAACACCAGTCGGGTGACCCCGCAGTCCAGCAGTGTCTCGGCGAGCTCGCAGGTGCCCGTGACATTGGTGCGGTAGTAAGCGGCCGGCTCGCGCACCGACTCGGGGACCACCACCCTCGCCGCGCAGTGCACGACGGTCCGCACGCCGGGGTTCTCGCGCAGCACCCGACGGAGCAGGTCGTGGTCGGCGATGTCGCCGACGTACGCCGCGCGCCCCCGCAGGAACGACCGCGGCCCGGCCGACAGGTCGTCGAGCACGACCGGGCGGTGCCCGGCGTCGAGGAGCGCCGAGACGACGGTGCTGCCGATGTAGCCCGCCCCGCCGGTGACCAGGACGTCGGCGCCCGCGGTCATCGACACCGCCCCGGGACGTGCGGGCGGACGCCGTCCGGGATCGGGTACGCCAGCACCCGGTCGAGTCGGAGCCCAGGCGGCACCGCGTAGAAGAGGTGCAGGCGGACCGTGCGGGCGGCGCCGGGCCGGAAGCAGTAGAAGCGGCCCGAGATGACCTGGGCCAGCTCGCCCTCGCCGTCGACGAGCAGTGCCTGGACGGCGACATAGCCCGAGAGCCGGCCACGCGCCTTCAGCCGGACGGCGACGACCGTGTCGTCGTCGTCGCGGCGCAGGTCGGCGTCGCCGACCCGCACCGACGCGTCCGCGGCCGACGCGCCCGCCTCGGCGCTGAGCGTCTCCACGTCGACGGCGCCGATCTCGCCGACCCCCGCGTCGAGCGGGACGAAGAGACCGAACTCCGCGCCCGGCGGCAGCCCGACGACCGTGCAGCACACGTCGGCGTCGGTGCCGCTCGTCGCGAGGAGCACGGCTCCGGTCGCGTCCCGGGCGGTCACCCGGACCCGGGCGCTCGCGATCGGCTCGGTCGACTCGTTGCCGACCACGATCGCCAGCTGTCCGGCCGCGCGGCCCCAGGACCGCACGGCCAGCACGTCGCCCACCCCGGCCGGGGCCGCCGGCAGCGCGACCGGAGGGACCCGGCCGGCCGGGTACGGCGTCCGTGCCCGGCTGTCCTCGGCGCCGCCGATCGTCCCGGTCAGCAGCAGGCCGCCGGCGACCAGCCCTGCCAGCACGAGCAGCACGCCGGCGTACAGCGGCCAACTGGGGCGCCTGCCTCGGCGCTTCGGGTGGCGGCTCATCGGGTCACTCCTGTCCGCGGGCGGCGGCCGACGGGACGACCGGCCAGACGCAGGTAGATGTCGTCGTACTGCGCCACCATGCGGGCGCGCGAGAAGCGGTCGGCCACCAGCGCCCGCCCGCGCCACGCCAGGTCCGCGCGGAGGGCGGCGTCGTCGACCAGGTCGACCAGGCCCGCGGCGAGCGCGGCGGCCGATCCGGGCTCGGCGAGGCGGACCGCGCCGGCGAAGTGCTCGACGAGCCCGCTCACCCGGGAGGCGAGCACGGGAACCCCGGCGCCGAGCGCCTCCAGGACCGCCACCGGCAGTCCCTCCCAGTCGGTCGGCAGCACCAGGAAGTCGCTGGCCGCGAGCAGGCGGGGCACGTCCGCCCGCTCGCCGAGCGGACGGACGCCGGCGCCGATGCCGTGGCGGTCGATGTCGGCCAGGACCCGCCCACGCCCGGGTCCGTCGCCCGCGAGGAGCAGGACGGCGCGGTCGGCGACGGCGGGCCAGGCGGCGAGCAGCAGGTCGTGGCGCTTCTGCGGGACCAGCCGGGCCAGGCACAGCCCGACCGGCACATCGGGCGGGAGGCCCAGCTCGGCACGCGCACGCTCGCGCGGGTACGACGGCAGCGGCTCGAGTGCGGTGGGGACGACGTCGATCCGGCTGCCCGGGTATCCCTCGTCCGCCAACGCCTCGGCCAGGTGGGGCGAGACCACGGCGACGCGATCGCTCACCCGGCGCAGGATCCGAGCGGCGCGGCGGCCGTCGGGGCCGGCCACTCCGTGCAGCGTGGTCAGCAGCGGCGCCCGGCCGCCCAGCGCGAGTCCGGCGACGAGGGATGCCTTGGGATTGTGGGCGTGCACGAGGTCGGGCTGCGGCAGCGTGCGCAGCCGGTGCGCGGCGCGGACCAGTCCGGCCGGCCCCCGGCCGACGAGGGGCACCGGCACGTGCCGCACGCCAGCGGCCTCCAGCGCGGCGATCCGGTGGCCGGGCCCGCTCGCCACCCACACCTCGTGGCCCTCCGCGGCCGCGGCAGCGGCGAGGGTGACGGCGATGGTCTCGGCGCCGCCGATGCCGAGCTCGGCGATGACGGTCAGGATCCTCATCCGACCTCCTCGTAGACGGCGAGCAGCGCACGCGCGCAGCGCTCGGCGGTGAACCTCTCGATGACCCGACGGCGGGCCGCCGCCCCCATCCGGGCGCGCAGCGCGGCGTCGGCGCTCAGCGTCCGCAGCGCCGTGACGAGCTGGTCCTCGGAGCCGGCATCGACGAGCAACCCGTCGATGCCGTCGCGGACGATCTCGGGTACCCCGCCGACGCGGGTGGCGACGACAGGCAGCCCGGAGGCCATCGCCTGGAGCAGGGCCATCGGACAGGCCTCGGCCGCGGAGGCCAGGACCAGCAGATCCGCGGCACGCAGGTGCGTCACGGGGTCCGGGCGGAACCCGAGGAGGCGCACGCGGTCGGCGCTGCCCGCGCCGGCCACCGCGGACTCGACCCGCGCGCGCTCGGGGCCGTCGCCGACCAGGTGGAGGTCGAGGTCCGGGACCCGGGCCGCGGCACGGACCAGCTCGGGCACCCGCTTGACCGGCTCCATCACGCCGAGCCAGGCGGCAGCGACGCCGGTGCGCCGCGGGCCGGGAACGGGTGCGTCCAACCAGGCCCGGCCGACGCCGTTGGGGACCGTGCGGACCCGGGTCGGGGGCAGCCCGACCTCACGGCGTGCGTACGCCGAGAGCGCCTCGCACGGCGTGACGACGGCCGTGCGCGGGGTGGCGGCCAGCAGCCGCTCGCCCGTCAGATACGCCAGCCGGTCGCGGCGCCGGGCCGGGGCCATCGGCAGGTTGCCCGGCACCAGGCCGGCCAGCTGGTCCGGGACGCCGTGCAGCGTGTAGACCGCGGGCAGGCCACGCCACCGGGCGAGGGCCCGACCGACGAGCCCGGCGCGACGGTCCTGCAGGTGCAGCAGGTCGGGCCGCACGTCGCCGAGCAGCGCCGCCGCCGAGCGCAGACCGACGGCGTCGACGCCGCGGCGGACGACGAGACGATGCGTGCGCACGCCGCCGACCGCGGCCCGGTCGAGGTGGGGTCCCGGCGGACCGGCGAGGTGGCTGTCGTGCCCGAGCGCGGCGAGCTCGAGCGCGAGGTCGACGGCATGGTCGACCGGACCGCCGCGGGCCTGGGTCAGCAGCTGGAGGACGCGCAGGGTCATCGGCCCTCGCCTCCGGCGGCCGGGGGGCGGTCGCGCCGCGGCTCGATGCCGAGCCCGAGCGCGACGAGCAGCCAGATCGGCAGGAAGTACTGCTCGCTGAGGAAGCAGGCCGCGGCCGCGGCGCCGGCCAGCGCCACCAGGACGGCGTCGGCGGTGCGGCGGTCCTCCCGGGCGCGGGCCGCCCGGCGGGCCCGCAGGGCACCGCGGCCGGCGAGCGCCAGCACCGCGACGAAGGCGGCCAGACCGGCCAGACCGAGCTCGGCGGCGACGTCGAGATACATCTGGTGGGCGACGTCCTCGCGCACGGCGGTGCCGCCGGCCGGGACGAAGCGGCTCCGCTCGGCGGCGAACCCTCCCGGTCCCTGGCCGAGCACCGGGTCGGCGGCAGTCATGTCGACGGCGACCGACGCCGCGGTGAGCCGCTGGTCGACGTTGCTGGCGGCGACATGCTCCTTCTCGGCCAGGGCCCGGGCGACCACGTCGCCGTGGGTCACTGTCATCACGCCCGCGCCGAGGACCGCGGCGAGCGCGATGCCGAGCAGGGCCGCCGGACGGACCGCGCGCAGCAGCACGGCCGCCACCACCATGGCGGACAGGCCGACCAGAGCGCCGCGGGAGAAGGTGGCGAGGGTCGCGACGACGAGGACCGCTCCACAGCCACTCCCCCAGGCAGCGGCTGTGGAGCGGTGGCGGGCGAGGCTGCGGTGGCCGGCGAGGACGGCGAAGGGCAGCGCTGTGATCATGAAGAACGCCAGGTCGTTCGGGTCCGCCAGCGGTCCGACGGCCCGGCCGCCGTGGACCAGGAACGAGGCCACGCCCACCACGCCCGCCGCGGTGCAGGAGAGCACGTAGGCGGTCGCGAGCCGGCGCGCGAACGCCGCGGGCGTGGGCCGGCCGCGCCGCAGCAGGTCCACCAGCACCACGACGACCAGGGCATGGGCCGCGTAGCTCACGACGTGGTCGCCACCCGAGGCGACGTCCGCGCCGTTGGCCACGAAGGACGCCATCAGGACCACGACCAGGGCGCCCAGGGCGACCAGGCCGGGGTGTCGCAGCCCCTGCGGGCGCGGGTCGTGCAGCACCCGGACCGCCCAGGACACGAACAGCAGCGCGCCGACGGCCTTGAACGCCGCCGGGTGGATCTGCTCCTGGAGCAGGTGCGCGAACGGTGCGGCCACGACGAGCGCGATCGCCGTCCACTCGACGCGCAGGACGGCGGCCGTCAGCACCGTCAGGCCGACGACGAGCGCCAGCACGAGGTACGGCGCGCCCGCGGCGGCGAGCCCGGCGGCCACGGCGAGGCCCGTCACCAGCAGCACCGCCAGGATGGGCGCCACCGGCGCGGGGCCGGTGCCGAGCCGCGGCGGACGGAGCCGCGGCAGACGGCGGATCTCCACGACCGGGCTCGATCGCGGCAGCAGACGCGCCGGCAGGGACCGGCGCACCAGCAGCGACCAGCGGAAGCCCGGCACCCGGACACTCACCAGCACCGCGGCCGCGGCCAGGGTGACGGCGGCCGCGACCAGCTGCAGGACGGCGACGAGGGTGATCCCGTGGTCGACGTACCGGCCGAGGAGCAGGACCAGCAGGACGACGTGCAGAGCGGCGACTCCGAGCGTGTCGGCCGTGCGGCCCACCGCCCGGAGCGCGACGAGCAGCGGCTCGAGCAGGCTCAGCACCAGGCCGTAGGCCGCGAGCCAGCGCAGTGCCGGTACGGCGACCGACCACTCCTCGCCGAGCAGTCCCAGCAGCGGCGCGAGGAGCGCCATCGCCGCGTAGACCGGCACCAGGAGGCGGTGGACGACGACCGCCGCCGCGATCGCGGACGCGCCCACGGCCTCGCCCCGCAGGCGGCACAGCCGCGGGAACACCGCGCCGCCGATCACCACCGCGACCAGCAGGTAGGGCATGAAGGCGATCCGGAACGCCATGGAGTAGGCGCCGAGGTCGCCGGCACCGAGCCGGTGCGCGACGAGGACGTAGTCGACGTTGAGCATGACGAGCGACAGGAGGGCGCCGCCGGCGAGGGCGCTGCCGTAGGACAGCAGCGTCGCGGCGTCGCGCCCCGACCAGCCCGGACGCACCGGCGGCCGCAGCACGCCGAGCAGGACCAGGGCGGTCGCGGCCTGTGCCAGCTGCCCCGGCACCAGCGCGAACGCACCGGCACCCGCCGCGAGGGCGGCCCCCGTGACGATCGCCCCGACGGCGCTGCCCACGACGTCGGGCAGGATCCGGCGGCGGAAGTCGAGGCGGCGGCGCAGCAGCTCGGCGCTGATCCCGGCCGCCGCGGCGAGCGGCACGCACAGCACGATGCCGCGGAACACCTCGGCGCCCGCCGTGCCGACCCGGAGCAGGCCGGCGAGCCACGGTGCCGCGACCCACACCACGGCCACCAGCGCCAGGGAGGTGACCAGCGCCAGCGTGAGCGCGGACCGGGCCGCGCGCTCGGCGTCGCCGCGGAAGTGGACGAGGGCGGTGGCGGTCCCGAGGTCCGCCAGGACGGTCGTCACGTTCAGCAGCGCGGCGCCCAGTGCCACGACCCCCAGGGCCGCGGGATCGAGCACGGCCGCCATGAGCAGCAGCACCAGGGTCTGCGACGCCTTCGACGCGACCGCCCCGAGCGCCAGCCAGCCCGTTCCGGGCGGTAGCGCCGGGAACCTGGACGACACCGCTCCCCCGGTGGCGCGGGCGCGCACCGGGGACGGCCCCACCTCGGGGGCCGCGCGGGAGACGATCACCGTCATGTCACTCCAGTGCCGGTCGGTTCGGGATTGATCCGCGTCGCGTCAGCGGCGGCGGGCAGCGTCGCGCAGCGCGCGCAGGGCGGGCTTGGGCCGGAGGTCGGGGTGCAGCAGGCCGAAGCCGTCCTGGTAGGTGTCGCTCGGCCCGTCGATGTCGCGGTACCAGATGATCGGTCCGACATAGGGATAGCGCGCGCGGACCAGGCGGACCGCGTCGCCGAGGTACGCCGCCTGCTGGCGCGGGGTGACCGACCGGTCCCACGGGTTGCCGGCGCTGTCGGGCCCCGAGGACCAGCCGAGCTCGGTGATCCAGATCTGCTTGGCGCCGTCGCCCCACTCCTCCATCACGGCACGCACCGCCGGTGTGTGGGTGAGCCGCCAGACCGCACCGACCGCCGGCGTGTCCGGCGGCGCGTCGCTCGGGCCGACATAGGGATGGGTCGCGAGGACGTCGAAGCAGTCGCGGGCGCCGGCCTCGTAGGCCCGCCGGAGCCAGCCGTCGTCGTTGTACATCAGCCCGCCGAACACGACCGGCGCGTCGTCGTAGCGCTTGACCGCCGGGTAGGCCGCGCACAGCAGCCGGGTGTAGGTGGCGGGGTCCGCCCCCTCGAAGAAGACGGGGAAGTTCGGCTCGTTCCAGATCTCCCACGCGGCCACGTCCGCACCCCAGCGCCGGGCCGCGGCGGCGATCGCGTCGGCGTAGTCGCCGACGTCGTCCGGCGGCGCATAGGGGCTGCCGCCGTCCGTGGCCCAGGAGGGGGAGAGCCACAGGGACACGATGACCCGCAGCCCACGCTCCCGGGCGCCGGTGAAGACCTCGTCGAGCAGCTCGACGTACCACTGGTCGAAGGGACCGGGCCCCTGCGGCTGCAGGGTCTGCCAGCCCACGTCGACGCGGACCCAGCGCGCGCCGGCGCGCCGCAGGCGGTCCAGCACGGCGATCGCCTGGTCCGCGCGGTCGCTGTGGTGGGCGGAGAGCTGGAAGCCCAGGTCGACGTCGGCGCCGGTCCTCGGCGACGGCGCGGGCTGCCCGGTGGACTGCGGGGCGGGCTGCGAGGCGGGCTGCGGGGCGACCTCCCCCGACGGCGCTGCCGGGTCCGGCTGCGCGCCGATCGGCGAGGGCGCCGTGGAGCCGATGAGCAGGACGCCGACGATCCCGGCCACGGCCAGGATGGCGATCACCGCACTCGAGCGACGCAGCAGCCCGCTCATCGCGCACCCGCCCGGCCGGCGAGCTCGACGCCCGGGTCGCGCGGGGCCCGGCCGAGGAGGTCGTGGACGACGCGGCGTACGGCGGGCACCCGGCCGGACACCCGCCGGGCGCGGGGGTAGAGCCGGTGGAGCTTCAGGCGGAAGGTCCGCATGGTGTCGATCGCGTTGACGTCGACCCGGCCGACGGCGAACCCGCCGGCCGCCTCGTGGACCGCGAAGGCCGTGTCGTAGCCGGCGTCGCGCACCGCCGTGCGCACCCGGGCGTCGTGGCTGCCGAAGGGGAAGGCGAAAGAGGTGACCGGCCGGCCGAGCAGCTCCCCCAGCGCCCGGCGGGCGCCCGTGGTCTGACGTCGCAGCTCGCCACCGGAGACCCGGGTGAGGTCCTGGTGGTCGGTCCCGTGCGCGCCGACCGCCATGCCACGCCGGTCGACGGAGCGCAGCTCCTCGCCGGTCATCAGCGGGTGGCGGTGGCGTGGCTCCAGCCAGTCCGAGCAGCCGCCCACCAGCGCGGCGGGCACGTAGAGCACGCTCGGCACGCCGAACGACTCCAGGACGGGCAGCGCGTGCTCACCCACGCCGACGTAGCCGTCGTCGAAGGTGATCAGCACCGACCGCGGAGGCAGCGAGCCCGAGCATCGGCCCTCGACGTACGCCCGCTCCGAGAGGGGGACGAAGCCCTCCTCCAGGAGATGCTCGACCTGGTCGCGGAAGGCCTGCGGCGTCACGAACATCGCGTGCGGGTCGCGGTCGGCGGGGACGTGGTCGACGCCGTGGTACATGAGCACCAGCGGGGCACGGCGGCTCACGGCGTCCGCTCCCGGATCCGGTACAGCCCGCCGGCCAGCAGCAGGGCCGCGAGGGCCACCAGGGCCGCGAAGTAGAGCCGGCGCGGCGGGCCGGAGGTCACGCCGGCCGCACCGGCCCGCACGGCCACGACGACCTGGGCCATCTGGTCGGTCCCGCCGAGCTCCTCGGCGCGCTCGGCGAGGCCGTTGGCGACGTCGACCGCGACGTCGCGGTTCGTGGAGGACACCGCGATCCTGATCGTCGCGGTGCCCGGGTCCCGGGTGGCGGTGACGGCGACCTGCGGCGGCCGGTCGGGCGCGACCTCGGCCAGGACCTCGGCGGCGGACTCCTTCGCGCCGAGCGTCACGCCGAACTCGTGCGCCTGCATCTCGATGCTGTCGGCGGACTGCTCGGCCGTCAGCGGTCGCAGGGCCACGGCGCTGGTCGCGGTGTAGGTCGTCGGCACCAGCAGGATCAGCTGCGCACCGAGGGTGACCACCAGCGCCAGCCCGCCGACGAGCAGGCCGATGGTCCGCCACCGGTCGCGGAGACGCTGCACCTCTTGTGTCGTGGTCAACATGTCACGGGGACCCACTTCCTCCGATTCGTCGTTGCGTGATGCTCCGCCGCGTAGCGCGCGAGCGGCACGGTCTCCGCCACCGCTGCGAGCCCGAGGAGCGTCCAGACCAGGCCGGACACGATCGGGTTGCGCAACGGCATGTCGAAGCCGCCGTGGACCGCCACGGCGGCCAGCCCGGCGATGACCGCGATGCTGCGGATCCGCACCGACCGGGCGGCCGGGTCGCCGGGCTCCGGCGCCAGCACGTGCCGGCGGACGGCGAGGACGCAGCCGGCGACGATCACCATCCCCAGCGCGGCTCCGACGACGCCGCGGTCGGCCAGCACGGTCAGCAGCAGGTTGTGCGGATGCTCCGGGGGCTGGGCCGCGACGGCGCTCGTCGACTCGGTGGCCGCCGACCGGAAGCCACCGGGCCCGACGCCCAGCCAGGGATGCTCGGCGGCCTGACGCCACGCCTCCGACCACACCAGCGGGCGGTCGTCGTACTGGTTCTGCGTGGGGTCGCCGAGCGTGCGGATCCGCGCGCCGACCACCCCCAGGACCGGTACGCCGGCCGGCGCGACCAGCGCGGCGCCGCAGGTCGCGGCGGCGCCGAGCCCGATCGCCAGGAGGGCCCGCCGCAGGGCCGGCTCGCAGACCGCCAGGCAGGCGAAGGACGCCAGAGCGCCGATCCAGGCGCCGCGCGACATGCTGAGCACACAGGCCACGGCCAGGCTCGCGGCGGCCACGGACAGCAGCGCGGCACGGCGCCGGGAGGAGCTCGTCACGATGCACGCCAGCGCGACGGGCAGCAGCGCGGCGCAGAAGATCCCCAGCTCGTTGGGCTGGGAGAAGGGGCCGGTCAGCCGGCCGTTGACGACATTGCCCGCCTCCGCCGCCTGCAGGCGGCCCACCGACACGAGGGCGGACGCCGCGGTCGCGCCGCCGACGAGCACCAGCAGGTCGAGGACCCCGAGCTCCGCGCCGGGCCGGCTGAGCACCACGGCCAGGGCGTAGCAGGTGGCGATCACCGAGCCGACGACCAGCGGCACCGAGCGGGAGGGGTCGACGCCGTCGGCTCCGGAGACGATGCCGGACACCAGGCCCAGGCCGCACCCGACGAGGACGACGGAGGTCGGGATCCGGGCGCCGCGCACGATCACCAGGTGCAGGGCGAGGGTCGCCGGCACCAGCATCGCGACGTGGATCAGCCGCATCCCCAGCCCGGGCACCGCGACGTCACCGAAGGGCAGCAGCACGACGACGGCCACGACGCCCGCCCGGAGCGCCCCGTGCCGCTCCGCTCTCATCGCCGTCTCCGCACGCCGGCGGCGACGGCGGACAGCGCGCCCCAGGCCTTCGCCAGGTCGCGGGCCGCCGCGACGGGCGGCACCAGCGCGGTCGCGGCGAGGGGTCGCGGGCCACGCGCGGCACGGGCCACGGGCAGCGACAGGTAGCCGGCCGCGCCGGCCAGGGCCACCGCCCGCGACGTCCGCCCGCCGCGCGCGAGGACCGCCGCCCCCACCGCGTACGACGCCGCGCGGGCCAGGTCGCGGCCCAGCAGCCGGGGGTCCAGCGAGTGCCCGCTGCCCTCGCCGTAGCGGCGCAGCATCCGCAGGTTCGCGAGGAGGGTCGGGCGCTGCGCCCAGGCGACCTCGGCGTCGCGGACCATCCGCGCCCGGTGCCCGGCCGCGACGATGCTCCGCCCGAAGAGCACGTCCTCGCCGGTCGCGAGGTGCTCGGGGAAGCCGCCCGCGTCGGCCCAGGCCCGGCGGGTGAAGGCCACCGAGCGGCCGGTGGGCATCGAGGGGTCGAAGCTGCGGCCGAACAGGCGGCCGTAGGCCCGGACCCCCGGCCCGGGGCGCGCCAGCTCGTCGATCGCGGGATAGCCCGCAGCCGCCAGGGCCAGCTCCCAGGGCCGCTCGGCGAGGACCCGGTAGGTGCCGGTCCACAGGCCGACGTCCGGGTGCCGGTCGAACGCCCCGCGCAACGCGGCCAGCCAGCCGGGCGCGGGCACGCAGCCCGCGTCGGTGCAGGCGACGGCGTCGTGGCGGGCCAGCCCGATGCCGACATTGCGACCGCGGGAGATGCCCGCGCCGCGCTCGACGACCAGCCGCACGCGGGAGTCCGCCTCCGCGGCCCGCCGCGCCACCTCCGTCGTCCCGTCCGTCGAGCCGCCGTCGACGACGACCAGCTCGTCGTCGGGGCCGAGCTGGGGTACGACGGCGGTCAGCAGCTCGGTGAGGCCCTGCTCGTCGTCGAGGACGGTGGTCACCACGCTCAGCGGTGGCGTCATGGTGCGGTGACCGGCGCCCGGCCGGTGCGCGAGCAGCGCCAGGTGGTCGGCCAGCCGCCGGCCGGCCGCACCCGCGTCGGGGAAGTCCAGCGCCCGTCGCCGGGCGGCGGCGCCGATCCGTCGGCGGGTGCCGGCGTCGGCGAGTGTCGCGAGGGCGGCGGCGACGTCGTCGGGCCGCGCGACGCGCACGGGCAGGCCGCCCGCGGCGGCGATCTCGTCGACCGGCGGCACCGCGACGACGGGCACGCCGCCGGTGAGCGCCTCCAGCGCGGACATCCCGAAGGCCTCGCGCAGCCAGGGCTCGGCCGCCGTGGGCTTGGTGAGGACCGCGAGGGCGTCGAACGCCGAGACGACGCGCGCCACGTCGGGGATCTCACCGAGGAAGCGGACCCGCTCGGCCACACCGAGATCGGCGGCCAGCTTCACCAGCCGGTCCTGCTCGTCCGGCTCCGCCGGGTCGGGGACCCCGGCGACGACCAGCTCCCAGGCGGCGGCGCCGGGCAGCGCCAGGGCGCGGACCGCGTCCTCGATGCCCTTGTGCCGGACCACCCGGGCCGCCATGCCGAGCACGAGCTCGCCGGGGGCGGGATCGATGCCGAGGAGCGCGCGGGCCTCCGCGGCCGGCACCGGGCCGGGTCTCCGGGGTGGGTTGAGGACCACGCCGGCGCGCGGCGTGCGGCCTTCGAGCAGCCAGGAGCTGGTGGCGACCTGACCCTGGGTGAGCCGGTCGAGCAGCCGCACCGGCGCACCGGCGTACGACGCGTCGTGGCGCACCCACACGACAGGGATCCCCGTGGGCCGGGCCGCGGCCGCCGCGACCAGCCCCGCCTTCACGCCGTGCGCCAGCACGATGTCGGGACGCTCCCGGGCCAGGAGCCGGCGCAGCCGCCGGGCGGCGGTCGCGAGCCGGGCGAGCGACCTGCCGGCCGGCACGGTCGCGACCGGCCAGCCGCGCCGCGCCCAGGCCGCGGTCGTCGCGCCGGCGCCCAGCCCGATCGCCGTCACGTCGAGCCGGTCCGTGGCGTCGGCGAGCTGCAGCTGCCAGCGTTCGGCGCCGCCGAGGACGCCGCCCTGCTGGACGACGGCGACCCGCAGCCCGGTCCGCATCAGGCCTCGCCGACCCGGCGCCGGCGTGGCGCGCGGACACCGACCAGGATGCTGCCCAGGATCCGCAGCTGGATCTCCCTCAGGTGCTCGGCCGCCCGCTGCACCGTCCGGGGGTGGACCGAGCCGGACGGCACGGTGAGCAGCAGCGCGCCGTGGATCGCCATGATCCGGGCGTCCTCGGAGGAGGCGACGGGAGCGGCGTGGACGAGGACCACGTCGTAGCTGCCCTCGGTGCTCTCCAGCAGGCCGTCGAACCTCATCTCCAGCAGGCTCGGCGGCGCCAGGTGCGCCTGTCCCACGGCGAGGAGGTCGACGTCCTCCGTCGGTCCCTCCCGGACGGCGTCCACCAGGTCGACCTCGCCCGCCAGCACGTCGTACAGACCGGGTTCGCCGCTCGGCGCCCGCAGGGCGGGGTGGACGTCGGGGTCGCCGCTGGTGTCGACCACGAGGACCCGGTGGCCGACCTCGGCCAGGGCGACGGCGAGGTTGACCTCGATCCAGCCGGCCCAGGGGTCCGACGTACCGGCCGAGGTGACGACGAGAAGCCGGCTCGGGTCCTCGGCGCTCGCGAACTCGACGGCGATGCGCAGGGCGCGGATCGACTGGAACTCCGGTGCCCAGTAGTCGATGGCACTCGCCTGTCGGGGGTCGGCCGGCTTGGGGATCACGCCCAGGACCGGCGTGTCGGCGAGCTCGCCCATCTCCTCGGCGTCGCTCACGGTGCGGAACAGCCGGTCGACGACGATCGCGGCCACGATCGCGAGGAGGAACGCGAGCACCAGGCCGGCCAGGGCCGCCACCGGGACGTTCGGCGAGCTCGGCTCGTCGGGGACGACCGCGTCCTCGGTGACGTGGTAGGCGAAGGCGCCACCGGCGGGATCGTTGGCCGGCAGCAGCTCGAGGATCAGGTTCGCCGTCCGGGCGGCGCGCTCGGCGTCGGTGTCGGTCACCGCCACCTGCACGATCACGGTGCCCTCGACGACCTTGCCCTCGACGTCGTCCCGCAGCTGGTCGGCCGACCGGCCCGGTACTCGGTCCGCGACCTCCTCGAGCAGCGGCCACGACCTGCCGACGTCGGCGACCGTGCCGAGCAGGTCGGTGTAGTCGACCGTCGACGGCGGCAGGTCGGCGCGCGGGGTCACGGCGATCCGTGCCGACGCGGTGTACTCGCGGTCCGCGAGGACCAGGCCGGCGGCGACGCCGTTCGCCACCAGGATCACGACCAGGGCGACGATCCAGCGGCGGCGCCACAGCAGGGCGCCGAGGGCGCGGGCACTCCCCCGGACCGCGGACGGCTCCGGGCGGTCGACGTACTCCGCGGGGACAGCGTGGGTGGTGGACATGTGCTTCCTATCTGAGGACGAGATCCGGGGCGGCGAGCCCGTAGGCGGCGGTCAGGCGCTCGTGCTGGAGACGGCGGGTGTGGCCGGCCGCGACCTGCAGCGAGCGCTGCTGCTCGGCGGACCACCGCGCCGGGTCGCGGAGCCGGGCGATCCGGTCGGCGAGGTCGGCCGCGGTCCGCGCGGTGCCCGGCAGGTCGAGGCCGAGCAGGCCGGGGATGCCGCGGACCGCGAGCGGCAGGCCGAGGGCGGCGGCCTCGAGGATGCTGATCGGGGCGCCCTCCCAGGCGGCCGTGTGCACGTAGACCTGGGCCCGGCTCGCGCGCTGCAGGACCTCGGAGCGTGGGAGCCAGCCCGCGACGGCCACCCCGTGGGCGCGCAGCGCCTGCTCCGCGCCGGGGTCACCGCCGCCGAGCCACTCCCAGGAGACGTGGCAGCCGAGCACGTCCTCGAGGTAGCCCTTGGCGCGCAGCAGGTAGGGCCAGTCCTTCTGCGGCCCGATCCGGCCGACCGTGACCACGTGGAGATCCGGCGCGAACCGGGCGCGCAGGTCCGGGACGTGGAGCGGCCGGTTGGGCACGGTGACGACGCGGCGGTGCCCCAGGGCGCGGCCGAGGGCGGCCTCGCGGGGCGAGCAGGCCGCCAGGACGGCGGTGCGGGCGGCCAGCGACCGCTCGATCCGACGGACGCCGGCGCGGGCCGCGGGGCCGAGGTCCTGCCGCTCGAAGGCGAAGCAGTGCGGGCTGTAGACGACCTCCGCCGCGGGACGGGGGAACCGGGCCAGCAGCCCGGCGTACGACGAGTGCGCGTGGACCTGGTCGGGCGCGAGGCTGCGGACCAGCTCGTCCGCGGATCGGAGCGCCCGGGGCAGCCCGCGGGGCAGCTCGTGCACGCCGGCGAAGGCGTCGAGCCGGTCACCGGTGTCGGCGTGGGTCCGGCGCGGCCACACCGCGACGTGATGCTCCAGCCCGGGGGTCGCCTCGACCATGGCGAGCACCGAGGTCAGCACTCCGCCGCCGAGCGACTCGATGAGATGGAGGACGCGCATCGTCGGGCTCCCGTCGTCAGTAGGCGCCACGGCCGCGCAGGACCGCGGGCAGGGTGCGGAGGAGGATCAACAGATCGAGGCGCAGCGAGCGGGCGGCGACGTACTGCAGGTCGAGGGTGACGGCGTCCTCCCAGTCGAGGTCGCTGCGGCCGCTCACCTGGCTGATGCCGGTGATGCCGGGCCGGACCGCGTGCCGCCGGTGGTCGCGGTCGGCGAACCGGGCGACCTCCGTGGGCGTCGTCGGCCGGGGTCCGACCAGGGCCATGGTGCCGTTGAGCACGTTCCACAGCTGGGGCAGCTCGTCGAGCGAGAAGCGGCGGAGCACCCGGCCCACCCGTGTCACGCGCGGGTCGGCGTGGATCTTCGTGAGTGGGCCGGAGCCGTCGTTACGCTGCGCGAAGAGCGCGGCGGCGTGGTCCTCCGCGTCGCGGCGCATGGTGCGGAACTTCACGATCTCGAACGGCCGGCCGCCGACCCCCACCCGCCGTTGGCGGTAGAGCACCGGCCCCCGGCTGCTGCCCTTGACGAGGAGCGCCACGACCGCGAGCACCGGCGCCAGCGCCACCAGGAGCCCGGTCGCGACCGTCAGCTCGAGGAGACGCCGGGCCCGGCCGTGGGCGACGACCTCGACGAGTGCCTCGGTGGACACCTCCACAGGTGCCGGGACGGGTGCTCCCGGCAGGTCGAGCGGGACGCGCGCGACGCTCATCGCGCGCTCCGTCCGTCACGGGTGGTCTTCACATCACACTGGTGCGGTGAGCGGCCGGTTTGATCCACCCCCTGCCGAAACCGGGGAGGGAACCCCCAGCCGGAGCTCAGCCCGGAGCGCGGGCCGAGCGCAGACCGCGCTCGAAACGGGCGTACGACGCCAGCTCGCGCCGCGCGGGGACCAGCACGTGCTCGCGCACGACCCGGGCGACCACCTCGCGGCAGCCGTCGTCGACCTGGTGCGCCCGGTCCGCGGCGCGACGTGAGGCACGCCGGCCGAGCAGGCCGGCCGCCGCGGCGACGATCGCGAGGAAGGAGGCGGCGCCGAGGGCCACGGGCAGGGGAAGCAGGCCGGCTGCCCTGGCCCCGGCGACCGCGACCGTCAGGAGGGCGGCGACCGCGACGCCGGTGCGTGCGCCCACCGGCGTGGCGCGGCGGCCGGACGGGGCGGGGAGAGCGGCCAGCTCGGCGTCGAGTCGGTCGTCGGTGTCGCCGAGTCGCTGGGTGACGGCGGTCCGGACCGCCCGGCCCCAGCCGGGGGCGAGGTCACGGCAGATCCGGTCGACGAGGCCGCGGACGGCGTTGTCGACCGCGGGCCGGTCGACCGGTCCGCGGCGGGCCGGGGACGGGCCGGCGGCGTCGGCCACCCGGCGCTCGAGGTCGGCCACCCACACCTCCGGCACCGGGTACGCCGCGCGCCCGGCCGCCTCCTCGAGCCGGGCGACGGCCGCGCGGATGTCGGCGTCGATGCGCAGCACGGTGTTCTGCTTCTCCTGCACCCGGCGGGTGAGCGCGCGGCGCAACTCGTCGATCCCGGTGCCGTGCCGGGCGCTGGTCGCCAGGATCCGCGGGTCACGGATGCCGTCGACGACCAGCAGCCTCCTGAGGTCGGCGAGCATGCCCCGCCGCCGGTCCTCGGGCACGGTGTCGACCTGGTTGAGCACGACCATGGTCACCGCCCGGTGACCGGCCAGCGGCTGGAGGAACTCGCGGTGGATCGCCGCGTCGGCGTACTTCTGGGGATCGACGACCCAGACCAGCACGTCGGCGAGCTCGACGACTCGCCGCGCTTCGGCGTGGTGGGCGACCTCGATCGAGTCGTGGTCGGGCAGGTCGAGGAGGACCAGCCCCTCGGGGAGCCGGCCGGGCGAGGACACCGGCAGCGAGCCGCGTCCGTGGCGGTCGGTGGACCGGATGCCGAGCCAGGTGAGCAGCTCGTCCGCGTCGTCCTCGCCCCACACCAGCGCCTGCGCGGTCGAGGTGGTCGGACGACGGGCTCCGGAGATCGAGATCTCGGCACCGGCGAGGGCGTTGAAGAGCGAGGACTTCCCCGAACCGGTGGCCCCGGCGATCGCCACGACGGTGTGTCGCTCAGAGAGCCGCAGCCGGCCGCTCGATCGGTCGGCCCCGGCCCGGATCTCCTCGAGGAGTGCCGGGTCGAGGCGGCCCTCCGCCGCGTCGGCGGCGCTGCGTAGGCCGTCGAGCCGTGCCTGGAGGTTCATCGCAGCGGGCCTCTCGTCTCGTGGCGGGCCAGGGCCCGGGTGGCGTGGTCGGCGGCGGCGCGCAGCCGTGGCGCCGCGTCGGGTGCGAGGGTGCGGTCCAGGACGGGGCGCAGATAGCGGTCGCGGTCCTCGGTCAGCAGCGCGGCGAGCAGCTCGTCGACCGGGCGCGCGGCCTGGCGGGCGCTGCGGATCGCCCTGCGGGCGCGCGGGCCGAGCCCCTTGCCGGGCCGGCTGAGATCCTCGGCGCTCCAGTCGAGCAGCGCGCTGCCGTGGGCGGTGGCGCGCAGCTCCGTGCTGGCGCGCTCGGCCGCCCGCCAGGCGTGGTCGACGAGGAGTCGCTCCAGGGCGAGATCGGCGGAGAGGTCGGGCGAGAGGACCGCGCCGCGGTCGACCCGGTCGGTGACCACGGACTGCGTGGCGAGGAGCTGCGGTACGGCCTGCTCCAGGGCGGCGAGCTCGTCGGCGTAGACCCGGTCGGCCACGCTCAGCAGCTCCGCGATCGCCTCGACCTGGCGTGCGGCCGCCTCGGCGACGGCGGCGGCGACCGTGACGGCGTGGCGGACGGCGCCGGTGACGGTCCGCTCGGCGGCCGCCGTACGCGCCACGGGGTCGGCGGCGAGCGCGTCGATCCAGGTCCGCATCGGGCGCACCAGGTCGGGCGGCAGCAGCGCCGGGTCGTCGAGGTCGGCCTGCTCGACGAGAAAGACGTGGTCGGCCGGCACCCTCCGCTCGGCGGCCATCCGGCGCAGGTCGGGGACCACGGTGGCGCGGTCGGCCGTCGGGATCCGGTTCAGCACGACGGCGATCGAGGCGCCCCGCTCCACGGCGAGGTCGAGGTGCCGCCAGGACAGCCGGTCGGAATAGCGCGCCGCGGAGGTCGCGAACAGCAGGACGTCGGCGGCCGCGATCAGCTTGCGCGCCAGGGCGCGGTTGTCGTCGTCGACCGAGTCGAAGTCGGGCGCGTCGAGGATCGCGATCCCGCGGGGCACGGTCGGCGCGGACACCAGCCGGACGCTGTCGTGGTCGCCGGTCGAGCCGGTGACGCGGCGCAGCCCGGGCAGGATCCGCTCGTCGCGGAACCAGGATCGGTCGGCGGGGTGATGCGCCAGCACCGGCGATCGGGTGGTCGGCCGGAGCAGGCCCGGTGTCGTCACGGTGTGACCGACCAGGCTGTTGACGAGGGTCGACTTGCCGGCGCCGGTCGGGCCGGCGACGACGACGAGGACCGGTGCTGTCCGCTCGGCCAGCCGGGGCAGCACCTGGTCGGCGAACCGGTCGATCGTGTGGCTGCGCTCGTCGCGCACCTCCGCCACGCCGGGGAGGTTCAGCGGCAGTCGGGCCTCGGTCAGTGCGCGCTGCAGTGCGGTCGCCGCTGCCAGGAGTCGGGGCTCCGGGCTCCCGGCGCCGGAGCCGCGGATCGCGTCGGTCCACTCGGCGCCATCGCGCGCCGGACGGGCCTCACTGACCGCTGCCGCGACCATGGTGACCCTGGCGCCGGAACATGGAGCCGAGCTGCCGATCCTGCGGCTGGCCCGCGCCGCCCGGATCGTCCGGACCCTCCGGACCGCCCCGGTCGTCCGGCTCGTCCGGCTCGTCCGGGTCGTCCCGCTCGTCCGGGTCGTCCGGGTCGTCGACGCCGTCGGGATCGCCGGGGCCGTCGTCGCCCTGGTCGTCGCGGTCGTGGGCGTCATCGGTGAACACCTGGTCCTCCGGATCGCCGTCGGCCGCCGCGCCCACCTCGCCCGCGCCGTCCGCGCTGTCCGCGCCGTCCGAGCCGTCCGGCACCTCCGCGGCGGGGTTCTCGTCGAGCAACCGCCTCATGGCCGTGCCGGCGTCGTCGAGCCGCGTCCGGACGGCCGCCGCGGCGGCGGTCAGATCGGCGATGGCCTCACCCACCTCCTCGCCGAGCTCGGTCGCCCGGTCGAGGACCAGCCGGGCCTCGGTCCGGATCGCCTCCGCGTCGCGCTGCGCGCCCTCCGCCGCCTCGGCGACATAGCTCCGGGCGGTCTCCTCCGCCTCGGCCATCGAGGTCCGCAGCGCCTCGGCCCGGATGGTGTCGGCGTCGCGCCGCGCCGTGGCGGCCAGGTCGGCCGCGAGGGCGTCGACCTTGGCGCGCTGGGCGGCGGCCCAGCCGGCGATCTCCTGGCGGGTGCGCTCGGCGGCGTCGCGCGCCTCGAGCACGATCCGCTCGGCCTCCTCGCTCGCCTCCTCCCGCGCCTGGCTGGCGAGCGTGAGCATCGCCTGGGCCTCACGATGGGCGCCGCGGGTGGCCCGCAGCGTCGCGGCATGCTCCTCCGCGTCGGCGGCCACCGCCGTGACGTCCGGCTCGGCGGCGGGCGAGCCGGGCGGCTGCAGGTCGGACAGCACCTGGTCGAAGGCGCGTGCGGCCTCGTCACCGGTGGACTCGGGAGACACATCCGCCTGCGGCTCACCCTCTGCTGCGGACCGGGATCGACTGAACATGTGCAACTAGTGCGCCGGGCCAGCCGATTGATCCGGTACGGCGCGAATCGGTTCCCGGCTCCCCGGCTGCTCCGCCCGGACCGACGCTCCGGCCCGGGTCTGCACCCGGATCGACTCCCGCGCGGCCGCCAGCAACTGCTCGCTCTCCTGGATCGCCGCGGCGACGATCCGCTGGGCTTCGCGATCGGCCTCGGACAGCCGTGCCGTCACGAGCCGGACCACCGTGCTGCGCAGCCGCTGCGCCTCCCCCGACACCAGGCCGAGCAGGCGGTGCGCCTCGGTCCGGTCGGCTGCTCCCCCGCGCTCGAGCCGGTCGATCAGCGCGTCGATCTCCCGGTGGGGGAAGCTCGGTGGCCAGCCGGCCCGCTCCTCGTCCCCCGCCCCCTCGCAGGCCGATCGCCCGCCCCCCTGCTGAACCACGTTCGAACCACTCCCTCGCGTGCCGGGGCACGGCCCCTCGACACCAGATCCGGACGCCGGTGACGGCGTCTCGGATCACTGGTGCTCCCGGGACCGGGATTGATCCGTGCTACCGGGCCGGGTCGGCGCGGCCCACGAAGCGGAACGCCCCCCAGTAGTAGGGATGCGGGTAGCGGCGGGCGACCTGGCGCCGGGCCCGGCGCAACGCGGCGGGCGGCTCGGCACCGCCGGCGAGGGCGGCGTAGAAGTGGGTCATCAGCTCCAGCGTCACCTCGTCGTCGACGACCCACAGCGCCGCCACCACGCCGCGGGCGCCCGCGGCGAGGCAGGCCGACACCAGACCCATCGGCGCACTGGTGTGGTCGGACGAGCGCCCCGAGCTGCAGGCGCTCAGCACCACGACCGCGTCCTCGAGAGCGACCCGACCGGCCGCGATGTCACGGGCCCGCAGCCAGCCGTCGGCGAGTCGCAGACCGGAGGACAGCGGGTCGTCGTGGCGGAACACCCCGTGACAGGCGAGGTGGACGACGTCGACGCCCCGGGCGCGTGTCCCGAGCGCGGCCAGGGTCGCCTCCTCCGCGACGAGCACCTCCGCCGCCGGGAGGTGGCCCTGGATCATCGCCGCCTCCCGCTGGATGGAGGGCGCGTTCTCGTCGGGCACGGCCAGCACCAGCGCGGTCAGCTCGGGAGCCTTTGTGGGCGTCGGCTCGGGGGGCAGCAGCGGGCGGGCGAGGCTTGCGTACCACGGCCCCACCTCGTCGAGCAGAGCGTCGAAGGGGACGGCGTGCAGGTGCCGGTGCCCGACCACGGGGAGCTCGTCGTCGAGGTCGGCCAGCAGCTCCACCACGGGCGCCAGGAGCAGGTCGAAGAGCCCGTCCAGTGCGGCCGAGGAGGTGAACCCGGGCAGGACGCGGCCGCCGGGAGCCATCAGCGTGCACTCCTGCTGCCAGGCGTTGACCAGACGCCGACTGCTCTCGGCGGTGCGCGGCAGCACCCGCGCGTCCACGTGACCGTCGCGCAGGACGAACACGACCACGTCGTCACCGGCGACGTAGTACTCGACGAGGGAGCCGCCCGGAAGACTCGGCAGCGTCTCCTCGGCATCGCCGGCGGCGACCGGGGCCGGAGCGATGGCGTCGGAGAGGAGGCGCTCCAGGCGGCGACGGCGGCCGTCGCCGGGGACGTCGGAGATCCCGGGCCCGGAGCCCGGGGAGCCGACCACCGGCGCGGCACGCGGCCGGTCGAGCGTCGCCGCCTTGGCCGCGCGGACACGGCGCAGCGCCTCCACCCGGCCGGCGTGGTCACCGCGCTGCAGGAGCAGCAGGATCAGCTCGTCGGTCGCCTCGGTGAGCGAGGGGCACCCGACGCTGGTGCGGTGCCCGAGGCGCTGGGCCCAGCCCCGGCCCACGCTCAGCACCCGGCGCAGGGAGGCCACCGCCTGCGCGACCTGGCCGGTACGACGCTCGTGGCGCGCCCGGGCGAGGAGGACGTCGGCCCGCAGCTCGGGCGTGCCCAGCCCGGCCGCCCGGGAGGCGGCGGCGTCCAGCAGGGCGGCGGCGGCGTCGGGCTCCGCGACCCGGGCCGCGAGCACCCGGGCCCGGACCACGACGAGCGGCGGCGTGTCGTCGACCTCCGCGGCGATCACCCGGTCGCAGGTGATCCGGCAGGACTCGGCGTCCCCGAGGGCCCACGCGACCTCGGCCCGGAGCAGCCAGGAGTGGATCCGCATCAGCCTGCTGCCGCAGTCGCCGAAGAGACGCTCCGCGACGTCGAGCTCCGCGGCCGCGGCCCGATGCCGGCCCCAGGCCAGGGAGGCGCGGGCACACGCCAGAGCGGCGCGGGCGGAGCACTCGACCGCCCCGATCCGCATGAACACCTCCTCGGCGGCGCAGGCCTCCGCGTGCGCCTCGGCGGCGAACCCCGACCGCAGCAGCGCATCGGAGCGGACGAGGGCGTGCAGAGCCACGTGCCACTGCGTCTCGGGGAGCTCGGCGGCCAGGCAGTCGAGCACCTCGAGCGCCCGGGCGACCTGGCCCGTGGCGGAGAACGCCTCGGCCACGAGCGCGGCCGCGACGGTGGCCCGGTGCCCCTGGCCGGAGGCCTCGTAGGACACCCGGGCCCGGTTCAGCTCCAGCAGCGCGTTGTGGGGCAGCCCCGCGTCGAGGGCGGCCCGGCCCCGGCTGAGCTGCACCTGGGCGATGCTGTCGGCGTCGCCCAGGGCGCCGTACAGGTTCTCGGCGGCGTCGTACTGCCGCAGCGCCGCGGCGACCTGACCGCGGCCGGCACGGGCGTCGGCGAGCTGACGCTGGACCAGCGCGCCGAGCGCGGTGACCCGGGTGTCCTCGTGGGGGATCCGCCCCAGGTCGGCCTGGAGCCGCAGCAGCCCGGCCTCGGCGGCCTCGAACTCCCCCACGAGCAACTGCACCTCGCTCGCCCCGGCGGCGGCGCGGACCGCCTCGACGGACTGGTCGGCGGCGAGCCAGTTGCGGCGCGCGCTGCGATAGGCGGCGGCCGCGGTGCCGAGCTCGCCGCCGGCGACGGCGAGGTCGCCACGGACCATGTCGATCGCCGCCAGCCGGGCGGCATCGCGCTGGCCGTCGAGGCCGTCCTCGGCACACTCGATCAGCTCGCGGCATCGCGCGACGTCGCGGTTCAGCCAGCGCCCGGCCTCCCTGATCAGCTCGTCGATCTCCGCCCCGGCCCCTGCCGCGGCGTGTCTCGCGATGCTCATGTCCGGGCGCTCAGCGACGCAGGTCGAGGGTCGCCCGCACCCGGGTCGCCCCGGCCGTGAGCCACAGCTCGTCGACGTCGACCGGCACCCCGCGGGCATCGAACCTGCCGTCGGGCGTGGTCCGGACCGCGCGGCGCAGGTCGCCGTGGGCGAGGAACGCGAGGTCCACGCCGCCCGTCCCCGGAGTCGGCATGACCAGGCCCTGGACATCGACCTCGCCGACGCCTGCCCCGGTGGCGTCGAGGACGAACCGGCCGAGCTCGCTGTCGAAGGCCAGGTGGACACCGCCGTCGTCACCGGATCTCACGCCGGCAGCGAGACCCGAGCGCGCGTCGTGCAGCAGCCACGCGTCGGACCAGCCGTCGGTGTGCGTCGGGCGGTGCAGCTGGTCGAAGACGCCACGCAGCCGGGCACTGAGGTCGGCCGGCGGCTGGCTCAACGGCATCGAGCCGGCCGCGGCGAGGAAGTCGCGGATCCACGCGACGCTGGCGGAGGTGGCCGGATCGCCGGAGTCGACGTACGCCGCGACCGCGGCGGCGGCCTCGTCGGAGAGGCGGCCCTCGACCCAGTCGAGCAGCTCGGCGAAGGT
This sequence comes from Nocardioides sp. L-11A, assembly GCA_029961745.1. Classification (NCBI taxonomy): domain Bacteria; kingdom Bacillati; phylum Actinomycetota; class Actinomycetes; order Propionibacteriales; family Nocardioidaceae; genus Nocardioides; species Nocardioides sp. L-11A. The sequence continues at coordinate 3,938,254 of CP124680.1, forward strand.
CGGCCGGGCGGTCATCATGCCTCCTCCCCCATGATCGCGCGCAGCTTGTCGAGGCACCGGCCGCGCAGCGGCCCGATGCCTCCGATGGACCGGCCGAAGCGCTGGGCGATCTCCGCGTAGCTCGGTGCGTCCGGCTCGAAGTAGAGGGCGACGAGGAGGTCCCGGCAGGTCCCGCCGAGAGTGGCGAGGGCGTCGTGCAGGGCGGTCGTCGTGGCCCAGTCGGCGAAGGGATCGGTGGCGCCCTCGGGCGCGGCCTCGAGCGTCGTGGTGCGTCGACTGAGGTTGCGGGTGCGCCAGGCCTGGCGACGAGCCACGGTCATCAGCCAGGAGGCGATCTTCTCGTCGTCGCGGAGCCGGTCGAGCGCGTCGACCAGCGCCACGAAGGTGGCCTGGGTGACGTCCGCAGCGTCCTCCGCGCTGAGGCCGTTGCGCAGGGCCACCGTGTAGACGAGCCGCTCGTAGCGGCCGACGAGCTGGTTCCATGCCTCCCCGTCGCGGCGTCGGCAGCGGCGCAGCAGATCGGTGTCGGTGACCACCTCGCCGCGGCGGCGATCCGCGCGATCAGGATGCGCGGACCGGCCGGGTGGTCGCAGCTCGGTGACGCGAGACGGGCGCTCGCTCAGTGACGTCATGTCGGGTCCCCAGGAGAAAGTCGTGGAACGCACCCACATGCGTTCCGGGAAGGGAGAGCCCACGCCAGATACTGCTGCGATCCGCCCGAGAGAGCTGTCGGTTGGACCCGGCCGGCGCTGGCCCTCGGGTCGCTTTCGACCCTAAGCGGCGGATCGCGACGCCCACAAGCCTCCCGCCGGCTGTCCACAGCGCGCCGGATCAGACCGGTGCCCCGCGTGCACCAGTGCTGCATGACCGTCTCCGCGCCCCGTCCCGGTCGGCCCCACGGAGCGGTCCGGTCCGGTCCACCCGGCTCCGGGCGACCGGTTCGACCCCGCTCCGGATCCGACCTCGGGCGCGAGCGCGCCGGCACGAGCACGGCTCCCGATTGCCGTGGCTCTTCTCGTGCCGGCGTCCGAGACAGGACCTTAGCACCGGATTGCCCCCTCAGCATTCCGTGGTTGACCAAGATGTGACAACCTCGTTGGCAAATCCCGCGGTCGAGCACCCCGCCCGGTCGCACCTCCCCCCCGAAGGAGAACCCCATGTTGAAGACCCGCAAGATCATCGCCGCCACCGCCGCCGCCCTCGCCGCCACGCTGGCGGTCGCGCTGGGCACGCCCTCCCAGGGCGCGTCGGTCGTGATGGCCGACCGGCCGTCCGGCTGCTGCTAGAGCACGCCCTACGAGACGTCCTGGCGGACCCGGCTCGTCCGCCGGTCCCCGCCGCGCAGCCGAAGGCCGCTGGCGCTCGCCGCCGACTTGAAGGCGGCGTGCGCCGCGGCCGTCTCGCCGAGGAGGTCGAACAGCTCCGCGAGCTCGCACCAGGCCTGGGCGACCCAGCGATCGGCGCCGGGCAGGGCGGTCAGCAGCGCGGCGGCCTCCCGGCAGACGCCGATGGCCTCGTCGGTGCGGCCGAGCTCCGCCAGTGCCTCACCATGCGCGGTCGCGGCCTCGGCCGCGCCGAGGGACGCCTGTCCGGGCGTCGCGTCGCGGGCCGCCACCACCACCTCGAGCGCCTGCTCCGGACGGCCGTCGACGATGAGCGCATGCGCCAGCACGACCTGCGCCTGCGCGATCTCGGCGCGCGATGCGCTCGTGCTGCGCAGCTCCTCGTTCGCCCGCTCCAGCTGGACGAGCGCCTGCTCGGCGTCCGGCGGGTCGAGCGCGAGCTGGAGACGGCCGAGCTCGAGCCGGAGTCGGGCGAGGTTGCGGGCGTCCTGTCCTTCGCCGAGCAGGCCGAGGGCCCGGGTCGCGAGGGCCAGCGCCGCCTGCGTCTCGCCCCGCTCGGAGTAGACGATGCTCGCGTTCCAGTACGCCGCGCTGCGTGCGGTGGGCGAGGCCACCTCCTCGGCCATCGCGATGGCCTCGGTGCAGATCCGGGCCGCGCGGTGGAGGTCACCGCGCTCGATGTAGGCGAGCGCGACGGTCATCGCCAGCTGCACCGCCTCGTCGCTGCGCTCCAGCCCACCCTCGGCGATGACGGGGCGGATCCGCTCACCGACCTCGATGGCGAGGTTGAGATCGCCCGCCTCGCGGTAGCACCGGCTCAGCGCGATGCCGCAGCGGAGTGCCGGGAGGCCGTCGATGTCGGCGAACAGCGACTCGAGCTCCATGATCGCGTCGTCCAGCTGGCCCATCGCCTCCAGCGCCCGGGCGACGACGAACCGACCCCGGGTGGTGAGGTCCGGCACGGAGGCGCCCTCGGCGCGCGCCAGCGTCTGGCGGGCCTGGTGCTCGGCGTCGACCGCCTCGCCGTTCTCGAGCGCGAGCTCGGCGTAGCTGAAGCCGAGCCGGATCTCGTCGAGCTGCTGCTCCGAGGCGCCGGCCACGAGCTCGCCGACCGAGGTGCCGAGGCGCTCGCTGATGACCGTGAGCGCCGCGAGGGTCGGGCGGCGGGTCCCCGACTCGATGCGCGAGATGTAGCCGACGGAGTACGCGTCGCCGGTGAGGTCCGCCTGGTTGAGTCCCTGCGCCAGCCGCGCGGAGCGCACGCGCGCGCCCAGGACGACCGGGTCGACCGTCCCCAAGAGCTGCGCCCAGCGCGCGTCGACTTGACTCACGAGGATGCATGTTAGGCGAGCCCTGTTCACTTCCGCTGACAAATCGTGTCAAGGAGCTCCGTCCGAGGGGTCGGCCGTCCCGTCGCCGACGGTCCTGTCCCCTCAGGTACAGCGCGTGCCGGAGGCCTCCCGGAGGACCCGTCCGGTCCGCCCTCCCCACCGTCTCCCGGCCTCGCGTGGCGGGGGTCCGGCGGTGCCCCACGGCGGGGCCGGCACCCCGGCCGCCGAGGGCGCGACACGCCGACGAACGAGCGAAAGTAAAATCTTTCGGAAAGGTCCACGGGCTGACGCCGGATGTGGCAACACGCCCGCCGGGAGCACCGCGACCGGCGCGCGACCGACCGGCGGGCGTGTTCAGCGCACCAGCGACCAGGCGATCCCGTCGAGGATGTCGGTCTCGGCCACCGTGACCGACGCGACCGCGAGCCGGTCCAGGACCCGGACGACGATCAGCGCACCCGCGTCGATCACATCGGCGCGCCCGGGGTGCATCCAGCCGAGCCCGCGCCGCTCGGCGACCCTCATCGCGAGCAGCCGCTCGACCTGCGCCCGGATGTCGGCCACGGCGAGCGGGCGGCCGTGGATCAGCGCCCGGTCGTAGGCGGCGAGACCGAGCGTGCCGGCGGCGATCGTGGTGTTGGTGCCGGCGACGAGGACCACGGAGCGCGCGGCGGGGGGGTCGACGGGGCAGGCGTCGAGGGCGGCGTCGATGTCGGCGACCACGGCCGCGACCTCCTCGGCGGTGATCGGGTCGTGTCGGACATGGCGCTCGTGGAGCCGGACCGAGCCGATGTCCATCGAGTGCGCGGCGCTCGGCCCGGTCGCCGGGGCACCGAGGATGAGCTCGGTCGAGCCGCCGCCGATGTCGACCACGAGGATCGGTCCGGGCACCACCACCTGTGCGGCGACGAGGCCGCGCACAGCGCCGTCGAAGGCCAGACGCGCCTCGTCCGCCCCCGACAGCACCTCGGGATCGATGCCCAGCCGGGCTCGCACCCCGGCGGTGAACTCCGCGGCGTTCGCGGCGTCCCGGGTGGCCGAGGTCGCGCAGAACCGGATCCGGTCCGGGCCGACGCCCGCGTCGCGGATCAGCACGGCGTACTCGTCGAGCGCCGCCCAGGCTCGCTCCAGCGCCTCGGGCGCCAGCCGGCCGGTCGCGTCGACGCCCTGGCCGAGCCGGATCATCCGGCTCTCGCGGCGCACTCCGTCGGGATCGCCCGCGGGGTCGCCCACCAGCAGCTTGACCGTGTTGGTGCCGCAGTCAACTGCGGCGACCGGGTCACCCACCCGCGGGATCCGCCGGAGCCACACAGGGGCCCTTGGCCCACCAGTCGCCGAGGATCTCCAGCACCTCGTCGCCCAGCGGATTGACCCCTGGCCCGGCCGCCAGGGCGTGGCCGGCCAGCACGTGCAGGCACTTCACCCGGTCGGGCATGCCGCCGGCCGAGATGCCCTCGATCTCGGGGACCTCGAAGCCGCCCGCGGCGCCGACGGCCGCACGGTCGGCGAGATAGGCCTCGTGCGCCGCCCGGTACGCCGCGGCCAGCTCGGGGTCGGTGCCGAGCCGCTCCTGCATCTGCTTCATCAGCCCGGACGCCTCGAGCGTGCCGATCCGGGAGTTCACCCGTGGGCAGGTGAGGTAGTAGGTCGTCGGGAACGGCGTCCCGTTGGGCAGCCGCGGCTGGGTCGCGACCACGTCGGGGTTGCCGCACGGACAGCGGTGCCCGATCGCGTGCACCCCGCGCGGCGGGCGGCCGAGCTGGGCCGCGATGACCGCCTCGTCGCTGCTGGTCATGGCCTCGGTCACTCCGACAGGTCCTCCTGGGGCGCCTGGATGTCGTTCTTGGGGGCGCGCACCTTGGTCGGTGGGTCGCCCGCGATCTTCATCGAGTCCCACGCGTCCTCGTACCAGGTCCGCTCGTCGGGGTCGGCCACCTCGGCCGGGTCACCGAGCTCGGCGGCCGTGTCGAGCGGGTTGCCGAACTCGTCGACCACGACGAAGGGCGTCTCGCCCTGCGCGACGTACCCGAACCGGGCACGCGCCTGCTGCGCGACGTACGCCGGGTCCTCCCAGCGTCGCTTCTCGTCCTTGAGATCGTCGATCTTCGCCTCGCGCTCGGCGATCTGGGCCTGCAGCGCGGTGATATTGCCCCGTTGCTGGAGGTAGGCGCGCAGCGAGGAGGCGTAGGAGACCGCGAGCACGGCGAGCACGAGCACCAGGATCGCGGCGCGGCTGGTCAGCCGGGCCTTGTGCTGGTGCTCGGCCCGCGCCCGGACCAGGGCCGCCTCGCGCTCGCGCGCGGCCTTCTTGCGCTCGGCCTTGAGCCGCTCGGCGTACCGCGGCCCGGACCGCCCCGAGACGGGGCGCCCGGGCTTGCGGGAGGTACGGCGGTCGTCGGCCATCGGCTGCTCCGGTCGATCAGCCCTGGTAGCGCGGGAAGGCGGCCGCGCCGGCGTAGCGCGCGGCGTCGCCCAGCTCGTCCTCGATGCGCAGGAGCTGGTTGTACTTCGCGACCCGCTCGGACCGGGCCGGCGCGCCGGTCTTGATCTGGCCGCAGTTGGTCGCCACCGCGAGGTCGGCGATCGTGGTGTCCTCGGTCTCGCCCGAGCGGTGGCTCATCATGTTGCGGAAGCCACTGCGGTGGGCCAGCTCGACGGCGTCGAGGGTCTCGGTGAGCGAGCCGATCTGGTTGACCTTGACCAGCATCGCGTTGGCCTGGCCGCCGGTGATGCCCCGCTGCAGGCGCTCGACGTTGGTGACGAACAGATCGTCGCCGACCAGCTGGGTCGTGGCGCCGAGCTCGTCGGTGATGGCCTTCCAGCCGTCCCAGTCGTCCTCGTCGAGCGGGTCCTCGATGCTGACGATCGGGTAGTTCGCGACCAGGTCGGCGTAGTAGGCGGTCATCTGTGCCGCCGTCCTCTTCTCGCCCTCGAACGTGTAGCCGCCGTCCTCGTAGAACTCCGAGGCGGCGACGTCGAGCGCGAGCGCGACGTCCTTGCCGAGCTCGTAGCCGGCCTTGGCGACCGCCTCGGCGATCAGGTCGAGCGCGGCGCGGTTGGACTCCAGGTCGGGCGCGAAGCCGCCCTCGTCGCCGACGCCGGTGGCCAGGCCCTTGTCCTTGAGCACCGACTTGAGCGCGTGGTAGACCTCGGCGCCGACCCGCAGCGCCTCGCGGAAGGAGGACGCGCCGATCGGGGCGATCATGAACTCCTGGATGTCGACATTGGTGTCCGCGTGGGCACCGCCGTTGAGGATGTTCATCATCGGCACCGGCAGCAGGTGGGCGTTGGGGCCGCCGACATAGCGGTACAGCGGCAGGTCCGCGGAGTCGGCCGCGGCGCGGGCCACGGCGAGCGAGACGCCGAGGATGGCGTTGGCGCCGACCTGGGCCTTGTTGGGCGTGCCGTCGGCCTCGAGCAGGGTCTGGTCGACCAGCCGCTGGTCGGCGGCGTCGAGGCCCTCGATCGCCGGGCCGAGCGCCTGGATCACGGCGTCGACGGCCTTCTGGACCCCCTTGCCGGCGTACCGGTCGCCGCCGTCGCGCAGCTCGACCGCCTCGAAGGCGCCGGTGGAGGCACCGCTGGGCACCGCCGCGCGGGCGAAGGACCCGTCGTCGAGCAGGACCTCGACCTCGACGGTGGGGTTGCCGCGGGAGTCGAGGATCTCGCGGGCTCCGACGGCTTCGATCGCTGCCACGTGTACTGCTCCTGGAGTCGGGGACGGGCTGTCGTCGCGGTCAGCCTAGACCGCGGCGGGTGTGGTTCCGGGCAGCACCCACCGGGCGTGGGACTCTGTGTCCGTGGCTCCTCCCGATCACCCCGAGGCGACACCCCGGCCACGCCGGCGCCCGCACCGCGTGTACGACGTCGGACAGAACCCCGAGCCGCGCGACTCCCTCGCCAACGAGCGGACCTTCCTGGCCTGGGTGCGCACGTCGCTGGCGCTGGTGGCGGGCGCGGTCGCGGTCAGCTCGCCGGCCCTGGAGTTCCCGCTGACCGCACGGCTGCTGCTGTCCCTGGGGCTGGTCCTGGTGGCGGCGGTGGCCCTCGGCGTCGGGTGGCACCGGTGGACCCGGACGGAGGTCGCGATGCGCACCGGCGGGCCACCGCCCGGCTTCACCGGCGGCATGGTCGTGCTCGGCGCCGTCGGGCTGCTGATGGCCGGCGCGCTGGCGGCCACCCTGATCGGTCACTGAGCCTCACGCGACCGACCCACGGGGCGGCGGAGGTGGCTCAGGCCTCGAGCCCGAGCTCCGCCATCCGGGCCATGTGCCGCTCGGTGAGCCGGGTGAACATCCGGCCCATCGCGGCCAGGTCGAGGCCGGGACGATCCACGCCGCCCGCGAGGAGCGCGGTGAGGGCGTCGCGGTCGGCGGCGACCCGCTGCGCCTGGGTGAGCGCCTCCCCCATCAGCCGGCGGCCCCAGAGCGCGAGGCGGCCGCCGAGGCGGGCGTCCTGCGCGATGGCGGCCCGGACCCGGTCGACGACGAAGGTGGCGTGGCTGCCCTCCTCCATCGAGGAGACGACGAGGTCGCGGGTCTCGGGGTCGAGATAGGCCGCGATCTCACGGTAGAAGTCGTTGGCGAGCCCATCGCCGACGTAGGCCTTGACCAGGCCCTCGTACCAGTCCGCCGGCGCGGTGTGGCGGTGGAACTCGTCGAGCGGCGCCCGGAACGGGAGCATCGCCGCGAACGGGTCGGCGCCGAACGCCCGGATCCGGTCGTGGAGGGCGTGCACCTTGGTCAGCTCGCCGCTCGCCATGGTCGCGAGGTCGACCTTGTCGGCCAGGGTCGGCGCCAGCTTGGCGTCCTCCGCGAGCCGCTCGAACGCCGAGATCTCGCCGTAGGCGATCGCCGCCAGCAGGTCGATCACAGCCTCGCGGTAGGCCGGGTCGGAGTCTGCGAAGTCGGGGCTCGCGGCGGCGGATTCAGCCATGCGCTGAGCGTACAAGTACGATAGTGCGTGGCGAGAGCCAGTCCGAGCCCCTGAACAGGACCGCGACCGGCCCGCCTGGGCACCCGCCCACGTATGTGCGCGGCTGAGTGTGAACAGCCGCATCGATCTGGCGCCATGCCGACCGGCTGACGACACTCACGAAAGCGAACAGAACACTGACTTCCAACGACACCACCGCTGCGTCCACCACCGAGACCGCGGCGGAGGCTCCGACCTTCCGCGACCTCGGCGTGATGCCGCTGATCTGCGACGCGCTCGAGCGCGCCGGCATCACCCACCCGTTCGCCATCCAGGAGATGACCCTCTCCGTCGCGCTGATGGGCACCGACCTCATCGGCCAGGCCCGCACGGGCACCGGCAAGACGCTCGCCTTCGGCATCCCGGTGATCCAGCGCAGCGTCGCGCCGACCGACCCCGACTACGCCGAGATCCCCCAGGGCAAGCCGCAGGCGCTGATCGTCGCGCCGACCCGCGAGCTCGCCCTCCAGGTGTCCAGCGACCTCGAGATCGCCAGCCGCGACCGCGGCCTGCGCGTCCTCACCATCTACGGCGGCGTCGGCTACGAGCCCCAGATCGAGGCGCTCGAGAGCGGCGTCGACATCGTCATCGGTACGCCGGGGCGGCTGATCGACCTCGCCAACCGCAGGGTCCTCGACCTGTCCCACGTCCACGCCCTGGTCCTCGACGAGGCCGACGAGATGCTCGACCTCGGATTCCTGCCCGACGTGGAGAAGCTGCTCCGGATGACCCCGGAGACCCGGCAGACCATGCTGTTCTCGGCGACCATGCCCTCGGCGATCGTGTCGCTGGCCCGGATGCACATGCGGCACCCGATGAACATCCGCGCCGAGTCGTCGTACGAGAACGCGACGGTGCCGGCTACCGCGCAGTTCATCTACCTGGCCCACGACCTCGACAAGCCGGAGATCATCGGCCGGCTGCTGCAGGCCGAGGACGCCGACAAGATGATCGTCTTCACCCGCACCAAGCGGCAGGCGCAGCGGGTCGCCGACGACCTCGTCGAGCGCGGCTTCAAGGCCAGTCCGCTGCACGGCGACATGGCCCAGGTGGCGCGCGAGAAGGCGCTCACGAAGTTCCGTGAGGACAAGATCAAGGTCCTGGTCGCCACCGATGTCGCGGCCCGCGGCATCGACGTGTCGGGCGTGAGCCACGTGGTCAACTACACCTGCCCCGAGGACGACAAGACCTACGTCCACCGGATCGGCCGCACCGGCCGCGCGGGTGCCTCCGGCATCGCGATCACGCTGGTCGACGCGACCGACGTGCACCGCTGGAAGATGATCAACAAGGCACTCGACCTGCCCTTCGACGAGCCGGTCGAGACCTACTCCACCTCCGAGCACCTCTTCCACGACCAAGGCATCGCCCCCGGCACCAAGGGCCGGATCGCGCCGCCGGCGCCGCCGGCGCCCCGGGGCGAGCGGTCGGGCGAGCGGTCGGGCGAGCGCGGGGAGCGCGGCGGACGCTCCGGTGAGCGACGCTCCGGCGAGCGCAACCGGACCCGGACCCGCACCCGGACCCGCGGTGGCAAGCCGGTCGAGGGCGGCGCCGAGGGGTCGACCCCCTCCGCAGGGCCGGCCGAGGGCGGCGGCGACGGTGCGCCCGGCCGCAACCGTCGCCGGCGGCGCCGCGGCAGCGGCGGCGGCTCCGCGCCTGCCGCCGACTCGGCGCCCACCCCCTCGGCCTGAGCACGACCGGACGACGGTCCGAGAAATGCGAACGGAGCCCGGGCACAGCCCGGGCTCCGTCTCGTCTCTCGCCGGTCGTGAGGCCTCCGAACGTGTTCTCAGACCTTCGGCGGCAGCGGCTCCACCCACACGTTGCCGACCAGCATCGGGTGGTCGCTGATGCCGTTGTAGACCTTGCGGTAGTCGCTGAACCGGGTGCCGGTCCAGGTCGCGAGCATCCAGTCGGGGCCGGCCTTGGGCGGCACCGGGCACGGGTTGCGCTTGGTGCCGCCGAGCGAGACCAGGTCGGTCGCCTTGGCCACGCGCTGGCAGAACTCGACACGCTCGTTCATGTCGCCCATCACCACGACCGGCTTGCCCTTGGCGCCGAGTCGCTTGATCAGCTTGATCTCGCGCACGGTGGAGATGTCCCGCTCGGCCTCGAGGCCGCCGGGCGCGTTGTGGATCGCGATGACGTAGAAGGAGCGCTTGGTGACGCGGTGCTTGAGCTTGACCCACGGGATCGCCCGCATCTTGCCCATCGACGGCCGGTAGATCTCGCCCTTGTCGCGGACGTCGTACTCGCCGGTGTGCCAGGCGATCTGGATCGCGCCGCTGAAGTTGTCGAGGGTGCGGCGCGGGTAGAACTTGAAGCGCGGCAGGCGGTTGCGCAGCACCTTCAGCTGGGACTGGTGCACCTCCTGGAAGGCAGCGACGGTGCGCTTGTTGTTCTGCACCTCGGTGGCCGCCCGGTGTGCCCGGGTCGCGCCGCCGGGGGCCATCGAGGCGGTGAGGATGTTGAAGGACATCGCCCGGATCTCGAAGCCGCCGCCCTTCTGCGAGGTGGCCGGGTCCGGGACCGCGGCCGGCTCGGGGTTCGAGGGCGCCGCGGCGACGCCCTGGGCGGGCGCGAAGGTCACGGCGAGGGTCAGGATCGTCAGGGCGGCGACGGTCGCGGCGAGGTGCTTTCCGAGGTGGGCGAGCATCCGGGCACCCTAGACAGACGCCCCCCGAGCAGGGCAAATCGTGCTCGCCCCGGGCTGGGGCTGCCGAGGCCCCTGGGGCCGGTGGGGCCGGCGTCGATCAGGCGGTGACGACGACGGAGGTGCCGACGGGCGCGAACTCCCACAGCGCGATCGCGTTCGGCCGCGCCTGGCGGATGCAGCCGTGCGAGAGCGGCGTGCCCAGCTGGGCGATCGTCTGCACCGGCCGACCCCGGTCGACCGGGATCGTGTGGAACCCGATCGCGGCGCCCTGTGTGCCCTGGGTGAACCGGACGAAGTACTCCATCGTGCCGGAGTCGTCGATGCCGATCGCGTGCCGGCTGCGGGAGTAGACGGCGTACGTGCCGGGCTCCAGGTTGTCGTAGACGCTGCCGGAGACGGGATAGGTCCGCTCGACCGATCCCCCGCTGCCGACCAGCCAGACCCGCTGGCGCCCTTCGCTGAACACCACCCGACGGCCGGTGCCCGACGCCGCCGGCAGCTCGGTCGAGTCCGAGTCGGCGGCGATGGGCGTGCTCACGTCGGCGAGCTCGCCGTTGACGGCGCCGGCGGACGGGTCGGCCGCCGGATCGGTGGCGGGATCGGTGGCCGGATCGGTGGCCGGGTCGGCCCGCGCACCCGCCGAGCTGGCCGCGGCCGGCCCGCCGCCACCGGTCGGCAACAGCCCGAAGCCGCCCGCGAGCGCCACGGCGGTCACCGTCAGCGCCGCCACGACCGCGCCGATCCGGCCGTAGCGGGGTCGGGCCGGAGCCCGATGCCGGCCGCTCCCCCGGCGTACCGCGTGCTTGCCCACGGCGGCTCAGCGCCCCGCGCGGGTGAGCAGGGCCCCGGCGACCTCGCGGTAGGCCTCGGCGCCCTTGCTCGTGCGGCTGGTCGCGAGGATCGAACGGCCCGCGGCGGGCGCCTCGGCGAACTTGATCGTCTTGGGGATCGGTGGCCCGACGACCACGAGGTCGTAGGTCTCCGCGATGGTGTCGAGCACGGCCCGTGCATGGTTGGTCCGGCCGTCGTACAGCGTCGGCAGCACGCCCCACACGGCGAGCTCGCGGTTGGTGAAGCGGCGTACGTCGTGCACGGTGTCGAGGAGCTGGCCCACCCCGCGGTGCGACAGGGTCTCGCACTGGAGCGGGATGAGGACGCCCTCGGCCGCGGTGAGCGCGGCGACGGTGAGCACGCCGAGCGACGGCGGGCAGTCGAGCAGCACCCAGTCGTAGCTCCGGCCGCTCCCGCGCAGGTCCTCCAGCACCCCGCGCAGGACGTGCTCGCGACCGGTGCGCGTCAGCAGGTCCGCCTCCGCGCGGGCGAGCTCGATCGTGGCGGGCAGCAGGTCGACCCCGTCGTCGGTCTCGAGGATCACCTCCGCGACCGCGGTGCCCTTGGTCAGCACGTGGTGGACCGACAGCTCGAGGTCCTCGGGGTCGATGCCCAGCGAGAAGGTCAGGCAGGCCTGCGGGTCGAGGTCGACCAGCAGCACCGACTGCTCCCGCTCCGCGAGGGCCGCGCCGATCGAGGCGACGCTGGTGGTCTTCGCGACGCCGCCCTTCTGGTTGGCGACAGCGAGGATCGTGGGGGGAGCGGGCACGCTGTTCATCGCCCCCATCATGCCGGATGGGCCACGGCGCGTCCCCGCGCCGGGCCCGCGGTTCCCTAGTCTTGCGGCATGCCCACCGCCCTCGTCACCGGCGCGACCGCCGGCATCGGCCTGGAGTTCGCCCGCCAGCTCGCCGCCCGTGGCCAGGACCTGGTCCTCGTGGCCCGCGACGAGACGCGGCTCGCGTCCGTCGCCGCGCAGCTCCGGTCGTCGTACGGCGTGGGGGTGGAGGTGCTCCCCGCCGACCTGACCGCGCCCGACGCGCTGGCCCGGGTCGAGGCCCGGCTGGCCGACCGCGGCGCGCCGATCGACCTGCTCGTCAACAACGCCGGGTTCGGGCTGAAGGAGCGCTTCCTCGACAACCCGGTCGACGTCGAGCAGGCCCAGCAGGACGTCCTGGTCCGGGCCGTGCTCCGGCTCTCCCACGCGGCGCTCGGCGGCATGGTCGAGCGCGGCCGGGGCGGGGTGATCAACGTGTCGAGCGTGGCCGCCTTCCTCCCCCGCGGCACCTACAGCGCGGCGAAGGCGTGGGTGAACTCGTTCAGCGCCTGGGCCCACCAGGAGTACGCCGGGCGGGGTGTCACCGTGATGGCACTGTGCCCCGGCTTCGTGCGGACCGAGTTCCACCAGCGCCTCGGCATCGACCGCGACGCCTCCGCCCCCCGGCTGCTCTGGCTCGAGGCCGACCGGCTGGTCCGCGACGCCCTCGCCGACTTCGACCGCGGCCGCGCGATGTCGATCCCGTCGAAGCGCTACAAGACCATCGTCACCGCCAGCCGCCTGGCACCCCGCCCGCTCCTCCAGCGCCTCCAGTCCCTCGGTCGCAAGTGACGTTGAGTTGCCGCTTCCTCACCATCGAGTTGCCCCGTCCTCGTAGTCGAGATGCCACCTGAGCGACAACTCAACAGTCGGAAAGCGGCAAGTCAACGGCGAGGAAGCGGCAACTCAACACTCAGCCCTCACCGGCGATGAACGCCCGCACGGCGTCGGCGACCAACTGGACGGCGATGGCGGAGAGCAGAAGTCCCGCGATCCGGGTGACGAGCAGGACGCCACCCTCACGGATCAGGCGCAGGATGGGCAGCGAGTACCGCATCGCGGCCCACAGCGCGAGGTGGACACCGATGACGCCGAGCGCGACCGCGACGCCGTCGCCCCAGGTGTCGATGTCCTGGACGAAGAGCATGGTGGCGACGATGGCGCCGGGACCGGCGAGCAGCGGGGTGCCGAGCGGCACCAGGGCGATATTGGCGTCGGTGGAGGCCGTCATCGCCTCCTCCTTGCCGGTCAGCAGCTCGAGGGCGACCAGGAGCAGCAGCAGGCCGCCGGCGCACTGCAGGGCGGGCAGCGAGATGTGCAGGTAGTTGAGGATCTGCTGGCCGAAGAACGCGAACAGCGTGATCACCAGGAAGGACACCGCCACGGCCTGCCAGGCGGCGCGGCGGGCGGTGGCGGGGCTGCGTCCCGCGGTCAGGGACAGGAAGATCGGCACGGTGCCGACCGGGTCCATGATCACGAAGAGGGTCACGAAGACCTCGACGAGCAGGACGTACTCGATCACCGGCGCCGCCCTCCGACCAGGGCCGTCGGGGAGCCGAGGGCGGCGGCCCGTTCGAGGATCCGGTCCAGCTGGGCCGGGGCGGTCGTCTCGCTGCCGAGGTCGTGACCGGTCTTGCCGGTGCCGTGGTGGTCGCTGGAGCCGGTGACGACCAGACCGAGCCGGCCGGCGATCGCCCGCAGCCCGGACCGGGCCTGCCGGTCGTGGTCGAGATGGTCGACCTCGATGCCGCCGAGCCCGGCGTCGGCCAGCTCCGCGAAGGCCGTCTCGTCGAGCACCCCCGCGGAGGCCCGACCCCACGGGTGGGCGACGACGGCGACCCCGCCGGCCCCGGCGACCAGGCCGAGCATCGCGACCAGGTCGGCGGCGTACCTGTCGACGAAGGCCGGGCCGCCGTCGTACAGGTAGCGGGCGAAGGCCTCGTCGCGGTCGCGGACGGCGCCGAGCCGCACCAGCAGGTCGGCGACATGGGGCCGGCCGGTCACCTGGTTGTCCGGGCTGACCTCGGCCAGCGCCTCCTGCGTGACCGGGATGCCGAGCTCGCGCAGCCGGGCGAGCATGGCCGGGACCCGGTCCTCACGGCCCGCCACGATCCGGCCGAGCTCGGCCCGCAGCGCCGGCTCGTCGGGGTCGGGGAGATAGGCCAGCAGATGCACGCCGGCGCCGCGGTAGCGGGTGCTGACCTCGATCCCGCGCACCAGGCCGACCCCGGCCTCCTCGGCCGCGGTGGCGGCCTCGGCCCAACCCGCGGTGGTGTCGTGGTCGGTGAGGGCGAGGACCTCGAGCCCGGCCGCCGCCGCGGCGCGCACCAGGTCGGCGGGCGACGCGGTGCCGTCGCTGACGCTGGAGTGGGTGTGGAGGTCGATCGTCACCGTACGAGGTTAGTGCCCGCGGCGGCCCCGCCCGGTCAGGCCGCGACCTCGACCTGCTCGGCCGACCGGTCCGCGGCGGCCGCCGTGACGGGCGGCAGCGGACGGGCCACCGGTACGCCGACCTCGCGGGTCTTCGGCGTGACCAGATAGGCGACCAGCACGGCCGCACCGATCCGGGGCAGGTCGGCCAGCGAGCGGTAGGTCAGGTGCAGGGGCTCGCAGCGCGGGGAGAACTTGGCCTTGAAGGCGTGCAGCGAGGCGAACCCGTAGAGCGGCTCCAGGATCCGCGCCGAGCGCTCCAGGCCGCGCTGCAGCCGGCCCTCCGGCTCACCCGTGCTGCGGGCCAGCGGCGCCGCCGACAGCGACACGACCCGCGCTCCCTCCTCCTTGAAGGCCAGGCACGACTCGGCGATGAGGAACTCGATGACCGGCCGGAAGCCGTCCTCCGGGCGGCGCATGAGGTCCAGGGTCCAGCCGTCCACCCGGCCCTCGCCGCCGTGGACCGGCAGCCAGGAGAGGAAGCCGTGCACCCGGTCGTCGGCGTCCAGGGCCAGCGCGACCCGCACCCGCGGGTCCATCGCGTGGTCGACGCCACCGAGCGTGAAGCCGAGCTCGGGCGTCCGCTGGCGCCGCAGCCACCCGTCGCTGATCGCGCGGACCTGCGCGACGACGTCCGGGGCGGCATCGGCGAGGACGACGAGCTCGAAGCGGATGCCGTCGCGGGTGGCACGGTTGCGCGCCGTACGGATGTCCTGCCAGCGCTTGCCGCGGAACTCCAGCTCGGGCAGGTCGAGCAGGGTGTCCTCCCCGACCTGCAGGCTGCGCCCGCCGATGGCCCGGGCGAGCGGCCCGCTGACCGCGAAGTGGCTGGGGATGAGGTGCTCGTCGGCGCAGAAGGCGGCGAACGCGGACGGGGCGCGGTCGCGCCAGCCGGCGGTGCCGACCGGGTCGCCGAGGGCGAGCGCGACGCCGAGATGGCGGCGGTAGGCGACATAGCCCTCGCCCCGCGGGTCGTAGAGATAGCGCACTCCGGGCCACGTGGTCATCCAGGAGAGGGAGCCGCCGCCCTCGCGCTGCAGGTGGGCGACCGCGCGGTCGCGGTTGACGACGGGACGGCGCCGGGGGCCGATCAGGGAGCCGATCAGCAGGCCGCCGGCGACCGCGACCAGGTGGACGACGTCGGCGAGGTGCCCGACGACGAGGAGCGAGAGGACGGCGTAGCCGACCAGTCCGGCCCGCAGGATGCGGCGCGGGGCGGTGCTCAGGAAGGCCGTCATGGCCGCACCGACGGCCAGCGCGCCACCGGAGGGACCCACGTCCATCGCCTGCCGGAGGGAGGCCGGCCCGGCGGCCAGGATCAGCGCGCTGGCGACGACCACGCTGCCGACCTGGGTGCCCAGCCAGAGCAGGGCGGTGCGCAGGGTGCCGAGACGGGTCTCGGCATAGCCGACGCAGAGCCCGAAGCTGAGCAGGACGGGGAGATAGCACCAGGGCTCGATCGCCAGCAGCGGTCCGGTGAACAGCGTCCACCAGTGGCCGGCCTGCAGCGCTCCCGGCCCGTAGGCGAGGGAGCGCCCCCACCCGTGGTCGAGGGCGCCGCTGGTGAGGGCGCCGGTGCCGATGCCCATGGCGACGATGAGGAGCAGACCGGCGACGGTGAACGGCCGCCGGCGGACCGCGGCGAAGCGACGCGGTGCGGGGTACGACGCGCGGGCGGTGGCTTCGTTGGCTGACATGCCTCCAGCCTCGCCGCGCACGGCGGCCGGGTCAGTAGCGCACCGACCCGACCTGGGGTAGTGCGTGCACCACCCTCACCAGGAGGGCGCGGGCCCCCCGAACGGCAGCGCGACCAGCTGTGGGCCGGTGGCGGAGATGTCGCGGAGGATCCAGTCGTCGCGCAGCAGCAGGATCGCGGAGGCGGGACGCAGGATCAGCCACAGCCACCGGCCGCCCGCCTCGCCGGCGAGCACCGACCGGTCCCACTCCCCCGGCGCGGCGCTCACCGAGACCGGCCACAGCCCGACGGGGTACTGGTCGACGCGCACCCGGACCGGCGCCGGGCCGTCACCGACCTCGTGGCCGGGGTCGAGGCGCCCGTCGTCGGGGGCCGACAGGCCGGCGACCCGCGCCCCGAAACCGGTGCCGGGCTCCTCGCTGATCACCATCACGTCGACCGGTCCGTCGAGCTGGCTGGTCCCGGAGACGCAGGCCATCGTGGCGTGCGCGGTGTCGCCCTCCGCGACCACGGCAGCGAAGTCGCTCACCGTCCAGCCCGGCCCGAGCGGCCAGGGCAGGAAGGTGGGGAAGAGCGGCCCGACCCGGAGCAGGTGGGCCGCGAACTCGTCGTACGACGACGCGACCGGACGCCAGAGCGGGACGACGATCCCGTGGTCGGGGCACGACCAGCGTCCGTCGCCGACCTCGGCCACCGGCGCCGGGCAGCGCGGGCACTCCACGCGCACCCCGTCGGGGCCGCGGCGTGGCGCTCCGGGCTGATCGGTCGGCATGTCCGACACCGTCCTGCGCCACCGGCCGGTTCGTCAAGCACCCGCGGCGGGACGGGCGGACGACTCAGCTGTTCCAGCGCAGCAGGACGGGCGTCTCCCGCTCGTGTCCGAGCTCGGAGAGCGTGGCGGTGTCGAGACGGAACAGCCGCCCGTCGGCCACGGGCAGGCCGAGCCACCGGGCGGCCAGCGCCCGCAGCACGTGCCCGTGGGCGACCACCAGGACCGGGCCGGTGGCGGCCCGGATCCGGGCCACGACCCGGTCGCAGCGCGCGGCGACGGCCGTGGCCGGCTCGCCGCCCGGCGCGGGATGCGTCCAGACCGTCCAGCCGGGCACCTGCTCGCGGATCTCCGCGGTGGTGCGGCCCTCGTAGTCGCCGTACCCCCACTCCCGGAGGTCGTCGCAGACCTCCGCGTCGGGGAAGCCCGCGAGCTCGGCGGTGCGCCGCGCACGCCGCAGAGGGCTGGTGAGCACCTCGGCGACGTCGGTCCCGGCGAGCCGGGCGGCGAGCCCGCGCGCCACCTCCTCACCCTCGGGGAGCAGCGGCAGGTCGGTCCGGGAGGTGTGCCGTCCCGCGATGCTCCACTCCGTCGCGCCGTGGCGGGCCAGGAACGCGGAGTCGGCCATGGGGACATCCTGCCAGTCGCGCCCGCGTCGACCTCGGCGGTGGCAGGATCCCGCCATGCCCCCGACCGACTCCCTGACCCGGTACCGGCTCGCCGTCGCGCTCGGCTTCGCCACCCAGGGCTTCGTCTTCATCGGACTCACCACCCGCCTGCCCGACCTCAAGGACCGGTGGGACCTGTCCGAGCTGGCCATCTCGGGGGTGCTGCTGGCGATCGTGCTGCTCGCCGGGGCCGGGTCCGTGCTCGCGGAGCGGCTCGCGGCCCGTACCGCGAGCGCGCGGGTGCTGCGGACCGGGCTGGTCCTCGTCGCCGGCGGCTCGGCCCTGATGCTCGCCGCACCGGTGTGGGCGGCGTTCCTCCTCGGCATCGCCGGGTACGGCGTCGGGCTGGGCATGGTCGACGCGACCTCCAACATGCAGGCGGTCGCCCTGGAGCGGCGCTACGGCCGCACCATCCTGCCGAGCTTCCACGGCGGCTGGACCTTCGGCGGTCTCCTGGGAGCGGCGGTCACCCTCGCGACCGCGGACCTCGACCTGTCCTGGACCGCCCTGGTCGCACTGGTGCCCCTGCTCGCCGCGGCCGCCGCCTTCCTGCCCCGCGACCCCGGTACCGACGGCTCGGGTGGCGCTGCCGGCACCACGGGGCCGGCGATCCCCTGGCGGCCGATCCTGATGGTCGGCCTCGGGATGGTCGTCTTCTACATGGTCGACACCGCCGCGCAGACCTGGGGCGCGGTCTACCTCGACGAGGTGGTCGACGCGCCGTCGCGCTGGGTGGCACTGGCGACGCTGCCCTACCTCCTGGCGAGCCTGGTGGTGCGCCTGGCCGGCGACACGCTCGTCGAGCGGTACGGCGTCACGCCGGTCCTGCGCATCGGCGCGGTGGTCGCGTGCGGCGGCCTGGTCGTGGTCACGGCCGCCCCCACCTGGCCGGTCGCCGTCCTGGGCTTCACCCTGACCGGCGCGGGCATCTCCGTAGTGGCGCCACTGAGCTTCTCCGCCGCGGCCCGGATCGCCGGCGGCTCGGTCGAGCGGGTGGACGCGGTGATCGCGCGGTTCAACCAGTTCAACTACGTCGGCGGCCTGCTCGGCGCGGTGCTGACCGGGGTCGTCGGGCACGACGAGCTGCGGTTCGGCTTCGTGGTCCCGATGGTGCTGGTGCTGACCCTGCTCCCCCTGGCCCGCTGGTTCGCCGTCCGCGACGTCGCGGTGATCCGTCAGGACGACCCGACGTAGCGACCCATGGTCCACAGGCCGGGGGTTTCCTCTGGATCAGGACGGACGATCGTGCTCTCATGGAGGCGCGGGCCCGGAAGCCGCCCCTAGGGACGCTTAGCGGGGCCCGTTCTTCGTGTCCGCGTCGAGATCGGCGACGACCGGATCTGCCACCGTAGGTCGCCAACCGTCCCCACTGCTGGGTGACGATCCGCGGATCGCGCGACGACGACCGGGACATCCAAGCTGGCGATGACCTGGACGACCCGCGCCCGCTGGCGATCCGTCAACGTGAAGTGCACCCGACGGTGGCCGGTCGACACCAAGGCCCGCATGGCCTGTCGAGCAGCAGAAGGCTCCGACGGTGCGATCGCAACGGCGACCAGCAGGAACGAGCGCGCCTTGGTCTCGTCGACGAAGACGTGCGCTCCCGACGGAAGAGGTGGCTGCACCACTCCAGCCGAGCAGCAGCGACCGACCTCCGCGTCCAGCTATCCACAGCGCCGCTGGGACGAGGCCGAGGTCAGTGCCGCACGGTCGGGCGGCACACCCGGCACGTGGCGAGGTGCGCGTTGTCCTCGCCGACCGGGGCGAGGTCGTCGCGGTGCGCGATCAGCGCGCAGTCGCGCCGGTGCATGGTGGTGCCGCCGCCGGCGACCACCGGGATCGCCCCCACGTCGAGGCCCTGGGCATCGGTGCGGGCCGTCGTCGCGGTGACCTCGGCCAGCACGAGCAGGGTGTCGGCGAGCCGTTTGGACGACTCGCGCCCGTCGGCGGCGATCCGGGCCAGCCACGCGCCGAAGTAGAGGAAGCCGCCGACGAAGGTCAGGCCCAGCCCGAGCATGCCGCCGGAGACGACATAGGACATCTGGTCCCACTGGTAGGGCGTGTTGGCGGCGCCGTACCAGCCCAGGATGATGACCACGATCCCGAGCGGCAGCATGATCGCGCCCGCCCAGAACAGCACGACCTGGAGCAGGGCGTAGTGGTTGTCCTTCAGGGGCGCGACACCGGAGCGGCCGGCGCCGGTCAGTTCTCCGGCCCGGGGCAGCCCCAAGGACCGGGCGGAGCGGCTGCTCGGGGGCGTGGCGGCTGTGGTCATGGCTCAGGCCTTTCGGAGGTCGGGGAGGCCGCTGTCGAGGCCGTGGGGACAGGGGGCGCCGATGCCGAGCGCCGCGGCTCCGAGCCGGCGGAACCACGACCCGGCGACCGCCGCGAGGGCGAAGGCGCCGACGAGGAGCATCCCGGGGATCGAGAACAGCTCGGGCAGGCCCGCGCTGGCCGGGGCGGCGTCGGTGAGACTGCCCGACGGGGTTCCGCCCGCGGTCGGTATCCCGCTCGCGGGCGGCGGCACCGGCGCGACGGCCGACGGTACGCCGACCCCGCCTGCCGCGGGAGCGGGCGCCGCCTCGGGCGCGGCTGCCGGCGGGGCCGCCGCGTCCGGGGGCGGCGGCGCGAGGATCTCGATCGGCGGGACCGTGTCCACCTCGGCCTCGGCGATGCCGAGGGTGACGACCACCTTCGGGGCGAGGTTGGACAGTCCGGACACCACGCCCTTGAGCGGGCCGGCCTGGGCCGGGATCAGCTCGGCGAGCAGGTTGGTCGGCAATGCCTTGAGCAACGGGGCGAGCAGGTGGGTGTCGATGGTGATCCGCAGGCCCTCCGAGACGCTGGTGCCGGCATCGCCGTCGACGGTGCGGACCTGCTGGGGCACCTCGATGCTGACACCGAGGGCCTCGAGGGCGTCGAGCGGCAGCTTGTCGAGGCCGGGGATCGGCATGGTCTTGCCCATCGTGATCGCCCCGTCCGGGCCGATCCCGAACTCCTGGCCGGCGATCGCGAGCTTGCCCCACGTGGCCGAGCCGGTGGCCGTGCCGGTGGCGCCGTCCGAGGTCGACTTCGCGACCGTCTCGACGCCGCCGAGGGTGATCAGCCCGCCGAGGAGGCGGATCTCGCCGAGCGTGGCCCGGGAGACGCCGACGACCTTGCCCCGGGTGGCGTCCATCCGGCTGGTCGACACGTAGCCGTCGATGTCGACCAGCGCGGCGAGCTGCGGCGGCAGGCCGGGCGCGGCCGCGCGCGTCGTCCCGGCGGCCGAGCCGCCGCCGAGCCCACCGCCGAGCCCACCGCCGAGCCCACCGGTGAGCAGGCCGGTGACGCCGTTGAGCAGGTCCATCAGGCCGCTCTTCGTCCCCGGGTCCGCGACGGCGCCCTCGGGTCCGAGCACGGTGCCGTCGGGCGAGAAGCCGGTCTCGGCCGTCGCGGTCCTGTCGCCCGACGTCGTCGTCATGATCGCGCCCGGGATCGACT
The DNA here is from genome assembly GCA_029961745.1 of Nocardioides sp. L-11A. Taxonomy (NCBI): domain Bacteria; kingdom Bacillati; phylum Actinomycetota; class Actinomycetes; order Propionibacteriales; family Nocardioidaceae; genus Nocardioides; species Nocardioides sp. L-11A. Next base: position 3,959,252 of record CP124680.1, read on the forward strand.
CGTCCTTCTGGGTCGGGGTGTCCCCGGGGAACTGGGAGTTGACCTGCATCGGGTAGCCGCCGTCGGTGAGCGGGTTCGGCGGCAGCCCGAGCTGCTCGGCGAAGGTCTTCAGGCCCTCGCCGACCGGGTCGCCCGGCCAGAACAGGCTGGCCCGGCCGCGCGACTCTCCCGAGTCCGCCTTGACCTTGCTGTAGCCCATGTCGAACTCCAGTTGGGCCACGCCGGCGTCGACCGGGATCGGCAGGCTCGGCTCGAAGACCTCGACCCGGATCGGGGCCGACCAGGCCTGGGCCGTGTAGCCGCCGTACGCCGCCGCGGCACCGTCGTCGGCCGCGGCCGGTGACGCGACGGGCCCGGTCGCCAGGAGGGCGAGGGAGCCGATCATGCCGCCGGTGACGAGGACCTTCGTGGGTTGTCTCATGCCGCCCCTCCCAGGATGACGTCGGCCATGGTGTCGAGGATCTCTCCCGGCTCACCGGTGGCCACGATGCGACCGCCGCTCATCACGGCGGCGTAGTCGGCGACCCGGAGCGCGGTGCGGGCGAACTGCTCGATGCAGAGGATGGACACGCCGGACTCGGCGATCCGCGCGACGGTCTCGTAGAGCTCGTCGACGATCAGCGGCGCCAGGCCCATGGACAGCTCGTCGAGCAGCAACAGGGCCGGGTCGGAGGCCAGCGCCCGCGACATCGCGAGCATCTGCTGCTCGCCGCCCGACATGGTGCCGGCGAGCTGGTGGCGACGCTCGTGGAGGCGCGGGAAGTAGGCGTAGGCGGTGTCGAGGATCGCCGGGGCCGGCACGCCGGCGTACGACATGAGGACCAGGTTCTCCTCGACGGTGAGGTTCGGGAACACCGAGCGGCCCTCGGGGATCGTGCACAGTCCGACCCGGGCGAGGTCGTCGGACCGGGCGCCCTGCACGTGCACCCCGGCGAGGTGGATGTCCCCCGACGTGGCCTCCTTCTGGCCGCTGACCACCTTGACTAGGGTCGACTTGCCCGCGCCGTTGGGGCCGAGCAGGGCCATCACCGCACCGCGCGGCACGGCGAGGTCCACCCCGCGCAGCACCTCGATCCGCCCATAGGCGGCGTGCAGGTCGATCACGTCGAGGATCGGGACGCTCATCCGGGGCTCACCTCCTCCGCGACGGCCTGCATCGTGGTCGTGTCGCCGTCGCCCTCCGCGTAGCCCAGGTAGGCCCGCTGGACGTCGGGATCGGTCCGGATGTCGGCAGGGGTGCCCGAGGCGATGATCTCGCCGAAGTCGAGCACGTGGATGTCGTGGCACACGCTCATCACCAGGTCCATGTCGTGCTCGACCATGAGGATCGAGCAGCCCTCCGCCGCGAGGTCGACGAGCAGTGCGCCGAAGGCGTCGGTCTCGGTCTCGTCGAGGCCCGACGACGGCTCGTCGAGGAGCAGCAGCTGGGGGTCGCCGGCCAGGCACCGGGCCAGCTCCAGCAGCCGCGCGGTCCCGGTCGGGATCGAGTCGGCCCGCTCGTCGGCGTACTCCGCGATGCCGACGCGGTCGAGCAGCACGTCGACGCCGAGGGTTCCGCGTCGGCCGCCGAACCAGGTGAGCGGCCCCCCGTGGATCTCGTGGGCGACCCGGACGTTGTCGCGCACCGACAGCGACCCGAACGCCTCGAGCCGCTGGAAGGTGCGCCCCACCCCGTGCCGGGCGCGGCGGTGCACCGGCCAGGAGGTCACGTCGCGGTCGCGGTAGTGGACCCGCCCCCTGGTGGGCCGCTGCAGGCCGGTGATCACGTTGAAGCAGGTCGTCTTGCCGGCGCCGTTGGGCCCGATCAGGCCGGTGATCACGCCCCGGTCCGCGGTGAAGGTCGCCCGGTTGACGGCGGTGACGCCGCCGAACCGGACGACGACGTCGTCGACCTCGAGGAGGGCCATGCTCATCTCACCTTCTCGATGACGATGGTGTCGGAGGTGTCGGAGGTGTCGGAGGTGTCGGAGGTGTCGGAGGCGTCGGAGGCGTCGGAGGCCGGGCGGCCCGGGACCTCGACCAGCGGTACGTCGACCGAGCCGTCCGTGCCGGCGACCGTCCCGCCGCGGGGCAGCAGTCCCTGCAGCCACGGCAGGTCCGGGGCGATCCGCTCCCGCAGCCAGCGGCCCACGCGGAACAGGTGGTTGGCGATCCCGTTGGGATCGCGGCCCAGCAGCACCGCCCCGAAGCCGATCACCGCGAACAGCAGCCCGGCCATGCCCGGCGACGCGGCCTGGAACTCGGGCAGCAGCATCAGCGCGACACCACCCAGCAGAGCGCCGGTGACCGAGGTGGCACCGAAGACGACGGCCAGCAGGAGCACCAGCAGGGACTGGAAGTAGAGGAAGTCGGCGGCACCGACCGTGCCGCGCAGGCCGGCGAAGAGCCCGCCCGCCAGGCCGGCGATGCCCGCCGACAGCGCGAACAGGCCGACCCGGAACCAGCGCATGTCGAGCCCGAGGGTGCCGCAGGCCGAGGGGCTGTCGCGCATCGCGATCAGCAGTCGGCCCAGCGCGCCGCGGCGCAGCACGAGCAGGCCCAGCGAGAGCAGCACGAACGCCAGCACCATGAACCAGACGTAGGAGGTGTCCGACCCGATCCGCAGCCCGAGGATCGAGAGCCGCTCGGCGGCCAGGGTGCCGTTGAACTTGAACGCGAAGTCGGCGTTGAAGATCACCTTGTCCATGAGGACGGCGAACGCCATCGTCGACAGCGCGAGGTAGAGCCCGGTCAGCCGCAGCACCGGCAGCGCCACGAGCGCGCCGACCGCGGCGGCGATCAGCGCGGAGACGAGCAGCCCGAAGAGGTTCGGCTCGTCGAGCTTGGCGTAGGCGAGCGCGCCGACCCCCGCGAAGGTGAACTGCGCGAGCGAGACGTGACCGCCGTACCCGGTGAGCAGCACCAGCGAGAGCATCACCATCGCGTACGTCGCCGCGACGCCGATCAGCAGCACCTGGTTGGGCGCGACCACGTTGACGAGCAGCAGTGCCACCACCAGCAGGCCGGCGCCGGAGCCGATCGAGGTGCGCATCGTGGGGACGGGCGCGGTGACGATGCCCTTGACCTGGCCGATCCGCAGCTGCGCCTGCGGCATCAGCACCACGATCGCGAACAGGAAGAGCGCCGGGATCACCGCGCGGAAGGAGTTGAGGAAGCCGTCCTTGGGGAGGTAGGCGACCGCGAGCGACTCCAGCACGCCGAGGAACATGGCGCCGGCGAAGGTCATCGGCAGGCTCTTGAGCCGGCCGAGCATGGCGGCGGCGTAGGCGTTGATGACGAGCAGGGTCAGGCCGTAGTAGTCGAGCAGCACGACCGGCGCCAGCAGGATGCCGCCGAGGGCCGCGAGCGACATCCCGATCGCCCAGGACATCGCGGCCACCCGGTCGGGCTTGCCGCCGAACAGCTTGAGCAGCTCGGGGTTGTCGACCGAGGCGCGCATCGCCGTCCCGATCCGGGTGCGGCCGAGCAGCAGGTAGAGGCCGAAGGCCACCGCGATCGCGCAGAGGAGGGTGACCAGTTGGTGGGCGGTGACATAGGTGCCGCCGACGTTCCAGCTGGTGTCGGGCCAGAACGGCAGCAGCGCGCGCGGCTCCGGCGGCCAGATCTGCTGGGCCAGCCCGATCAGCCCGACCAGCAGGCCGACCGTCACGACGAGCGCCACCGACACCGGTCCCTCGCCGAGGCCGCGGGTCACGAAGCGCTGGATGAACCAGCCGATCGCCGGCGCCACGACGCCGAGCACCAGGATCAGCGACAGCACGGTCGGCATGCCCTGGCGCTGGGTGAAGTCCCAGAACACGAAGGACAGGAACATCCCGAACGCGCCGTGGGCGATGTTGAACACCCGGGTGGTCGTGTAGGTCAGCACCAGGCCGCTCGCCATGATCGCGTACGCCGCGCCCGTGAACAGGCCCAGCAGCACGTAGGCGAAGAGGGAGCCCACGATCAGCCTCCGACGCCGGAGTCGACGACGCCGCCGCACATGTAGTCGCCCGGCGAGACCTGCTGCCACCGGCCTCCGGTGTACTGGATGACCTTCAGGCACGGCGGCGAGCTCGGCGTCGAGAGGTTCATCGCGGTGTGCGCGCCGTTGCCCGTCCAGGCGGTCGTCGCCTTGAACGCCCCGACCAGGGACTCCCGGCTCAGCTTGCCGCCCAGCGAGATCGCCTTCTCCACGAACAGCCGGGCCGCCGACCAGGCGTAGAGCCCGTAGTAGTTGGGGATGGCGCCCGGCTTCACCTGCTGCAGCCAGGACAGGTACAGCTGCACCTCGGCGTTCTTGGTGTTCTCGAAGAGGTCGTTGGCCGCGTAGACGTAGGTGCCCTCCGCCGCGGCCCCCGCCTGCTGGACGTACCGCTTGTCGTAGATGGTCGGGTCCTGCAGGAAGAAGTCCGGCTTGAAGCCCTGCTGGGCCATGGCCTGCTGCAGCTTGACCGTGTTCTGGTAGGGCCCCTGGTAGGCGACCGCCCGCACGCCCTTGTCCTTCATCTGCTGGACGTACGGCGCGAAGTTGAACTCCGCGACGTCGATGCCCTGCAGGTAGGTGACCTTCCAGCCGGCGCCCTTCTCGTAGCCGGCGGCCATGCTCTTGGAGTTGACCGGCGCGGCGCCGGCGTTGATGTAGAGGACGGCGGCGTTCTTGACGGCGTCGGGGAACTTCTGCGCCAGCCACTTCGAGGCCGCGTCGGGGATCAGGTTGGTGCGGATCGAGTACGCGCCGAAGCACGACTTGCACGACTGGCGCTCCGGGTTGACGATCGTCGAGCGGATGTCGGGCAGCCCGCAGGAGTCGGCCGTGGCCGCGCCGCCGGAGTCGAAGGCCGACATCGAGCCGACGGCCGCGAAGGCATCGCTGCAGGCCTTGACGTAGGCCTGCTGGTCGGCGCCGGCGTCGGCCCGGCTGTCGAGGTTGACCAGGGACAGCTTGCGGCCGCAGATGGTGTTCTGCGAGTTGAAGTACTCCACATAGGCCCGTGTCGCCTGCTGCGCCGACTCGAAGATGCCGGGCACCGGGCCGGAGATGTCCGAGACGTTCGCCAGCGTGATCGTGCTGTCGGTGATGCCGGTCTGGTTCTTGAAGCCCTCACAGGAGGCGGCCTTGGTGCCGCCCGTCGGCGAGCCCTTGCCCTTGGACTTGCCCCCGCCGCCGGCCGCGGCGCCGGGGTCGGCGGCCCCGTCCCCGGTCGGCGCACCGGGGTCGCCCACCGCGCCGGGCACGGGCGCGTCTCCCCCGGCCGGTACGTCGCCCGCGATCGGGGCATCGCCGGCCGGCAGCCCGGTGTCGCCGGTCGTGCCGGAGCCGGCCCCCGTCGTACCGCCCTGGCCGCTGGCCTTCGCGACGGTCGCCGGGTCGAGTTGGGAACCGCAGGCCGTCAGCGCCACCAGGACCAGGGCGACGCCCGCGGTCCGGCGCAAGCGGGTGCGCGTGCTCATCACCACTGGTCAGCCACCTACTCCTGAGTTGACGACCGGGTTCGTCACGCCGACCGGTCGACGCGGCCGTCGCGCACGTGCGGATCGGGGCATGCGTCGCCTCTCGGGGTGAGCACCACGGGTCGCCGGCCCGGGCGGGCCGTTGCGGGACCAACGAGCCGCCTGTGACTCAGGTCACGGCCGGAACTGCAACTTGTTCCAGTTCCGCGCGGCGGACCCGCCAGCCCGACCCGGGTGGGTGGGGGAACCGATCGGCGTGGTGGGACGTCCCAGGCATCATGAGCACCATGCGTTCCACCGCCGCCCTCGCCGCCCTGGTCGTCCCCCTGCTGCTGACCGCCGCGGCCTGCAGCAAGGAGTCCGACCGCGCCGCGGACCGGACGACGGCCTCGGCGAGCCCCAGCTCCGACGCGACCGCGCCGACGACGCCGACGACCGGCTCACCCGGCACCGCGTCCTTCCCCGGCTACGGCCCGCGGGACTACAGCTACCACCTCGAGGTGCTCTGCTACTGCCCCCAGGTCGGGACGGTCGAGGTCGTCGTGCGCGACGGCGAGGTCACCGAGGCGACCTCCCTCGACGGTCCCACCGCCGGCCGCGCGGCGCCCGACTTCGCCCGGCTCACCATCGACGAGATCATCGCCATGGCCAACGACCCGCAGGTCGCCAAGGCGAAGGTGGACTGGCCCGAGGGCCAGGACCACCCCAGCTCGGTGATGCTCGACCGGATCGCCCAGGCCGTCGACGACGAGGTGACCTACACGATCAAGGACGTGGTGGTCAGCCCCGCCGGGTGAACGACAGCGACAGCAGCTGGCCCAGCGTGGCGTCGGCGAGGTACGCGCGGCCGATGGCCAGGCCCGCGAACGGCAGCATCCCCTCGTCCTCGACGAGCAGGTAGAGCGGCTCGTAGCGCGGCTGGAACTTCGCCTTGAATGCCTGGAGCGAGCGGAAGCCGTAGTACGGCTCGAGCATCTCCCCCATCCGGTCGAGCATGGTGTCGACCACGCCCTGGTCGGCCGACTCGTCCTCGCGGGCGTTGGCCAGCGGCGCCCCCGACAGCGACACCACGGCGTACCCCTGCTCCTGGAACTGCAGGCACGACCCGGCGATGAGCAGCTCCATCGCGTAGCGGAAGCCGCCCGGCAACCGGCGCATCAGGTCGAGGGTCCACCCCGCGACCCCGCCGCCGGGGCCGTGGATCGGCATCCAGCTGGTCACGCCGTGCACGGTCATGTCGGGGTCGACGGCGACGGCGATCCACACGTCGGGGTCGGCCGCCTCCTCGAGTCCACCGAGGGTGAAGCCCATCTCCGGCAGGCTCTTCTCGTGCACCCACTCGTCGCAGATCGCGGCCACCTGCACCCGGATGCTGCGCGGGGCGTCCGCGAGCCGGTACAGACTCACGCCGATGCCGTTCTTCTCCGCCTGGTTGAAGGCCGAGCGGACGTCCTGCCACTTCTTCCCGCGGAACGTGAGCTCCGGCAGGTCGATGATCGCCTCCTCGGCCACCTGGACCGCCATCCAGCCGCGGTCCCGGGCCCAGGCGGCGAGGTCGGGGCTGCTGCTGAACAGGCAGGGGGTGGCGCCGCCTTCGCGGACGGCGGCGACGAACTCGTCGGCGACCGTGGTCGGCGCGGCCGAGCCGGCGATCGGGTCGCACAGTCCGATGGCGACGCCGGAGGTCAGGCGGTAGGCGACGGCGCCGTCGGTGCTGCCGAACCACCAGGAGTTCTGCGGCCAGGTCGTCATCCACGACAGCCGGTTGGCCGAGCCGTGGCCGACCAGCAGGTCCCGGGCACGCTGGCGGTGGGCGTCGGTCGGCAGCGCCCCGATCCGGCGCGGACTCGCCGTCCGCAGGCCGCGGCGGCCCGGGTTGCGGAAGGCGTGCCGGCCCCACACCAGGATGCCGAGACCGGTCGAGTCGAGGACCACGCTCAGCCAGAGCAGGCCGCTGCTGTCGGCCTGACCGGCGAGCACGAAGCCGATCGTGACGACCTCGCCCAGCCAGGTCAGGCCGGTGAGGACCACCGCCACCCGCCACCAGGTACGCCGGCCGCGGCCCAGCCCCTGCGCGATGACGAGGTCCGTCGCGACCAGGACGAGCACCCACCACCACGACTGCGGATCACCGCCGACCCGGCCGAAGGGCCCCTCCCGGTCCGAGAGCTGGGCGATCAGGGTCACCACCGCGCTCAACCAGAAGAAGCCGGCGGCGCCCAGCCGCAGGTCCTGGCGGGTCAGGGCGGGACGCAGCAGGCCCCGCAGCGGAGCGGGGCGGCGGCCGACGACCCACGGACCGGCGAGGAGACCGGCGACGACGGCGACCAGGTGCTCGACGTCGTACAGGAAGCCGAGGAAGGTCAGCGAGGTCAGCGTGTAGGCGAGCAGCGCGCCACGGACCCGTCCACGCCAGGGCCGGCGCAGGCCGGCACTGGCCACCATGGCCGCGAACATCCCACCGGCACTGAACCCCAGGTCGAGATCGTCGGCGATCTCGCGCGCCCAGACCCAGTCCGTCGTCGCCAGCGCCCGCACCGACAGGCAGCCCACCGTGACACCGACGAGCTGCCCGGCGACCACGCAGAGTCCCGCGACCCTCGTGCCCAGGCGCCATTCGGCGAGCCCGGACAGCAGCACGAAGAAGCCGACGACCACCGGGTACTGCCACGGCGCGAGCGCGAAGAAGGGACCCGTCAGCAGCGTCCACCAGCGGCCCTCTGCCAGCGCCTGCGGACCATAGGCGACGTCGGCGAGCCAGTCCTTCGACTCCAGGGGCGACCACAGCGATCCGGTCACCAGCCCGAGCGCCAGGATCGCGCCGGCGACCGCGAGCGTGAACGGGATCCGCCGCACCGCAGCACTCAGCGTCATGAGCGGAGGGTACGGCGGATCAGCGCGGGACGAGCGTCCAGTAGTCCAGGTCGAGCAGGACGCCGGGGGCGTACTTGCCGTCCTCGCCGCGCAGCGTCATCGAGGTGTCGCGGCCCGTGGTCGCGACCAGCCGCAGCCGCAGCGCACCCACTCCCGGGGCACCGGTCTCGGCCTTCTCGAGGACCTCGGACCAGGCATAGACCGTGTCGCCCGCGAACGCCGGCGCCGTGTGCGCGCCTGCGTTGATGGCCGCGATCAGCTGCGCGTTGGCGAGTCCGTTGAACGACAGCGCCCGGGCCATCGAGATGATGTGGCCGCCGTACACGAGGTTGCGGCCGTCGGGGCGCGCCTCCTTGTTGAAGTGCACCTTGGCGGTGTTCTGCCACAGCCGGGTGGCCTGCTGGTGCTCGGACTCGGTCAGCGTGACGCCGTCGACGTGGTCGATCCGCTCCCCCACGACATAGTCGTCGAAGCGGTGCGGCTCGCCCGCCGCCGCGAAGTCGTACGCCGAGAAGTCGAGTCCGTCGGGCACCACGAGGTCGGCCGCAGCGACCGCCGGGGCCAACTCGGGCACGACGGTCTCCGGCGCGGGCGACTCGACATCGCGCTTGTGCACCATCACCCAGCGGGCCCAGTCCAGGGCGACCTCGCCGCGCTGGTTGGTGGCGGTCGAGCGGACGTAGACCACGCCGCTCCTGCCGTTGGAGTTCTGCTTGAGGCCGATCACCTCGGAGCTGGTGCTGAGCGTGTCGCCCGGAACCACCGCACGGTGGAAGCGGCACTCGGCGTACCCGAGGTTGGCGACGGCGTTGAGCGAGACGTCGGGGACGGTCTTGCCGAACGCGATGTGGAAGGCGACCAGCTCCTCGACCGGGTGCCCTGTCCCGTCCGCCGCGGCGAGGCCGACCGAGGCCGCGAACACCGCCGACGAGGGCACCGCGAACCGGGTCGGGTAGAGCGAGCCGTAGACGGCCCGGTCCCCCTCGGTCACCGTGCGCGGGGTGGCGTGCCGGATAACCTGCCCGACGGCGAAGTCCTCGAAGAAGTTCCCGGGGTTGGTCTTGTCGGTCACTTGAGCTTGTAGTCCTTCAGGAGGGACCGGCCGATGATCATCTTCTGGATGTCGGAGGTGCCCTCGCCGATGAGCATGAACTTGACCTCGCGCATCAGCCGCTCGATCTCGTACTCCTTGGAGTAGCCGTAGCCGCCATGGATCCGGAAGGAGTCCTCGACGACCTCGTTGGCGTACTCCGAGGCGACCATCTTGGCCATGCCGGCCTCGACGTCCATCCGCCGGCCGGTGTCCTTGAGACGCGCGGCGCGGACCATCATGTTGTGGGCGGTCTCGACCTTGGTCGCCATCTCCGCGATCCGGAAGAGCACCGCCTGGTGCTCGGCGATGACCTTGCCGAAGGTCTTGCGCTGCTGGGCGTAGGCGACCCCGAGCTCGAAGCCGCGCCAGGCCAGGCCGCAGGCGCGGGCGGCGACGTTGACCCGGCCGACCTCGACACCGTCCATCATCTGGAAGAAGCCCTTGCCCGGCTCGCCGCCGAGGATCGCCTCGGCGCCGATCCGGTGGCCCTCGAGGATGAGCTCGGTCGTCTCGACGCCCTTGTAGCCCATCTTGTCGATCTTGCCGGGGACGGTGACGCCCTGGGCGGTCTCGCCGAACCCGGCCTCCTTCTCGACGAGGAAGGTCGTCATGTTCTTGTAGACCGACTCAGCACCCTCATCGGTCTTGACGAGCAGCGCGACCAGCGTGGAGGACGCACCGTTGGTCAGCCACATCTTCTGGCCGGTGATGGAGTACGACCCGTCGTCCTGCTTCGTGGCCTTCGTCGAGACGGCCGACACGTCCGAGCCCAGTCCCGGTTCGGACATCGAGAACGCGCCGCGGACCTCGCCGGTCGCCATCCGCGGCAGGTACTTCTGCTTCTGCTCCTCGGTGCCGTGCTGCATGAGCAGGTAGGCCACGATGAAGTGGGTGTTGATGACACCCGACACGCTCATCCAGCCGCGGGCGATCTCCTCGACCACGAGCGCGTAGGTCAGCAGCGACTCGCCCAGGCCGCCGAACTCCTCGGGGATGGTCAGGCCGAAGACGCCGAGCTCCTTGAGGCCGTCGACGATCTCCTGCGGGTAGGTGTCGGAGTGCTCGAGCTCCTGGGCCACCGGGATGATCTGCTCGTCCACGAAGACGCGCACGGCCTTCAGGATCTCGGACTGGTCCTCGGAGAGGCCTTCGGTCTGACAAAGCCGGGTCATTCAGCTCCCTTTCGCTGGTCGTGCCGGAGCGCACTGTACCCGCGAACCGACCGCCCAGGGCCCCCCGAACGGCGCCCGAGACCGGTGACGTGAGACATGTCACCGGTCTCGGGACCCGCTCAGATGGTGCGTCCCACCGCCGCGAAGAAGCGGATGAACATCTCGTCGTACCCGAGCTGGTCGGAGCGGATCTGGGCGACCGAGCCACTGCGCTTCTGGTCCTTGGGGACCCACGTGCGGTTGAAGTCGATGCGGACAGCGCGGGTGCCGCCGGAGCTGCTGGCGAGCACGATCGCGCGCGGCAGCCCGGTCTTGCCCCAGTTCGACTTCCGCTTGGCCCAGGACTTGTGCTTCTTCTTCGTGCCGAGCAGCTTTGCCAGCTTGCGGTCGAGCGGGGTGGCCTTGCGGTGCCCGGTGATGATCTGCACCTCGACCCCGCGGGCCCGGGCGTTCACGATCGACTTGTAGATACCCTTGCCCGACAGCTTCTTGGTCGCGAGGTGGAGGGCCGAGCCCGGCGGGGCCTGGTCGATCGCGCTGCGGGCCAGACGCAGCGTGGTCTTGGCGTCGTCCTTGTTGGACATCCAACCCGGCGCGAAGGCGCCGGCGCGCTGGCCGACGTTGCCGAGGTCGACGACGACCAGGTGGTGGTCGGAGTGGAGGCCGACCGTCGTCAGGTTGGTGACCGGCAGGAGCGGGTCGCCCTGGTAGAGATACGCGTGGTCGATCACCGCGCCGCTGTCGTGGGTCGCCGGGGCGACGCCGAACAGGTCGAAGACGTTGGACAGGCCCAGGGCCGCGATCTCGTTGCGCGGATAGGCCGCCGTGCGGAAGTTGACGTTCACGTCGCCGCCCATGAGCACCGGGCCCTGCGCCGAGAGGGTCTGGGCGAGCGCGGCCATCCGCTGGTACGACGGCACGGTGAGGCCCATCGTGTACTTCGTCGCCGGCGCGAAGTGCACGGCGATGACCGAGACGGTCCGCCCCTCGGCGTTGCGCACGGTCACCCAGTTGGCGTAGCGCACGCCCCAGTGCACCTTCTGCTTCTTCGACTTCCCCCACACCTCGGAGATGTTGTAGGTGCCGGAGGCGAGCTTGGTCCAGCGGCTGGTGTCCCACACCACCGCGGTCGCGCCGGTGTAGGTGCCCGGCGTGCGCTGGATGGCGTAGCCCGGAGGCGCCAGCATCGCGTCGGGACGGCTGGAGACCTCGTTGTAGGTGATGAAGTCCGGCAGCTGGGCGAAGACCTGCCCGAGGTCGGAGGCGGTGTTGGCGGCCGACATCCCGGACTTGATGTTCGCCTGCACCAGGCGGATGCCGCTCCCCGTGCCCGGGTCGGCCGCGGCGGCGGTGCTCTCGAGCGTGCCGCGCCCCCCGCCCGAGGCCGCGGCGAGGACCAGGAGGGTCGCCAGGACCGCCAGCGCCGTCACCGTCGCCGGTAGGCCACGGGACCAACGGGGCCGTCGGAGCGAGCTCTGGGTGCGCATGGGACCTCCCGAATCACGGTGCCGAAATGCACCGAGCCAACAATTGCCTCAGGAATCACACCAGTAACAACTTCACCATGGCAATACGCCGTTAATAACTACAAGGATGTAATTCTGGGAATGACATGAGTGTTATTCACGTGCGGCAGGGCCGCCGGTCGGATCGCGCCCGGATCGCGCCCGGATCGCGCCCGGATCGCGCCCGGATCGCGCCCGGATCGCGCCCGGATCGCGCCCGGATCGCGCCCGGGGCGCTCCCGGTCAGGAGCGGCGGATCAGGAGTCCGCGTCCGGGTCCCGCACCAGGTCCCACGGCTCCACGCCCAGCGCGTCGGCCAGCCCGTAGAGCGTGGTCAATCGCGGGTTGACCACGCGGGCGACCACTCCCCGCCCGGCCGCCTCGATCACCTGCAGGTGATTCTTGGAGCAGTCGGCACGGCGGGCCAGGGCCTCCTGGGACAGCCCGCGCTCCTCGCGGAGCCGGCGCACGCGCCGGCCCAGCACGACGGCGGCGGCATCATCCCAGGACACGAGGACATCGTCGGCAACAGAGCTCGCGGAGAACACCAGACAGGTGTGGCCTTCTATAGAATGATGTAACTCACCGTTACAAGGCGCGTTGATGCCAGTGGGGGGAAGCAGATGAGATTCGACGAGTTCGTGGGCGCCTATCGCCGGGAGCCGGGGCACTACCCGCACTACCAGGCGGAGGTCGAGGCGCGCCTCGCCGACGTACGCCGGATCGCCGCCCAGTGGGGTGAACTGCTCTACGAGGTCCTGGCGCTCGGCCGCGCGCCGCTGCCGCAGGAGTGGAACGCCTTCAGCAACCAGTACTGGCTGTGGGCCCAGAACCACCTCGGCGGGGTGAGTGAGTGGGCCACGACGTGGGTCGAGGCCCGGCTCGACGAGCTGTGGGAGTCGGACGCCGAACCGGAGGAGGTCACCGCGCTCCTGGACAGCCTGGCCCAGCTCGGCAGCGAGGTGAACTTCCACCGGATGAACGCCAAGGCGCTGCCCTTCTGGGCCTCCCTGCTGTCCGGCCAGGCGAGCATGGTCGGGCGCGAGACCGTGGAGTGGTGCTGCCTCCATCTGGCCAACGAGGCGCTCATGCTCGCGCAGGTTCGTGAGGACCTGATCGACGACGACCTCTTCTTCGGCCCCGACGGTCGCGCCCTGCGGGGCGTGACCACCGGCGCCCTCACCGAGATCGACGCCTATATCGCCCTGCTCGACCTGACCCGGCGCGACCACCGGGTCCTCGTCCTGCCCGGACCGCCCCAGTTCGAGCGGTGGGCCCGGTCGGCCAACGCCGACTTCCTCGTCATCGACACCGAGCATCGGCGGATCCGTGGCGTGCAGGTCAAGTCGGTGGTCGACCGGCAGCAGGCCGAGCGCTACGACCGGGCCCGGATCACCCTGATCGACGGCTCGCGGGACCTGCAGAACAACCGCGCGATGCGCACCGACGCACGCCGCTCGGACCGCCACGTCGTGTCCTGGCCCGGCATGATCGGTGCCCACTACCTGCGCGAGCTGAAGCCGGGCCCGCTCACCGACCGCTGGATCGAGCGCCGCCGGCTCATCCAGCTCAAGATCGCCGCGCGGCACTTCACCGGCGCCGTCGCCTCGCAGAACAGGTCGGCCTACGCCGTCGTCCGGGACCGGGTCGCCCACGACCTCACGTCCCGCTCCGGCGAGCCGGGGTGATCAGCGCCGGCGCAGGGCGCCGAGCAGGCCCCGGCGCCCGCCCCCGGGAGGTGCGGCCGGCGGTGCGACGCGCAGGTCGCGGACGTCGGTGAGCAGCGACGCGACCAGGTCGGTGGCGACGGCCGCCACCTCGGCGTCGGTCACCGAGTCCGGCGTACGGCGCGGCGGCAGCTCGGCCGGGATCTCCAGGCGGGCGAGGTCCCCCACGATGTCGACCGGGTGGGCGCGCAGGTAGTCGAGCGCGGCGTCGTTGCGGGCGCGACACTCGGCGACCCGGTCCGGCTGCGGCCAGAACTTCTCGCCCCGGCGCGGCACCAGCCGCTCGTCGGCGAGGTAGGTGCGGATGAACATGCCGCGGTCGCGGGCCGGTCCCAGCGCCTTGCCGGCGACCAGGTGCTCGTTGACCCGGCGCAGCACCTCGGCCTCCACCACGCCCATGGACTCGTTGGGGAAGGACCGGCTCAGGTCGTAGGCGTCCGCGCGCAGGCCGAGCAGCCCCGCGAAGCGGTGCCAGATCTCGTCCCGCGGGGCGGAGGTGTCGAGGGGCAGCACGTGGATCCGCTCGTGCGCCACGGCCTCCGACCAGCGCTGGAGGACCAGGTGCAGGTCGAGGGTGCGCCAGTTCCACACGTCGCGGGGGTCCGCGGACACCTCACGCGAGTAGTCGCTCATCGGCGCTGTGCCGCGGTTCTTCAGGCTCTCCTGCCAGCTGGCCGTGAACAGGCCCAGCAGGTCGCGTGCGGTGATCACGACGTGCACCTCGGCGGGGGCGAGCTGCTCGGCCATCCGGCGCGCCTGCTCGGCGCTCGCCGCGGCGAAGAACTCGTGGGTGACCAGCGCGTCGCCGTCGTGTGCCGCGATCTCGGCCCGGAGCCGCTCCCAGGCGGTCCGGTGCTCCTCGGACGCCTTGGGCAGCCGCGGATCGTCGCGCACGATCCGGCTGCTCCACAGGTGGTCGAAGCGGCCCCGGCCGGGCAGCAGCATGCCGTCCTCGCGCAGTCGGTCGCGGGAGGACCAGACGACGGTCTGCAGGTAGGTGGTGGCCGTCTTGGGCAGGCCGATGTGGACGAAGACGCGACGGGCCAACGGACCGGTCCTTACAGGCTCTTGTCGAACGCCTCGATCGCCTCGGCGATCCGGGCCTCGTCGCGCTGGGCGACGGGGATCAGCAGCTCCTGGACGACGTCGACCAGCTCCGCCATGCGCACGTAGTGACGCTGCAGCTCGACCACCTCGGCCTCGAGGGCCTCGATGCGCAGTCGCTGAGCGCGGACGGTCGCGAACAGGTTCCAGCGATTCTGTGTCATCTCATCCTTCACTGCACTCACGACCTGACTCCCGCCGGACTCACCACTGGGCGACCACGACGGCCCGGCCGGCGCGCCCCTCGGCACCGGGCCGGACGTCCGCTGAGAGGACCGACCCGCCGAAGCGTCCGATCGACGCGAGGACGCCGTCGAGTGGAACAGGATACAAACCCTCGTCGGCCGCGCCCTCCCCCGTGGCGAACTCGGCATGCAGCCGGCCGCCGCCGCGCAGCGCCATCGCCGCGAACCGCAGCAGGCCCTCGCGGCCGCGCTCCGTGGTGGCGTCGAGGACGTGCCGCGCCAGCATGGCGCGCGGGCCCTCCTGGCGCGCGACCCGGGCGCCCTCGGCGAGGACCGAGCGGAGCTGGGTGAGGCTGATCGTCCGGACGTCGAGCTGGGCCCCGTCGCGCCCGGCCCGACGCTCGGCCTTGCGCAGGGTCAGCGGCACGTAGTCGTAAGCGGTCGTCGGGAAGCCCTCCCGGGCCAGGGCGAGCGCGTCACTCCCCCGCCCGGCACCGACGTCGAGGACGTGGGTGCCCGGCGCGGCGGCGGCGGCGAGCTGGCGGGCCAGGGTCGAGGCCGGTCGGTCGACCGGGCCCTTGCGGTGGTCCCGGTTGGTCTGCCAGTCCCGGCGGTACGGCGAGAGGCCGCGGAACCAGTTGTCGAGCCGGGCCTTGGTCTCGGCCGAGGTCTCGAACTTGAAGGCCGGGTCGGGCACCCGCCAGTGCGGGCCGTACATCGCCTCGAGCAGCCGCTCGGGCTCCGCGGGGGCCGGGAACTCGTGCCCCGCGAGGGTGACCGTGGACAGCGGGAAGATCCACTCCTCACGGAACTCCACACCCACCTCGCCCATCAGGTAGAGCCTGCCGTCGCCGGCGAAGAAGCCGCCGAAGAGGTCCAGCCCGCGCACCGAGCCGTCGCTCTCCTCGACGTCGATCCGGAACGCGCCGCCGCTGTAGCGGAAGGTCGCCATCCCCCGTCCGGCGAGGGCCCGCTGGAGCCGGAAGGACTCGCGTACGACGTCGACAGGCGAGTCGTGACGGGAGACGTAGCCGAGGTCGGCGTCGGAGTCGTGACCGAGGAAGTCCTGCTCACGGACCGCGCCGAGCAGGGTGCCGTACGCCGGGAAGGCAGCGACCCCCTCATCCTCGAGGATCGCGATCACTCGGTGCATCGCGTCGAGCAGCGGCTCGAGCTGATCGCCGCTGCGGACCGAGAACTCCGGGTGGAAGCGGCCGGACTTGTCGAGTGCGATCGGCAGGCCCTGCTTGTTGACGAACGCGACCCGCTCCGCCCCCGACCCGAAGGCCGTCTCCGCGTCGTGCAGCACCGTGCCCGCGACGTGGTCGCGGATGCTGAGCCGGGTCGGACCGTCGAGGAAGCGGAGCATCCGCTCGGGCCATGCGACCCGGCGCTCATCGGGTCGGTCCGGGGCCGCCTCGTCGGTGTCGCGCAGGGACCAGAAGGACCAGATCCGGCGGTCGTCGAAGAGGACGTCGAGCGCGCGGTCCTCCTGGACGCCGGAGAGGCCGAGGCCCTCCTCGTCGACGGCCGTGACGGCCAGCACCGGCGCATTGCTCATGGAGACCAGCCTGTCAGAAGGTGTTCGGTCGCCGCCATGCCAGGCCGGGAGCTACGCCGCCCGACCGCACGGCCGGCGGCGTGGCGGACGGCGGCGCAGCCGCATCGACCGACGCCCGCGGTCCGACCGCACGGCCGGCAGCGTGGCGGACGGCGGCGCAGCCGCATCGACCGAAGCCCGCGGTCCGAGCGCAGCGAGGACCGGGCGGCGAGGTCGATATCCGACACGCTCGGCCCAGACAACTCAGATCGCGTCGCGGAACTCGTCGGGGATCCGGACGTAGGGGGGCCGGACCAGCGCGTGGTGCTGCCCGGCGCCGGTGGCCCGCCACAGGTCGCCCTCGTTCTGCACGATCGCCGCGAGCTTCTTCGGGCCGGGCCGGAACCGGCCCAGTTCCCCCTGCGCCTCGGCCTGCTCGACCTGGGCCGCGGCGGTGCGCAGGGCCTCGACGATCTCGTCGGTGGGCCGGCTCCAGCTCGACTTCACGGCCCGTCCCTCGCCGACCGCCGCCTGATGGCGGTGCTCGGCGAGCAGCTCGAGCTGGCCGAGATCGGCGAACTTGAGATGGAACATGAACAGCTCGGGATCCGGCGCGAAGGGGTGCCGGATGCCGTGGGAGGCGTGGCCCCAGGGGGCGTCGACCCACTTGAGCGCCGGCTTGCACATGAGCGGCGTGAACCGGGCGAACGCGCGCTGCCGCAGCAGCGAGGGCGCGTCGAAGTCCAGGGCCGGCTCGACGCCGATCCGGTGGATCACGTTGTAGCCGAGCACACCCGCCACCTCGGTGCCCGCGCGGGCCGCGGCGAAATGACGCAGGGTGGCGTGCTGGGCCGGGTCCGCGACGACGAACTCGTCGGCGTCGGCGAGCAGCACCGCGTCGTAGGCGAAGAGCAGCGACGTCGCCAGTCCGCTGAGGATGCCCATCCGCGAGGGCTCGAAGGGGTACTTGTCGAGGTACGGCAGCCGCAGCACGGTGCAGGGCAGGTCGTCGGTCGAGCCGTCGACGCTGTGGTCGTCGATGACGAAGACGTCGTCGGGGCCGAGCTGGCGCCGGTAGTGCTCGACCCAGTGCCGCAGCACCGGGCCGCTGTCGCGACTCATCGTGATCACCGCGACGCGCGGCAGCCCGTCGCTCGACGCGCGGGCGCCGGCCGGCGAGCCCGGCGGAGCGGCGGTGGCCGGCGCCGGCCCGGGCTCCGTCTCGCGACGGCCTCGCCACTTCATTCCTGCTCCCCGTCGTCCTGGCCGGCCCGGACGCGTGCCCACCGGTCCAGTGCGATGCCGAGCGCGTCGACGGCGGCCTTCAGCACGTCCTCGGTCGGCAGGTCGGCGGGCTGGAGTCCCGGCACCGGACGCGGGCGGAGGTCGTCGAGGTCGCCGACGACGCGGTGCCTGCCCTTGCGGAGCCGGGTCACCTGCTCCTCGCCCTGGGCACGGGCCCACGGGTCGTCGTACCCGAGCCGCTGGCCGCCGCCCGTGCGCAGCGAGAGGCCGCGCTTGGCCAGCTGGTGCTTGACCTGCCGGTCGTAGTAGGCCGGCAGGTCGCCCTGGCCGTCGGGACGGAGGTGCCGGTTGAGCTCGAGCAGCAGCAGGGCGCTGGGCAGGTCGATGCTCGGGTTGCTGCGGACGTCGAGCCCGATGCCGTCGGGGCTGATGTCGAGAACCTCGGCGAACCGGCGCCACAGCAGGTCGCCCGGCGCGCCCGCGGGCGGCACGGTGACCAGGCTGACGGCCCCCCTGCGCAGGCCCTTGGCCCAGCGGGCGGCGATCGCCGGCACGTCCTGGTGCCGCCAGAACCGGTTCGCCACGGCGGACTCGGCCCTGCGGTCGCCGAGCGCGGCCACGAAATCGGGCCACGCGGTCGTCCCGCCGTTCTGCACCGACTCCAGCCACATCGCGGGCACGTTGCGACCGAGGTCGCGGCAGGTGACGACCGCCTCGACCCGGCTCTCCGGGAACGTCTTGCGGATCCGCTGGATCTGCCCCTCGTCGCGCGGCGCGAGGTATTCCATGGACACCACGGCCGTGCCCGGCCAGGCCCGGATCTCGTCGACCAGCTGCTGCCAGGGACCGTCGGCCGGCATCGGCGGCTGGCCGGGGCCGCCGTGGGCGATCACCTCCTTGACCGCCCGCACCTGCCGACGCCACCGGCGCCCGGGGAAGAGCACTCCCCGCTCGGCCAGCGGTGCCCTGTTCTCACCGAGCACGTTCTGCAGGAAGCTGGTCCCCGACTTCATGGTGCCGACGTGCAGCACCACCCGTTGCGCCATGAGGTCGCCTCTCCCCTTCCTCGGTGGAGGTCCTTGGTCGTTCAGCGCGCGCGCCGGCGCCTTGTCATCGCAGGCGTTGAGCGTCGCTCGCGTGCACGATCCCCGGGAATCAATCGTCTAGGAGAGCTCGGCCTCGAGGTCGTGGAAGGGGTAGTCCTTCGGGCTGAGGTACTCGGTGCCCGGCTTGATCCGGACCTTCGGGTCGGGGTCGGCCGAGTTGACGTAGTTGGCGAGCGTGCGCGGCGCGGCGTTGTAGATCATGTCCACCCAGCCGGCGTACTTCGAGGCCATCGCGGCGTCGTCCCAGAAGATGATGTCGTGCTCGTCGGAGAACCAGCCGAGCTGGGTCCAGTTCTCGCTGCTGGACAGCACCGCGCTCGCGCCCGGGTTGCCGTCGAGGTTGCCCTCGACGGAGAGACCCTTGAGGTGGACGTAGCGGTCCTTGAACTTGTTGGCCGTCGCGCCGGTGATGTAGACCATCTGCTTCGCGGGGACCGGAGCGAGGATGCTGCGGATGTTGCCCGACATCATCATGAAGACGACGCGGACGTCGCAGCCCTGGAAGTGCAGCTCGCGCACCTTGCGCGCGATCCGAGCACCGCGCTCGTCACCCCACACGGCGTTGGCGACGCGCACCTTGGTGCGGCCGTTGGCCGTGTTGGCGCCGTTGCACTGCACCTTGTTGAGGATCCGCAGCGGGGGGTCGACCTGGTCGCGGTGGGGGGCGAACATCGTGGTGATGTTGGCGCCGGGGATGGTCGTGCTGGGGACGGTGAACTGCAGGGCCGGGAAGTTCTTGTCCTTCTTGGCCTGGTTCCACATCGTCATCCAGCCGTCGTAGAGCGCCTGGTTCTCGGTGGTCGTGGTCCAGTCGTTGAACTGCTGGACGGCCGCGGCGCCGGTGAAGTTGCCGGAACCCTGCATCACGATCCAGTTGGTGGCGCCGGACCTGCTGACCAGCATCATCTTGTTGTGCATCGCGCCGCCCTTGCCCCGGCAGGTGGCGCTGCAGGTGCGGATCCAGCTGCGCAGCTCCTTGGGCCGGTCGGCGTTGCCCTTCTTCAGCGCGCGCAGGAGCACGCCGTAGGAGCGGTGCATCCCCTGCTCGCGGGCCAGGCCGCGGGCCATGATGACCTGCACCGACACGCCACGCTTGTGGGCCGCGATCACCCTGCTCGCGAGGTACGGCGAGTCGAAGTTCCACGTCATGATGCGGACCGTCTGGCCCGCCTCGACGTTCTTCAGCGTCTTGACGATCTTGCGGTGGATCGCGGCGCGCTTGCTCTTGCGGAACGGGTGGTTGAACGTGATGCCGGGCTTGACGACGAACTCCGGGTTGGGCTTGGTGCGCGCCGCGGGCGCCGCCGGCGCGTCCTCGGCCGCGGCAGCGGGCGCGACCGGTGCGGCGTCGGCCCGGGTCACCCCGGCCTGTCCGGCGACCAGCAGCCCGACCGCGAGGAGCAGGGCGGCCACGGCCGCCACCGCCCGGGTCCGTGCCGACCGGGTCCCCCACACATTCGCCACGTCCCTGACTCCTAGCCACTCCACCCGAGATCCGATCGGGCTCCGAACGAGCGCTCCCGGGGGGAACAGACGACTCTCGACCCTTTGACCCGGGCACTATACCCGCCTGGGCACGCCGAAAACCGGTGGGACGACGCGGCTACTCCGGCGTGCCGGAGCCCTCCTGGGCGGGCTGCTCGTCCCCGCCCTTCTTGGACTTCTTGGACGCGGCGCCGTCGCTGCACTTCTCCGTCTTGATCCCGCCGAGGGTGAAGACCGAGCGGACCGGCAGGTGGTCGGACCCGCCCTCGGGCAGGACCGCGGAGCTGGTGGCGGTGAGGTCGGGACCGCCGTAGAGGAGGTAGTCGATGCGGGTGCGCGGCCGGCTCGCCGGGTGGGTCGGCCCGCTGCCGCTGCCGGCGTCGACGAAGCTGTCGCTGAGCCGCGAGGTGAGGATCCGCTCCGGCCCGGAGCCCGGCCAGGTGTTCATGTCGCCGCCGAGGAGCTTGGGCCGCGGGTCGGCGGCCAGCATGCTGGAGATCCGGCTGGCCTGCTGGGTGCGGATGTTGGCCGAGGTGTTGTCGAGGTGGGTGCTGTAGAGGCTGACCTCGACGCCCTCGACGTCGATCACGGCGTGCAGCAGGCCCCGCGGCTGCGCGCGACCGATATTGGGCAGGGGGGTGTTCACCGACGACACGATCGGGTACTTCGAGACGATCGCGGTGCCGTAGAGGCCGTCGCCGAAGGTCACATTGCGGCCGAACGCGGAGTTCCACCCGCCGAGGCGCTCGGCGAACCACGCGGCCTGGTCGACACTCCCGGTGCTGCGGCGCCGGTTGTCGACCTCCTGGAGCAGGATGATCTCGGCGCCGGAGCGCTGCATCACGCCGAGCAGGCGCTCGAGGCTGCCCGCCCGGGCCGACTTGATGTTGTAGGCGAGCGCGGTGACCTCCGTGGTGCCGATCAGCGCCTGGCACACGAGCTGGGCGGACTGCCGCTCGGCCTCCATCGCCAGCGGCGGGACCAGGACCTCGCCGCCCTCGGGCACGACCGGGGCGGCGGCCGCCGGCGGGGGGATCGCTGCCGCGGGGACCCGGCGGCCCTCGTCGACCACGGGTGCGTCGGGGCTGTCCGGCGGGAAGATCAGCGAGAAGCTGAGCCCGGCCACGACGACCACCACGGCCACCAGCGTCACGATCACGTCGAGGGAGGAGACGGCCGAGCCCGGGCGCTTGCCCGCGCGCACGCCGCGCCGCTTCTCCTCCTGCTCCTCCACGTCCGGAATGGTAAACGACTCCCCCACCTCGCCGGGCCGCAACGCATGCTGGGGCAGACTGGTCGGCGATGTCCGATCAGCGTCCCTGTTGTGTCCCTGCCGGCCCCCGGTCCACCGCGGGCGCCGGGGACGACACCGCGGCGGGCCTCCCGGCACCGGGACCGCGCGGCACCGACTCCACGGAGCTGGCGCCGATCCCGGCCGGCCGGGCCGCCCTCGGCGACCACTTCGGGGACGGCTACGCGGGCGACGGGGAGGGGCCGGTGCACGAGGTCGAGGTGTCCGCCTTCCGGTTGGGCACGACCACCGTGACCAACCGCGCGTTCGCCGCCTTCGCCGACGCGACGGGGCACCGCACCACGGCGGAGGCGGAGGGCTACTCCGCCGTCTTCCACACCGACGTCGCGGCGACGGTCGCCGACGTGCTGGGCCGATCCCCCGCGACCCCGTGGTGGGTCGGCGTGCGTGGGGCCGACTGGCGGCACCCCGAGGGTCCCCGCTCCGACCTCGACGGCCGAGACGAGCACCCCGTGGTGCACGTCTCCCACGACGACGCCCTCGCCTTCGCCCGGTGGGCGGGCCGGCGGCTGCCCACGGAGGCCGAGTGGGAGTACGCCGCCCGGGGCGGCCTGTCCGGGCGCCGCTACCCCTGGGGCGACGACCTGATGGCCGACGGCGCCGGCTGGCGGTGCAACATCTTCCAGGGCAGCTTCCCGGCCACCAACACCGTCGAGGACGGCTGGACGACGACGGCCCCCGTGACGGCGTACTCCCCCAACGGGTACGGCCTGCACCAGATGGTCGGCAACGTGTGGGAATGGTGCGCCGACTGGTTCGACGCCGCGGCCTACCAGGGCCGGGCGCGGCGCGATCCGCGCGGCCCGGCCTCTGGTACCGTCCGCGTGATGCGCGGGGGGTCCTTCCTGTGCCACGACTCGTACTGCAACCGGTACCGGGTCGCCGCCCGATCGGCGGCACCGCCGGACTCCTCCGCCTCCAATCTCGGCTTCCGTTGCGCTGCCGACACCCCGATCGACGCCCCCAACGACGTCCCCGTCACGAAGGAGATCGACGCGTGAGTCGCCCCGGCCGCCTCCGTCTGGCCACCGCCGCCGTCCTGAGCGCGAGCGTGCTCGCCGCCTGCTCGGGCGGGGGCGACGGTGCCTCCACCGAACGCCCGCCGGTGGTGAAGTACCAGCCTCCGGGCGAGCAGACGGATGTCGCGGCGCCGACGAAGGACGACACCGTGCTCGGGCCCGACGCGACGCCGGCTCCGGTGGCCTCGCCGGACCGGCCCAACCTGCTGATGATCACCATGGACGACGCGGCGCTGAAGGACATCGCGTTCATGCCGCACCTCCAGGAGGTCGTCGCCGACCAGGGCGTCACGATCGCGAACGGGCTCGCGCCGACCCCGATCTGCGTGCCGGCCCGCGCCTCCCTGCTGACCGGGCAGTACGCCCACAACCACGGCGCGGTCACGGTCGGCGGCGAGGGCGGCGGCTACCCGGCGTTCGAGGACGCCGACACGCTGCCGGTCAGCCTGCAGGACGCCGGCTACGACACGATGATGGTCGGCAAGTACCTCAACGGCTACACCCGGCACGAGGTCGACCACGAGCCCCCGGGCTGGACCGTGTGGCGGCCGACCGTCGACTTCGCCACCTACGACTTCGAGCACCCGCAACTGCTCGTCGACGGCGCGATCAAGCGCTACGACACCTACTCCACGACGCTCCTCAGCGACCAGTCCAACGACCTGATCGAGAAGCAGGCCGACAGCGACGACCCGTGGTACCTCTGGGTCAACTACGTCGCCCCGCATCACGGCAGCCCGATCGAGGACGACGATCCCGAGGGCATCTCGACCACGGTCCCGGCCAAGGAGGACCGCAACACCTTCGAGGACCTCGACCTCGACACGACCCCCGAGATGTTCGAGGAGGACCCCAGCGACAAGGCGCTGATCCGGGCCGCCCGACAGAAGAGCTCGAAGGAGCGCCGGGCCGGGCTGCGCGAGGAGCGCCAGCAGCGGGTCGAGGCGCTGCAGGCCGTCGACCGGGCGATCGCCCGCACCGTCGAGACACTCGAGGAGACCGGCCAGCTCGCCAACACCTACGTCGTGGTCACCTCCGACAACGGGTTCATGACCGGCGAGCACAACCTCAACGGCAAGCTCTGGTACTTCCGCGACAGCATCGGCATCCCCATGCTCATCCGGGGCCCGGGCCTGCCCGCCGGCACCACCACGCAGGCCCCGGTCACCAACGCCGACTGGGCACCGACCTTCGCCGCGCTCGCCGGCACCACCCTCGACCGGGACGCCGACGGCGTCGACGTGATGCCCTGGCTCGACAGCGACGCCACGCGCCGCGTCGTCCCCATCGCCGGTTGGCCGGTCAAGGGCGGGCTCGAGCCGCTCTACACCGGTGTCATCGTCGGACCGTGGACCTATGTCCGCGGCCGCAAGGGGCGCGGCGAGATGTACTACACGAAGAACGACCCGTTCCAGCTCTCCAACCTGTATCGCGACCCTCGCTACCGGGCCATGCGCAAGGAGCTGCGCGGGCTGTGGCTGGAGACCCGGGACTGCGCGGGCGCGACGTGCCCGCGGACGTTCATGAAGTAGCCGCGCGGGCCGGTAGCGTTCGTGCCGTGAGCACCACCCCCTCCCGCGTGTTCGCGGCCAGGCTGGTCGGGCTCCCGATCTTCGACCCCCAGGGCGACCAGGTCGGGAAGGTCCGCGACCTGGTCGTCACGATGCGCACCGAGGGGACCCAGCCGCGGGTGCTCGGGATGGTGGCCGAGGTGTTCGGCCGACGCCGGATCTTCGTCCCGATGACGCGGGTGACGAATATCGACAGCGGCCACGTCTACACCACCGGCCTGCTCAACATGCGCCGCTTCGAGCAGCGCACCACCGAGACCCTCGTCATCGGGCAGATGCTCGACCGCACCGTGACGATCCGCGACAGCGGCGTCAGCGGCACGGTGTACGACGTCGCGATGGAGCCCGCGCGGACCCGGGACTGGGTGCTCAGCCGGGTCGCCGTGCGCGAGCCGTCCAAGGGCTTCCGCCGCCGCGGGCAGACCCACGTCGTGGAGTGGCGCGACGTGGTCGGCCTGCACCGTGCCGACGAGGCCCAGGGCGCGACCCACCTGATCGCGGCGCTCAACGAGATGCGGCCCGCCGATGCGGCGAGCATCCTGCACGACCTGCCCCCGGAGCGGCGTACCGCGGTCGCGCTGGCGCTCGACGACGAGCGGCTCGCCGACGTCCTCGAGGAGCTGCCGGAGGACGACCAGGTCGAGATCCTCGAGGGCCTCGACTCCGAGCGTGCGGCCGACGTGCTCGAGGAGATGTCCCCCGACGACGCGGCCGACCTGGTCGCGGACCTGCCACCGGAGACCCAGGAGATCCTGCTCCAGCTGAT
The DNA here is from genome assembly GCA_029961745.1 of Nocardioides sp. L-11A. Classification (NCBI taxonomy): domain Bacteria; kingdom Bacillati; phylum Actinomycetota; class Actinomycetes; order Propionibacteriales; family Nocardioidaceae; genus Nocardioides; species Nocardioides sp. L-11A. The sequence continues at coordinate 3,984,389 of CP124680.1, forward strand.
GGAGCCCGAGGAGGCCGAGGACGTGCGGCGGCTGATGTCGTACGTCGAGAACACCGCCGGCGCGATGATGACCTCCGAACCGGTCATCCTCGGCCCCGACGCGACCATCGCCGACGCACTCGCCCACGTTCGCAACCCGGAGCTCACCCCGGCGCTCGCCGCGCTGGTCTACGTCTGCCGGCCGCCGCTGGAGACGCCCACCGGCAAGCTTCTCGGCGTCGCCCACATCCAGCGGCTGCTTCGCGAGCCGCCGTCCACGCTGGTCGCCGGCGCGCTCGACGACTCGATGGAGTGGCTGCGCCCGGAGGCGACCATCGACGAGGTGGCGGCCCACCTGGCGACGTACAACCTGGTGGCGGCGCCGGTCGTCGACGAGGACCGCCGCCTGCTCGGCGCGGTCACGGTCGACGACCTGCTCGACCACATGCTCCCGGCCAATTGGCGCGAGCGCGCGCGTGAGCGCGGAAGGGGTGCCCCGTGAGCGACCCGCGCCGCACCCGGGAGCGGCTGGACACCCCCCGCGAGGAGCGCCGGCAGCTGGTGCGCCGGCCGTCGTACAACGCCGACACCTTCGGCGTCTTCGCCGAGCAGTTCGCCCGGTTCATGGGCACCGCGACCTTCCTCATCTACATGACGCTGTTCGTCGTCGGCTGGATCTGCTGGAACCTGCTCGCGCCCGCGGGCCTGCGCTTCGACGACTACCCGTTCATCTTCCTGACGCTGATGCTGAGCCTGCAGGCGTCGTACGCCGCCCCGCTGATCCTGCTCGCGCAGAACCGTCAGGAGGCCCGCGACCGCGTCATCGCCGAGCAGGACCGGCAGGCCGACGCCCGGGCCCACGCCGACATGGAGTTCCTCGCCCGCGAGGTCGCGTCGCTGCGGATGGCGGTCGGCGAGGTCGCCACCCGCGACTTCCTGCGCTCCGAGCTGCGCAACCTGCTGGCCGACCTCGACGAGCGCACGCCGTCTCACGGGGACGGCGCCGACGAGGACGCTCCGGGCGCTCCGTAGACTCAGGGGTTGTGAGCAGTACGACGCAGTCCCCGTCCGTCGAGCAGGTCATGGCCGCGCTCAGCAAGGTCAACGACCCCGAGATCAAGCGCCCGATCACCGAGCTCGGCATGGTCGAGGGGGTGGACGTCGCCGCCGGCGACGGCGGTTCGGTCGTGACGGTCAGGGCACTGCTGACCGTGGCGGGCTGTCCGCTCAAGGACACCATCAACCGCGACGTCACCGCGGCCGTCGCCGCGCTGCCCGGCGTGACCGGTGTCGAGGTCGAGCTCGGCGTGATGAGCGCGGAGCAGCGCTCCGGCCTGCACGAGACCCTGCGCGGCGGCCAGGCGCAGCGGGAGATCCCGTTCGCCCAGCCGGGCTCGCTCACCAAGGTGTTCGCCATCGCCTCCGGCAAGGGCGGCGTCGGCAAGTCGTCGGTCACCGTCAACCTCGCCCTCGCCCTGGCCCGGTCCGGCCGCAAGGTCGGCCTGGTCGACGCCGACATCTACGGCCACTCCGTCCCCGCCATGCTCGGCGTCGCCGACGCCCGACCGACCCAGGTCGACGACCTGATCATGCCGGTGCCGACGCCGTCCGGTGTCTCGGTCATCTCGATCGGCATGCTCAAGCCGCGCCGCGACCAGGTGGTCGCGTGGCGCGGACCGATGCTCGACCGGGCCCTGGTCCAGATGCTCGCCGACGTCTACTGGGGCGACCTCGACGTCCTCCTGCTCGACCTGCCGCCGGGCACCGGCGACGTGGCCATCTCGCTGGGCCAGCACCTGCCGGGCGCCGAGGTGGTCGTGGTGACCACCCCCCAGGAGGCCGCGGCCGAGGTCGCCGAGCGGGCCGGCACGATGGCCTCGATGATGCACCAGCGCGTGGTCGGCGTCGTCGAGAACATGAGCTACCTGCCCTGCCCCCACTGCACGGCCGAGGGCAAGGATCACCAGCTCGCCATCTTCGGCACCGGCGGCGGCGACCGGGTGGCCGAGACGCTGTCCGAGCGGTTCGGGTACGACGTACCCGTCCTCGGCCGGATCCCGATCGACATCGCGCTCCGCGAGGGCGGCGACGTCGGCAAGCCGATCGTCGAGGCCGACCCCACGGCACCGGCCGCCGCCGCCCTCCAGGCGATCGCCGACCGGCTCGACGGACGCGGCCGCGGACTGGCCGGCATGCAGCTCGGACTCACCCCGACCAGTAAGTTCTGACCCGCACGCTGTCGCGACGCACGGAGGAAGGGGCTGGCGGGTGTTCGGTATCGGTTTCGGCGAGCTCGCGGTCATCGCCTTCCTCGCCGTGCTCGTCTTCGGCCCCGACAAGCTCCCCGACCTGGCCCGTCAGGCCGGCCGTCTGGTCCGCGACCTGCGCAAGTTCGCCAACAACGCCCGCGACGAGCTGCGCTCCGAGCTCGGTCCGGAGTACGCCGACCTCGAGCTCACCGACCTCGATCCGCGCGCCATCGTGCGCAAGCACATCGCCGAGGCGATGGCTGAGCTCGAGGAGCTCGAGGACACCATCCGCAGCGACGACGACGCCGCGCCGGTGCGTCCGCTGGAGCCCGGCGAGCGGCCGCCGTACGACCTCGACGCGACCTGATCTGGCGGAATGACTCGTCAGTAGGTCGCGCGGTTTGGGACCAATCCGCGCGATTTCGGCCCCACGGCATGCAGTCTCTGCCCAATCGTCGGCTGATTCGGCGCGGCCGAGGAGCGATCTCAGCGGCGGGATCTGGCCGCGGCGAGAGCGCTGAACGCGACCAACACGGTACGCCGGCCCTCGCCGACGACCAGCTCGCAGAAGTCCGCGCCGACCCGCGCCAGTACGCCGTCGTGGCGCGTCCCGTCGCGCAGGTGGAGCAGGCAGGGCTCCCGCGCCTCGGCGATGCGGCGCAGGGCGGAGCCGAGACCGAGACGGGTGACCGGTGACCAGGCGACGGGTGGCACCGAGCGGGCGGAGGCGCCTTCGACGGTGGCGAGCGCCGCGAGGACGACCACCCAGTCGTGGTCGCCGGACGCGAGGAGCAGCCAGCCGTCGGCGACGCGCTCGATGGTGCCGGTCAGGGCACCGACGCCGACGACGCCCAGGGTCGCCTCCGCACCCATGCTCGCCATCAGCCGGCCGGCCAGGCCGACCTGCCGGTACTCCGCCCGGCTGCGGTCGGCCACCTCGAGGTCGCGCTCGGCGGCGAAGAGGGCCCCGGCCTGGTCCTCGAGGTCGTCGAAGAGCGCGAACAGCTCGTCCTCCCAGCCCATGGAGCCACCCTCGCACGGCGTCGTCCACAGACCCGCGGCGAACGGTTGACAACCGATTTGAATGAACTCATTCTGAATCAAACGGAAGCAAACACAAAGGTTCTCGGGATGAATCTCGTCGCTGCCGGCCGGGTGCGGATGCGCGCCGCCCTGCTCTGGCTCACCACCACCGCCGCGCTGGGCGGGCTCGGCGCGCTCGCCGCGCCCGCCGTGCGGCGGCTGGCCACCACGCCGGGGCCGTCCTTCGCCGATCTCCTCGTCCAGGCGTGCGCCGCGGTGGCCCTGGTGGCCGGTGTCGCCCTCTGGGTGCTGGCGACCGACGTCGCGAGCGGCGTGCTGCGCTCCGGCGGCGTACCGCCCGGCCGGGCCGTCGGGCCGGTCCGCCGCCTGCTGCTGGCCGCGTACGGCGTGGCCGTCCTCGCCGGCACCGCCCCCGCCTCCGCCGAGGTGCCCACCGGTCCCGACGCCCCCACCGGCGCCGCGGTGCTCGACGGGCTACCGCTGCCCGACCGGCCCCTCGACCGTCCGGCCCGAGACGGCGGTCCGGACCCGGCTGTCGTCGTCGTCCGACCCGGCGACTCCCTGTGGTCGATCGCCGCTCACCACCTGGGCCCCGGGGCGTCGCCGAGTGACCTGGCGTCGTACTGGCAGCGGGTGCAGGCACTCAATGCGGCCGCTCTCGGGCCCGACCCGGACCTCATCCACCCCGGGCAGTCGCTCCGGCTACCCCCGACCTGACCCGCTGACCCGATCCCGCCGACCCGCCGACCCGCCACCCAGGAGGAACCATGTCCGCAGCCCCGCACGAGCTGGTCGGCCTCCGGCTGGCCGTCCCGGTCAGCCCCACTCAGGGCACCCTCGCCCTGGCTCTGCTCCCCCGACAGTCCCCGCCCCGGATCCCAGGACGCGCGGCGCCGCCGGCGACGAGACCGGGCGCGGTCGTCGTCCCCATCGACCAGCGGCTGCGGCACGCGATCGAGGAGTGGACCCACCGGTTCGTGCAGGCGGCCGTCGAGATCGTCGGCGGCGACCGCCCGGTCTCCCAGCTGGTGCGTTGGACCACCCGCGACGTGTACGCCGACCTCCACCGCCGCGCCCTCCTGGTCGCCCGCGCCGGCGGTCACCAGCCCGGCCTGGCCCGCGTGCAGCCCGTCCGGCCGCGGGTGCGAAGCGTGCACGCCTGCTTCCTCAGCGAGGTCATCGTCGAGTGCGGCGTGCATGTGCGGCACGGTGAGCGGTCGCGCGCCGTCGCGGCGCGGTTCGAGCGGCGCGACCAGCGCTGGGTGTGCACCGCGCTGGACTTCTCCTAGCCCGAGCCGGACCGACATCGACCCGGCGCGTTCAAACGCGCCGGGTCGGTGTGTCTCAGACGTTCAGATGCGCCGGGTCGGTGTGTCTCAGACGTTCAGATGCGCCGGGTCAGCCGCTGACCCGGGTGGTGTAGCCGGTCGCCCCGCCGGGAGCGCCGTGGCAGCGCTTGTACTTCTTGCCGGAGCCACAGGGGCACAGGGCGTTGCGGCCCACGTCGCCGAACTCGTCGTCGGCGTTCGACACGGCGCCGCTGCCGCGGACCTCCTCGTGCCCGGTCTCGTCGGGCGCGGAGTAGGTGAGGTTCTGCGGCTGCTTCGGAGCGTCGAGGCCCTTGGCGGTGACCTTCGGGGCCTTGAGCTCGGAGGAGATCGAGGCCAGGTCGACCTCGCCGCCGGCGCCCACGCCGATGCCGACCGGGGGCTCGGCGAACGCGCCCTCGTGCATCGGGCCGGCGTGCCGGGTGCCGTCGGCGTGGTAGTGGACCTCTTCCTCGTCGTCCTCGACCTGGACCTCCAGGTTGAAGAGGAAGCCGACCGTCTCCTCCTTGATGCCGTCCATCATGGCGGCGAACATGTCGAAGCCCTCGCGCTGGTACTCGACCAGCGGGTCGCGCTGGGAGTAGGCGCGCAGATAGATGCCCTCGCGCAGGTAGTCCATCTCGTAGAGATGCTCACGCCACTTGCGGTCGAGCACGGAGAGGAGGACACGGCGCTCGAGCTCGCGGGCGACCTCCTCGCCGACCTCCTCCTCACGCCGGTCGTACGCCGCGTGCGCGTCGGCCTTGAGCGCGTCTATGAGGTGCGCCTTCTCGAGCGCGGCCTGGGTGCCGGCCTCCTCGACCAGGTCCTTCCAGGAGATCGAGACCGGCCAGAACTGCTTGAGGTCGGTCCACAGCTGCTCGAGGTCCCACTGCTCGGCGAACTCGTCGAGCGAGCCGTTGACGAAGCCCGTGACGACGTCGTCGATGAAGGTGCGGACCTGCTCCTCGAGGTCGACGCCCTCGAGGACCTCGCGGCGCTCGCCGTAGATCACCTTGCGCTGGCGGTCCATGACGTCGTCGTACTTGAGGACGTTCTTGCGGGACTCGAAGTTCTGTGACTCGACCTGGCCCTGGGCGTTGGCGATCGCGTTGGTGACCCGCTTGTTCTCGATCGGGACGTCGTCGGGGATCTTGAGCATGAGCAGGACCCGGTCGACCCAGTCGGACTTGAAGAGCCGCATGAGCTCGTCCTGCAGGGACAGGTAGAACCGGCTCTCGCCGGGGTCGCCCTGACGGCCGGAACGACCGCGGAGCTGGTTGTCGATGCGGCGCGACTCGTGGCGCTCGGTGCCGATGACGTAGAGGCCGCCGAGCTCCTTGACCTCGTCGTGCTCCTTCTCGACCTGCTCCTTGATCTTCTCGATCATGGCGGGCCAGGCGGCGTCGTACTCCTCCGCGGTCTCGCCGGTCGGCTCGAGGCCCTGCTTGCGCAGCTCGGCGTCGGCGAGGAACTCGACGGAGCCGCCGAGCATGATGTCGGTGCCACGACCGGCCATGTTGGTCGCGACGGTGACGGCGGCCTTGTGCCCGGCCAGGGCGACGATCTTCGCCTCCTCGGCGTGGACCTTCGCGTTGAGGACCGAGTGGGCGACACCGCGCTTGGTCAGCTGCTGGTGGAGATACTCCGACTTCTCGACGGACACGGTGCCGACGAGGACCGGCTGGCCCTTCTCGTGGCGCTCGACGATGTCGTCGACCACCGCGTCGTACTTCGCCTCCTCGGTGCGGTAGACGAGGTCGGGCTGGTCCTTGCGCTGCATCGGCTTGTTGGTCGGGATCGGGACCACGCCGAGCTTGTAGATCTTGTCGAACTCGGAGGCCTCGGTCATGGCCGTACCGGTCATGCCGGAGAGCTTGTCGTAGAGGCGGAAGTAGTTCTGCAGGGTGACGGTGGCGAGGGTCTGGTACTCCTCGCGGACCTTCACCCCCTCCTTGGCCTCGATGGCCTGGTGGAGGCCGTCGTTGTAGCGGCGTCCCGCGAGCATGCGGCCGGTGTGCTCGTCGACGATGAGCACCTCGCCCTCCATGACGACGTACTCCTTGTCGTTGCGGAACAGCTCCTTGGCCTTGATGGAGTTGTGCAGGAACGAGATCAGCGGCGTGTTGGCCGACTCGTAGAGGTTCTCGATGCCGAGGTGGTCCTCGACCTTGGTGATGCCGTCCTCGAGGACCGAGATCGTGCGCTTCTTCTCGTCGACCTCGTAGTCGACGTCCTTGGTGAGCTTCTGTGCGATCTTGGCGAACTCGGCGTACCACTTGACCTCGTCCTGGGTCGGACCGCTGATGATCAGCGGGGTCCGCGCCTCGTCGATGAGGATCGAGTCGACCTCGTCGACGACGGCGAAGTTGTGGCTGCGCTGCACGCACTCCTCGAGCGAGGAGGCCATGTTGTCGCGGAGGTAGTCGAAGCCGAGCTCGTTGTTGGTGCCGTAGGTGATGTCGCAGGCGTAGGCCTTGCGCCGCTCGTCAGGACGCATGCTCGGCAGGATCACGCCCACCGTGAGGCCCAGGAAGTGGTGGATCCGGCCCATCATCTCGGACTGGAACTTGGCCAGGTAGTCGTTGACCGTGACGACGTGGACGCCCTTGCCCTCGAGCGCGTTGAGGTACGCCGGCAGCGTCGAGACCAGGGTCTTGCCCTCACCGGTCTTCATCTCGGCGATATTGCCCATGTGCAGCGCGGCGCCGCCCATGATCTGTACGTCGAAGTGGCGCTGCCCGAGGACCCGGCGCGCGGCCTCGCGGACCGTCGCGAACGCCTCGGGCATGATGTCGTCGAGATCCTCGCCCTCGGAGAGGCGCTTGCGGAACTCGTCGGTCATGCCCCGCAGCTCGTCGTCGGACATCGCCTTGAAGTCGTCCTCGATGGCGTTGACGGCCTTCGCGATGCCCTCGAGCTGGCGGAGGATCTTGCCCTCTCCGATGCGGAGGAGCTTGTCGATGATCACTGGCACGCGGTCACTCTACCCAGTGCCCGGAGACGGTCACGCACCATCTGAATCCCGGCCCTCGTCGTAGGCCGCGAACGCGGCGGCCCGCTCGTTCTCGATCTTGCGCCCCAAGCCGTAGGCGCTCCCCCAGAGCAGGGCGAAGATGCCGCCGATCACGAACATGAGCGGGGCGAGGAAGCCGAGGGCGACGGCGCCGACCTGCAGCACGTGCCCGAGGGCGTACGCCGACTCGCGGCGCAGCATCCCGGCGACCAGGACGCACAGGACGGCCAGCCCCAGGCCGAGCGGCAGCGCGACGGCGGGCCGGATGTCGGAGATGCCGATCATCACCGGGGTGGACAGGCCGACCGCGATCGCCTCGAGGGTAAGGACGGCGGCGCACATCCCGCGGCGGGGCGACTTCTCCCGCTCGGGGTCGACCGGCGCGTCCGGTGTCGGGTGAGGGATCTCGTCGTTCACTTGCGGCCTCCCAGCAGCAGGCGGGCCTCACCGACGGTCACGACGGAGCCGGTGACGAGGACGGCGCCCGAGCTGAGCGCGTCGCTGCCGGCCGCCTCGGCCCGGGCGGCCGCGGCGTCGATGGCGTCGGCGAGCAGGGGGACCACGCTCACCCGGTCGTCGCCGAACACCTCGCGCGCGACGACGGCGAGCTGGTCGGCGGGTAGCGCCCGCGCAGTGGCGTTCTGGGTCACGACGACGTGCGCGAGGTGCGGCTCGAAGGCGGCCAACAGGCCCTCGGCGTCCTTGTCCCCCATCACACCGATGACGCCGATGAGCGGGTCGAACTGGAAGGAGTCCTCCAGCGCCGCCGCCGTGGCCTGCGCACCGTGCGGGTTGTGGGCCGCGTCGAGCACGATCGTGGGACTGCGGCGGATCACCTCCAGCCGGCCGGGCGAGGTGATCTCGGCGAGGGCCCCGCGGACGATGTCGTCGCCGAGCGGCTCCTCGCCACCGACGAGCGCCTCGACCGCGGCGAGGGCGGTCGCGGCGTTCTGCGCCTGGTGAGCACCGTAGAGCGGCAGGAAGAGGTCGTCGTACCGGCCGCGGAGGCCCTGGAGCGTGACGACCTGGCCGCCGACGGCGGGCGCGCGGGAGACGACGCCGAACTCCAGGCCCTCGCGGGCGACCGTGGCGCCGACCTCCGCGATCCGCTCGAGCAGGACGGCGGCGACCTCCGCGCTCTGCTGGGCGAGCACCGCGATCGAGCCGGGCTTGATGATGCCCGCCTTCTCCCGGGCGATCTCGACCGCGGTGCCGCCGAGGTAGTCGGCGTGGTCGACGGAGATCGGGGTCACGACCGCCACATCGGCGTCGATGACGTTGGTGGCGTCCCAGGAGCCGCCCATCCCGACCTCGACGACGGCGACGTCGACCGGCGCGTCGGCGAAGGCGGCGTAGGCCATCCCGACGACGGTCTCGAAGAAGCTGAGCGGGTGGTCCTCGGCCCGGTCGACCAGATGGGTGTACGGCGCGATGTCGTTGAACGCCCGGACGAAGGCCTCGTCGTCCAGCGGCTCGCCGTCGATGCTGATCCGCTCGCTCATCCGCTCGACGTGCGGGCTGGTGAACCGGCCGGTGCGCAGGTCGAGGGCGCGCAGCAGTGCATCGATCATCCGCGAGGTCGACGTCTTGCCGTTGGTGCCGGTGAGGTGCACCGACCGGTAGGCGCGCTGCGGGTCGCCGAGCAGCTCGGTGAAGGCGCGGATCCGGTCGAGCGAGGGCTCCAGCCGGGTCTCGGGCCACCGGGACAGGAGGGCGTCCTCGGCCTCGGCGAAGGTCTCGGCTGGGCGCGCGTCGGGATCGTTCATGGCGGGGCCGAGTCTAGGGGCGGTCGCCTCGGAGCCCGGAATGTTGGGGGTGCACCCTGACGCCGCGGGCGTCGCGGACACCGACGATGGCCGGATGCGACGTGCGCTGCTGGTCCTGCTCGCCCTGGTCCTGATGTCCGCGACGGGGCCGGCCCTGGCCCGCCCGGCCCGGGCGGCGGGGACCGGATCCATCACCGGGACCGTCACCGTCCCGGCCGGGTACGACGTCCGCGGGGTCCAGGTCTTCGTCAGCACGACCGCCCACCCGACCGGCTTCGCGGCGGGCGCGGGCTCCTGGGTCGGCCCAGACGGCACGTTCGCGCTCACCGGCCTGGCTCCGGGGACCTATCACGTCGCGTTCGGCACGTTCTGGTCGGACATGAACCCCTGCAGCTACGGCCGGGACCGCTGGTGGTCCTCCCCCGGGGTCGCGGCGGGCTCGTGCAACGGGACGACCCTGTCGGGGGCAGGCACCGTCACGATCACCGACGGCGCGGCGACGGCGTTGGGCACGACGCCGCTGCTCACCGACTTCACTCCCCACCGGTACGGCGGTCGGGTGGTCGCCGCCCCGGGGCGCAGTGTCGCGGGCGTGCAGGTCGAGCTGTGGGCGGCCAGCGACGGTGCCTGGAACCTGCCGGCCGACTGGTACCGCCTGGACAGCGTGCCGGTCCGGACCCTGGGCGCGGACGGCGCCTTCTCCTTCGACCTGCCGACCGTGCCCAACGGGCTCCGGCTCACGCTGCGGTTCGTCGCGCCGGGCGGCAGCGACTACGTCTTCTCCTTCGCCGACTCCGGGCTGACCGGCGCCACGACCGGCGCGGGCGGCGTGGCGTTCGGCGCCGGGTCGGTCGGGCTCACGGCACTCCCGCTGGCCGCGGCCGCCGACACCGACCTCGGGACCCGCACCCTCAAGACGGCCACGACCCACGTCAGCGGCGGGGTCACGATCAGCGGCACGCCCGAGTGGGGGCGCACCCTGACCGCCCGCTCCGACGTCGTGTGGGGCGACGCCGGGACCGGCACGGTCCTCCAGTGGCTGCGCAACGGGGTGGTGGTCGACGGCCTGACCGGGCCCGAGCTGGTCCTTGACGGACTCGACGACGGCTGGGAGGTCGAGCTGTCGGTGCGGGCGGTGCCCGACGGCTTCCGTGCCTATCCGGGCCCGCCGATCGCGTCGGCCCCGGTGGTGGTCCGCAACACCACGCCGTTCGCCGCCGGGGCACCGCGCGTCACGGGGACGGCAGCCACCGGCAGCGTGCTGGCCGCGTCACCCGGCCTCTGGCGCCCCTCCGTGGCGACCTACGCCCACGACTACCGGTGGCTGCGCGGCGGCACCACGATCGCGGGGGCCATCGGGCCGACGTACCGGGTGACGCCGGCGGACGTCGGTGCCCGGATCGGCGTCGAGGTGACCACGACCCGGCCGGCCGACAGCGGCCCGGGCACGCCCTGGTTCACCGGCCCCGGCGTGGCCCGCTCCGTCGAGACCGCGTCCGTGGCGGCGGGCGCGCTGCCGGCCGGCGCCGTCGCTGCGTGGCCGGCGCGGAAGGCCGGGGCGAGGGCCCGGGTCGGCAAGCGGGTCCGGGTGTCGCCGCCGGCCCTGTCCGCCGAGGCGCTCGCCCTCGGCGCGCGGGTCGGGCTGCAGTGGTACGCCGGCAAGCGGCTGCTGCCCGGGGCGACCGGTCGCACGCTGAAGGTGCGCCGGGCCTTCCGCGGGAAGGTGGTCACGGTGACCGCGACCGTGACCGCGCCGGGCTACCTGCCGCAGACCCGGACGATCCGCTTCGGGCGAGCCTGAGCCTGTCCGGTCCTCTATCGTGGCCGCCCGGGAGGAGGCGGCATGCGCAGCAGGGGCGTCGCGGTCACGGCCGCGCTGGTGGTCGTCGCGCTGGTCGCGGCCGCCTGCGGCTCCGGCGAGGCGTCCCCGCCCGAACCTGACGGCACCGCCGCAGAGGCGCCGCTCATCCCGGAGCCGAGCGCGCTCCCCACGGCGCTGCCGAGCGACGTGCTGGCCGGCGAGATGCAGGACCTCGCGCAGCTCGCCGAGCGGCTCGCCCAGGAGCTCCCGGCGCAGCGCCGGCCGGAGCCGGTCCGGATCGCGGGTGGCAGCTCGCGGTGGCAGCCCGGCGAGGCGTACCGCGGGGTGTTCGCGGATCCGGACATCGTGCGGCACCGGGGCCGCTGGTACGCCTATGCCACCAACACCTCGCACCTGCGGCTGCCGACGCTCACCTCGCGCGACCTGGTCACCTGGACCCCGCTCGCCACCAGCGGCGGCGGCCGGGTCGACCCGATCGAGGTCGCCGGCTGGGTGCGCAGCCGCGACGGCGGGCGCGACCTGTGGGCACCCGGCGTCGGCAAGGTCGGCGACGGCTGGACGGCGGCCTACTCCGCACCCGCCGGCACCCAGGGCGGACAGCGGCACAACTGCATCGGCCTCACCCGCGGGCCGTCACCCGCGGGTCCGTTCCGTCCGGTGGGCGAGCCGCTCTGCTACGGCGAGGCACAGCTGGGTGTCATCGATCCCGACGTGTTCGTCGACGAGGACGGCGTCCCGTGGCTGTTGTGGAAGTTCTCGGGGATCGTCAACCGGCGTCCGGCGGGGCTGTTCGTCCGGCAGCTCAACCCCGACGGCACCGGCTTCGCCGACGGATCGCAGACCCGGGAGCTGCTCACCCTCGACCGGGCGTGGGAGGGCGACACGATCGAGAACCCGAGCATGGTGCAGTTCCGCGGCGTCACCTATCTCTTCTACTCCGGCAACTCCTGGGAGCGCGCCGACTACGCGACCGGCTACGCGATCTGCGCCGGTCCCGAGGGACCCTGCGTGCGCCAGAACGGCGGCGAGCCGCTGCTCTCCACCGGGTCGACCGGACGCCTCGGGCCCGGCGGGGCGAGCGCGTTCGTGCACCGGGGGTCGCTGCGGCTCGTCTACCACGCCTGGGACCAGGTCGGCCGCCAGCGCCAGCTGCACATCGCCGGCCTGTGGCAGCGCGACGACGGCACCCTCGAGATCGTCGACCCAGGCTGAGTTGTAGGGCGCGAACGCGTCGCTCGTGCCTCGCGCCGCGCTGCCGCGCACGCGGTTGACTTGACCAGATGGTCAGGTTGACCTGGCGGCAAGACTCCGGCACGACCCGAAGCCCCGGCCTCGGCGGCTCCGGTCGCTCCTTCGTCGCTCCCTACGCCTCCTCGTCCGGCGTTCGTGTCGTAGCCGTGCGGCGGAGAGAGGGCGCGAACGCGTCGCTCGCGCTCAGGTGCGGCGGGCGGTGATGAGGAACTGCAGCTGCACCTCGTGGTCCGGGGCGACGCCGAAGCGCCGGTCCAGCTCGAGGATGGTCTGCAGCGGGGTGACGCGCACGTCGTCGAACCCGGCTGACGCGACGACGTCGCGGGTGGCGTCGATCGACGTCGCGGCGGCGAGGGGCAGCAGCGCCCGGACCCCGTCGTCGTAGAGCTCGACGAAGTCGGTGGCGGTGTCGCGGTCGAGCCCGGTCGGGAACCACGTCGAGTCGACGAGCGCCAGCACTCCCCCGGGTCGCAGCACGCGGCGCCAGTTGGCGAGGGCGCGCTCCGGCTCGCGCAGGGTCCACATCAGGTACCGGTTGGTGATCGCGTCGAAGGACGCGTCGGCGAAGTCCGGGGCGACGGCGTCGCCCTGCTGGAAGCGCGGGGCCCGCTCGGCCCGGGCGGCGTGCTCGCGGGCGCGCGCCAGCATCCCGTCGGACAGGTCGGTGGCGGTGACGTGGTGACCGAGTCCGGCGAGCAGCAGGGCGACGTACCCGCTGCCGGTGCCGAGGTCGAGGACCTCCGCCGGCGCCGGCGGCAGGACCGCGCCGAAGATCTCCGCCCAGGCCGCGCGGTCGTGGTCGCGGCGCTCGGGACGCTGCTGGTAGTCGTCGTACTCCGGCGCACGGCCGGTCCAGTAGGCGTTGATGCTGTCCTGGGGCAGGGGCCGGGTCGTCATGCGGTGAGCCTCTCGGAGGTGGCGGCGAGCGGGTGGAAGAGCAGCTGGGGGTAGCCGGCGGCGTCGGTGCGGGTCACACCGATGCCGTAGACGCGTTCGAGGAGGTCCGGGTCGAGGACCAGGTCCGGAGGGCCGGCGGCCGCGACCCGGCCACGGTCCAGGAGCACCAGGTCGTCGCAGTAGCGGGCCGCGAGATTGAGGTCGTGCAGGACGACGACCGCGCTGGTCGCGACCTCGCGGACCAGGCCGAGCACCTCGTGCTGGTAGCGGATGTCGAGGTGGTTGGTCGGCTCGTCGAGGAGCAGGAACTCCGCCTCCTGGGCCAGGGCCCGGGCGACCAGGACCCGCTGCCGCTCGCCGCCGGACAGGTCGGCGTAGGCCCGGGCGGCGAGGTGCGCGGCACCGACCCGGGCGAGCGCGGCCTCGATCGCCTCCCGGTCGGCGGCGCCGGCGCGCTGGAAGGTGCCCAGCCGCGGCAGGCGGCCCAGGGTGACCATCTCGCGCACCGTGAGCATGGTGTCGGCGTCGGACTCCTGCACCACGACGGCGATGCGCTGCGCCACCTCCCGCGGCCGCAGCGTCGTCAGCGGACGTCCGCCGAGGGTGACTCGGCCACGGGCCGGGCGCAGCGACCCGTAGAGCATCCGCAGGGCGGTCGTCTTGCCGCTGCCGTTGGGCCCGAGCAGGCCGAGCACCCGGCCCGGCCGGGCCTCGAGCCCCACACCGTGCAGCACCGGGCGGGCGTCGTACCCGAAGTGCAGGTCCTCGGCGACGATCATGAGCCGAACCTCGTCCGGATCTGCTCGAGCCCGTCGAGCGCGAGCGGGGTCGGCGGCTCGACGTAGTTGAAGAGCAGCGGCATCAGGTGGTCGTCGCGGACCGCGGCGATGCTCTGCGCGCCGGGCAGCGAGGTGACCGCCTCCGCGACCTTCGCGGGGTCGCCGGCGCTGTACAGCAGGATCAACACGTCGGGGTCGCGCCCGATCAGCTCCTCGGGCGTGACCTCGAAGACCCGCTCGTCGGTGTCGGCGAAGACGTTCTCGAAGCCCGCGGCCTCGAGGATCGGGTGCGCCATGCTGCGGGTGCCGTAGGCGTAGGTGACCCCGCCGCCGACGGTCGGGTAGAGCACGGCGGCGGTGCGCCGCTCGCTGTCCGGCGCGGCCGTCAGCGCGGCCACCCGCTCCTCGATCGACGCGGCGGCGGCCGCCGCCTCGTCGGGGCGGTCGAAGATCTTCCCGTAGGTCGTCATCTGGTCGACGATGTCGTCGAAGCCGGGCTCGTCGATCCCCGCCGCGCACATCGCGGGCTCCTCGATCAACGGGATCCCGACGGCCCCCAGGGTGTCCCGGCTCAGGTTGTCGATCTCGCCGAGCACGAGGTCGGGCTCCTGGTCGATCACCACCTCCTTGGAGACCAGCAGGTGGCCGGAGGTGTCGGTCTTGCCGGTGAGCGCGGGGATGTCCTCCAGCGCGGACCAGGTGGCGTCGTCGTAGTAGTCGCGCGGGTACTCCCCCGCCCGGGCGGTGACCCGGTCGAGGACGCCAAGCGGGGCCAGGTACGGCACCGCGGCGCTCTTGAGCAGCACCACCTGCTCGGGTGCGGCGTCGAAGGTGACCTCGGCGCCGCAGTTCTCGACGGTCAGCGGGTAGGGGCCGGAGCCGCCCTCGGCGGACTTCTCGGTCGCGTTCAGGCCGCAGGCGGACAGCGCGAGCACCGAGGCGGTCGCGGTGAGGGCGGCGAGGGGGCGGCGCATGGCTTCTCCTGGGAGATCGGGTGGGGGCTCAGGCCGCGGTGGCCTGGAGACGGCGGACGAGGATGAGCAGGAAGGGGGCGCCGACGACCGCGGTGATGATCCCGATCGGGATCTCCTGCGGCGCGAGCAGCACCCGGGCCAGGACGTCGGCCCAGATGAGGAGAATCGCGCCCATGAGGGCGGCCACCGGGACCGCGCGGGTGTGCGCGGCGCCGACCGCCCGGCGGGCCAGGTGCGGCACCACGAGGCCGACGAAGCCGACGGCACCGGCGGCCGAGACGACGACCGCGACACAGAGCGCGACCAGGACGAGCAGACCGGTGCGGAACCGCTCCGGGGGTACGCCGAGGGCGAGCGCCGTCTCGTCGCCGACCGCGAGCGCGTCGAGCTGGCGGCCGAGCACCGTGAGCACGGCGACGGCGAGGAGCACGACGACCACCGCGACGGCGAGCGGCTGGCCCCATGCGGCGAGGGCCAGCGAGCCGAGCAGCCAGAACATGACCGAGCGGGCACCCTCGGCGGAGTCCGAGGCGAAGATCAGGAAGCTGGTGACCGCCTGGAGGGCGTAGCCGACCGCGACCCCCGCCAGCAGGAGGCGGGTGGAGGTCACCCGCCCGGCGGAGCGGGCGACGACGTACACGAGGGCGGAGGCGGCGATCGCGCCCACGAACGCGCTCGCCGAGAGGACGTGCTCGCCGAGGCCGAGGGTGACGCCGAACAGGATCGCCGCGGCCGCTCCGGTGGAGGCGCCGGAGCTGACGCCGAGCAGGTAGGGGTCGGCCAGCAGGTTGCGCACCATCGCCTGCAGGGCCATGCCGGACACCGCGAGGCCGGCGCCGACCACCGCCGCAAGGATCACCCGCGGGAGCCGCACCTCCCAGACGATCGAGTCCCGCGGCGCGCTCCAGGTCTGCTCGCCGGGCAGCAGGAAGAGGTGGTGCCCCACGACCTGCACGACGCTCCCGAACGGGACGTGGATGGCGCCGAGGGCGGTGCCGGCGACCACCGAGAGGAGGAGGACGGCGAGCAGGCCGGCGGTCCAGCGACGCGCCACCTCTCACCTCCTTGTTGCAAGAACTTTGCAACAAGGAACCTAGCGCAGCAGTCAGCGAGGGGTGCGGCCGGCCCTGCCGACGTGCATCCGCATCCAGCCCGCGACCTGCCACATCAGCGGCTCGGCCGCGTCGAAGACGTCGGTGTGCCGCCAGAAGCCGTGCACCTGACCGAGGTAGCGGGTGCCGACGACCTCGACGCCGGCCTCCGCGAGCAGCAGGACCAGGTGCTCCCCCTCGTCGCGCAGCGGATCGTGCTCGGCCGTGACCACCAGCGTCGGCGGCAGCGTCCCGAGCGCGTCGGAGCGCAGCGGGGCGAGGTCCGGGTGCTCGAGGTCGGCCGGGCCGGCGGCGTACTGCTGCCAGTACCAGGCCGCCTCCTCGGGGGCGAAGCCCTCGGGACCTGTCGCGTAGGACTCGAAGCCCGCCGCCGGGTCGAGGAAGGGATAGATCAGCGCGACCCCGGTGAACCGGTCGGGCCGGCGCAGCGCCGTGACCAGGGCCAGGTTGCCGCCGGCACTGTCGCCGTGGACGAACGTCGGCAGGGCGGCCAGCTCCGGTTGGTCGTCGAGCCAGCGCACCGCCGCGGACAGGTCGTCGGGCGCCGCCGGGAACCGGTGCTCCGGCGGGCGGCGGTAGTCGACGCTCAGCACGGCCGTGCCGCTGAGGTTCGCGAACCGTCGCACGGCGGCGTCGTGCACGTCGATGTCGTTGAACACGAACCCGCCGCCGTGGGCGTGCACCACCACGGCGTCGTACCCCTCGGGGAGGTAGAGGCGGGCGGGTACGCCGCCCGCGACGACGTCGCGCACCTCCGCGACCGAAGGGCGCTCCTGCGCCAGGGCGGCCGCGCGGGCCCGCTCCCGCTCGGCGGCGATGTCGTAGCCGGGACCGTTCACCGGGGGCTGCGCCGCGGCCTCGGCGGCGGCCGCACGCGCCTGGGGATGGAGGGCCATGCGCCCAGCCTTCCATGTGTACGCTTTTTCGTACATCATGGAGGTATGGCCACCGCCAGCAGCACCGTCGCCCGGATCCTCGAGCAGTCCGGTCTCTCCAAGAGCGCGCTCGCGGCACGGTCCGGTGTGAGTCGCTCGATGATCGACAACTACCTCAAGGGGACGACCCAGCCCAGTCTCGCCCAGGCGACGCGCCTGGCCGAGGCCGCCGGCCTGGAGCTCGAGGTCACCGTCCGACGCAGGCGGCGCACCGTCCCCGAGCAGTTCCTGGCCGTACTCGAGTTCGGCGACCTCTTCCCGCGCAAACCGCCGCGCGAGCTGCCGAACCTGGGGCCGATCTGGCGCGATGTCGCCCGCCGCGCCGCTGGTCCGCGGCTCGCCGATGCCTGACGGCCCCCAGCCCCTCCTCCTGCGCCGACTGCGTGCGGTCCATGAGGCCCTGCGCGACGCCGGCTTCGACCACGCGGTCGGCGGCGCCATCGCGCTGGCCGTGCACGTCCTGGAGCCGCGCTTCACCGCGGACATCGATCTCAACGTGATGGCAGACCCCGAGCATCCAGACGCCATGCTCGCCTGCCTGCCCGAGGAGATCCGGATCCCCGACGATGCGTCGCGGACCATCGCCCGGGACGGCCAGATCCGACTGATCTGGCCCTCCCCCGACACCCCCGTCGATCTCTTCCTGCCCCAGCATCCGACCTATCACGCACTCGTGACCGAGCGCGCCGAGCCCGTCGACTTCCTCGGCACGGACATCAAGGTGATGACCGCGACCGACCTCGTGGTGTTCAAGGTCCTCTTCGACCGCTCGAAGGACTGGGTCGACATCGAGGCGCTCCTGGAGAACGGCGCGGGTGACGTCACCGAGGCGATCGGCTGGCTGACCGAGTTCCTCGGCACCGATCCACGCATCGCGAGGCTGGGCGCACTCGCGTGGGAGATCCAGCAACGCTAGTGGTGTCACCGAGCCAGGGCGTTCAGCGGGCGCGGGACTTCGCGGCCAGGCACTGCACACCGGGCGCCGGCGCCGACGTCTTGACCTTGACGAACACCTTGCCGGCGGCGCGCTTGCGCAGCTTCACGGCGAACCTGCCCTTGGCGTTGGCCTTGCCCGCGCCGACCTTGCGGGCCTTGCCCTTGCCGGGCTTGGCGTAGGCGACGACCTTGCCGGCCCGGCAGCCCGGCTCCGCCACGATCCGGCCCTTCACCTTGCCACCGACGACGCCGCGGAGCTTGACCTTGCGGGCCACCTGGCGGGTCGGGAACAGGTTCGCGTCGATCGTGATCGCGCCGACCCGGTTGGCGGCCCGGTCGACGAACCAGAGGCGGCCGTCGCCGCCGAACGCGATCTGGGCGGGGTCCCAGGGCGCGATCCGGGCCCGGGAGATCGCCCCGTCGGGTGCGATCCGGCCGATGCCCTCCCGCTCGGCCCACCACAGCGCTCCGTCGGGGCCGAGGACCATCGAGTGCGGCACGGGCTCGACGCCCGGGGCGAGCTTCGGCAGTTCCCAGGACGTGAGCCGGGTGCCGTCGAAGCGGCCGATCGCGCCACCCTCCGAGGACGTGAGGATCTGCCCCGGCGAGTACCCGGTCGCCCACAGCGCACCGTCGGCACCGAAGGCAAGGGAGGTCGCGTCGTAGTTGGCGTTGGTCCACTGCACGGGATAGGAGCGCTCGGTGCCGCCCTGATCGGGGTGGACGTCATCGACGCGGCGCAGGTGACCGAACGCGTCGCCGTACCACAGCGCGCCGTCGGCGGCGACCGCCATCGGCGTCGGCATGCCGTACGACGTGGGCAGCTGCCACCCGGTCGTCTCGTTCGTGACCGGGTCGACCCACATGCGGAGGACGGCGTCGCTGGGGCCGAGCTTCGTCGACCAGACGCCGCGGTCCCTGGCGGCGGCCAGGTAGCCGCCCTGTCCGAACCCGTAGTTCGCCATCGGCTCGACGGCGCCCGCTGTGGTCGCGCGCCGCAGGCGCGCCGAGGTGTCGGTGAGGAAGTAGAGGTGGCCGTCGTGGGCGGCCACCATGTTCGTCGGCCCCGTCGAGCCGCCCTGCGGCGCGACGGCGAACTCGGTGATGGCGCCGCCGGTCGTGATCCGGCCCAGCTTCCAGCCCTTGCTCTCGGTGAACCACAGGTTGCCGTCGGCTCCCCGGACCAGGGACTCGATCCCCGCGTCGGGAGTCGGCACCGGGTAGGTGGCGATGGTGGGGGCGGCGACCGGCACGCTCGGTGCTGCCTGCTCGGCGTGGGCCGAGCCGGGGGCGAGCGCCGAGGACGCCATCAGCAGTGCTCCCGCGACCGCTACCGCACTCTTCCTGACCCGCACGCTCCACGCTCCTCACGACATCGACGGCGAGGCTCCAGCATTCCCGGCCCGGGCCGGGACGGTCCCGGATCCCGAACGATCCCGAACACACACCGGGTACCTTCACCCGCGTGACCGCCACCCGCCCGGCCTCGGACGAGGGCGTGACCTGGACCCTCGACGACGTCGCCGCCGGCCTGCGCGAGCTCCGGGCCGCGACCGGCAGCCCGTCGTACGCACGCATCGCCGAGCGGGTCGTCGAGGCCCGCCGGGCCCGCGGCCTGCCGGAGGCGGAGTGCCACGTCGGCCGGATCACGGTCTACGACTGCTTCCGCGACGGCCGGCGCCGGCTCGATGCCGACCTGGTGGCGGAGATCGTGACCGCGCTCGGTGGTGACGGCGCGAGCGCCGGGCACTGGCGGCAGCGCAGCACCGCCGCACAGCACCGCCGCGACGCGGCCATGGTCGGCACCGCGATCGCGCCCGTGCCCGCGCCGGAGGAGCCGTCCGTCGAACGGCCCGAGCTGGCCGCGGTCCTCGCCGCGGTCGAGGCCGGTGCCCGGGTGGTGGTCGTCGACGGGCTGGCCGGAAGCGGCAAGTCCCAGCTGGCGCGGCGGGCGGCCCAGGCGCTCGTCGCCTCCGGGCGGGCCACCGGCGGTCTCCAGGTCGACCTGCGTGGCTTCCACGACGACCTGCCGCCGGTGGCCGCGGAGGCCGCACTGACCGCCGCGGTCCGCACCCTCGGCGGTGCTACGGCGCCGGCCGCCCAGCGGGTACGCCGCCAGCAGTACGCCGCGCTGCTCCGCCGGCGACCCCACGTCGTCGTCCTCGACGACGCCGCCGACGAGGAGCAGGTGCGCCCGCTGCTGGTCCGGGCCGGCCCGACCGTGCACCTGGTCACCAGCCGGCGCGCGCTGCGGCCCGAGGGCGCCGCCGCGATCACGCTCGGCTCGTTCAGCCCCGACGAGTCGCTGCAACTGCTCGGCGCGATCGCCGGCACCGAACGCGTCGCCGCCGAGCCGGAGGCGGCGGCCGCGCTCGCCGAGGCCTCCGGCCACCTGCCCCTCGCGGTGTCGCTGGTCGCGACCCGGGTCGCCGCACGCGACGACTGGCCGCTGGCCGACCTCGTCGCCGTGGCCGATGCCCGCCGGCGCGGGCTGCGGGTCGACGACGCCGTCGCGGCGACGCTCGCCGCGACCTACGGCGCGCTGAGCCCGGCTGCCCAGCGGCTGTTGCGGCTGCTCTGCGCACCGCCGGTCGAGCAGCTCGACGAGACCGCGGTCGCGGCCGTCGCCGGCACGCCGGCCGAGGACACCGACGCAGCGCTCGCCGAGCTGTGGCGACACCATCTCCTGCAGCGCGCGGCGCCGTACCGGCTCCGGATCCACCCGCTGGTGCGCACCTTCGCCCTCGACCGCTCCCACGACGAGGACCGCCCGCGCGAGCGGACCGATGCCCAGCACCGGCTCGCCCACCACCTGCTCGCCCTCGCCTGGGCCGACCACGTCCATCTGCGCGCGGGCGGCGGGCGGCCGCCGCCGGCCGGTCTGGAGCTTCCGGAGCTCGACGCCGAGGAGGCCCGCCGCCGCATCGATCGCGAGTCCGACACGCTGCTGCTCCTGGCGGGCCTTGCCGACGGACCGCTGACCCATGTGCTGCCGGACCTCGCCCGGGCCATCGCCTCCCGGCTCGACCTGTGGGGCCGGTACGCCGACGCGCAGGTCCTCCACGAGCGCGCCTGGGCGGTCGCCCGGGCCGCCGGCCGACCGGACGCCGTCCTGCGGGCCCGGCTCGACCTCGGCAGCACGCTGGTCCGGCTCGGCGACCTCGACTCCGGCGGCGAACATCTCGATGCCGTGCATCCACGGCTCGAGGAGGCCGGGCTCCGGGTCGAGGCCCGCGAAGCGCTCAACTCCCTCGCCATCATCGCCGCCCAGCAAGGGCGGCCCGCCGAAGCCGCCACGCTGTTCCGGCGTTGCGCCGAGCTCGCCGCCGAGACCGGCGACCTGGTCGGGCGGGCACTCTCGCTCGACAACGTCGCGATCGTGGAGCACCGGCTCGGCAACCTCACCGAGGCGGTGCGGCACCACCAGCTCGCGCAGGAGGTCGCCGCCCGGGCGGGCGCCGACGCGCCGCGGGCACTGAGCCTGGTCAACGTCGCGACCCTCCAGCTCACGCTCGGCGACCCGGAGGCGGCGCTGGCCGCCGCCGAGGAGGGGGTGCGGCTGGCGGAGACGGTCGGCCACGACCCGGTCCGCGGCTACGGCCTCACGGCCTGGGGCCGGGCACTGGTCGGTCTCGGCCACCCGCTCGAGGGGCTCGCCCACCACGACACCGCGCTGGAGATCGCCCGCCGGTCCGGGGACCGGGTGCTCGAGGCGTCGGCGCTGTGCGGGCTCGCCGTCGGCCGGTTGGTGCTCACCGAGTACGCCGCCGCGCACGACGGGTTCACCCGGGCCGAGGAGGTCGCCGTCGCCGCCGGCCTGCTGCCCGAGCGGGTCCGGGCCCGCCGCGGCCTCGCCGACACCGCCGCCGCGGCCGGTGACGACACGGCGGCCGCGGCGCACCTGCGTGCGGCGACCGAGCTGGTCGACGGCGCGCCGGAGACCGAGCGGGCCTATCTGCGCGCCTGGCTCACCGGACCGGGCTGAGCCCCGCACCCCGCGCCGGGACTCACCGCAGGACGAGCTGCACCGTGTCGGCGACCGCCCGGAAGCCCAGCGCCTGGTAGAGCGCGTTCGAGGTGGGGTTCGCCTGGTCGGTGAACAGGGTCACCCGGTGGCCGTGCGCTCGCAGCAGCCGCGCGACCTCGGCGACCGCGGCCCCGGCCCAGCCCCGGCCCCGCTCCTCGGCCGGCGTGTAGACGGGGCCGATCCGCACCACGCCGTACGACGGCGGGTTGGCGCCGGTCAGATGGACCGGCCGGTCGTCGGCGTCGACCCAGAACCACAGCACCCCCTCGGCCAGCTTGCGCGCGACCTCCTCCGGCCCGAAGGCGCTCGCCTCCGCCAGGTGACCGGCAGCGCGGCCGGCCTGCTCGTCGGCGTCGGCGAAGAACCGGTGGATCCAGGCGAGCGCGAGGTCCGCCTCGCCGGGGTGCACCGCACGCAGCCGACCCGGCACCGGACGCGGGTCGACGAGCGTGCCGAGCTCGAAGAGCCGGTGGTGCAGGTGCTGCTCGACCCGGCCGCCCCCGGCCGCGGCGATCGCGGCGAGGAAGCGGTCGGCGGCGGGCCGCAGCCCGGTCGCGCCGCCGACGTCCTCCCCGCGCGCCCGGACGGCGTCGGCCAGGGCCACCGCGGCGTCGTCGGGCATGGCGAGCAGGTAGACCGGGTACGGCGCGAAGGGCGCCGTGCGCATCGCGATCCCGGTGATCGTCGCGTCCGGGCCGGTCACGACGGCGAACCAGCAGTGCGGGAGCTCGCCCCGGCCGTGGTCGCGGACCCGGTGGGAGATGGTGCTGACGACCGTGCCCGTCACTGGATCCGCGGCGAGGTGCTCCCCCGCTCGGGCCAGGAACTCCGCCGCGTCCTCGGTGAACCAGACGTCGTACCCGCCGCCCATGTCAGCGGGACTCGAACGCGAGGCGGCCGGCGAGCACCGCGAAGCACGATGCGAACAGCTTGCGCATCCGGTCGACCACCCTCGGCCGGGCCAGGACCTGGTCGCGCACGGCGGCCGCGCACATGCCGTAGACCGCGAAGACCACGAACGTCATCGCCATGAACACCGCGCTGAGCCCGAGCATCGCCGGGACGGCGCCGGAGCCGGTGGGCACGAACTGCGGCAGGAACGCGAAGAAGAAGATGGTGAGCTTGGGGTTGAGCAGGTTGAGCGTCACGCCGGAGACCAGGACCGCCCGGGTCGACCCGGTGCGGGCGCCGGCGGCCTCCTCGTCGACGGTCAGGACGCCGCGGTCGCGCCAGGTCGACCAGGCCATGAAGAGCAGGTAGGCGACGCCGGCGTACTTGATGGCGGCGAAGGCGACCCCGCTGGCGTGGAGCAGGGCGGCCAGCCCCGTGATCGCCGCGAGCATGTGCGGCACCGTGCCGAGGGTCCCGGCGAAGGCGGCGAGGACGCCGGCCCGGGCGCCGCGGGTGAGGCCGGCGGCGATCGCGTAGAGGGCACCGGTGCCCGGGGTCGCGACGATCACCAGCGAGGTCAGCAGGAACGCGGTGCTCATGCACGAGGAGACTAGGGGAACGGCGGGGATCCCTCCTACGCCTTTTCGTGGCCCCCGTCGCGCTCCAGCTTGTAGTGCAGCCGCATCGCGGTCGCGCCCCACATCCGCAGCTCGTGGTCGGTGCGCAGCACTCCTCGCTCGTCGAGGTAGACGTGGAAGCTCTCGTGCACGGGCGCGCGGGAGGCGTGGGTGCGGCCACCGTCCTCGACGACGACATAGGCACCGTCGGCCCCGAACGGACCGGGCGGGGAGTCCAGTCGGAAGGAGCCGTCGGGCAGGACGCGCGGTCGCAGGAAGACCTGGACGTTGCCGGACTCCAGCGGGAAGGCGACGTGCACCGACGGCCGGTCGGCGCCGGGGAGGGTGCGCGCGGAGTAGCAGCCGCTGAAGACGAACCCTCCCGTCGCCCGCAGGGTGCGCAGCCAGCCGGCGGCGACCTGCTGTCCGGCGGGGTCGCGGATCACCGACACCCGCGAGTCCATGCCGTGGGCGACGTCGAGCGGCCGCATCGGGAGCGCGAGCTGCTCGACCCGCCTGCCGAAGAGGCGCGACACCAGCTCGCCACCGGGCCAGGCCCAGGGCGCCCACGAGCTCCACACCTCGACCCGCCAGTCGGCAGTGTGCTCGTAGAAGTCCCGGACCTCCGGTGCCAGGTCGTCCACCACGAACCCGGGACCGTCGAGCAGCGCCATGGACGCCAGCAGCCCGGCGCCGGGCGCCGCCTCGTCGACGTACCCGTCGTGGAGGGCCGCCTCGGCATCCAGCCACCCGTCGCGGACGACGGCGGCCGCGCTCGTCGGCGCGCGCAGCCATCGGTGCTCGTCGACGAGGTCGACCGGCCGGCCGAGGGCACGCCACAGCTTGCGGCTCCCCAGGTCGAGCAGCGGCGTCACGGTGGTCGCGTCCTCCCGGCTCAGCCGTCGAGGCGAGCCAGCTCCTCCTCGACCAGACTCGGGTCGAGCTTCACGAAGACCGGCGTCGGCTTCGCGACCGGACGACCTACCTCCACCGGGTGCCGCTGCCACGTCGGGAAGCCGGAGTAGTCGCCGGTGATGATCGGGTAGCTACGCTCCGCGTCATCGAGGTCGGCGACGTCCTCGATGCCGGGCATCGGCGCGATCGCCCCGGACCCGCCGAGCGCCTTGTCGACCTCGTTGGCCGAGAACGGCAGGAACGGGCTGAGCAGCAGGTTGAGGTCGGCGACGCACTGCGCCATGACATGCAGCACGGTGCCCAGGCGCTCCGGGTCCTCCTTGATCTTCCACGGCTCGGAGTCGGAGACGTACTTGTTGACGTCGGCGACCGCACGCATCGCCTCACCGATCGCCTGCTTCTGGCGGTGCCGGCCGATCAGGTCGCCGACCGTGCCGAACGCCGCCTCGGTGATGGCCAGCACGGCCTCGTCCTCGGCGCTCAGCGGGCCGGCGGCGGGGATCTCGCCGAAGTTCTTGGCGATCAGGGTCGCGGTCCGGTTGACGAGGTTGCCCCAGCCGGCCACCAGCTCGTCGTTGGTACGACGGACGAACTCGGCCCAGGTGAAGTCGGAGTCCTGGCTCTCCGGGCCCGCGGCGGCGACGAAGTAGCGGAAGGCGTCGGGCTGATAGCGGGCGAGCAGGTCGCGGACGTAGATCACGACTTTCTTCGACGAGGAGAACTTCCTGCCCTCCATGGTGAGGAACTCGCTGGAGACGACCTCGGTGGGCAGGTTGAGCTCGCCGTACTCCCGCGGCTCGCCGCCCTTCGCGCCCTTGCCGGCATAGGCCAGCAGCTCGGCCGGCCAGATCTGGGAGTGGAAGGTGATGTTGTCCTTGCCCATGAAGTAGTAGGACAGTGCCGCCGGGTCGTTCCACCAGGCCCGCCAGGCGTCCGGGTCCCCGCTGCGTCGGGCCCACTCGATCGACGCCGACAGATAGCCGATGACCGCGTCGAACCAGACGTAGAGCTTCTTGGTCGGGTTCTCCCGCCAGCCGTCGAGCGGGACGGCGATGCCCCAGTCGATGTCGCGGGTCATCGCGCGCGGGCGGATCTCCTCGAGGATGTTCTTGGAGAACCGGATTACGTTGGGCCGCCACAGGCCGGTCGCCTCGCGCTCGTCGAGCCACGCCTGCAGCGCGTCGGCCAGCGCCGGCAGGTCGAGGAAGAAGTGCTGGGTCTCGATGAACTCCGGCGTCTCGCCGTTGATCTTCGAGCGCGGGTCGATCAGGTCGTGCGGGTCGAGCTGATTGCCGCAGTTGTCGCACTGGTCGCCACGCGCGCCGTCGTACCCGCAGATCGGGCAGGTGCCCTCGATGTAGCGGTCGGGCAGGGTGCGTCCGGTGGAGGGCGAGATGGCGCCGTAGGTCGTCTGCTCGACGAAGTAGCCGTTCTCGTAGACGCCGAGGAAGAGCTCCTGGACCACCGCGTGGTGGTTGCGCGTGGTGGTGCGGGTGTAGAGGTCGTAGCTGACGCCGAGGCCGACGAGGTCCTCGACGATGAGGCGGTGGTTCTTGTCGGCCAGCTCCTGCGGCGTCATCCCGGCCTCGTCGGCGGCGATGAGGATCGGCGTGCCGTGCTCGTCGGAGCCCGACACCATGAGGACGTCGTTGCCCGCCATCCGCTGGTACCGGCTGAAGACGTCGGACGGTACGCCGAAGCCGGCCACGTGGCCGATGTGGCGGGGACCGTTCGCGTAGGGCCAGGCGACAGCGGAGAGGACGTGCGTCATGGGTTGAATCCTAGGGTCGTCGCCCGCCCCGGCCGTCAGCGGCGGGACCTCTTGATCCGGGCGGCAGTGCGCAGGCGGATCTCGGGCAGGGCGTCGTAGAGGAGCTGGCCCGGGCACTCGGTGTCGTTGGTGTCGCGGTGGCCGTCGATCACCGGCAGGGTGACGACGGCGCCCGCCGGGTAGCGGTCGCTGCCGTGGGAGCGCACGGGCGTGGCCGCCAACGGGTCGCGGCGGTACTTCTTGAGCTTCCAGGCGGCGACCTTCGCCACCCCCGCGAGCACCTTCGGTGTGGGGATCGCCTCCTGGTAGGACCCGAGCACGGCGATGCCGACCGAGGTGTGGTTGAAGCCGAGGGTGTGCGCGCCGCGCGTGTCGCGGTCGCCGTCCGCACCCCGCCGGCCGGCCCAGATCCGGCCGAAGCGGTCGACGAAGTAGTTGTAGCCGACGTCGGACCAGCCGAGCGTCTTGGTGTGGTAGCGGTAGATCGCCCGCAGGATCCGGGGCACGTCGCGCCTGCGGTAGTCGTTGCCGGTCGCGGTGTGGTGCACGTGGACCTGCTCGACCGTCCTGACCCGCTTCGGCTTTCCGCTCGCCCACCTCTCCTTGGCACCCCACGCGCGCCGGCTGCGGATCTTCGGGCGCAGCGAGCGGCGGCGCTTCGGTCGGGCCCCGTTGTCCGGGGCCTCCCGGACGTCCCGCGGGTCGCGGCCGGGGTCGACCAGGGTCAGCACCGGGCGCTCGACGGCACCGGTCAGCTCGACCTGGACGCCGTCGCTGTCGCCGGCCCAGAGCGGCTCGGTGCCCGCCCGGGCCCGCCCGCCCTCGGCGGTGTCGCGGTCCGGCAGGTCGCGCAGCGCGGCGACCTCGCGCCACGGACCCCAGGCACCGCCCACGCCGCGGACCCGCACCCGGACCCGGCCGGTGCCCGCGGCCCAGGTGACGCCGAGCAGCGCGAACCGGTCGGTGCGCTGTTCGGCCGTGCGCAGCACGGCCCCGCGCGCGGCGACCTGCGGGGCGGCGGTCAGCGGTACGTCGAGCGCCCCGCCGAGTCCGCTGCGGTCGGGACGCAGCCGCAGCCGGGCGCGCGGCCGGGCGGGGACCGGCGGTCCGGCGGGAGCGGCGCCCGCCGGTCCGGCGGGGCCGGCGGCGAGCGCCACCAGCGGGAGCGCCACCGCCGCGGCACCGAGCGTGGTGAGGTCGCGGCGGCGCAGGGACGGGTCCGAGACGGTCATGACCATCGAGCATGCGCCATCGCGGCGGGGAGAGGAAGGCGGCTCACCCGCGTGTCGCGCATCCCCGCCGTGGCGTCACATCCGCCCCAGGTGCACCACTGGACGGGCATTTCCTGCGCTTGTCGGGCGTTGCAACGGCCGACAAGCGCAGGAATCGCCGGTCGACCGGCGATTCCTGCACCCGCCGCCTACGAGAAGTCGAGGCCCCCGGTCCGCGTCCGCTTGAGCTCGTAGAAGTAGGGGAAGGACGCGACGGCCACACAGCCGTCCCACAGCCGTCCGGCCTCCTCGCCGCGCGGGATCTTCGAGAGCACCGGACCGAAGAAGGCGGAGCCGTCGATGTGGATGGTCGGCGTCCCGACGTCGTCGCCGACCGCGTCCATGCCCTCGTGGTGCGAGCGCGCGACCGCGTCGTCGTACGACGCATCGGTGGCCGCCTCGACCAGGTCGGCGTCGAGACCGACCTCGGCCAGGACCTCGGCGATCAGCGCGAGCCCGCCGTCCGGCTGCTCGTGGAGCGACCGGCCGTCGAGGTGGATCCGCTGGCCGAACGCGTCGTACAGCGGGCGCAGCACCTTGTCGCCGTAGCGCTCCTGGGCCGCGATCAGCACCCGCACCGGCCCCCAGGCCGGAGCGAGGATGGTGCGGTACTCCTCCGGGATGTCCTTGTCCTTGTTGAGGTACCCCAGGCTCATGACGTGCCAGTGGACCTCGATGTCGCGCACCTGCTCGACCTCGATGATCCAGCGCGACGTGATCCAGGCGAAGGGGCACAGCGGGTCGAACCAGAAGTCGGCGCGGTGGGGCGCCGACGCGGGCGCGGAGTTCTCAGCCATGAACACCCGAACCCGACGGCCCACGTCCGCATTCCCGCTCGCCGTCCCGCTCGCTCACGACACCTCGACGGTCCCGGTCACCTTCGGGGACCGCGGCACGACCGCCGAGCCGAGATAGCGCACCCGCACCGCCTTCGCGCCTCGGGCCATCGGCACCTTGACCTTCACCTTGCCGTCGCGGAGCCGGACCTCGCCCTTCCATGAGCCGATCCGGACCAGCACCTTGCCCTTGACCGGCAGCTTCCCCGCTGCGGTCACGCGCACCTTGGCGATGGCCCGTCCGTTCTTCGACTTGGTCTTCAAGGTGACGACGGCCGGACTGGTCACCCGCGGCGTCGCGGGAAGGGTCTCGGTGTGGGACAGGAACTGCGGCTTCGCGCCGGTCACCTGGACCGCGACCGACGTGCCGACGTCCTCGGCGGCCAGCTGGTACGTCGCCCCGGTGGCGCCCGCGATCGGCGCGCCGTCGCGCAGCCACTGGTAGCTCGGCGTCGCGTCCGGCTGGTCGTAGCCGCCAGGCGTCACGGTGAGCACCTGGCCCAGCTCCGGCGTACCGGTCAGGGAGGCCGGCGCCGTCGGGTGCACCACGCCGGCGACGACGGGGCCGATGTCGTAGAACGGCGAGACGTAGGTGGTGTAGCCCTCCTGCTTCGCGACCACCCGGAGGCTGATCTGCTTGCCCAGGAGGTCGGCGGTGAGCGGCAGGTTCGGCGTGATGTTGTCGGCGAGCCGGACGCCGTCGGCGAACCAGCGCCACCGGTTCTCCGCGGGCACCGGGGACCAGGAGCCGGCGGTGGCGCTGATGGTCGTGTCCACGACGAGGGGGCCGTTCACGACGGGGGCGCCGGTCTGGGTGAAGACGGGCTCGACCGGCTGCTCCGGCGTCGGAGTCGGCGTCGGCGTGGTCGGGCGGTCCACGAAGTGGATGAACCCGCTCGGCCACCGCCCGCTGGCCCGGGTGATCGAGCGCCAGTGGAAGGTGCCGCCCCACGAGTCCTCGGAGACGATGATCTCGTCCGGCGACACGACCCGCTCGATGTAGGCGAGGTGGCCGGCGGAGCCGGAGCCGTTCGCGTACTTGCCCCACCACGCGATGGCACCGACGTTCGGCGTCTGGTCGGTGATGGAGCTCATGAACTTGCCCCACTCGCTGGCGTTGCCGCTGCCGGTCCACGGCCGCTTGTTGGGCATCCCCGCCCGGATCATCCGGTAGGCGGCGTAGTTGGTGCAGTTGTGACCGGCGTACATCTGCCAGTACATGGTGCCGTTCGCGGCGCCGTACCCGGCGTCGGAGTAGCCCGCGGCGTTGCAGGCGGCATAACCACTGCACAGGTAGGTGGTCCCGGCCGATGGGAGCACCGGGTCCGAGGTCGTGGGGGTCGAGGGACCGGCGAGGACGAGGTACGACGCCAGCAGGGTGCTGGCTGCGGTCGTGGTCCCCCAACGCGCGGTCCGTCCTGGAGTGCGCATGCCGAACACCATCGGGCACAACCGCCCCAGAACGCAACAAAAACCCCGAAAATCTCACCCGTCACTGGCGTGTCGCATTGACAGAGATGAACTACACCGTTGTAGCTCGCGCCCGAAGTCGCGATTGTCGGACAACTCGGAGCGGGTGCAAGGATGGCTCCCATGCCCGGCACCAACCTCACCCGCGACGAGGCGGCTACCCGCGCCGCCCTCGTCGACGTGACGTCCTACGTGATCGACCTCGACCTCTCCGGCGCGACGCAGGAGGGCGTGCAGACCTTCGGGTCCACCACGACCCTGACCTTCACCTGCCGCCAGCCCGGCTCGGCGACCTTCGCCGACCTGGTCGACGCGACGGTCCACGAGATCACCCTCAACGGCACGCCGCTGGACCCCGCCGCGGCGTACGCCGACAGCCGGATCGCGCTGCCCGACCTCCAGGCCGAGAACGTGCTGGTCGTCAGGGCCGACTGCACCTACTCCAACTCCGGCGAGGGCCTGCACCACTTCGTCGACCCCGCCGACGGCAAGGTCTACCTCTACTCCCAGTTCGAGGTCCCCGACGCGCGCCGGGTGTTCACCACCTTCGAGCAGCCCGACCTCAAGGCGCCGTTCACATTCAACGTGACCGCTCCGGAGCACTGGAAGGTCGTCTCCAACGCGGCCACTCCCGAGCCCACCTCGGCCGGCGAGGGCACCGCGCTCTGGGCGTTCCCGGCGACCAAGCCGATGTCGACGTACATCACCGCGATCGTCGCCGGCGACTACTACGAGGTCCAGGACGTCTACGAGGGCGCCCACGGCACCATCCCGCTGGGCCACTACAGCCGGCAGTCGCTCAAGGAGTACCTCGAGCGCGACCGCGAAGAGATCGTCACCCTCACCAAGCAGGGCTTCGCCTTCTTCGAGGAGGCCTTCGGCTACCCGTACCCCTTCGGCAAGTACGACCAGCTCTACGTGCCGGAGTACAACATGGGCGCGATGGAGAACGCCGGCGCGGTGACCCTGCGCGACGAGTACCTCCCCCGCTCGCGCCAGCCGCGCTCCTTCTACGAGTTCCGCGCGTCGGTGATCCTGCACGAGATGGCGCACATGTGGTTCGGCGACCTCGTGACCATGAAGTGGTGGGACGACCTGTGGCTCAACGAGTCCTTCGCCGAGTGGGCCTGCTACCACGCCGAGGCCCTCGCCACGTCGTACGACGACGCGTGGACCGGTTTCACCAACGCCCGCAAGCAGACCGGCTACCGCGCCGACTCGCTGCCCTCGACGCACCCGATCGCGGCCGACAACGTCGACCTGCACGCCGTCGAGGTCAACTTCGACATGATCACCTACGCCAAGGGCGCGGCGGTCCTCAAGCAGCTCGTCGCCTGGGTGGGCCTCGACCCGTTCCTGGCCGGGCTCAAGCAGTACTTCCGCGACCACGCGTTCGGCAACACCGAGTTCACCGACCTGCTGACCGCGCTCGAGAAGGCCTCGGGCCGCGAGCTCACCGGCTGGGCCCAGGAGTGGCTGCAGACCGCGGGCACCAACACCCTCTCCCCCGCCTTCGAGCTGGCCGCCGACGGCACCTTCGCCTCGTTCGCGGTCAACCAGAGCGCACCCCAGGACCACCCGACGCTGCGCCGGCACCGGGTCGGCATCGGCTTCTACAACAGCTCCGACCAGGGCCGCCTGGTCCGCACCGACTATGTCGAGGTCGATGTGGAGGGCGCCCGCACCGAGCTGGCCGAGCTGGTCGGCAAGGCCCAGCCGGAGCTGCTGCTGCTCAACGACCAGGACCTGGCCTTCGCCAAGATCCGCCTCGACGAGCGCTCGCGCGCGACCGCCGTCGCGCGGCTCTCCGACCTCGACGACTCGCTGGCCCGGGCGCTGGTCTGGAGCGCCGCCTGGGACATGACCCGCGACGCCGAGCTGGCCGCCACCGACTTCGTCGAGCTGGTGCTCGGCAATATCGGCCAGGAGACCGACGCCTGGGGCGTCAGCCGGATCCCCGTCTACGCCGCGCAGGCGGTCGCGCTCTACAGCGACCCGGCGCGGCGTACCGAGCTCGCGGTGCGCTGGGAGCAGGGCCTGCGCGCCCTGCTGGCCGCCGCCGAGCCCGGCACCGACCACCAGCTCACCTTCGCGCGGGCCTACGCCGCGGCGGCCACGAGCGAGGCGGCTGTGGCCGACGTCGAGGCGATCCTCGACGGATCGCTGGTCTTCGAGGGCCTCGCGGTCGACCAGGACCTGCGGTGGGCGCTGCTCACCCACCTGGCGCGCGTGGGCCGGGCCGACGACGCCCGCATCGACGGCGAGCTCGCGCAGGACAACACCATCTCCGGCCAGGAGAAGTCCGCCGCCGCCCGCGCCGCCCAGGGCAGTGCCGCCGCCAAGGAACGCGCCTGGACCCAGGCCCTGCTCGACCCGTCGGTGCCCAACGAGACGCAGCGCAGCGTTGTCTTCGCGTTCTGGCAGACCGGGCAGGAGGACGTGCTCACGCCGTACGTCGAGCGCTACCTCGCCGAGGTCGCCGGCACCTGGGAGCGACTCGGCAGCCACAAGGCCTCGGTCGCGCTGGAGCACATCTTCCCGCGCCTGATCGCCACGCAGGCCACGCTCGACGCCGTCGACGCCTGGCTCGACGCGAACGCCGCGTCGGTCAACCCGGGCGCGATCCGCTACGTCCGCGAGGGTCGCGCCGACGTCGCCCGGGCGCTCGCCGCCCAGGCGACCGACGCCCAGCGATAGCGCGACCCGGCGCAGATCCAGGCCGGAAACGCACCGACCCGGCGCATCTGAACGCCCCAGTGACGCCGACCCGGCGCGTTCAAACGCGCCGGGTCGGTGTTTTTCAGGCGTTCAGATGCGCCGGGTCAGTCCTTGGCGAGCTCGCCCAGCAACTCGATGCCACGAGTCAGACCACCCGCGAGGTCGCCGGACGCGAACGCCTCGGTCATCGCGGCGACCGCCTGCCGCGACTCGTCGTCGGTGAGCCGCTCGCGGGTGTGGCCGCCCGTGACGATCTCGACGACCCGGCGCTCCGGGTCGACCATGATCAGGATGCTGCGCGCGGGCAGGACCAGCGTGTTGTGCAGGCTGGTCGCGAAGTCCCGGGGGTCGCCGCTCGCCGAGCCCACGAACACCGAGATCTCGGCGCGGCAGGCCTGTTCGGCGGTGCGGATGGTGACGTCGAGGGCGGCGCGCTCGGTGGCGCTCAGGGTCGGGGTGCTCATGACCGCCGACTACCAGCTGCCGCCGGCGCCGCCGGCCTTGGAGTCCTCGGAGTCGGGGGCGGCCAGCTCACCGGCCGCCTTGCGCGGACCGCCGAGCCACTGGCTCTCGGGCTCGAGCGCCGTGATGCCGAGGTTCTCGCCGCGGGCCAGCGCCGGGGCGACGTAGAGCAGGGTGATGACGATGAACACCAGCAGCGGGACACCACCGAGGTAGAGCCAGGCGTTCAGGACGTCGATGTCCGGCTTGGGCTCCCAGCTGGCCGCACCGTTGCCCGGGCGCGGCTCGGGGGTGTCGGCGACGGCGGAGCCCGCTCCGGCGACGACGAGCAGGGCGCTCACCCCGACGAGGGAGCACACGGCGATCAGGCGGCGTACGGCAGTGCTGGTCACGAGGAGGATGCTATCGGCTCCCGATCCCGCGTGGCCCGGTGGTGTCCCCGGCGCTCGTCAGGCGGCTTTGGGACACTGGGCGGATGGAGAGCCCCTGCGCCGATGGAGAGACCGTCTGCGACCTGACCTGGGACGTGACCGGGAACCGCCGCCTGTCCGAGTGGTCCGACGTCCTGATCGGGACACCGCTCGCCATCGTCGGCCTGATCCTGCTCGGCCTGGTCATCCGCTGGCTGCTGCACCGGGTCGTCGACCGGGTCGCCCGGCGGGCCGAGCGGGGTGTGCTGCCCGAGCGGGTGGAGAGCGCGGTCGCCGCCCGGCGCAAGCAGCGGGCGGCGACCATGAGCGGTGTCCTGAAGAGCATCATCACGTTCGTCATCGTCGCGATCGTCGGCACCATGGTGCTCAGCGAGGTCGGGGTCGACATCGCCCCGATCATCGCCAGCGCGGGCATCATCGGCATCGCGCTCGGCTTCGGCGCGCAGTCGCTGGTCAAGGACTTCCTGGCGGGCATCTTCATCTTCATCGAGGACCAGTACGGCGTCGGCGACGTGGTCGACGTGGGCGACGCCAACGGCACCGTCGAGCTGGTCACGCTGCGGATGACCCGGCTGCGCGACATCAACGGCACGGTCTGGTACGTCCCCAACGGCGAGATCGTCCGGGTCGGCAACAAGAGCCAGAACTGGTCGCGCGCGGTCGTCGACGTCGGCGTCGGGTACGCCGAGGACCTGGCCCGGGTGCAGCGTGTGCTGCGGGAGGTCGCCCACGACCTGTGGGAGGACGACGAGTTCCGTCAGGTGATCATCGAGGAGCCGGAGGTGACCGGTGTCGAGATGCTCGCCCCCGACTCGGTGACCCTGCGGGTGATGGTCAAGACCGCTCCGCTCGAGCAGTGGGCCGTGGCCCGGGCCCTGCGGCAGCGGATCAAGGCGCGCTTCGACCACGAGGGCATCGAGATCCCCTTCGCGCAGCGGGTCGTGTGGCACCGCGAGGACCGCCGGCACCTCGGCGAGCAGGACCCCGCTGCCACCGCCGCGGAGCGCGAGGGATGATGGCCGGGTGAGCACCCCCATGAGCGAGGAGACGAGCTTCTACGAGGAGATCGGCGGGTTCGAGACCTTCCGGCGGATCGTGGCGAGGTTCTACGAGGGCGTGGCCGCCGACGAGGTGCTCCGCCCGATGTACCCCGAGGAGGACCTCGGCCCGGCCAAGGAGCGGTTCCTGCTCTTCCTCGTGCAGTACTGGGGCGGCCCGACCACCTACTCCGCGACCCGCGGGCACCCGCGGCTGCGGATGCGCCACGCCCCCTTCGCGGTGAACGCCGACGCGCGGGACCGCTGGCTGACGCACTTCCGCGCCGGACTCGACAGCGTCGACCTCACCCCGGAGCAGGACGCCCGCTTCTGGGAGTACGTCACCCACGCCGCCACCTTCATGGTGAACACCCCCGGCTGAGATTTTCCCGCGCGGATGTAACACCCCGCCGTCGCGGCGACATGTTCCGGTTGAGAGCGGTCCCCTGTCCGGGAGCGGACCGTCCTCGCCGCCGCATCCCCCCGCACCAGCAGAGCAGGCCATGACCCAGCAGCGCCCGACCGAGCGCCTCCGCGTCGACGTACCGACGCTGGAGCCGGACCCGGCGTTCCTCGGCATGCTCACTCATCTCAGTGCGGGCTCGCAGGCGGCCAGTCCCCGATCGACCCGGTCGGCCGGACTCCGTGTGGTCGTCGCGACCGGCTTCGTCGCCGTCATCGCGACCGCCACCTGGGCAGCGGGCATTCCCACCGGCGGCGGGAGCCCACACTCCCCCGCCGACAGCCCGTCCCGGATCGGACCGGCCGGTACGCCGGGTCCCGGCGACGTCGGAACCCCACACTCCGACGTAGCCACGCCCGGCAGCCCCTTGTCCCCGGGGCTGTCGGGCACCTCCACGTCCTCCCCGCCCGAGCACGCCACCGATCCGGACGGCGCCGGCGGGGAGAAGGGCCCGGGCAGCCAGGGCGGCCCCGGCGGCTCGAACGGCCAGGACGGCCAGGGTCAGGGCCAGGGCGGCGGCCAGGGCAAGGGGCAGGGCAACGGGCCGCGCTCCTCCGACGGCGCCCCGGGCAAGGGCAAGGCCAAGGGCCACGACAAGGACAAGTCGCGCGGCAAGGCGAAGGGCCACGACCGCGACCCCGGGGAAGGTGTCCGGCAGGACGGTCCGCCCGGGTCGAACGGCTCGGGAGACCAGGACGGCGACGACGGCACCGGGCCGTCGGGCGACCAGGACCAGGGCGACCAGCAGCGTCCGACGCACTGACCGACGGCAAATGTCCCGCTTCCGGCTCGCAGGCGGGACAATGGGACGCGTGGCCCGGGCAGAGGTCCGGACCACGCCAGGACAACAGAGGTGGGGACACGTCCGGTGCGGGCCGACGACGAGCTCGTCACTGCCGCGAAGCGCGGTGACGCCACCGCGTGGCGCGAGCTCTATCGCGCCCACGCCGGCCGGCTGCTGCTGTGGCTGGAGGCACGCGCCACCCCCGGCGGGGAGGCCCCGGACGACCTCGCGGCCGCGGCCTGGCTGGTCGCCGCCGAACGGATCGCCGACTTCACCGGGAGCTCGTCGGACTTCGGCGGGTGGCTGTTCGGCATCGCCCGCAAGCATGCCGCGAACGCGTCCCGGCGCACGGCCACCCGGATCAAGGGGCTCGACACCCTGGCCGCCGACGCCGAGCGGACGGTCGCGGATCCCGAGACCGGCCTGCTGTCCGACGAGTGGATCCGGCACGCCCTGGCGGCGCTGCCGCCGCGGGAGCGCGACGTCGTGGCCTGCACCGAGGTGCTCGACCTCGACGTCGGCCAGACGGCCGCGGCCCTCGGCATGACGGCGGTCGCCGTCCGGGTCGCCCGCCACCGCGGCCTCAAACGGCTGCGGGCCCGGCTCGGCGACCCGCCTCCGGCCTCCCCGGGCACCGAATAGAACAGGTTCTATCCTGGGCGCATGACGTTGCAGGTGTCCGACGAGCACCGGGTCCGCACCCTGACCCTCGACCGCCCCGAGGCGCTGAACGCCTTCAACGAGGAGCTGTACGACGCCACGGCGGAGGCACTTCTCGCCGCGGCCGCCGATCCCGAGGTCGCCGTCGTACTCCTGACCGGAGCCGGCCGCGCCTTCAGCGCCGGCACCGACCTGCTGGAGATGCACCAGCTGGCGACGAACCCCGACTTCCCCCGGGGCGCACACGGCTTCATCGGCCTCGTCGATGCGCTGGTGGACTTCCCGAAGCCGCTCGTCGTGGCCGTCAACGGGCTCGGCCTGGGCATCGGGGCGACGATCCTCGGGTTCGCCGACCTCGGCTTCATGGCGGACGACTCCCGGCTCAAGTGCCCGTTCACCTCACTCGGGGTCGCGCCCGAGGCCGCGTCGTCGTACCTGTTCCCAGCGCTGGTCGGCCGCCAGAACGCGGCCTGGACGCTGCTGTCCTCGTCCTGGATCAGTGCGACCGAGGCCCGGGAGATGGGACTGGTCAAACAGGTGTGCGCACCCGCGGACCTGATGCCGACGGCGCGCCGGCACGCCGAGGTGCTCGCCGCCAAGCCGATCTCGTCGCTCGTCGCGGTCAAGCGGACCATGACCGAGCCGCACCGCGCCGCGATCCGGGCCGCCCGCGACCGCGAGAACGCCGCCTTCGCCGAGCTGATGGGCGGACCGGCCAACCTCGAGGCGCTGGCCGCGTTCGCCGAGGGGCGCGAGCCCGACTTCACCCGGCTGCCGCCGGGCTGGTGACGCCGCCTGGGCCAGGCTCAGCCCACGACCATGTCGCCGAGGGCGTCGACGAGCGCCTCCCGGAAGCCCGGCGGGGGCGTCACCGAGCGCTGGGTCTCGACGTCGAAGAAGACGAGGGTCACCGTCGAGCGGGCCAGCACCGTGCCCTCGGCGGCGGCGCCGGTGCCGTCGGTGATCTCCGAGTCGATGACCATCGACCGGGTGCCGATCCGCGGGATCACCGACCAGGCGTCGTACGACTGGGGCCGCAGGGTGATCGGGGCGACGTACTCGACATCGGCCTGGGCGATCACGCTCGCGATCCGGGGGAAGTCGCGCAGCCCCTGCCGCAGTCGGCCGAGGGAGGCGATCCGGGCTTCCTGGAAGTACTCGAAGTACTTGACGTTGTTGACGTGGCGGTAGACGTCGAGGTCGGAGAAGCGGACCTGCACCGGATAGTGCGCCGCCCGGTCGCGCGGCACGGTCACCAGCACCGGGCGCGAGCGCCGGTCCCCGAGCTCGGCGTACGGCGCGAGGGCGTTGCGCTCCTGGTCGTCGAGGCGGCGCGGCAGCCCGGTCTCCAGGACGAAGGGCGCCAGCACGGTGCGCGCGCGCAGGTAGACCGTGCGGGTGCCGTCGGGCTGCTCCTCGAACACCTCGTGGTCGAGGGTGAAGCTGGCGGCGCGGATCTCGCTCACCCAGGACTCGATGGACACCGACTGGAAATGGAAGCGCAGCGGCGCCCGGAAGGTGACCTCGTGGCGGCGTACGACGTAGGCGACGTTGTGGTGGTGTTCGACCCCCGCGGCCGTCCGGCAGGCGTGAAGGAGCGCGCCCCGCGCCTCTTGGAGGTAGTCGACGTACTTCACGTTGTTGACGTGGTTCAGCTGGTCGATGTCACCCCAGCGCAGGGGGCAGTCGTAGCGATGCCGCACGCGGCGCAGACTACGCTGTGCGCGTTCCGCACCTCATCCCGCATCAAGGAGTCTCCATGCCCGAGGCCGTGATCGTTTCCGCCGCTCGTACGCCGATCGGACGGGCCAACAAGGGATCGCTCAAGGACTTCCGTCCCGACGACCTGACGGCGCTCATCGCCCAGGCCGCGCTGGACAAGATCCCCGCGCTCGACCCCAACGACGTCGACGACCTCCTCCTCGGCTGCGGCCTGCCCGGCGGCGAGGCCGGCAACAACATGGCTCGCGTCGTCACCACGCTGATGGGCTACGAGATCCCCGGAGCCACCATCACCCGCTACTGCTCCTCCTCGGTGCAGACCTCGCGGATGGCCTTCCACGCGATCAAGGCCGGCGAGGGCGACGTGTTCATCTCGGCCGGCGTCGAGACCGTCTCGCGCTTCCAGTTCGGGACCTCCGACCACATCCCCAACACCAAGAACCCCCTCTTCGTCGACGCCCAGCAGCGCACCGAGGAGTACGCCCAGGGCGGCAAGGACTGGCACGATCCGCGCGAGGACGGCGCCCTCCCCGACATCTACATCGCGATGGGCCAGACCGCCGAGAACGTCGCGCGCCTGCGCGGCCTCAAGCGCGAGGACCTCGACCACTTCGCGGTCCGCTCGCAGAACCTCGCCGAGAAGGCCATCGCCGACGGCTTCTGGGAGCGCGAGATCACTCCCGTCACCCTCGCCGACGGCACCGTCGTGACGCAGGACGACGGCCCGCGCGCCGGCGTCACCTATGACGCGATCTCGCAGCTGCAGCCGGTCTTCCGCCCCGACGGCGTCGTCACCGCCGGCAACTGCTGCCCGCTCAACGACGGCGCCGCCGCCGTCGTCATCATGTCCGACACCAAGGCCGCCGAGCTGGGCCTGACTCCCCTCGCCCGGATCGTGTCCACCGGCGTCTCCGGCCTCTCCCCCGAGATCATGGGTCTGGGCCCGGTCGAAGCGACCCGGAACGCGCTGAAGTACGCCGGCATGACCATCGACGACATCGATCTCGCCGAGATCAACGAGGCCTTCGCCGCCCAGGTGCTGCCGTCCGCCGAGGACCTCGGCATCCCGATCGAGAAGCTGAACGTCAACGGCGGCGCCATCGCCGTCGGGCACCCGTTCGGCATGACCGGCGCCCGCCTGCAGAACACGATGCTCAACTCCCTGCAGTGGCACGACAAGTCCACGGGCCTGATCACCATGTGCGTGGGTGGCGGCCAGGGCATGGCGATGATCGTGGAGCGCCTCAGCTGATCTGGTCCCCATCGACCCGGCGCATCTGAACGCGCCTGGACCGCCGACCCGGCGCATCTGAACGCGCCTGGACCACCGACCCGGCGCGTTTGAACGCGCCGGGTCGGCCGCCGGGGGCGGTTGCGTGGGAGCGGCCGCGGGGGCCGGTACCCGGATCGGACCATCACCCAGTACCTGCCGACCTGGTCCGAGACGGCCCCGTCCCAGCCGACCCCGATGCTGGGGCGGCGACGGCGGCGACCCCGCCGAAGCGCTTCCCGAGGTCCTTCCAGCGCGAGCGACACCCACAGATCCCTGGTCAGTCGTGAGGTCACGCAGGTGACGGCCGCCCGACCACGGCGGCGTCGGCGCGGAACAGAGCGGCAGCTGGGTTCTCGATCCAGTCGCCCGTTCCGCCGCTTGCGTAACTGGACATCACGAGACCTTGGGTCGCGAGGTTGCCGGTCACCGACGAAGCCGGCTCGGTGCGCCCGATGACTGCATCTGCGAAGTCTTGGTGGCTTCGCGCAAACGCACTGTCGCGAGTGTCCGCCGGAAAGGAGAAGCGCTCCACCTGACCATCAGCCGGATGCCATTCGACCCATTTGCCCGCGTACACCGTCAGCAACCCATTACTCGCGCGGATGATGAGCGATTCGCCGTCGATGTTGTCCGGGGTCTCGGGCCCGGGCACACTCCAGTCCAGGAGCACTTCGGCGTCGAAGTCGTACTTCAGCTCGATGAACGCCGAGTCGTCGCCGATGAGAGCGGGGTTCGACCGTCCTAGGGAAGCCCTGAGTCCCGCAGGCTCGCCGAACCACTCCCGCAGCATGTCCAAGACGTGAACGCCGTACTCGAGAACGATAAGGCGCTCCATCTGCGAGAACCTGGGCATCAGCGCATCACGATTCGCGGCGCTCGGTCTGTCAGGAACCGCGTCGAAGCGATCCTCGGCACGTCGGGGCAGAAGCAGATTGGAATGTCCGGTGAACTTGACGAACTCGATGTCTCCGAGCACGTCGTTCCGCAGCATCTTCCACACATGCTCGTACGCGGGGATCCACTTCCACATCTCGTTGATGGCGAAGACGATTCCCGTGGCGGCAACGATCTCTGCGATCCTCAGCGAGTCCGCTGTCGTGGTGGCCAAGGGTTTCTGGCAGAGAACATGCACTCCCCGCGCGCCGGCTTTCTCAACCACCTCGAGGTGGTACTCGGGCGGCACACACACATCCACGAAGTCCAGATCGTCGCCCAGCGTACTGAGCATATCGTCGACGGAGGTGAATACGTGGCGGACGCCGGCGGATTCCGCAGCCTTGGCAGCCTTGTCGACGTCGGTGTCGCACACCGCGACGAGTTGCGCGTTGGTGGCACTTGCCCACGCGCGGATGTGCCGCGGGGAGATATAGCCGCATCCGATGAGCGCGCCGCACACGTTCCCCTGTCCCGCAGGCGCATCAGGGCCGCTGGCCGTACTCATGGCTCCAGGTGACCTTCCAGGTCGTCGGCAAGGCTCCGCACAGATTTCATCCCGTTGATCAGGAACAGCGAGTCCAGGCTGACGAACAACAGCTGACAACCGCGGGACGCATACGTCGCCGTGGCTTCGGGCGACCATGCCTGCGCCGCCATCGCCAACCCGGCTCCCACCGTGGCGTCGATGACGCGATCGACATGCGCGCTCACCTCAGGGTGCGTCGGTCCGATCTGCGCGCGGCCGAGCTCGACCGCCAGATCCCACGTGCCCACCATGACACCGTCGATCCCTGGAACTTTGACGATCTCTTCGATGTTGTCGACGCCCTCCGTGTCCTCCACCATGATGAAGACGAGGGAGTCCTCCGCATCGGCGTAGTAGTCCGGCCAGTCTCGGGTTCCGTAGCCCGCTCCCCTGACGACCGGCGCCGCGCCCCGGAGTCCGACCGGTGCGTAGCGCGCCGCCTCGACCACCGAGCGCGCTTCGGCCGCTGACCGAACGTGGGGTACGAAGATGCCATTGGTTCCTGTGTTGAGCGCCCGGTTGATCGCTCCCGGGATGTTCTCCACCACACGAACGCAACTCGAGATTCCGGCCGCCTGGGTCGCCCTGACGAGATGGTCGATTCCCGCTCCATAGTTGTCGCCGGCCACCTCCTCACAATCCAGCACGAGCATGTCGAAACCAGCGGCACCCACGAGGTCGGCCCAGACCGGCTCGACGAGCATGCCGTAGCAGGAATAGACGACCTCTCCGGCTGCCAACTTCTCACGCAGGCGATTCATGCGCCCACTCCTCCTTTCAACGTCGCCAGGGCATCCGTCATCGCACGAAGCGCAACACTGGTGTCGCTCTCCACGATGATGAGATTGCAGCCCGCAGATTTCCATTCGCGGGCATCGGCCTCGCACTGGACGATCGCACCGCATGTCATGCCCGAAGAGCCCGCCAGGCTCGCAACTCGGCCCGCATGGATCAATTCGCCCACCGCTCCCGACGCCTTGCCCTTCTCCCGAGCGAGTGTGGCGATGTCCAAGACGACACCATCGATGCCAGACACCGAGAGAATTTCCTCGGCATTGGTCGTGGCGGTTTCGCTGCCCAGCAGACACAGAACCATACGACGATCCGTGGATTCGGCCTTGTACGCATTCCAGTCGCGCACGCCGTACCCCGCGGCGCGGACGACCGGTGCCGCACCGCGCTTGCCGACAGCCGGGTAGCGCGACGCGTCCGCCGCCGCCTGCGCATCGGCCGCCGTCGTGACGCGCGGGACGATCACACCCGACACGCCGTCATTGAGAGTCCTGTTGATGCATCCCGGAGTCGCTTCGGGCAGACGCGCGAAAACCGGTGTCCCCGTTATGTCAGCGGCCCGAACCATGCTGGCCATCTCGTGTGAGTATGGGCTCACCGGTCCGTGTTCCGCATCGATGACGAGTGCCCGGAATCCGAGACTCGCCGCGATCTCCACCGAGATCGGGCTGCCAGAAGTTATCGACAACGCACACGTGATCTGTTTGCCGGTTATGTCTTCGAGACGAACTGTCATGTCCTCAATCCTCGTCGGTCAATGACTCGCAATCATTCGCTCCACGTCCGCGCGAACCGCTCGGCGGCGTCGGGTGCTCCTCAAGTCCGACAGCGTGATCGCGCACCACGGGCCCGAGGTGCGCGAGGGTGGTCCGACCCAGCGCCAACGCCATCGCGAAGTGCCGATCGAACATTCGGTCGACACGATGACTCATGATCAACCGCAATGATGCGTCGTACGAGGACCGGCGCTCTATGTGCTCGACAACAATATTGGGACCGGACATTCATCGTGGCCACAACGGCACTGACATCAGTCCTTCACCGTATAAGCGTCTGCTAACACGTGGTCACGAGGCACATCGTAACCATGATCAGACAGAGTGTGCTGGCGCGCAGCCACATACAAGCACTCCAGGTCCTCGCCCGCTGCAATACCTCCACACGCAGGACATTCAATCTCGTACACCAGCACCTCTATTCGATCGCCGCGGCCGGGTCTCAGTTGCGCGCAGAAGGCGATGAGAGCCCGATCTCGATCGGTCCGCGGATCATCGGT
This sequence comes from Nocardioides sp. L-11A, assembly GCA_029961745.1. NCBI lineage: Bacteria > Bacillati > Actinomycetota > Actinomycetes > Propionibacteriales > Nocardioidaceae > Nocardioides > Nocardioides sp. L-11A. The sequence goes on from CP124680.1 coordinate 4,027,334, forward strand.
CCCAACCCGAAATCGACCTTGCTGACCTCCCAGTCCGGGATCGTGTCGAGCAACGTGTTCAGAACAGTTGCCACTTCGAGTCGTGCAAGGTTCAGGCCCATGCAGGTGTGGGGGCCGGTGCCGAATCCGAGATGTGCTCGAGTCGGCCGATGAATGTCGAGGACCTGAGGATTCTCCCACCGCTCCGGATCGCGGTTGGCCGCTGCCTGCATCGCCATGAGGGACGTACCGGCCGGGAGCTCCACGCCTCCGATCTCGGCGTCCTGCTTCAGGAAGCGAACGCTCCAGTTCTTGACGCTCGTCCACCGGTGGATCTCCTCGATCGCCTGGGGCATGAGGCTCCGGTCCCGGCGAAGCTCCTCTCGCTGCTTCGGATGCTTGGCCAGAGCGATCAGGCTCAGGCCCATCAGCTTGGATGTGGTCTCGTTGCCGGCGAAGACGAGCTGCGTACTGGCAGAGACCATCTCCGACTCCGCGATGGGCACGTCGGTGTGAACGAGGCGACTGACGAGGTCCTCACCACGGTGCAGCTTGCGGTCCTCGATGATCGTGCTGACGAAGTCGTTCATCTGGCCGGTCGCTGCGACGCCGTTGGCGACGAGTTCCCGTCCTCGCGGAGAAGGGTCGTCGCGACCTTCCATGATGCCACCCATGGTGTCCGTCCACTCGATGAACTCAGCGACCCGTTCCGAGGGGAGGTCCATCATGTGCGCGATGACGATCGTCGGGATATTGCGCGTGAATCCGGCCACTGCGTCGACGACTTCGCCGGCACGAGCACGTTCGATCGTCTCCGCAGTCGCCTTCCGCACGATATCGGCGATGACCTCGACGTGGTCGAGGATGCTCTTGCGGCGGAGGTCGCGCGCCCAGATGCTCTTGAACTCGTTGTGCTTCTGACCCTCCATGCCCGCAAAGGGCGGACCACCGAAGAGCATACCGATATTCTCTACATCGGCCCTGAACAGATCGCCTTGACCCATGGCACGGGCGCAATCCCGGTATCCGGTCAGGAGGTAGTGCCCCATACCCTCGTGCCGGACGATCCGGCCAGCCGATCGGATCTTCTCCAGGGTCGGGTACGGGTCGTTCACGAAGTCGCGACTGAAGAGGTCGAAGTCGACAGTAGGGACGTCATTCAAAACAAGATTGCTCACAGATACGGCTTTCTGTCTCGGTTGCGTAGTTGCACACGGACACCAGGCCCTGAGGTGGCCCAGGCCGTGACACCTCGTGGCGCATGGCCCACCACAGCGACCGCACACGCGGGCCGCGAACAGTCGTGGCCGTAGCGAGGACTCATGTCCGATCTCACCTATGGACGGGGACGGGAGACCCGTCCTCGGAGAACTCGACCGCGCCGCCCTCGAAACTGACGGTGTTGTTGTCACGCAGCTTCCAGTTCGGGTAGATGCTGTTGTCGACGAGAATCGCACTGCCGGCCACTTCGGGCATGTACTTCTCGAGCGAGGCGCCCGTGAGATCATCGCCGTTCTGTTGGGCCAGGTCAGCGGCTGCAGCGATCACCCATGCGGTCTGATATCCGTTCGCGGCGAATGCCGTGGGGGTCTCACCATACTTCTTTGTGAATGCCTTCTCGAAATCTCCATCAGGATTGGGCGCCCAATAGACCGCGTACTGCGCACCCACGGCCGCCGGACCGGCCGTCTCGAAGACTTGCCGCTGCCAAGACGTGGCGCCCGCATACTGCGTGTCGTCGAATCCACCGGCCCGATCCATCTGGATCATCATGTTGCCAGCGGTTTCCGACAGAGTGGAGAACATGACAACATCTGGATTGCGGGCCCTCATCTTCGTGATGACGGGAGCGAAGTCGGAGTCCCCAGCAGCGATGGTGATTTCGTCAACGACCTGACCTCCGGCGTCCGTGTAGCCGTCCTTGAAGGACGCTGCCAAGGATGCGAAGGCAGGATTGTCGCCGTCGACGACGACGACGGCCCTTCTCATTTCCGGACTCGTTCCGATGAGCCGTCCGAAGTTCTTGTCCGGTGTGCTGCCGTCGTTGGTCGTGAACACACCAGGGACCTTCTCGGCGCTCTCGCTACCAACGGTCGAGCTCATCAACATGGCACCGTCCCTCTTCAGGAAAGGTCCGAGTGCCATGCGGATCGGTGTCGAACTGGGGCTGACAAGTAGCGTGATGTCGTCTTGGACGAACTGGTTGTACTGGGTAACGGCGGAGGAAACCTCCGAGCCGACGTCCTGGGTGTCGACGACAAGCTTGACATCCCCCAGTACACCACTGTCGTTCACCGCCGCGACTCCCATGTCGAGACCCTTCTGGAACGGCAGCCCGTAGGCTCCGGCATCTGTTCCGGTGAGGTGGGCGAGGTGGCCGATCTTCAACTCGCCCTCGTCACCCGCCGCTCCCCCACTGCATCCCGCAACCACCAGCGCCGCCACCCACAGCAGGCCGCCGGACATTGCACGCGTTCGTCTTGTATTCATCACGGGATCCCCTCGGGTCTGCATCACACTCCAAAGGTGTGATTCGTTTCATACGCGCCCATGCTGGGCGCGCGCGGGGCCAGAGGGTACGGCTGTCCCTACAAACTGTCGGAGCGTTGTTGTGGGGTGCCACAGAGATGCTCGCGGCCGACCAGCATCGGTCAGCGACGCCCGAAGAATGGGGCCGATCTCGCTCGGGGATTGACGCTGGACCTGAGTCGGGGCTCCCCCATCGCTCAGACCTGCTTCGTCGGTAGGAGACGACGGTGTGGCGGTGGCGCATGAGCTGATCCAGCATGCTGGCCGCGGCGGTGTGCCTCGGCCGCAGCTGGCCCCAGGGGTCGACGTTCGTAGGCCGCGGCCACGAAACCGCAACGCACTGCGCGCCGGCGTCGTCAGCGTGGTGAGTCCGAGCTCGTCAACGACGATCAGCTCGTTGCGCAGCGAAGGCCTCGACGATCTTCCTCTTGAGGCTGTCTGCCCGCCTCGCTCGTCGGTCTCGACCAGGTCAGCGGCGGCACCGCTCCCCGGTGACCGGCCCCGATCGCAGCACCAGCACCTGCAGCCGCCGTCGTCGGGGTGCGTGATAGTCGGTGCCAGGTCGATTTGACGTCCGGCACGCCAGCGCCGTCGTCAGTCGCCGGTCAGCCGTGCGTCGTTGTCGACGTGCTCACGCGGTACGTCGTAGGCATGCTCGTCCAAGGTGTGCGCACGCGCTTCGAGGTAGAGTTCGTCGCGGTCCTCGCCCGCTGAGACTGCGCCGCAGGCGGGGCAGGTCACCTCATACACCTGCCTTGCTCCTGTCCGCTTGCTCGAGCAGCAGTTGACGTCGGTACTTCTGGATCTCCCTCGGCGCATTCCATCCGAGCACGGCGGCCAACCGATCGTCACGCTGGAAGAGCGTGATGGTGGACTCCCTCGCACTGTCGATCTCGATCAGCGTCTCGGTCAGGTCGGCGGAGTAGGTTCCTGCAAGCTGGATGCGGGCATCGAAGTGATCAGTCCAGAAGAACGGCACCGGCCGGTACGCCTCTCGACGCACCCCCAAGATCCCCTTCGCCACGACATCGGCCTGCTCGATGGCGTTGGTCCGATGTTCCAGTCGGATATGGGCTTGATGCCGGTCGTCCCACCAGCGCGCAATGTCGCCGACAGCCCACACGTGCGGCGCAGCTCGACACATCGCATCGCACCTGACGCCGCTACTGATGTCCAGGCCGCTACCGGCCAGCCAGTCGGTCTGCGGAACCGAACCCGCCGCCACGAGCACGTCCTCTGCGGTGACCGTCGAATGGTCCGTCAGCTCCAGCGTCCAGACTCCCTGCTCGTCCCTGGACGAGCCGGCCACCGAGACTCCGAGACGGAAATCGGTTCCACGAGAGCGGTGCAGGTCGACCAGTCGCGCGGACGCCGTCCGGCCCAGCCGGTCGGACAAGGGGAGGGTACTCGGCTCGACGACCACGACGTCCACGCCCAACTCCAGCGCGGTCGCCGCGGTCTCCAAGCCCAGGAACCCTCCTCCGACCACTGCCAACCGCGTCCCCGGCCGCAACCGCGCGCGCAGCGCCGTGGCATCCGAAACTGTCCGAAGCACGTGCGGCCGGCCGGCTGACAGCGCGTCCAGCATCCGCGGGCGCACGCCGGTGGCGATGACAGCTGCGTCGAACGGATGGGTGCGCCCCGCGTCGTCGGTGATCGTCCGGCGACCGGAGTCCAGGCCGACGGCCCTGGTCCCCAGGAGCAATCGAGCATCGAGGCTCTCGAGCTGATCGGGGCTCATCAACCTGAGCTTGTCCTCGGCCCACTGTCCTGCGAGGAACTGCTTGGACAGCGGTGGACGGTCGTACGGGACCACCTCGTCGCCGATGATGGTCAGGCGGCCGGCGTAGCCCAGCCTGCGCAGCTTCGACGCCGTCGCCGTCCCGGCTGCCGAGGCACCGACGATGACGACGGCCTCCGGCTCAGCAGAGACCGTCCCCATCGAGCTCATTACGCACTGACCTTGATGACCGCCGATGGGCAGCCTTCAGCGGCATCCTCGACCGCCGCCGCCCGCTCGTCGGGCGGGGTGCTGTCGAGGAGCACCACGATGCCTTCTTCGTCCTGGTCGAAGACCTCGGGGCACTCAAGGACGCACACACCGCATGCGGTGCACTTCTCCAGCTCAACGGAGACCAACATGACTCAAACCCACTTACACTTGGAAGATTGACAGAATGACTGTTCGAGTTCGCTCACTGCATCCGCGAAGAGTCAGCGGCCGGCGAAGACATCCATCTTCACGGGGCCACGAATCATCGCGTTCAGTCCGTAGTCGACCTCGCTCAGCTCCCAGTCGGGAACCTCGTCCAGGAAGCGATTGAGGACCGTCTCGATCTCGAATCGGGCAAGATTGTTGCCCAGGCAGACGTGCGAGCCGATGCCGAATCCGAGGTGGGCCTGGACCGGTCGGTGAATGTCGAATACGTCGGGGTTCTCCCAGCGCTCGGGATCGCGATTTCCGAGCCCCTGCAGGGCCATGACCGACGCGCCCGCCGGCACGACATGGCCCGCCAGCTCGACGTCCTCGTCCCGGACGAAGCGCATGTTCCACATCTTGACGCTGTTGTAGCGATGCACTTCTTCGATGGCCTGGGCGATCAGCGTGCGATCCTCGCGCAGTTGGGCCCGCTGCTCAGGGTGCTGGGCGAGGACCGCGAGACAGCTGCCCATGAGCTTCGAGGTGGTCTCGTTGCCGGCGAAGATCAGCTGGGTGTTCCAGGAGATCAGCTCGGCCTCGGTCATCGGCACGTCGGACTCGACCATCTTGCTCACCAGGTCGGTCTGGCCGGGCTCCCTGCGCCGCTCCTCGATGATCGTCGCGACGAAGGCATTCATGAGCTCGGTGCTCTCGATCCCCACTTCGACGAGCCGCCTTCCTCGAGGCGTGGGGTCGTCGCGCCCCTCCATGATGCCGGTCATGTTGTCGGTCCATCGAATGAACTCAGCGAAGTTCTCCGTCGGAATCCCCATCAGGGTGGCAATCACGAGTGTGGGGATCGGACGCGTCACAGCCGGGACGATGTCGACGACCTCGCCGTCGCGCATCCGGTCGATGGCGTCGCGGGTCGTCTCCGCGACGATTCCGGCGATCATGCCCGAGATCTCGTCGATGTTCTTGCGTCGGAAATCGCGGGCCCAGATGCCTCGCACGTCCGCGTGACGCTTGCCCTCCAGGGCGGTGAAGGGCGGGCCGCCGAACAGCGTGCCGATCTGCTTGTGGTCCGACGTGAACAGCCGCCCCTGCCCCATCGCCCGAGCGCAGTCGCGGTAGCTGGTGATGAGGTAGTGGCCCAGCTTCGCGTGCCGCACGATGGGACCAGCCGCCCGGACAGCCTCGAGAGCCGGGTACGGGTCGTTCACAAAGTCCGGATCATAGAAGTCGAGATCGACAGTTGGGACGGGGCTCTCGATCAATGTGTTCGACACTTTGTTCAACCTTTCATCGTTCTCGCATGTCATCCCTGCTGAGCCGATAAGGAGAGGGACCGTGCCGTTGGCACACCTTCGGCATACGCGTCGAGGCTAGGCACGATGCGCCTGAACTTCATTGCCTGTGGCCCCAATTCGACATGTCTTCGTTGTGTGCGTGCACACCTCTCGGATACACCGTCAGGGCGTCCTGTGCGTCGCTCACCCGGGGGACCCATGCCGAGACGCTGAGCGCCAGCGCCCCGAAAAGGGCGAGAGTTCCGCAGACGGCCGCGACCAGTCCGGTCTGGTTGCCCACCACGCCCACAGCTGTGACCACGGCCGCGGCGATCGAGTAGCAGGCTGCCGCGTACAACGAGGCGAGTGCCCCCTGTCGGGCGGCTCTCGAGCCCTTGGTCAAGACGACGAGAGCGGTCCGGTAGCCGGTGCCCACCCCTGCCCCGAGAGCAACGAACCCGATAATCGAGAGAACGTCCGACCGGAACCAGGCGCCGACGAGAATGACCACGATTCCGCCGGCCGTGGCCAGCATCCCGCTCGAACGCGGCGCGAGTCGCAGTACCGCGGGGGCTCCGAGCTGGACGGCGGCGGTGGCGCAGGGCAGGACCACCGGGCCGATCGCCCGAGCAACCTGCATGTCGAGCTCGTCGAACAACGTGGCGCTGAAGACACCAGCGAGGCTGACACAGGTCCAGACGATGATGCCCGGGACGAACAAGCGCAGGGTGGCACAACCGGCTCGCGCGGACGGTGCGGAAGCAGGGGTCGCCGCCAAGGCGGAGCGGTTGTCCTCGCGTCGAAGACCGAGGACGACGGTCAGTCCCACGATCAGCAGTACGGCGACGCCGCTGTGGCCGAAGAACACCGCGCGAGGTGCTGCACCGACCGACAGGAGACTGACGAGCAACTGGGAGCCGGCGGCCCCGGCAATGGCACCGGCGGTGTTGCCCGTTGCTGTGATGGCTCGACCCTTGGCTCCGACCGCGGCAACCATGAGGGCGGATGCTGCCCCGGTGCCGAGGCCTCCCGCAGCGCCGCCGATGACCCGGCCGACGAGGATCGACCACTCCTGGGCATCGGCCAGGAGAAGGTCTGACCCGACGATCAGGAACAAGCTGGTCAGCAACACCGCACCGGCACGACGGACAGCTTGCGGGCGGGCCATGGCGAACAGCGTGACGACGAGCGCCGCGACGTACAGCGTGAAGGTCATCGAGATGACGAGGGGGGTGAGACCGAGTGCCTCGCGATAGGTCGGCAACAGCGGGTTCACGGCATTGGAGGCGGCCACAAGCATGGCGAAGGAAGTCGCGACGAGTACCGCTTGGGCCCGCGCCGCCCACGCCTCGCCGGGCCCCCAACGGCGTTGGCACCGCATCAAGGTCCTCACGGAGGCGTGCCGGGTCTCCGGGCTTTCCGTCACGTCACGCTGGCTGCATCCAGGTCCCGGTGGGCCTCGTCGCCGGACTGGATCGCGCCGGGTGCGTCCTTCGAGGTGACATTGAAGGTCGTCGACGTGAGCCCGCCGTCGACCGGCAGGTCGATGCCAGTGACGAATGCGCTGCGGTCCGATCCCAGCCAAGCCACCGCGTGGCCGATGTCGTGCGGCTGGCCGATGTGACCGAGTGGAAGGTTCGCCAGATATGCGTTCCAGTCAAGGTCCTTGAAGTCGGGGTTCGCCTTGCTCATCGGTGTCTCGATCGGTCCCGGACACACCGAGTTCACGCGGATACCGAGCGTCCCCAACTCGACGGCCGCGGCCTTGGTCAGGCCCCGGACGCCGAACTTCGAGGCGCAGTACCCGGCGAAGGAGTGGCCGCCGGCAAGCCCTCGGACCGATGAGATGTTGATGATCGATCCCGGCCGGGGCTCCGGCTCGGCTTGATTCATCCGCACGAACATCTGGATGCCGAGCAACGGACCGATGACGTTCACCTCGTTCATCCGTCGCAGTGCATCAGCCGAGATGGAGTCGACGGCGCCCAGAACCAGCAGGCCCGCGTTGTTGACGAGCACATCGGGGCTGCCGATGTGAGAGCCCAACCATTCCTCGAGTTCCCGCCACGATGCCGCATCAGTGACGTCCAGGCGGCGCGGCGTGACGTCGGGCCCGATGGACCCGGCGGTCGCCACCGCATCGTCCAGAGAGAGGTCGGTGAGAATGACACGGGCACCCATCGAATGACAGGTCCTCGCGACGCCCTCTCCGAGGCCACGCGCAGCGCCGGTCACGACAACGACTTTGTTCTTCAGCACGGTTTGCTCAACTTCCTTTGATGAGGTGCTCCGGGCACCGACGGTGCCCAGAGAGTTGTCGGGGTGGGAGCGCTCAGCGCCCCGGTCCATACAGGCCGAACTCCGATGCGGGGTCGCGCGTGGGCCACGTGCGTGCTGCCTGAGCCGACTCGCCAAGAGCCTTGGAACGCTTGATCAGCTGCTGCCCGAGCTCGAGTTGATCCGGTTCCCACCGGCTCAGGGCGGCAGGCACGTTGTCATCGCTCTCGCGCAGCGCCACGGCCAGCATCCGACCGTTCTCCGCCGCCTTGGCGGTGCCGGCCGCGGCGTGGGGGCGAGCGACGCTCGCTGCGTCGCCGATCAGCGCGATCCGGCCGAAAGCCATGTGATCCGTGAACTGGTCGAAGACGGTCTGCAGGAACGGCTTCGGCGTGGAGGCGACCAGGTTGGCGAGATCCGGTCCGAGTTCCACGGCCGAAGCGCGCATCTCAGCGAGTGCGCTTGGCTGCGGATCGCGAAGGGACACGTCACGGCGTACGCCGCCAGCGTCGGTCATCAGCTCATCGAGCTCGCTGCCGACCTCCACGTTGCGGTACCAGACGAAGTTGAGCATCACCTGACGCGCGTCGCCACTCTTGGGAATCGGATACGCCACGATGTGCCCGTCGCTGCTGCTGCCGAACGAGATCGCTTGGCTGAGCCTCGAGGCCACCCTCGGGTCGAGCAGGGACGGATCCACGATCCCTCGCCATCCGACGTATCCCGAGTACTCCCGAGTGGTCTCCGCCTTCAGGAGGCGCCGTGCGGCCGACGCGATGCCGTCGGCGGCCACGACGAGGTCCGCTCGAGTCGTGTGGCCTGACGCGAAGCTGACACTGACCGAGTCGGGTCCGGGGTCGAATCCGACGAGCTCGTGACCAAGGTGGTATCGGTCGTGACCGACCGAGGCGAGGAGTGAGCGGTAGAGCGCCGTCCAACTCGTCGTCAGATAGCCGCGGGACGGTTCGGCGACCGACGCACCGTCGGGACCGTAAGTGCGGATCGCGGTCGCGCGACAACAGATCGACGACGCGGGGACACCCTCGACATCGGTCAGGAACCGCAGGGTCGCCGGGTGAGCGATGATCCCCGCCCCCGCGCCGTCGAGCAGCTCGGCGGACCGTTCGTACACATGCACGTCCCAGCCGTCGCTGCGCAGCAGGGCTGCGGCATGGAGACCGGCCAGTGAGCCACCCACGACCACGGCGCGTCGGCCAGCGCCTGGGTCTCGATGAGATTTCTCGATCACATACCGGAGCATCCAGCGGTCGAGCCGCCATTCCGATGTGTGCCCACACAAAGTCGATGCTTCTTAGTGGGTGCCCCCACATGGTGGTCGGCAACGCAATGGATGAAGATGCTGAGCAACCACATCAGCGGTTTCGCGTCTGTCCAGAGAGGAAGGCCATGGATCCGACCGGTTTGCCGACGGGTTCGCCGTACCTGGCAGGGGGTTCGTCCTACCGGCAGTGGATCGAGGCACTGGCGAACATCACCCGAGCCGTCAACGACGACCGCAGCGAGCGGGACGTGGGCGATCTCATCGCGAGGACGTGCACACAACTGGTCGGCGTGGACCGCGCCGTGGTCCTTGTCGCGGACCACGACCGCAACACCCTTCGAGCGGTCGGCGGCGCGGGGCTGTCACCTGACTTCCTCGAGCAGGTCAACGGTGGCCCGGGGATCCAGATCTTTCCCGAAGACTCTGGTTTCGACGTAGCGCCGTCGAGCAGGGTCTTCCGCGAGCGTCGCGCCATCTCGCTGCCAGACGTGCGGACGTCGAACAGTTTCGCGCCATGGCGAGAGTGGGCCGAGTCGGAGGGCTTCAACGCGATGTTCGCCGTGCCACTCGTGACAGGCAACGAAGCGCTGGGCACCATCGCCTTCTACAACGACGCAGTCGGTCATCTCACCAGTCCTCAACGCGAGCTGAGCGAGCTCATCGCCGACCACGCCGCCCTGGCACTGCAGTCGTTCCAGCTGCGTCGCGGCCAGGCACAGAGCATCGAGGAGCTCAGCCGCACCTTGGCCATGCTCAGCAGACGACAGGAGCTCCACACCACACTCATCGAGCTCGCGCTGCAGGGCGGGACGGTCAGCGACATCGTTGCGGCCGTGCAAGCTGAGCTCGGGTTTCCTATCAGCCTCTCCGAGGAGACCGAGCCGAGCGCGAACACCGTGAGGCTTCCCCTCGACGGCACGCAGGTCTCCTCCCTCTATGTGGAGCACCCCTTGGACGAAGAGTCCCGGGTGGCGCTCGAGTCCGCCGGACTGGTGGTCGCCCTGGAGATCCAACGTGCCCAGTCCCTCGAGGAAGCGAACGACCGGCACATGTCGGACCTCCTGAACGAGATCCTCACGACCGATCGCGTCACAGACCTTGAGGGGCTCGCCGATCGGGCGCTTCGATTCGGGTACCGGCTCGACGTCCCCAGCCGCCTGGTCGTGCTGCGAGCCGACGACCCCACACCGACCTCATCTCGACGGATCGCGCAGATCGCGCGATCCATAGCCCCCGAGGCACGACCCCAGATGATCGCTTCCTACGGGACCGACACCACGGTCGTTCTCGTCCCGGAGTCACCTGACCACGCTGGTCTACCGGAGACCCTGTACTCGGTGCTCAGACGGAAGTTCGGCAGCTCATCGGTGTCCGCGGTGGTGGGACCGGTATGCAAAGGCCCTGCACAGCTGGCGTCGAGCTTCCGCACCCTCAAGTCAGCCTTGAGGATCCGGCAAGCGCGGGAACTCTACGGAACCATGGCCTATCTCGGCGATCTGGGGACCCTGCAGGTGCTGCTGCCAGGAGTCTCGGACGAAGCCATCGAGTTCAGCCGGCGCTTGCTGCTGCCACTGCAGGAGCAGGGCCATCGCGCATCCGACGCACTGATCCCGACCTTGCGCTGCTACCTGGCGAACGGCCGAAGCACCTCTCGAGCAGCGAAGGTGCTCGAGGTCCACCCCAACACCGTGAACAACAGGTTGGAGCGCATCGCGCAGCTGACCAACGGGGCCTTGGACGACACCGACCACCTCCTGGATCTCCGGTTGGCCTTGCTCATCCAAGAGGTCCTGACCTGCGCGTCCACCAACCCCACGCCCCACATCGAGAAGGACCAGCATGAGACAAGCATCGACAGACCGTCCCGGAAGCGGCCTGCCTGACCCATCTGGTCGCCTCGCAGCCAATCCGTTCAGGTCGTTGCTGAACTCCGGCGAGACCGGATTCGGAACCTTCGGGATGCTGGACAGCTCCATGAGCGCGATGCTGCTCGCGCGCCTGGGCTACCAGTTCCTGGTTCTCGACGTCCAGCACTCGCCCTTCGACCTTCGTCAGATCCAGTCGACTGTCGCGGCCTGCGTCGACACGCCGTGCAGCCCCCTGGCTCGGGTACTACCCGACCGCCCCGACCAGATCGGCTGGGTTCTCGATCTCGGCGTCGACGGCGTGGTCGTCCCCCTGGTGAACTCGCCGGAGGCGGCTGCGCAGGCGGTGTCGGCATGCCGCTATCCCCCCACGGGGCGTCGCAGCATGGGAGCGGTCCGGAACATCCTGGTGCGCGGTGAGGCCTATCCCGACGGCGCCGACGACGATGTGGCGTGCGTGGTCCAGATCGAGCACATCGACGCGATCACCAACATCGACGCGATCCTCGACGTGGAAGGGATCGACGCGATCATGCCTGGCCACATCGACCTCGCACGCTCCATGGGTCACCGCCTCAGCTACGGTCCCTCGGTCTCCAACGCGGTCCCCCAGGATGTCATCGACGCCCTCCGCGTCGTCGAGGACGCCGGCCGGAAGCGCTCGATTCCAGTCATCCCCGTCACGGGAGGCGCCGCCGAGGTGGGTTCTGCCCTCGCGTCCGGCCACCGTGTCATCTGCTGCAACACCGACTTCCATGCACTCAAGAACGCGGCTGCGGAGCAGCTCGCCCAGTGCTGGAGTGCGACAGCTTCCCACCGAGCCCGCCTCGCCGGATCAACCGGCGCGGCATCGGCCGACTTCGACATGACAACTCCTCAAGAGACGAGTAGCCACCCATGAGAATGAACTACCTGGGCGCTTCGGGACTGCAGGTCTCCTCCTTGGCCCTCGGGACCATGACGTTCGGCGGGACCGATGACTACTTCGGAAAGCTCGGTACGCTGCAGGTCGACGAGGCGACACGACTGGTTCGCCTTGCCCTCGACGCCGGGGTCAACCTGTTCGACACAGCGGACTTCTACTCGTCAGGCGCGTCGGAGGAGATCCTGGGCAAGGCGCTGGGAGCTCGCCGCGACGAGGCCATCGTCTCGACCAAGCTGAGGTACCCGATGGGCGACGGCCCCAATGACGGCGGACTCTCGCGTCATCACGTCATGCGTGCCTGCGAGGCAAGCCTGAAGAGGTTGGACGTCGAGCACATCGACCTGCTCCACCTGCATCAGATCGACCTGTCGACCCCTCTGGAGGAGACCATCAGGGCGTTGGACGACCTCGTGCGAAGCGGCAAGGTTCGCTACCTGGGAGTCTCGAACTTCCCGGCCTGGATGGTGACCAAGGCATCCAGCATCTCGGACGCCCGCGGATGGGAACGGTTCGTGTGCAACCAGGTCCACTACTCACTGCTGTGCCGTGACATCGAGTTCGAGCTGGTGCCGAGCGCTCTCGACGCCGGCGTGGGGCACGTGGTGTGGAGTCCGTTGTCGGGCGGCCTGCTGTCCGGCAAGTTCGGCCGCGGCAAGGCGGTGCCCGAGGACTCGAGGCGGTCCCGTGGCTTCGGCGACACCGTCCCTGTGGACGATGACCGCAACTTCGCGGTCCTCGACGTCGCTTCCGCCATCGCCGAGGAACGAGGGTGCTCGGTAGCGCAGGTGGCGATCAACTGGCTGATCGCCCGCCCCTCCGTGAGCAGCGTGGTTTTGGGCGCTCGCACCGAGAAGCAGCTGATCGACAACCTGGGCGCAGCGCAGTGGGAGATGACCGCCTCCGAGGCAGCGAGACTCGACGAAGTCACCAGTCCGCCGGTCCCTTATCCGTATTGGCACAACCGCATCCACAGCGCTGACAGGCAGGTCGGCGAGAACCGCCGCGTCGTTCGAGGGGCGGACAGCCCTGGGCGTGCCGCCCAGCGCAGGAGCTCCTGACAGAGCCCCCGCGGGCCGGTGGGCGTTGAGGTGATCCTCGGTGCCTCCACGTCGCTGCTCTCGATGGCGTCGACCGAGTCAGTCCCCACAGTGACGTAGAGCTCGGCCATGGATCCTTCGGTCAGGTAGCGGCGCTCGCCGGCGACCCATTCGTCGTGCAGGTCGATCAAACACCCCGCCCTACCAGTCGATCACGCTTGCGGGTCGGGGAAGATCCCGATCATGCGGGCTCGGCGCTTGATCTCCTTGTCGACCCGCTCGAGCGGGCTGGGCGAAGATCATCCGGAAGGTCGACGTCACCAGCTCGGCCTGGCCCTTGGGGCACGTGGGCGAGCAGGCTGCGTGCGAACCAACGTGGGTAGGCCCGACATCTCTGGCGGGCAACACCCTGGAATGCCCGGGACAGGGCCTTCACCAGGCCGGCGTGCTGGTCGCTGATGGCCAGTTGCACGCCGGCCAGGCCAAGGATCTCCCGTTCTCCGCGGGTGGTCACGCCGGTCGCGACCACGACGGCCATGGACACGACCTGGCCGCCTTTGCCGGGCTGGTTGGGCACCTGGAGGTAGGTCGCATCGAGGTGGGCGCCACCACGCGAGACGGAGGATCTGCATCTGCCCCGGCCAGGGGAAAGTGAGAAGCGCCCGTCCCAGCGGGGCTGGGCGGGCGCCTCTTCATCTCACCGGGGTTGGGGACGCACGGTCAGCCCGGCATGCCCAGGTTGATCCCTGGGTCGTCCCATGCGTCTGCTCGACATCAACCCTGGAGGTAGGCCACTGCGACCTTGTCCCCGTCGAGCTCAGCTGCCGCGCCGTGATACACCACCCCGCCGCGAGACAGCACATAGGCACGGTCGGAGACCGACAGGGCCAGCGCGGCACTCTGTTCGGCCAGCAAGACGGCACACTCGCCGAGAATCCCGTCCCGGGCGCGGAGAATGTCGTAGATCTCCTTGATCATGATCGGCGCGAGCCCCATGGAGGGCTCGTCCAGGAGCAGGAGATCGGGCTTGGCCATCAGTCCACGACCGATGGCAAGCATCTGTTGTTCGCCCCCGCTCAGCAGGCCGGCCGCCTGCTTGCCCCGCTCACGAAGTCGCGGAAAGTAGGTGTAGATCTCGTCGAGCATCCCCTGGGTACTGCCACGATCGACTCGATGTGAAGCCTTCGCTGCCATCACGAGGTTGTCCAGGACCGAGAGCGTCGGAATGACCCGCCTGCCCTCCATGACATGCGCGACACCCCGCCGGGCCACTTGATAGCGCGGACCCTTGCGCAGATCCATGTCACGGAAGCGGACCTGCCCCTCGACGTGACCGGCCTCACCGCTGATCGCTCGCAGCAACGACGACTTCCCGGCACCGTTGGCTCCGAGGATCGCCACGACCTCACCACGGTTGACGGTCAGGTTCACAGCCTCGACGGCACATACCTGCCCGTAGCGGACCGACAAGTTCTCAAGCGTGAGCAACGTCGCCGATGTAGGCATCGATGACCTCCTTCGAGCTGGTGACTTCCTCGGGATCGCCGACGGCGATGACCTTGCCGAAGTTGAGCACCACGATTCGATCGCAGTGCCGGACCATCGAGCTGACATCGTGCTCGACGATGACCACGCTGACTCCCTCCGCGCGCAGGCTCTCCACGACAGCGAAGATGTCGTCCCTCTCGGCGGGCGACATGCCGGCTGTGGGCTCATCGAGCAGCAGCAGCTTGGGCTGGGCGACGAGCGCCCGTGCAATCTCGACCTTCCGCTTCAGGCCGTAGGGGAGGGCCGCCACGTCGAGCGAGGCAATGTGCGAGATGCCGACTCTGGACATGGCCAGGCTGACCGCCTCGTCGGACCCGACGAGATGGCGGCCCTCGCTCGACCAGCTCGTCAGCCCCAGCCGGTGCGCCAACGGATCGTGCGCTGAATCCAAGTAGGCGCCGACGCGGACGTTCTCCGCCACCGAGCACCCGTCCAGCAGCCGGATGTTCTGGAAGGTCCTGGAGAGTCCCCTTCGCATCAGCTTCTCGGGACGCCCCCATAGATGATCGACGGCCGTTCCGGCCAACTTCCCGCGACCTGAGTCGGGCACGTAGACGCCAGACAGAAGATTGAGGACCGTCGTCTTCCCCGACCCGTTCGGACCGATGATGCCGAGAACCTCGCCCTCGTACACCTCCAGATCCACGTTCTGCACCGCCTTGACCCCGCCGAAGTTCTTCGCCAGGTCCTCGACGGCCAGGATGGGCAGACTCGTATACCGGGCCGGCTCCCTCGAAGCAACTGGTGCCACCGCGACATCCGAGACCGCCCTGTCGTGGTCGAACACCGACGTCGAGGCCGGTGGTGGAAGCAGCTTGACCCGTCGTAGGACCTTGACGATCGAGTCCTTGACCAGGAGGAGCGCCCCGGCGGGCGCGAACGCCACGATGAGGACGATCAACGCTCCGTTGACCATGTGTCGATAGGCCTGGAACTCCCGCAGGACCTCGGCGAGCCCGAAGATCAACGCACCGCCGACGAGGGGGCCCGCAACAACCGTCATGCCCCCCACGACGGTCGCGGCGAGGATGTCACTCAGCAGGTCGAAGGAGAAGGCCGAGGGCTCGACGAAGCCGGTCAGGTGAACCCTCATCCCGCCAGCGAGCCCGGCCAGCGCACCGGATCCGATGAAGAGCATCACCCGGTACCGACGAACGCTGATCCCCTGATGCGCAGCCATCAGTGGATCCTCGCGGATCGCCACCATGGCGCTGCCGTGGCGCGTGCGCCGAAGGAGAGCCAGCCCGACGAAGACGACGAGGACGATCAGCAGGATGTGCAGGTCGTTGAGCGACAGGTCGATGCCGACGAGACCGGTCGGACCGCCCGTCACCTCCAGATTGCGGATCGTCACCCGAACCATCTCACTGAAGCCGACCGTGGCGATCGCCAGATAGACGCCGTTCAATCGGAAGAGCGCCAACCCGAGCACAAGCCCGAAGAGTGCGCCGACGACGAGTGCCGAGGTCAGCGTGAGAGCGAGCGGAAGCTCCCACTTCTGTGACGCGAGCGCCGCCGTGTACGCGCCGATGGCCATGAACCCGATCTGCGGAACGGCGAAGAAGCCGGCGTTGAACAGCAAGTAGATGCTGGCGCCGACAAGGATGAGGATCAGCGAGTCCCTGATCAGGAAGTCGTATGCGCCAAAGGCGGACAGAAAGTACACAGGATTTCCTTAGATATCTGCTAGGCCCGATTAGTGACGTTGGCCGACTTGACGATCCCGTCGGGGCGCAGGACGAGGAAGAGCATCAACAGTCCGAACACCACGACGTCGCGGTACGACGACGAGAGGTACCCGGTCGTGTAGGCCGACGCCAGGCCGACCATGACGCCGCCGAGGAAGCCGCCGGACACGCTGCCGATCCCGCCGATCACGAGCACCGCCATCGCGATGACCAGGTAGTTGTGACCGATGTTGCCTTCCACGATGTTGAACGCGAGCGACACCAAGGTGGCCCCAAGGCCCGCCAAGGCGCCGGACATGAAGAACACCAGGACGCTCACGCGCTCCGCGTTGATCCCCATCACCGCCGCCACCTCCCGATCACTGGCAACCGCGTTCACCTCGCGCCCGAACTGGGTGGACGCCAGCAGCCACTTCAGGAAGACGAACATGGCTACCGCGGTGCCGACGATGATCAACTGCAGATTCGAGAGCTGAAGACCGAGGACCGACCAGCTCCGCGTCCCGATCAGATCGAAGGGCAGCCGCACCACGGTGTTCTCGAGGTGGTGGAGTGCGAACTCCGTCAGGACTATTCCTGCCCCCAGACTGGAGACGAAGATGAACATGTCACTGTTCTTTCGCCCCTGCAGGTGCCGGATCGCCAGGAGATAGACGAGCACGTTGAGGACCCCTGCGAGGAGCGCGACCACGGGCAGCGCGACGAGCAACGACCATCCGAGACCGTCCGTGAGCTCCCACGCGAACACAGCTCCCCAGGTGAAGATCGCTGCGTGGGCGACGTGGAAGACCTTCATATTGGCGAAGACCAGGCTGAAGCCCAGCGCATAGAGCGCGAACAACGACCCCAACGCCACACCGTTGATAGTTTGCTGAAGAAAGAAGTCCATGGTGCCGTCTCCGCCCCGAGCCGATCACTTGCCCACAGGGACGATGGTTCCGGTCTCGTCGAACTCCATGACGACGCCCGGGTAGATCGCTGTCCCACTGTCGCGGAAGGCCCAGGACTCGTACGTTCCGTTCTCCTTGACGATGTCAGTCTCAGCGGCCTGCGGCATGTACTTGGCGATCGCCGCTCCATCGAGGTCTTCGTCGGCCTCCACCGCCAAGGACGCAGCGCCAGCGATGAGCCAAGCAGTCTGGTAGCCGGTGGCTGAGACGGACTCGGGCGGGACGTCGTACTCCTCGATGAAACGCTTCTCGAACTCGCCACCCTCGGCCGGGGCCCAGTAGGCCGCGAACTGTGCGCCGACGGCGACATCACCAGCGACGTCGTAGACCTGCTTGCCCCAGGAGACGCCTCCCGCCATCTGGACGTCCTCGAATCCTCCGGAGCGCTCCATCTGGACCATGAGGTTGCCCGCGGTCTCAGACAGCGTTGAGAAGAACACGGCGTCCGGGGACGCTGCCTTGATCTTCGTGACGACCGGCGCGAAGTCGTTGTCCTTGGCGGAGATGTCGATCTCCTCCACCATTTCTCCGCCCGCTTCTTCGTACCCCTCCTGCAGGGCTGCGGCAATGTCCTTGAACGCCGGGTTCTCTCCATCGACGAGCATCACGGCCGTCTTCGCCCCCTCGGTGGCGACGTACTTGCCGAAGTTCTCGTTGGGCGTGATGGCGTCGGGAAGCGCGAACACGCCGCCCGGCTCCGACTTCGTCTCGTCACCGACCGACGAGCTCAGGAGCACGGCGTCGTCCTTCTCCATGTACGGCTGCAGTGCCCGCTGGATCGGCGTCGAGCTCGGACTGATGAAGATCGAGATGTCGTCGCGAAGGAACTTGTTGTACTGCGTGATGGCGGACGGCACCTCGCCTCCGACGTCTTGGCTGTCGAGCCTGAGCTTGAGGTCGCCGAGAACGCCGCTCTCGTTGACGGCCTCCACACCCAGCTTGATCCCCTTGTCGAACGGGAGCCCGTACGGGCCCGCCGTCGGGCCCGTCAGGTGGGCGAGATAGCCAATCTCGAGATCATCGCTGTCCGCCTTGGCGTCAGCGCCACAGGCGGTCAGGCTGAGCGCGGTCAACAGCGCGGTGGCTCCCATGGCCGCCTTCTTGCCGAGTGCTGCGTGTGGAATCATGAAGATCTGCCCCTTCTCGTAAGGTAAAAGCGCCGACCGATCAGTCAAGAACGTTCGACCGCTCTCCTGGCGAGGATGTGACCTCTGCCATACCGAACGATGTCTGCCGGTGATCCAGGCCACAATGTGTGCTCACACAATTGGCTCGCTCCTGGCGCGAGAGACACACACCCACCAGCCCGGAGAGGCGAGTGTCTGACCGCACGCCGGGCACGTCGGATCGCCAGGTCCCTAGCTCGGTCAGGGACCTGACGACAGGCTCGCCGTACTCCGTCTCAGCGAGCGCCGATCCCCGCGTCGTCTCGTCCCGCGGCGCGAAGGACGTCCAGTGCCCTGCCGACTGTTGGGACGTCCACGATCACGCCGCGAGCGACCACTTGCCCCTGTCCCGCTTCGAGGCCCTCCTGATAGGCCTCCACGATGGCGAGGGCATGATCGATCTCCGCCTCGGTGAAGCCGAACTCGCTCGTCACGACGTCGACGTCCTGAAGTGTCAGACACAGCTTGGAGGTGAATCCCATGCGCTTCGCGAGACGACATTCCTCGCGCACGAAGTCCAGATCGCCGACGATCAGCGAAGCCGTGTCGATGGGGGCGGTGAGACCGTACGCCGCGGACACTTCCACCAACCGCGCGCGCACGTGGTTCTCGAACTCCCCCATGCCGGTGTACAGGGTGTTCGTGTCACGGGTGAGGTCACCGATACCCACGACGAGGGCGTGCGGAGGTTCGCCCTGGCCGCAGATCTGGTCGAGATGGAGTAGGCCGCGCGCAGTCTCGACCAGGGCGACGAGCTCCGCCTCCACCCCCGTCTCGAGCAGAGCGGTCCGCACCCGCGCCAGCTGCTCAGCGCTCTCGACCTTCGGGACCATCACTGCCGAGGCTGTCGCAGCCGCGACGCGGATGTCATCCGCCCAGCCGGCATGGTCCTCGTGATTGATCCTCACCCAGGTCCGTGCACGTGGCACGTCCACCTGCAGGATCTGTTCGCGGCGCGCGGCCTTTTCAGACTCCGGCACGGTGTCCTCGAGGTCGAACAACAGAATCGACGCCGCCGAGGCGACCGCCTCCGAAAGTCTCGGAACCTGGGAACCTGCGGTAGGGGCATCGTCGTTCGGCGCGGCGAAGAGGACGGAGCGGAACGTGGACGGTGTGACGGGCAAGAGCGTCTCCTTGCATCGAGTATCGGGCCAGCGGCCTCGCAGCGACCCTGCCCTGAAGTCCCGGCCGTTCCAATGTGGTCTCCCCCAAATGTCGGCGTCCTCGCCGTGGCGACACATAGTCGGCGACCTCGAGTGCTCAGGAAGCTCCGGCTCGGTCTCACCTCACCCGACAGCGTGAGCTCCGACGTCTCGTCGCGTGCGACAAACCCTGTCGGATGAAGGATGGTGAGGAAGCACTCATCTCGTCCTCCGCACTTCAGCATCCCGGTGGCGACGCCGGGCCCGGCATCCGATGGTCAACAGCGCTGGGTGGTCGGTTGACCAGCCAGGATCGAAGTCGACGATCGCGACGAGGACGCCGCTGACCGCGCGTCACGGCCGGTCACCTCGGACAGACGGCTCGCGCAACAACGCCGGGCCGGCGTTCACAAAGCGCCCAGCTCGGTCCCGCGAAATCCCCGCACTGATCTCTGCCGGCGCTAGACAAGTCCACGTTCACTCAGCGATGGACCGACCATCCATCGAGGGGTCAGCACTCGACGGAGGATGCGAAGGCGAGCGCCTGCGCGAGTGTAGACATCGTCGTACTGCCCCACGCGGACGTCGGAGCTCGCTCGGTCGATCGAGTGGTAGGTAGAAGTCGAGCGAAGCACGGAGTCCTCGAGCCACACGTACGGGTTGGTTGTCTGGTGTGCCGGCGGATGGGGCGGACTCCCCAGAGCGAAGAACGCTGCGATCTCGGCCACCCCCTGCAGATGGGATCCGCCCAGCGCTGTCATGTCCAGCGAGGCTTCGGGATCGAAGACCCGCGTCCAGTCGCATGTCGTTCCACTGTCCGCCAGCATGCAGTAGAGACCGATGAGCTGGTGGACCTCGACGATGTCGGCGACCGTGACGATAACCCCGACATCGTCGGGGTCGGAGTGCGGACGACCACCGGGGCTCATGGGAGGGGCAGTAGTCGTCGCCGCTGCATCAGCTTGATCCAGTGACATGCACTTGCGTCGGTCTCGACGGCCTCGTGGAATCCGAACCGCTTGATCTTCACCGAGCTCATCACCGCAGGGCGCGGCACCTGATCCTGTCCGTAATTCAGCGCGAAGTCCGCCAGGTGATGGGACTCCCCGAGCAGGTCGCCC
This sequence comes from Nocardioides sp. L-11A, assembly GCA_029961745.1. Classification (NCBI taxonomy): domain Bacteria; kingdom Bacillati; phylum Actinomycetota; class Actinomycetes; order Propionibacteriales; family Nocardioidaceae; genus Nocardioides; species Nocardioides sp. L-11A. The sequence continues at coordinate 4,048,272 of CP124680.1, forward strand.
AAGCTCATCGGACGGAGGCGGTGTGCGACGACGATCTCGCGCCACACGTCCTCGTGGGCGGGCAGGAACTCAGCCAGCCTCGTCGGCACCGCGTGCCCCGGGTCGGGTACACCGAAGCACTCGGCGAGGGCGGGCCACAGGTCCGGCCAGGAGAAGACCTCACCGTTCGTCACATTGAACTGCTCGCCGTTCGCCGAGCGATTGGTGGCTCCCCACAAGATCGCCCGCGCAAGCAGACCTGCGTCGCACCCCTGACGGATGGCCTCAGCGCCACCCGGGTATGCGAACGGTCGACCCGTCGCCTTGCAGATGGCCGCATAGACGCCGATCGGAATGAGGCTGTTCATGGCGACGCCGGCCGTCGCTCCGAAGATGGCGGCGGGCCGGTAGATCGTCCAGCCGAACCCCAGGCGTGCCGCCTCGAACCTGAGGTAGTCCTCCTGGAGCCAGTAGAAGTTGGGGTGATCATCTCGCGGCATGCGTTCACGGGCTGGGATGGGCACGTCGTGAAGGTGGACGCCGTAGGCCTTGCCCCCTTGCAAGAGGCCGACGTGGGTCAGGTCGGCCACGGACGTCGTCGGTTCGACCACGTTCCGAAGCATGTCCAGGTTGATCTGACCGTGGTCGACGGACGTCCAGCCGGACACGAGGCCGGGCATCTCGTACAGCGCTGCGAACACGATATGACTCACTCGTTCGAGATGGTCCGCATGCCGGTCGAGGGCGGCGGGGTCACGCAGGTCCGCCGGGATCCAGTGGAAGCTTCTTGACGACTGGATCTCGGGTCGCCGCCTGGAGACGGCGATGACCTTCCAGCCGTCAGCGAGGAAGCTGTCGACGACCGAGGTCCCGACGAGTCCACTCGCCCCAGCGACCAGTACGTGACCCACCACGACGAACCTCCCTCACCTTGGCTGACTCGACCGGATGAGACACGCGACGATCGGGTCGTCGCATCGCAGGCGCGACCTCGAACCAGCGTCGCGACGACCCGATCTCTCAAAGCTCGCCACACCTGCCGAGCGCTGAGCGCGCTCAGCCGAGCCGGCTGATGCGCGGCACCTGGGGGCTGTCGCTGAACAGCTCACCCGGCGTCATCTCGAACGCGTCGAAGTGGCGGTGAGGTGCACCGGTGTAGATCACGTCCGTCGGCATGTAGCGCAACGTGTACGCCGCACGCCCCTGTGTGGTCTTGTTGCCGTCGGCACCGTGCACGGTCAAGTCGTAGTGCACCGTGGCGTCGCCGGCCTTGAGGTCGGTGCCCCCCGCGAATCCATACTTGCCCTCGAGGTACGGGTACGCCTTGCGGATGTCGTCTCCGGGTGCGCGGCTGAACCGCCCAAGGGGCCCTTCGTTGTGCGAGCCGGGCATGAACTTGAGAATCCCCATGTCCGCCGTGAGATCGGTCAGCGCGATCCAGATCGTGAAGGCGCCCTTACGGTCGAACGGCCAGAACGGGTAGTCCTGGTGGAAGGGGGTGGGGCCGCCGTCGTTGCCAGGCTTCGTGAACGTCATGTCATGGATGAACAGGCCCTCCGGCTCGTCCAGAAGATCGAGCGCCAGCCCGGCGAGGCGGGGCGACAACGCGAGTTCGCGGAACCAGTTGTCCGTCCACGCCATGCCGTCGTAACTCTGCAGGACCCGCGCGTACTCCTCCGACGTCATCCACTTCTCGGACTCAGACGGCTGGACCGGCGCGGCGTACCTCTGCACCTGGTCGAGCATGGCTTGCACGGCGTCGGCGCTCAACAGTCCCGGAAGTGGCGCCCAGCTCTGTGACCGGAGGTGCTCGAGGGTGCCGTCAGGAAGCTGATACGCCTCCGACAGCTCGGGCAGAAGCTCTTCTGACATGTGCTTTCATCCTTCTCTTGGGCCCGGACAGAAAAGTCCGAGCAAATGGGTGTCGCGTGTTGGCAGAATCGAGCGACTACGCGCCGTACGAACAGAACTCGATCATGTTGCCGTCGGGATCGGTCACGAAGTACTGGCGCTCCGCAGCCGGCGAGTCCTCGAGCTCGAACACGTCCACGCCCTGCTCGCGCCACGAGTCGACGAGCTCATCAAGATCTCCTGGCGCGGGAACGGCAACCGCGAAATGGGGATCGGCCGGACTCTGTGGCGCCCCACCGCCGCGCCGGAAACCGCCGGTCGTCAGATGGACCGGCATGCCTGAGACCTTCAGCCAAACGCCGTCGAAATCGAACGCGGGACGCTCGATCTCCTCGAACTTCAGCAGCTCACAGTAGAACTGACGAGCGGCATCCAGGTCTGAGACACACACGCTCACGTGGTCGAATCGCATACCGACGTCGGAGGGCTTCATGACTCGATACTCCGCGAAGGGCCGCGCGGTTGACGATGGTGATCTCAACAATCTCGACCGTCTTTCCTCCATGCCAACACACCCGCGTCGGAGGCGAATGCCCGCTCGTACGACCCGAAGGCAAAGCCCACCACCCCATCGGGCTCTGTCTCGATGAGTTCCTCAGGTCCGAGACCACGGAGTCGTCGGCGGAAATCTAGATGGATCCAGGCGAGGCCGGCCCTTTCGCGGAAACCCGGGACAAGGGACAGCCTGCGACGAATCCCAGGGCCACGGCCTGCCTGGACCACCGACCCGGCGCGTTTGAACGCGCCGGGTCGGCGCTTTCTGGACGTTCAGATGCGACGGGTCGGTGTCGGTCGGGAGTCGTAGCCTGCGGACCATGAGTATCGAGGTGCGGCCGGCGACCGCTTTCGAGGACGTCAAGGCACTGGTCGGGCCGAAGCGGGCCGACGCCAGCGTGTGCTGGTGCCTGAGCTACCGGATCCCGTCGACGGTCAACAACGCCATGCGCGGGCAGGAGCGCGGGGAGTTCGTCGCCCGACTGCTCGAGGAGGGACCGCTCGGCGTCCTGGCCTACGACGGCGACGTACCCGTCGGCTGGGCGGCGGTCGCGCCTCGATCGGCCACGACCTTCGCCCGCAATCGCAAGATCCCCCACGTCGACGACCTGCCGGTCTGGTCGCTGTGGTGCATCCGGGTGCGTCCCGGGCACCGCGGCCAGGGCATCTCCCACCACCTCATCGAGGGCGCCGTCGCCTTCGCCCGCGAGCAGGGCGCGCCGGCGGTCGAGGCGTACCCGCTCGACAACGGCGACGCGAAGGTCGACCAGACCATGGCGTACGCCGGCCTGCGGGCCAACTTCGAGGCCGCCGGCTTCCGCCATGCCGCCGACACCACGTCCGTCCTGAGCGGACACCCGCGGGTGCTGATGAGGTTCGCCTTAGACTGACGCGGTGACTGACGAGAGCGCTGCGCGGGTGGCGACCGGCCACGAGCCGCGGTGGCTCGACCAGGACCAGCAGCGCGCCTGGCGCTCCTTCCTCCTCGGCACGACCCTGCTGCTGGACCGCCTCGACGAGGACCTGCGTCGCGGGCACGGGCTCTCCGCGGTGGAGTACGAGATCCTGGTCCGGCTCTCCGAGGCCGACGGGACGCTGCGGATGGCCCAGCTGGCCGCCGCGCTCGCCCACAGCCGCAGCCGGGTCACCCACACCGTGAAACGGATGGAGGCGGCCGGCCTCGTCGTCCGCGAGGAGTCGCCGGACGACGGTCGCGGCGTCGACTGTCGGCTCACCGACGCCGGTCAGGAGATGCTGCGCACCGCGGCCCCGGACCACGTCGAGACCGTTCGCCAGTCGCTCATCGACCTCGTCGACCGCAACGACCTGCTGGCGCTGGGCCGCGTGATGAACGCGGTCTGCGACCAGCTGATCTGCGCGCACCCGGAGCGCGAGATCCGCTCCTAGACACGAGCGTCCCACCGTCGATGCCGACAGTGTGGCCGCCTCGCAACGCTGGGTCTACGAGAGCCAACCGCGCGCGCGGCAGCGCGGCGCCGCCAGGGACGAGCCGCGCAGACCCGAGCGAGCGTGCCGCCGGCCGGAGCGGGAGTCCCGCCCGGCGGCGACGCGCTCGCGTCATCCAGCTCAGTCTCGCGTCAGGCGGCGGTGGGTGACCCGGTGGGGGCGGGCCGCCTCGACGCCGAGGCGCTCGATCTTGTTCTCCTCGTAGGAGGCGAAGTTGCCCTCGAACCAGAACCACTCGCCCTCGCTCTCCTCGGTGCCCTCCCAGGCGAGGATGTGGGTGGCGACCCGGTCGAGGAACCAGCGGTCGTGCGAGGTGACGACGGCACAGCCCGGGAAGTCGAGCAGCGCGTCCTCGAGCGAGGACAGGGTCTCCACATCCAGGTCGTTGGTCGGCTCGTCGAGGAGCAGCATGTTGCCGCCCTGCTTGAGCGTGAGCGCCAGGTTGAGGCGGTTGCGCTCACCACCGGAGAGCACGCCGGCCTTCTTCTGCTGATCCGGCCCCTTGAAGCCGAACGAGGCGACGTAGGCGCGGCTGTTCATCTCGAAGTTGGCGACCTTGATGAAGTCCAGGCCGTCGGAGACGACCTCCCAGACGTTCTTGTCGGGGTCGATGCCGCCGCGGCTCTGGTCGACGTAGGAGATCTTCACCGTCTGGCCGACGTTGAGCTTGCCTGCGTCCGGCTCCTCGCTGCCGGTGATCATCCGGAACAGGGTGGTCTTGCCGACGCCGTTGGGTCCGACGACGCCGACGATGCCCGCGCGCGGGAGCGTGAAGGAGATGTCGTTCCACAGCACCCGGCCCTCGAAGCCCTTGGTGAGGTGCTCGGCCTCGAGGACGACGTCACCGAGCCGCGGGCCCGGCGGGATGTTGATGTCGGCGGCGTCGATCTTGCGGGCCTTGTCGGCCTCCGCGGCCATCTCCTCGTAGCGGGCCAGACGCGACTTGGACTTGGTCTGGCGGGCCTTGGCGTTGGAGCGCACCCACTCCAGCTCCTTCTCGAGCATCTTGGCGCGCTTGGCGTCCTTGGCGCCCTCGACCTTGAGCCGCTCCTTCTTGGTCTCGAGGTACGTCGAGTAGTTGCCCTCGTAGCCGTGGATGGAGCCGCGGTCGACCTCGGCGATCCACTGGGCGACGTTGTCGAGGAAGTACCGGTCGTGGGTCACGGCCAGGACGGCGCCGGGGTACGACTTGAGGTGGCCCTCGAGCCACTGGACCGACTCGGCGTCGAGGTGGTTGGTGGGCTCGTCGAGCAGCAGCAGGTCGGGCTGCTGGAGCAGGAGCTTGCACAGCGCGACGCGGCGGCGCTCGCCACCGGACAGGTTGTCGACGAGGGCGTCGGACGGCGGGCAGCGCAGCGCGTCCATCGCCTGCTCCAGGCGGCTGTCGAGGTCCCAGGCGTTCATGTTGTCGAGCTCGGTCTGCAGCTCGCCCGTCTCGGCCATGAGTGCGTCCTGGTCGGCGTCGGGGTCGCCCATCTCCATGTAGGCGTCCTCGAGGCGCTTCATCTTCGCCTTGGTGTCGGCGACCGCCTCCTCGACGTTCTCCAGCACCGTCTTGCCCTCGGTCAGCGGCGGCTCCTGCTGGAGCATGCCGACGGTGGCGTCGGGGTCGCGGACGATGTCGCCGTTGTTGGGCACGTCCAACCCAGCCATCAGCTTGAGCAGCGAGGACTTGCCCATGCCGTTGGGACCGACGACGCCGATCTTCGCGCCGTGCAGGAACGACAGCGTGACGTTGTCGAGGACCACCTTGTCGCCGTGGGCCTTGCGCACATTGCGCAGAGAGAGGACGTACTCAGCCATGCCCCCAGGCTACGCAGCGGCGGCGCTCCGTCCTTGCCCGGGGTCGCGCTCGGGGTCACGCTCGGGCTCACGCTCAGGGGCGCGCTCGGGCTCGCCCGCCGCGGCCGGCGGGGCGGCCTTGACGAAGGTCGCGACCCCGCGGGTGAGGTCGTGGCCGATGGTGAGCGCCTCGATCTCGAGCGCGAGCACCTCGACGCCGTTCTTGTTGACGTAGGTGCGGTGCTCGAGCCGGCCGTGCACGAGGACCGGGTCGCCCTGGCGCAGGGACGGCCCGCCGTGGGTCGCGAGGCGCCGCCATGCGCTCACGCCGTACCACTGGGGCTGGCCGTCGACCCAGGCGCCGGAGGCCCGGCTGAAGTGACGTGGGGTGCAGCCGAGCCGGAAGCTGAGGACCGGCACACCGCCGACCTCGCGCAGCATCGGCGTCGTGCCGATCCAGCCCTGCACGGTGACCATCGTCTGGTGGGACATCTCGGACTCCTCTCATCGTGCCGGCCGCGGGGGCGACCGGTCACGGGGAGTCCACGCCACCGGGCCGACCGACGGCCTCGGTACGCCGCGCGGCTGTGGACGGACGCGCGCCCGCACCGGGGCTGTGGAGGATCGAGGGCCTCTCCGGGGACGTCTGATGCGGACGGGACCGAGGTGTCGAGACGCGGCTTCGCGACCTCAGCCGCGGGCGGTCTCGATGCCGCGCCGGAAGGCGGCGTACGACGACAGCTCGGCGCCGATCGGCTGCACGACGTCGCTGTCGAGCACCTGGTGCACGACGCCCCGCAGCCGCTCGTCGGCCTGGTCGGCGCGCTGGCGAGCCAGGCCGCGCACCAGCATCCGGCCGACGACGGCGAGCAGCAGCCCGAGCAGCAGGCCGCCGACGCCGAGGACCGCGGGCAGCGGGAGGCCCGCGACCTCGGTCAGGTCCGCGGTGGTGCCTTGGACGGCCGCCACGGCCCACCAGGCGAACCCGCCGACGGCGGCGAGCAGGAGCAGCCAGTGGAGCAGCCGGACCAGGCCGACCCAGGCAGGCAGTCGACCGCCGAGGTCGACGCCGCGCAGGCCCTGCTCGAGCCGCTCGCCGGTCGCGGCCAGCCGGGCCGACGCGACGTCGCGGACCCGTGGCGCCCAGGCCGGGCCGACGCCGTCGGAGGCCTCGTCGGCGAGCGCCCGCACGGTCGTGTCGACGGCGGCCCGGTCGAGCGGCGCGACCTCGGGGTCGGCCCCGGGCCCGTCCGCGCCACGCCCCAGCAGTGCGAGGGGCGGCCACGTGACCGCGCCGCGCGCGCCCGCTCGCCCACGGTGCGCTCGATGCCCTCGACCACCGCGGAGATGCCGGCGGCGTCGGCGAGCCGGTCCTCGACCTCCTCGACCCGGCGCGCGGAGAGCTCGGTCGCGGGGACGGTGCCACCCGCCTGCTCGAGGCGGCCCGCCGCAGCCGCGATGTCGGCCTCGACCCGCAGGCTGGTGCTGCGCTTGTCGTTGACCCGACGCAGGATCTCGGCGCGGAGCTCGGCCATGCCGATGCCCTCCTTCGCCGAGATCGGCAGCACCTGGACCTGCGGCAACCCGTCCTCGGCGAGCAGCCGCCTCACGTCGTCGATCATCGCCTGCCGCCGCTCGGGCGGCACGGTGTCGATGTGGTTGAGCGCGACGAGCATGACGCCCTGGTGGGTGCCCATCGGCTTGAAGTAGCGGTCGTGGACGGCCGCATCGGCGTACTTCTGCGGGTCGAGGATCCAGACCATCAGGTCGGCGACGGCCACCAGCCGGTCGACCTCCAGGTGGTGCGCGACCTCGGTGGAGTCGTGGTCGGGGAGGTCCAGCAGGACGACGCCGTCGAACTCCGACTCGGAGCGGGTGTCGAGCATGGAGTCGCGCATGGTCTGGTGCCGCGGCGGGATACCGAGCCAGTCCAGCAGCTCGCCGGCGCCCTCGCTCCCCCACACCACGGCGGTGGCCCAGGAGGTCGTGGGCCGGCGGATGCCGACCGAGGACAGCTCCAGGCCGGTCAGCGCGTTGTAGGTCGACGACTTGCCCGACCCGGTCGCGCCGGCGATGGCCACGACCGTGTGCCGGGCCGAGAGGCGCAGCCGTCCGGTGGACCTGTCCACACCCGTGGCGACGTCGTCGAGGACCGCGTCGGCCACCCGGCCGCGGGCGGCCTCGACGGCGGCTCCGAGCCCGGCGACCCGGGCGCCGATCGGTGTGCCCCGGGTCGCGAGGTCCCCGGGGATCCGGTCGTCGGGTCCTTCAGCCAACGGTGCAGTCACAGGTGTCCACCCGTCCCCTTCTTCGCCGCGGCGAACCGCAGGTCGTCCACTCGTCGCGCCGCCTGGCGGAGCTGGTCCGGAGCGTCCGGCTTGAGCTCCCACTGTGCGGCCGGCGCGAGATACCGGGCGCGCTCGGCGCCCATCAGGATGGTCAGCCGGCGGGCGAGGGTGCCGCGGGCCTGGTCGACCACGCGGGTCGCCCCGGCGTCGCCGAGGGTGCTCTCCAGCAGGGTCCGCCCCAGCCGTACCGACTCGCCCGCGGCGCCCCGCGGGTCGGGGCCGGCCAGGGCCACGACGCCCAGCGTGACGGCGAGCCCGCGCGCGCCGAGCGCGAGGAAGCGGGCGCTGTGGCGCGCGTCGCCGGCCTCGTGCTTGACGAACTCCTGCAACTCGTCGTGCCAGCCCCGGATCTCCTGCTCCGCCTGCGCGCGCAGGCCGCGACCGGCCCGGGTGAGGTCGTCGGTCGTCGACCGGAGCAGCGCCTCGCCGTAGGACCGCTCGCGCCAGGCGGCGGCCGCCGCCGCGGCGGCCCGCTCGGCGTGGTCGGCGACGAGGGCCTCCAGGCCCATCTCGATCGCCACGCCGACCCGCTCGGCCTGCTGCGGCTTGCCCTTGATCGCGTTGACCAGCCGCTCGCGCACGAAGCCGACCTTGGCCTCGAGGGTGCGGGTCAGCTCGCCACTGCCGACGAACTCCTGCCAGCGCGCCAGCAGGTCGCCGCGCAGCAGCGTCCCGTCGGCACCGGCGGTGAGCAGCGCGGTCTGCGCGCCGTCGTACACCTGGTCGGCGCTGGTCAGCAGCTCACCGACGGCCTCGACCTGCTGGGCGACGGCGTCGGCGATCGGGAAGGCCTTGCGGGTCACCGTGCGGACGGCTCCGGCGACGGTCTGGTTGACGACATCGCGCTTCGCGGCGGCGTCGGCGGCGAGCGCCGCGAGCCAGCCCTTGATCTCGGTGCCGTACGACGCCGGCAGCAGCCCCTCCTCGCTGACCGTGCCCTGGGGTACGGCGAACAGCGGGCTGTCCTTGAGCCCGCGGGCCGCCATCATCCGGGCGAGGTGGACCGAGACGGTCGCGACGTCCTCCTCCGGCGTCCGGCTCAGCACGAGCGCCACGGCGGTGTTGCGGTCGACGGCGTTCTTGAGGTGCTCCCACGGCACCTGGTCGGAGTAGCGCGCGGCGGAGGTGACGAAGAGCCACAGATCGGCGGCGGCGAGCAGCTGGGCGGCGAGCTCGCGGTTGCGCTCGTCGACGGAGTCGACGTCGGGGGCGTCGAGGACCGCCAGGCCACGCGGCACGGCGGTGCTCGGGACGAGCTGGATCGCGAACTGGTCGTTGGTGGGCTGCTGGACCCGCGCCAGCTCCGGCAGCAGCCGGTCGGCGCCGAACCAGCGGCCGTCCTCGGGGTGGTGGACCAGGACGGGCGAGCGCGTCGTGGGCCGCAGCAGGCCCGGGACGGTGACCCGGCTGCCGACGAGGGTGTTGACGAGCGTGGACTTGCCGGCACCGGTGGAGCCGCCGACGACCACCAGCAGCGGGGCGTCGATCTCGGTGAGCCGCGGGATGATGTAGTCCTCGAGCTGCTCGATGATGTGCTCGCGGCCGACCCGCAGCGCGTCCACGCCGGGGAGATCGAGCGGGAGCGGCGCGTTGAGCAGAGATCCGTGCAGGCGGACCACTTCGGTGAGCATCCTGCTCCCGAGGAAGTTGTCGCTGAGATCGGCGCCGAGGGTCATCGCTGGGGTACCACCTGTCCGGGAAATGCGATCCGCGGCCGGGCCGCCTGGATCCGACCGAGGAAGTCCTGACCGCGTACCTGCCAGTCGGCCGGGGCGGTCCCCCGCAGCAGCCGATGGTGCAGGTAGCCGAGCTCGATGGCGGCCTGCTGGTAGTCACGCATCGCGCGCTCCGCCTCCGGGCCGCCCTGGAGGCGGGCGTGGCGCCGCGCGTCGCGGCGGGCGCGCAGGTCGACGACCCAGCCGATGTCGGTGGCCGGCAGGAGGCCGCGCTGGGCGGCGTCGGTGAGCGCCATCCGCAGCACGTGGGCCTCGGTCTCGCGGGCCCACCAGGCCAGCGCGATCATGCCGATGAAGGCGGGCGCCATGATGACGACGTACACGACGGCGAAGCTGCCGAACCCGTAGACCGTGGAGCCGTTCCAGACGGCGTGGGCGAGCACGGCGAGGAGATAGCCGCCGAGCGGCGCGAGCCAGCGGACCGTGCGGCTGCGCGAGGCGACCGCGAGGCCGACACCGATGCCGGTGAACGCGGTGAACAGGGGGTGCGCGAAGGGGCTGAAGACGCAGCGGACCACGAAGGTGCCGGTGACGGCCTCGATGCCGCCGGGGCCCATGCCGTCGGTGCCGTTCCAGGCGGCGGCGAGATAGAGGATGTTCTCGGTGAAGGCGAAGCCGACGCCGACCATGCCGGCGTACACGATCCCGTCGAGGATCCCGTCGACCTCGGCCCGGCGCCACCACAGCAACAGGACCAGGAACAGGCCCTTGCTCGCCTCCTCGATCACCGGCGCGGCGACCGCCAGCGAGAAGTCGTCGGTGAAGCCGACCAGCAGGCCGCCGAGGCCCTGGACGACGATCGCGGCCATGGTCGCGACGAACGCGCCCCAGGCGAGACCGCCGACGAGCAGCATGCGCGGCTCGGGCTCGTAGCGGTCCAGCCAGAGGTACGCCGCCAGCACCGGGCCGACCGGTAGCGCGGCGAGCGCGGTCGCCAGCAGGGTGATGCCCGGGGCGCCCGACAGGGCGAGGATCAGCAGCGTGAGCAGCGCGCCGAGCACCACCGCCACGGTCACGACGACCGTGAAGGCAACACTGTTGCGGCGGGCTGGAGGCATGGGGGAACCCTATCCGGAGCGACGGCCGCGCCCCCGATCGCCGGGTGTGCCGGCGAGCGTACAGTGACGATGTGAGTGCGGACATCACCGACGACAGCGCCCAGAACGCCCCCAAGACGGAGCAGCACGACCCCGCCGTCCCCGAGGCCTACGCCGCGTTCATGCGGACCGGCTGGGACGAGCGCGAGGACGACGTCGCGCGCCACCCCGTCGCCGACCGCGCCGCGGCCCGCCGCGCCCGCCTGGCCGAGGCCTTCCCCGGTGAGCGGCTGGTCCTGCCGGGCGGCGGCTACCAGGTGCGCGCCTACGACACCGACTATCGGTTCCGCGCCGACACGGCCCACGCCTACTACTCCGGCAACCACACCTCCGACGCCGTCCTGGTCGTCGAGCCCGACGGATCCTCGGTGCTCTACGCGCGGCCGCGCTCGGGCCGCGACACCGACGAGTTCTTCCGCGACCGGCAGTACGGCGCCCTGTGGGCCGGCAAGCGTCCGTCGGCCGGCGAGCTCGAGGCTGCACTCGGGCTGACGGTCAAGCACGTCGACGAGCTCGAGGCCGACCTGGCGCGCAGCGCGAAGACCCGCGTGCACCGCGGTGTGTCCGCCACCGTCGACGGCCTCGTCGCCGGTGACGACGCCCGGGACGGCGAGCTGGCCCGGGTCGCCTCCGAGATGCGCCTGGTCAAGGACGCCTGGGAGGTCGCCGAGCTGCAGGCCGCGGTCGACGCGACCACGCTCGGCTTCGAGGACTGCGCGCGCGAGTGGGACCGCGTGATCGAGCACGGCGAGCGCTGGCTGGAGGGCACCTTCTTCCGCCGCGCGCGGACGATGGGCAACGACCTCGGCTACGAGTCGATCGTCGCCAACGGCTCCCACGCGACGACCCTGCACTGGATCGAGAACTCGGGCGCCGTCGTCCCCGGCGAGCTGATCCTGCTCGACATGGGCGTCGAGGGCGCGAACCTCTACACCGCCGACGTCACCCGCACCCTGCCGGTCGCCGGCACCTTCTCCCCGCTCCAGCGCGACCTCTACACCCTGGTCCTGCACGCCCAGGACGCCGCGCTGGGGGCCCTGCGGCCGGGAGCGAGGTTCCTGGCCGGCCACGACGCGGCGATGGGCGTGCTGGCCCACGGTCTCGACGACCTCGGCCTGCTGCCGGTGTCGGTCGACGAGGCGCTCTCCCCCGACTCCCGGGTCTACGCCCGCTGGACGCTGCACGGCGTCAGCCACATGCTCGGGATGGACGTCCACGACTGCGGCCAGGCCGCGCCCGAGGCGTACCGCGAGGCCGACCTGGTCGAGGGCATGGTGCTGACCGTCGAGCCCGGCCTGTACTTCCAGGCCGACGACCTGCTCGTCCCCGAGGAGCTGCGCGGCATCGGCATCCGGATCGAGGACGACGTCGTGGTGACCGCCGACGGCATCGAGAACCTCTCGGCCGCGCTCCCGCGCACCCCCGACGCGATCGAGGAGTGGATGGCCACCCTCCGCGGTTGAGCCGGGCGACGATCCGGGGAGGTGCCGGTCGCCGTCGCGAGCGTCGCGGCGCGCAGCAGGCGAGATCGGCCCGTGGTTCCCCGAGGCCGGGGAGCGACGGCGCGCTGCGCTACCTTGCTGCCCTGACAACTCGGTGCATTCGGTGTACTCGGTGAGCTCGAACAGGAGAGAGCGATGGCGGACAAGACGATCGTGACCGGTGTGGACGGCAGCGACACCGCGATGGCGGCGGCCGAGAGGGCAGCGACGCTTGCCCAGGCGCTGGGCGCCCGGCTGCACGTGGTGTCCGCCTTCGGCAAGTACGAGTCCGAGACCGTGCAGATCGGCAGCGACACCCTCATCCTCAGCTCCGAGCGGGACGCCGAGGAGGTGGCCGCCAAGGTCGCGACCACCCTGCGTACGGCGTTCCCCGGGCTCGAGGTCACCACGGCCGCGGCCGACGGCAAGCCGGGCGAGGCGATGGTGGCCGCGGCCGACCAGCTGGGCGCCGAGCTGATCGTCGTCGGCAACAAGCGGGTCCAGGGCATCGCCGGTCGGGTGCTCGGCAGCATCGCCCGCGACGTGGCCGCGCACGCCTCCTGCGACGTGTACGTCGCGCACACGCACGAGCGCAAGTAGCCGCTCCCCCGGCCCGTCCGGGGGCTCGGAGGTCCGGCGACTTCCGAGTAACCCCCGGGCGGGTCGAGACTGGGTCCGTGCCCACCAGGACTGCCACTGCCTCGTCGTACTCCATCACGATGCGTCTGCACACCACGGTCGACCACGGGGTCGTGGGTGAGGTCGCCACGGCGATCGCCGGCGCCGGCGGGATGGTGACCGCGATCGACGTCGCGGACTCCAGCGCGCACCGGCTCACCGTCGACGTCACCTGCTCGGCCGCCGACGCCGAGCACGCCGCCGACCTCCAGGCCGCGGTCGCGGCGGTCGCCGGCGTCGAGGTCCACAAGGTCTCCGACCGCACCTTCCTCATCCACCTCGGCGGCAAGATCGAGGTCTCCTCCAAGGTGCCGCTCAAGACCCGCGACGACATGTCGCTCGCCTACACCCCCGGCGTCGGCCGGGTCTCGATGGCGATCGCCGAGAACCCCGAGGACGTCCGCCGGCTGACCATCAAGGGCAACGCCGTCGCCGTCGTCACCGACGGATCGGCCGTCCTCGGCCTCGGCAACATCGGACCGGGCGCCGCACTGCCGGTGATGGAGGGCAAGGCCGCGCTCTTCAAGCGGTTCGGCGAGATCGACGCCTGGCCGATCTGCCTCGACACCCAGGACACCGACGAGATCGTGCGTGCGGTCGAGCTGATCGCCCCCGGCTTCGGCGGCATCAACCTCGAGGACATCGCCGCCCCGCGCTGCTTCGAGATCGAGGCCCGCCTGCGCGAGCGGCTCGACATCCCGGTCTTCCACGACGACCAGCACGGCACCGCGATCGTCGTGCTCGCCGCCCTCACCAACGCGCTGCGCGTGGTGAAGAAGGAGCTCGGCACCGCCCGCGTCGTCGTCTCCGGCGGCGGCGCGGCCGGCACCGCGATCGTGAAGCTCCTGCTCGCCGCGGGCGTCCAGGACGTCGTGGTCGTCGACCGCGACGGCGCGCTCGTCGCCGACGCCCCCGGCCTGTCGGCAGCCCACCAGGAGCTGGCCGCGCTCACCAACCGCGCGCGCCGCACCGGCGGCCTGCAGCAGGTGCTCGAGGGCGCCGACGTCTTCATCGGCGTCAGCGCCCCCGGCATCCTCGATCCGGAGTGGATCCCGACCATGGCGGCCGACCCGGTCGTCTTCGCCCTCGCGAACCCCGATCCCGAGGTCGACCCCGCCGCGGCCGCCCGCCACGCCGCGGTCGTGGCGTCGGGCCGCTCGGACTTCCCCAACCAGATCAACAACGTGCTCGCCTTCCCCGGTGTCTTCCGGGGCCTCCTCGACGCCCGGGCCTCCGAGGTGACGATGGAGATGATGCTGCGCGCCGCCGAGGCCATCGCGCTCGTCGTACGCGACGACGAGCTGAACGCCAGCTTCATCATGCCGTCGGTGTTCCACCCGGAGGTGCACCACGCGGTCGCCGCCGCGATCGCGGGGCACTGAGCCCGGAACCTTTCCGCCGTCGCGACCGTCGCAACGACATGGAGTTCCTCGCGCGTGTCCCGGTCGCTGTCCCCGTCCTCGTGACGGCACTCCTGATCCTCGGCGGGTGTGCCGACGGCCCGGAGGCCCCCGCCATCGAGACCCAGGAATCGACCGCCCCCGACGACCTAACCTGCCCCGACCAGCTGCCGCTCGGCGCGGACCCGGGCGGTCACGGGTTCGGCACGGACCGGCCGGCCGCGTCGGCACCGTCGCTGCGGGCGCCCGACCGGGCGTGGGTCTGCCGCTATCTCCCGCTCGAGGCGGGCCCCGCGGCGCAGGGGTCGGGTGTGACCTACCGGTGGCAGCGCGACGGTGCCGCACAGCCGGTCGCCGCCGACGCCCTGGACCCGCTCACGATGTCGCTGGCGGGCCTCCGGCCCGCGCACGACGACCTGATCTGCACGTCCGACCTCGGCCCCCGGTGGCTCCTCGTGCTCCGTCACCGCGACGACCTGACCGGCGTGGTGGTCGACGACTACGGCTGCCGGCAGGTCCGCCTCACCGGCGAGCCGTTCGACACCGCCCCGGGCGACGCAGGGCCCTCGGATGCTCCCGGCGTCGTGGGCGGGGTGCTCGACGCGCCGCCCGAGCTGCTCGCGGGCATCAAGGCCGCCTGGGGCTGACCCGGTCCGTGCGCCTCGGCAGGCCCATCACCGGAACAGGGGCGACACGACCGGCGGGTCCTCCCCAGGCGGCGCAGGGCGCGCGGGAATCGAGCGATACCCTCGGGCCAGGCCCCCGTGGCGCAATGGATAGCGCAGCGGATTTCTACTCCGATGGTTGCGGGTTCGACTCCTGCCGGGGGCGCCCATCGTCCGACCGGCTCGCCGCCCAGGCGGTGGAGCCGTCGTCGGAGCGGTACTCGACGAGGGTGAGGGGGACGGCGTCGGCGCCGACCCCCACCCCCGTCCGGTACGACGCCAGCACGGTCCCCCGCGCGCCCGACTCCCTCGCGGCGGCGCTGAGATAGGCCGCCTCGAACAGCGCCCACAGCTGCGCGGCGGTGACCTCCCCACCGGTGGCGTCGGTGTGCTGCTGGACGCGCCGGCTGAAGTCGATCTGCAGCCGGCGGGGCAGCTCGACGCCGTACTCCGCCTCCAGCAGGTGGGCGATGCCGCCCTTGCCGGACTGGGAGTTGACCCGGATCACCTCGTCGTAGCTGCGGCCGAGGTCGGCCGGGTCGACGGGCAGGTAGGGCACCCGCCACTCGACCTCGTCCTCGGGCTTGCCGAGCTCCGCGGCCCGGGCCCGGTGCTCGGCGAAGCCCTTGCGGATCGCGTCCTGGTGCGTGCCGCTGAAGGCGGTGTGCACCAGGGTGCCGGCGTAGGGGTGCCGAGGGTGCACCTCGATCCGCGTGCAGTGCTCGACCGTGCGGCGGACCTCGTCGATGTCGGAGAAGTCGATCATCGGGTCGATGCCCTGGGCGTGCAGGTTGAGGGCGAGGGTGGCGATGTCGACGTTGCCGGTGCGCTCGCCGTTGCCGAAGACGCAGCCCTCGACCCGCTGGGCGCCGGCCAGGACCGCCAGCTCCGCGCAGGCGATGCCGGTGCCGCGGTCGTTGTGCGGGTGCACGGAGAGGATCACGGAGTCCCGGCGGGCCAGGGACGTGTGCATGTACTCGATCTGGTCGGCGTACACATTGGGCGTGGCGACCTCGACGGTGGCGGGCAGGTTGAGGATCACCGGCCGCTCCGGGGTCGCGTCCCACAGGGTCGTCACCGCGTCGCAGATCTCCAGGACGTAGTCGGGCTCGGTGAGGTTGAAGACCTCGGGCGAGAACTCGAAGCGCACGTCGGGCAGCCCGTCCGCCAGCTCGAGGACGTCGCTCGCGCCGGCCAGGACCAGGTCTCTCAGCGAGGCTCGGGAGTGGCCGAGCACCACGTCGCGCCAGGTCGGGGCGGTGGCCGTGTAGAGATGGATGACCACGGGATTGCGCATCCCGCGCACGGACTCGACGGTGCGCTCGATCAGATCCCGGCGCGCGGGCGTGAACACGACGACGGTCACGTCGGGCGGCGCCAGGTCGGAGGAGGCGAGCAGCCGGACGAAGTCGAAGTCGGTCTGCGAGGCCGACGGATAGCCGACCTCGATCTCCTTGTAGCCCATCGCGACGAGCAGCTCGACGAACCGGCGCTTGCGGGCGGGGTCCATCGGCTCGGCGAGGGCCTGGTTGCCGTCGCGCAGGTCGACGGGCACCCACAGCGGGGCGGTGGTGAGCCGACGCGTCGGCCAGGTGCGCTCGACGAGCGGGACGGGGACGCGGTCGTAGACGTCGCGGTAGCGGTGGGAGGGCATCCCGGAGGGACGCTGGCGGTTCCAGGTGGTGACGGTCATGCGGGGTTCCTTGCCGGTCGTGGGTGTGGCCGGCGCACGCATCACTCCACGACGGGGAGCCAGCCGCACCAGGCCCCGCCGCGGCGGGGAAGGAGGAGGCCGGTGGTCCGCATGGCCTAGACTCTAACCACTCCTCAGACAAGTAGACAAGCGCAGACCAGCAAGGAACCGCCTGACATGAGCTCGACCGTCCTCGACCTGCACGACGTCGTCTTCCGCCGCGGAGGCAACGAGATCCTCCACGGGGTCGACCTCACCGTGCGCGCCGGTGAGCACTGGGCGCTGCTCGGCCCCAACGGCGCCGGGAAGAGCACGCTGCTCGGGTTCTGCAGCGCACAGGTGCACCCGACGTCCGGCACGGTCGACGTGCTCGGCAAGAGGCTGGGCCGGGTCGAGCTGCAGGAGCTGCGCCGCCACATCGGACACGTCAACCCACGCCACCCCCTCCAGTCCGGGCTGAGCGTCCACCAGGTGGTGCTGACCGGGATCACCGGCACCATCGAGCTGCCGATGCGCTGGTCCCCCACCGAGGCACAGGCGCGGACCGCCGACGAGCTGATCGCCGAGGTCGGCCTCACCCACCGGCGCGACGCCCGCTGGCCGAACCTCTCCCAGGGCGAGCGCGGCCGGACCCTGATCGCCCGGGCCCTGATCGCTCAGCCCGAGCTGCTGCTGCTGGACGAGCCGACCACCGGTCTCGACGTCGCCGCCCGCGAGCAGCTGCTCTCGGTCCTCGACCGGCTGGCCCACACGGCCCCCGAGGTCGCCTCGGTGCTGGTCACCCACCACCTCGAGGAGCTGCCCACCACCACGACCCACGCGCTGCTGCTCGCGCACGGACAGGTGGTGGTGGCCGGTCCGGTCGACGAGGCGGTCACCACCGAGACCATCACCCGCACCTTCGAGCACCCGATCGAGGTCGACCACGACGCCGGCCGCTGGCGGGCCCGCGCGCTGCCGCCGACCCGGCTGCACAGCGCGTAGGGCGCGACGGCCCGGGTACCTCCCGGGCATGCCGATCCCCGTCATCACCACCGCAGCCGACCTGACCGGACAGGCCCTGGCGACCATCACCCGCGGCGTCGCCGCGCTCCGGTCGCCCTCCGAGAAGCCGCTCCACCCCGACGGCGAGATGTACGCCGGCCGCCTGGTCCGCGCCGGCTCGGACACCCCGATCGGAGTGCCCTGGATCGACCAGCCGGGCGAGGACGAGGTGGCGGTCCGTCTCTCCCGGGCGATCGGGCTGCCCGGCCGCCTCCCGGACGTGCAGGGCCTGGCCCTGCGACTGCGCAAGGGCCAGACCCGGTACGGCGACCTGCTGCTCGCCACGACCGGCTGGGACCCGCTCACTCGCCACCTGCTGCTGCCGGCCTGGAGCGCCGACTCGCCCCTGACGACCCTGCTGCCGTACCGCAGCCCGGTCGGCCCGCTGGTGATCGGTGCCCGGCCCGTCGACGTCCGCGGCTACCACCTGTCCTGGGCGACGGTGGGCCGGGCGTGGCACCCGCTCGGCGAGCTCACCTTGGAGATGCCGCTGCCGGCGGAGGACGAGGTGTCCTTCGATCCGGTGGTGAACCCGCTGCCCGGCCTGCGGCAGTACGCCTGGGTCGAGCGGCTGCGGGAGCAGTCCTACGCCACGGCCCGCCGGCTGCGGCGCGCCTCCCCCAGCTGACCCCGCGCCCGCCGTACAAAGGACGGAGCCCCGCGGGAGGTATGAGCCCCGTGGGGCTGACGCCTTCCCGGGCGCTGCGTCACCGCGTCACGCCGGGGGCGCGTACGCCGCGATCTCGGCGCGCAGCCGCTCCTTGACGTCCTCGGGGGCGAAGGAGGCGTCCACGCCGGCGACGGCGAGCTCGGCCAGGCCACTCTCGTCGAGACCGAGCAGTCCGGCCGCGACCTCGTACTCCTGGTTGAGCGTGGTGCCGAACATGGGCGGGTCGTCGGAGTTGATCGTCACCAGGACACCCGCCTCGACGAAGACCGGCAGCGGATGCTCGTCGAGGGAGGCGACCGCGCGGGTGGCGACATTGGACGACGGGCAGACCTCCAGCGGGATCCGGTGCTCGGCGAGATGGGCCAGCAGGGCCGGGTCCTGCGCGGCCGAGGTGCCGTGCCCGATCCGCTCGGCGCCGAGGTCGCGCAGTGAGGTCCAGATCGTCTCGGGCCCCGTCGTCTCGCCCGCGTGGGGAACCGACCGCAGGCCGGCCGCCCGGGCCGCCGCGAAGTGCGGCACGAACCACTCGCGCGGCACCCCGATCTCCGGTCCGCCGAGGCCGAACCCGACCAGGCCGTCGGGCCCGTGGTCGAGCGCGAAGCCCAGCGTCGCGTCCGCCGCCGGGACGCCGGACTCCCCCGGGATGTCGTAGATCCAGCGCAGCACCAGGCCGAAGTCACGCTCCGCGGCGATCCGAGCGTCCTCGATCGCCTCCGTGTAGGCCTCGATCGCCATGCCGCGACCGGGCTCGCCGGGCAGCACGGACGTGTACGGCGTACAGGTGAGCTCGGCGTACCGGACGGACTGGCCCTCGTGGAGCTCGCGGGCGATCTCGTAGGTGAGGTACCGGACGTCCTCCGGCGTGCGGACCAGGTCGACGACGGCGAGGTAGACCTCGATGAAGTGCGCGAAGTCGCGGAAGGCGAAGAAGTCCCGCAGCAGGTCCGGGTCGGACGGGACCGTGCCCGGGTGGCGCTCGGCCAGCTCGGACACGATCCGCGGCGACGCGGAGCCGACGTGGTGGACGTGGAGTTCGGCCTTCGGCAGACCCGCGACGAAGTTGCTCAGCACGGGGTGATCCTGCCAGCCGACCGCGGCCCGGTCACCCGAGTTCGGCGACCAGGTTCTTGGCGAGGTCCTGGATGGTGCGGCCGTCCTGGTAGACCTCCCCGTCGAGCAGGACGGTGGGCGTGCCCCGGATGCCGGCCTTGTCGGCCTCGGCGGTGGCTGCGGTCACCCAGTCCTTGTGGGAGACGCTCTCGATGCCGTCACGGACGTCGCTCTCGGTCGCGCCCGCCTCGACGGCGAGGTCGACGAGGTCGTCGTCGCTGACCGAGTCGGGCGCCTCCTCGGAGGGCTGGTTCTCGTAGAGCAGGTCGTGGAACTTCTTCGCGACCTCGGGCCCGGACTTCTCCAGCACCAGCGCGAAGGCGCTGGCCGCGCGGATCGGGTAGTCGCCGAAGCTCTGGCTGAGCAGGTCGAACGGGCGGTACTCGACGAACACCTTGCCGTCGGCCGCCAGCTTCTCGAAGTCGGCGCGGGTCGCGGACTCCAGCTGTCCGCAGAAGGGGCACAGGAAGTCCTCGTAGACGATGACCGAGTGGGGTGCGTCGGGATCGCCGATGGTCACGCCGTAGTCGCTGGAGCCGGCACCGACCGCCTTGACCTCCTCCTTGTTGAGGACGCTCACGAGGATCGAACCGCCCACGATGAGCACCATGACGCCGAGCACGCCCACGATCGTGAAGATCCGGCGCCGGCTCTCGCGCTGAGCCTGCGCGGCCCGCTCTGCGGCGGCCTTCTCCGCCCGGGCCTTGGCCTTCGAGTTCGACGACATCAGTGCACGGCTCCTTCGGTGACGGCGGCCCGCTCGTCGGGCCCCGAGGTGAACAGTAGGGAATCGAGGGACAGTCGCGTCCGGCGCAGGAACGCGACGAGGAGGGAGGCGGCCAGCAGCGCGACGTCGCGGGCGATCTCCCACGGGTACGCCGACGCGGCGCCCGCCTTGGCTCCGCCGCCGCCGAAGCAGCCGCAGTCGATCTCGATGCCGCGCGCCCACACCGACGCGATGCCGACGATGAAGGCCGCGAACAGCAGGGCCGACACGACCGCGGCGCCCCGGGCGAACACACCCAGCACCAGCGCCAGGCCGACGACCAGCTCGACCGCGGGCAGCGCGAGGCCGACGACCTCGGCCACCGACGACGGCAGCAGCTGGTAGGCGCGCACGGCGTCGATGCTCGCGTCCGGCTCGGTGATCTTCAGCCCACCGGCGACGATCCACACGCCACCGGTCACCAGCCGGGCGACAAGACCCACCCAGGCCAGCGTCCCTCTCATGCCGGCGAGGCTAACCGTCCCCGCTGAGCGACTCCTGAGAAGCCGGCCACCAGTACCCCGCGCCGCGACGGCGTACGGCGTAGGGTGCAGGCTCGTGAACGAACGACTGGTCTGGATCGACTGCGAGATGACCGGCCTCGACCTGGGGGCCGACGCGCTCATCGAGGTCGCGGCGCTGGTGACGGACTTCGACCTCAACGTGCTCGGTGACGGCGTCGACGTCATCATCAAACCGCCCGCGGAGGCGCTGGACCAGATGATCGAGTTCGTGCGGAACATGCACGAGTCCTCGGGCCTGCTCGCCGAGCTCGAGAACGGCGTGACGCTGCAGGAGGCCGAGGAGCAGGTGATGGGCTACCTGCGCGAGCACTGCCCGCCCGACAGCCGGCCGCCGCTGGCCGGGAACTCGGTCGCGACCGACCGCGGCTTCGTCGCCCGCGACATGGCCGTGCTGGACGCCTTCCTCCACTACCGGATCGTCGACGTCTCCTCGATCAAGGAGCTCGCCAAGCGCTGGTTCCCGCGCTCCTACTTCAACGCGCCCACGAAGCGCGGCAACCACCGCGCCCTGGCCGATATCCAGGAGAGCATCGAGGAGCTGCGCTACTACCGCGACACGGTCTTCGTGCCGCTCCCTGGGCCCGACTCCGACGCGGCGAAGGAGGCCGCGGCGCGCCACGGGGGCTCGATCACCGGCCTCGGCACCCACTGAGCGGATACCGATTCCTCGTTCGGGGCCGCTTGCCTCTACACTCGTCCCCGGCTCTTCGAGAGCCGTGGTGGGTATAGCTCAGCTGGTAGAGCGCCGCGTTGTGGTCGCGGATGTCGCGGGTTCGAGTCCCGTTACTCACCCCACTCGGCAAGGCCCGGACTTCGGTCCGGGCCTTGCTCGTTTCTCCAGGCACACGCCGGCCGGCGTACGTCCTCCCGCCGCCCCGCGGGAGTGCTCCGGCACCGGGAGGCCGTGCCGGAGCGCGTGGCCCGTGTCCACGCCTCGTGCGAACTCCGCGACGACACCGACGAGCGCGGTGAGCGCTCGGCGCAGCGAGATCTCCGACGCAGACTTCACAGATCTGTATAGCATGGTCGGTACGGTAACATACAGATCTGTGAAGTCAGTGGACACCGGGAGGACGCCCGACGAGATCGTCCTGACGCCCGCAGCGCGCCGGATCCTCGACGTCGCCTCCGCCCTGTTCTACGCACGAGGGATCACCGCGGTGGGCGTCGACACCATCGCCGCGGAGTCGGGCGTCACCAAGCGCACGCTGTACGACCGGTTCGGATCCAAGGACGCGCTGGTGGCGAGCTGCCTGGACGAGCGCAACCGGCTCTGGTGGGCCCGCCTGGACGCCCGACTGGCCGAGCTCAGCGGCGAGCGGGTGCTCGCGGCCTTCGACTGCTACCTCGACACCCGCGACATCGACCGCGGCTGCGCCTTCCTCAACGCCGCCGCCGAGCTGCCGCGCGAGCACCCCGCGCACGTCCTCGCGCGAGCACACAAGCGCGCCGTCCGCGAACGGCTCGGCGAGCTCCTCGCACTGGACCACCCGGACCTCGAGGGGCGCGACGAGCTGGCCGAGCACCTCTTCCTGCTCCTCGAGGGCGCGGTCTCACAGCGGGGCCTCGACGACGACGACCGGCGGATGCGCACGGCGCGCGACCTCGCGGCTTCGCTGCTGCCGAGCGGTCGACCGGGATCCACCCAGGGGTGAACACGACGACTCCATGGCGGCAAGACAGGGCGCGCACCCACCAGGTGCGTCACGACCGCTGAGCCCACCGAGGCTCCTCCTGGAAGGCGAGACCTTGTCGTCGCGCCCACCGGAAGGCCCCGTTCCATGACGGTGAGCGTCCCTGTCCGTCAGCGCGGGGCCTCCGGCGCGACGACATCGCGCAGGTAGTCCTCGACCAGGCGCGCGGCGCGCTCATTGCGCCGCGGGGGCACGGCCAGGCGAGCGGTCCAGGCCCGGTAGAGGTCGACGCAGGCGACGAGCGCTGCGCCGGCCTCCGCGGCGTCGTACCCGCAGACCGTGGCCTCGAGGGCGCGCGCCCGGTCCGGAGCGAGCGTCTCCAACCGGCGTACGCCGCGGGGGGCCGCACCGCCGAGTGCAGCGGCCAGGGGTCCGTAGACGACCTCGCGCAGGAAGCCGAGGAAGCCGATCACCTCGAACAGCTCCCCGCGGGCGAGCTTCGTCGCGCCGTAGTGGATCCAGGTCCAGAACCTCTCCTCGACCCACGCGGCGTCGTACCCCTCCCCCGCGGCCGGCCGCGCCGCCAGGGCCCGGGTGAGGCTGCCGTCGCGCTCCCAGACGACGACCGGGTCGCCGACGCGGTCGCCGAGGTCGGAGATCCGTACGAACTTGAAGTCGACGTGCAGCAGCGGCGGGCCGACCAGCGCGATGATCAACCGTGGCTCCCCCACATGCTCGCCGGTGAACCCGTCGACCAGGGACGCCCAGGAGCCGATCAGACCGAGCCGGTCGGCCATCACCTCGTCGTACGCCTCGTCGCGCACGACGACGACGAGGTCGACATCGGAGTGCTCGTCCGCCGTCCCGTCCGCCATCGAGCCGGACAGCCCCAGTCCGAGCACCCGCTCGTCTCGCCGGATGGCGGCCGTCAGTCGTTCGAGAAGCTCGGTTTGCGCGTGCACGTCGTCGTCCTTGGGGTCTCATCGGATCGGTCCGGAAAAAGTGGAGCAACGTAGCACGCGAAGCGGCTCGGTCGACAGCGATAATTCTTCTGACTAAAGTCAGAGAATGCTTACGGACGTGCTGCGGCGTTTCAACCGGACCTACACCCAGCGGATCGGGGTGCTCGACGAGTCCTTCCTCGGCACCGGCCGGCCGCTCGCCGTGTCACGACTGCTCTTCGAGGTGGGCAGCGCGCCGGACGCGACCGTGCGCGCCCTGCGCGACCGGCTCGACCTCGACTCCGGTCACCTGTCCCGGATGCTGCGCCGACTCGAGGCCGACGGCCTGGTCGCGACGGTCCCCGACGAGGCCGACCGCCGTCGACGTCGGGTCCGGCTCACGCCCGCCGGACAGGAGGCGTACGACGACCTGGAGCGTCGCTCCGAGCAGCGGGCGGCGGAGCTCGTGGCACCCCTGACCGCCCGACAGCAGGAGCGCCTGGCCGACGCGCTGCGGACCGCCGACCTGCTGGTCCGCGCGGCGACGGTCCGGCTCGACGAGGTGCCGACCGACCACCCGCTGGCCCGGGAGGCGACGCGGCGCTACGTCGCCGAGCTCGATGCCCGCTTCCGGGGCGGCTTCGACCCGGGCGGACCGGACGCGCCCGAGCCGGGGGCGACGTACGTCCTCGCGACCTCGGCCGGCGAGCCGGTCGCCTACGGCGGCATCCGCCCGGTCCTCGACGACGGGACCGCCGAGATCAAGCGGATGTGGGTGCACGGCGAATGGCGCGGGGCCGGCCTGGGAGCGCGGATGCTGCGCCACCTGGAGGCACTCGCCGCCGCACAGGGTCGCCGTCGCGTCGTGCTCGACACGAACGGGACCCTGCTCGAGGCGATCGCGATGTACGAGCGGTCAGGCTACGAGCGGATCGAGCGCTACAACGACAACCGCTACGCCGAGGCGTTCTTCGCCAAGTCCCTGTGAGGCGGCCTTCGGCTCAGCCGCCGATCGGCAATCCGAACCGGCCCTTCTGGAAGTCCTCGTAGGCCGTCATCACCTCGGCCTTGGTGTTCATCACGAACGGGCCGGCCCAGGCGATCGGCTCCCGGATCGGGCGGCCGCCGACGACGATGACGTCGAGCTTCGGCGAACGGCTCTCCTGGGCGCCGTCGGCGGTGATCGTCAGGTAGTCGCCGGCACCGAGCACGGCGGTCTGGCCGGTGTGCACGGGACTCGGCTCGGTGGCGCCGACCGTCCCGGAGCCGTTGAGCACATAGACGAGCGCGTTGTAGTCGACGTCCCACGGCAGGTCGAGGCGGGCACCGGGCTCGATGCTGGCGTGCACGAGCGTCATCGGGCTGTACGTCGAGCCGGGGCCGGCGTGCCCGCCGACGCTACCCGCGATCACCCGGACCAGCGCGCCGGCGTCGTCACTGGTGAGCAGCGCGACCTCGCCGGAGCGGATGTCCTGGTAGCGCGGGTCGTTCATCTTGTCGGTCTTGGGCAGGTTCACCCAGAGCTGGATGCCGTGGAACAGACCGCCGGCCTGGACCAGCCACTCGGGCGGCGTCTCGATGTGCAGCAGCCCGCTGCCAGCGGTCATCCACTGGGTGTCGCCGTTGGTGATGGTGCCGCCGCCCCCGTGACTGTCCTGGTGGTCGAAGACGCCGTCGATGATGTAGGTGACGGTCTCGAAGCCGCGGTGCGGGTGCCACGGGGTGCCCTTGGGCTCACCGGGCGCGTATTCCACCTCGCCCATCTGGTCCATCATGATGAACGGGTCGAGATGGCGCAGGTCGATGCCGGCGAAGGCGCGGCGCACCGGGAAGCCCTCCCCCTCGTAGCCCTGGGGCGCGGTCGTCACCTGCCACACCGGGCGGGGCTGGTCCCCGAGCCCCGGCGCCTTCAGGCGCGACAGGACGGTCAGGTCGTCGACGGTGATGGCGG
Organism: Nocardioides sp. L-11A; assembly: GCA_029961745.1. Taxonomy (NCBI): domain Bacteria; kingdom Bacillati; phylum Actinomycetota; class Actinomycetes; order Propionibacteriales; family Nocardioidaceae; genus Nocardioides; species Nocardioides sp. L-11A. Next base: position 4,073,644 of record CP124680.1, read on the forward strand.
GCATCTCATCCACCTCCAGGTGGCTGGTCGGATTGGTTGCCATGTCAACCATAACCCACCGCGGAGCATTCCCCCACCCCTAGAGTGCGAGCCATGACCCGGGGGAACTACGACGTCGTCATCGTCGGTGCCGGCCACAACGGCCTGACCGCGGCGGCCTACCTGGCCCGTGCCGGACTCTCGGTCCTGGTGCTCGAGCGGCTCGGCAGGGTCGGCGGCGCCGCGGTCTCCGCGCCGGCCTTCCCCGGCTTCCCGACCCGGCTCTCGCGCTACTCCTACCTGGTCTCGCTCCTGCCCGACCGGATCGTGGCCGACCTCGGCCTCGACCTCGCACTGGTGAGCAGGCCGACGGCGTCGTACTCGCCGACGGTGCGTGACGGCCGACCCACCGGACTGCTGGTCGAGCGCATCGAGGGGGCCGCCACCCGAGCCTCCTTCCGCGAGCTGACCGGCAGCGACGACGAGTACGACGCCTGGCGGGCGTTCTACGCGGGCGTGGCGACCCTCGCCCGGGCCGTGGCGCCCACCCTGACCGAGCCGCTGGCCACCGACGCGGCGCTGCGCGCCCAGGTCGACCCGGAGATCTGGCGCGACGTCGTGGAACAGCCGATCGGCGTCGCCATCGCCCGCCGGTTCCGCGACGATCTGGTCCGCGGCGTCGTCGGCACCGACGCGCTGATCGGGACCTTCGCGTCGCTGCACGACCGCTCCCTGGCCCAGAACCGCTGCTTCCTCTATCACCTCATCGGCAACGGGACCGGCGAGTGGCGGGTGCCGGTGGGCGGGATGGGCGCCGTCACCGACGCGCTGGCGCGCGCCGCGACCGAGGCGGGCGCCGAGATCGTGACCGGGGCCGGCGTCAGCACCATCCGGCCCCTCGGCGGTGCGGCCGCGCCGGTCGAGGTCCGCTGGCACGACGGCGCCCGCGAGCACACCGTCGAGGGATCGTTCGTCCTGGCGAACGTCGCGCCCTGGGTGCTGCGGATCCTCCTCGGCGAGGAGGAGGACCCCGTCAGCAAGCCGCAGGGCGCCCAGCTCAAGGTCAACCTCCTGCTCTCCCGGCTGCCCCGGTTGCGGTCCGGCATCGACCCGGAGGTCGCCTTCGCCGGCACCCTCCACCTCGCCGAGACCGCCTCCGACCTGGAGGTCGCCTGGGCCGCGGCCCAGCGCGGCGAACTCCCCGACCCGTTGCCCGGCGAGGTCTACTGCCACTCGCTCACCGACCCGAGCATCCTCGGCGACGTCCCGCCCGGCACCCACACCCTGACCTACTTCGGCCTCCACACCCCGGCCCGTCTCTTCGACGCCGATCCGGACCGCATGCGCGAGGAGGCGGTCCGCCGGGCGATCGCCTCCCTCGACGCCGTGCTCGAGGACCGGCTCGAGGACGTCGTGCTGCGCGCGCCCGACGGCACCCCCTGCATCGAGGCCAAGATCCCCCAGGACATCGAGGCGGACCTCGCCATGCCGGGCGGTCACATCTTCCACGGGGACCTCGAGTGGCCCTGGGCTCCCGCCCGTGCCCGGCTGGAGAGCCCCGCCGAGCGGTGGGGCGTGCAGACCGGTTACCCCGGCGTCCTCCTGTGCGGCTCGGGGGCCCGACGGGGCGGCGCGGTGTCGGGACTCGGCGGGCACAACGCGGCACGGGCGGTGCTCGAGTCCCGCTGAGGGCGCCGGGGCCGTCGGCGATTTCACCCGGATCGGCGTACGCTGGTAATGTTCCATCTCGCGTTCGACGCAGGCGCCATTAGCTCAATTGGCAGAGCAGCTGACTCTTAATCAGCGGGTTCGGGGTTCGAGTCCCTGATGGCGTACCGCACAGAAGGGCCCGGTCCACGACCGGGCCCTTCTGCATGTCCGCCGACCGCCGAAGGAACCCGTGCGCACCACCTCCCTGCTCGTCGCCGTCGTGCTGGCACTCGGCATCCTCGGCTCCGCCCCGAGCATGGCTCGGGCCGAGGCGACGCAGGACACAGCAGGTACGGCGCCGGCCGGGGTCCGCACCTTCGAGGCGGTGGCTCACCGGGGCGCGATCGGACGCCACCGCACCGAGAACGGCCTGCGGTCGCTGCGCCACGCCGCCGCGCTCGGAGCGGACCGGGTCGAGCTCGATGTCCGGCCGACCGCAGACGGTCGCCTGGTCGTGATGCACGACGCCCGACTCGATCGGACGACGGACTGCAGGGGTCGGGTCAGCGCCTGGACCCTGGCCCGGATCCAGCGGTCCTGCCGGCTCCGCGACGGCAGCGACGTCCCCTCACTGGAGCTCTACGTCACCGAGGCTCGCCGACTCGAGGTCGGCCTGCTCATCGAGCTCAAGCAGGCGCCCGGTTGGCGGCACAAGACCTGGCGGTACCTGCGCGAGACCGTCGATGCGCTCCACGACGCCGACCGAGTGCGACTGCTGTCATTCCACCCGGCGCTGCTACGCCGGGCCGCCAAGGCGCTCCCCGACACCTCGACGGTCTGGATCGCGCACCACTTCCGGCCCAACATCCGACAGGTCGCCCGGATCGCCGACGGAGTGTCGATCGACGCGCGGTTCGTGACGCCGCGCCTGGTCAGGCGGTTGCAGGTCGCTGGGCTCCTCGTCCTCGGGCAGGTCTCCAATCGGCGTAGCGACTGGCAGCGGTATCTGCACGCGGGCGTCGACAGCGGCAGCACCGACCGCATCGCCGGCCTGGTCACGTGGCGGCACCGACGCCAACCCGCCGCCGACTGACCTGCCATCGCCGCGGCGCCCGATCTCACTACGATTCTCGACGTGGATCCGACCCAGCACGCCCTCCTCCTGCCCGGCGTGGAGCTGCTCGAGCAGATCGGCCACGGCGGCTTCGCCACGGTGTGGCGCGGACGGCAGCTCGCGGTCGACCGCGACGTGGCCGTCAAGATCGACAACCGGGTGCTCGACCAGGACAGCAACCGGCGGCGGTTCGTGCGCGAGGCGACGGCCGTCAGCAGGATCAGCGGGCACCCGCACGTGGTCTCGCTGATCGACGTCGGCGTCACCCGGGACAACCGGCCCTACCTGGTGATGGAGCTGTGCGCGCACGGCAGCCTGGCGTCGTACCTGACCCGGCACGGGCCCCTGCAGGTGCCCGAGGCGATCGAGGTCGGCCTCGCCGTCACCAGCGCCCTCGCCGCCGCCCACGAGGCCGGGATCCTGCACCGCGACATCAAGCCCGGCAACATCCTGATCGACGCGTGGGGCACCCCCCGGCTCTCCGACTTCGGCCTGGCGGCGCTCCCCCAGCCGGGACGCGATCCGTCGGTCAGCCTCGAGGCGCTGACCCCGGCGTACGCCTCGCCGGAGGCATTCTCGTTCTCGGCCCCCACGCCCCAGTCCGACGTGTTCTCGATGGGCGCCACCCTGCATGCGATGATCTCCGGCGCATCGCCGCGGCGCTCGACGGACGGCAGTCCGGTCCCCATCGACCAGGTGCTGGCCAGCCTGCGCGCGGAGTTCCCCGACCCGGGCCTGCCCGGCAGCGAGCAGCTGATGCAGGTGATCCGGGTCGCCACGGCGTACGACGCCGCCGACCGCTACCCGTCCGCGCGAGAGCTGCACGACGCGCTGCGCGAAATCCGGACCGACGGCGCGGGCGGCGGCGGGGTCGTCATCGGCGGTCCCGAAGCCAGCTTCACGCAACTGCGCCCGCCGCCCCCGCCTCCCGCTCCCCGCTCCACCGGGAGCCCCCGGCGGCGCTGGCCGCTCGCCCTCGCGGCCGCGGTGGCCGGCCTCGGCCTCGGTGGCCTCGGCGGCGTCCTGCTCGCGCCCGACGGCGCCGCCCCCTCGGCCGGTGCCCACCCGGACGCGGCGGGTGGCGTGTCGGCCGACGGCGACCCCGCGGACGGCGACGCCGTCGACCCGATGATCGGGGCGCCCGAGCTCGGCTCGTGCTACAGCGGGGTGCAGCAGCTGGGCCAGGCGCTGAGCGCCACGAAGGGCGAGTGCACCCAGAGCAACTGGTTCACCTTCGCGGTGGGACAGCTCGCCGACGCGACGACGGACGTGACCACCGACGCCGTCGACGCGGACGGTGAGGCCCGGGCGACCTGCACCGCCGAGACCCTGCGTGCCTACGACGCCGACACCGGCGGCACCCGCCCCGAGGGTGAGTACGACGTGTTCGTGCTGCCACCGAGCGGTACGGCGTACGTCCAGGGCCAGCGCTGGTTCGCCTGCCTGGCACGCCTGACCTCCTGAGGCGACGCCGGCCGCTCCGGACATCGGTCTGACCGCCTGCCCACCGGGTACCACGGGGCGCCCGAAGCCAGGAGGTATCTCCGCATGCTCCACGACCGCAGCAGCGTCGCCGCCGCGCTGACCGAGGCGGCCCTGACCATCAACAGCCACCGCTCCCTCGACGACACGCTCGACGCCATCGTCCGCGCCGCCCAGGAGACCGTGCCCGGGTTCGAGCACGTCGGCATCTCGATCACCCACGGCGACCGGCGGATCGAGACCCGGTCCGGGACCGGGCCACTGGTGTGGGAGATCGACGAGCTCCAGTACAAGCTCGGCGAGGGGCCGTGCTACGACGCGATCCGCACCGGCGGCGTCACGATCATGGAGGACATCGCGACCGAGCAGCGCTGGCCGCGGTACGTCGACGAGGCGGCCCGGCGCGGCCTGCACGCCCAGATGGGACTCCAGCTCTACAGCGAGGACGGCGCCCTCGGCGGCCTCAACTTCTACTCCTGGGAGCCGGGCATCGACCCCGACGCCGTCCAGCTCGCCGAGCTCTTCGCCGCCCACGCGTCGATCGCCCTGGGCCGGGCCAAGCACGAGCATCAGCTCAACGAGTCGGTCACGACCCGCCAGGCGATCGGCACCGCGGTCGGGATCATCATGGAGCGCTACCGGATCCCGGAGGAACGGGCGTTCCGGTTCCTCGTGCGTGCCAGCAGCACGGGCAACGTCAAGCTCCGCACGATCGCCCAGGAGGTCGTCGACACCGCGAGCCGCGACTACGCCGCACCGCCGGCCGAGGGCGGCTGAGGTCAGGCCTCGGCCGCGAGGACCTGGTCGGCCGGGACCCACTGGGTGTGGACGCGGCCGTCGGCCTCGTAGGTGACCAGTGCTCGGGCCCGGCTGCGGTCCCACTTGAGGACCAATCCGGGAACGGACGGACCGTCGACGGTGATCTGGACGTCGACCTGTTCGGTCATGGCGGGCTCCTGCGGTGCTGCGGGGTCGACCGACCCCCGTGGCAGCCCGCGTCTTGAGCAGCGCGATCCACCCTACCGTCAGGGTCGGCGGGGCCGGATGCCGGGATCGCGGCCGGGTAACGCTCGAGGATGGAGACATCGACGGCAAGCGCACGCGTGCAGGTCTCGGCCTCCCCCGCCCAGGTGTGGCGGGCACTGACCGAGCCCGAGCAGATCAAGTCCTACTTCTTCGGCGCCGAGGTGGACACGACCTGGGAGCCCGGGTCGCCGATCACCTGGCGCGGCGAGTACGACGGCCGCCCGTACCAGGACAAGGGCGAGGTGCTGGAGGTCGCGCCCGAGCAGCTGCTCGTGGTCACCCACTACAGCCCGCTGTCCGGCCGGCCGGACATCCCGGAGAACTATCACCGCGTGGCCTGGCGGCTCGAGGACGACGGCGACCACACGGACGTCACCGTCGAGCAGTCGCTCACCGGGGACGAGGACGAGGCTCCCGCCCGCGAGAACTGGACCAACGTCCTGCGCCAGCTCAAGGAGCACGTCGAACGGGGCTGATCTCCCCCTCACGGCCCCACCGCCGCTTGTAACTAAGGGTTACAGCACGAAATTCGGTGCAATAGCGCCCGGGTAGTAGCCACAACACCCTGGTAGGTGCGCGGGGACCGGCGCGGGTGCCGGCGTACGTCGATTCGCCGTGTCCACCGCGACTACCCGGGCGTTGTGACCACTACCCGGGCGCTATTGCGGTGGATAACGTGACGTAACCCTTAGTTACAAGGCGCCGCGCGCCGTCACGCCGGGTGGGGGCCGGAGGTGTGGTGCTGGAGCAGCTCGCCGGCGAGGACGACGCCGGCGCGGTCGAGCTCGGGAGGGTCGAGGACGGTCGCGGTAGGGCCGGCGGTGAGCAGCAGCCGGCCGATCCGGTCCTCGACCGGCGGGAGCAGGTCGAGGTCGACGACGACATCCTGCTCGTCGTCCTCGACGAAGCCGACCTGCTCGGCGTAGAAGTCGGCCACCCAGCGCGACTCCTGCGGCAGCAGCACCCGGACCCGCGTCGTCGCGCGCTGGCGGGCCAGCAGGTCGTCGACGTCGTCGGGTACGACGAACGTGCGGTCCAGCACCTCGACCGAGCGGATGTTGGAGATCAGGTAGGTGCGGATCCGGCCCTGGTCATCGACCGGGCCGGCGTCCACCTCCCAGCCCCGCCGGGTCTGCACGAGCCGCCAGGGCTCGATCTCCCGCTCGGTGACGCCCGGCTCCCAGGCGCGCGAGTAGACGATCCGCACGACGCGGCCCTCGCCCTGGGCGCGGCGCAGGCGGGGCAGCAGTGCGTCCGGTGCCGTCGCACCGGCGGGCCGGCCGCCGGACCCGTCGGCAGCCACGCCGGCCACCTCCCCCGCTGCGTCGCCCACCGACTCCATCGGCTCCACCGGCTCCACCGGCTCCACCGGCTGCCCGAAGAGCGTCTCGGCCAGGACGTCGAGGGCCTCGGCGAGCTCGGCGTTGTCGGGCTCGATCTCCAGCAGCGCCTGGCCCGCGGCGTGGACGCGGCCCAGCTCGCCGGCGTCGACGTACTCGACACCGAGGTCGATCGGGCTCTCCGCGACGAGCCGGACGACCTCCGCGGTGCCCGGGTCCTCGGCGTCGCCGTCGGGGCCGAGGAACTCCAGCACCTCGGGCCGCGAGAGCAGCCACTCGCCGCCGATGTCGGCGGTGTAGAAGGCCAGCAGGTCCTGGCGCAGCTCGGCGACCGAGGTGTCGAAGGCCGCGGCGAGGTCGCGCAGGGCGATCCCGTCGGGGCTGGCCGCGAGCCGGGCGAACACCTCGGGCAGCCGGGCGATCCGGCTGACGTACTTCGGGACGTCGCTCACCGGCCGGTCTCCGTTCCGCGGGCGGCGCCCAGGAAGGCCACCAGGTCCGCCTGGGCCTGCGCGGGACCGTCGATCCGGACCCGGTCGTCGAGCTCGACCAGCCGCGCGTGGAGCGCGGCGCGATGGGTCACGCGGTAGCGCAGCAGCACATCGTCGCCGTCGGCCTCGACCCCGAGGGGCTCGCCGAGCCAGCGGCGTACGTCGGGCGCGTAGCCGGCCGGCGCCCGGAGGGTCACCTCGACCGGCGGGTCGATCTCCCAGGACATCGGGTGCAGCTCCGGGTGGCGCACCTGCGGCGGCGGCTGGGCGCTGCGGGCCTCGCCCGATGCGACGCCGAGCATCCGGGAGACGACGAAGGTCTTCACGATCGGCCCGTCCGCGGCGTCGAGATCGCCGTCCTCGATGCCGCGGAGGTACCAGACGCCGTCCTGGTTGCGGACCGACGCGGGGTGCACCACGCGTGGGGACCCCTTGTAGCCGAAACGCAGCACCCGCTGGTCACGGACCGCGTCGACCACCGCCCCCAGCGCCGCCGGCGCGGCCACCTGCACGGCAGCCGGGACGGAGGCACCCGAGACACCCGAGCCACCCGACTCGGCCGGGGTCGCCGCGTCGTCGTCGGTCAGGCCGAGCCGCTGGGCGAGGTCGCCGCGGTCGGCGAGCAGCACCGCGCGCCGCAGCGCGGCCTGCTGGCCGAGGGTGAGGCGCACCCGCAGGCGGTTGTCGACGGTCGTCATTCGGTAGACCGCGGGCGAGCCCGCCGGTGCGATGTTCTCGATCCGCCAGCCCTGCCGCTCGAGATGCCGGATCTCACGCTTGAGCTGATCATGGCCCTGCGACGCGGGGAACCCGGCGACCCGGTCGAGCCGCGCGGCGCTCACGCCGCCCTGGGGGTAGGCCTGGAGCACGGCGGCGATGCGCACGAGCCGCTCCATCGGTCCGCGCTGGTCCCGTCCCGGCACGCTGGCCACGCCTGCTCCTCCCGTCGGTCGCCGCTCGGTGTGTGAGCTCCCGGGCAGACGCTACTTGCCCCGCAGGACCACCGTCCGCACCAGGTCCCGGGCGATCTGCCGCTCGGTCCACGGGAAGCGCACCCACGACTCGGCCGAGAAGAGCCGGGTCTGGTCGCGCGACCACCGCGAGCCGGGATCCTCGTACTGCGAGTAGGTCAGGATGGTGCGCGCGTTGACCTTGCGCTTGCCGCGGAAGGCGATCGCCTGGATGTGCGAGGAGCCGTAGCTGACCGCCTTGTAGCGGTCTCCGTTCGCGGCCGGCGCGATCGACGCCAGGGCATTGGCGTTCCCGGCGAGGTCACCCTCGCCGCCACCGAGCGGGAAGGCGGGCGCGCCGCGGTCGCCGGCCACCTGGAGCGAGCCCCAGGTGGCGCCGAAGGGCACCCCCGCCGCACGTACGGCGTCGATGGCCGCCTTCATGGCGGCGACGACCGGCGGCCCGGTCCGCAGCTCCCGCGGGGTGTGGAAGGGATGGGCGGGGTCGAAGGGCACCTGCCACAGCTTCGACCCGGTCGGCGCCCGCTGCACGAAGGCCTCGAAGAGGTGGGTCCCGACCGAGGTGACGTCCGAGCGTCCGTCCCAGGCACGCAGCACCGCGCAGGCCTCGGTCTCCCCCGTTGCGGCGCACACGGCGTCGAGCCGGCCGTCGGCGCGCATCACCTCGGCGGCCCGCAGCCGGTTGGCGTACTCGTGGCCGCGCAGGGTCCTCGGGGTCTCCTTGCCGACCGCGAGACGGTCCAGGACGTACTGGGAGACCATCCGGGTCCGCATGGTGCGCTCGCACCGCTCGCACCCGATGATCGAGGGGTAGCCCTCCAGCCGGACCTTGTCGTTGGGCGTCCAGTAGGAGTCGTTCGCGTTCATCACCCAGTCGCGGCGTACGACGGCGGGCAGGTGCTGCGGTCCGAGGATCCCCGGCCGCTGGGCGTCCGCGTCGGCGCCCCAGGCGCAGCTGCTGTCGGCGAGGTTGCCGTTGAGGCCCGGCAGCCCGGCCACGGACTGGATCAGCCGCCCCACCACGGTCATGCACCGGTTGGCCAGGGCGTCGGTGACGTGCGGCACGACGCTGTGGTCGGCGTAGAGCACCTCGCCTCGGCGGTCGGCGGCCGTGGTGTTGACCCACGGCATCCCGCCGGCGGCGTCCTGACGGGCGAGCAGGTCACGGCTGCTCGTCGCGCGGCCCATCTCCAAGAAGGTGTCGATGGTCCGCAGCTGCTCGGCGTTGGCGTCCCGGATCGCCCAGAAGCTCAGCGGGGACCAGCCCATGAACTGCGCGGGGCTGTCGATGACGTAGCCCTGGGGCGTGCGGTACAGGTCCTCCTGGACCGTCCCGACCGAGCCGTCGGCGCGGCGCACCGGGATGTCGACCACCCGGCGCTCGGCCTTCTCGATCCCGCGGGGCGTCAGATAGCTGGTGCCGGGGCCGAGCGTGAGGTACTCGTACGGCGTGAACCGGTACGCCGTCGAGACGGTGTGGCTCCACGCGACGTCCTTGTTCCAGCCGATGTTGACGACCGGGGACCCGATCAGCGACCCGCCGGCGACGTCGTACTTCCCGGGGATCGTCAGGTGCTGCTGGGTGAACCGGTAGCGGCCGACCCACGGGAAGTGCGGGTTCCCCAGCAGCATGCCTCGCCCCGTGGAGCTGGCGTCGCCGCCGATGGCGGTGGCGTTCGACCCGAAGGCGGGATCGCGGCCGAGCGAGGCGAGCAACGCGTCGCGGTCCACCTGGGCGGCGTACGCCGGGATCTCGGCCTCCGTCCGCGGCAGGGACAGCGGGATGCCGAGGTCGGGCAGGCCCGGGTCCTGGAGGGTCGGCGGGTCCGCCTCGACGATCTCCTTGACGAACACGCCGGAGGAGGCGATCAGGTTGGCGAGGTAGACGCCGTACCAGAGGTCGAGCTCGGTGGCGTCGGGCACCAGCCACGCGGCTCCCCGGCAGGCCGGGTCGGTGACCTTGTTGGTGCGCAGCCAGCGGTTCACGCCGGCCGCGTAGCCGCGGACCAGCTTGCGGGCGCGCGTGCTCGGTCCGGCCGAGGAGGCGAGCAGGTCCTCAACCACCCTCCGGTTGCGCAGGTCGGTCACGAAGGCGTCGACCTGCAGGTTGCTCGCGTCCAGCGAGACCCCGTCGCGGTAGCGGCCCTCGGGACCGAGATGGAGCGAGCGCAGGCCCCGGGCGGTGAGCACCGTGTCGGCGAGATTGCAGATCGACGCGGCGGCGGCCGCGTAGCCGCTGCCGTAGCCGAGCGACGCCCACCCCTTGGCCACCACGTGCGGGATGCCGTGCTGGGTGATCGAGACCGTGGCCCGGTACTTGCCGGGTCGCGTCGGCTTCGTCGCGAGCTCATCGGGTACGACGGCCGGGACCGCCGCCGTCTCCGGTGAGCCGGCGCCGGCGGGACCCGCCACCGCCAGGGCGGGCAGCACGAGAGCGGCGGCGAGCAGGCTGAGCAGACGTGACGACCTCACACACGCCCAACGCCGGCGATGTGACCTGCGTTACGTCAGCCCCAGAGATGCCTCAGAGATACAGGCCCGCGGCCTCGTCGCCGAGTCGCTCGGCGGCGACCGCGTGGATGTCGCGCTCGCGCATGACGACGTACACCTCGCCGGAGACCTCGACCTCGGCCTTGTCGTCGGGGTCGTAGAGCACCTTGTCGCCGGTCACGACCGAGCGGCAGTGCGGGCCGACCGCGACCACGCGCGACCAGGCCAGCCGGCGGGCGCCCATGGCAGCGGTCGCGGGGATGACGATGCCACCGGAGGAGCGACGCTCGCCGGCCTCGGTGTCGGCCTCGCACAGGATGCGGTCGTGCAGCATCTTGATGGGGGTCTTGTCGGACATGTGCGCCTTCAACCGCGGGCCGCGGGTCTCAGCGGGTGATCTTGCGCAGGACGGCGAACAGCGCGATCACACCGACGACGCCACCGACGGCCTTGAGGATGTTGTCGGTGCGCGGCTCCCCGGTCGCGGGGTCGACGAAGTGAGCCTTCACCTGCGCCACCTCCCGACCGACGATCGTCTTGGGGTGCGAGCGGTAGAGCAGCTGGTCGATCGTGCCCGCGAGGCGCTCACGGGCCTCCTCGATCTCACGCTCGATGTCAGAGGGAGTCTCACTCACCGGGGCAGGCTATCAACCGCGATCGAGCGCGGGTCGAAACCCCAGGGCAGTTCCAACCGGTGGGCACGCATCAGGGGCTCGTCGGTCAGCACGTCGTAGGTCCGGCCGTCGGCCACCACGCGGCCGTCGCTGAGCACCACCGAGCGGGGGCAGAGCTCCAGCGCGTAGGGCAGGTCGTGGGTGACCATCAGCAGGGTGACGTCGAGTCCGCGCAGGATGTCGGCGAGTTCGCGGCGCGACGCGGGGTCGAGGTTGGAGCTGGGCTCGTCCAGCACCAGGATCTCGGGCTCCATGGCCAGCACCGTCGCGACCGCGACCCGGCGGCGCTGGCCGAAGGAGAGGTGGTGGGGCGGCCGGTCGGCGAAGTCGGCCATGCCGACCCGGTCGAGCGCCTCCAGCACCCGCTGCTCGAGCGCGGCGCCCCTGAGGCCGAGATTGGCCGGCCCGAAGCCGACGTCGGCGCGGACCGAGCCCATGAACAGCTGGTCGTCGGGGTCCTGGAAGACCACGCCGACCCGGCGCCGGATCTCGAGCAGGTTCTTCCTGGTCACCGGTAGGCCGCTGACCGCGACGCTGCCCTCGCCGTGGCCGGTCTCGCCGGACAGGATCCCGTTGAGGTGCAGCACCAGCGTGGTCTTGCCGGCGCCGTTGGGCCCGAGCAGCGCGACCCGCTCGCCCTGGTGCACGTGGAGGTCGACGCCGAACAGCGCCTGATGCCCGTCGGGGTAGGCGAACGCCAGGTCGCGGATGTCGAGGACGGGCGTCATCGTCCGTCTCCGGGCAGTCGGCCGTCGTACCCGCGGGACAGCATCGCGAGGTGCACCCGCTCCCCCCTCTCGTAGGACCGCACGAACAGCGCTCCGAGGGTACGCGCCAGCGCCGGCCAGTGCCGCGGCGAGCGGGGGTCGACGCCACGCGAGCGCATGGCGGTGAGCATCCGGCCGAGGTCGCTGGTCACGACGTCGAGGTAGCGGATCATGAACCCCATGATCTGCACCAGCAGGTCAGGCAGCCGGAGCCGCTGCAGGCCGCGGAGCACGTCGGTCGGCTCGGTGGTCGCGGCGAGGGTCAGCGAGGCCAGCACGCCGAGGGTGCCCTTGACGGCCAGGCCCCAGGCGGCCATCAGGCCGGACTCCGACAGGGAGAGCTCCCAGCCGCCCAGCCCTGACCAACCCAGGGGTACGGCGACGCGCGGGCCCTCGGCGACGAACGGCATCAGCGCGGCGAACAGCAGGAAGGGCACCTCCACGACCATCCGCGGCAGCAGGTAGGTCAGCGGGACCCGGGCGAGAAGCACCACGCCGAGCAGCAAGGCGAGATAGCCGCCGAAGACGGGATACCACTCCCGGGGCGTCGCGACGACCGTCAGGACGAACCCGAGCAGCAGCAGGATCTTCAGGTGTGCCGGTGCCCGGTGCACCACGGAATGTCCGTGGAAGTGCAGCCGATGACCGTGCCCCGCGCCCATGCCGGCCCCCGTCACTCCTGCGGGGTGCGCCGGCGGAGCACCCAGAAGAGCCCGCCGCCGATGAGGAGCGTCAGGCCGACACCGGCGACGCCGGCAATGCCGCCGCTGAGCCGCTCGTCGTCGACCCCCTTGGTGCCGTAGTCGGCGAACGGACTGCCGGTGTCGACCGGGTCCTTCGCCGAGTCGCTGAAGCCGGTCTTCCCAGCGACGTACTCGAGGCCGTCGGGGTGGCTGCTGGCGTAGTAGCTGCCGACACCGGCGATGAGGAGGGCCACGAGCAGGCCGGCGAGCAGGAAGCGACGGCTCCTCATGCCGCGACCTCCCCGGTGCGCAGGGAGGTGCGTCGGGCCAGGCCGCGGGCGCCATGGACCAGGTCCGGGCGCGACGCGACGACCGCGCTGACCACGAGGCCGGTCACCACGGCCTCCCCGACGCCGATGACGGTGTGCCAGCCGACCATGGCGGTCAGCACCTTGCCGACCGACACGTCGGCGGTGCCGCCGACGGCGAAGAGCAGGGTGAAGACGGTGGCGGCGGCGGGGACGGACACCAGGGCTCCGAGGGCGGCGGCCACCGGCACCGAGCCGAGCCGGCGCGGGAGGACGGCGAGCACGAGCCGGAACACGGCGTACCCGACGAAGACGCCGACCAGGCCCATCAGCGTGATGTTGGTGCCGAGTGCGGTCAGGCCGCCGTCGGCCATGAACAGGCCCTGGACGAGCAGGACCACGCTGATGCACAGCGCCCCGGTCCACGGGCCCACCAGCACCGCCGCCAGCGCGCCGCCGAGGAGATGGCCGCTGGTGCCGGCTCCCACCGGGAAGTTGATCATCTGGCCCGCGAAGACGAAGGCGGCCACGAGGCCGGCCATCGGGGCGGTGCGGTCGTCGAGCTCGGCGCGCGCCCGGCGCAGGGCGATGCCGACGCCGGCCGCGGCGACGACGCCGGTCGCGACCGAGGTCGGGGCGTCGAGGAAGCCGTCCGGGACGTGCATGGTTGCTCCTGTACTCGGTCCGGTGTTCGGTCGTCGGCCACCGGGGTAGTTAGATGGTCACGAGCACTGACTCATTCTTCGGCCACTTTATTGCATTGCTGTTGCAACAGCATCTGTCCACCAGGAGAGTACGCATCCCATGAGCGACCAGGCCAGGCTGTCCGCCGGCGACCGTGCGCCGGACTTCTGCCTCGCGTCCGACCAGGACGGGGAGGTCGACCTCTACGACCTGCTGAAGCAGGGCCGGAAGGTGATCGTCTACTTCTACCCGGCGGCGATGACCCCGGGCTGCACCAAGCAGGCGTGCGACTTCACCGACTCCCTCGACGCGCTGCAGGCGGCGGGCTACACCGTCGTCGGCATCTCGAAGGACACCACGACCAAGCTGGCCAAGTTCCGCGAGCGCGACGGCCTCAGCATCACCCTGCTCTCCGACCCCGATCTGGCCGTCCACCGGGCCTACGGCGCCTACGGCGAGAAGAAGCTCTACGGCAAGGTCGTCGAGGGCGTCATCCGCTCGACCTTCGTCGTGGACACCGACGGCGGCATCGAGCTCGCGCAGTACAACGTCAAGGCGACCGGACACGTGGCGAAGCTCCGCAAGGATCTCGGCCTTCCCGTCCCGCCTGCCTGAACCGGATCCGAAGGACACCCGATGAAGCTGCACCAGTCCCTCGCCGAGCTCGCCTGCGACCACGGCTCGGCGCTGTTCCGCGACGCCGCGGCGTTCCGCGGCTCCCTCGACGACTACCTCGACGAGGGCCAGGCGTCCGGGGGCACCATCAACCTGCTCACCGACGCAGTGCGGCTCGGTGCCCTCGACGCACTCCTCTCGATGCTCGACAGCGGGGCCAACGCTGCCGACGCGGTCGAGTCGGCCGGACAGCGCCTGGCGCGCGACCGCGGCAGCGCCGACGTCCGCGGCTGCCAGTGGGCGGTCGCGGTGCTGGGCTACGCGCTGGGCCGGGTGCCCGAGCCGCTCGTCGCCGGCCTCGACCCCGACGCCGGCACGGCCGCGCCGCCGGGCTACGGGCCCGGTGGCACCGCGCCCACGCAGGCGCCGCTCACCTCGCCGGTGTCGTCCCCGATGAGCCCGCCGATGAGCCAGGGGGCCTCGCCGGCGCCGCCCCCGCAGCAGCCGGTCCCGCCGCAGCAGGCCGCCCCGTCGTACGCCGCCCCGGGCGCCCCCACGCCGCCGCCCCCGCCGCCGGGGGGCTGGTCCCAGCCGACGCCGCCGAAGAAGTCCCGCACCGGGCTGATCGTCGCGGCCATCGCCGTCGCCCTCGTGGTGGTCGTCGCCGGCATCATCGGCATCATCGCGGTCACCGGTCGCGACGACGACAAGTCGGCCGACGACCCGGCGTCGCAGACGACCGACCCGACCGACCCGACCGACCCCACCGACTCCACGGACCAGCCCACCGACGACGAGAGCACCCCGACCGACCTCGGCGGCCCGTCCGTCGCGGGCACCGGCTACGAGGCGCACCTGCCGAAGGGGTGGATCGACGGCACCGACGAGTTCACTGCGCAGAGTCCCGACGCGACCACCCTCGACCGGGTCTTCATCTGGGGCGCGACCTTCAACGCCGCACGCGGCAACGTGATCGTCGAGATCCAGTCGGCCTACGGCAGCACCGACCCGGCCGACATCAAGGACGAGTGGAAGAACGCGCTGACCGCCGGCGACGACACTGCGTTCACGACCGACATCGACGACACCACGATCGACGGGCAGACCGCGCTCGGCGTCGACATCAGCCGCACCAACGACAACGACGTCGACGTCGCCCAACGGTCCTACCTGGTGATCAGCGGCGACACGGCGTACTCGATCACCGTCTCACTCAAGGACGGCGACGACGACGTGCTCGACAGGTTCACCGAGATCCTCGGCGCCTGGCAGTGGACCGAGTGAGCTGAGGTGAGCGGCCGGCGGTGGCGGGTCCGCTGCCTGCTGGCCGCGCCCCTCGTCGCGCTGCTGTTCGGGGCGGCGCCGGCCCATGCGGACGACGACCCCGGCGCCCCAGCCCCCGCAGTCGTCGATCCCACTGTCGACCCCACTGTCGACCCGGCCGCGACCGCGGAGGCGGCTCTCGCCGAGCGTTTCGCGCCCGTCCTGATGCTGGTGCACCAGGAGGAGCCGTGCGGCCCCGGCGAGCCGTACCCGCCCAGTGACGTCGAGGTCCTCTTCGACAACCCCACCGTGGCCCTGCGTGGTCCGTGGACACCGCGGGACCTGGTCCGGGTCGGGCCGTCCGCGACGGACGTCGTGCCCGGGCTGCCGGGCTACGAGCTGGACCTGCCGGGCAACCCACTCGCTCCCGGGTGTGACTACGAGCGCTGGGCCAACCGTCAGTGGCGGGGCACGGAGCCGACGATCTACGCACACGTCGCCACCGAGAAGGGCGTGAGCGACCGGATTGCGCTCCAGTACTTCTTCTTCTACGCCTTCAACGACTACAACAACAAGCACGAGACCGACTGGGAGCGGATCCAGCTCGAGTTCGAGGCGCCCGACGCCGCGACCGCGCTGGCCGAGGAGGTCGAGCCCGACCTCGCCGTCTACTCCCAGCACTACGGCGCCGAGAAGGCGACCTGGGGCAGCGCCAAGCTCGAGCTCGAGGACGACACGCACCCGGTCGTGTACGTCTCCGCGGGCTCCCACGCCAGCCAGTTCTCGGCCGGCGTCTTCATGGGCAACAGCGCCACCACCGGCTTCGGGTGCGACACGACCGCCGGTGAGCACGACGTGATCCGACCCGTGGTGAGGTCGATCCCGTCCGACCCCGAGACGGCGCGCGCGGCGTACCCGTGGATCAGCTATGAGGGCCACTACGGCGAGGTCGGCCCGAAGCGGTTCTACGACGGCCCGACCGGCCCGAACCGGAAGCAGGCCTGGACCAAGCCGTTCACCTGGTCGGCGAAGGCGCGGGCCTCGTCGATCGCCCTGCCGGGCGGATCTGCCAGCAACAACGCGGTCGCCGAGACCTACTGCGACCTGGTCGGCCGGGGCAGCGACCTGTTCCGGCGCTACGTGGACGACCCGTGGCGCGGCCTGGTCATCCTGGTCGCGGCGTTACTGGTCGCCGGCTGGCTGGTCCGGCGCACCCCGTGGACGACGACCAGCCTGCCGCTGCGTGCCCAGCGCTCCAGCGGCCAGGTGGTCGCCGCGTCCCTGGAGGTGCTGCGACAGCGACCGGCCCTCTTCGCCCGGGCGATCGCGCCGCCGGCGCTGCTCAGCATCGGGGCCGCCGTCCTGCAGGGCGTCACCGTCGCCAGCGCGGTCCCCGGCTGGGTCGGCGGCGTCGCGGTCCTGCTGGGCGCGCTGTCCCTGCCCGTCTCAGCCGGCGCGCTCGCCGTCCTGCTGCGGACCCTCGACGCCGACGGACTCGGGGCGCCCGTGGACCTGCGGGCGGCGTACGCCGAGAGCATCCGCCGGCTCGCGACCGGCTCGCCCGCCGTGGCAGTGGCCGGCGTGCTCATCGTGCTCCTCAGCACGTCGATCGTGCTGGCGCCGCTCGCGCTGGTCGTGCTCGCCGCGGGCGTACTGCTCGTCCCCGTCGTGGTGCTCGAACGCCGCTCCGGGCTGGCGGGTCTCCCGCGCAGCATCCGCCTGGTCCGGCACTCCTTCGCCACCCTGGTGCCGGTGCTCGCCCTCGGCCTGCTGTTGCTGACCACCATCGGCGCCGTGGTCGCGGCGCTGCTGTTCGTCGTCGTGCCGCTGCCGTTCGTGGTCCTCAACGTCGTTCCGTCGGTGGTGCTCGGCGTCGTGTGGCCGTTCGTGGCGCTGATGTGCGTCTATGCGTACGGCGGCGCGGTCCAGCGGTCCGCTCAGGCCAGCCAGGACCGGGCCGCGGCGACCAGCGCGGCCACGCCGGATTCGAGCGTCGGGCCTGCCAGCGGGGCGTAGCGCGGCGAGTGGTTCGACGGCAGGCCGTCGACCACCCGCCGGATCTCGTCGATCGAGGTGGCGCTCGCGAAGAGCGCCGGGTCGGCTCCGCCGAGCAGCCAGTACGCGCAGGGGGCACCGGCCGCATCGGCCAGGATGCCGACGTCCTCGCTTCCCGTGACCGGGCCGGGGTCGACGACCACCCAGCGGCCCTCCCCCGCGAAGGCCTCGCGCACCCGGTCGCAGGCGGCGGCGTCGTTGACGACCGCCGGGAAGCTGTTGAGCGTCTCGATCTCCGGCTCCCGCGGCGCTCCGGCCGCGGCCGCCTCTCCCCGGACGATCCGCTCGACGGCGGCCAGCACCCGCCTGCGCACGTCGGGGTCCGTGGTGCGGATGCTCAGGTCGAGCACGGCCCGGTCGGGGATGACGTTGGCGACCGTGCCCGCGTGGAAGGAGCCGACGGTGAGGACGACGGTCTCGGTGGCCGCGACCTCGCGCGAGACGACCGTCTGCAGCCGCTGCACCACCGACGCGCCCAACACGACGGGGTCGACCGTGGTCTCGGGCCGCGAGCCGTGCCCGCCGGCGCCGTGGAGGGTGATCCGCAGCGCGTCGGACGCCGCGAACGCCGGGCCGGAGCGAACGCCGAGCACCCCCACCGGCACGGGCGCCACGTGCTGGCCGAGCACCACGTCCGGCGTACCGAACCGCGCGAACAGGCCGTCGTCGACCATCGCCTGCGCCCCGCCGCCGCCCTCCTCGTCGGGCTGGAACACCAGCAGCAGGCGTCCTTGCCAGTGGGTGTCCGCGGCCAGCGTCGCCGCGGCACCGAGCAGGCAGGTCGTGTGCATGTCGTGGCCGCAGGCGTGCATCACCGCAGTCTCGGTGCCGTCGGCGCCGGTCGCCGTCGCCTCGCTGGCATACGGCAGTCCGGTCGCCTCCCGCACCGGCAGGGCGTCCATGTCGGCCCGCAGCAGCACCGTCGCCCCCTCCCCGCGAGTGAGGGTGGCGACGACGCCGGTCCCGCCGACGCCGGTCGCGACGTCGTACCCGAGCGTGCGCAGCTGCTCGGCGACGATGCCGGCGGTGCGGTGCTCCTGGCGACCGAGCTCGGGGTGACGGTGCAGGTCCTCGTAGATGGCGACCAGGTCGTCGAGGGTGGCAGGCATGGCTCGATCCTTCCCGGCGACACGCGCGCGGGCAATGCCTTCTAGACTCGTGCCCGCTCACGCCGGAGTGGTGGAACTGGCAGACACGCGGCACTTAGGATGCCGTGCCTTCGGGTGTGCGGGTTCGAGTCCCGCCTTCGGCACCACATGGGTCACGTTGAATCCCCGGACGAGCGGGAGCTCAGCGGGGCTTCGCAGCGCCGCCCGGGGCATCGTGACGGGCCGTTTCTGGGCTCATTGTCGCCGGCTTGGGCGGCCCCGCTTCCTGTCGGGCACCGCGGCCGGCCCGCTCCGACGACGGCAAAGCCTCCGACGGACACGTCCTACCGTCGCGAGACCATTCCTCCGCCTGGCTAGGGAGGCGCCGATCGCTCTGTCCATTCCTCGATCGGCAACCGGCGCTGCCGCTACCTACGTGGGCGCCTCATCGGTCGAATCAGGTCCTCGTGCGGCACGCTCCGTCGGATTTCCAACCGTCCCACCGGTTCCTAGTGGATTGGTTCCAGTCTCGTGCAGGAGCACACGTGGTCAGGCCAGCAGGTCGGCGACCAGCGGCGCGACCTCGCGCAGCGCCCTCCCGCGGTGGGAGATGGCGTCCTTGTCGGCGCGAGACAGCTCGGCGGTGGTCAGGCCGGGGTGGTCGTCGGCGACGAAGAGGACGTCGTAGCCGAAGCCGCCGCTGCCCCGCACCTCGCGGATCACGCGGCCGTCCATGCGGCCCTCGACGACGAGCTCGCGGCCGTCGGGGTGGACGACGGCGACCGCGCAGGCGAAGTGGGCGGAGCGGCGCTCGTCGGGGACGTCGTGGAGCTGGGCGAGCAGCAGCTCGTTGTTGCGCTGGTCGCTCTTGGGTGGGCCCGACCAGCGCGCGGAGAGCACGCCGGGCATGCCGTTCAGGGCATCGACGCACAGGCCGGAGTCGTCGGCCAGGGTGGGCAGGCCGGTGGCGGCGACGCCCGCCCGGGCCTTGAGCAGGGCGTTGCCCTCGAAGGTGGGCTGGTCCTCGACCGGCTCGTCGAACGGGGTGACGTCGTCGAGGCCGACGACCTCGACCGTGCCCATGTGCTCGGCGAGGATCCGGCGCATCTCCTCGACCTTCTTGGCGTTGCGGGACGCGACGAGCACCTTCACGAGCGCAGCGAATCCTGCTGCAGGCGGGTCAGGTCGGCGCAGCCCTTCTCGGCCAGCGCCAGGAGCGCGTCGAGCTCGGCCCGGTCGAAGGGGGCGCCCTCCGCGGTGCCTTGGACCTCGACGAACCTGCCGTCGCCGGTCATCACGACGTTCATGTCGGTCTCGGCCCGCACATCCTCGACGTAGGGCAGGTCGAGGCGGGGTACGCCGTCGATGATGCCGACGCTCACCGCGGCCACCGAGCCGGTGAGCGCGCCCGGGACGCCGAGCTTCGCACAGGCGTCGGCGAGGGCGACGTAGGCGCCGGTGATGGCCGCGGTCCGGGTGCCGCCGTCGGCCTGGAGCACGTCGCAGTCGATCTGGATCGTGTTCTCGCGCAGCGCCTTGTCGTCGATCACCGCGCGCAGGGACCGGCCGATGAGGCGGCTGATCTCGTGGGTGCGGCCGCCGATCCGGCCCTTGACCGACTCACGGTCCGAGCGGGTGTTGGTGGAGGCGGGGAGCATGGCGTACTCGGCCGTGACCCAGCCCAGGCCCGAGCCCTTGCGCCACCGCGGGACGCCTTCGGACGCGGACGCGGCACACAGCACGCGGGTCCGGCCGAACTCGACCAGCACCGAGCCGGCGGGGTGGTCGAGCCAGTTGCGGGTGATCGTGATGGGGCGCAGCTCGTCGTCGGCGCGGCCGTCCTCGCGGGTGCTCATGAGAGCAACCTACCGAGCGACCGTCCAGGCCCGACGGACCGCCCACGGCCCCAGGTCCCGCGCGCGCCGCCCGAACCACGGAGCACCCTCGGTGACCATCCAGGCCACGTCGCGGCGCCAGCTCGGAGGGCAGCCGCCACCGGGCTCGAGGCTCGGCAACGGGAGGTCGTAGCCGGCCGACCGCAGCCGTTCGGCCCACGCCCGGGCCAGTGCGCGGTGTCCCACCTCGGAGGGGTGGAAGCGATCGACCGACCAGCACGCCCGGTCCGTGACCTCGGGCATCAGCGCGAGGTCGAGCCGGAGCCCGCCGTACCTCGCGTGCAGGTCGTCGTACACCTCGTTGACGAGAGCGATCCGGTCCGCCATCGGCCGCACCAGGATCCGCGGCAGCCCGAGCAGCGCTGCGTGATCGTGCCACCGCACCGTCATCAGCGTGGCGCCACCGTCGACGAGCGCTCCGGCGACGTGATGCAGGTCGGCGTGCAGCCGGTCGGGGTTCCACGTCGAACGGAGCGTGTCGTTGACGCCGACGAGCAGGGAGGCGAGGTCGGGCCGGTGGGCCAGCGCCTCCTCGAGCTGGCGCTCGCGCACGATCGCGGCGGTGGCGCCGGAGGCGGCGACATTGCAGAACGAGACGTCGTACGACGTCCGCAGCGACTCGGCCAGCAGCCGGGCCCACCCCCGCCAACCGCCGCCCGGGAGCGGGTCGCCGAGCCCGACGGTGGTGCTGTCGCCGAGGGCGGCGAAGCGGAGGTATCCGTTGCCCACGAGAAACAACCGTGGCGGAGCCCGCTACCTGCAGGCTCCGCCACGGTGACGTGTCCGGCAATCTTCGGTGAAGCGCCGGGGTGGTGCTACTTGAACTCGATGCGCAGCAGCCGCATGGTGCCCAGGACCAACGGGATCACGAGCCAGATCACGCCGGAGGTCGCGATCTGGGCCCACTCCTCACCGGAGGGCTGGTAGTCGCCGCTGAACAGCGGCATCTGCGCGGTGTTGAACTCGATCCACGGCGCGACCTTCTCGAAGCCGGAGCTCAGCGCGCTGAGGATGCCGACCGCGGTCGGCAGGATCAGGCCGTAGACGAAGTAGACGACGATGCCCGCCGGGGTGTTCATCAGCAACGTCGCGATGGCGAAGCCGACGAGGATGCCGATCAGGTTGGCCAGCACGAAGCCGTTGAACAGCAGGTTGCCGTCGACCGACCACTCGGGCGAGGCACCGGTCGCCGACGCGATCAGCGTGAAGACGACCGCGAGCAGCGCGGCCAGCACCATCACCGTCGCGGCCAGGCTGATGCCGGCCAGGAACTTGGCGGCGACCACGCGCGAGCGCTGAGGCTCCAGGGTGAAGGTCACCAGGCCGTTGCGCTGCGACTGCTCGCTCGTGACCAGCATGATGACGAGGATCGGCAGGAAGTAGCCGAGTACGCCGCCGCCGACGCCGAGCAGGTCCTCGAAGTTCTTGGAGTCGTCGGGTGCGGCGAGGGTGTAGATCAGCAGGACGACGAGGACCAGGCCGACGATCGAGGTCGCGAACCAGAAGCCGGCGCGGGTGTCGATCGCCTTGCGGATCTCGACGCCGACGAGACGGCTCAGCGGGGTGCGCGGCGTACCGGAGACATCCAGGGTGGGGACGGTGGTCGTGGTGCTCATGCGGGGATACCTCCGGGGGTGGGGGCGCCGAATCCGGGGACGGCCTCGCGGGCGTCGGCCGAGGTCAGCTCGAGGAACAGATCCTCCAGGCCGGCGCCGCCGGACCGGAGGTCGGTGAGGACGACACCGGCGGTGAGGGCGGTGCGACCGACCTGCTCCGGGCTCGCCTGCACCTTGAGGCCCGCACCCGCCGGCTCCACGGCGTGACCCGCGTGGGTCAGCGCGGCGCCGAGCGCGGTGTTGTCGAGCGAGGTCACCATCGTGGTCGGCGTGCCGCTCGCGCCGGCGAGCAGCGTCTCCCGGTTGCCCTGGGCGACGATCTTGCCGCGCCCGATGAGGATCATCTCGTCGGCGATCTGCTCGACCTCGTGCAGCAGGTGGCTGGACAGCAGCACCGTGCCGCCGCGGTCGGCGTACCCCTTGAGCAGGCCGCGCATCCATCGGATGCCGGCCGGGTCGAGGCCGTTGGCGGGCTCGTCCAGGATGAGGACCGACGGGTCGCCGAGCAGGGCGTGGGCGATGCCGAGACGCTGCTTCATGCCGAGCGAGTAGTTGCGCAGACGGCGGCCCGCCTCGTCGTCGTTGAGCCCGACCAGGGCGAGCATCTCGTCGACCCGGGTCTTCGGCAGGCCCATCGTCTGCGCGGCGATGGAGAGGATCTCCCGACCCGAGCGGCCGACGTGCTGGGCCGAGGCGTCGAGCAGGGTGCCGACGTGGCGGCCCGGGTTGGGGATGTCGTGGTAGCGCAGACCACCGATCGTGATCTGACCACGGGTCGGGAGGGTGAGGCCGACCATCACCCGCATGGTGGTCGTCTTGCCGGCGCCGTTGGGGCCGAGGAAGCCGGTCACCCGGCCGGGCTGGCAGACGAAGCTGACGTCGTCCACGGCGGTGTAGGCGCCGTAGGTCTTGGTGAGTCGATCAACGGTGATCATGGCTCCAGCCTGCCCGAACGGCCGCCTCCGCACATCGAACCCGCGTCGCGAGTCGCACCGACCAAAGTAGGTGTCGGTCCGGTCCCCGGGCGCTGCCCGGAGCCCGACCGGTGACACTAGCCTCGGACCATGGACGCGCCCACGCCCGACGACTACCAGCCACGCCTGCGCTGGTACAGCCAGGTCTGGCGCTACCTCCTCGCCGCCTTCATCGGTCTGGTGGCGTGGCTCCCGATCATGGACGCGCAGCTCGACCGCAACCCGGTGCTGTTCTGGGTGGACCTCGTGGTCGGCCTGATCGCGTTCGGGCTCGTCGGCTTCCGGCGGCGGTGGCCGTTCACGATCGCCATCCTCACGCTGCTCATGGGGCCGGTCAGCTCGCTGTCCGCCGGTGCCTCCGCTCTCGCCACCGTGTCGCTGGCCACCCGCCGCCGGTGGTGGCAGGTGATCACCGCGGGCGCCCTCAACGTCGTGGTCAGCCTGGTCTACTACGAGATCCAGCCGGACGAGACGGTCGATCCGTGGTGGGTGAACCTCTCGGTCACGGTCGCCGTCGTGATGGCGATCATGGCCTGGGGCATGTACATCGGCTCGCGCCGCGAACTGGTCTGGACGCTGCGCCAGCGCGCCGAGACCGCCGAGGCGGAGCGCGACCTGCGCGCCACGCAGGCCCGCTCGACCGAGCGGGCGCGGATCGCTCGGGAGATGCACGACGTCCTCGCCCACCGGATCTCGCAGATCTCCATGCACGCCGGTGCCCTCACCTACCGCGAGGACCTCTCCGCGGAGGAGATGCGCAGCAGCGTCGCGGTCATCCAGGCCAAGGCGCACGAGGCCCTCACCGACCTGCGCGAGGTGCTCGGCGTGCTGCGCGACACCGACGGCGCCGGAGGCCCGCTGACCGGCCCGCAGCCCACCCACCGTGACCTCGATGCCCTCGTCGCGGACGCCCGCGCGGCCGGCGCCGTCATCGAGTACGACGACGAGCTGGTCCCCGGCGACGGCGAGCTGCCCGACGCCGTCGGCCGGACCGTGTACCGGATCGTGCAGGAGGGCATCACCAACGCGGGCAAGCACGCTCCGGCCGCCACGCTGCGGATCCGGGTCAGCGGCTCGCCCGCGGACGGCGTCGACGTCGTCCTCGCGAACGCACTCGGCTTCGGGCCCACCCGGACGCCCGGCGCCGGCCTCGGCCTGGTCGGCCTGACCGAGCGGGCCGAGCTGCGGGGCGGCACCCTCGAGCACCGCATCGAGCGCTGTCCCGACACGCCGGGGGCCGACGTCTTCGTGCTGCACGCCTGGCTACCGTGGGCCGCCGAGCAGGAAGCCGGCCACGAGGAGGCCTCATGACGGACCCGTCGAGCGAGCAGATCCGTGTCATCGTCGTCGACGACGACCCCCTGGTGCGCTCCGCGCTGTCCCTCATGCTCGGCGGCCAGGCCGACATCGCGGTCGTCGGCGAGGCCGCGGACGGTCGCGCCGGCATCGCCCTGGCCCGCGAGCTGCGCCCCGACGTCGTCCTCATGGACATCCGGATGCCCGTCCTCGACGGGCTCGCCGCGACCCGGATCCTGCACGCCGATTCCCTGCCGCCGCGGGTGATCGTGCTGACCACCTTCGACGCCGACGACTACGTCGTGGGCGCGCTCGCCGCCGGGGCCGACGGCTTCCTGCTCAAGGACACCGCGCCGCCCGAGATCGTCGCCGCCCTCCGCAAGGTCGCCGCGGGCGACCCCATGCTCTCGCCGTCAGTCACCCGCACCCTGATCGAGCGGGTCCGCACCGGCTCCGGGGACCAGCGCGCCGCCGACGCCCAGCGCCGGCTGGACCGGCTCACCGAGCGGGAACTCGATGTCGCCGGCGCCGTCGGCCGTGGCCTCTCCAACGCCGAGATCGCCGCGGAGCTCCACCTCTCGGTGCCCACCGTCAAGGGCCACGTCTCGAAGTTGTTCGAGAAGCTGGAGACCACCAACCGGGTCCAGATCGCGTTGACGATCCGCGACGCCGGGCATCCCGTGGAGTAATCCGCTCGCCTGCCCCGCCGCGGTGGGCTTGGGTGGGGGTGTGTCCCTGCCCGAGTTCCCCTGGCCCGAGAGCCCCGAGCGTGTGGAGTGGCGCCTGCACTGCCTGGTCGCGAGCCTGCTGGGCCCGGCCGAGCTCTGCACGGTGCGGCTCGAGTGGGTCACTCCCCACGCGCATCACTTCGACCAGCCTGACGCCGGGTGGGTCGCGATGCGGCTGACGGTCGTGACGGTCGACGACGAGATCTTCCAGAAGGAGATCTGGGGACCGGCGCCCTATCGGGATGGGGAGGGCGAACTCCATCAGCTCGCGAGCGACCTCGAGGACTGGGCGTGCGAGACCCGGTTCGGCTGGGGCCAGCAACGACTCGCGACCGTCCCGGACTGAGCTCGTCGCAGACAGACATGCACAACGCATGCAGATAGACTGGAATGCATGTCAACTCTTCAAGTTCGCAACGTCTCCGACGACCTGCGCCGCATTCTCAAGGAGCGCGCTGCTCGCCGGGGCATGAGCCTGTCCGACTACGTCCGCGAAGAGCTCGAGAGGACGGCCTCCCAGCCGACGTACGACGAGTGGCGCGACCGGGTCCGACTCCGCGGTGCGACGGCACCCACCACCAGCGCGGCCGACGTCCTGCGCGCCGAGCGCGAGCGGTGACCGCGGTCCTCGACGCCTCGGCTCTCGCGGAGATCGTCGCGAACACCCCGCGAGCCGTCGCTATCGACGAGTGGCTCGTCGGCCATGCCGGCGACCTGCACCTCCCCCATCTCGCCGTGGTCGAGACGGCCTCGGTCCTGCGCGGCTGGGCACGCAGCGATCAGATCACCGCAGCACGGGCCGCCGCGGCGCTGGAGGACCTCGCCGCGTTCCCCGCACGTCGATGGGCGGTCGACGACCTGCTCCCTCGGATCTGGTCGCTGCGTGACAACCTCACCGCTTACGACGCGACCTACCTGGCGTTGACCGAGAGCCTCGACGCCACCCTGATCACCTGCGACGCGCGGCTGCGCCGGGGCGCATCGGGCCACAGCGATGCGGACATCGTGGTTCCTTGACCGGGTCCCGCGGCGGCGACACCGGTGGGTCAACGGCCCGCGCCGCGCTCGCCCCGCCTCCTCACCTCCTCGACCTTCGCCAGTGACTTCTGGAGCTCGCCCGTCGCGGCCTGCTCCTGGATCCGGGCGAAGCCCTCGTCCAGCTGGGCGGCGGTCGGGCAGTCGATGAAACGGCCCTTGCCCATGTTCGCGACGTGGTCGGGCCCGAAGTACCGCGTGTAGAACTCGATGACGTCGGATCGCTCGAAGAAGGCGACCGCGTCGGTGCATTCGTCGAAGGGGACCGAACGGGCCTCCAGCTGCCGGTTCAGCTCCTCCATGTCGATGGTGCCGGCGTCGGTGGGCTCCTCGAACCGGACGAAGGCGGTGACGACCCGCCAGGCCCGGCCGGGGTCGGCGGCGATGGTGATCGAGGTCCCGCCCGGTTCGAGGTCGGCGACCCCACCTCCCCCGAGCATGTCCGCGTCGCGCACGAAGGCGCGTGCCTCCTTCGCGGTGCACTCCACGGATCCACCGTTGGGCCAGACGAACCGCCCCGCGGTGAGGCAGGCGATACGGAACTCGACGCCGGTGGCGCCCTCGGGCGCCGGACCGACCTCGATCGTCCCCGTCCCGGACCCGTGCGTGGTCACCGGATCACTGAGCCGGACCGGGCGGGGCAGCCGTGCCGAGCGCGGATCGAGGAACTGGTCGAGGGAGGGCGTGCCGGTCTGGCTCGGCGAGCCGGCCGTCGCGACATCCTTCGCGCCGTCCGGGTCGCCACCACCCCCGCGGGCGATGCCCATGGCGCCGGCGGCGCCGATCGCCACCACCGCCGCTGACGCCGCGACCGCGAGCCACCGTCGCGATCTCACCACGGCAAGGGCCGGGGGGACGTCGATCGTCCGGGCGGCGCGCGCGAGCAGGTCGCGGGCCTCATCATCCGTGAGCATCGGGGCTCCTCAGGGTCGTCGCGAGCGCGGCGAGTCCGCGGGCGGCGCGGCTCTTCACCGTGCCGGGCGCGATCCGCAGGACGTCGGCGATCTCGCGTTCGGTGAGATCGGCGTAGTAGCGCAGGACCAGGACCTCTCGCTGCGCCGCCGGCATTGCGGCCAGCGCCTGCCGGACGGCGATGCCCGTGGTGAGGTCCGGGTCAGTGATGCCGTCGGGCAGGTCGTCGGTCGGAAGCTCGCCGCGCCATTTCCGTCGCCATGTGCTCGCACGGGTGTTGACCAGGATCCGGTAGACGTACGCCTCCGGTGAGCCCGCGCGCCGCACCTTCGTCCAATGTCGGTAGCACGTGGTCAGCGCGCTCTGGACGATGTCCTCGGCATCGGCGAGCGGCGAGCCCATGAGCACGACCGCCCGGACCAGCGCCGGCCGGCGGGTGACCACGAACTCAGCGAACTCCACGGCGGCTCTTCTCGACTCGACCATGCCTTCACCTCAGGGACGCCCGAGGGTGGGCATCCGGTTCCCGGACGACCCGGATTCATCGCGGCCTCGCTCGGATCCCTCGCTCAGGGCGACGCCGCACGTCTCCGCTCCAGCCGCTGCAGCAGCGCCTCCCGCTCAGACGCGGTCCGCTTGACGGAGCCGTCAACGATCGGGACCAGCACCGCGAGGGCGCGGTCGCCTTCGACCTGGCCCAGCCGGAACAGCAGGGGCTGCCGCTCCGCAGCCGACGCGTAGGGCAGCAGGGTCAGGAGACGGCTCTCCTCGGCCCCGCCCATCTCAGAGCTCGTAGACAGTGCCCTGCGCGGCCAGCTCGGTCGGTCCGTCGAAGGCGCTCGCCGCCTCGGCCAGCATGGTCTGCGCATCGTGCCACGGCGGGACGTGGGTGACGACCAGACGCTTGACCGCAGCCTTGGCGGCGACCTCGCCGGCCTCGACACCGGTCAGATGCAGGTTCGGGGGGTTGTCGTCGCAGGCGCGGAAGGACGCCTCGCAGAGGAAGAGGTCGGCGTCGGCCGCGATGTCCATCAGCGCCGGGGTGGGGCCGGTGTCGCCGCTGTAGGCGAGGACCTTCCCGAAGGCCGAGACCCGCAGTCCGTACGCCGGGACGGGGTGGTCGACCTCGTACGGCTCGACGCGGAACGGCCCGATGTCGACCGGGTCGCCGTAGACGCGGAAGGAGAACTCCTCCTCCATGCCGGGCTTGCGGGGCAGGTCGTAGGCCTTGGCGAGCCGCTTGGCGGTGCCCTTGGGCCCCCAGACCGGGATCTTCGGCTGGCTGCCGGTGGGGTGGTACTTGCGGAGGACGTAGTAGCTGGTCATGTCGACGCAGTGGTCGGCATGCAGGTGGCTGATGAAGACGGCGTCGACCTGGAGCGGGTCGACGTAGCGCTGCAGGGTGCCGAGCGCGCCGTTGCCCATGTCGAGGACCAGGCTCCAGGTGCGCTGCCCGTCACTGGCCTGGACGAGATAGCAGCTCGCCGGGGAGTCCGGGCCCGGGTAGGAGCCGGAGCAGCCGACGATCGTCACCCGCAGGGTGCTCGGGTCCGGCGGCACCCGCAGGGCCGTCGTCTCCGGTGCCGTCCCGGCATCGATCCTGTCACCCGTCAACGCACACCCCCAGCGAACTGACCTGCCGCGACGAGCTCGGGCCCGAGGAAGCGCCGCCCGATCGTCTCGAACTCAGCCGGTGAGCCGGTCGTCGCGAAGGAGTACGACGGCTCGCCGCCCGGCCGCATGAGACCGGTGTCGGCCAGCATCCGGTAGACGTCCTTGGCGCACTCCTCCGCGCTGCTGACCAGGGTGACGTCGTCGCCCATGACATAGGAGATGACGCCGGTCAGCAGCGGGTAGTGGGTGCAGCCGAGGATCAGGGTGTCGACGCCGAGCTCGGTGAGCGGGTCGAGGTACTCGTGGGCGACGGCGATGAGCTCGTCCCCGCCGGTCACGCCCGCCTCCACGAAGTCGACGAACCGCGGGCAGGCGCGCGTGGTGAGGGAGAGCTGGGGGGCCGCGGCGAAGGCGTCGTCGTAGGCCATCGACTCGGCCGTCGATCGGGTGCAGATGACGCCGATCCGGCCGTTGCGGGTCGCGGCCACCGCGCGCCGGGTGGCCGGGTAGATCACCTCGACCACCGGGACGTCGTACCGCTCCCGGGCATCGCGCAGCATCGCGGCCGACGCGGAGTTGCAGGCGATGACGAGGGCCTTGACGCCCTGGGCGACGAGGTGATCGAGGCACTCGAGGGCGTACTCGCGGACCTCGCCGATCGGCTTGGGGCCGTAGGGCTGGCGCGCGGTGTCGCCGACGTAGGTGATCGACTCGTGCGGCAGCTGGTCGATGACCGAGCGCGCGACGGTGAGACCCCCGAATCCGGAGTCGAAGATCCCGATCGGGCCGTCGAGATCGGGATGGTTCACCTGCCGCACCCGGTCAGACTACGGCGTCGAGGTGTCCGCAGTCGGCATTCCGGGACCGAGATCACGTCCCCCGCGCGAGCGCGACGTAGGCTCCTCGGGTGATCAACCTGCGCCGTCCCGCCGTCCTCGCCGTCGCCGTCGCCGCCGCCCTCGCGGGCTTCGGGCTCTCCGGCCCCGGCACCGCCACCGCGGACCGCGCGGAGGCGGCCCGCGACACGGTCAACAACAAGCACGTCGTCGCGATCTCGGTCGACGGCCTGAACCCGCGCGCGCTCAAGCGGCTCGGCCGGGCCGGCACGCCGAACCTGCACCGGATCATCAAGGACGAGGGCGCCGGCACCGTCAACGCCCGCAGCCAGCTCGAGATGACGGTCACCCTGCCCAACCACACCAGCATGGTCACCGGCCGCCGGATCAAGGCGGCCAAGGGCGGCCACGGTGTCACCTGGAACGACGACACCGTCACCAAGACCGTCCAGCAGGCGGCGGGTCACGGTGTCGACTCGGTGTTCTCGCAGGTCCGCGCGGCCGGCGGGACCACGGCGGTCTACGCGACCAAGTCGAAGTTCTGGCTGTTCGAGCGGTCCTGGCCCGCCGCGATCGAGCCCAACGTGATCCAGGTCGAGAAGGACGGCGCCGTCGCGAAGGCCCTGCGCGCCGACCTCGCCACCGACCCCGCGTCGTTCTCGTTCCTCCACCTCGGCAAGCCCGACCAGGTGGGGCACCACCAGGGCTGGATGTCGCCGACGTACCTGAAGGCGGTCGCGAAGGTCGACCGGATCGTCGGCAAGATCATGGCCCAGATCGAGTCCACGCCGTCGCTGCGCAGCAACACGATCATCGTGCTGACCTCTGACCACGGCGGCATCCCGGGCACCCGCAACCACGCCATCAAGACGAACCGCGAGAACTATCGGGTGGCGTTCGCCTTCTGGGGTCCCGGCGCCGGGGTCCCCAACACCGAGCTCTACAAGCTCAACCCGGACCGGGCCAAGCCCGGCCGCACCCGCCCCGGCTTCAAGGCCGTGCCCCAGCCGATCCGCAACGGCGAGGTCGCCAACGTCAGCCTCGACATCCTCGGCGTCGGCGCAGTGCCCGACAGCCTGTGGAACCGTGCCCAGGACCTGAACTGGAAGTGAGCGTCGTCAGCGGCCGAGCTCGCGCGGCGTCGGCCAGGGGTTGAAGCGGCAGCCCTGGGTGCCCTTCGACTGCTGCATCATCACCGGCGCGAGCGCGCCCCGGCGCGGGCAGGACGTGTGGCCGCGGCCGAGCCAGTGCCCGGTCTCGTGGTTGACCACCATGTGCCGGTAGTCGCGCAGCGAACGGCCGGCGCCGTTCCACGCCGGGGAGGCATCGCGCCAGCGGTCGACGTTGATGATCACGTTGCGGCCCACCCGGCACGACCACGTGGCGCTGCAGGAGCCGGAGAAGGACGGGACCAGCGCGGCCTGGGAGAGCCAGAGCGTGAACGCGCCACCGTGCCGCACCTGGCGGAAGCGGACCCCGCGGGCCCGCCAGCCGCGCGGGTCGTCGTACGTCTCCTGGGCCAGACGGCGGAAGTCCGCGACGTCGACGCCGCCGGTGCCGCCGCGGGTGCGGACGCTGTAGCGGACGGTACGGCGCACGCCGACCCGGTGCTTGGCCTTCCCGACCCGGAGCTGGACGACGGTGTCGGCGTACCCGGTCGCGCCGACGACGACCACGAGGTCGAGCCGGTGGCCGACGTCCTCGGGCGCGATCTCGTGCTTGCGCCGCACCTCGCCGGGGATCGGTACGCCGTCGCGCAGCCACTGGTAGCCGATCCGCTCGGGCACCGGCGACCAGGCCCCGGGGTCGGCCTTCAGGGTGCGGCCGTACTTGCGCGCCCCGTCGTACGACGGGGGCTGGACCTGCACGAGCGGGGGCAGCTCGTCCTGCGCGGACGCGGGAGCGGGGAGCACGAGTGCGCCGGAGAGCGCCAGCAGGAGCCCGATGAGGATCTTCACCGCCCGATCATGCCTCGGCCGGTGCGTCCCTACGCCCAGAGCTGTCCCTCGAGCCGGTCCTCGGCCTCGTCGACGGTGCCCTCGTAGGCACCGGTGGAGAGGTACTTCCAGCCGCCGTCGGCCACGACGAACGCGATATCGGCGCTCTCGCCGGCCTTGGCCGCCTTGGCGGCCTGGCCGAGCGCGGCGTGCAGGATCGCGCCGGTCGAGATGCCGGCGAAGATCCCCTCGAGCTCGAGCAGCTCGCGCACCCGGCGTACGGCGTCGCGCGGGCCGACCGAGAACCGGCTGTCGATCAACTCGGCGTCGTACAGCTCGGGGACGAAGCCCTCGTCGAGGTTGCGCAGGCCGTAGACGAGCTCGCCGTAGCGCGGCTCGGCGGCCACGATCTTGACCTCGGGCCGGGCACGGCGGAAGAACCGGGAGACGCCCATGAGCGTGCCGGTGGTGCCGAGGCCGGCGACGAAGTGGGTGATCGAGGGCAGGTCGGCAAGCAGCTCGGGCCCGGTGCCCTCCTCGTGGGCGAGGGCGTTGGCGGCGTTGCCGTACTGGTAGAGCATCACCCAGTCGGGGTGCTCGGCGGCGATCTGCTTGGCTACCCGGACCGCCTCGTTGGAGCCGCCGGCCGCCGGCGAGGAGACGATCTCGGCCCCCCACATGCGCAGCAGCTGGCGCCGCTCCTCCGAGGTGTTCTCGGGCATCACGAAGACCGTGCGGTAGCCCTTGAGCTTGGCCGCCATCGCGATCGAGATGCCGGTGTTGCCCGAGGTCGGCTCGAGGATCGTGCAGCCGGGACGCAGCGTGCCGTCCTTCTCGGCCTCCTCGATCATCTTCAGGGCCGGCCGGTCCTTGATCGAGCCGGTCGGGTTGCGGTCCTCGAGCTTGGCCCAGATCCGCACCCCCCGACCGTCGGGCGCACCCGCGGTGTTGAACGGCGCCGACAGCCGTGGGAGCCCGACGAGCGGCGTGTTGCCGACAGAGGCGAGCAGGCTGTCGTAGCGCGTCATCGCAGCGGGATCAGCGCGCGCCACCGGCGACGGCCGGCAGGATGACGACCTGGTCGCCGTCGGAGAGCGCGGCCTCGAGGCTGCCGATGAAGCGGACGTCCTCGTCGTTGATGTAGATGTTGACGAAGCGGCGCAGGTCCGCGCCCTCGATGAGGCGGTCCTTGATGCCGGGGTGGTTGGCCTCGAGGGAGTCGATCAGCGCACTCAGGGTGGCGCCGTCGGCGCTGACCGCCTTCTCGCCACCGGTGTAGGTGCGCAGGATGGTCGGGATCCGGACCTCGATGGCCATGTCAGCTGGTCTCCTCTGCTGCGTCATTGATGTCGGCTGCCGCCGTGACGGCGACCTCTTCCTCGGTCACGACACCGTCGATGATTCTGTAGGACCTGAACTCCACGGGGCCCGGGTTATTCCCGTTCTCCTGCGTGCTGACCAGCACATAGTGCGCGCCGGGCTCGCTGGCCAGGTTGATGTCGGTGATGCTGGGGTACGCCTCCGTCGCGGTGTGGGAGTGGTAGATCACCACCGGCTCCTCGTCGCGGTCGTCGAGCTCGCGGTAGAGACGCAGCAGGTCCGTCGAGTCGTACTCGTAGAAGGTCGGGCTGCCCGCGGCGTTGACCATCTCGATCAGCCGCACGGGCCGGTCGCTGCCGAGGGGGCCCGCGACCATCCCGCACGCCTCCACCGGGTGGTCCCGCCGGGCATGCTCCACGATGGCGTCGTACGTCGCCTGGTCGATGCGCAACACGCGCTCAAGGGTAGGGCGTCGGACGGGCTCGGCCGGCACCGGCCCGAGGGGCGGCCACGACAGGGGCGTCGTTTGGGCACAAACCGCACGCCGTGGCCCCGAATCTTCACGGTTTGGTCCCAAACCGCAGCAATTACTGACGAGTCATTCCACCACTCAGGCGGCGGGCGTGACCGACTTCGCCCGGATCCGCTCGGGCGTCGGCCAGCGGACGTCGCGGACCCAGCCGAGCTTCTCCAGCACCCAGATGACCCGGGCGGAGGTGTCGAACTGGAAGCGCTTGACCCCGTGACGTGCGGAGGTCGGGTCGGCGTGGTGGAGGTTGTGCCAGGACTCGCCGCCCGACGGGATGGCCAGCCACCACACGTTGCCCGAGAAGTCGCGCGAGGCGAAGGGCCGCTCGCCAAGGGTGTGGCAGATCGAGTTGATCGACCAGGTGACGTGGTGGATCAGGCCGATGCGGACCACGGTGCCCCAGAAGAACGCGGTGAGCGCGCCCTGCCACGACCAGGTGAGCAGGAACCCGAGCAGCGGCGGCAGGAAGATCGAGGTGAGCACCCACAGCCAGAACAGCCGCGAGATCCGGACCAGGTCGCGATCCTTGGCGAGGTCGGGGGCGTACTTGTCGATCGGCGTCTGCTCGGGGTCGAACAGCCAGCCCACGTGCGCCCACACGAAGCCCTTCGTCAGGCCGCCCAGGCTGTTGCCGTAGCGCCACGGGGAGTGCGGGTCGCCGTCCTTGTCGGAGAACTTGTGGTGCTTGCGGTGGTCGGCGACCCAGCGGATGACCGGCCCCTCGATCGCCATCGAGCCGAGGACCGCGAGGGTGATCTTGACCGGCCGGTTGGGCTTGAACGACTTGTGCGTGAAGAGCCGGTGGAAGCCGACGGTGATGCCGTGCAGCGTGAGGCCGTACATGACAATGGTGATCGCGACGTCGCTCCAGCCCAGCCAGCCGCCCCAGGCGACGGGGATCGCGGCGAGGAAGGCGACGAACGGGACGGCGATGAACAGCCCGAGCGCGAACCGTTCCCAGAAGCCCTGGGTGTCGCCACCCATGGTGGCCCTGGGGGTCGGCGGCTGCGGACGCTCGTCGATCGCGGTCACGCGACCAGACTAGGCGGTGACCCGGTACCTGCGCTCGGGGCGTCCGGTGCCGCCGTACCGCAGCCGGACCTCGGCGGTCCCGATGTCGACGAAGTGCTCGAGGTAGCGTCGCGCGGTCACCCGCGACAGGCCCACGGCGTCGGCGGTCTCGGACGCCGAGATCTCCCCCGCCGCCCGGGCCGCCTCCAGCACGAGGTCGGCGGTCTCGGGGCTCAGCCCCTTCGGCAGCTCGTGGGGTACGACGGCCTGCCGGCCCGTCCCGAAGGCCCGGTCGATCGTCGCCTGGTCGACCTCCTGCTCCTGCTCGCCCGGGCTGCCCGGGAGGGTGGCGAGCGTGGTCGCGACCCGGCGCAGGCGCTCGGCCAGGTCGTCGTACTCGAAGGGCTTGACGAGGTACTGCAGGGCGCCGCCGTGCAGGGCGGCCCGGACCGCGGCGGCCCCGCGCTCGGCGGTGACCATGACGACGGCGACGTCGCGCCCCTGCTCGCGGGACCGGGCACGCAGCCCCTCGAGCACCTCGAGCCCGGACAGGTCGGGCAGGTGCACGTCGAGCAGCACCAGGTCGGGCTGCAGGGCGTCCGCGAGCTCGAGCGCCTCGGCGCCGGTGCGGGCGGTGCCGGCGACCTCGAAGCCGTCGGTCTGCTCGACGAAGCGAGCGTGGATGCGCGCGACCATGAAGTCGTCGTCGACCACGAGGACGCGCAGCACCCGGCTCACGGTCGCCCATCCTGTCCGACGCCGACGCCGATGGGGAGCAGCACCCGGAACTCGGCCCCGGTCCCGCCCGCGGCGCCGGTGGCCGGCTCGGCGTCGTCGACGACCACCTCGCCGCCCCGCTGCACGCAGATGAGCCGGACCAGCGGGAGCCCGATGCCCCGGCCGCCGAGGACCTCCTCCTTGGTGGAGAAGCCGCGCACGAAGATCGCCTCACGCAGGTCGCCGGGGATGCCCGGGCCGTTGTCGCGGACCCGGACCCGGACCGCGCCGGCCGACGACCGCTCGGCGTGCACCCAGACCTCGACCAGGGCGCCGGGCCGGCCGGCGCAGGCGTCGACCGCGTTGTCGACGAGGTTGCCCAGGACGGTGGTCAGGTCCGCGCTCTCGTCGGCCGCGAGCACCGGCAGCCGCGACCCGGGATCGAGCTCGAGGACGACCCCGCGCTCCTCGGCGACCGCGTGCTTGGCGACGACCAGCGCCGCGACGGCCGGGTCGGCCAGGCGCTGCGCGACGTGCTCCCCCACCTCCGCCCGGTGCCGGGTCAAGGTGCCGACCAGGCTCGCCACCTCGTCGTACTCCCCCAGCTGGACCAGGCCCGAGATGGTGTGCAGCCGGTTGTCGAACTCGTGGGTCTGGGCGCGCAGGGTGTCGGTGATCGACAGGTTGGAGCTGAGCTGGCGCTGCAGCGAGACCAGCTCGGTGCGGTCGCGCAGGGTCGTGACGGTGCCGATCCCCCGGCCCTCGGCGGAGGCGTCGCCCCGGTTGAAGACCACCACCCGGGTGCCGACGAGCGCGAGCGCGTCGCGGACGTCGGCGCCCTCGCCGGTCAGCAGGGCCACGACGTGGGGGTCCAGGCCGAGGTCGTCGACCCGCCGGCCGACCGGGTCCGGCCCGCGGTCGAGGCCGAGGGTCGCGCGGGCCGCGTCGTTCATGACCGTCACCCGGCCGTCGGTGCCGACGCCGACCACGCCCTCCCGGATGGCGTGCAGCAGCGCCTCGCGGTGGTCGGCCAGACGGGTGAGCTCGGAGGTGCCGAGACCGCGCGTGGAGCGCCGGACCACGCGCGCGACCAGCCCGGTGCCGAGGAGGCCCAGCACCGCACCGAGCCCCAGGAAGAGGCCCAGCTCGGGCACCGCCTCGGCGAGCTGGTCGCGCAGCGACGGGTAGGCCGCCTCGGCGACGATGGCGCCGACGGCGCCGTTGTCGCCCGGGGTGTCCGCGATGACGGGGGCGTAGGCCGCCACCCGCCGCTCGCCCGCGGCCTCGACATCGGTGGTCCCGCCGCGCCCGGCAGCCACCTCGGCGCCGCCGAGGTCGGCCCGCTGGCCCACCCGGCTGGCGTCGGTCGCCGCGAGGACGGTGCCGTCGGCACCGACGACGAGGACGTCGGTCGCACCGGAGAGGCGCACCCCGCGCTCGGCGTACGACGTCAGGTCGGCGGAGACCTGCCACAGCTCCGCGCCCCGGCGTACGTCCTCGAGCCCGGTGCGGACGAAGTCCTGCACGGCGACGTACTCCGCCACGGAGCGCATCTGCGCGCCGCGCTCGTCGGCGAAGTCGGCGTTGGACTGCCGGATGCTCAGCACCCCGACCGCGACGAGCAGCACCACGATCACCAGGAGCTGCAGGAGCAGCACCTTCGCGGCCAGCGTCAGCTCCCCGCGCCGCCAGCTCAACCGCCCGATGGATGCGACCACAACGACCACAACCTCCTTTGCGTCCGCAAGCGTGACGGCCGCCACAGCCACCGCCATGCTGGCACGGATCGCACGTGACGGCGGTCACCACCCGATCCGGAGGTTCCCATGCACGCGAGTCGACCGAGGGGCTCCGCCCTCGTCGCGCTCCTCCTCGCCCTGGCGCTCGCCGTGGCCGTCGGCGGCTGCGGGGTCACCCGCGGCTCGGACGACCCGAGCAATCGGCGGCTGCGGATGATGATCCCCAACAGCGTCGGCGGCGGCTACGACCTCACCGGCCGCGCCGCGGCCCGGGCGATGGAGGACAACGACCTCACCGGTCGCTTCGAGATCACCAATGTGCAGGGCGCGAGCGGCACCGTCGCGATGCAGCGACTGGTCAACGAGAAGGGCGCCGACGACGTCATGATGCTCATGGGTCTCGGCGTGGTCGGCGCGGTCTACACCAACAAGTCGAGCGCCACCCCGCTCAAGATGACGCCGATCGCCCGGCTGGTCGAGGAGCAGGAGGGCATCCTGGTGCCCGCCGACTCGCCGTTCGAGACCATCGACGATCTCGTGGCCGCCTGGCGGGAGGACCCGGGCGGCCTCGCCGTCGGCGGCGGCTCCAGCAACGGCGGTCCCGACCATCTGTTCCCGATGCAGCTCGCCGACGCCATCGGTGTGGATCCGAAGCAGGTCAACTACATCTCCTATGACGGCGGCGGGCCCCTCACGACCGCGCTGCTCGGCGCGAAGATCGACGTCGGCATGTCCGGCCTCGGCGAGTTCGAGGGCCAGATCGAGGACGGCAAGCTGCGGGTCCTCGCGGTCTCCGGTGCCGAGCCCCTCGACGGGATCGACGCGCCGACCCTCACCGAGGCGGGCGTCGACCTCGTCTTCACCAACTGGCGCGGCGTCCTCGCGCCCCCCGGCATCTCCGACGCGCAGCGGGACTACCTCACCGAGCTGCTCACCGAGATGCACGACACCCCTGAATGGCGCGAGGCGCTCGAGGCCAACGGCTGGACCGACAACTTCGCCACCGGCCAGGAGTTCGAGGACTTCCTCGCCGAGCAGGACGACCGTGTCGCCGACACGCTGAAGGAGCTGGGACTCGCATGAGCAACGACGTGATCCACGAGCCGGGAGCCCGGGTCGTCGACAAGGCCCAGTACGGCCTGGCCGCCTTCCTGGTGCTGGCCGGCGGCTACGTGCTCATCGACGCCGCGGGGCTGGAGGACGGCTTCGCCGACCAACCGGTCCAGCCCTACACCCTCCCCTACGTCGTGGGCGCGGCGCTCGTGCTCCTCGGCGTCCTGCTCGCGCTCGCGACCGCCCGCGGCGACCGTCCCGAGGCCGAGGACGGTGAGGACGTCGACCTGACCCAGGGCACCGACGTCCGCACCGTCGGCCTGCTGGTCCTCGTGCTGGTCGCCAATATCGCGCTGATCGACGTCCTGGGCTGGGCGATCACCGGGGCCCTGCTGTTCGCCGGCTCGGCCGTCGTCCTGGGCAGCCGCAGCTGGGTCCGCGATCTCGCCGTCGGCGCCGCGCTGTCGGTCGGCAGCTGGTACGGCTTCTACGTCGGCCTCGGGATCCCGATCCCCGCCGGGATCCTGGACGGAGTGCTCTGATGGACCTGCTCCTCGACGGCTTCCAGACCGCCCTCACCCCCGAGAACCTGCTCTTCGCCGCGCTCGGCGTCCTGCTCGGCACCGCCGTCGGCGTGCTCCCGGGCATCGGCCCGGCGATGACCCTGGCTCTGCTGCTGCCGGTGACCTACAGCGTCGGCGCGGACAGCGCGATCATCATGTTCGCCGGCATCTACTACGGCGGCATGTACGGCGGCTCGACCACCTCGATCCTGCTCAACACACCCGGTGAGTCCTCGTCGGTGATCACGGCGATCGAGGGCAACAAGATGGCCAAAGCAGGACGGGCGGCGCAGGCCCTCGCCACGGCGGCGATCGGCTCGTTCGTGGCCGGCAGCATCGCGACGGTGCTGCTGTGGATCGTCACCCCGCAGGTGGCCGACATCGTCGTCACCCTCGGCTCCCCGTCGTACTTCGCGCTGATGGTGCTGGCACTCTTCGCCGTCACCGCGGTGCTCGGCGCGTCCAAGCTGCGCGGCTTCATCGCGCTCTTCCTCGGCCTGGCCGTCGGCCTGGTCGGCACCAGCACCGGACAGGCCCGGCTCACCTTCGGCGAGCCCCTGCTCGCCGACGGCATCGACATCGTGGTGGTCGCGGTCGCGCTGTTCGCGATCGGCGAGGCGCTCTGGGTCGCCGCGCACCTGCGCCGCAAGCCGCTGGAGATCATCCCCGTGGGCCAGCCGTGGATGAGCCGGGACGACTGGGGCCGGTCGTGGAAGCCGTGGCTGCGCGGCACCGCCTTCGGCTTCCCGTTCGGCGCACTGCCGGCGGGGGGCGCGGAGCTGCCGACCTTCCTGTCCTATGCGACCGAGAAGAAGCTCTCGAAGCATCCCGAGGAGTTCGGCAAGGGCGCGATCGAGGGCGTCGCCGGGCCGGAGGCGGCCAACAACGCCTCGGCGGCGGGCACCCTGGTGCCGCTGCTCGCGCTGGGCCTGCCGACGACCGCGACCGCCGCCATCATGCTGGTCGCGCTGCAGGGCTACGGCTTCCAGACCGGACCGACCCTGATGGACGACCACCCGGATCTGGTCTGGGGCCTGCTCGCCAGCCTGTTCGTGGCCAATGCGCTGCTGCTGGTCCTCAACCTGCCGATGGCCCCGCTGTGGGCGAAGCTGCTGCGGATCCCCCGGCCCTACCTGTACGCCGGCATCCTCTTCTTCGCCTCCCTCGGCGCCTACAGCGTGAACTTCCAGGCGTTCGACCTGGCGCTGCTGCTGGTCATCGGCGTCCTCGGCTTCGTCATGCGCCGCTTCGGCATCCCCGTGCTGCCCCTGATCATCGGCGTCATCCTCGGCCCCAAGCTCGAGGAGCAGCTGACCACCGCCCTGAAGATCTCGCAGGGCGACGTCAGCACCCTGTGGAGCGAACCGGTCGCCGTCGTGGTGTACGCCGTGATGGCGCTGCTGCTCGTCGCCATGACCGTCGCCGGCCTCCGCAGGCCAGCGGCGCCGGACCCGACTCCCACCGACACCGAGAAGGAGCTGGTCGAGCGATGAGCACTCCCGGGAGCATCGTGGCCGCCTACAGCGCGGACCGGTACGGCGAGGCGGCGGTCGAGCATGCCGCCGCACTCGCCCGCAAGGAGGGCGCGCGCCTCGTGGTCGTCAACGCGTCGCTCGGCAGCAGTCTGGTCGACGCCCGGTTCGCCCACGACGCGGACATCGCCGCGCTGCGCGACCGGCTGGCCGCCGACGGTCTCGACGTCGTGGTCCGCCACGACGTGGTCGACGACGTCGCCGATGCCGTCATCGCCGCGGCGGACGAGGAGCGCGCCGACCTGATCGTGGTCGGCATCCGGCACCGCACCCCGGTCGGCAAGCTCCTGCTCGGCAGCGTCGCCCAGCGGATCATCCTCGAGGCGCACTGCCCGGTGCTGGCGGTCAAGCCCGCCGGCTGATGTGGACGACGCAACGACCGGAATTGCTGCCTCCGGCCGGACACGGTGACAATTTCGGTCGTTGCGTGGCCCATATGAGCCACCTGCCGCTGGATCCGGCTCAGCGCACGGCGTGGACCAGCGTCTCCTGAAGGAACCCCAGCCACTCGTAGATGTGGTGGGCCTGGGCCCGAGGGTCGTCGTCGGGCAGGCCGTACCAGTAGTCCTCGTCGCCCTCCGCGACCTCGAGCCGGGTGCCGAGCGCGAGACGCAGGTCGGTGAACGAGCGCATCCAGACCAGCGCGGTCTCCTCGTCGAGCTCGACGTCGATGGTGAGGTCCTCGCCGGTCGGCTCCGACGGCAGGCCCGCCTCCTCGAGGACGTCGATGACCGACGCCGCCGCGCGGGCCTTGCCGTCGCGCAGCGTCCCCTCGGTGAAGCGGCGGAACTCGCCCGCGGCCTCGTCGTCGCCGCGGTAGGCGTTGGGGAAGAGACGACGCAACACCGGATCGTCGGGCTCGGTCGTCGGCCCGGAGAAGTCGAGCAGCGCCTCCAGCGGGTCGCGCTCGGTCGCGGCGACGGCGGACTCATTGTGCAGCAGCTCGACGAGCTGGGCGGCCAGCGAGCGCAGCAGGTCGGCCTCGAAGACCGAGAAGGTCGCGATGGCGCGCTTGCTCCGGCGGTGCCGGACGAATCCAGAGGTCACTCCGCCGCCTTCAGTCGGCCTTCGAGAGGGTCGCCCACAGGCCGTACTCGTGCATCGCCTGCACGTCGCGCTCCATCTCCTCGCGGGTGCCGCTGCTGACCACGGACCGGCCGTCCTCGTGGACCTCCATCATCAGCTTCTCGGCCTTCTTCTTGCCGTAGCCGAAGTGCTTCTGGAAGACGAAGGTGACATAGGACATCAGGTTCACGGGGTCGTTCCACACCACCGTCACCCACGGGGTGTCGGCGAGCGTGATGTCGTCCGGGGCGAGGTCCTTCTGGACTCCCGGATCGACCTTCTCCGGGCTCGCGGTCGTCACGGCCCCATCGTGTCACAAGCCGTCGGCGCGACTACGAGCACCACATGTCGGCCAGCGTGGTGACCACGTTGAAGTTGCGGTTGGTGGCGACCACGCGCAGCGCCTTCTCGGTCTTGTAGGGGTCGACCCCGCCCGCCTGGTAGCCCGGACCGAGCAGCAGGTGCGCCGCCCGGCCGCGCACGACGACCGCGTTGACCTCGTCGCTGCGCGCCTCGATCTCGGCGACCAGTGCCGGGTCGGGCTCGTCCTTGAGCAGGTAGACGTAGTGCCGCTCGAGGTCGGTGCGCGCGGCCGTGAGCTCACGGGCGTCGCGGGCGATCGCGACGAGCTCGGCGGGCGTGTAGACGATGGTCGGCACCTCGAAGCCGACCTGCTCGGCGTAGGCCCGCTCCAGCGCCGCCTCCACCTTCGCCCGCGAGCGCAGCGATGTGGTGAGCCGGACGTTCCCGGTGTTGATGTGGGTCAGCACGTCGGCCCCGCCGGCGGCCTCGGTCGCGGCGACGATCTCGGCCTTGGGGAACTTCCGCTTCGCGCCGAGGTTGATGGCGCGCAGGAAGGCGACGTAGGTGGGCATGACCTCGATTGTGTCGTGCGCCATCCCCACTCGACTTACATAGGTTTCCTATGTAGATTGGCCGGACGTGAGCACTCCCGACGTCGACGCCGCCAGCAGCGACCTCACCGTGTACGCCGCCCGGCTGGTGCGGCTCGTCCGGCGGGCGCACGCCCCCAGCGCCGGCACCCGGGTGCTCTCGATCCTCGACGAGACCGGGCCGCTCGGCATCACCGCGCTCGCCCAGGTCGACCGCTGCTCGCAGCCGACGATGACCGGCCAGGTCCGCCAGCTCGTCGAGCTGGGCTGGGTGACCAAGGCGCCCCATCCCGAGGACGCCCGCAGCAGCCTCGTCGACCTCACCGACGCGGGGCGCGCCGAGCTGCGCCGCATCCGGCGGCTCAGCGCCGCGCTCGTCTCCGAGCGCCTCGCTCGCACCGATCTCACCGCCGACGACCTCGCGACCGCCGTGGCCGTGCTCCAGGCCGTCCTCGAACCCACTCCCCCGACGACTCCGGAAGGACTCTCGTGACCGCCACCGCCGGCACCCACACCCCCACCCATGCCGCCGAGGGCGGATCGTTCCTGCGCCAGCCGCGTGCGGTGTGGGCGGTCGCCTTCGCCTGCGTCATCGCGTTCATGGGCATCGGCCTGGTCGACCCGATCCTCAAGGAGATCGCCGCCAAGCTCGAGGCGACGCCGAGCCAGGTGTCCCTGCTGTTCACCAGCTACATGGCGGTGATGGGCGTGGCGATGCTGATCACCGGCGTCGTCTCCAGCCGGATCGGCGCCAAACGGACCCTGCTCACCGGCCTGGCCCTCATCATCGTCTTCGCCGGGCTCGCCGGCATGTCCGGCTCGGTCGGCGCCGTGATCGGCTTCCGCGC
This sequence comes from Nocardioides sp. L-11A, assembly GCA_029961745.1. Classification (NCBI taxonomy): domain Bacteria; kingdom Bacillati; phylum Actinomycetota; class Actinomycetes; order Propionibacteriales; family Nocardioidaceae; genus Nocardioides; species Nocardioides sp. L-11A. The sequence goes on from CP124680.1 coordinate 4,116,437, forward strand.
CGGCTGGGGTCTGGGCAACGCCCTCTTCATCGCCACCGCGCTGTCCACGATCGTGAGCTCCTCGAAGGGATCGCTCGCGCAGGCGATCATCCTGTTCGAGGCCGCGCTCGGGCTCGGCATCGCATCCGGCCCGCTGGTCGGCGGGCTGCTCGGCGAGCAGTCCTGGCGCGGCCCGTTCTTCGGCGTCTCCGTGCTGATGACGATCGCCCTGGTCGCCACCGCGATCTTCCTGCCGGCCACGCCGCCGGCCGCGCGTCGAACGACCCTGCTCGACCCGTTCCGCGCCCTCACCCATCCGGCGCTCGCCGTGATCGCCGTCGTCGCGGCCTGCTACAACCTCGGCTTCTTCTCACTGCTCGCTGCCGGCCCGTTCGCGCTACCCGAGGCCGGCATCATGCAGATCGGCTGGATCTTCTTCGGCTGGGGCGTGCTGCTGGCCGTCGCGTCGGTCGCACTCGCCCCGTGGGTGCAGCGCAGGATCGGCACCGTTCCCGCACTGATCGGGGCGCTCAGCCTCTTCGCGCTCGACCTGGTGATGATGGCGCTCGGCGCCTCCACCTCGACCGTGGTCATCGTCGGCATCGTGGCTGCCGGCGCCTTCCTCGGCGTCATCAACACCCTGGTCACCGAGGCGGTCATGGGCGCGGCCCCGGTCGAGCGGCCGGTCGCGTCGGCGGCGTACTCCTTCGTGCGGTTCACCGGCGGCGCCGTCGGCCCGTACGTCGCCCTCAAGCTCGCCGAGCACCAGGGCTCGGCCGCGCCGTTCTGGTTCGGCGGGATCGCGGTCGCGGTCGGGGTCGTCGTCCTCGTGGCCGGCGCCCGCACCATCGGCGCCGCCCTGCACGGCGGGTCCGCTCCGGCCCCGCACTCCCCCGCGGAGGCCCAGGCCGAGGCGCTGGGGGATCTCGCCTGACACCGACCCGGCGCATCTGAACGCCCCAGAGACGCCGACCCGGCGCATCTGAACGCCCCAGAGACGCCGACCCGGCGCGTTTGAACGCGCCGGGTCGATGGGGGGCGGAGTCGGCGGGTCAGGAGAAGATCATGCAGCTCGAGCTCGCGTAGGCGACCAGCCGCTCGCGGCCGTCGTACAGCTTCGCCTCCGCGAGGGCGGTACGCCGGCCGCGCTGCAGCACCGTGCCGACAGCGCGCAGGCGGCCGGAGTCGACGGTGACCGCCTTGAGGAACTTCACGGTCAGGTCGAGGGAGGTGTAGCCCTCGCCGACAGCGAGGGTGGAGTGGACGGCGCAGCCGCAGGCGGAGTCGAGCAGGGTCGCGAAGACGCCGCCGTGCACGCTTCCGATCGGGTTGTAGTGGCGCAGCTCCGGGTCGAGCTCGAAGACCGCGGTGCCCCGCTCGGGGACCTCGAAGCCGACGAAGCCCAGCGTGTCTGCGATCGGTGCAGCCGGCAGACGGCCCTCGAGCATCGCGTGCAGCTGCTCGAAGCCGTCGAGCGTCGCCGGGTCGACCGCGGCGAGCTGGGTCTTGGTCGCGGACTCAGTCATGCGCCCATCAGACCAGCGCGAGGCTGAGTCTGTCAATGAGACCTGGGTCGCCCTATGCTGGACCGATGGTCGCCCCCGACGCACCCCCGAGCTCCCCGCCAGCGCTCGCCTGGTCGGTCGACAACTGCACGCTCGGCCGGGCGATGGCGATCCTCGGCGAGCGTTGGACGGTCGTCGTGCTGCGCGAGGTGTTCCTCGGCGTACGCCGCTTCGACGACATCCGCCGCCACGCCGGCATCCCCCGCCAGGTGCTCACCGACCGGCTCGCCTCCCTGGTCGAGGAGGGCATCCTGCGCAAGGAGCCCTATCGCGAGGACGGCGCCCGCACCCGGCACGAGTACCGCCTCACCGCGAAGGGGCTCGAGCTGCAGCCGATCCTGCTCGCCATCAGCCACTGGGGCGACCGCCACCTGGCCGACCCGGGCGGTCCGCCGACGGTGTTCGTGCACCGCGACTGTGAGGAGCCGGTGCACGTCGAGGTCCGGTGCGCCGCGGGCCACCAGGTCGACGACCCGCGCGGGGTCGCCACACGTCCGGGTCCGGGCGTGCGGCCCTTTCAGGCGCGCGAGCGGGCGAGCAGGTAGACGAAGTACGGCGCACCGACCAGCGCGACGACCAGCCCGGCGGGGATCTGGGCCGGCGCGATCACGGTCCGGCCGACGAGATCGGCGACGCCGAGGAGCGCCGCCCCGAGCAGGATCGCCACCGGCACCGAGCGCGCGTGGCGCCCGCCGACCAGCGCCCGCGCCATGTGCGGCGCGACCAGGCCGACGAAGCCGACCACGCCGACCGCGGCGACACTCGTCGCGGCGAGCAGCGCGGCCGTGACCAGGACGACGAGCCGGACGGTCTCCAGGCGGACACCCACCAGCCGCGGGGTGTCCTCATCGAGGGCGAGCAGGTCCAGCTCACGGCGCACCAGCCAGGCCAGCGGCAGCGCGACGGCGAGGACGACGGCGACCGGCAGCACCTGCTCGAAGGTGCGGCCGTACGTCGTCCCGGACATCCAGGTGTAGATCCGCGGCGTGTCCCAGGGGTTCGAGCGCACCAGCAGGAAGGTGGTGAGCGCGGCGCCGCCGTACCAGGTGCCGATGCCGATGAGCAGGAGCCGGTCGGCGTCGAGCCCGTGCCGCCAGGCGAGGCCGTAGACCAGGGCGAAGGCGACGAGGGCGCCGCTCACCGCTCCGACCAGGATGGCGCCGTTGCTCGCGGCCTGCGAGACGCCGGCCCCGGTCACCACGACCACGGCCCCCACGCCGGCCCCGCCGGTGATGCCGAGGATGCCCGGCTCTGCCAGGGGGTTGCGGCAGGTCGCCTGCACCAGCGCACCGGACAGCGCCAGCGCCGCACCGCCCAGCACGGCCGCGGCGACCCGGGGAGCCCGCTCGTCGAGCGCGAACTGGATGAGCGGTGCCGCCTCCCCGCGCAGCCACAGGGAGAGATCGCCGGCGCGCAACCAGGTGTCGCCGGCCAGCAGGCTGAGCAAGGTCACCGCGGCCGTGGCCACGGCGACCACCGCCAGGACGACGAGGAAGCGGATCCGGCCGCCCACCCGGACCCGCGCCGCGGCGGTCTGCCGGGTCGGGCCGGAGTCGCGGCTGCGGCGGGCCAGGACGATCATCACCAGCGCACCCATCAGCGTGGTGGTGATGCCGGTCGGGATCGAGATCGCCCGGTCGGCGCCGAGCACCGCACGGATCAGCGCGTCGGCGAGGACGACCACCACGGCGCCGGTGAGCCCGGCGGCGGGGATGAGCACGGCATGCCGGTTGAGCGCCGGCACCACCCGGCCGCACAGCCGCACGATCACCGGGGCGAACAGGCCGACGAAGCCGATCGGCCCGGCGAGGGTCACCGATGCCGCGGTGAGCAGTACCGCGAGCACCGTGCCCGCGGCGCGGGTGGAGCGGACGGGGACGCCCAGTACGGCGGCACTGTCGTCGCCGAGGCCGAGCAGGTCGAGGCGCCGGGCGAGCAGCAGCGCCGCGAGGGTGCAGACCACCACGACCGGCGCCGCCTGCTGGAAGGCACGCAGCCCGAGCTGGCTGAGCGAGCCGCTCCCCCACGCGAACAGGCTGGTCGTCTCCTCCTCGAACAGGATGAGCAGCGTGGACGTGCCGGCCTGCAGCGCCAGCGCCACGGCCGAGCCGGCGAGGACCAGCCGCGTGGTCGCCGTACCGGCGCCGCCGGCGAGGCCGAGCACGAGGAAGGCGGCGAGGGCACCGCCCACGAACGCGGTGAGCCCCGATGCCCAGACCGGCACCGTGAGGCCGAAGGCGGCGACGACGGTCACCGCGAGATAGGCGCCGCCGGTGACCGCGAGGGTGTCAGGCGACGCGAGCGCGTTGCGCGCCAGCGACTGGAAGAGCGCACCCGCCACGCCCAGCGCGAAGCCGACCGCGATGCCCGCCGCGAGCCGCGGGACCCGGGAGCCGATCAGGACGTCGCCGGCGTCGGCCCCCGGCCCCGAGCGGTCACGGTCGCCGAACAGCCAGCGGACCAGGTCGCCCGCGCCGATCGCCGACGTGCCCTGGGTCAGGTGCCACAGTGAGGCCCCCAGCAGGACGACGACGAGCAGCAGCAGCGCGCCGGTGGCGCCCGCGAGGCCGGAGGTCCCGAGCCGCGGCCTCGCCCCGGCCGGCTCGGCCCGGTCCGCGGTGGCGGGCTGCTGCTCGACGGTCATCGATGTGTGCCTGGTTGCCTGCGCGGACTACTTCGTGAGCAGGTCGACGTACGCGTCGATGATCTGCTCGGCCGAGCGCGGGCCGCCGAAGGTCCACACGCCCGGGGGGAACGCGTGACTGCGGCCCTCGGCGACGGCGGGGATCTTCTGCCAGACGGCGTTCTCGGCGAGGGTGGCGTTCACGTCGCCCTCGGGATCGACGGTGCCGGTGTAGAGGAAGGTCGCGTCGCCGAGCTCGCTCATGCCCTCGATGTCGGTCTGGCCGAGGCCGTACGCCTCGTCGACGTCGCCCGTCCAGGCGTTGGTGAGGCCGAGCGCCTCGCCGAGCTCCCCGATGAGCGAGCCCTGGCCGAAGGGACGGATCGAGACGTTCCCGCCCTGCACGTAGCCGTCGAAGTAGACGAACGAGGTCGCGTCAGCCGTGGCGACCTCCTCCTTCGCCTCGGCGAGGTGGGCGTTGAAGTCGTCGACCACGACCTTCGCCCGCTCCTCGCGACCGGTCGCCTGCGCGATCAGCTCGAAGGTGCCGAGCATGTTGGCCACCGGGTCGGCGGCGTCGGCGCCCTTGGTGGCGAGCACCGGTACGTCGTACTTCGCCAGCTGCTGGAGGATCTCGTCCTCGGCGGTGTAGGCCTCGACGATGACCAGGTCGGGGTCGGTGCCGAAGAGGGTCTCGAGGTTCGGCTCGCCGCGGGTGCCCACGTCGGTGACGCCGCCGGGCAGCTTCTCGGCGGTGTCCCAGGTGGTGTAGCCCTCGGCGTCGGCGACCGCGACGGGGGTGAGGCAGAGGGTGAGCACGTCCTCGACCTGCTGCCACTCGAGCACGGCCACGCGCTCGGCGGGCTTGTCGAGCTCGACCGTGCGGCCGTAGCTGTCGGTCAGGCTGACCGGCCCGGTGGCGGTCGCGGTCTCGTCGGCCGAGCAGTCGGCCGACTCGTTGGCCTTCGGGGCCTCCTTGTCGGCACCGGTGTCAGTCGTGCCGCAGGCCGTCAGGAGCAGGCCGAGCGGCAGCGCCACCACCGGCATCAGGACAGCGGAGATCGGTCGGGTCTTCATCGGGTTCCTCACTGTGGTTCGGAGCTGTCGGCGCGCGCCAGCGGTCGGCGCGTGTCAGCGGGAGCGGTGCCGTCGGTGCCTGCCCTGGGCCTCCACCCGCACCGCGCCCGTGTCCGGGTCGACGAGACAGCGGATGGGCAGTCCGTACACGGCGGACAGGTGGGCGGGAGTGAGTACGTCGACCGGCGTACCGACCGCGCGCACCGTGCCCTGGTGCAGCAGCACGACCTGGTCGGCCACGGTGGCGGCATGGTTCAGGTCGTGGAGGACGACGCCGAGCGCCGTCCCGTGCCGGTCCGCGAGGTCGCGGACCAGGTCGAGGGTCTCGACCTGGTAGCGCAGGTCGAGGTGGTTGGTCGGCTCGTCGAGGAGCACGACCGCGGTGTCCTGAGCGAGGCAGGTGGCCAGCCAGACCCGCTGGAGCTCGCCACCGGAGAGCTGGTCGACCGGCCGGCCGGCCATGTCGGCGATCCCGGTGACCGCCATGGCGTGGTCGACGGCGGCCCGGTCGGCGTCCGTGGCGCCGGCGAAGCGGCCGCGATGGGGGTGCCGCCCGAAGGCGACGACGTCGCGGACCTCCAGTCCCGAGGGATGCGGCCGCGACTGGGACAGCAGGGTCACCCGCCGGGCGAACTCCTTCGCACTCAGCGGGGCGGTGTCGGCGTCGTCGAGGGTCACCCGGCCCTCCGCGACGGGATGGAGCCGGGCCAGCGAGCGCAGCACCGTGGACTTGCCGCTGCCGTTGGGTCCGATGAGTGCGGTGACCCGGCCGGGCTCGAGACGCACCGAGACCCCGTGCACCACCGCGGCGCGCTGGTAGCCCAGCACCAGGTCGCGTCCTTCGAGCACCGTCGTCACGAGAACGCAGCGTAGCCTAAGTTAGGTCAGCCTTGCCTATGGGGGATGTCACGCGTCGTAGGAATAACCGGTCGACCGGCGAAACCTGCACTTGTCGGCCATTGCAACGCCCGACAAGTGCAGGAACAACCGGTCGACCGGTTATTCCTGCAGCCGCCGCTCACGAGGTCTTGCGGACCGCCCACTCCCGGATCCGGTCGATCCGCTTCTGCAGCTGCTCGCCGTTGGCGACGGCGGCGGCCGGGCCGCCGCACTCCTTGCGCAGCGCGGCATGGGTGATCCCGTGCGCCTGGCCGGTGCGGTGGTGCCACGACGCGACCAGCGAGTTGAGCTCGCGGCGCAACAGGCCGAGGTGCTCGTGGGTGGTCACCTCGGCGACCGTGTCGGCAGGACGCTCGCCCGCGCGCTCGCCCGCCTCCGGGCGTCGGGTACGACGACGGTCCGCCTGCCGCTGCTGGAGCAGGGCACTGACCTGGTCGGGCTCGAGCAGCCCGGGGATGCCGAGGAAGTCCATCTCCTCGTCCGAGCCCACGTGGACCTCGCCCTCGTGGCCGAACTGCGCGCCGTCGTAGAGGGCATGGTCGAAGCGAGCCTCGGAGCCGAGCGCCTCGAAGGGCAGCGCCTCGAGCTCGTCGGAGGCGGCGTCACCGGCGTTGGCCTGGGCGAGCAGGTCGTCCTCGGCCGCGAAGATGTCGCCCTCGTCGTTCACCCGGCGCTTGAGCACGTGGTCGCGCTGCGCCTCGAGCTCGGCGGCGAAGGTGAGCAGGTTCGGGACCGACGGCAGGAACACCGAGGCGATCTCGCCGCGCTTGCGGGCGCGCACGAAGCGGCCGACGGCCTGCGCGAAGAAGAGCGGGGTCGACGTCGTCGTGGCCCACACGCCGACCGCGAGGCGCGGCACGTCGACGCCCTCGGACACCATCCGGACCGCCACCATCCACCGGCTGTCGTTCTCGCTGAAGGCGGAGATCTTCTTCGACGACGCCTTCTCGTCGGACAGGACGACGGTCGCCGACTCGCCGCTGATCTGCTTGAGCAGCTTGGCGTAGGCACGCGCGCTGTCCTGGTCGGAGGCGATCACCAGGCCGCCCGCGTCCGGGACATGGCGACGCACCTCGGAGAGCCGCTTGTCGGCCGCGGCCAGCACGGACGGGATCCACGAGCCGTTGGGGTCGAGCGCGGTGCGCAGCGCCTGCGAGGTCATGTCCTTGGTGAGCGGCTCGCCCAGCGACGCGGCCACCTCGTCGCCGGCGCGGGTGCGCCAGCTCATCTGTCCGGAGTAGGCCAGGAACAGCACCGGGCGCACGACGTGGTCGGCCAGCGCGTCGGCGTAGCCGTAGGTGTAGTCGGCCACCGACGTCGGTACGCCGCCCTCCCCGGGCGCGTAGGTGACGAACGGGATCGGGTTGATGTCGGAGCGGAACGGCGTGCCGGTCAGCGCCAGCCGCCGGGCCGCCGGCTCGAACGCCTCCCGTACCCCCTCGCCCCAGCTCAGCGAGTCGCCGGCGTGGTGGATCTCGTCGAGGATCACCAGGGTCTTGAACCGCTCGGTGCGGATCCGCATGGCGAGCGGGTTGACGCCGACGCCGGCGTAGGTGACCGCGACGCCGACGTAGTCGCTGGAGATCTTGCCCGAGCCCGCGGAGTACGTCGGGTCGATCGGCAGCCCCGCTCGCGCGGCGGCCTCGGCCCACTGCATCTTGAGGTGCTCGGTGGGCGCGACGATGATCAGTCGGTCGACCAGGCGCCGGCCGAGCAGTTCGGCGGCGACGGTGAGGGCGAAGGTCGTCTTTCCGGCGCCGGGCGTGGCGACGGTGAGGAAGTCACGCGGCGTGCGGGCGAGGTAGTCGGCGAGCGCGGCGGACTGCCAGGCACGCAGCGACGGCGCCGTGCCCCAGGCTGCCCGCTCCGGCCACGCCGGACCGAGCGAGGTCATGCGTCGGGACCGGACCCTTCCGGCCCCTTGCCGCCCTTGTCGTCGCCCTTGTCGTCGCCGAGCCCCTCCCAGATCTCCTTGCACTCCGGGCAGACCGGGAATTTCTCCGGCGCTCGGCTGGGCACCCAGACCTTCCCGCACAGGGCCACCACCGGGGTACCCATGACCATCGCCTCGGTCAGCTTGTCCTTCTCCACGTAGTGGGAGAAACGCTCGTGGTCGCCCTCGTCGGTCGGGACGGTACGGCGGTCCTCGCGGACGTCCGTTTCGGTCGAGAAGCCGATCGTGGTCACGCCGGGCAGTCTAGTGGCTGCCGGACACATCGACGTCCTTCGGGAGCCCGAACCACACCAGGACCGCGACGACCAGGGTGAGCACACCGCCGACCAGGCCCACCACGCCGAAGGCGTCGGTGTACGACGCCAGCGCGGCGGGCTCGAACGGCGTCCCGAGCGCGCCGGAGACCGACTCGACGGCCGCCTCGTCGGCGCCCGCCGGGAGACCGTGCCGGTAGACCACGCCGGCGAGGCTGCCGAGCACGGCGATGCCGAGGACGCCGCCGACCTCGTAGGACATCTCCTCCACAGCGGCTGCCGAGCCGGCCTGGTGGACCGGCGCCGAGCCCATGATCAGCGCGGACGCGAGGCCCAGGGCCGCCGTACCGAAGCCGACGAGGAGCAGCGCGACGGCGACACCGACGTAGGCCAGGGGCCGCGGGAGCACCCACAGCGTGAGGAGCCCGGCGGCGAGCACGACCAGACCGGCGACGATCACGTTGCGGGCGCCGAAGCGCGCCGCGACCGCCGGCGCCAGCGGCGGGCCGATCAGGCCGCCGAGGGCCATCGGCAGCAGCGCGACACCGGCGACCAGCGGGCTCCACCCCTGCACCAGCTGCAGCCACTGCGACCCGACGAAAAGCAGCGCCATCATCGCGGTGCTGCTCGCCAGGGCCGTGGCGACGCCGGAGCGGAAGACCGGGTTGGCGAAGAGGCGGACGGCGAGCATCGGCTCGTCCTGGCGCAGGCAGCGGCGCACGAACGCGGTCAACAGCGCGAAGCCCACGAGCAGGCTCAGCACGGTGCCGAGGTCGAGGTCGCCCTTGCCGAGGTGCTTGATGCCGTAGACGGCCGCGACCATGCCGCCGACCGAGAGCAGGACGCCGAGCGCGTCGACCCGGCCCGGCTTGTCCGAGCGGCTCTCGGGCAGCAGGAGGAGGCCGGCGACGAGCGCGACGACCATGAGGGGAACGTTGACCAGGAAGGCCGCGTGCCAGCTGAACGCACTGAGCAGCGCGCCGCCCACGATCGGGCCGATGGCGCCGCCGACCGCGGCGGTCGCGGCCCACAGGCCGAGGGCGAAGGCCCGCTCCCGGGCGTCCGGGAACAGTGCCCGGATCAGCGAGAGCGTGGCCGGCATGATCATCGCGCCGCCGATGCCGAGCAGGGCCCGGACGGCGATCACGTCGCCCGGGCTCCGGGCGATCAGCGCACCGAGGGAGGCGAGGGCGAAGATGGCGAAGCCGGTGAGCAGCATCCGGCGTCGACCCCACCGGTCGGCGAGGGCGGCGACCGGGACGAGCAGGCCGGCGAGGACGAGCGAGTAGACGTCGACGATCCACAGCTGGGCGAGGGCGCCGGCGTGGAGGTCGGCGGTGAGGTCCGGCAGCGCCACGTTGAGGACGGTCATGTCCATCACGACGACGAGCAGACTGGCCGCGAGCACGGCCAGACCGCCCCAGCGGCGGAGGTCCTGCGCCGCGGCGGGTCCGGTGGCGGCGCGGGGGGTCGTGGCGGTCATCGGACGACACCACCCTGGAGGAACATCGAGCGGACCAGGTCCTGGGCGTCGCGCGTCGCGATGTCACCGGCGACCAGCGCGTCGCGCACGGCGACGAGCAGGCCGAACAGGGAGTGCCCCAGCCAGCGGGCGGGGACATCGGAGCGCAGCACGCCGGCGGCCTGGGCGGCGGCGTACAGGGCGACCTCCTCCGCGAACAGCTCGTCGGCGCGCTCACGCAGGGCGGGGCCGTTGACGACGGTGGGGTCGGTCAGCGCGATGCCGTACTCGTCCGCGTCGACCACGAAGCGGCCGATCATGTCGTCGAGACAGGCACGGATCTGCGCCGGGTCGGCGGAGGCGACGGCTGCGGCCAGGCCCGCCTCGGCCATGCTCTCGGCCCAGCGGTCGAGTGAGCGGCGACCGATCTCGTGGAGCAGGTCCTCGCGGCTGGCGAAGTGACGGTGGACGGTCGCGCGGCCGACGCCGGCTGCAGCGGCGATCTGCGCCATCGGCGCGGTCGGGTCCGTCGCGAGCAGGCGCTGAGCGGCGGCCAGCACCGTGTCCCGGGTACTCATTGATTCCTCCTTGATGAGACTCAAATGTCTCATATGAGACATCGGAGTATCAAGTTGAGAGGATCGTCAGTTGAGCTCCGGGTCCTGCGGGCGAGTCGCGTGCAGCGCGAGATCACCGGGCTGGCGACGCAGCACCTGGCGGCGCAGATCACGGGCGTCGCCGCCGAAGACGTCGTCGACCTGCCCCGGTACGACGTACCAGCTGCCCTCCGCGATCTCGGCCTCGAGCTGACCGGCGCCCCAGCCGGCGTACCCGGCGAAGATCCGCAGCCGGTCGACCGTGCCGTCGACGAGCTCGCGCGGCGTGTCGAGGTCGAGCAGCCCGACCCGGTCCCACACCGGCCGGAAGCCCGCGGCGTCCTCACCACCCGGTGCCGCGAGCGCGACGGCGAGAGCGCCGTCGGTCGCGACCGGGCCGCCCTGGAAGAGCACCTCGGGCTCCTCCACGACCTCGCCCCACTCCCCCAGCACCTCGGAGACGGGCAGCGCCGTGGGCCGGTTGAGGACGACGCCGAGGGCACCCTCGTCGTTGACGTCGAGCAGCAGCACCACCGTGTCGACGAAGTTCGGATCCATCAGCTCGGCCGATGCCAGCAACAGGCGTCCGGCACCGAGACTCAACTCGCTCGACATGCCTCCATCATCCCTCGGGCAGAAGGAGGCACCGCACTTGTAACTAAGTGTTACAGCACGGATTTGGGACCCATGAGGCTGGTGTGGTGGATAACCGTGCCGTAACACTTAGTTACAAGCGGTCACGCGGCGACGACGGCGCGCAGGCGCTCGAACAGCGACCCGCGGACCTCGGGCTCGGCGTACGCCGCGTCCGGGGTGATCATCGGCAGGCCGCGGTGGAGCAGGCGGGCCCGCTCCTCGAGCTCGGCGCCGATCCGCCCCGCGGCCGCGTCGCCGAGGCCCGACCGGCCAGCCATCACGGCGAGCAGGTGGTGCTCCTTGAAGCCGGCCGCGACCATCGCCGACGCCATCGCGTCGTCGAGGGGGTGCGCCCGGTAGTGGTCGATGATCAGCCGCACGCCGGGCAGTTCGTGGGCGGTGTTGCTCCACGCGATCGCGACGGCCTCGTCGAGGTCCATCGGCTGGTGGGCGAGCATCCGCTCGGCCTGGCCGGACAGGCGGGTGTGCCACTTCAGGGTGAGGGCCGCCAGCAGGTCGAGCTCGTCGCGGAAGGCCGCGGCGACGCCGTCGACGTCCATGGGCAGGATGCCGTCGCGGCGGACGGCGGAGGTCGCGATGACGGAGCGGAGGGTCTCGCCCCGGTTGTGAAAGGCCGTCCAGGTCATGGTCAGCACTCCTCGTTCGATCGGCGGCCGCCGGATTCGGGAGCTCCGACATACCGCTGGTACGTACTACGAGTATGGAGCAGACCGTCGGTACGCCCAACGGCGCGACACCGTGATCCCGCCCACCCCGGGCCGTGACCGGTGTCACGCCGGACCCGACCACGCGCCTATGCTGAGTCGGTGGCGAAGGCATCGGTGTCGAAACTCGTCCCCAAGGTCCCCGTGCCGGGCGTCCCGGGCGGATCCCGCCGGGCGTCGTACTCCGCCTCGACCAAGCGGGCCCTCGTCGACGTCGCGGAGCGGCTGTTCGCCGAGAAGGGGTACGCCGCGACCTCCCTCGACGCGATCGTGTCCGGGGCCCGGGTCACCAAGGGCGCGCTCTACCACCACTTCTCGGGCAAGCAGGCACTGTTCGAGTCCGTCTTCGAGCGGGTCGAGCAGCAGGCCGCGAAACGGATCCAGAAGTCGCTGCGCAGCGAGAAGGACCCGTGGCGCAAGGCCACCGAGGGCCTACGCTCCTTCCTCGACGTCGTCCAGGAGTCGCCGTACCGGCGCATCGTCATCCAGGACGGGCCCGCGGTGCTCGGCTACGAGCGCTACCGCGAGCAGGAGGAACGCTCGACCTTCGCCAATATCGTCGAGATCGTCCGCGCCACCCTCGACGCCGGCGCCTGGGACCTCGACGAGGACATGCTGCAGACCTTCGCGCGGATCTTCTTCGGCGCCATGTCCTCCGCCGGCGAGTCCGTCGCCATGGCGGCCGATCCCGAGGCCGCGGCCCGCCGGGTCGAGAGCGCGATCGGCTTCCTGCTCGCCGGCGTGCAGAGTCTGGTGGAGCAGGGCGTCGCGATGCCGAGCGCGTTCGGCGGCGCCGACGACGAGGGGGCCGCCGACCGGGAGTGACGCCGGTCATCGACGCGAGGGCGTCTAGAAGGCGACGATCCCGGACTGCAGGTGGACGAGCACCGGCGTGCCGCCCGGCCCCTCGCGGGGCACCCGTACGGCGTCGTCCGCGACGCCCACCACGACGACCGCGGCGTTGCCGCAGCTGCCGAGCCCGATCGACCGCACGCCGCCGTCCGCGCCGGCCCCCAGGAGCGAGGCGGCCAGGGCCACCCGGTCCGCGTCGGCGACCGCGGGGGTGACCGACCGGACCAGGGTCGCGGTCAACAGGGCCCGGCACGCCGTCCGGTCGTCCCGGTAGACCGGCGCCACCCGGACCACGGTCGCAGGCGCGGCCGTCCGGTCGCCCTCGACCTTCTCGTGGCCGGTGGCCAGCGCGACGCCGATCGCGGCGACGGCGAGGGCCAGTGCGAGGACGAGCGACGCGATGATCGCCGGGAGGTGAGCCCTCGGCTCCTCGTTGCGCCTCATGTCACATCTCGTGTCGCCCGTCGCGGTCGTCTGTCGTCGAGAAAACTAGACGGATCCGCGACGAGGCCGCGGGTGCTCCTCGGGCCCTCTCGGGAGTGCACCCGATCTCGTCATCCACGTGACAAGATCGAGCCCGCGCGGCGGGTGCTGCGCTACTGACCGACGGTGACCGAGCCGTTGTTGGCCTCGACGGGCACCAGCTCGATCCAGACCTTCCCGGCCGGGACCTTGAGCTCGGCGCCGTCCGCGGTCGCCAGGCTCAGCGTCGAGCCGACCTCGTCCTTGGTCCAGGTGCCCTCGACGACCTGGCCGTTGTGGAACAGCTGCGCGGCACCGGTGCCCTCGAACTTGCTCTCCGGCACGAAGTTGCCGGCCGGGTCCTTGTAGCCGGCGTCGACGACCTTCACCCGCAGTACCAGCACCGAGCTGGCCTGGAAGTGGTCGCCCTGGGCGGCGTTGGAGTTGGTGTTGGTGTAGCTGCCGTCCTCGAAGCGCCAGTTCGTCGTGCGGCTGCCGAAGTGCGCGGAGAGGGTCGGGGCCGGCGTACCGCCCGCGAAGTCCGCCTCGGTGCCCCACGGCAGGTAGTCGGCCGGGCGCGCGGTCTTGCCGTCCTCGGCCGCCTTGGCGACCTTCTTCAGGTCGGTGAAGAGGTTGTACGGCGCGCGGCGGCCGCTGTTGCGGTAGAAGCCCGGCCCACCCTCGCTGAAGTACTTGATCTTGGCGCGGTCGATGCGGGGCAGGGTCTCGCGGGCGCCGCCGCTGGTGGCGATGACCGCGCCGGCCGGCGAGACGATGCCGATGTCGCTGGCCCGCATCGAGCGGACCGGCCCGATGTCGCCGGGCAGCTGGGAGTAGTAGAACGCGGCCAGGCGGGTGATGCCGCCCTCGACCAGCTCCTCGACGACCAGGTCGGCCTTGCTCAGCCCGACCTGCGGCGAGCTGGCCGGCGAGTTGTCGATCTTGGTCACCACGACCGGGCGGTCCAGCTCGACGGACTGCCCCGGCTCCGCCTCGAGACCGGTCAGCGGCCAGATCTGCGGCACCTCCGGCGTCGGGCTCGCCTCGGACGTGCTGTCACCGTCCGACTTCTTGTCACCGTCGTCCCCACCCCCGCATCCGGCGAGCACGAGGCTCAGCACGACGAGCGAGGCGGGCAGGGCGCTGCGGAGGGTGGAAACACGCACGCGGTCAGTCTGACCCACACCGCGCTCCGAGGCTGGAGCCGGTGCCGCGTGTCGCCGACGCGACGACCTGTGACGCGGGCGGGTCGGGCTGCGTCGAGACCGGTGACAGAGCATCGACCCAGGAGAGCCATGATCGACCCCGTGCCGGACCCGTTCGAGGAGCTCGCCCGCGCCCGAGCGGCCGAGCTCTACCGCTCGGCCTGGCTGCTGTGCGGCCACCGCGCGGAGGCGGAGGACCTCGTGCAGGAGACGCTGGCGAAGGTCTACGTGCGGATGAGCCGCCGACTCGGCCCGCCGCTGGACAACCCGGCGGCGTACGCCCAGACCGTGCTGACCCGCACCTTCATCAGCTCCCGGCGCCGGCGCAGCAGCACCGAGACGCCGTACGCCGACCTGCCGGGCCCGGATGCGGGCGGGGCGGATCACGCCGAGACGACCGACCTGCGGGTCGCGCTGGTCGAGGCGCTGGCCGACCTCGGCCCGGTCGACCGGGCGGTGGTGGTGCTGCGGCACCTGGAGGACCGGTCGGTCGAGGAGGTCGCCGACGTCCTCGGCCTCTCTCCTGGGGCGGTGCGCAATCGATGCATGCGCGCGCTGGCGCGGATGCGGAAGGAGGTCCTGCGATGAACGAGCACGAGCTCAGCACGGTGCTGGAGCGCGCCGCGGACCGGCTCGACCCCGATGTCGCCGCGCTCGTGGCGGGCGCCGCGCAGCGCGGCCGGAGCCGGCTGCGGCGCCGCCGCGCCGCAACGGTCGCGGCGCTCGGCACCGCGGCCGCCCTCATCGTCGGCGGCCTCGCCGGTCAGCCCTGGCAGTCCGGTGGCGACACCGTCGCGGACCCGGCCACGGTCGCGCCCGGCCCGCTCACCCCCGAGAACCAGCGCACGATCCCGGACGACGACGCGCTGGTGCAGCGCCTGCTCGACCACCTGCCGGCGGGCGAGGTCACCGATGTCACGACCACGCCGATGTTCGACGAGCCCGACGCCCCCTACGAGCGGGGCCTGGAGATCGGCCTGCTCGTCGACGGCGCGGCCGTGGAGGTGCGGATCAGCGACGGGAGCGCCGACCCCGAGGCCTGGGCCCGGTCGCTCGAGCCGGGCGCAAAGCCCGAGGGCTGTGACGCGTCGCTCGTCGACGCGGACCAGAGGACCTGGAACCAGGCGATGCGCAGCATCGAGCCCGGTCCCGAGCTCACCCCCGAGATGATCTGCCGGTCCTGGGTCTCCATCAAGCGCGAGCAGAAGTGCGCCGCGGACCCGGTCTGCCTGGCCAAGCGCACGGCGTACTCGCCGAAGAAGAGCTGTGGGCCCGAGGGCCGTCAGCTCCCCGACGGGTCCTGGCTGTGGCCGCGCTCCGGCGCCGGCGGGGACGGCTCCGACACCAGCGGCTTCACAGGCAACTGGGCCTCGATCTGCACGCCCGACGGCTGGTCGATCGACGTCTCCGCCTTCAACAGCCCCGAGCCCGAAGAGGGAGAGCCGAAGGTCGTCTCCGACGAGCCGCCGCTTAGCCTCGACCAGGTGACCGAGCTGGCGACCGCCGGCTTCTGGTTCGAGTGAGTCGGGTGGGTGAGAGTGACCCCTGGACCACGCTCACCCACCCGACTCCGGACACTCAGGTGCCGAGCGAGATGCCGCCGTCGACGTACAGGGTCTGGCCGGTGATGTAGGACGCCTCGTCGCTGGACAGGAAGGTGACCGCAGCGGCGATGTCCGCCGGCGCACCGACCCGCTTGACCGGGTTGGCCTCGGCGTTGAGGCGGCGGAACTCCTCGACGTCCATCTTCAGTCGCGCCGCGGTCGCATCGGTCATCTCGGTGGCGATGAAGCCGGGGGCGACGGCGTTGACGTTGATACCGAACGGACCGAGCTCGATGCCGAGGGTCCGGGTGAAGCCCTGGATACCCATCTTGGCGGCCGAGTAGTTGGCCTGGCCGCGGTTGCCGAGCGCGGAGATGCTCGAGATGTTCACGACCTTGCCGTACTTCTGCTCCACGAAGTGCTTCTGCGCGGCCTTGGTCATCAAGAAGGCGCCCTTGAGGTGCACGCCCATGACCAGGTCCCAGTCGTCCTCGGTCATCTTGAACAGCAGGTTGTCGCGGGTGATGCCCGCGTTGTTGACCAGGATGTGGATGCCGCCGAGCTCGGCGACGACCCGAGCGACGGCGGCGTCGACCGACGCGCCGTCGGAGACGTCGGCACCCACGCCGACAGCCTTCGCACCCGCGACCAGCGGCAGCTTCGCCGCCGCATCGGCCGCGGCTGCCTCGTCGAGGTCGACGATCGCGACCGACGCCCCCTCCTCGGCATAGCGGGTGGCGGTGCCGAAGCCGATCCCGCGCGCGGCTCCGGTGATGACGGCGACTCGCCCGTCGAAACGACCCATGTGCTTACCTCAGCTCTCTCTGCCCGGGCCGGGCCCGGGCACGCGTCCGATTCGGCCGCAGCCTACGACGCCAGCGCGGCGCGCAGGCGGGCGGCGTAGTGCGCCGCCTCCCCCGCGGCGTACTTCGTGCGCGGCCAGAAGAACCCGCGCAGGCCGTCTCCCTTGGTGCGCGGGACGACGTGCAGGTGCAGGTGCGGCACCGACTGGCTGACCACGTTGTTCATCGCGACGAAGCTGCCCTGGGCGCCGAGCCCCTCGACGACGGCACACGCCAGCCGCTGCGCCGCGGCCAGGAACCCGTCGCGCTGCTCGGCCGGCAGGTCGGGCAGCGTGACGACGTGGTCGCGGGGCACGAGCAGCACGTGGCCCTTGAACACCGGCCGCCGGTCGAGGAAGGCCAGCAGCCCGGGCTCGTCGAGGACCACGTCGGCCTCGGCCGCACCGGCGATGATCGTGCAGAAGACGCAGTCGGTCGTCATCCGTCGTCACGCCCCAGGCCGCGCAGGAAGGTCTGCACGGCGACGTCTCCCGCGCGGTTGCGCGGGAGGATGCCGTGGTTGATGGCCTCGGCGGCGGAGTAGCCGATCGCGTACAGCGTGGAGACCACCCAGTCCGGGCCGGCCGAGGCGTCGATCGCCCCGTCCTCGGCCGCGCGTACGACGACCTCACGCAGGTCCGCGCTGTCGTCCTGGTCCTCCGCGACGGCGTCCCCGAAGCGCGTGGGGTCGGCATAGAGGTAGATGACCGCGTCGCCGACCTCGACGATGGCCCGCAGCAGCGCCGCGAGCTCCTCCACCGCGGTGGCGCAGCCCTGGACCGCCGCTCCCGCGGCCTCGGCGAGCAGCTGCAGCGCGTGCTCGCGGGCCGCCAACACCAGACTCCTCCGGTCGGGGAAGTAGCGGTGCAGGGTGCTGCGGCTGACCTGGGCGCCGGTGGCGACGTCGCCCAGTGAGGCGTTCCAGTCGCGGCTCCAGACCGCGACGGCGGTGTCGACGATCGCGCGGCGGGTGCGCTCGCGGACGCCCGAGAGGGACGCCCCCGACTCCGCCTGTCCGATCCCGCTGGTCACGATCGCGAACGCTACCAACATGCTCCATCGTCGGACTCTGCTGTTGCAAAATAGGACATCAATGTCCCATACTGGCGGACCGCCGTCGCCCGACCCCTGGAGCAGCCGTGTCCTACGCCGTCCCGACCGTCAAACCCGATCCCGGCGCCACCCCGGACCTGAGCGTCCGCGAGAGGCTCGCGCTGCTGTGGGGCTACATCGGCCCGCACCGCCGCCTGCTCACCGTCGGCGTGCTGCTCGGCCTCCTCGGCACCGCGACCGAGCTCGCCACTCCCCTGGTCACCAAGTGGGTGCTGGACGGACTGGCCGTGGACGCCTCGCTGCGCACCCCCGTCACGGTCCTCGGCGTGCTGCTGGTCGCCGGCACCTTCGTCGGGCTGGTCCAGGGCATCATGCTCGGCACCCTGGCCGAGCGGATCATCCTCGCGACGCGCACCGGGATGGTGCGCCACCTCCTCGGGGTCCGGGTCCGCGAGCTCGACAACCGCTCCGAGGGCGAGATGGTCGCCCGGGTCACCTCAGACACCCTGCTCATCCGCGAGGCGGCCACCACCAGCGTCGTGTACGGCGTCAACGGGCTGATCAGCGTCGTCGGCTCGCTCGTACTGATGGCCTATCTCGACTGGAGCCTGCTGCTGGTGACCCTGGCCGTCGTCGTCGCGGTCGCCGTGGCGGCACTGTTGCTCATGCCGGGCCTGGCCCGCGCCTACCAGGAGTCCCAGGCCGAGGTCGGCGAGATGGGCGGCCGGCTGTCCGGCGTACTGCGGGCGCTGCGCACGGTGAAGGCCAGCCGGGCCGAGGAGCGGGAGGCGGATCGGATCAGCGAGTTCGCCCGCCGCTCGGCGGTGTCGGCGGTCCGCGCGGTGCGACTGGAAACGGTGGCGTGGACCATCACCGGCGCCGGCATCAACCTCGCCGTGATGCTGGTCCTGGGCTTCGGCGCCTACCGGGTCGGCGCGGACGCACTCGAGGTCAGCGCCCTCATCGCCTTCCTGCTCTACCTCTTCGGGCTGACCTGGCCGGTGATGATGCTCACGATGGCGCTCACCGCGCTGCAGTCCGGGCTCGCGGCGGCGGCGCGGATCGACGAGATCACCAGCATGGAGCTGGAGGCGCACGACGGGCTGCCCACCCCCGAGCTCCCCGCGCCGGACAGCGCGACCACCGCCCTGGAGCTGCGCGGGGTCCGGGTCCGCTATGCGCCGCACGCGCCGTGGGCGCTCGACGGCGTCGACATCGTCATCCCGCGCCGCGGCCATACCGCGATCGTCGGCCCCTCCGGCGCCGGCAAGACCACCGTGCTGTCGCTGCTGCTCCGCTTCCACGACCCGGACGCCGGCGAGGTGCTCCTCGACGGCGTCCCCTACGACCGGTGGCCGCTGCACGACCTGCGTCGGCGAATCGCGTACGTCGAGCAGGACACCCCGCTCGTCCCGGGCACGCTGCGCGAGAACGTCCGCTACGCCGACCCCGACGCACCCGAGCCGGAGCTGTGGCGGGCCCTGGAGGTGGTGCGGATGGCCGGGCGCGTGCGCGCGCTGCCCGAGGGCCTGGACACCGAGATCGGCCCGACCACCCTGTCCGGCGGCGAGCGCCAGCGGGTGGCCCTGGCCCGCGCCCTGGTCGCCGACCCCGAGCTGCTCCTGCTCGACGAGGTGACCGCCCAGCTGGACGGGATCACCGAGGCGGCGGTGGCCGAGGGCATCCGACGCCAGGCGGCCCGCGGCGCGGTGGTCACCATCGCGCACCGGCTCTCGACCGTGCTGGACGCCGACCAGATCGTCGTCCTGGAGGCCGGCCGGGTGCGCTCCGTCGGCAGCCACGCCGAGCTGCTGCGGAGTGACAACCTGTACGCCGAGCTGGTGGCCGCCCTGCGGATCGCCGCCGAGGAGCCGAGGTAGGACGCGGCCGGCAGGTCAGGCCGCGCCCTCCTGGGCGGCCCACGCGTCGCGGGTGGCGACGGCGACGTCCGGGTGGTCGGAGAACAGCGCGTCGACGCCCGCGTCGAGGAACGCATCGATCTCGCCGGCCAGGTCGCCGGGCGCGTCGGGGTCGCTGCCGATCCGGTGGTCGGCCGGGAGGAACTGGTTCTCCCGGCGCATCGTCCAGGTGACGACCCTGAGCCCCACCGCGTGCGCGTCCGGCACGAGCGCACTCGGCGCGGCCAGGGTGCCGGACGCGTCCCGCGGGACGACCAGGTTCTTGGTCGGCGCCACCCACTCGGCGTACCTCGCGATGTCGGCCAGGCCCGCGGGCGTGACCAGGTCGGCGTAGGTGGTCGTGGAGCCCGCCGCCCGCAGGTCGTACGGCGCGCCGCTGCCGTCGACCAGTTGCGCGAGCGGGACCCTGGTCATGGTGTCGAGCCGGCGCAGGTTGCCGGTCTCGAAGGACTGGATGACGACCTTCGCGTTCGCCCGGTCGAGGCCGCTGCGACGCAGGGCCCGCACGAGCGGCTCCTCGAGCGAGAGCCCGATCGAGGCGAAGTACGTCGGGTGCTTGGTCTCCGGCGCGATGCCGATGGTCCGCCCGCTGCGACCGGACTCCCGCTTGACCAGCTGGATCACCTCCTCGAGCGTGGGCACCTCGAACCGGCCGTCGTAGGCGGTGTTTCCGGGTCGGACCCGCGGCAGCCGCTCCTTGGCGCGCAGGGTCTTGAGCTCGGCGAGCGTGAAGTCCTCGGTGAACCAGCCGGTGACGGCGACCCCGTCGATGGTCCTGGTGGTGCGCCGGTCGGCGAACTCCAAGCGCTGCGCGACGTCGGTCGTGCCACCGATCTCGTTCTCGTGGCGGGCGACGAGGACGCCGTCCTTGGTCGACACCAGGTCGGGCTCGACGTAGTCGGCCCCCATCCGGATCGCGAGGCGGTACGCCGCCAGGGTGTGCTCAGGCCGGTAGCCCGAGGCGCCGCGGTGGGCGATCACGAGCGGCTCGCCGGCGGGATGGCGGTCGTGGGCCGGTCCGTGGTCGCGGTCCGCGCCGGGGCCCGCGTGGGCGGGCACGGCGGCCACGCCGAGAGCGAGGGCGGTGGACGTGACGATCAGCAGCGCGCGCCGCAGCGCAGGAGTGGTCCGAGAGGTCATGGCCGTCAGCCGACCAGCCGCAGGTGGCTCCGCGGAGAGGTCGGGGTGAACGTCAGTGGGCGAGCAGGAGGATGCCGCCGAGGAGCAGCGCCACCACCTTGACGACCTCCGCGCCGACGTACCAGAGGTGGGCGTGGGAGCCCGGTCCCGCGACCCCCTCGGGTGCGGCGAGCACAGCGTCGGAGCGCCGGGTGAGCGCGGGACGGACCAGCAACAGCTGGGCGGCGAGGACCACCACCGCGGCGGCGAGCGCCACCGCGGCGCCCCGCCCCGGGGAGCCGGCGACCAGGCCGGCGACGACCACGACGGCGAGCCCGACCTCGCACGCGTTGAGCGCGCGGAAGACCAGGCGCCCGATGCCGAGGCCGATCGGCAGCGTCACGCCGGGCGCCCGGAACTTCACCGGCGCCTCGAGGAACGAGATCGCCAGCACCATCCCGAGCCAGACGAAGGTCGCGGCGACGACGACGGCGAGCGAAGTGGCCATGACCACATGATCCA
Source organism: Nocardioides sp. L-11A (assembly GCA_029961745.1). Taxonomy (NCBI): domain Bacteria; kingdom Bacillati; phylum Actinomycetota; class Actinomycetes; order Propionibacteriales; family Nocardioidaceae; genus Nocardioides; species Nocardioides sp. L-11A. The sequence goes on from CP124680.1 coordinate 4,137,726, forward strand.
CCCTCCCTTCGAGGGTAGGTCCGCGGGGCGGGCGACCGGGACAATGGGCCGGTGGCGTACTGGCACCGGACCGCACCGCACACCTTCGCCCCCACCGAGCACGTGGGCGGCGCCTGGGACCGCGCGACGCAGCACATCGCGCCCGCCCTCGGCGTCCTCGCCCACGAGGTCGAACGGCACCGCGACGCGCGGCGCTCCGACGGGCTGGTCGTGAGCCGGCTCTCCTACGACATCCTCGGGACGGTGCCGATCGAGCCGATCGACGTCGCGGTCGAGGTGCTCCGACCCGGCCGCACCATCGAGCTGGTCCAGGCCACGGCGTCGTACGCCGGGCGCGCGGTGGTGCTGTTGCGCGCCTGGCTGGCCGAGCCCTACGACACCGCCCCCCTGGCCGGGACCGACCTGCCGTCGATCCCGGCGGCGGACGAGATGGAGCCCTGGGACATGGCGGGCCTGTGGCCCGGCGGGTTCATCGCCTCGATCGAGGTACGTCGCAAGGAGCTCGGCCCGGGCCGCTCGATGGTCTGGGTCCGCACCCCCCACGCGCTCGTCGCCGACGAGCCGGTCAGCCGCCTCGCCGCCGTCGCCGGCCTGGTCGACGTCACCAACGGGATCGCCGTGCGCACCGACCCCACCCAGGTCGCCTTCCCGAACCTCGACCTGACCGCCCACTTCCTGCACACCCCCGCCGAGGGCTGGCTCGGGCTCGACACCACCCAGTCCTACGGCCCCGGCGGCATCGGCGTCACCAGCTCCAAGATGCACGACGAGTCCGGTCCGCTCGGCACCATCGCCCAGACCCTCACGGTGCGTCCGTAGCCTGGAGGCATGCGCGTCGCCGTCGTCGGAGGTCACGGACAGATCGCCCGCCTGCTGCACCCGCTCCTGGTGGCGGCCGGGCACCGGCCGGTGGCGCTGGTGCGCCGCGAGGAGCAGCGACCGGCGCTCGAGGCGGTGGGCGCCGAGGTCCGGCTGCTCGACATCGAGAACGACGACGTCCATGCCTTCGCACGGGCCTTCGCGGGCTGCGACGCCGTCGTGTTCAGCGCCGGCGGCGGCCCCGACGGGAACGCCCGGCGCAAGCAGACGGTCGACCTCGAGGGCTCGCTGAAGTCGGCCGCGGCCGCGCCCGTCGCCGGCATCAGTCGCTTCGTCCAGATCTCCGCGATCGACGTCGACCGCCCGGTCGCGCCGGACACGGGCGAGGTGTGGGCGGCGTACGTCGCCGCGAAGCGCGATGCCGACGCCGCCCTGCGGGCCGGCTCCCTGGACTGGACGATCCTGCGTCCCGGCCGGCTCACCGACGATCCCGCGACCGGCCGCGTCGCACTCGGCCCTGACGTCGCGCGCGGTGACGTGACCCGCGCCGACGTCGCCGCCGTGGTGGCCGCAGTGCTCGTCCGGGCCGAGACCACCGGGCACCAGTGGAACCTCGTCGGCGGCGACGTAGCGGTCGCCGAGGCGATCACCACGGCGCTGAACGCCTGATCCGCCCAGCTGCCGCCCGGTCGGCCGACCTCTCCGCCCGGGATGTCAGGCGTACTTGGACTTGCCGACCTTGCTGACCTCAGACACGAGACTCCGACGCTTCTTCCCGTAGGCGGCGATCGACGACGTGCCCTTCGTGACGCTCCGGCGGCCCTCGATGGTGGTGATGCGGACTGCTGCCTTCTGCTTGCGCTCGCTCATCCGTGACCTCCTCCGCTGCCGTGCCTGATACCGAACATTAGATCACCCCTCCGACACATCCTTCGGCTCCCCAAGGCCCGGCACGGCACGCAGGGCGCGGCCGATCACGGGGCTGACCAAGAAGCCCGCCGTACCGACTGAGAGCCAGGCAGCAGAGGCCCAGAGCCATGTCATCCACGGCTCATGAAGGTGTCCGACCAGACTCGCGCTGCCCAGTGCGAGCAGTACGGCGCACGCGAGGGTGATCGCCCGCAGTGGGCGGAGCAACGATGCCGCCAAGGTGGCTCTCCCCCGCCCCCGCAAGGAGCGCGATCCCGACGGCAGGTGCTGCGAGCAGGACCGCCACCGCTCCGTCCGGCGCGCCCAGCAGGGCGTCTCGTGCGCCATCCAGCCACAGGGCGAGTTGGAACACCGCGCAGGTGAAGAGCGAGACGAGGATCCCGACAAGACGGATCGAGGTCGGCTCGACTCTGACCTCCAGAGTCGCCTCGCGGTCAGGCGGCGGACCATCCGGATAGGAAGCAGACGCGTGGATCAAGGTGTCCGCGCCCTGCGCGCTTCCGGCAGGCTCCTCGCCGACGTCGGCGGGCGGCAGGTGCAGGAAGCGTGCGGTCAGCGGGACCTGCACGCGTACCTCCAGGTGGTAGGAGGCTGCCCAGCTGGGATCGCCGACGTCCAGGCGAAACGGTTGTGTGCGATAGCCGGCGCTGGCGAGAAGCGACCTCCCGAGTCCAGCCCGGCTCCGCAGCGCTGTCCAGTCGAACGAGAACTTCAACACCGTGCGCGTCCCCACGAGTTCGCGCGGCACGAGAACGACCAGGAGGAAGTTCCTGGCGAGATCGATCGCCAGGTCGATGAGCGGCCCAGAGACACCACCGAACTCGACCTCGTCCGTCTCCGTCGAGACGGGGAACAACCTCCCGACGGCTGCCTCCGCCTCTACGGGGTCCCCGAACACAACCGCGCGAAGCTCATCGCGCAGCCGCGCGGTGATGGCGCCCACCTCGCGTTCGTACTGGTAGGCCAGGGCGGCGAACGCAAGCTCACCGTTCTCCTCGCGCCCCAGGACCGGCAGTGGCTGACCGTCGGGACCCTCGGTGTCGAGGTTGCGCACCACCCCCTTGGCCACGAACGCCAGTGGCACCATCGCAGCGCCCCGGGGGCCACGCCAACGACGCCGCTCCGCCGACTCGTAGGCGAGGTGGCGCTCCGGCGGCGGCATGCAGTCGAGCGAGACCCGACGGCGCGCACGGACTCCTTCGAGCAGCTCGACGCTCTCGACCTTCCGAAAGCACCACCCGCTCGATGCCCAGATCGAGTCGACCACCGCACGCCCGAGCTCCCGTTGTCCATCGGTGAGCATGGCCTTCACATCTCGCCACCACCTCCAGCACCCCGGGAACGCCCCGGGTCGATCGACGTGACGCTAGTCCGAGGACCGACAGATCGGTTTCAACCGCCCCGAGTCCGCCGGGCACGCGTGGACCTGGACGGCGGCGACGTAGCGGTCGCCGAGGCGATCACCACGGCACTCGGCGCCTGAGCGGTGACTGCTCCTCGGGATTAACCGGTGGGCCGTCGTGGTTGAGGACCGGTAGACTGAGGTCGACACAACTCAAGAGGGGCTGATCGGTTTCGACTTGGGACGTTTGTTCCAGGGGAAGCGGGTCGAGAAGCCAGCGTCATCTCGTAAACGATCGCTGGAAACCAATAACTGCCAACGCTAAGCGCAGTTCCTTCGCTCTCGCTGCCTGAGCAGTGATCGAAGCGTCTGACCGGGCATCCGTCTCCGTCCCGGATCCAGGCGTCATCTAGGAGACTCGCTGCGTCGCTCTCGCCGGGAGGGTGGCGCGGGACTCAAACCCGGCTGGGCCTGTCGATGACGTGTTCGTGCGAGCATCGGGGCCGAGAACACGCCACCACGAACTGCACCCGGAGAAGACCTGGCTCGGCGCTCGAGGACCGGGGTTCGATTCCCCGCAGCTCCACGCACGACCAAGACCGACGTGGCCCGCGCAACGCGCGGACCACGTCGGTCTCGTCGTGTCCGGGCCGGGCCGGCAGTCCCGGAGGTTCAGTCCAGGAAGTCGGCCAGCCAGTCCGCCACCACGGGGATGTCGATGCGCTGGTAGCCGTCGAGGTAGCGGCAGTTCTCCGTGTAGCCGTAGGAGGTCACGGCGACGACCGCGTCGCCGAGCCACAGCGAGCCGCCCGAGTCGCCGAAGCAGGTGCCGCCGGTGCCGAAGGGGTCCTTCTCGTTGCCGTTGGTCTGGATGATCTGCGGCGTGATCTTCTGCCCCGGCATGTCGACGTAGCGCCGGATGATCGGGTAGCTCATCGGAGTGGGCTTCTGCGGACCGGTCTCGGCCCGACGCACCTCGGTGCCGTAGCCGACGGCCCGGAAGATCGTCCGGCGCGGCTGCCGGATCGCGTCGGCCGTCCCGACCGGCGCGAGCAGGGCGGGCGCGATGGTCGTGACCGGCGCGTCGAGGACGATCACCCCGACGTCGTTCCAGTTCGACAGGTCGGTGAAGTCGCTGTACTCCGGGTGGGTGTACGCCGTGCCGGACAGGTAGCCCGCGTCGGCGAGCTCCTCCTCGGTGTAGCCCGCCGCCGGGTCCGCGGCCACCGGCAGCGGCGACGGCGGCGCCTCGGCGACCACGCTCTCGAAGGTCACCAGGGTCTTGCCCAGCGTCCCGGAGGTGCAGTGGGCGGCGGTGACCAGGACGGTCGGGCTGACCAGAGTGGCCGAGCAGCGGAACCGGCCTTCGGCGTCGTAGAACGCGATCAGGCCCACATTCGGATGGGTGTCGCCATCCACGGTGCCGCCGGTGCTGGCGACCGCCGACGAGGCCGGTAGGACGAGTCCGAGACCGGCCAGGGCGGCGACGGCCAGGGTCAGGAGACGAGTGCGCATGGTGCTTCCCCCCTTGCTGAGCCCACGGGCGCGAGCTCGGTCCCCAGTCCAGCACTGCACGGTCCTCGGGGGAAGACCGTCCGGGGTCAAGAACGCGCCGGGGCCTCACCGAGCAGCCGGGCGGCGTTGTGCCAGCACACGTCGCGGAGCCAGTCGTCGCCGAGGCCCAGGCGGGCCAGTCCCTCGAGCTGCGTGACGTACGGGTACGGGATCGTCGGGAAGTCCGAGCCGAGCAGCACCTTGGCCTGGAGGTCCACGAGCCGTGGGAGCAGGTGGGCCGGGTAGGCCGCGGCCCGATCGAAGAAGTCGGTGAACACCATCGTGGTGTCGAGGTGGACGTTCTCGTAGCGCTCGGCGAGCTCGAGGAAGTCCTCGTACTCCGGTGCCCCCATGTGCGCGATGAGCAGGCGCAGTCGCGGGTGGCGACGCAGCAGACGGGCGACGGAGTCCGGGCCGGTGTACTCGTTGCCGACCGGACCCGAGCCGGCGTGCACGGTGACCGGCGTCCCGGCGTCCTCGAGGACGCCCCAGACCGGGTCGAGGGCCGGGTCGTCGGCGACGAACTCGCCCACCTGGAGGTGGATCTTGAAGATCCGGACGCCGTCCGCGACCAGGTCCGCGACGTACCGCGCCGCCTCGGGCTCCGGGTAGAAGGTGGCCGACCACAGCACCTCGGGCACGGTGGTGGCGAAGGTGCGCGACCAGTCGTTGAGGTACGTCGCCACGCCCGGCTTGTGGGCGTAGGGGTGGGTCGGGAAGTGGCGGACGCCGAAGGCGCGCAACTGGGCGATCCGCTCCTCCATCGGGCCGCGGTAGCGGATCGGCCAGGGCCGCCCGATCTTCGGCCCCGCCGAGTCGAACACCGCCCAGACGGCACGCTCGATATTGGGCGGCAGGAAGTGGGTGTGGAGGTCGAGCAGGCCGGGCAGGCCGAGGGTCTCCCAGAACGCGCGGACCTCGGGGGCCTCGGGTGCCTCGTCAGTCACGCATGCCCTTGAGACGGCGGCCGACGGCCTCCTGCTTCTCGCGGTCGGCGGTGCGCTCGGCGATGGCCTGGCGCTTGTCCCACGACTTCTTGCCCTTGGCCAGTCCGATCTCGACCTTGGCGCGCCCCTTGACGAAGTACAGCGACAACGGGACCACGGTGTGCCCCTTCTCGCTGACCTTGCGCTCGATCTTGTCGATCTCGGCCCGGTTGAGGAGCAGCTTGCGCTTGCGCCGCGCGGCGTGGTTGGTCCACGTGCCCTGGGCGTACTCCGGGATGTGGACGCCGTGCAGCCAGGCCTCGCCGCGCTCGATGTCGACGAAGCCGTCGACCAGGCTGGCCCGGCCGAGCCGCAGCGACTTCACCTCGGTGCCCTGGAGCACCAGGCCGGCCTCGAAGGTGTCCTCGATGTGGTAGTCGTGGCGCGCCTTCTTGTTGGACGCGACGAGCCTGCGCCCGCTCGCGTCCTCCTGCTTCGCACCGGACTTCCCCGTCGACTTGGCCATGGGCTGATTCTCTCAGGAGCGCGCAACGCGTTTCCGCGGAGGTGCGCTCAGAGGTACGGCATCGGGTCGACCGGATCGCCGTTGCGCATCACGATGAAGTGCAGGTGGCAGCCCGTGGACCAGCCGGTCGCCCCGGAGTAGCCCACGACCTGGCCGCGGGTGACCTTCGCGCCCTTGCTGACGGCGTACTTGCTCATGTGGTTGTAGACCAGCACGATGTCGGCGCCGTTCACCTTGCCGATCGCCAGGTAGAGCCGGTTGCCGTAGACCTCGTCGTAGTAGGCGTCGATCACGGTGCCGGCCTCGCCCGCGCGCAGCGCGGCCCCGCAGCCGGTGCCGAAGTCGGTGCCGTTGTGCAGGCCCCAGTAGCCGTAGATCGGGTGGATGCGGTAGCCGAAGGGCGAGGTGACCGGCCCGGGGCCGGGACGGGCGAGCAGGCCCGCGGTGTCGCCGTCGTAGCTGCCGCCCTGCTTCTGGGCCAGCTCGATGATCTTCTGGCGGATCCTCGCCTCGCGCTTCTCGAGGCGCCGCAGCGCCTTGCGGTCGGCCTCGCGGGCGGCGACGACCGCCGCGCGCACGCCCTCGGTGTGGGTGACCAGCCCGGCGACCTCGGACTCCGTCGCGGCCGCCTCGTCGACCAGTCCGGAGATGGTCGTGACGTTGTCGTCCGCGGCCTGCTTGGCGTCGGCGACCTGGTCGCGCGCGACGCGCACCTCGGTCCGCTGCTGGTTCATCGCGTCCTCGGCGGCCTTCAGCTGGACCAGGGCGTCGTTCTGACGGCCGACGACCAGCTCGTTGGCCGTCTCCCCCATCAGCACGTCCTCGATCGTGCCGGCCTCGGCGTACGCCGCCAGGAGGGCCAGGCGCGCATCGCCCTGCTGGGCGATCCCGATCAGCGTGTCCCGGCTGGCGACGCGCTGGACGGCGACCTCGGCGCGCGCCTGCGCCAGCGCCGCCCGGGCGTCGGACAGCCGGCCCTGCGCCTCGGTGAGCTGGGTGGCGAGCGTGGCCGCCGCGGCCTGGGCGGTCGCGAGGTCGGCACGCACCGAGGCCAGGTGGGTCCGCGCGTCACCGAGCCGCGCCTCGGCCTTCTCCAGCTGCTTGGCGATCTTCGCGACCTGCTGGCTGGCCTCGTGGATGCTGCCCTTGACGCTGGCGATCTCGCCCTTGACGGCGTTCTGCTTGTCCTTGAGGTCGTCGCCGTCGTCGGCATGGGCCAGCGGGACGGCCAGTCCGGCGACGGCGATCACGACGGCGACCGCGGTCACCAGCCACTGGGGGTGGGCCCACACGGGCAGCCTGTCGCGCAGATCGGGCAGGGCACGGCGCAGCCACGGGGCGCTGGGGAAGAAGCGCACAGTAAGACCAATCAGTGTTCGGGGAAGAGTTGCCCGGTCCGCTCGCTGACGCTCGCTCGCCGAACCCCTCGACCGTATCCGCCGCCGATCAGACTTTGACGTATTTGCGGGTCAGCAGGAGTGTCGGGATCAGCGTGAGCGCGGGGCCGAGGATCACGATGCCGGGCGGGAAGAGCCCGATCAGTGCCTGGGTGTAGTCGCCCCAGTCGACCCAGGGCAGGAACTGCACGTGGTCGGAGAGCGCCTTCTCCACGCCCCAGTGCTGGAAGGCCGCCAGGACGCCGGCAGCCAGCGCGACGCCGACGACGGCCGCGACCAGGGCCTCCAGGAGGAAGGGCAGCGCGATGTAGAGCGTCGAGGCCCCCACCAGGCGCATGATCGCGATCTCGCGCCGCCGGGCCAGCGCCGCCAGCCGGATCGTGTTGGTGACCTGGAGCAGCGCCGCGAACAGCAGGAAGCCGGCACCGATCCACGAGCCGTACTTGAGCACCGTCATGATGCCGAAGATCTGGCCCAGCGCCTTGCGCTGGTCCTTGATGACCGAGACGCCGTCGAGCCCCTCGAGCGCGCTGATGATGCCGTCGGCGCGCTCCGGCGTCTTGAGCGTCACCCAGTACGCCGCCGGCCACCGCTCGACGGTCACCACCGGGTCGGGCCCCTCGAAGGCGGCCTGGGTGTTGTTGCGCCGGGCCTGCTCGTAGGCCCGCTCGTAGCCCTCCTCCTTCGACTGGAAGGCGGAGGAGGCCACCTCGTCGCTGTCGTCGATCTCCTTCTCGATCCGCTGCCGCTGGTCCGCGGTGACCTCGCCGCTGGCGCAGTTGGGACTGTGGGAGGGGTCGTCGTCGGTGCAGAGGTTGACGAGGATCTTGAGCTCGTCGCCCAGGCTGTCGCGGGCGACGGTGGCCTCGCGCTGGACGAGGATGCCGATGCCGGCCAGGGACAGGGAGACGAAGAGGGTGAGGATCACGGCGAGGTGCATCGACAGGTTGCGACGCAGGCCGGTGCGGAGCTCGGTGAAGACGTAGCGCAGCTGCATGAGGAAGGGCTCTCTGGATCGGGCTGAGTCGATGCCGGGTCAGTGCTGGAAGCCGTAGCTGCCGGACGCCTCGTCGCGCACGACCTTGCCGTGGTCGAGCTCGATCACCCGCTTGGTGAACTGGTCGACGATGCCGTGGTCGTGGGTGGCCATCACGACCGTCGTACCGGTCTGGTTGATGTCACCGAGGAGGTTCATGATCCCGGCGGACGTGGCCGGGTCGAGGTTGCCGGTCGGCTCGTCGGCGATGAGGATCATCGGCCGGTTGACGAACGCGCGGGCGATGGCGACCCGCTGCTGCTCGCCGCCGGACAGCTCGTCGGGCATCCGGTCGCCCTTGTCCTTGAGACCGACCAGCTCGAGCGTCTCGGGGACCACCTTGCCGATCTCGCGGCGAGACTTCCCGATCACCTGCTGGGCGAAGGCGACGTTCTCGGTCACGGTCTTGTTGGGCAGCAGCCGGAAGTCCTGGAACACGGTGCCGATCTGGCGCCGCAGCCGCGGCACCTTCCAGCCGGCCATCCGGTTGATCTCCTTGCCGGCGACGTGCACCCGGCCCGTCGTGGGACGCAGCTCGCGCAGGACCAGGCGCAGCGCGGTCGACTTGCCGGATCCCGACGTGCCGACGAGATAGACGAACTCGCCCTTGTCGATGTCGAGGGTGACCTGGTCGAGCGCCGGCCGGCCGGGACCGGGATAGCGCTTGGTGACCTTCTCGAAGCGAATCACTGACCTGACGGTACGCGACGGCCGATGGCGACCGGCGGACCCGTCCTCGGTGGGTCGCGACGGCGTCGGCCACGTCACCTCGCCGGGTCCAGCCACGGCGTCGGTAGGGTGACGACCGTGCCGACGGTCCTGCGTGCGCTGCTCCTCTCAGCGCTGCTCACGCTCGTACCCGTCGCCGTCGGCGTGGCCCGCTCGGGCGACGAGACCCTGTCCCGCGACCCCGCCGCCTACCAGGGCACCCCGCTGGCCGAGTTCGACACCGCGAAGGCGGTCGTGCAACGGGTGCCGTTCTGCGACCTGGTGCCCGCCGCCGCCGTGCAGGAGGCACTCGGCGAGGACGCGACGCTGACCGCCTACGGCAACGGGGAGACGTCCGACGCCTTCCCCGGCGGCGACGTCGCTCACGAGTACGGCTGCCGCTACGCCCCCGAGGCCGCAGATCCCGCCGAGGCCGCCGATCCCGGCGCGGGGACCGGCGAGGCCCGGGGGTGGGTGTTCGCCCCACCGGTCACCACGGGGACCGCGGAGCAGTTGGTCGCGGCGCCGCTCGCCCAGACCTGTACCGCGCTGCCGGCCGCCCCGGCGTACGGCAGCCCGTCGACCGGCGTGCTGTGCCCCGGCGACGGCGTGCAGACGGTGACCTTCCAAGGCCTGTTCGGCGATGCCTGGCTCGCGTGCAGCCTGACCCTGCCCGCCACCCTGGCGCAGGACGAGCTGGTCGACCGGGCCGGCCGCTGGTGCGTGGCGGTCGCCCAGGCGGCCTCGGTCCCCCTCACCTGAGCGGGCGCCGGCCGGACCGCCGATCGGCCGGCCACCCCGGGACCATCGTCCCGAGCTGACCGCTCCGCGCTCAGGGCTGCACCGCGGCGGCCGATCGGGCCCGTATGCAGCATCTCCTGCGCGCGGGGACCGGCCTCGCCGGCCTGGCCCTCGCAGCGGGGGCACTGACGCTCCCCGCGGCTGCCGCGGAGCCCGGCCCGGGCGTCCCCGGGCTGACCGCGGCCGAGCAGCACCTGCTCGCCACGGATCCCGCCGTCGACGTCGCGGCCGACGGCACCCTGTTCGCCGTCGACTCCTGGGAGCCGCCGGCCGAGGAGATCACCACCGCTGCCGACCACGCTCCCGGTCCGGCCGCAGCGGAGGCGCTCGCGGACGCCGCGCTCACCGACACCTTCGCGCTGCACAGCCGCCCCGGGGCCGCGCGCACGATCTACCTCGACTTCGACGGCGGCGGGCTGCTGGGCTCCAACTCCTGGCTGCTGCAGGGACTCACCAGCCTCCTCTTCGGCGGCTGGTCGCTGGACGGCTCGCCCTTCTTCTCCGACGGCGAGCAGTCGATCATCCGCGAGGTCTGGGCCCGGGTGGCCGAGGACTACGCCCCCTGGGACGTCGACGTCACGACCCAGGAGCCGCCCCCGGGAGCGTTGTGGCGCGGCGCGGTCAGCGACCCGACGTACGGCGCCCGGGTGGCCTTCACCAACGACAGCACGGTCCAGGCCCAGCTGTGCAGCGGCGGGTGCGGGGGCATCGCCTGGATCGGCACCTTCGACGCGGTCACTGCGGGCGAGACCCGCAGCCCGGCCTGGGTGTTCCCGAGCTCGCTGGGCCACCGGGCGAAGAACATGGCCGAGGCCGCGTCCCACGAGGCCGGGCACACGCTCGGCCTGTCGCACGACGGCGTCGGGAGCAGCGGCTACTACGGCGGCACCCCGCTGTGGGGGCCGCTGATGGGCAGCCCCTACTCCTCGGCGATCACGCAGTGGTCGAAGGGCGACTACACCGGGGCCAACAACCGCCAGGACGACCTGGCGGTGATCCGGTCGCACGGGCTGCCGTACCGCACCGACGAGGCGGGGAGCACCCCCGCGACCGCGGCCGCCCTGAGCACGCTGCCCGGCAACCGCGGTGTGATCTCGAGCCCCGCCGACAGCGACTGGTACGCCCTGACCGAGTGCACCGGCACGCTCAGTGCCACCGCGACCCCCGCGACGCTCGGGCCCAACCTCGACGTCGTCCTCGAGCTGCGCGACGCCGACGGCGGCCTGCTGGCCGCCAACGCCCCACCCACCACCCGCACGCCGATGGGCACCATCAACGGGATGGGCGCCTCGCTCACCGTCCCGCTCAGCGAGGGTCCCTACTATCTGGCGGTCTCGGGCGGCGGCTCCGGCTCGGGCGGCACCGGCGCCTGGGGCAGCGGCGGGTACGACGCCTACGGCAGCCTCGGGTCCTACCAGCTCCTGATGGCGGGCTGCGCGGGCGGCACCGGCGTACCGGTGCCGCCGCCCACCGAGATCCCGCTGGACCCGTCGGGGGCCACCGAACCGGGGCCCGGCGCCGGCAGCGCCGGGCAGCCGACGTCGCGACCGGGGACGCCGCATGCCCCGGCCGTGCGCAAGGGCGTGCGCGGCGGCCGGCCGAGCATCGGGGTCACCTGGACCCCGCCGGCGGCGGGCGGTGGCGCCATCACGGGCTATGTGATCAAGGCGTTCCGGGTCGACGGCCGCGGGCGGGTGCTGACCCGCCGCAGGTCCGCGGTGCTGCCCGGCACCCTGACCGGCACCGAGCTGGTCGTGCCCCGCAAAGGCCGCTGGTCGGTGCGGATCAAGGCGCGCAACGACCTCGGCTGGGGCCGGTTCAGCGCCCGCTCCTCGGCGGCGAGGGCGCGCTGACCGCCTCGGGAGGCGGTCGCCGGTCGCCGACCGGCGACCGGCGACCAGATGACCTCACCAGGGCATGAACACTCCGTCGAACCACTGTCCGTGGCCGGTGTTCGAGTAGTCATCCACGTTGAACGAGTAGGCACCGTGGTTGCCGCCCCAGATGTATCCCGGCACGCCGGACGGCGCCTGGGTGTCGCAGACGTAGTCGTTGGTGCAGATCGACACCACCGGGATGTTGCCGAAGAAGCGGTCGACTCCCGAGAGCGGGGCTCCCACGAAGTAGGTGAACCACTCCCCCGAGACGCCGTTGCCGCGCGGACCGCCCTGGCGCTTCGGGTCGGCGATCAGCACCGCGTTGACGTTGCCGAAGGTCGTCCAGTTCTCCGTGACCCAGGTGTGGACGACCGCCGCACCCAGCGAGTACCCCATCATCTTCACGTGCTGCCCCGGGCACTGGGCCCGCTGGTTGCGGACCAGACGGTTGAGCTCGTTGGTGCCCTGCCGAGCGCCCCATCCGGTCGGTTCGGCGGGATAGCCGACCCGTTGGCTGACGTTGCCGTGGAAGACCATCGAGTTGTTGTCGCCGGCGCCGCCGACGACGATCGTGTAGGTCCCGGCGCACGACGCGGCCGACGCCGGCTGCGCCAGGGGAAAGACGGCACCGATCGACGCCAGGAGCACGCCGACGGCGAGTGTTCGCAGGGTTCGCATCATCGTTCTCTCTTCCGTGGGTGGAGGGGTAGCGCTGCGGCGTGACGCCGTCCACCTGGCCTGATCGATGGCAGGAAGGAGCCCGAGCGCGCCTGGACTGTAACACGGTGTTACGATGTTGTGTAACAGCGTGTTACGCGTCGGGGCGCGTCCGACAGCGATGCGCGCACGCGTCGCGAAGCGGCGTGCGGCGCAGGGCCGCAGACCTCACCGCGCCCAGAGACGGAGCTCCCCGGACGGAGCTCCCCGGACGGACGATCCGACGATCAGCTCGCGTCGGCCTGCTCGGCGCCGCGGCGCCAGCGGATCCCGGCCTCGAGGAAGCCGTCGATCTCACCGTCGAAGACCGGCTGGGGGTTGCCCGTCTCGTAGCCGGTGCGCAGGTCCTTGACGATCTGGTACGGGTTGAGGACGTAGTTGCGCATCTGGTCGCCCCAGCTGGCGGCGACGTCGCCCTTGAGGTCCTTCTTGAGCGCGGCCTCCTCGGCCTTCTTCTTGGCGAGGAGCTTGGCCTTGAGGACGATCATCGCGGCGGCCTTGTTCTGCAGCTGCGACTTCTCGTTCTGGCAGGAGACGACGATGCCGGTGGGGATGTGGGTGAGACGCACCGCGGAGTCGGTGGTGTTGACCGACTGGCCGCCCGGACCACCCGAGCGGAAGACGTCGGTGCGGATGTCGTTCTCGTCGACCTCGATCTCGTCGGTCTGCTCGAGCTGGGGCACGACCTCGACCGCGGCGAAGGAGGTCTGCCGGCGGCCCTGGTTGTCGAAGGGGCTGATCCGGACCAGCCGGTGGGTGCCGACCTCGACGGAGAGGGTGCCGTAGGCGTAGGGCGCGTGGATCGCGAACTCGGCCGACTTGATGCCGGCCTCCTCGGCGTAGGACACGTCGTAGACCTCGACGGGGAACTTGTTGCGCTCGGCCCAGCGGGTGTACATCCGCATCAGCATCTCGGCGAAGTCCGCCGCGTCGACGCCGCCGGCGCCGGAGCGGATCGTGACGATCGCCTCGCGCTCGTCGTACTCGCCGGAGAGCAGGGTGCGGACCTCGAGCCCCTCGACCGCCTGCTTGATCTTCCCCAGCTCCGCCTCGGCCTCGGCGAGGGTGTCCTCGTCGCCCTCGTCGGCGGCGAGCTCGGCGAGGACCGCGAGGTCGTCGATGCGCTGCTGGAGTCCGCGGAAGCGCTCCACCTGTCCCTGGAGCGACGAGAGCCGCCCGGTGACCCGGGTCGCGTTGGCCTGGTCGTCCCACAGGTCGGGCGCGGCGACCTGGACCCCGAGGTCGGCGATCTCCCCCTCCATCCGGGGCAGGTCGAGGACCTGCTCGATGGTGTGCATCGTCGCAGTCAGCTGCTTGATCTCGGAGTCGAAGTCGGGGCCCGCCACAAGGAGCAAGGTTACGGCGCGCGGCACGAATCACCGAGCCGGGGCGCTCCGGAGCCGCCCGGAGGAGGGCAGCACGGCAGGGCCGAGGGTAAAGAAAACATGAATCCTTCTCACAAAACCTGTATGCGCCGCGTCACAACCTGCTTGAATCCCGGACACTCCCTCCGCCACATGGTCCCCCGTGGCCGTCCTTCTCGGGTGGCACCCCTCCTCACGGGACGGTGACGCATGCTCCCTGCGCCGATCGACAACACACTCCTGCCCGGGGGCCGCCGCCGCGCGGCCCACGCGTTCCGACGACGGCTGGCCTGGCTCAGCGTCCTCGCGACCGTCGTCGCGAGCCTGGTCGCGACCGTGGCACCCACCCAGGCCGCCCAGGCCAGTGGCGACGACGTCGCCGCCTGGAACCCGGGCTGGTCGTGGACCTACCAGACCGCGTTCCGCTACACCGGCGACACCGCGGACGTCACGATCAACGAGAACGTGACCTACACGGTGGTGGGCGTCGACACCTTCCAGGGGCAGAGCGCCTACAAGCTCAATATCACCGGCAACATCACCGGCGGGTCGGGCAGCGCCAAGGTCGACGGCGTCGGCACCGCCAACCTCAGCAACTTCTCCGGCTCCGTGAGCGGCACCCGGTACGTCCGCCGCTCCGACCTGGCCCTGCTGCAGGAGAAGCAGCACCAGAACCTCAGCGCGAAGGCCTCGGTCTCGATCATCTCGGTGAACATCACCGCGGCCGTGGACCTGGAGATGACCCCGCGCGGCGGCTGGCGCGTCATCGACTTCCCGGTGGAGGCCGGCCAGTCCTGGCAGAACGACGTCGACGTCGACTACACCGGTGGCTTCACCTACGACGCCGGCAGCTACGGCTCGGGCGCGGACACCTTCGAAGGCGTCTTCGCGCTTGACGCGCCGGTCAACGTCACCAACGCGACCATCAATGCCGCGGGCGGCAACGTCGCCACCCGGCGGGTCCACTCGCAGAGCTCCGACGGCCAGCTGGTGAGCACCGACTGGTGGTCGCCCACGCACCGCAACGACGCGCAGCAGTACCTCAAGCTGCCCCTCGACGGCGCCGCCCTGACCCTCGACCGCAAGCTGACCTCGGCCTCGACGCCGGCCGCGGCCACCACGCTGACCGGCACGATCACCCCGTCCCTGAGCTGCGCCGGCGGTGACGTCACCGTCGCCGGCCGCCTCAGCAGCGGCGCGGCGGGCGTCCCGGTGACCGTCACCCTGGACAAGTCCCAGATCGCGCCGGGTCAGGGGGTCACGGTCACCACGACCACCACCTCCGGCGGCAACTACGCCGCCACCCTGGCCGCTCCGGCCCAGGCCGACGGCCTGCAGAAGAACGGCGCCCGCGGAAGCTGGGGCGTCCTCGTGACCGCCGGCGGCATCACCACGGCCGCCACCCTCGTCGTCACGCCGAAGAACTGCAGCACCCTGACCTACGACGGCGATGTCTCGGCCGCCCAGGGCAGCACGGCCACCGTCCGGGCGGTCCTCGCCGACCTCGCCGGCGGTGGCGTCGGCGGACGCACGGTCACCTTCACCCTCGGCGGCACCTCGGTGAACGCCACCACGAACGCGGCCGGCGTCGCACAGACGCAGATCGCCGTGGCCGGCCCGCCGCGCGCGACGTCCCTCACCGCCTCCTACGCCGGCGACGGCGGGCTCGAGCCGGCCTCGTCCTCGACCCCGTTCACGGTCGGCACCATCGCCACCACGACCACCGTGGTCGCCGACCCGGGCGTCGTCACCATCGGCGACCCGGTCAGGTTCACCGCGACGGTCGCGCCGCAGCACGGCGCCACCCCGGCAGGCACCGTCCGCTTCGTCGTCGACGGCTCGGACTTCGGCGCCCCGGTCCCCCTGAGCGGCGGCCAGGCCACCAGCTCACCGCTGTCGACGCTGGGCCTCGGCAACCACACCGTCACCGCGGTCTACAGCGGCTCGGTCGACAACACGGGCAGCTCGTCGAACGCCGTCACCTTCCGGGTCCGCGAGCCGCTGCTGGCCACCAGCACCTCCTCCGCGGTCTCCCCCGCCAGCGCCGCCCACGGCCAGCCGGTCACACTGTCGGCGACCGTCTCCACCGGCGCCGGCACCCCGACCGGTGACGTCGTGTTCACCGTCGAGGGGACCGAGGTCGGTCGCGCCGGCGTCGGCACCGACGGCAAGGCCTCGGTCGTCGTCGACGACCTGACGGTGGGCAGCAACCCGGTGGTCGCGACCTACGCCGGCGACGACGTGTACGCCGGCAGCGCCGCCTCCCCGCGGACCGTGACCGTCGCCAAGGCGTCGGTCTCCGTCACGCTCGACTCCTCCGCCGGCACCACGGTGAGCGGCGAGGCGATCGCCTACACCGCGACCGTGGCGGTCCAGGCCCCCGGCGGCGGCACGCCGGCCGGCTCGGTCCAGCTGCTGGTCGACGGCGGCGCCGTCGGCGGTCCGGTCGCCCTCGACAACGGCGTGGCCGTGTTCGCGCCGCTCACCTCGCTCGGTGCGGGCACCCACACCGTCGAGGCCCAGTACGCCGGCAACGGGCAGTACCAGGGCGGGTCCGACCAGGTCGAGCAGGTCGTGGGGCAGGCCGACACCACCACGGTGGTGCAGGCCACGCCGTCGCCGTCCGTCCAGGACCAGAACGTCCAACTGACCGCGGCTGTCGCCGCCGTCAGCCCCGGCTCGGGGTCCCCGACCGGCACGGTGACCTTCTACGCCGGCTCCGAGTCGCTGGGCGCCGTCCCGCTCGTCGCGTCCCCGTCGGGCAGTGTCGCCACCCTCGACGTCGACGACCTGGCGCCGGGCACCCACCAGATCACCGCGCGCTACACCGGCGACACCGACTACCGCACCAGCGAGGCGGAGGCCGTCGCGCACACGGTGATCCCGGGCACGGCGGTCGTGGCGACCACGACCACGCTGACCTCGAGCGCCAACCCGTCGTCGTACGGGCAGCAGGTGAGGTTCCGTGCCACGGTCACGACCGAGGGCGAGAGCCCTGTGGGCTCGGTCCAGTTCTCGGTCGACGGCCAGGACCTGGGTGCACCGGTGGCCGTCGAGGACGGCCTCGCGGTCAGCCCGCCGGTCGCCACGGCCGAGCCCGGCGACCACACCGTCATCGCGAGCTTCGAGGCAGCCCCCGGCTTCTCCGGCTCCGGCGACATCCTCACCCAGACGGTGACGACCGGCACCGCTGAGGTGTCCCTCACGTCCTCGGCGCCCGCCTCCGGCCCCGGTGAGGACGTCCGGTTCACCGCCGAGGTGACCTCGGACGCGGGGCTCGCCCCGTCCGGCTTCGTCCAGTTCTCGGTCGACGGCCAGCCCCTCGGCGCCGCCGTGGCCCTCGTGGACGGCACCGCGATCAGCCCCCAGGTCGGCGACCTGGCGGCGGGCGAGCACACCGTGTCGGTCCTCTACTCCGGCGACCTGCGCTACGGCGCGGGCACCGCGCAGCTGACCCAGACGGTGGTGCAGACAGCGACCACGACCGCCCTGCACGTCTCACCGAACGCCTCGACGTACGGCGACCCGGTGCTCCTCTCGGCGATCGTGACGCCGGTACCGGGCGGGCTCCCGCAGCCGACCGGTCCGGTGACCTTCCTCGCCGACGGTGCCCCGATCGGCGTGGTGTCGACGACGCCGGTCAACGGTCCCAGCGACGGGGTCTCCAGCGTCGCGTGGCTGACCGTGACGCTGCCGGCCGGCACCCACGTGGTGAAGGCGGTCTACGCCGGGAGTGCGCAGTTCCAGGGCAGCAGCTCGGCGAACGCCGGTCTCACCGTGGAGAAGCGGGCGACCTCGATCGTCGCGGCTCCGGCCGCGGTGAAGCTGCTCCCGCTCATGCTGCCGCTCGGTCAGCTCCGGGCGACGGTGACCGGCACCGGCAGCGGTCCGGTGGCGGGGGTCCCGGTCGAGTTCCGGGCGGGCGCCAAGCTGCTCTGCGTCGCGCCGACGAACGAGTCCGGCATCGCCGTGTGCAACGCGGGCTCGCAGATCCTCGCGCTCACCCTCGCCCTCGGCTACACGGCCACCTTCACGGGTGACGCCAACCATCTCTCCTCCACGGCGCGCGGCGCCCTCCTGAAGTGAGGCCCGCTCCGATGAAAGGAACCTCTGTGCGGCGCATGATCGCGGCCCTCGCGGCCACCACCCTGGGACTCGGGGTCCCCGTCGTCCTGGCCTCCTCGGCCGCGGCCGACATCACGGCTCCGGCCAACGGGGCGGTGCTCCGGGGCAATGCCACGCTCTCGTCCAGCGGTGTCGGTGACGGCACGCTGTGCGCGAACGCCACGAAGCCCAACGTCACGCTCCAGCTGATCAACAGCGGTGGGGGTGTCGTCTTCTCGCAGAAGCAGGAGGGCACCGGCTCCAAGTCGGTCACGATCGACACCCACAACTACCCCAACGGCGCCTACACCGTGCGCTCGATCGAGCAGAAGCGGTCGGGCTTCGCCTGGTGCAGCAACTCGACGAGCACCTTCAACCGGTCGGTGACGATCGACAACATCACGCAGCTCGCCTACTCCGGCGCCACCGAGGCGCCGCAGAACACGTCGGCGACGGTGAAGGCCACCCTGACCGATCCGCACCTCTCCTCGTCGGTCCTGCCCAACCAGACGGTGGTCTTCTCGCTGTCGAACGGCACGTCGGTCAGCGCCGTCACCAACGGCAGCGGCGTCGCCACGGCAGCCCTGCCGATCTCCGGCGGACCGCGCACCGCCACGGTGACCGCCTCGTTCGCGCAGACGGCCTACTACCGGGGATCGTCGGCCGCGACGCCGTTCGCGGTGCAGAAGAACCCGACGACGACCACGCTGACGCAGCCCGCACCGGTCGTCCACGGCCAGGCGGTGTCGTTCACCGCCCAGGTCACCCCGCTCAACGGCACGAGCACGGCCACCGGAACCGTCCAGTTCACGGTCGACGGTGACGACTTCGGCACTCCGGTGCCCGTCTCCGCCGGTACGGCGACCTCCGCGTCGACCTCGACCCTCAGCACGGGCGAGCACACCATCGGTGCCCGCTACAGCGGCGACGCGAACCTGGTGGACAGCTCCGCGTCGACCAGGCAGCTGAGCGTCGGCAAGGCGCCCACCAGCACCCAGCTGACCAGCACCGGCTCCCCGACCGTCAGCGGCGAGGCGGTCACCTTCACCGCGACCGTCGGCGTCGTGGCCCCCGGTGTCGGCGACCCCGTGGGCGGTGTCCAGTTCAACGTGGACGGCGACCCCTACGGCACCGCCGTGCCGCTCAACGGCGACACCGCCGAGCTCACCATCAGCAACCTGCCGCCCGGCAACCACACCGTCCAGGCGACGTACAACGGCAACGCCGACTTCGCCGGCAGCTCCTCGGGCGACGTCACCCACGGCGTCAACCGCGCCGACACGACGGTCGTGCTGAGCACCTCGAACCCCGACGCCGTCGCGGGCGAGCCGCTCACCTTCACCGCGGACCTCGACGTGGTCGGGCCCGGCGCCGGCGAACCGAGCGGATCGGTGCGCTTCTTCGCCGACGGCGAGGCGATCGGCGCTCCGGTGGCGCTCAGCGGCGGCAGTGCGGTCTCGGCGCCGGTCAGGCTGGACGCCGGCGACCACGTGATCACCGTCGACTACGAGGGCGACGACCGGTTCGCCGGCGCCACCGACGCGCTCGACCAGGAGGTCGCCGCCGCCGCGACGAAGACCGCGGTGGACGTCGCCCCGAGCCCGTCGGTCGTCGGTCAGCCGGTCACGATCCGCGCGACGGTCACCCCCGTCGCTCCCGCCACCGGCGACCCGGAGGGCGCGGTCCAGTTCGAGATCGACGGCCAGCCCGGCACCTTCGTCGACCTGGTCGACGGGGTCGCCGAGCTGTCGACGAGCACGCTGACCCGCGGCGGCCACCAGGTCCGGGCCCGCTACTTCAGCGCCGACCCGAACTTCGTCACCAGCACCTCCGCCACCGTGAGCCACACGGTGAACAAGGCTGCGACCAGGACCACGGTCGCCAGCAGCGCACCGGTCGCGGTCATCGGCCAGCCGGTCACCTTCACCGCCACGGTCGCCGTGCTGGCGCCCGGCGCCGGCTCCCCCTCGGGCACGGTGACCTTCACCGACGGCGACACCGAGCTCGGTACGGCGCCGGTCAGCTCCGCGACCGGAGGGGTCGCCTCGATCACGGTCGACTCGCTGGGTGTCGGTCAGCATGCCGTCGTCGCCACCTACGACGGTGACGACAGCTTCTCGGCCAGCTTCGGCTCGGTCGCGCAGAAGGTGCAGCGGGCGCAGACCGCGACCCTGGTCACCTCGACGGCCAACCCGTCCCAGCCGGGCGCCGCGGTCCGCTTCACCGCGACCGTGAGTCCGGTGGCCCCCGGCGCCGGCGAGCCCGGCGGCACGGTCCAGTTCAAGGTCAACGGAGCCTCCCTCGGCGCGCCGGTGGCGCTGGCCGGCGGCACGGCCACCAGCCCCGATTTCGCCAACCTGGCCCCCGGCACCTACCGGATCTCGGCGGTCTACAGCGGCGAGCCGCGGTTCGTGGGCAGCACCGGCCTGCTCGACCAGGGCAACGGCCAGAGTGTCGGCAAGGCCGGGACCTCGACGGAGCTCGCGTCCGACGACGCCGAGGCCGACCAGGGCCAGGCGGTGACCTTCACCGCCACCGTCCGCGCGGTCGCCCCGGCGACCGGCAAGCCCACCGGCGTCGTCCAGTTCTGGACCGGGGAGACGCTGCTCGGTGCGGTCGGCCTGACCCCGGCGTCGGCGGCCAACACCAGCACGGCGTCGTACACGACGGCCACGCTGTCGGCCGGCACCCACGAGATCCGCGCGACCTACGGCGGCAATGCCACCTTCGAGGGCTCGACCGAGACGACCTCCCAGGTCGTCGGCGCCGGCGTCACCGTGACCGGCCTCACGTCCAGCGCCAACCCGTCGTCGTACGGCGACCGGGTGACGCTGACCGCGACGGTCGCCGACGCGACGCCGACCTCGGGCAAGCCCACCGGGACGGTGACCT
Organism: Nocardioides sp. L-11A; assembly: GCA_029961745.1. Taxonomy (NCBI): domain Bacteria; kingdom Bacillati; phylum Actinomycetota; class Actinomycetes; order Propionibacteriales; family Nocardioidaceae; genus Nocardioides; species Nocardioides sp. L-11A. The sequence continues at coordinate 4,158,719 of CP124680.1, forward strand.
TCCGGTCCGGGGACGACGTGCTCGGTACGGCGCCGCTGGCCACGGTCGACGGCGGTCAGCAGGCGACGCTCGACGTCGAGGGCCTGGCGACCGGCAGCCATGTGCTGACGGCGACGTACTCGGGGAGCGCCTCGCGGGCCGCCAGCACCTCACCGGAGCTGACCCAGGTGGTCGACCGGGCCGTGGCACAGCTCGACGACCTGCGCACGGCGCTCGTCCTCGGCTACGTGCGCGATGTCTACGCCACCCTGAACGACGCGCAGGGCCGTCCGCTCGCCGGCCAGCAGCTGGTCTTCCGCACGGCGGCGTCGCTGCCGGGCGGTGACGGTCAGCGGCTGATCTGCGAGACGGTCACCGACCAGAACGGTGTCGGGCACTGCTCGGTCGACTCGCGGTGGCGGTCGATGGTGACGTCGAGCGGGTTCGACGTGTTCTTCGCCGGGACGGCCACCTACCTGCCGACCTCCGATCACGGCGGCCGGTAGCAGCGCAGGAGCGAACAGCCGTGAGGGGCGGGTCCGGTCGGACCCGCCCCTCGTGGCGTTCCGGCCCGGTCCGGGACCTCAGTCCCCGCCGGCGATCTCGACGGTGGCGAGCATCTGCTCGATCAGCTGGTCGCCGTCCGGCACCTGAGCGGGCACCACGAACTCGACGCTGAAGAAGCGCCCGTCGCTCACCCCGCCGAGGACGTAGCGGTGCCCCTCCGCGGCGCGCGCCTCGAGCACGAAGCAGGTCGTCCCGTCGACCACCCGGTCGGCCACCCGGCTCGGCGCGAGCGGCGTCCCCGCCAGCGAGCGCTCGTAGGAGACCGCCTTGTCCTCGGTGTCCAGCCCCGGGCCGGCGAGGATGTCGGTGACCGTCGCGTTGACGATGCCCGCGCCGTCGACGTACAGCGCTCCGGTGACCGTCGTCCCGAACCGGCTGACCTTCCATTCGGGCGACGCGGTGAGCCGCATCCGGACCGACGCGACGCTGATCTCCTGACCCGTCGCGGGCACCACCGAGGGTGGAGCCGGCGTCGGGGTGGCGGTCGCCGCGGAGGTCGCCGTGGCGTCGGCATCGGGCGCACGCGGGTCGCCAAGGTCGTCGGGGTCGCCGTCGGAGCAGGCGGTCAGCGTGAGCACCAGCAGCCCGGCCACGGCCGGACGCAGGAACGGATACAGGGCCGGATACAGGGCTGGACGCAGCACCCGAGAGATCATCCGACCATCCTCTCCCGACCCCGGCGGACGCCCCGACAGTAGCAACCCGCACGGCGGCTGTTTGCCCGGGCGGCGCGGTGGGTAGCCCCCTGGTGTCGCCTGTCCCTCGGGAACCTCAAAGGAACGCGCATGACCATCGGACCGCTCCCCCTACCGCCGTTCTTCCCACCCCTGTTCAACCCGGCGTTCCTGGTGGGACTCAAGGACCTCGAGCTGAGGATCATCGAGGCTCAGGTCACGTCGGTCTACAAGACGCTCGACGAGCAGATCACGGCCATCCAGGATCTGAAGTTCACCGGCCAGGGCGCGATCCCCGCCGGGTCCTTCGGCCAGGGCATCGAGTCGACCCGGCTGGCCACCGAGCACACCCGCGCGCACGGGGTCATCGTCGACTCCCTCGTGGAGATGCGGAAGGACCTCGGTGTGTTCCAAGCCGCCATCCTCGCGGCCAAGGGCGCCATTACCGAGGCCGACGAGCAGGCGGAGGCCGACCTGCGGCTGGCCCTGAACCGCACGGTGGGCCTCGATCTCGGCACCGACAGCGACGAGGACGGTGATCTGTGATGGCCGGCGAGCACCTGAAGGACCTCCTGCGCCGCACGACGGGCATGTCCAGCGACGACGTGACGACCGCCCAGGGCTCGTGGGCGGCCACCACGATCGCGCTCGGCACGATCTACGAGGCGCTCGACACGGCGAGCAAGGCGATCCCGGCCGGCATCGGCGGCCCCGAGACCCGTGACGCGGCGAAGACCGCGTTCACCGAGGCGGCCACCAAGGTCGGCACTCGGCGCGACCAGATGAGCGGGGTGTCGACCGCGCTCAGCGCCGCCGCGGGCGCGATGGCCGAGGCGGAGAAGGCGGCGCAGGGTGCGCCGGACGCTCCCCCGGCGACGGCGCCGACCGCGCCCGAGCTGACCGGCGACATCGACAAGGACGCCGAGGCCATCGCGAAGTACGCCGACAAGGTCACGACCTACAACGGCAAGGTCACCACCTACGGCGACGCCGACGAGAAGGCCCGCGAGAAGATCAAGACGCTGCTCACCCGCTACGAGGAGGCGGTCACCGCCCTCGAGAAGATCGAGGGCCAGCCGAAGAAGCCGGGCGAGAACGACGACAAGGGGCCCGGTGGCCCCGGCATCCCGCACGTCCCCCTGATCCCCGGCCCCAACGGCACCATGCCCGGCCAGTGGGTCGGCTCCGGCCCGCTGCCCGGCGTGCACACCCCCGAGCTCCCGGACCCGACCGGCGTGGGCGGTGTCGGCGGCGTCGGCGGGGTCCACCCCGTCGGCGCCCCGCCGATCGTGCACACCCTGAACCCCGACCTCCCGCCGCTCGACTACGACCCCGGTGTCGGCACCGGCGGCGGCCCCGACCTCGGACAGATGGGACCGGCCGTGCTCGGCGGCGGCCTCGCGGCCGGCGCCTTCGGCGCTCCCGGACTGATCCGCGGCATCAAGGGCCTCGTCGGCGGTCGGGGACTCGGCGCCAACAGCGTCGGCTCGATCGGCGCCAGCTCACGCGCCGGCGGACCCGGCTCCCTCGGCCGCGGGGCCGGCGGCGGCATGGGCGCCGCCGGCAGCCCGGTCAGCCGGGCCGGAGGTCGAGGCGCCGGTGGTGGACGCGGCGGAGCCGGCGGTCGCGGCGGTGCCGCGGGCGGCGCCGGGGGCCGCGGGCGCCGGCGCGACCAGCGCGAGGGCGCGGACCGGGACCTGTTCGACGACGGTCAGGACTGGGTGGACGACGAGGGCGCCGCGCCCGGCGTCCTCGACTGAGCGCCGGCGGGGCGCCGGCGGCGCGCCGCGCGGGCCGTCAGCCGGTGTCCGGGTGGACCACCGCGGAACCGACCGCTCGCACCAGGGACTCCCCCGGGGCGCCCGGCAGATGCAGAGGCAGGTCCACCGGGGCGGTGAGCTCGACGATCAGCCGGTCGCCGTCGACCCGCACCGTCGCGCGGATCCCGGGATGGTCGGACGCCGCGCCGCTGTCGCGGAGGTAGGCGCGCACCGCCGCCTCGGCCTCCGCGCGCGAGATCGCCAGGTCGCCGGTGGCCAGCCCGCCGGCGTACGCGTCGACGCCCTGGGCGCCCGCGTCGGCCCCCTGGAGCGCGGCGCCGTCAGCGAGCGCGTCGAGGCGCTGCCGGGCGAGATAGGCGGCACTCGCATCGACGACGACGGCCACGAGCAGCAGCACGACCGCGGCGAACGCGATCACGAGTGGGGCGGAGCTCCCGCGGGCGGCGCGCGTCATCGCCCCTCACCCGTCTCCTGGTAACGGCCGATCGGCACCGTCGCCCGCGCGTCGAGCGCGAAGGTGGGCCGCCCGAGGCCGAAGAGGTCCGGCAGCAGGGGCAGCGCGACGGCCGACGCGACCCGGACCGTGATGACCGAGGTCCCGGCGTGACAGCTGCGGGGGTACGGCGAGCAGGTGACCGTGACCTCGAGCGGCACGTCGACCAGGCCCTGGTCGGCGAGCGCCTGCCGCGCGACCGCCCGGGCCCGCTGCTCGCCGGCCACGTCGTCGGGCGCGAGCGCGTAGGCCCGGGCGGCGGCACGGGCCGCTCCACTGATCCCGAACGACCCGCGCTGCACCTCGAACACCGACAGCACGATCCACAGCAGCGGCAGCAGGAGCAGCAGGCCGAGCCACACCACCTCCACCAGGCCGCTGCCCCGCTCGTCCCGCAGAAGGTGCCTTCTCACCGCGGATCCTCCTCGACCGCCCGGCCGGTGACCGTCAGGCCGACCGCGGGGCCACCGAGACCGAGGGCGGGAACCTGGGCGCGCACCACGATCTCGACCCCCGGCGCACCCTCGACCAGGACCCGCCGTACCTCGACGTCCTCGGCGTAGCGCCCCGCGAGCGCGTCGGCGATCTGGGCCCGGGTCCGGGCCACCCCGTCCCCGGGACCGCGGTCCGCGGTGGCCGCCAGCCGGGCGCCCTCGGAGGCGGCGGCCGCGAGGGTCGTCCGCACGTGGAGGACGAGCGCGACCTGGAGCATGCCGAGCACCAGCGGCACGAGCACGAGGGTCGCCAGGGTGAAGTCGACCAGCGCCGAGCCGCGCTCGCCCCGGCTCACCGCACCGAGTCGAGCGCCGACTGCAGCATGCCGACGAGCTGGGGTTGCGCGATCCCCCACAGGGCGACGCCGATCGAGATCGTCATGAGTGTGATCAGCACCCAGCCGGGCACGTCGCCGCGCTCGTCGGGGCGGCGGCGGGTTCGAGGTGGTCGGTGCACGGTGGTTCCTTCCGAGATTCCGTGGCGGGTCAGTAGCTGAGGGACAGGCCGATCAGTCCGGGCCAGAAGGCGAAGAGCACGGTCGTGGGGAGCACCAGGAACACGACGGGCAGCATCATCGCGATCTCCTTGCGCGACGCCTGCTCGATCAGCGCGCGGCGCCCCGCCTCGCGCACGTCGGCCGCCTGGGCATGCAGGACGCCGGCCAGCGGGGTGCCGCGCTCGACCGCCACGGCGACACCGTGGGCGAAGCGGGCCACGACCGTGAGCCCGGTGGTCGCGGCGAGGGTGTCGAAGGCGTCGGCGACCGGCTGGCCGGTGCGGATCCGGGCGAGCAGGTCGCCCAGCTCGCGGGACAGCTCGCCGCCGCTGCGCCGGACCACCCGGTCCAGCGCACCTACGGGCGACTCCCCCGCCGCCACGCTCAACGCGAGCAGCTCCGCGACGGTCGGGAACTCGGCGAGCATCGCCGCCTCGCGCCGGCGCACCTGGGCGCTGAGCCGGTTGTCGCGCAGTAGGACGCCGCACGCGAAGGCACCCACGCACAACAGCAACAGCGGCAGCGGGTTGCCGGGACGGGTCCAGGTGCGCAGGACGCCGTAGGCCGCGGCGAGCGCGAAGCCGACCAGGCCCCACTGCACCTGCTGGACACGGAACTCGTGGAGCGTGAGCGGGCTGCCCGCGCGCACCAGCCGACGGCGTACCGACGTGGCGCCGCCGACCACGCGCTCGACCGCGTCGGCCGCCCGGCGCAGGACCGGACCGAACACGGCAGCGACCGAGGTCCGGGCGCCGACCGGGGCCGTCGTACGGCGGGCCGAGGGGAGGTCCCGGACGTAGGGCAGCACCCGGTCCTCCAGTCGCGGGCGGCGGATCGCCACCACCCGGGTCGCGACCAGGCCGAGCCCGAGGGCCGCGGTGAGGCCGAGCAGGGCGCCCGTGGCCGCCGCGCTCATCGCCCGGGGTCCCTGCGGCGTTGTCCGGCGGAGGAGCGGAGCGGAGGAGCCGGTGAACGTCGTGGGGTGGTGTGGAGGATCCTTCGCTCGGCGGGGAGCCGGCCGAGCCGCATCATCAGCCGGTAGGCGACCGCACAGGCTCCCGCGCCGACCACCAGGACGACCAGTCCGGCCGCGGACTGGTAGCGCTCGATGACCGTCGGCTGGCTCGACATCACGACCAGCACGATCCACGGCGCCGCGACGGCCACGCGGGCGCCGTTGACCGCCCAGGACTGGCGCGCCTCGAGCTCGGCGCGGGTGCGCAGGTCGTCGCGCAGGTAGCCCGACAGGTTGCGCAGCAGGCGGCCGAGCTCGCCCCCGCCGACCTCGCGCGCGATCCGCAGTCCCTCGACGACCCGGTCACCCACGGGATCGGCGAGCCGGTCCTTGAGGCGGTCGAGGCAGTCGCCGAACCGCCCGGACACCTGGTAGTCGAGCGCGAACGCGTCGAAGGCGGGGCGCAGCGCGTCAGGGCCGCGGACGCCGAGCGCGGCGACCGCGTCGGGCAGCGACATCCCTGCCCGGACCGCCGAGGCGAGGTCGTCCACCGCCTCCGGCCAGACCTGGGCGAACTCGCGCCGGCGGCGGCGTACCCGTCCGGCGACGACCGCCCAGGGCAGGTACCCCGCGCCGATCGCGAGGACCGCCGCGATCGGCACGGTCCGGGTGACGCCGAGCACCACCACGAACCCGGCCATCCCGGCGCCGAGGGAGAGCAGCGCCAGGGATCGGGGCGCGACCTCGCGCAGCCCCGCCTCGGCGAGGAGCCGCCGCGCGCGGCCGTCGGCCGCGGGCCGTCGCTCCTCCCGCGGCCAGCGGAGAGCCGCCCAGACGAGCAGGATGCCGAGCCCGAACCCCAGACCGACCAGCGCACCCATCGCTCAGCCCGCCTCGTTGAGTAGGCCGACGACGTCGATGCCGAGCCGCTCGAACCGCTCCAACCGCGGGGGCAGCCCGATCCCCCGCCGCAGCGCCCCGTCGCGCCACTCGAACACCGGTTCCGTCTCGATGACGTCGCCCTCCATCCGGCCCGGCACGGCGACGATCTCGGTCACCCGGCGCGCGCCGTGGGGATCGAGGGCCAACTGGACGACGAGGTCGACCGAGGCCGCGACGGTGGGGACGACGAAGCGCGCCGAGATGTTCTCGCCGGCCAGCAGCGGCAGCGTGCACGCCTTCGTCAGGGCCTCCCGGGCGCTGTTGGCATGCAGCGTGCACATCCCTGGCAACCCGGCGTTCAGGGCGAGGATCAGGTCGAGGCACTCCTCGGCCCGCACCTCCCCGACGATGAGCCGCGACGGCCGCATCCGCAGGGACTCCTTGACCAGATCGCGCAGCCGGATCTCACCGGTGCCCTCGAGGCCCGCCTGACGGGTCTGCAGGGCGACCCAGTCGGGATGCGGGAAGCGCACCTCGAAGACCTCCTCCGCAGAGATCACCCGCTCCCCTCCGGGGATCGCGGCAGCCAGGCAGTTGAGCAGCGTCGTCTTCCCGACGTGGGTGCCCCCGGTGACCAGGATGTTGAGCCCGGCCCGCACCGATGCGTCCAGGAAGCGCGCCGCCGGCACCGTCAACGTGCCGAGCTCGACCAGCTCCTCGAGCCGCGAGGCGCGCACCACGAACTTGCGGATGTTGACCGCCGAGAATCCGCGCGCCACGCCTTGCAACACCACATGAAGGCGATGGCCCGCCGGCAGCATGGCATCGACGAACGGCCGGCTCAGATCGATGCGCCGGCCGGTGGACTTCAGCATCCGCTCCACGAGCTCGGCCACCTGAGCCTCGGTGAGCACCAGATTGGTCAGCTCGTGGCGCCCGTGCCGGGCCACGAACACCCGGTCGGGACTGTTGATCCACACCTCCTCGACCGTCGGGTCGTCGAGGAACGGCTGCAACGGCCCGAAGCCCGCCACCCGCGCCACCAGCTCCGCGACCAGCCCGTCGGGATCCGCGACCGGCGCCACCACGCCGGTCAGGCTGCGCTCGTCGTGCTCGCGCACGAGGGTCGTCGCCAGACGACGGACGGCCGGGACGTCGCGCTGCGGGTCGATCCCCTCGCGGCGTACGACGGCGCGCAGGTCCTCGTCGAGACGCAGCACGACGTCGTCGGACGCCGGCGCGACCACGACCGGTGGCTGCAGCAGGGCCATGACGACTCCCCGAGATAGGACGGCACTGGCTGCCAGCACCGTAGGCCACCGTCGTCGAATCGGAAAGGGGCAATTCATCTCCTGTGGAAAACCCCGGCACGCGACGAAAGGAAGCCGATGCACAATCGCCGGGTCCGCCGATTTCACGTGCGTGCCACAGAGACGGGGGAATACCCCGGTCTTCTGACCTCCCGCGACACGCCGCGGGAGCGATTCGGCTTGGACAACGACACGGGGAAAGAGCTGTTCTGGCCTCCCCCTCCGTTTGTCGCCGGTCTCGATGCCGGCCCTACCCCGAGAGGGCGCAGTGGCCCGCTGTCGTCGGGCAAATGAGGAACCCGGTATTGGCGCGGATCGTGTAGGTCTCGCCTTGACTCCGGTAGGTCAACTGAGTCTGAGGCCATGACCAGTTGCCGCTCTCCTCGACGTCAACGACGAAGAGCAGTTCAGCCTGAGCGTCCGGAGCGATTGCGTAGCCGCTGAGTGGGACTGAGTCGCGCTCGTAGTACTCGTAGGGCCATGGCCCTGCACCGACGAGATCCTGACCGCCGGTCACGTCGAGGACTCTCACCTCCGAAACCTTGGCGCCTTCATCGCTGACCTCCGACCTGGGACCAGTCAACATCGCCCTGTCCAGGGTCGCAGAATGATCGCCTTCGTTGATAACGGAGAGTGCGCCGAATACGACCCGCTGTCCTTTGTCGGCCAGCATCGTCGCTGCCTGAGTGAAGTCGTCATCGGCAAGGAAGGAAACCGGCCCTTCCCTGGACGTGGGCAACGCGTTCTTCTCGGACGAACAGGCAGCGAGTGACGTGGCGATGCCGGCGAGCAGGACGACGGCCATCGCGGCCGGAAGGAGTTTCGTCACGGCGGCACTCTGCCCCACTCCTCGTTCGGACGGTCATCGGCTCTGCGAGCCGGCCGCCCTGAGGCTCGCCATTCGTTCGCCGCCAGCTCACTGATGCGTGCGCCCGTGGGCGTCCCTCACCATCGAGCCGGGCGCTCAGTCCTCCAGGGACTGCCCGTAGACGAGGCTCGGCGCCTTGAAGTGCTGCGCCTCCCCGACCTCGGCGAGGTCGTCCCCCCTGACGACGACACCGGTGACCACCTCACTCATCGCCAGGGCGACGGCCGTCGGGTTCGGGCCGTCCAGGTCGATCGGGCCGTCGCTCTCGAGGTCGTCCCATACGAGGTCGAACAGTGGCCGAATCTCCGCAGGCACGATCGAGGGATCCTCGACGTACATGAACTCGTCGTCGTCGAACAGCAGCTCGCCGTCGCGAGCCGCTCCGAACCGCTCGTGGGCCTGGATGTTGGTCCTCAGCACTGCGGCGGCGCGGCCCTCGGCCGACAACGCACGGAGGGTGTCCAGTGCCGGATCGCCGTACCCGGTGGGCTCGACGGCGAGGACGCCGCCCGCGATGTCGATCGACGCCCAGCCAGTGGTCTCGTCGTCGTCCCACACGTCGTCCACGTCGACCGGTGCTGCCAGGTCGACTCCCAGCGCCTGCGCCACCTCCTCGCGGGTCGCCCCGGCGACCACCAGAACGGTGAAGGCCTCCTGGTCGGGCAGCGCGTCGACCACCGTGTCGTAGTACGCGACCCTGTCGTCGCCGCCGTCCGAACCGGGCGGCTGGTCGACGTCGCTCGTCGTCGGCCGTCCTCCGTTCGGCGTCGGCAATGCGCCTCCGTCCCCCGCATCCGACAGGTCGGCGCGCTCGCGCAAGAAGCCGGACGACCACGCCACCACGACAGCTGCGACCACGACTGCCACCACGGCAGCGAAGACATCCCGCCTCACCACATCACCTCTGAGCGCCCGGTTCCTGACCGGAGTCAGGCTGACACACCGCCCGTCGCGCTGTGGCCTTTCGTCACGAGAAACGACACCGGGCCCGACACCTCACGGCGTCGGGCCCGGTCGTCGACCTAGCCGCTAGCTCTTCGCGGCGGCGACCGCCTGCGCGAGCGCGGCCTTCTGCTTCTTGAGCTTCTTCTTCAGCTTCTTCAGCTTCGTGGCCAGGCGCTTCGCCTTGGCGGACTGCTTCGCCTTCTTCGCAGCCTTGGCCTTGGCCTTGACCGAGGAGACCTTCTCCTTCGTGGCCGCCACCTTGGCCGCGGCCTGGGCCAGGGCCTGCTCGGCGGCCGTCGGCGGGGTCACAGTGGGCGGGGTGACCGTCGGCGGCGTGACGACGGCCGGTACGGCGAAGTCCGCGCGCAGGTGGCCCTCGCGCAGCGAGAAGCCGTCGGTGTCGCCGTCGTCGGTCCACACGACCTCGACCTTGTTGTCGACGGCGGTGCGCAGCGGCTTGATCGCCATGCCCTCGTTGTTGAGGTTGGGCATCCCGGCCGGGCGGGCCAGGGAGCGCTTCACCACGAAGTCGCCGCCCTCGACCTTCAGCAGGTTGGCGACGCCGCCGCAGGTGTCGTCGCACAGCGCCCACAGCGCCTGCCGGTCGGGGTCGAAGGCGGTGTCCATGGCGAACGGGAAGCCGGAGGACTCCACCTTCACCTCGATCGGCTGCGCGCCGGCGGCCAGGGAGAAGAAGTGCAGGTCGCCGGTGGCCTCGACGGCGGTGACGAACAGGCCGGGGGTCGGGTAGGCGGCGGCGGTGTACGCGGAGCCGTTCGCCCGCCAGCCGGCGGCGACCAGGAAGCTGTCGGGGAGGTAGGTGATGCCCTCCAGGCCGAGGTTCGCCCCGGTGGTGACGAAGGAGTTCACATCCCACTCGTCGACCGCGGTCAGGTCTGTCGTGGCCGGGGTGACCGCGGAGACGTCGTAGCGCTCGATCTTGTTGGCGGAGACGTTCTTGTTGTCGTTGTCGCGCTCGGAGGTGACGTAGATCGAGCCGTCCGGGCCGACCGTCACGCCCTCGGAGTCGACGGCGCCGGTGCCGGAGGCGAAGTGCAGCCGCTTGCCGCCGTCCCAGCCGTCGACAGCGACATAGGTGCCGCCGACCTTGCGCAGCTTGTGCAGGGTGTTCTTGTTCTGCACGACCCACAGGATGCTCGGGTCGGCCGGGTCGAAGGCCGCACCGGAGACGTCGCCCTCACCGTTGCCGTCACCGTCGCCGAAGCCGTTCTCCTCGTCGACGGTGGTGATCTCCGCCGGGCCGGGCCAGGCCTCGGTGACGACGCCCGGGCAGGCGTTGGCCGCGCCCCAGGTCGCCGTCGGGGTCTCGACGTAGGACACGGTGCCGAAGAGCTCGCAGCGGCTGTACGACGCGATGCCGTCCTCGTTCCAGGTGTGCCCGAGCGCGCGCGCACCGTCGCTGGGGCGGCGCAGGGTCAGCGAGTCGACGCTGTCCAGGCCCACGATGCCCTCGGCGACGTAGAACCCGCCCGCGGCGAGGCTGGTGCCGGCCGGGACCGTGTGCACCACGGCATCGCCGGCATCGAGGAGCTCCCAGCCGGAGAGGTCGACCGGTGCGCTGCCGGTGTTGAGCAGCTCGGCCTTGCCGGAGACGTTGGAGACCTCGTTGAGGACGACCGTGGTCGCCAGGGGCGGCGCGACCTCGGTCTCGCAGGAGGCCGTGTTGGCGCGGCCGAAGCTGTTGACGGCGACCGAGACGAAGGCGTCCGAGCCGTCGGGGCAGGCGGCGTACGAGCGCGCGGCGGACTCGAAGCTGTCGGAGACACCCGCCTGGCCGTCGCCGTATCCCTGCTCGTCGACGAGCTGACGGCCGGCCGGGTCGACGCCCGGGCCGTAGACCTTGACCGCGTCACCCTCGCCGGACAGCCCCTTCTTCGAGCTGAACGCGACATAGCCGCCGGCCGGGATCACCATGTCGGTGGCCGCCGCGAGGGCGGAGCCGTTCCAGACCTTGAGGTCGGCGAGGGACAGCGGGGCCGCGCCGGTCGCAGGGCCACTGTCGACCTGGTACCAGCCCTCGATGCTGACCGGGCTGCTGCCGGTGTTGTGCAGCTCGACGGCGTCGCCGAAGCCCGGGTTGCCGGGGTCGTCGGCGTTGAGCGAGGCGATCTCGTTGATCTCGACGTCGTCCCAGTTCGGGTCGAGGTCAGGGACCTCCGCACCACCGCCGAAGGCGTTGGCCTCGCCCGGGGTGGCGACGGACGACAGCTTCCAGAGCCCGACGCCCGGGGCGGTGCGCGCCCACGACGGCGACGCGTGGCGGGTCGTCACGCCGTCGGCCTCGTAGCCGACCCACGTGGTGTCGACCAGCGCGCCCTCGTCGTTGGTGAGGTAGAGGTGGTCGTTCTTGTTCAGTCCGTAGCCGCCGCCGGCGTAGGTGAAGCCGTCGACCGGCACCGCGGGCTCGGTCTCGACCACGAGGTAGCCGCCGGGCGGGACCACCGCGCCGGCGCCGCCGAGGGTGATCTCGTCACCCACGTTCATCGTGCCCTCGCCGTCCGCGAGCGTCCAACCGGTCAGGTCGACCGGCGCCAGGCCGTTGTTGCGGATCTCGACGAAGTCGGTGCCGTCGGAGAGGTACTCACTGATCGACACACCGGCGTCCGCGGCCGACAGGGCGTTGGAGCCGCCGGGCGTCGCCGCCGAGGTCTGGGCGAAGGAGCCCGTGCCGTCGGTGGTGCGCGCATAGCTGGGCGCGGCGTGCGTGTCGGCCGGAAGGTCGACGTACGCGTCGATGACCGTGGCCTGGTCCGGACTCAGCAGGTGCACCTCGTCGGACTTGCCGAGACCGAAGCCGTTCGGGTACGACGGGTCGTCGTTGAGGATCACTGCGAAGCCGCCCGCCGGGAGCACGCCGTCGAGGACGATGTCGTCGCCGCCGGCGATGCCCTTGTCGTCGGTCAGGTGGTAGCCGGTCAGGTCGACGTTCGCGGCGCTCTTGTTGTGGAGCTCGATGAAGTCGGTGTTGTCGTTCCAGCCGTTCGTGCTGAACTCGTTGATCACGACGGCTCCGAGTGCGCCGGCGGGGTCAGCGGCGCTGGCGGGAGCAGCGACGGCGAAGAAGGAGAGGCCGGAGAGGCCGAGGGCGCCGGCGGCAGCGACCGCGACGGCGCGGGAGGGTGATGTCACGACAGGTGTGTCCTCGGGTGAACGGAGATGGGTCGACGAGACCCAACGTCGCGGCACCGGGAGAACGGCCGGTGAACCACGACCGACGACCGCCCGACGGCGGGCCGACCAGTCAGTTGAGGATCACGATCGCGGCGTTGAGGGCCGTCGCGAAGCCCACCCAGAGCAGGTACGGCGCCAGCAGCCATGCCGCCGCTCGCGAGACCCGCGCGAACAGTGCGATCACCGCGACGATCGCGACCAGCAGCGCTGCGATGTCGACGAGTGCCCAGCCGTAGCGGTCGGCCGCGAAGAACAGCGGCGTCCAGGCCAGGTTGAGCAGCAGCTGCACCGCCCACGCGGCCAGCCCGGGCACGCCTGCCCCGGCCCGCCAGGCCAGCCAGCCCGCGACGGCGATCATGACGTAGAGGACCGTCCAGACCGGGCCGAAGAGCCACGAGGGTGGCGCGAACGGCGGCAGGTCGAGGGCGCGGTAGGTCTCTCCCGAGGAGCCGGCGGCGAGTCCGCCCAGCACCGCGACGGCCGCCACCGCCACCGCGAACGGCAGCAGGGCGAGCGCGTCGCGGCCCGGGCCCGAGGTCGGAGCGCTGGTGGTGCTCATGCCCTCCAGTCTGCGTCGCCGGAGGTCAGCGGCTCTCGCGGCGCGCGGCCTGGCGTCGCAGCTCCGCCTTGGCGAGCGCGTTCTTGTGGACCTCGTCGGGCCCGTCGGCGAAGCGCAGGGTGCGGATGCCGGCGTACATGTTGGCGAGGGGGAAGTCCTGGGAGAGACCGCCGGCGCCGTGGACCTGGATCGCCTTGTCGAGGATCCACTGGACCGTCTCGGGGGTGGCGATCTTGATCGCCTGGATCTCCGTGTGGGCGCCCTTGTTGCCGACCGTGTCCATCAGCCAGGCGGTCTTCAGGACCAGCAGGCGCAACTGCTCCAGCTTGACCCGCGACTCCGCGATCCAGGTGCGGACCGTGCCCTGGTCGGCGATCGGGCGGCCGAAGGCGACCCGGGACTCGGCACGCTCGCACATCATCTCGATGGCGCGCTCGGCGATGCCGATCGAGCGCATGCAGTGGTGGATCCGGCCGGGGCCCAGGCGGGCCTGGGCGATGCCGAAGCCGCCGCCCTCCTCGCCGATCAGGTTGGCGACGGGCACCCGGACGTCGGTGAACCGCAGCTCCGCGTGGCCGCCGTGCTCGTGGTCGTCGTACCCCATGACGTGCATGCCGCGCACGACCTCGAGGCCGGGGACGTCGCGCGGGACCAGGACCATCGACTGCTGGCGGTGCCGGTCCGCGGAGGGGTCGGTCTTGCCCATGACGATGAAGATCGCGCAGTTCGGGTTCATCGCGCCCGTGATCCACCACTTGCGGCCGTTGAGGACGTACTCGTCGCCGTCGCGCACGATGGAGAGCCCGATATTGGTGGCGTCGGAGGACGCCACGTCGGGTTCGGTCATCGCGAACGCCGAGCGGATGTCACCGTTGAGCAGCGGCGCGAGCCACTGCTTCTTCTGGTCCTCGGTGCCGAAGAGGTGCAGCACCTCCATGTTGCCGGTGTCGGGGGCCGCGCAGTTCATGGCGGCCGGGGCGAGGTGGCCGCTGCGACCCGAGATCTCGGCGAGGGCGGCGTACTGGACGTTGGTCAGGCCGGCGCCCTCGACCCCGGGGTGCTCGCCGGGGAGGAAGAGGTTCCACAGGCCGCGCTCGCGGGCCTCGGCCCGCAGCTCTCGCAGGACCGGGGTCGAGTCCCAGGCCCACGGGTCGTCCAGCTCGGCGAGCTGCTCCTCGAAGACCCTCTCGGCGGGATGCACGAACTCGTCCATGAAGGCGAGCATCGTGGCCCGCAGCTCCTCGGTGCGGGCGTCGAATCCGAAGTCCATCAGTTCTTCCTCCAGGAATGTGCGTTCAATGCGGTGAGGCCGGCGTCGAGCAGGGGGTGGATCGCCGCGCCGATGTCCTCGAAGCCCTCCCCGACCGTCTGGCCGGCGAGGAAGCGGTAGTGGATGCCCTCGAGGATCGCGGCGAGCTTGAAGGCCGCCAGGCCGAGGTACCAGCCGAAGCCGGACAGGTCGCGGTCGCTGGCCGCGGCGTAGCGGGCCACGATCTCGTCCTCGGTCAGGAAGCCCGGCGCGGTCGACGCGTCCGCGACGGCGTCCCCGATGGTCTCGGCGAGCCGGTGGTAGGTCAGCATGAGCGCCAGGTCGGTGAGCGGGTCGCCGAGGGTCGCCATCTCCCAGTCCAGTACGGCGGTCGCCCGGTCGCGCTCCGCCGCCCCCTCCGCACTGTCGATCAGCACGTTGTCGAGACGGAAGTCGCCGTGCACGATCCCGGTGGTCGACTCGGCGGGCACCGAGGAGGCCAGCCTGCGGTGCAGCTCGTCGGCCGCGGGCAGGTCGCGGGTGTGCGACGCGTCGAGCTGCTTGCGCCAGCGCGCGACCTGGCGGCCGAGGAAGCCCTCGGGCCGGCCGAAGTCCGCCAGCCCCACCTCGGCCGGGCGGACCGCGTGCAGCGCGGCGAGGATGTCGACCAGGCGCTCGGAGATCGCCCGGGTCCGCTCGGCGCCGAGCGGGGCGAGCTCCCCGGCCCGGCGGTACGGCGTGCCGACGCAGCGCTCCATCACGTAGAACTCCGCGCCCACCACCGAGGAGTCGGCGCAGAACGCGTAGGTCCGCGGGACGGGGACGGCGGTGTCCTGAAGCGCCGACATGACGCGGTACTCGCGGCCCATGTCGTGGGCGGTCGCGAGCACGTGCCCCAGGGGCGGGCGGCGCACGATCCACTCCGACGTGCCGTCGGAGACCGCGAAGGTCAGGTTCGACTTGCCACCCGCGACCAGGTCGGCGGTCAGCGCGGCGCCCGCGCCGGGCACCGCCGCGGCCAGCCAGCTCCCGAGGGCGTCGAGGTCGAGGCCGGGCGGGTTCACTCGACGCCTCCGGTGAGGGTGACGCCGCCGTCGACGACGACGGTCTGGCCGGTGAGCCACGCGGCGTCGTCGGAGAGCAGGAAGGCGACCACGCTGCCGATGTCCTCGGGCTCGCCGAGCCGCTTGAGGGGGTACTGCGCGGCGACCTCGGCCTCGCGGCCCTCGTAGAGCGCGGTCGCGAACCTCGTCTTCACCACCGCGGGGGCCACCGCGTTGACCCGGATGTCCGGGCCGAGCTCGACAGCGAGCAGCTCGGTCATCGAGATGAGCATCGCCTTGCTGGCGCCGTACAGGCCGATGCCGGGGGCGGGCTTGACGCCGGAGACCGACGAGATGTTGACCACCGCGCCGCCGTGCTCCTTCATCCAGGCGGCATGCACCCGCTGGGTCCAGGCGAGCGCGGCCAGCACGTTGACGTCGACGACCTTGCGCGCGACGGCGAGGTCGAGGTCGATCATCGGGCCGTACGCCGGGTTGATGCCGGTGTTGTTGACGAGCAGGTCGGCGCTGCCGAAGGTCTCGATCGCCCGGCGTACGACGTCGGCCTGGTGCTCCTCGTCGTCGGCCTTGCCCGCGACGCCGAGCGCCCGGTCCGGGCCGCCCAGCGCGGCGACCGCCTCGTCGAGCGCGTCCTTGCCGCGTCCGGTGAGGACGACCCGGGCGCCCTCCGCGACCAGCCGTTCGCCGATCGCGAGGCCGATGCCCCGGCTCGCCCCGGTGACGATCGCGGTCTTGCCGTCGAACCTCGTGCTCACGTGTCTGCCTCGCTCCATCAGGTTACTAAGCGCTTGCTTAGCGTGTAGCCTACCTTGCACGCGCACCGCCCGTGCCGTCAAGGGCGCGGCACCCCAGCACCGGAGGCCCGACGATGAGCACCCCGTCCCGCGCCGAGGCCACCCGCGCCCGGCTGCTCGAGGCGGCCGTGACCGCCTTCGCGGAGAAGGGCTTCCACGGCACCACCACCCGCGACATCGCCGGCGCCGCCGGGATGAGCCCGGCCGCCGTCTACGTGCACCACCGGTCCAAGGAGGAACTGCTCTTCCTGATCTCCCGCGAGGGCCACCAGCAGGCGCTCGACGTCGTCCGCGCCGCCCGAGCGTCCTCGACCGACCCGGTCGAGCAGGCGGCGGCGGCCGGCCGGGCGTTCGCGGAGTTCCACGCCCACCACCACACCGTCGCCCGGATCCTCAACTACGAGCTCGCCGCACTGAGCGAGGAGCACCGCGCCGAGATCGACGAGCTGCGCACCGGCATCGACCGCGAACTGCGCGCCCTGGTCCGCGACGGCGTCGCCGCCGGCGTCTTCGACACCCCCGATCCGGCCCTGGCCGCCACCGCACTGGCGTCGATGGGCGTCGACATCGCCCGCTGGTACCGCGAGGACGGCGAGTGGTCGCCCACCCAGATCGGCGACTACTACGCCGACCTCGCGCTGCGGACCGTCGGGGCGGCGGGCTGACCGAGTCGGCCGCGGCTATTTCCAGGTGATGCTGGCGATGACCTGCTCGCGCAGCCGGTCGGCGCCGTCGAGGTCGACCGGAGTCTCGATCTGGACCGTCCACTGCCGGCCGTCGTGGATCCCGCCGATCCACGAGGAGTGAAGCTCGGCGTTGCTGCCCTCGGCGGCCCAGACCTCGACCCCGGCCACGACCCGGTTGTCGGTCCGGTGCGGGCGCGGGTCGTTCTTGGAGACCTGCAGGAAAGCCGCGGCGTCGGCCTCGAGGTCGGTCTGCACGGCACTGAGGTCGCTGAGCGTGATCGTCACGGGGAGCCCGGTGTCGCTCACGTAGGTCGCCGAGACCGTCAGCATGCCCGCCGGCGGCTTGAGCCACCGCGGCCCCTCGGTCAGGTGCAGGCGCAACGCGGCCACCTCGAGCATCTCGCCGGCGGCGGGCTCGACCGTCGCGGTCGGCGTGCCGGTGGCCTCGGAGGACGGCGGGGTGACCGGCGTCGAGACCGGCGTCCGACCCGGCTCGTCGGCGCACGCCGCGAGGGCCGCGACCAGAGCACCGGAGGCGAGGGCCGCGAGCGCGGCGCGAGGAACCCGAGACCACATCCGACCTGTCCTTCCCGACGGGGCAGTGGCGGCGCCACCCTAGCAACGGGTCGCGCCGCCCAGAGCGACCGAATCGATCCGTCTTCCATCCAGTGATCTCTGTTTTAGAATCGGCTCGTGGACCTCGACACCGGCACCGCCGCGATCGGCGCGCTAGCGGACCCGACCCGGCGCTCGCTCTACGCGTACGTCGCCGGGCGGGCCACGTCCGTCGGGCGGGATGAGGCGGCCACCGCCCTGGGCCTGGCCAAGCACACGGTGAGCTTCCATCTGGACCGGCTGGCCGAGGAGGGCCTGCTGGAGGTCGAGTTCCGGCGGCTCAGCGGGCGCTCGGGCCCCGGCGCGGGTCGGCCCAGCAAGCTCTACCGCCGCGCCGAGCGCGAGTTCGCGATCACCCTCCCGCCGCGACGCTACGACCTCGTCGGCGACATCCTCGCCGCCGCCGTCAGCCGGGCCGGATCGGGGCAGGACCTCGACGCCGCACTCGCGGCGTCCGCTCACGCCGAGGGGCGCGCGGTGGCCGACGCGGCCGGCGGCATCCCCGCCCCCGCCGGACTCCGCGAGCTCGCCTCGGTGCTGGCCGGCCAGGGCTACGAGCCTGCCGTCGAGCCCGACGCCGTGCTGCTGTCGAACTGCCCGTTCGACGCGCTCGCGCAGAAGCACACCGAGGTCGTGTGCGGCCTCAACCGCTCGTTCGTCCAGGGCGTCGCCGACGGCCTGGGCTGCACCGCGACGACGGCCCACCTCGAGCCGACCGCGGGTCGCTGCTGCGTCGCCGTACGGCGCGACGTCGGGCGCGGCCATGGACAGGCGCCGCCGGACGGAGAATGATCGACGACGTGGCCATGTTCGAGGTCGCGGCCGACGCCTACGTCCGCTTCATGGGGACCTTCTCCGGCCCCCTCGCGGGGCTGTTCGCCGACGTCGGCCTGGCCGGCGTCGACCCGACCGCACCCGTCCTCGACGTGGGCTGCGGTCCCGGCATGCTCACCGCCGAGCTGGTCCGTCGCCAGGGCGCGGCCCGCGTCGCGGCCGTCGACCCCGTCGCGTCCTTCGTGACGGCGACCGCCGCGGCCCACCCGGGCGCCGACGTACGTGCGGCGTCGGCGGAGACCCTCCCCTTCGCCGACGCCGTCTTCGGGGCGACCCTCGCCCAACTCGTCGTGAACTTCATGAGCGACCCGGCGGCCGGTGCGAGCGAGATGCGCCGGGTGACCCGGCCCGGGGGCCGGGTGAGCGCCTGCGTCTGGGACCACGCGGGCGGGCGCGGACCACTGTCCCCCCTCTGGCGCGCCGCTCGGGCACTCGACCCCGCCGTCGGCGGCGAAGGCGCGTTGCCGGGCGCCCACGGTGGCGACCTCACGGCCCTGCTCGGCGCGGCCGGGCTGCGCGAGGTCACCGAGGTCGAGCTGACCGTGGCCGTGAGATTCGCCCGCTTCGACGACTGGTGGGAGCCCTACACCCTCGGCGTCGGTCCCGCCGGCGCCTACGTCGCCGGCCTCGACGACCCGACACGTGAGCGCTTGGAGGCCGTCCTGGTCCGCGAGCTCGGCCCCGGACCGTTCACGGTCGCCGGCACGGCGTGGGCGGCCTCCGGTGTCGCCTGACGGCCGCGCCGCGCTCGACCGCTGGATCATCTCCGGCGGCCACTGGGAGGTGCTCGGCGAGCGGGACGGCATGGCCACCGTGGCGCTGCTGACCTGCGACGGCGGCCAGGAGATGGACCGGGTGATGCTGCCCGTCGACGCTCTTCCGCACGACTGAGTCGCCGACCGAATTGTCCCGCCAGCGGGACACAAATGTCCTCTGTGACCTCCCGCACACCTGCCTCGCGCACCCAGGATGACTGGCACGAAGCGTCGAGAGCAGGAGCCCCGCATGACAGTCGTGTCCCCCGTCCGCACCCTCCGATCCCCGCGTGGCAGCGGGCTCTCCACCCTCGGGTGGGAGCAGGAGGCCGTGTACCGGATGCTGCACAACAACCTCGACCCCGACGTCGCGGAGAACCCCGCCGACCT
Organism: Nocardioides sp. L-11A; assembly: GCA_029961745.1. NCBI lineage: Bacteria > Bacillati > Actinomycetota > Actinomycetes > Propionibacteriales > Nocardioidaceae > Nocardioides > Nocardioides sp. L-11A. The sequence continues at coordinate 4,178,302 of CP124680.1, forward strand.
CGTCGTGTACGGCGGCTCGGGCAAGGCCGCGCGCGACTGGGCGTCGTTCGACGCGATCGCCCGCCGACTCATCACGCTGCGCTCGGACCAGACCCTGCTCGTGCAGTCGGGCAAGCCGGTCGGCGTCCTGGACACGACGCCCGAGGCACCGCGCGTCCTCATCGCCAACGGCAACCTGGTCGGCGACTGGGCCAACTGGGACGAGTTCCGCCGCCTCGACGAGCTCGGCCTGATCATGTTCGGTCAGATGACCGCCGGCTCGTGGCTCTACATCGGCAGCCAGGGCATCGTGCAGGGCACCTACGAGACCTTCTCGGCGGTGGCCCGGCAGCGGTTCGGAGGCGACCTCGGCGGCACCATCACGGTGACCGCGGGCCTCGGCGGCATGGGCGGCGCCCAGCCGCTCGCCGTCACGATGAACGGCGGCGTCGCGATCTGCCTCGACGTCGACCCGGCCAAGGTCGCCCGCCGGGTCGAGCTCGGCTACCTCGACACGGTCGCCGACAGCCCGGAGGCCGCGCTGCGGCTGGCCGAGGAGGCGGCCGCGGCCCGGCGGCCGCTCTCGATCGGGGTGTGCGCCAACGCGGCCGAGGTGCTGCCGGCGTACCTGCGCAGCGGTGCCCGCATCGACGTCGTCACCGACCAGACCTCGGCGCACGAGCCGCTGACCTACCTGCCCGCCGGCGAGGACCTCGACGGGTGGACCGAGAAGGTACGCCGGGACCCGGCCGGCTGCCACGAGCAGGCCCTGGCCTCGATGGCCGCGCACGTCGAGGCGATGCTCGGCTTCCGCCGCGCCGGCGCGGTGGTCTTCGACTACGGCAACTCGCTGCGCGCGTTCGCCGCCCAGGGCGGCTGCGCCGACGCCTTCGAGATCCCCGGCTTCGTTCAGGAGTACGTCCGCCCGCTCTTCAGCGAGGGCCGCGGCCCGTTCCGCTGGGTCGCGCTCTCCGGCGACCGGGCCGACATCGCCCGGACCGACCGGGCCGTCGCCGAGCTCTTCCCCGACGACGAGGGCTTGCAGCGCTGGCTGCGGCTGGCCGGCGACCGGGTACCCCAGCAGGGTCTGCCCGCCCGGATCTGCTGGCTGGGCCACGGTCAGCGCGACCTGGCGGCCCTCGCCTTCAACGACCTGGTACGACGCGGCGAGGTCGCCGCGCCGATCGTGGTCGGCCGCGACCACTTCGACGGCGGCTCGGTCGCGTCGCCGTACCGGGAGACCGAGGGGATGCTCGACGGCTCCGACGCCATCGCGGACTGGCCGCTGCTCAACGCGCTGGTCAACGTCGCCTCCGGCGCCTCGTGGGTCTCGATCCACCACGGCGGCGGGGTCGGCATGGGCAAGTCGATCCACTCCGGTCAGGTCTGCGTCGCCGACGGCACCGACCAGGCCGCTGCGCGGCTGGCCCGGGTGTTCCGCAACGACTCCGCGACGGCCGTGCTCCGGCACGCCGACGCGGGCTACCCGATCGCCCGGGAGTGCGCCGAGCGCACGGGGCTCGAGATCCCGATGGGAGACGCCCGATGAGCACTCCGCAGACCGCGCCGAAGGACACGGACGTGGAGGTCTTCGCGCTGAGCTTCGTGCCGGCCACCGAGTTCCCCGACCTCGCCGTCCACTACGAGAAGTCGGGCTGGCACGGCCTCCTCGCCGCCGACAGCCAGAACCTCACCGGCGACCCGTTCGCCGCGATCTCGGTCGCCGCGACCCGCACCGAGCGGATCCGGCTCGGCACCGGCGTCACCAACCCGGTCACCCGGCACGTCGCCGCGCTCGCCTCCGCAGCCGCGACCGCGCACGCCTTCTCGGACGGGCGGATGGTGCTCGGCATCGGCCGCGGCGACTCCTCGCTCTCCCACATCGGCCGCGGTCCCGCGCCGGTACCCGAGTTCGAGGAGGTGCTGACCCGGCTCCGCGGCTACCTCAACGAGGGCCGCACCCAGATCGACGAGTTCGAGAGCCGGATGGACTGGATCGCCGAGACCGGCCTGCCGCCCGTCCCGATCGAGGTCGCCGCGTCCGGACCGCGCGTGATCAAGCTCGGCGCCTGCCTCGCCGACCGCCTGGTGCTCACCGTCGGCGTCGAGCCCGAGCCGATCGCGCAGGCGCTGGAGACGGCGCGCAAGGCGCGCGCCGACGTGGGGCTCGACCCCGACGGCATCCGGTACGGCGCGTACCTCAACGTCGCCACCCACCGCGACCTCGACGTCGCCAACCAGCTCGTCTCGGGCAGCCTCAGCGTCCTCGCCAGGTTCGCGGATCGCGACCAGCGCTCGAAGCTCCACGGCGACTACCGGATCGACACCCATGCGAACCTCCGCACGACGCCGAGCGAGGAGGACCGGATCCTGCGGGAGCGGTTCGCCATCGTCGGCGACCCCGACCACTGCGTCGCGCGGATCCAGCCCCTCATCGACCTCGGGCTGGACTTCGTGATCGTGGCCGGTCATTCTCGCGACGCACGCCGGCAGGACCTGCTGGACAGCGCCGCGCTCCTGGGCGCGGAGGTCATCCCCGCGCTCCGCCCCGCAGCGCACCCCTTCACCAGTGAGGTCCACCCGTCATGACCACAGCACCCACCCCCTCCGCCGGGCTGCGCCGCTCGGCACCGCGCTCGTCCTGGCGCTCCGTCGTCGCCGCCGGCCTCGGCAACGTCATGGAGTGGTACGACGTCATCATCTACGCCTACATGGCGCCGGTGCTGGCCGTCCTCTTCTTCCCGAAGTCCGACCAGACCGCCGGTCTGATCAGCACGTACGCCGGCCTCCTGATCAGCTACCTGATCCGTCCCGTCGGGGCGATGGTGATCGGCAACCTGGCCGACAAGCACGGCCGCAAGGCAGCGCTGACGCTCACGATCGGGCTGATGACGCTCGGCGTCGCGATCATCGCCGTGACGCCGACCTACGCCAGCATCGGGCTGGCCGCACCCGCGATCCTGATGGTGTCGCGGCTGATCCAGGGCTTCTCCGCCGGCGGCGAGTTCGGCGCCGCGACGACGTTCATGGCCGAGAGCGCCCAGGTCGGCCGCCGGTTCCTGGCGAGCTGGCAGGCCGCCACCCAGGGCATGGCGATGATCCTCGCCGGCGTCTCCGGCTGGCTGCTGTTCACGACCGTCGACACCGAGACGATGCACGCGTGGGCCTGGCGACTGCCGTTCATCTTCGGCATCCTGATCGGCCCGATCGGGCTGTGGATCCGCAACCGGATCCCCGACACAGAGGAGTTCCGCGCCACCGAGCCGATCGCGAACCCGCTGCGCACCACGCTGCGCGACCACTGGGGCCGGGTGCTCGTCGGCACCCTCTGCGTCGGCATGGCCGGCATGGGCGTCTACCTGATCACCTTCCTCGCCGCCTACGCGCTGCGCCTCGACCTCGCGCAGTGGTCCGGGTACGCCGCCGCGGCGACGGCCGGCGCGGTGATCGCGGTGCTGGCCCCCTGCTTCGGCCGGCTCGCCGACCGGATCGGCGCCGTACCGATCCTGCTGACCGCGGCCGTCGTCGGCTTCGTCAGCATCTACCCGCTGCTGTCGTTCCTCCTCAGCCACCGCACCACCGGGGCGCTGATCCTGGTCGAGGCGTTCATCGGCGTGATCATCGCGGCCTACTTCGGCACCCTGACCGGGCTGCTGGTCGAGCTGTTCGACACCGAGGTGCGCACCACCGGCATCGCGCTGTCCTACAACGTCGGGATGATCTTCATGGGCAGTCTCGGACCCCTGCTGCTGACCGCGTGGAGCGACGTGACGCTGCGCGCGCCGGCGTACTACTTCATGATGATCGCGCCGCTGTCGGTGATCGGCGTGGTGCTCGCCCGCAAGCTCTACCGGCAGCCCTGAGCCGCCCGCGCGTCAGTGCCGCACTCGCTCGCTCAGCCGCTCGGCGGCCTGGACGGCGAGTGCGGCCAGCGCGGGCAGGGTGTCGAGATGCGCCTCGGGGAAGGTCAGCGTGAACGACCCGAGCGGCAGACCGTTGTCGTCGACCGCGGCGGCCGAGACCGAGGCCAGGTCGGGCATGATCCAGCCCTGCTCGAAGGCGTACCCGTCGCGCCGTACCGTCGTCAGGGCGCGGCGCAGCTCGGTCGGTGACTGCGGGCCGAGCCCGCGCCGGGTGAAGAAGGACTCCTTCGACGGGAACAGCGCGCGCACCTGCGGCACCGGCAGCCGGGCCAGCAGGGCCAGTCCGCTGGCGGTGAGGTGGGCGGGCAGCCGCACACCCACCTCGCTGATCAGCACCGGCCGACCGGGCGCCCGCTCCTCGATCAGGTAGACGACATCGCTGCCGTGCAGGATCGTGAAGTGCCCGTTGTGGCCGGCGTCGTCGACGAGCCGGTTGACGATCGGCTGGGCGATCCGGCGCAGCGGCGCCTGGCGCTGGTACGCCGACCCCAGCTCGTGCGCCGCGATCCCGAGCCCGTAGCGGCGCCGCTCCGCGTGGTGGCGGACGTAGCCGTGCTCGATCAGCACGTCGAGCAGGTAGTACGTCGTCGACCGGGCCAGGCCGAGCTCGCGCGCGACGTGGCTGGCCGAGACCGGCTCGACGCTCCCCGAGATCACCCGCAGCACGTCGAGTGCCTGGGCCGCGGCCGGCGCGCGTCGCTCCATGACCCGCATCCTTCCAGTCGCTCCCGGTCCTCCCGACCGCGGGAGAAATCGACCACGCGCGGCGCACCGGCGTCCTACCCTTGGCCCCGTGCCAGACCGTGGGGATGTCGTGCCGCTGCGCCTGCTGGGGCCCCTCGAGGTGTTCGACCAGCACGGCGCCCCTGTCGACATCGGCTCGCCGCGCCACCGCGAGACGCTCGCCGCCCTCGCCGTCGATGCCGGCCGGGTCGTCTCGACCGACACCCTCCTCGACCGGGTCTGGGGCGAGAGTGCCCGTGGCGGCACCCTGGCCAACCTGCAGGCGGTCATCTCCCGGCTGCGCTCCCGGCTGCGCGAGGCCGGGGTGCCGGCCGACATCGCCACCGCCCCGCCCGGCTACCGGCTGGACCTGCCGCCGGGCGCCGTCGACACCGACCGGCTCGCCGCCGGCATCGCCGCGGCCCGAACCGCCCTGGCCGCCGACCCGCGGGCCGCCCAGGACCACCTGACCACGGCTCTCGCCTGGTGGCGCGGCGACCCGCTGGCCGACATCCCCCAGCCGTTCGCCCGCACCGAGGCGCTGCGGCTCGACGGGCTGCGCCTCACCGGCGAGGAGCTGGCGGCCGAGCTCGACGTCGCCCTCGGCAACGCCGGGGCCGCCGTCGCCCGGCTGACCGGGCTGGCCCGGCAGCACCCGCTGCGCGAGTCGGTGCGCGGACAGCTGATGCGGGCGCTCTACCTCGCCGGGCGACAGGCCGACGCCCTTGCGGAGTACGCCGACCTCCGTGCCCGGCTCGTCGACGAGCTGGGCGTGGACCCGGGTCCCGCGGTGCAGCGGCTGCACGTGCAGATCCTGGAGCAGGATCCGGCGCTGCGCCCGGCGGGGCCGGCCTCCGCCGCCGCGACCCCCGCACCGGCGGCGAGCCCGGCCCGGGCATCGCTTCCCAGCGCGGTCCCGCCGACCGACCTGCTCGGCCCGTTGCTGGGCCGTGAGCGCGACGTGGCCCACCTGGTCGACGTACTCCGCTCGCCGACGTCGCGCCTGGTGACCGTCACCGGCGTCGGCGGCTGCGGCAAGACCCGGCTCGCACTGGCGGTGGCCGCCGCGGCCGAGTCGTCCTTCGCCGACGGCGTCACCCTGGTGCCCCTCGCCCCGCTGCACGACCCGTCGGCCGTGATCCCCGCGATCGCCCATGCCGTCGGGGTCGCCGAGGGCGGCGACCCGTTCACCGCCCTGCTGGACCTGCTCCGCGGCGACAGCGGTCGGCTGCTCCTGCTCGACAACGCCGAGCACCTCCTCGACGCCTGGCCCGAGGTCGCCACCCTGGCCGCCGCGTGCCCCGGACTGCGGATCCTGGTGACCAGCCGGATCCCGCTGCGGGTGCGCGGCGAGGTGCTGTTCCCGCTGACGCCGCTGGACCTGCCCGCCGCCACCGAGCTGTTCGCGACCCGGGCGGCGGCGACCGGGGTCGCCGGCCCGTTGTCGGCCGACGATCCCGTCGTCGGCCAGCTGTGCCAGCGGCTCGCGGGGATCCCGCTCGCGATCGAGCTGGCCGCCGCCCGGATCCGGCTGATGTCGCCGGCGGAGATCCTCGCCCGGCTCGGCGAGGTGATGGCCGCCGAGGGCGCGCGCGACCTGCCCCCGCGCCAGCGCACGATGCGCTCGGCCATCGACTGGAGCTTCGCGCTCCTGTCCCCCCGCGAGCAGGCGGCGTTCCCGCGGCTGGCCGTGTTCAGCGGCGGCTTCGGGATCGACGCGGCGGCCGCCGTGCTCGCGGACCTGGTGACCCGCGCCGACGTCCTTGCGCTCCTGGAGTCGCTCGTCGACCAATCGCTCCTGGTCGTGGCGCCGGGGCCGCGGTTCCGGCTTCTCGAGCCGGTGGCCCAGTACGCCGCCGGGCGGCTGGACCCCGACGCCGAGCGGACCGCCCGGGACGCCCACCTGCGGCACTTCGGGTCCCTGGCCGCGCACTACGAGCCCTCCTTGCGGGGCGAGGGCACCGTCGACACCCTCGCCCGGATCGAGGAGGAGCACGCCAACCTGGTCGCGGCCGTCGAGTGGTCCCTGGCCTCGGGGCAGGCCGACCTCGGCGGCTGGCTGGGCTGGCACCTGTGGCTGTACTGGTGGATCCGCGGCGCCCTGCGCGAGGGACGCCGGCTGATGCAGGGCGTCCTCGACGCCGAGGTCGACGACCGGGTCCGGGTGCGCGCCGGCGCGGTGGTCGGCGCGCTCGCCTTCGCGCAGGGCGACCTCGACGGGGCAGAGATCTGGGAGGACAGCGCCGCCCTCGCCCGCCGGATCGGGGACATCGAGGGGCTGCCCTACGCCCACGGCGGCATCGGGCTCGTCGCGCTGGCCCGCGACGACCTCGACCTGGCCGCGGCGGTCATCGGCGAGACCATCGAGCTGTGCGAGGACGCCGGGCTCGGCGGCGAGTGGCTGTGGACGCTGTCGCACGTCTGGCTCGGCACGGTCGAGCTGCTCCGCGGTGACGCCGACGGCGCCGGCGCGCTGGTCGACCAGGCCCTCGCCGCCGCCCGCCACCGCAACGACCCGCTCGCCGTCTACATCGCGCTGTTCACCGCGATCCAGGTCTCCATGGCCCAGGACGCCCCGGACCGGGCCCGGCGCCAGATCGCCGAAGGGGTGCGGCTCAGCCGCGACACCGGCGACCACGCCAACCTCGCCTACCTGCTCGACGCACTCGGTGTGGTCGAGTCGCTCGGTGGCGACCTCGCCCGGGTCGGCGTCCTCCGCGGCGCGGCCGACGAGCTCCGGGCCGGTGCCGGCGGCAACGTCTACGGCTACTACCGCCCCGACGAGGACCTGATCGCCCGCGCCGGCCAGGTCGCCCGCGACGCGCGCGGGGCGGCGTACGACGCCGACGTCGCCGCGGGGCGGGCCCTGAGCGTGGACGAGATGGCGGCGCTGGCCACCCAGTAGCGTGTCGCGGCTAGAACGTGGTGTTGGGCGGTGTTCAGGTGCGTGCATCGCAAGGCGGCGGAGCGCTGGCATACCGGGTCGTCTGTCGAGCTTCGCCAACGCAGCGAGGTGCGTGCCTGGGCGACTCCCAGCGCGCGGTTTAGCTGGGACGGGCTACTGGTGGCGTACCCGCGTCGGCCAGGGCGCGGGCCCGGCCGGTTCAGCCGCGGCGGTGCACCCGCACCACGTTGTTGGCGCCCTTGACCCGGACCTTGGTGGTGCCGGTGCGGACCTTGACCGTGTTGTTGGCACCGCGGACGACGACCTTGCGCAGCTTGCGGTAGGTCACCTCGTTGTTGGCGCCCTTGATCTTGGCCTTGGTGCCCTTGACGGCCTCGACCTCGTTGTTGGAGCCGACCAGGACCGCCTTGCCGAGCACCGGGATCTCGATGTCGACATTGCTGGCCCGGACCCGGACGACCGGGGCGGCGGCCGCCTCCACCGACGAGTTCGCGCCGCTCACCGCGACCGGTCCGACCGCTCCGGCCGCCGTCACCTCCACGTTGGCACCGGACACCGTCAGCGAGGTGGCGCTGGTCAGGGACACCGTCACGACGCTGGCGGTCACGGTGACGTCGCTGCAGGCACCGGTCAGCACGTAGTCCTCGGTGCTGTCGGCCAGGATGACCGGCCCGCTCGTGCAGTCGAGGGTCACCGCGGCCCGCGCCGGCACGGGGGCCAGGGCCGCCGTGGCGCCGACGAGCGCGACGGTCGCGAGCGAGGTGACAAGGGAGGTGCGGAGCACGGTGGCGCGGGCGCGCGGAGGCGTCGTGAGGGTCATGCCTGCACCCTTGCCGGGGCGGACCGGGCCGAAACCCCCAAGCCCGACCGGACGGATCAGCCCGCGGCGAGAGCCGTGACGGCGACCCCGGCCAGCATCCGGGCGCCGTACCCGATCGCTGCCTCGTCGACCTCGAAGTCGCCCTGGTGCAGGTCGAAGGTGGCGCCGCCGGGACTGCGGGTGCCGAGCCGGAACATCGCGCCGGGCACCTGCTCGAGGTACCAGCCGAAGTCCTCGCCGCCGAGGCTCTGCTCGACCTCGGTGCGGTGGTGCAGGCCCAGCATCTCGTCGGCGGCCGAGGCGACCATCGCGACGCTGACCCGGTCGTTGACGACCGGCGGGACCCCTTGGAGGTAGTCGACGCTGGCGGTGACGCCGTAGGGCCGCACGATGTCGAGGACGGCCTCGCGGACGACGGCCTCGCACGACGCCCAGGCCTCGGCGTCGAGGATCCGCACGGTGCCGCTCGCGATCCCGTGGTCGGGGATCACGTTGGCGGCCGAGCCCGCGCGGAGCACACCCCACACGACACTGACCCCCGCCCGCGGGTCCATCCGGCGACTCAGCACGGCCGGGAGCTCGCTGGTGATCTTCGCGAGCGCGAAGGTCAGGTCGCCGGTGAGGTGCGGCCGGGAGGTGTGGCCGCCGTTGCCCTCGAGGCGTACGTCGATCCGGTCGGCGGCGCTGGTGATCGGGCCGGAGCGGAGACCGACGGCGCCGACGTCGACCGAGGGATCGCAGTGCAGCGCGAAGATCCGGTCGATGCCCGCGAGCGCCCCATGGTTGATCAGGTGCCGGGCGCCGCCGGGCATGACCTCCTCCGCGGGCTGGAACAGCAGCCGCACCCGGCCGCCCAGGAGGCCCTGGGCATGCAGCTCGGCCAGGGCGAGGCCGGCGCCGACGAGGGCGCTGGTGTGCACGTCGTGCCCGCAGGCGTGCGCCACCCCCTCGACCTCGCTGCGCCACGGGTCGGTGGTGAGGTCCGCGACCGGGAGGGCGTCGAGGTCGGCCCGGAGCCCGACGGTGGTCCCGCCCTCCCCCAGGTCGGCGACGACGCCGCTGCGCGGCATCCGGCTGATCCGCCAGCCGTGGCGCTCCAGGTGCTCGACCACCCGGTCGGAGGTGCGCTGCTCCTGCCAGGACACCTCGGGATGCCGGTGGAGGTCGCGGCGCAGCTCGACCAGCTCGTCGGCGTACTTGGCGACGACGGAGTCGATCAGGGCCAGCGCGGTCACCCGGCCAGCCTATGCCCGAGGCGCGGACGCCGGCACACGGCACTCAGGAGCCGTCGTACGCCGCCAGGAGGCGGTCGGCGGCCAGCGGCGCGGTCAGCTCGCCGGCGAGCAGGGCCGACCGGACGTCGGCCTGGACCGCCTTGACGCCGGCGCTGTGCCGCAGCCGCTGGTCGAGCTCGTCGCGGACCAGCGCCCAGGTGAAGTCGAGCTGCTGCTCCGCGCGCTTGCGCGCCAGGCCCCCCTCGCCGAGATGCTCGCGGTGCTGGAGGATCTGGCCCCACACCTCGTCGACCCGCGCACCGGTCAGGCCGGAGCAGGTGACGACCGGGGGCGCCCATTCCGTGCGGCCGCGGACCAGGCGCAGCGCGCCGGCGAGCTCGCGGGCGGCGACCCGGGCCTCCTGCTCCCGGGCCGGGTCGTCCGGGTCGGCCTTGTTGACCGCGATGACGTCGGCGATCTCGAGGATCCCCTTCTTGATGCCCTGCAGCTGATCTCCGGTGCGGGCCAGGGTGAGGAAAAGGAAGGTGTCGACCATGCCGGACACGGTCACCTCGGACTGGCCGACGCCGACGGTCTCGACCAGGACGACGTCGTACCCGCCGGCCTCGAGGACCGCCATCGCCTGGGTGGTGGCGCGCGCGACGCCGCCCAGGGTGCCGGCCGAGGGCGAGGGCCGGATGAAGGCGTGGGGATCGGCCGACAGGGTGGCCATCCGGGTCTTGTCGCCGAGCACCGAGCCGCCGGTGCGCACCGAGGACGGGTCGACCGCGAGGACGCCGACGCGGTGGCCGGCGGCGGTGAGCTGACCGCCCAGCGCCTCGATGAAGGTCGACTTGCCGACGCCGGGGACGCCCGAGATGCCGACCCGGACCGCGGGGGCCCGGGTCGCGGCGTCGCCGGCCAGCGCCAGCAACAGCTCCCGCGCGGCCGCGCGGTGCCGCGGCGCCGTCGACTCGACGAGCGTGATGGCCCGCGCCATGGTGGCGCGGTGCCCCGCACGCAGGCCGTCGAGCAGGTCGTCGACCCGCATGCTCAGTGCCCGAGGGACTCGCGCAGCCTCGCCAGCAGGTCGAGCGCGGACTCCGCGATCACCGTGCCGGGGAGGAACACCGCCGCGGCCCCCATCTCCTTGAGGGTGGGGACGTCGTCCGGCGGGATCACGCCTCCGATGACGACCACGATGTCGTCGCGGCCCTGCTCGGCCAGCGCGCTCTTCAACGCCGGGAGCAGGGTGAGGTGGCCGGCGGCGAGCGACGAGACACCGACGATGTGCACGTCGGCGTCGATCGCCTGCTGCGCGACCTCCTCGGGCGTGGAGAACAGCGGCCCCACGTCGACGTCGAAGCCGAGGTCGGCGAAGGCCGACACGACGACCTTCTGCCCGCGGTCGTGCCCGTCCTGGCCCATCTTGGCGACCAGGATGCGCGGGCGGCGCCCCTCGGCCTCGGCGAACTCGTCGGTGGCCGCACGGGCCTGGGCGACGAGGGAGTCGCCCTCACCGTCGTTGGCCAGGTCGGCCTCGTCCCTGTACACGCCGCTGATGGTACGGATGACGGCCTGGTGCCGGCCGTAGACCTTCTCCATCGCGTCGGAGATCTCGCCGACCGTCGCCTTGGCACGGGCGGCCGCGACGGCCAGATCGAGCAGGTTGCCGTCGCCGCTCTCGGCGCTGCGGGTCAGCGCGTGCAGCGCGGCCTCGACGTCGGCGCCGTCGCGCTCGGCACGCAGCCGCTCCAGCTTGGCGACCTGCTGACGGTAGACCTCGTCGTTGTCGACCTTGAGCACCTCGAGCGGGTCCTCGGCCGGCAGCCGGTAGGTGTTGACGCCGATGACCTTCTGCGAGCCGGAGTCGATGCGCGCCTGGGTGCGGGCGGCGGCCTCCTCGATGCGCATCTTCGGAATGCCCTGCTCGATCGCGGCGGCCATGCCACCGGCGGCCTCGGCCTCCTCGATGTGCGCCCAGGCCCGCTCGGCGAGGTCGTGGGTCAGCTTCTCGACGTAGTAGGAGCCGGCCCACGGGTCGATGGTCTGCGTGGTGCCGCTCTCCTGCTGCAGCAGCAGCTGGGTGTTGCGGGCGATACGCGCGGAGAAGTCGGTCGGCAGCGCGATCGCCTCGTCCAGCGCGTTGGTGTGCAGCGACTGGGTGTGGCCCTGGGTGGCGGCCATCGCCTCGATCGCGGTGCGCCCGACGTTGTTGAACACGTCCTGCGCGGTCAGCGACCAGCCGGAGGTCTGCGAGTGGGTGCGCAGCGACAGCGACTTCGGGTTCTGCGGGTCGAACTGGCGCACCAGCCGGCTCCACAGCGCCCGGGCCGCGCGCATCTTGGCGACCTCCATGTAGAAGTTCATGCCGATCGCCCAGAAGAAGCTGAGGCGCGGCGCGAACTGGTCGATGGTCAGGCCCGACTCGAGACCGGCGCGGATGTACTCGACGCCGTCGGCCAGCGTGTACGCCAGCTCGAGGTCGGCGGTCGCCCCGGCCTCCTGCATGTGGTAGCCGGAGATCGAGATCGAGTTGAACCGCGGCATCCGCTGGCTGGTGAAGGCGAAGATGTCGGAGATGATCCGCATCGACGGCGCCGGCGGGTAGATGTAGGTGTTGCGGACCATGAACTCCTTGAGGATGTCGTTCTGGATGGTCCCCGAGAGCTGCTCCGGCTTCACCCCCTGCTCCTCGGCCGCGGCGATGTAGAGCGCGAGGACGGGCAGCACGGCGCCGTTCATCGTCATCGACACCGACATCTGGTCGAGCGGGATGCCGTCGAACAGGGTCCGGGTGTCGTAGATCGAGTCGATGGCCACGCCGGCCATGCCGACGTCGCCGCGCACCCGCGGGTGGTCGGAGTCGTAGCCGCGGTGGGTCGCGAGGTCGAAGGCGACCGACAGGCCCTTCTGGCCGGCCGCGAGGTTGCGGCGGTAGAAGGCGTTGGACTCCTCGGCGGTGGAGAAGCCGGCGTACTGCCGGATGGTCCACGGCTGGGTGGTGTACATCGTCGGGTAGGGCCCGCGCAGGAACGGGCTCAGGCCCGGGTAGGTGTCGAGCGCGTCGAGGCCGGTGAGATCCTCCGGGCCGTACGACGGCGCGATCTCGATGCCCTCGGGGCTCTTCCAGCCCTCGCCCTGCGGCGGGTTCGGGGCCGCTGCGGCCGCCTGGTCGGCGGCCAGCGGGAGGCCCGCGAAGCTCTTCGGGATGGTCATGCCAGCTTCTCCCTCGTACGGTTCAGGAAGGCGAGCGCGTCGACGCCCATCGCCGCGCTGTCGTCGACGTAGTCGGTGGGCTTGCCCGCGACGATGACGTGGGCGGCCCCGGCCTCGCGCAGGGCGGCCGCGGCGGCGGCACCCCACTCCTCGTAGGCCACGTCAGTGCCGGCGAGGCAGACGACGGCCTGACCGCCGTACGCCGCGACCAGCTCGTCGACCCCCGTGGTGGCGCCGGCGACCTCGACCGCGATGCCACCGGCGGCGAGCAGGTTGCTCACGAAGGTGGCCCGGGCGGTGTGCTGGGCGATGGTGCCGAGGGTGGCCAGGAAGACCGGCGCCGCGACGGGCTCGTCGCGCAGCGCCTCGTAGGAGGCGGCGTAGCGCCGGACCCGGTCGTTGAGCGGGTCCGCGTCACGCTCGGGGAGGGTCTCGGCGAGGTTCGGGAACTCGCTGACGCCCGTCAGCGGGCGCTTGCGGCGCGCGATGTCGGTCTCGCGCTTCTCGACGACCGCCGCGATCCGGGCGCGGAACGGATCGAAGTCATGACCGCCCTCCCACTCGGACTCGAGCTGCTGGAACTCCACCCAGCCGGCAGCCGCCAGGTCGGCGGTGAGCTGCTCCACGGCGTACGCGCCGCCGGCCGGGTCGGCGACCGCGGCGACGTGGGACTCGTCGATGAGCAGGTGGTTGACGTTGCGCGCGATCCGGCGGCCGAAGCCGTCGGGACGGCCGTTGGCGCTGTCGAACGGCAGCACGGTGACCGCGTCGGCCCCGCCGACGCCGGCGGCGAACGCCGCGACCGTGCCGCGCAGCATGTTGACGTAGGGGTCGTACTTGCTGAGCATCGGCCGGCTGGTCACGGCGTGCTGGCGCTGCGCGACCGGCGCCTCGACCCCGCTCACCTCGAGCACGCGGGCCCAGATCACGCGGGCCGCGCGCAGCTTGGCGATGGTCGGGAACTGCTCGTCCGTGGCGGCGTAGCGGAACTCGATCTGCCGCGCGGCGTCGGCGACGGAGAGGCCGTGGTCGGTCAGCCAGCGCAGGTACGCGACGCCGACGGCGATCGACCAGCCGAGCTCCTGGGCGTCGCTCGCGCCGAGGTCGTGGGCGGCGGTCGCGTCGACGACGAGCGCACGGATGTCGTGCTGACCGGCCTTGCGGGCCAGGGACTGCAGCTCGGCGACGGCCTCGTCGACCGCCAGCGGGATGTCACGCAGCATCACGCCGAGCGGATCGATGCCGAGGTTGCTGTCGGGGTGCTTGGCGCCGGGCAGGGCCAGGAAGGCCTCCGCCACCGCGGTGGTCGCCGACGGCGCGTCGAGGACGACGGGCGCCAGGTCGAGCAGCACATCCTTCAGCGTCGCCGCGACGTCGGTGTCGGCGTCGGCGGCCAGCCACAGGCTGGTGACGCCGCCGTCGAGGTCGACGAGGGCGGCCTCGTTGGCGAGCTTGGCGTCGGGGCCGGAGACCAGGCTGCGGATGTCCCAGGCGCCGTGGCGGGTCGGGCGTACGGCGGTCGCCGGACCGCCGGGCAGCCCCAGCGGGGTGATGCCGATGCCGTCGAGGGTGGTGCGGGTCAGCTTGTCCCACACGGCGCCGTCGGGGTCGTTGTCGTCGAGCCTGCGCTGTTTGCGCAGTACGGCGGCGGTCGCGGCCTCCCACTCGGCGCGCGTGTGCGCGTCCTCGGGCTGCGCCAGCGTCAGGGGCGAGTCAGTCACAAGGGGCAAGCCTATCCGTGACATCGCCGGTGTCAGCGAGGTGTGAGATATCTCCGGCTACCTCCAGGTAACCGAAGTGCCGGAGGATGGCAGGTTTGACGGGCCCGCGGTCCGGCAACAAACGCAGGCAGGTCCGCATGGGGGTCGCATGGATCAGGAAGGTCGCTCGATGCTCGGGAGCAGGAGAACCGCGTGGGCGGTCGCCGTCGTCGCCGTGCTGGCGATCGCAGCCGGCGTCGCCCTCGTCGTCGTCCGGCTCGGTGGCGACTCCCTCGATCCCGGCTTCGTCGCCGAAGGCACGTCCGGCACGGCGCCGGAGCACGAGGTCGAGGTGCAGCTGCCGATCGGCACCGTCCGGCTCGGCTCCGGGGCACCCCTCGACGAGATCGCGGCCCGGCGCGTCGGCAGGGACGGCGACGGCTCCGTCCGGGCGGCCGGCGACGCGGCGATCGTCCCCGTCGTGTGGAGCTTCCGCCCCTCCCTCTCCTACGACGACCTGCTGGGCTACCCGGCGGTCTTCTCGCTCGCCCTGAGCGCCGGCGGTGAGCGCACCGAGCTCGGTGAGCAGGACGTCGACCTGCACGGTGCCGTCGACTCCGGCCGGCTCCCGGAGGGCTCGCTCATCGCCGTCGTCGCCGGCGACGGCGGGGACCTCGCGGTCGAGGTGACCTACGAGGACCAGACCCAGACCGCCGCCATGGCGACCGAGGACGTCGCCCCGGGCCGCGCGGCGGCCCTCTACCCCGACGGGCCGGTCTCCTACGGCCCCGGCGAGCGCTGCGACGCCCGGACGACCGACGGCGCCCGCTCCCTCGACGCCGGCCACGACTCGATCTACTGCCGGATCGAGCCGCTCACCCGCACGCCGTACCTCCCCGACCTCGGTTGGGCCGAGGAGGGGCGGGTCTGGAGCACCGTCGACGTCCTCGTCACGGCGCCGCGCCGGCTCCGGTGGCTCCCCACGGGGGGCCGCTACCGGGTCGAGCGGGAGCCCGTCACCGTCTCGCTCGACGGCGACGAGGCCGTCCGCACGCCCCGTGCGCCCGACCCGGCCGCGACCACCTGGCGCGGCACCTGGGTGTTCGACTCCCCCGCCGAGCCCCCGGACCTGAGCCTGCACGTCACCGCGCCGATGACCGCGGTGCGCTCCTCGACGGCGACGGACGGACCGGCCACGGTCCCCTTCGGCATCGACCAGACCTTCTCCCTCAAGCGCTGACACGCGCCCGACCCCGGATTGCGAGGCCTCGCCATGGCCGCGGACGAACCCGACTTCGCCAACTACGAGACGAGCGTGACCTACGTCGACTCGAGCCTCAAGGACACCCTGATCGAGGCGATGATCGACGCCTACATGCGCCGGGCCGTCCCGAACGTCGTCGACGGCTCGTGCAAGGAGGGGCGCTTCGAGATCATCACGCCGCGCCCCACCATCAACCACCAGGCCAAGCGCCTCTACGTGAGCTACCCGGGTGGACACTGGACCGAGGACGGCGGGCTGATCGGCGGCGACCCGGATCTCGGCTTCGACTACTTCGACGCGGTGGGCCAGGTCTACGAGCCGATCAAGCAGTCGGTGGACACCTACCTGACACCGATGATGGAGGCGCCCCGCCCCGACGACTTCGACGACCAGATCGCGGTCCTCCAGCACGTCATCCAGCATCTGTCGGTCACCGGCGAGGTGCGCACCACCGGCTCCGGCCCGGCCACGACGATCGAGGTCGGCGACGAGCTGGTCCCCCAGTACATCGCGGAGATCGGCAACGAGCTGAGCGACCTCAACGGCGTGGCCATGGTCCGGCTCCGCCAGGTGTACGGCGCCGACCGGATCTCGGACGTGATGACCGGTCAGCATGCGCTGGCCGTCGTCGCGGGCGTGCTCGTGGCCGGCGAGGCCCAGGTCTGGGCCCGCTTCCACCGCGACTTCCACAAGCTCATCGACGGCGCCGCGAAGGACTTCCACGCCTACTCCGAGGGCAACGAGGTCAGCGCGGGCGAGATCTTCGACGTGGTGAAGTCCGTCGCCGACGCCAGCGGCCTGCTGTCCATCCCGAAGGGGGTGGCCACCGTGATCGGCAAGGCCACCACGCTCGGCGGCATCGTCAAGGGCTTCCTCCCGCCGGAGCCACCGCCGCACGACTACTCGCTCGACGGGTCGTCGTACCAGGCGCTCAGCGACTCGTTCTGGCAGGCCGTCGTCGACCTGATCACCGATGTCGAGAGCACCGAGCTGGCGTTCGCCGACTGTGCCAGCAGCGCCGTCGAGACAGCCTCGCAACCGGCCGGGAAGAACCGCGTCATCACGACGTCCTTCGACCTGAAGAACCCCGAGGAATTCCTGACGGCGGGCGCCGACGGCATCTACAAGGACAGCAACGGCAACACCGTCGACATCGTGGTCACCGACGACGCGCTGCGCAAGATCTCCGGACGCTACGAGGCGATCGGCGACCACTGCCGCGGCCTCGCGACGAAGATCGCCGGGGCTCCCGAGCAGGGCGTCTGGTCGCGCGACATCACCGGCCCGCACGGCCTGAGCCACGGGCACTACGCGTCCTTCAGCGGTCTCGTCGACCTCGTCGCGACCCTGCTCACGAGCAATGCCGACGAGATGCACAGCGTCGGCGAGCGGTGCCTGCTCATCCTCTCCGACTTCAAGGCCACCGACGCGGCGATCGAGAAGGATCTGGACAAGGAGGCCAAGGCCGTCGTCGAGCTCGCCAAGGAGGACGCCGAGCCGTAGGCCGACCCCGCGGGACCGGCCGGCCGCGCCGTCCGCACGCGCAGCGTTCATCCCGCCGCCACCTGCCCGGCCAACGACCGCCACCTCGGCGATCCACCGTGGGGCCATGCGGATCGTCTTGGCCACCGAGTCGTTCTACCCGGCACCCGACTGCACCACCACGACCCTGAAGGCGACCGCCGACCGGCTGGTCGACCGGGGTCACACCGTACGCATCGTCGCGCCCGGCCCCGGCCTCGCCAGCTATCGCGGCTGCGACGTGATCCGGGTCCGCCCGCTGGAGCCGACCGGCGCGCAGGTCCGGGAGGCGATCGAGGGCTTCGCGCCCGACCTGGTCCAGGTCCACTCCCCCCGTGCGGTCGGCCGCAAGGCGCTCAAGCACGCCGGGCGCGCCGGCGTGCCGACCCTCGTCGTCGAGCAGTCGCCGGTCCTCGACCTCGCCGCGGACTACTGGCGGGCGAAGGTCGCCGAGCGCGCCGACCGGGTCCTGGTCACCTCGCCGTGGATGGTCGACCGGGCCGCCGAGCTCGGGGTCGACGCGGGATGCTGGGAGCCGGGCGTCGATCCGCTCGCCTTCACCCCGACCCTGCGCGACCCCTGGCTGCACCGGTCCTGGTCGCGGGCGAGGTCCGGCGACCACCGGGTCGTGGTCGGCTACGTCGGCGGCCTGCACAAGAGCGCCGGCGTCCGCCGACTGGCGGCCCTCGCCGCGCTCCCCGGCATCCGCGTGGTGGTGATCGGCGCCGGCCCCGAGCGCGAGTGGCTGACGCGGCGCCTGCCGCACGCCCGGTTCACCGGGCCCCTCGGCATCGGTGACCTCACCATCGCGATGCCGACCCTGGACCTGCTGGTGCACCCCGGCGAGCACGAGACCGACTGCCACACCCTGCGCGCGGCGGGCGCGGCCGGCGTCCCCGTCGTCGCGCCGCGGTGCGGCGGCGCTCGGGACGTCGTCGGCCACCTCGAGACCGGCGTCCTGTACGACGCCGCGGACTCCCGCGACCTGGCCCGGGCCGTGGCATCGGTGGCTGCCGACCCGCACCGCCAGCTGCTGGGTGCCGCGGGACGGGAGCGGGCGCTGCGGCGTACCTGGGTGGACGCGGTGGACGAGCTGGTCGCGGCCGCCTACCCGGCACCGGCGCCGGTGGTCGCCTGACCGAACGCCTCCACCCACGACCGGAGCACCGCCTGCTCCAGCGCCGGCCGGTCGCGCAGCACTCCGCCGATCGCCAGCCCGCGCAGCAGCGAGAGCAGTCCGTCGACGAACACCTCGAGCCGCTCGTCGTCGAGCTCACCGACGACCGGGACCAGCTGCTCGCGCAGCTGACGGCCGAGCAGCCGCGCACCGGGGCGCAGCGCCGCGCGCAGCTCGGGGTCGGTCCGCGCGGCCACCCACAGCTCGAGCCCGGCGACATAGGTCGGCCGGCGGGTCACCTCGTGCAGCACCGCGACCAGCCGGTCCGGGCCGGCGTCCCCCGCCGCCTCCTGGATCTCGGCGCCCTGCGCGGCGGCGACGTAGTCGACGGCCGCGACGGCCAGCTCGCGCATCGACGAGAAGTGGTGGGTGAGCGCACCGCGGGTGACCTCGGCCTGGGTCTGGACGCGCTGCATGGTCAGCCCGGCATAGCCGTGCCGAACCATCACCTCGACCGCGGCCGCCAGGATCTGCTCCCGGGTCCGCACGGCCCGCGATTGACGTCGTACCGGTTCCACGGGCAGAATCCTCGCAGGCATGAAACCGACTATATGGTCTGTTTCTCGGTTCGACCCCAGAGGAGCTCTCATGGCCTTGGCCGCCAGCCTGGTCCGACGCGGCGCCGCCGCCTTCCCCGACCGCACCGCCGTCCACTTCGGGGCGGAGTCGCTGACCTTCGCCGAGGTCGACCAGCGGGCCAACCTGATCGCCCACCGGCTCGCCGCCCACGGCATCGGCAAGGGCACCCATGTGGCGCTGCTGGTCAACAACGGTCTCGACTCGGTGCCGATGGAGTTCGCCGCCATCAAGGCCGGGATCGTGCGGGTCCCGCTCAACGCGCGCCTCTCCCTCGACGAGCACGCCGACATGCTGACCGGGTCGCACACCGATGTCGTGATCGCCGACGCCGCGCTGGCCGGCCGCGCCGCCGAGCTCGCGGAGCGGATCCCCGGGCTGCGTGCCCTCGCATTGGACGAGCTGCTCGTCGCGGCCGACGGACCGGTCGGCGAGCCCGACGTCGCCCTCGCCGCCGACGACCCGACCCTGCTGCTCTACACGTCCGGCACCACCGGCAGGCTCAAGGCCGTCGTGCACACCCAGGGCAACTACGGCGCCATCTGCACCAACATCCTCGCCAACCTGCTCGACCCCCAGCCCGACTCGGTGATGCTGCACGCGGCCTCCCTCATCCACGCGAGCGGCACCTTCGTGCTGCCGTACTGGGTGCGCGGCGGCGCCTCCGCCATCCTTCCGGGCTTCGAGCCGGCGGCGTTCGTCGAGGCGATCGCGACCTACCGCGCCACGGAGATCAACCTGGTCCCGACCATGTTCGCGATGCTCCACGGCTCCGGCGCCCTCGACGGCGCCGACCTGTCGTCGCTGCGGAAGGTGATCTACGGCGCGAGCCCGATGCCGCAGCCCGTGCTGCGGCGCTCGATCGAGGCGTTCGGGCCGATCCTGAGCCAGTACTACGGTCAGACCGAGGCGCCGCTGTGCATCGCGGTACTCGACGAGCACGCCCACGCCGACGAGACGCTGTGGGGCGCCTGCGGGCTCCCCGCCTCGGACGTCGACCTGCGACTGCTCGACGAGGACGGCCACGACGTCGCCCCAGGCGAGATCGGCGAGATCGCGCTCCGGGCACCGTTCCGGATGCAGGGCTACTACGAGGCCGACGAGCTCAACGCACAGACGACGACGGGCGACGGCTGGCTGCGCACCCGCGACCTGGCCCGCTTCGACGCCCGCGGCTATCTGCACCTGGTCGACCGCACCAGCGACATGATCATCACCGGCGGCTACAACGTGTATCCGCGCGAGGTCGAGGACGCCCTCGCCTCGCATCCCGCCGTCGCCGAGTGCGCCGTGGTCGGAGCGCCCGACGACAAGTGGGTCGAGGCGGTCACCGCCTTCGTCGCGCTGCGCCCCGGCGCGAGTGCCACCGAGGAGGAGCTGATCGACCATGTCCGCGGTCAGATCGCCGCGCACAAGGCGCCCAAGTCGGTCCGCTTCGTCGACGCCGTCCCGAAGTCCGCGGTCGGGAAGATCCTGCGCCGCGCCCTGCGCGAGCCGCTGTGGGAGGGCACCCGATGAACGACATCCGGATCGAGACCGACGGCGACGTCACCACCATCGTGCTGGCCCGGCCCGAGCGGCACAACGCCGTGGACGGGCCGATGGCGGCCGAGCTGGCCGCCGCGTTCCGGGAGTTCGAGGCGTCCGACGCCAAGGTCGCCGTCCTGGCCGGCGACGGACCGTCCTTCTGCGCCGGTGCCGACCTCAAGTCCGTCGGCACCGAGCGATCCAACCGGGTCTCGCCCGAGGGCGACGGTCCGATGGGACCGACCCGGATGGACCTCGACAAGCCGGTCATCGCCGCGCTCCACGGACACGCCGTGGCGGGCGGCCTGGAGCTCGCGGTCTGGTGCGACCTGCGCGTGGCCGACGAGACCACCACGCTCGGCGTGTTCTGCCGCCGCTGGGGGGTGCCGCTCATCGACGGCGGCACCATCCGGCTCCCGCGGCTGATCGGGCACGGCCGGGCCATGGACCTGATCCTCACCGGACGGCCCGTCGACGCCCGCGAGGCGCTCGACCTCGGCCTGGTCAACCGGGTCGTCCCCGCCGGGACCGCGCGCGAGGCGGCGGTGGCGCTCGCCCACGAGATCGCGCGGATGCCGCAGACCTGCCTGCGCGGCGACCGCCGCTCGGCGCGCGCCCAGTGGTCGGACACCGAGGAGTCGGCCCTGCGCCACGAGCTCGCCATCGGCCTGGCGTCGCTCGCCGCGGACGGCGTCGCCGGAGCGGGGCGGTTCGCGTCCGGCAGGGGGCGTGGCGGATCGTTCGACGACATCTGAGACCGACGGCCCGGCGTACCTCACGTCCGTGGTCAGAACACCTGGACCGCGCTACCTAGGTGGCGACGATGCCGACGACGAGGTTGATCGTGGTCGCGATGATCGCCGCGCCGAAGAAGTAGGCGATCAGGCAGTGGCGCAGCACGACGGCCCGGATCGCCGAGCTCCGCACCGCGGTGTCGGAGACCTGGTAGGTCATGCCGAGGTTGTAGCTGAAGTAGAGGAAGTCGCGGAACGCCGGCTCCTCGGCGGAGTTGAAGTCGATGCCACCATGCTCTCCTCCGTAGTACAGGTGCGCGTAGCGGGTGGCGTACATGAAGTGCAGGGACGCCCACGCCGTCACCACCCCGGCCAGCGCCAGCGCGGCGGCCGTGTCGCGGGCGCTGCCGGCGTCGGCCAGTAGCAGCATGACGACGCCGAAGAGCCCGGCCAGCGCCGCGCCCGCGACCACCACCTCCGCGACCCGGGGCCGCAGGTCCTCGTGGGTGACATTGGCCCGGGTGGTCGCCGCGTCCATCGGCCACAGCACCACCCAGCCGAACCCGACGTACACCGCGCCGGCGGCCGCGATGCCGGCCAGTACACCCAACTGGAGGGACGCCAGCGCGCCGAGCAGGCCCACGAGGACTCCCGCGGCCAGCGCGCCGAGCAGGCGCGGCAACGCGGTCGTGACCAGCCGCGGCCGCCGCGCCGGGTCGTGGTGCACGCCGTCCATCCGCCCGGTCCCGCTCCCCCGGCCCTCAGCCGGCGGGCACCGGCTCCAGACGGACGATGACCCCCTTCGAGGTCGGGGTGTTGCTGATCTCGGCGACGCTGTCGAGGGGCACCAGGACGTTGGTCTCCGGGTAGTACGCCGCGGCCGAGCCGCGGGCCGCCGGATAGGCGACCGCCCGGAAGCCCTCCGCGCGCCGCTCCGTGCCGTCGGTCCAGATGCTCACGATGTCGACCAGGTCGCGGTCGGCGATGCCGAGCTCGGCGAGGTCGTCGGGGTTGACCATGACGATGCGACGGGCGTCGTGGATGCCGCGGTAGCGGTCGTTCATGGCGTAGGGGATGGTGTTCCACTGGTCGTGCGAGCGCAGGCTCTGCAGCACCAGGTGGCCCTTCGGCGCCGTGATCATGTCGAGCTCGTTGCAGGTGAAGACGGCCTTGCCGCTCGGCGTCGGGAAGCGGCCCTCGTTGACCGGGTTGGGCAGCCGGAAGCCGCCGGGGACGGCGACCCGCGCGTTGAAGTCGGCGAACCCGGGCACCACCCGGGCGATCCGGTCGCGAACCAGGGCGTAGTCGGCCTCGAAGTCCTCCCACGGGACGGCGCCGCCCTCCCCCAGGGTGCGACGGGCCAGCCGGCCGATGATCGCGACCTCACTCAGCAGGTGCGGCGAGGCGGGCTCGAGCCGGCCGCGGGACTGGTGCACCTCGCTCATCGAGTCCTCGACGGTCACGAACTGCTCGCCGGTCGCCTGGACGTCGCGGTCGCTGCGCCCGAGCGTCGGCAGGATGAGCGCCGTGTCGCCGCACACCGTGTGCGAGCGGTTGAGCTTGGTCGAGATCTGCACGGTCAGCCGGCAGCTGCGCAGTGCGGCCTCGGTGACGTCGCTGTCGGACATCGCGCGCACGAAGTTGCCGGCGACGCCGACGAAGACGCTGGCCCTGCCGTCGCGCATCGCCCGGACGCCGGCGACCGAGTCGTAGCCGTGCGCGCGCGGCGGAGTGAAGTCGAACTCCGCGGCCAGGGCGTCGAGGAAGGAGTCGGGCACCCGCTCCCAGATGCCCATGGTGCGATCGCCCTGGACGTTGCTGTGGCCACGGACCGGGCACACGCCCGCGCCGGGGCGGCCGAGGTTGCCGCGCAGCATCAGGAAGCTGACGATCTCGCGGATCGTCGGCACGCCGTGGCGGTGCTGGGTCAGGCCCATCGCCCAGCACACGATGACCTTGCGGGCGCCGAGGACCTCGCGGTGGACGGCCTCGATCTCCTCGCGGGTCAACCCGGTCGCCTCCAGCACGTGCTCCCACGTGACGGTGCGGGTGTGCGCCGCGAAGTCGTCGTAGCCGATGGTGTGGGCGGCGATGAACTCGTGGTCGAGCACGGTGCCCGGCGCGACGTCCTCGGCCTCGAGGAGCAGTCGGTTGAGCATCTGGAAGAGCGCGAGGTCGCCGCCCGGCCGGATCTTGAGGAACAGGTCGGCGATCTCGGTGCCGCGACCGACGACGCCGCGTGGCTTCTGCGGGTTCTTGAAGCGGATCAGCCCGGCCTCGGGCAGCGGATTGACCGCGATCACCCGGCCGCCGTTGCGCTTGGTCTCCTCGAGCGCCGAGAGCATCCGGGGATGGTTGGTGCCGGGGTTCTGGCCCACGACGAACACCAGGTCGGACTCGTGGATGTCGTCGAGCGAGACGCTGCCCTTGCCGATGCCGAGCGTCTCCCCCAAGCCGGAACCGCTCGACTCGTGACACATGTTCGAGCAGTCGGGCAGGTTGTTGGTGCCGTACGCACGGGCGAAGAGCTGGAGCAGGAAGGCGGCCTCGTTGTTGAGCCGCCCCGAGGTGTAGAACATCGCCTCGTCGGGCGAGCCCAGACCGTTGAGCTCGTCGGCGACGAGGCCGAACGCCTCGTCCCAGCCGATCGGCTCGTAGTGGGTCGCGCCCGGCCGCTTGACCATCGGCTCGGTCAGCCGGCCCTGGTGGTTGAGCCACATGTCGGACGCGGCGCCGAGCTCGGCCACCGAGTGCTCGGCGAAGAACTCCCGGGTCACCCGCCGGGTGGTCGCCTCGTCGCTGACGTGCTTGGCGCCGTTCTCGCAGTACTCGTTCTTGTGCCGGTGCTGCGGGTCGGGCCAGGCACAGCCCGGGCAGTCGATGCCCTCGGCCTGGTTGAGGCTGAGCAGGGAGAGCAGGGTGCGCTTCGGCCCGGCCTGGGCCAGCGCGTACTCCATCGCGTGCGCGACCGCGGGTACGCCGGCGGCGTACGTCTTCGGCGGCGTCACGTCGAGATCGTCCTGGGGGTCCACGTCCGGCCGCTTCCTGCTCACCCCTGCAGAATCCCGTGCCCCCGCGGCGGCGTCAAACGGCGGCCGTCGGTCGGGGCGGTCCGGCACGGGTCCGATCCCCTCAGGGCTGGTGGCGGCCGCGGCGATGCATGAGGATCGAGGCCCGCCCACGCCGTACCGGAGGACCGATGCCCGATCCGACGCCGATCCCCGTCCCCCAGGCCGTGCTCGCCCCCCTCACCGAGGCGGCCATCTTCTTGACCTACACGCTCCACGCCAGCACGGCCGGCCGGCACGCCGATGTCGCGACCACGGTCCGCGCGCTGCTCGCCGACGTGAGCGGGCTGCGCCGCTCGGTCGGGTTCCGGATCCCCGAGGGCGAGCTGACCTGCGTCGTCGGCATCGGCGCCCACGCCTGGGATCGGCTCTTCACCGCGCCCCGGCCTGCGGGGCTGCACCCCTTCCGCGAGGTCACCGGCGACCGGCACCGCGCCCCGGCCACCCCCGGCGATCTCTTCGTCCACCTGCGGGCGCACCGGATGGACCTGTGCTTCGAGCTCGCCCAGCACCTCACCGAGCGGCTCGCCGGCGTGGCCCGCGTCGTCGACGAGGTGCACGGGTTCCGCTCGTTCGACCAGCGCGACATGCTCGGCTTCGTCGACGGCACCGAGAACCCCGAGGGCGCCGAGAAGGCGGCGGCCGTGCTCATCGGCGACGAGGACGCGGCGTACGCCGGCGGGAGCTATGTCGTCACCCAGAAGTACCTCCATGACCTGGCCGGCTGGAACGCCCTGCCCGTCGAGGAGCAGGAACGGGCGATCGGCCGGACCAAGCTCGCCGACGTCGAGCTCGCCGACGAGGTGAAGCCCGCGAACTCCCACGTGGCGCTCAACACCCTGGTCGACGCGAACGGCGACGAGCTGGCCATCCTGCGCGACAACATGCCCTTCGGCCGGGTCGGCGCGGCGGAGTACGGCACCTTCTTCATCGGCTACGCCCGCGATCCCGGCGTGGTCGAGCAGATGCTGGAGAACATGTTCGTCGGCCGGCCGCCCGGCAATCACGACCGGGTCCTCGACTTCTCCACCGCGACCACCGGCAGCCTCTACTTCGTCCCGACCACCGACTTCCTCGACGGCGCCGCCGACGACGCCTGAGCGACCTCCCGGAATACCGGGTAAGGGTCGCCTTACGTGCGTATCTCACATGATCCCGGTCACCTACTGCCCGGTAGCGGGAGTAGCGTGGCCCCCCGTGGCAACGACGACGCGTCCCCAACTGGTGAAGGGCAGCCGTGCAGCGCGCACGACCATCGCCCTGAAAATGCTCATGGCCGTGAGCGGCCTGCTGTTCATCGCCTTCGTCCTGGGGCACATGTACGGCAACCTCAAGGCCTTCGCCGGCGAGTCGGCGTTCAACGAGTACGCGCACCACCTGCGCGAGCTCGGCGAGCCGATGCTCCCGCACGAGGGCTTCCTGTGGATCATGCGCGTGGGCCTGATCGTCGCCGTCGTCGTCCACATCGCGTGCGCCGCCGTCCTCGCGGCCCGGGCGAGCAAGGCCCGGCCGGTGAAGTACGTCGCCAAGAAGAACAACGGCTCGTCGCTCTCCTCGCGCACCATGCGCTGGGGCGGCGTCACGCTGCTGGTCTTCATCGTGTGGCACCTGCTCAACTTCACGATCGTCAAGGTCAACCCCAGCAACGGCGAGACCGGCGGCGAGAACCCCTACGCCCTCCTCGTCGACACGTTCGACACCTGGTGGATGACGCTCGTCTACCTGCTCGCGATGATCGCGCTCGGCCTCCACCTGCACCACGGCACGTTCAGCTCGCTGCAGACGCTCGGCCTCACCAACTCGGCGGTGTCCCGCGCCCGGGCCCGGGCGACCGGCTGGATCGTCGCGATCGTGATCGCCGGCGGCTTCTCGCTGGTCCCGCTGTCCGTCCTCGTCGGCATCATCGAGAAGTAAGGACCTCTCCCATGGGCACCCACCAACACATTGGCCTCACGCCGCTCAACGAGCCCTCCGTTCAGAAGTCCGACGACGCGCACGGCTACTACACGCTCGGCGAGAACGTCGTCGACCCGGTCGCCCCCGTGGGCCCGATCGCCGAGCGCTGGACCACCCGCAAGTTCGAGAACCGCCTGGTCAACCCGGCCAACCGCCGCAAGCTCGACGTGATCATCGTCGGCACCGGCCTGGCCGGCGGCGCCGCCGCCGCGACGCTCGGCGAGGCCGGCTACAACGTGAAGTCCTTCTGTTACCAGGACTCCCCGCGCCGGGCGCACTCGATCGCCGCCCAGGGCGGCATCAACGCGGCCAAGAACTACAAGGAGGACGGCGACTCGACGTTCCGCCTCTTCTACGACACGGTCAAGGGCGGCGACTACCGCTCGCGCGAGTCGAACGTCTACCGCCTCGCCGAGGTCTCCGCCAACATCATCGACCAGTGCGTCGCCCAGGGCGTCCCGTTCGCCCGTGAGTACGGCGGTCTCCTCGACAACCGCTCCTTCGGCGGCGTCCAGGTCTCGCGGACCTTCTACGCCCGCGGCCAGACGGGTCAGCAGCTGCTCATCGGCGCCTACCAGGCCATGGAGCGCCAGGTCGCCGCCGGCACCGTCGAGCAGTTCACCCGCCACGAGATGCTCGAGCTGGTCATCGTCGACGGGAAGGCCCGCGGCATCATCGCCCGCGACATGGTCACCGGCGAGATCGAGACCCACCTCGCCGACGTCGTGGTGCTCGCGACCGGCGGCTACGGCAACGTCTTCTTCCTCTCCACCAACGCGATGGGCTCCAACGTCACCGCCGCGTGGCGCGCGCACCGCAAGGGCGCCTACATGGCCAACCCCTGCTACACGCAGATCCACCCGACCTGCATCCCGGTCTCCGGCGACCACCAGTCGAAGCTGACCCTGATGTCGGAGTCGCTGCGCAACGACGGCCGGATCTGGGTGCCGAAGAAGAAGGAGGACTGCGACAAGGACCCGCGGGACATCCCCGAGGAGGACCGCGACTACTACCTGGAGCGGATCTACCCGTCCTTCGGCAACCTGGTCCCCCGCGACATCGCCTCCCGGGCCGCCAAGTACATGTGCGACGAGGGCCGCGGCGTCGGCCCGATGGTCGGCGACTTCCGCCGCGGCGTGTACCTCGACTTCAGCGACGCGATCAAGCGCCTCGGCGAGGACGCGGTCCGCGAGAAGTACGACAACCTCTTCGACATGTACGAGCGGATCACGGGCGAGAACCCGTACCAGGTCCCCATGCGGATCTACCCCGCCGTGCACTACGTGATGGGCGGCCTGTGGGTGGACTACCACCTGCAGTCGAACATCCCCGGCCTGTTCGTCTCCGGCGAGGCCAACTTCTCCGACCACGGCGCCAACCGGCTCGGGGCCTCCGCCCTGATGCAGGGCCTGGCCGACGGCTACTTCGTCCTCCCGAACACCATCCGCGACTACCTCGCCGACGGCCCGTTCGAGAAGATCGACGAGTCGCACCCGGCCGTCGTCGAGGCGAAGAAGGACGTCGAGGACCGGATCGCGAGGTTCCTCTCCATCAACGGCACCCGCTCGGCCGACAGCTACCACAAGGAGCTCGGCAACATCATGTGGGAGTACTGCGGGATGGAGCGGACCGAGGAGGGCCTGCGCAAGGCCATCGACCTCATCCGCGAGCTCAAGGCCGACTTCTGGAGCAACCTGAAGGTCCTCGGCTCGGCCGACACCCTCAACCAGAGCCTGGAGAAGGCCGGGCGCGTGGCCGACTTCATCGAGCTCGGCGAGCTCATGTGCATCGACGCCCTCAACCGGCGCGAGTCCTGCGGCGGCCACTTCCGGGGCGAGTCGCAGACCGAGGACGGCGAGGCGCTGCGTCACGACGACGAGTTCGCCTACGTGGCGGCCTGGGAGTGGGGCGGTGACTCGCTCGAGGGCGGCCAGCCGGTCCTGCACAAGGAAGACCTGATCTACACCGCCATCGAGATGAAGCAGCGGAGCTACAAGTGAGCGCGGACAGCATGAACCTGACCCTGAAGATCTGGCGCCAGAGCGGGCCGAACGACAAGGGCGGCATCCACACCTACCAGGTCTCGGGCATCTCGCAGGACATGAGCTTCCTGGAGATGCTCGACATCCTCAACGAGCAGCTGAACGAGAAGGGCGAGGAGCCCGTCGCGTTCGACTCCGACTGCCGCGAGGGCATCTGCGGCATGTGCTCGCTGATGATCAACGGCGAGGCCCACGGCCCGGAGGTCACCACGACCTGCCAGCTCCACATGCGCTCGTTCAACGACGGCGACACGATCACCATCGAGCCGTGGCGAGCCGAGCCCTTCCCGGTCATCAAGGACCTGGTCGTGGACCGCTCGGCCTTCGACCGGATCATCCAGTCCGGCGGGTTCATCTCGGCCAACACCGGCTCGGCCCCGGAGGCCAACGCCGCGCCGGTCCCCCGCGACAAGGCGATGCGCGCGTTCAACGTGGCGACCTGCATCGGCTGCGGGGCCTGCGTGGCGGCCTGCCCCAACGGCTCCGCGTCGCTCTTCCTGGGCGCCAAGATCACCCACCTCGGCGAGCTGCCGCAGGGCCAGCCGGAGCGCTGGACCCGGGTCGTGGACATGGTCGGCCAGCACGACCACGAGGGCTTCGGCGGCTGCACCAACATCGGCGAGTGCGCCGCGGCCTGCCCGAAGGAGATCCCGCTCGACGTGATCTCCCAGCTGAACAAGGACCTGCGCACCGCGCTCAAGAACGGTCACTGACCGACCCGGCGCATCTGAACGCCCACCAGGCGCCGACCCGTCGCGTTTGAACGCGACGGGTCGGCGTGTTTTTCGCGTGCAGATGCGACGGGTCGGCTATGACCGGCCGGAGGCTCGCCGCAGCATCTCGTTGTACGCCGTCAGCTCCGCGTCGCCGTCGCGGTCGGCCGCGCGGTCACGGCGCCGGGCCTCGCGCTGGTCGTCGCGCCACCACTGGATGACGAGGACGACGATGACCATCACCATCGGCACTTCCCCGAGCGCCCAGTTCATGGCACCCGCGAGGTGCTGGTCGTCGGACAGGCTGGTGACATAGGGAACGTCGAGCAGCCGGAAGTACTCCCCGCCGATCACCCGTTCCGAGCTCATCACGCTGATCGAGAAGAACGCGTGGAAGGGCATGGTGACCAGCAGCAGCATCAGCCGGCCGACGTACGACGTGCCGGCGCCGGGCCGGTCGCCGACGAGCACCTCGAAGAACACCAGTCCCGCCAGCAGGAAGTGCAGCTCCATGGCGAGGTGGCCGAGGTGGTTGCGCATCAGTACGTCGAACAAGCTGCTGAAGTAGACGACGTAGAGGCTGCCGACCAGCAGCACCGCGGCGGTCACCGGATGCAGCACGAGGCGCGCGACGCGCGAGTCGAGGGCGGCCGCCAGCAGCTGACGCGGCCCGGTGCCGCCGGGGACGTCGCTGCCGGGCAGCGCACGCAGGGCGAGCTGGATCGGGCGGCCCGAGACGAGCAGGATCGGCGCGACCATCGACAGCGCCATGTGCGCGGCCATGTGCGCGCTGAACATGACGCCGGCGTAGCTGCCGAGTCCGCCGAGGGTGGCGTAGCCGACCACGGCCAGCCCGCCGAACCAGGCGATCGTGCGGCCGACCGGCCAGCGGTCGCCGCGGCGGCGCAGGGCGCGGATCCCCGCGATATAGGCAGCGGCGCCGAGGCCGACGACGAGGAAGCCGAGGCCGGACGGGGTGAACGACCACAGCAGCCGGCCCAGCGTCGGGGCAGGCGGGACCGGGCCACCGAGGAGGCCCTCGGCGAGTGAGGTGTAGAGGTCCTCGGGCGCCGGGGGCGGTGTCCGGCTGAGTCCGACGCCGGCACCCACGGCGACGGCCATCACCAGCAGCTCGAGTCCGGTGAGCCGCAGCAGCACCACCCAGTCCGGGGCCGCGCTCGCGACGACACGGCGGCGCAGGGTCAGCCCGATCAGGCCGGCGACGACGATGACGGCGGTCTTGACCAGCACCCCGGCGCCGTACGCCGACAGCAGGTCGGCCGGCCGCTCGAGCCGCACCCAGGCGCTCACCACGCCCGAGACCGCGGTCAGCCCCAGGCACCAGGCCGCGAGTGCGGAGAAGCGGCGCAGTGCGCGGTCGCGCACCTTGGCCGCGACGGCGAGATGCCACCACAGCGCCAGCAGGCCGGCGATCCAGACCACCGCCGTGACGACGTGGACCACCATCGCGACGATCGCGGCATCGTGGTTGCCGGCCGAGGACGCGTGCCCGGTCAGGATCGGCGGCACGACGGCGACCAGCGCGAGGCCGAGGAGGACGAGCACCCCCCGGGAGGTGAGCACCCAACGGGCGGCGAGCGCCAGCACCGCCAGGAGCACCGCCTGGGCCAACAGCGCCCGCGGCTGGTCGACGCCGGTGGCGAAGCCGTGCAGCTCACGCCAGCGGATGTCGGCCACCGGGATGGCGAACTGGTCGGAGTAGGTCAGCACGACCTGCGCCAGCGCGACCGCGCACCAGGCGGCCGCCAGCCGGCGCACCGGCACCAGCGCCCGGAAGGCGGTCCCGCCGAGCTCGGCCTCCGGGCGGCGCATGGTGAGCGGCGCGACGAGGAGGCCGGCGACGACGACCACCGCGAGCACGTCGGCCACCAGGCGCAGGGCGGGCAGTCCCCAGCCGGTCAGCCGGCCCGGGTCGGGCAGGCCGGGGATCGGCTCCTGGGGCGCGCCACCGCCGGCCACGAGGACGACGAAGGCGACCGCGGCGGCCAGGGTCAGCGCGGCCCCGACCGGCGCCAGGCCGCGGCCCCGGCGGGCGGCGGTGTCACTCACCGGGACCTCCGGCGGCTCCACAGCAGCAGCCCGCCGGCGACGGCGAACAGCGCCACGGCGACGCCGACCTGGACCTGGCCCAGCGAGAGGCCGCCGTCGTCCCCACCGGCTCCCTCGTTCTGGTCGCCACGGGCGGGAGCATCGCCGTCGGCGGACGGCGGCGCCGGCTCCGCCGAGCGCGTCGGCGACGGCACGGCCTCGTCGAGCGGCCCGTCGCCCACGACGAAGGCGATCCGACCGGTGACCGGGTGCCCGTCCTCGGAGACCACCCGGAAGGCCAGCCCGTAGCTGCCCTCCGGGGCCGTGCCCCCGAGGTCGACGCTCACCACTCCCCCGTCGATCCTGGCCTCGCCCTGGTCGGCCCGGGACCCGTCGGGCGCGGTGACCACGACGTACGCCGGCGCACTGATCGGCTCGCTGAACTCGAGCCGGACCCCGGCGGGCAGCCGGTCGAACCGCTGCCCCGCCGCCGGGTCGCTGGCGACCAGCGACGCGTGCGCCGCGGCGGGCAGGCTCCAGCCCGCCCCCAGGACGGCGGCCAGCGCCATCGATGCCGCGACGATCGCGTGCCTGCTCCTCATGTGTCCTCCCCCTGGGTGGTGCCGGTGCCCTCCAGCAGCTGCTGGCCGACGTAGCCGCCCTCCGGCGCCGCGGGCGGGACGGCGTAGACGGCCGAGCCGATGGTGACGACCCAGTCATTGAGCCGGTCGAGCTCGTCGAGCCGGCGCTGGACCGGGACGAACTGTCGCGCGGGGTCCGCGGCGAAGGCCAGGAAGACGAGTCCGCTGTCCTCCCCGCCGCTGCGGCCCGGGTCCGGCTCGGTGTAGTTGTACGCCCGCCGCAGGAAGCGCTCGGCCGGGTCGGTGCTGCGAGCCCGGGCGACGTGGCTGGCCGGGTCGATCACCGGGAAGCCGAAGCGGTCCGTCGCGGCGAAGTCGGGCTCGTCGAACTCCCGCTCCCCCGTCAGCGGCGCGCCGCTGTCGAGCCGCCGGCCGACCACGACCTCGCGGCCGACCCGGTCCACCCGGTCCCATTTCTCGAGCTGCATCCGGATCCGCCGGACCACGAGGAAGGTGCCGCCCGCGAACCCTGAGTCGCCCCGGTCACCCCCGGCCCAGACCAGCGTGTCGAAGTCCGGCTCGGCCGGGGCCGGGTTGACCGTGCCGTCGACCTGGCCCATCAGGTTGCGCATGGTGGTGCCGTCGGGGACGGTGCCGCGCGCCGTACGGAAGCCGGACTGGATCCAGCCCACCTCGGCGAAGGTACGGGCGTCCTTGACCAGCATCCGTCGGGCATGGGCCAGCGTGGTCGGGTCGTCGCTGCAGATCTGCGCGACCACGTCGGTCTGCCCCCAGCGCGGGTCGAGCCGGTCGCGGCCGAACGCGGGCAGCTCCTCGAGCTGGGGCCGACGGGCGACAGGGACCAGCTCGTTCAGCACCCGCGGCCCGAAGCCGAAGGTCACGGTGAGCCTCGCCGGGTGGGCGGCCAGCTCGGGCTCGGTGTCCGCCAGCGCGGCCGTGCCGGTGGTCAGGCGGGCGGCGTCGTCGCTGAGCAGTCGCATCATCCGGGACAGCCCGATCGCGTCGATGCCCGCCCGCAGCCGCCAGCCGACCAGGGCCAGGTGGGCCTGGGGGTGGGTGTCGACGCCGGCCTGATGGATGCCGACCACCGGCACGGTCTCCGCACCGGCGGACGGGGCGACCACGCGGGCCGGCCCCTCCGTCGGCGCCGCGACGGCGGAGCCGTTCGCCACGAGGGCGGACCCGCTCCACCCGACCCCGGCGCCGCCGAAGGCGGCGGCGCCGGTGCGGAGGACGCGCCGGCGGTCCCACCGGGGACCGCCGGACATCAGTGCTCGCCGCCGTTCTGGTACTGCTCGTCGGCACCGTCGAAGGCCTTGACGGTGGCCTCCATCGTCGTGGTCGAGCCGTCATCGAGCGTCAGCGTCAGGGTCAGCGTCGTGCCGGGCTCGGCCGGCCCGGTCAGGCCCATCAGCATGAGGTGGTCGCCGCCGGGCTGCAGCATCAGACTGCCGCCCGCGGGGATGACGAAACCGCCCTCCTTGGGCCGCATCGCCATCGAGCCGTCCTCGTTCTCGACCGTCTCGTGGAGCTCGGTCGACGCGGCGAGGTCGGTGTCGGCGCTGACCACCGTCAGGTCGGTGGTCCCGGTGTTGGCCAGGGTGCCGAAGGCGGCGGTCATGCCGTCGGGCGCCGCCTTGACCCACGGGTCGGTGACGGTCAGCCGGTCGGCGGCGGTGCCCCCGGCGGCCGGGCCGCCGCTGGTGCCCGGTGCGGTGCCGGCCTCGCCCGCCGTGGCGGTGTCGCCGGTGTCGCCGGTGTCGTCGGCGCCGCCACAGGCGGCGAGGGCGGGCAGGAGGGCGGCGGTCAGGGCCGCCGCGAGGTACTTCTTCACGTTGTCTTCCGTTCGGTGGGCGCGCCGTGGCGCGCGAGGGAGCGCATGCGCGCCACCGGAGCGGTCAGCGCATCGCGCAGGAGGGGCTGAGGACGACCGCTGCCGACGGCGGCGCCCGCGGCCGCCCCGGCCGGGTCGCGAACCGGCCGCGCAGCCGCCGGACCCGGCGCGACGCACGGGCCCGGTAGCCGATGGTCGGGAGCGCCACGGGGAGCAGCAGCGGCAGCAACCACCCGGCCGCGGCCCGGACGACGTCGAGCGCGGCCCGGTCGAGCCCGGCCGCGATCACGATGGTGACCAGCGCGACGAGCGCGTGCAGTGCCAGCATCGCCGGGGTCGGCAGCACCGGGCCCTCCGCGCCGCCAGGCGCGTGGCCGTGCGCGTGCGCCGGAGCGCCGGACGGCGCAAGCATGAGGCAGAGGTGACCGAGGACCTGGGCGACGAGCGCGGTCGCGGCGATCCGCGGCAGACCCACCGCGTTGCCGGGGGTCAGCACGATGCTCATCGGCACCACGACGGCAGTGACCACCAGACCCGGGACCGGCTCCACCGAGCCACCGGCAACGACGTGGGCGACGAGCGCGCCGAAGGCCGCCACACAGCCGGCGGCGGTGCCCCGGACCTGCCGGAAGCGTCGGGCCCGCGCCTGCGCGCGGGCGACGGGTCCGGTGGTCATCAGAGGGTCTCCAGGTCGGGGCGGGCGCAGCCGAGGCTCAGGCGTCCTTCGAGGCCCGCAGTGCCTTCCAGCCCAGGGTGCCGAGCAGGCCCGCGATCACGAAGTTGACGACGATCAGCACGGTGTGGGCGACCCAGTAGCCGGTGGCCCGGTCCTCACCAGCGTCGTAGGCCTGGTAGAGGTTCTTGGCGAAGTTGCCGAAGGAGAAGACGTTCCACGCGGCGACGGCGAGGAGCAGGAGGGCGTGCTTGCGCTCGAACTTCACCTCGACAGTCTCCCAGACCCCTCCACGCGCGCCCGCCGCGGCCGTCGGCGCCGGCCCGCGGCTGTGAGCAGCGCCCCAACCAGGCCCCCGGCGGCGAAGGTCGCGAGGCCCGGCAGTCGGGGCGCGGGCGACGGTTCGGGCGTCCGCCCGGGCTCCGGCGCGACGGCCGCGGCGATCGCCGCGGCGGCCGGCACGGGGACCGGCGGGCGCTCGACCGCCGGGCTGGTGCGGGCCCACGCGGCGGCGTACAGGATGACCCGGGAGAAGTAGTTGATCCAGACCAGCAGGATCAACGCGATACCGAACGCCTGGAAGGCCGGCTGGCCGCGGGTGCCGGACAACAGCAGGCCGGAGAGCTGCTTGAGCACCTCGAAGCCCACCGCCCCCAGCATCGCTCCTGACCACAGCGCGCGGTCCGGCAGGGGCGGTCGGGCGAGCAGGCGGAACATCAGGAAGAACAGCAGCGCCGAGGCCGCCAGGCCCAGTCCGACCGCGATCACCGCCACCAGCCACCCGAGCTCGGCGCCCACGCCGAGCAGGTCGAGGACGGCGCGGGAGGTGCGGGTGAGCACGCCGGACGCGACGACGCTGAGCAGCAGCACCACTCCCAGGACGGTGAGGGTGACCAGGTCGCGGAGCTTGCCGACGACGAAGTTGGGACGCAGCCGCTCCGGCAGCTCGAAGAGTACGGCGAGGGCCGCCTGCAGGGACGAGAGCCAACCGAGCCCCGCGTAGAGCACGCCGACCAGGCCGATGATGCCGACGGTCCCGGCCGCGTCCTGGACGTCGGCGAGGCGCACCTGCCCGGTGCCCTCGCCGACGAGTCCCGGGAGCACGGCGTCGATCGCGTCGACCAGCGCGTCCTGCGCGTCGGGGAAGACCTGGGCCACCCAGCCGACGACGAAGAACGCGAGCGCCAGGATCGGGAACACCGACAGGAAGCCGAAGTAGGTGACCCCGCCGGCCTGCTGGCTGCCCTGGACCCCGCTGTAGAGCTCCTGGGTGCGCACGGCGTGGTCCACCGCCGGGTAGCGCTCGCGGAGCCGGGCGATCATGGCCTTGGCGCGTTCGACCGGGGTCATGGCGCCTCCGTTCCGTCAGGACAGGGGGAAGATGCGCGTCGAGCGCCAGCCCTCCTGCTCGTGGTGGACGTACAGGTGGAAGTCGGTGACGTCGAAGGCACACTCGAACTCGGCGAGCTCGGCGAACGCCCGGTCGAGGGTCGGGTCGTCGAGGTGGTGGGCGATCGTGACGTGCGGGTGGTACGGGAAGTGCAGCTCGACGGCGAGCGGCCCCCGTCGTACGGCGTCGGCGAGCTGCTCGCACTGGGAGATCCCCTCCGCGAGACTGACGAACACCACGGGCGACACGGGCCGGAAGGTACCCGTTCCGCGCAGGTGCACCCGGAAGGGCGCGATCCCGGTCGCCGCGGCGGCCAGATGCGCCTCGATCTCGGCGAGCGCGCCGGTCACCTCGGTGGGCGGGATGAGGGTGATGTGGCTCGGGACGCCCTGGGCGGTCGGGTCCCCGATCCGGTGGCGGTAGGCGACCAGCTCCGCGGCCCAGGGCTCGGGGATGGCGATGGCGACGCCGATCACCGGCATCAGCCGGCCTCCGTACGACGCTCCGCCGGTGCCACGAACCCGACGCGCTGATAGACGTCGCGCAGGGTGCTCTCCGCGACGGCTCCGGCGGTCTCCGCCCCCTGGGCGAGCACCTGCATCAGGTGGTCCTGGTTGTCGAGGAGCTCGAGAGTGCGGTCTCGGAACGGGGTGACGAACCCGACCACCACCTCGGCGAGGTCCTTCTTGAGATCGCCGTACATCCTGCCGGCGTACTGCTCCTCGAGCGCCGCGATGCTCTCGCCGGTCAGCGCGGAGTAGATCGTCAGCAGGTTGCTCACGCCCGGCTTCTCGTCCTGGTCGAAGCGGATCTCGGTGCCGGAGTCGGTGACCGCGGAGCGGATCTTCTTCGCGGTGATCCTGGGGTCGTCGAGCATCTCGATGATGCCCGCGGGCGCCGAGCCCGACTTCGACATCTTCCGGGTCGGCTCCTGCAGGTCGTAGAGCTTCGCGGTGGCCTTGAGGATGTAGGGCTCGGGCAGCCGGAAGGTCTTCTTGAACCGGCTGTTGAACCGCTGCGCGAGGTCCCGGGTCAGCTCGAGGTGCTGGCGCTGGTCCTCGCCGACCGGCACGTAGTGGGGGCGGTAGGCGAGGATGTCGGCGGCCATGAGGACCGGGTAGGCGAACAGTCCGACACTCGCCGCGCCCTCACCGCCCTTGGCCGACTTGTCCTTGAACTGGGTCATCCGCCGGGCCTCGCCGAAGCCGGTCAGACCGTTGAGCACCCAGGCCAGCTGCGCGTGGGCGGGCACGTGACTCTGCACGAAGACCGCCGACTTCGCCGGGTCGACCCCGGCCGCCAGCAGCTGGGCGGCGCTGCGCAGGGTGCGCTCACGCAGCACCTTGGGGTCCCAGTCGACGGTGAGCGCGTGCATGTCGGCGATGAAGAAGAAGGGCTGGTGGTCGTGCTGCAGGTCCACCCACTGCCGCACCGCGCCGACGTAGTTGCCGAGGTGGAAGGAGTCCGACGTCGGCTGGATGCCGGAGAGGACGCGCGGGCGCGCGGTCCCCTCGGGCACGGCCGGCTGGGCGGTCTCCGGCACGGGCGGGTGCTCGGTGGTGGCGGACATGGGAGCGATTCTCTCAGGCAGCGGGAGCGGTCCGTAAAGCCCCCGCTGCACGACGGGCCGGTGGGTCGTCGTACCGGACATGGGTGCTGTGGAATCGGCGATTCCACAGCACCCGCGTCAGGGACGACGCGGAGAGGCCGTCCGGCGGTGCGTGAGCGCCGAGACGACCAGGATCGCCGTACCGACCGCGGCGAGGGCGGCGCCGACCAGCGCGGGCGCGCGGTAGCCGTGGCCGCCGGCGATGACCAGGCCGCCGAGCCAGGCGCCGAGGGCGTTGGCGATGTTGAGCGCCGCATGGTTCATCGCCGCGCCGAGGGTGACGGCATTGCCGGCGACGTCCATCAGGCGCAGCTGCAGGTTGACGACCAGCACCGAGCCGGTGGCGGTGACCAGGAAGGCCACGGGCAGCAACAGCCAGCCGTGCGGCGCCGCGGCGTAGTAGACGAGCATCAGCACGATGCCGCCGACGCCGGCGAGCAGCAGGCTGCGGTAGACCGACCAGGCGGCGAGCTCGCCGGCCGCCCAGGTGCCGGCGACCATGCCCAGCCCCAGCGCGAGCACGAAGAAGGGCACTGTGCCGCGCTCGAGCCCGCCGACGACGGTGACCGTCTTGGCGATGTAGGAGTAGACCGCGAACATGCCGCCGAAGCCCACGGCGCCGACCGCCATGGTCAGCCAGACCTGGAGGCTGCCGAAGAACTCCCGGGCCTCCTTGCGACCACTGGCCTCGGAGTCGCCGGGGATGGACGGGACCGCCGCCAGCACCATCGCCGCGGTGGCGAGCGCGAGCAGGCCGCCGAGGAGGTACGTCGAGCGCCAGCCGACCTGCTGGCCGAGGAAGGTGGCCAGAGGGACGCCGACGACATTGGCGACCGAGAGGCCGAGCATCACGCTCGCGACGGCCCGGCCCCGGCGCTCGGGGACGACCAGGCTGGCCGCGACCAGGCTCGCGACGCCGAAGTAGGCGCCGTGCGGCAGGCCGTCGAGGAAGCGCGCGACCGCGAGCACCTCGTAGCTCGGCGCCAGGGCGCTGAGCAGGTTGAACGCGGCGTACGCGGCCATCAGGCCCACGAGCATCCCCCGGCGCGGGAGGGCGGCGCCGAAGAAGGCCAGGATCGGTACGCCGACCACGACACCGAGCGCGTAGGCCGAGATGACGTGGCCGGCGCTCGGCACCGACACCTCGACGCCATGCGCGATCTCGGGCAGGACGCCCATCGTCATGAACTCGGTGGTGCCGATGGTGAACCCGCCGACCGCGAGCGCCAGGATCGCCAGCGCGGGTCGGTGGTGGGACACCGCCGGGCGCCCCTCGGTCGGGGTCGTCGTCGGCGAGGAGGTCACGGGGGATCGTAACCGGGCGGCACCGCGGTCTATTCCAGGACGTCGGATGTCTCTCGCCGGCTCGCGGGGGCCGGTGTCCGCGGTTCAACTACCGAGTTCGTCGCTGTCGGCGCCTGTTCACGACAAATTCGGTAGTTGAACCGAAAACAGCGGGTCCGGGGCCCGGGGGTCAGCCCGCGAGGTGACCCCAGTCGCCGGCGAGGTCCGCCCACGGCCCGACGGCGGCGACCGCGCCATCGACGAGGACGACGACCCGGTCGGCCTGGGCCAGCGCCGCGCGCTTGGAGGTCGCACCGATCACCGTGGTGTGCCGCTCGCGCAGCGCCGCCCACAACTCGATCTCGGTCGCCGCGTCGAGGGCGCTGGAGACGTCGTCGGCGAGCAGCAGCTCGGCGTCGGCCGCCAGGGCCCGGGCCAGTGCCAGCCGCTGGACCTGGCCGCCCGACAGGCGCACTCCGCGGTGGCCCACCACGGCGTCGGGACCGCCGGCGTCGGCGACGTCCTCGGCCATCCGGGCGGTCTCGACCGGTTGGGTGATCTGCCGGTCGTGGCCGAGCAGGATGTTGTCGGCGAAGGTCCCGGAGAGCACCCGCGGCACCTGCGCGACATGGGCGACCTGCGCGGGCCGCAGGAAGGCCTCCGGGTCGGCGACGTCGTGGCCGTTCCAGCGCAGCGCGCCGCGGTGGTCGATCAGGCCGGCCAGCGACGACAGCAGGCTGGACTTCCCGGAGCCGACCTGGCCGACCAGCAGGACCAGCTCGCCGCGCTCGACGACGAGGTCGACACCGGCCGCACCGATGGTGCCGTCGTCGTGGACCGCGGTGTAGCCGGCGAGCTCGAGGCGCTCGAGCGGGACCCGGGTCACCGCGGTGGGCTCCGGCGCGTCGCCGGTCACCAGGTCGACGCCGGCGGGCAGGGTCATCAGGTCGGTGCCGCCGGCGAACCGCGCGGTGGCCCGCTGCCAAGCGCGGGTGCCGGGCGCCTCGGTGACCACGGCGCCGGCCACCCGGCCGAACCAGTCGAAGCCGTTGACCGCGGTCGCGACCAGCAGCGCGGTGGCCAGTCCCCAGACGTCCCACAGGTAGAGCGCCCAGGCGGCGACGACGCCGACCTGCACCATCACGATGGGGACGCCGTCGAGGACCGCCTGCACCCGGTGCTCGAACACCGCCGCCTCGACCCGGCCGTCGTCCACCCGGCGCAGGTGGGCGTGGATCTGGGGCGTGCGGCCGGCGAGCTTGACCGTGCGGGCCGACTCCACCGCCGACACGACCGCGCGGCCGAACCGGGCCCGGGCCGCGGAGGAGCGCGCCGCCGAGCGGCCCGCGATCGGACGACCGAGCGAGGAGGCGAGCGCGCTGGTCGCCATCACGATCAGCAGGATGCCGCCGGCCAGCCAGGTGCCGCCGGCCAGCATGGTGATGGCGGCGATGAGCAGGCCGTTGACGAAGTCGACCCAGCGGTCGGCGTACCGGGCGTAGCGGTCGGCGTCCATCGAGCGGGCCACGACCTCGCCGGGAGGCGTGCGCGGCAGCCGGTGGCCGCGGATCTGGCCGGCCAGCACCGCCATCCGGACCCGGAGCATGACCTCGATCCACCAGCGCGGGTAGCGGCGGAAGGCGTCGGCCAGCAGGAAGGGCGCGATCAGCAGGGTGCCGACCAGCACCGCCATCAGGGCGGTGACCGACTCCCCCGCGCCGAGCCGTTCGACGACGCGGCCCCACACGAAGCCGGTGATGGCGCCGAGCGGCGCGAAGATCGTGCCGCCGAGGAACAGGATCACCGACCAGGCGCCCCACCAGGGGCGCACCCAGAAGGCGTTCCAGGTGCCGCGGGCGAGGCTCGAGCCGGCGCCGACCTCGGGACGCTCGGGGGGCGTGCCGGTGCGGCGGCGACCGCCGACGGCCGTGCCGGTCGCGGCCGCGTCGACCTCGGCGTCGGCGAAGCCGTCGGTGTCGCTGGCGGCGAGCAGCCGACGGAACGGCCCGTCGACGCGGGCGAGCTCGTCGCGCGGTCCGTGCTGGATGACCCGGCCGTGGTCGAGCACGGCCACGGCCTCGGCCCGCTCGATCGTGCTGAGCCGGTGGGCGACCAGGATGCCGGTGCGGCCGCTGATCAGGCGGTCGGCGGCGGCCACGACCCGTGCCTCGGTGACCGGGTCCATCCGCGCGGTGGCCTCGTCGAGGACGACGACCTGGACGTGGCGGACCAGCAGCCGGGCGAAGGCGACCAGCTGCTCCTCCCCCGCGGACAGCGTCGTGCCGCCGGGGCCGAGGAGGGTGTCGAGGCCGTCGGGCAGGCCCGCCACCCAGTCGGTGAGGCCGAGCTCCTCGACGGCTGCCTCGACCTCCTCGCGCGGGACGGCGGCGAACAGGGTGATGTTGTCGGCGAGCGTGCCGGCGAGGATCTCGGTGCGCTGGGTGACGACCCCGACCCGCCGACGCAGCTCGTGGAGGTCGAGCGTCGTGATGTCGGCACCGCCGAGGAAGATGGTCCCCGGCGGCGGCTCCTCGGCGCGCGACAGCAGCGACGCCAGCGTGGACTTGCCCGAGCCGGTGCGCCCGACGAGGGCGAGGGTGTGGCCGGACTCGACGTACAGCGTGACGTCCTCGAGCGCGAACGAGCCCTCGAGGTAGGAGAAGTCGAGGTGGCGGATGCGCAGGTCCAGCGCACCCGACGGGACGGACGCGCCGCCCTCGGGCTCCGCCTCGACCGCGAGCAGCTGACGCAGCCGCAGCACCGCGCCGAGCCCCGCCTGGATGTCGGGGAGCTGGTGGGCCAGGTTGTTGATCTGGCCGACGAAGATCGTGGTGACCAGGAACAGCGTCACCAGGCGCGCCACCCCCAGGTGGTCGCCGCTGACCAGCGCGACGCCGGAGAGCGCGATGGCGGCCAGCAGGCCGTGGAGCAGCAGGCCGACCTTGATCGCCAGTCGCGCCTCGATCATCAGCACCCGGCGGAACTTCTCGTGGACGTCGGCCGAGAGGCGTGCCAGGCGGCGCACGGCGAACGCCTGGCCCAGGCTCGTGCGCAGGTCGTCGCGACCGGCGACGCCCTCCTCGAGCGCGGCGGCGTGGTCGGTCCAGGCCGCCTCCTCGATCACCTTGCGGCGGGCGATCTCGACCAGCGCCGGACGCATCACCCAGACCGTGATGGCACCGACGACCGGGAACAGCAGGAAGGCCGGCCACCAGGTGAATCCCGCCACCAGCCACATCGGGATCGACGCGAATCCGGTGCGCATCGCCATCCAGATCTGCTGGCGCAGCAGGGTGCCGACCTCGTGGGTGTCGTCGTCGACCCGGTCGAGGACCTCGCCGACGGCCTGCTCGGTGAGATGGGCCAGCGGCTGCTGGAGCGCGGCGCTGAGCAGGTCGCCGCGCAGCCGGCCCTCGGCCCGGTCGACCTGCCCGGCCCACACCACCCGGCCGGCGGTGTCGACCACCGCGGCGCCGACCACGAAGAACGCGAGCCACCCGACCAGGGTCTGGGTCGGGTGGTCGGCGATCCGGCCGGCGACGACCGTGCCGAGAGCCTGACCGAGCGCCGCCAGCGCGACCGCTCCCACGGCGAAGCCCGCGGCCGGGGTGCGCAGGCGGCGCCAGTCGACGCGCCGCGCCGGGTCGCCGCTGACGGTGGGCCGGTCGGTGGTCACGGTGCGGGTCAGCGTGCTGGTCATCGTGGACCAGCGTATGTTCCGGCACCGACAGTTCGCCTCTGAATATCTTGCGGTTCGCGGGCCTGCCTGCCCGGAAGATCCGGTCAGAGGTGCTTGAGGGCCTCACGTCGGCTCAGCGGGCTCAGGTCGTGGCCGTCGGCGTAGGCGCGGACCCAGTCCGGGTGCAGCCGGGCCACCTCGCGCAGCGACCAGCCGATCGCCTTGCGGATGAAGAAGTCCGGGTCGGCCAGATTCGGCTCGATCAAGGTGGTGAGCAGGTCGCGGTCGACCCGGTCCCTGCGGCCGAGCTGGCTGAGGATCGCCAGCCGGCGTACCCACAGGAAGTCGTCGGTCGACCAGCGCAGCACGATCCGGGCGGTCTCCTCGGGGTGGGCGTCGTGCAGGTCCGCGATCCGGTGCGCCGCCTCGTCGACGTGGTCCCACCAGGCGCCCGTGCGCGCGACGTGCTCGTGGAAGGGCACCAG
This sequence comes from Nocardioides sp. L-11A, assembly GCA_029961745.1. NCBI lineage: Bacteria > Bacillati > Actinomycetota > Actinomycetes > Propionibacteriales > Nocardioidaceae > Nocardioides > Nocardioides sp. L-11A. The sequence continues at coordinate 4,220,968 of CP124680.1, forward strand.
CGCGAGGTCGCCCTTCAGCGGCCGCAGGCCGAGCAGCGCAGCCGCGGCGTACCTCTCCTCGCGGTGGGTCGCGTCGTCCCACAGCTCGCGGGCGGCCGTCGTGAGCTCGGCCGGGTCGGCGATCCCGAGGTCACGGACCAGCGTGCGGACCAGCCGGCGCACGTCCGGCACCCGCACGCCCAGGAAGGGCATCGCCGACTTCATGTACGCCTGCTGGCCGGGCGCGAGGGAGGCGTCGGCCGCGGCCCGCAGCGAGGTGCGGACCGCGGCCGGCAGCGGCGACTCATCGACGGGCATCGACCGCATCGTCCCAGGCGTCGAGGATCTTGGCGTCGGCCGTGAGCAGGGTCAGCCGCTCGGCCCTGGCCTGGGCGACGAGCATCGTGTCGAACGGATCGCGGTGCGGCATCCCGGCGTGGTCCGCACGCAGTGCGTGCTCCTGCGTGACCGGCAGGTCGTGGAGCCCCGACGCAGAGACGACCTCGGCGAAGTCGTCGGGGACGGCCAGCTTGCCCAACGAGCTCTTGATCGCGACCTCCCAGGCGCTGGCGGCCGAGATGTGCACCCGTCGGGCGTGCTGGATGCGCCTGCGCGCATCAGGTCCGAGCCGCGGACTGTCGTCGAGCAGCCACAGGACGACGTGGGTGTCGAGCAGGAGGTCGCTCATGCGATGTCGAAGAGCGCGGCGACCTCGTCGTCCACGTCGTCGAAGGCAGCGTCGTCGTAGACGAGCCGACCGGCCAGTGCACCGAAGACGATGTCAGCGCGAACGTGCGGCACGAGGTCGGCGATGGGCTTGCCCGCACGCGCGATGGTGACGACCTCGCCCCGCTCGACCTGCTCCAACAGGCGCGAGAGATGCGTCTTGGCCTCGTGGATGTTGACGGTGGACATGCCTCCACGGTACCGGACTTAGTCTGGTCGGACTAGGCTCCCGCGCCGCCCCGGGAACGCGACGACCCGCCCGGACGTGAGCCGGACGGGTCGACGTGCGCAGCGGGCGATCAGAACCCGGCGAGCGCCTCGTTGAGCGTGGCGCTCGGCCGCATCACGGCCGAGGTCTTCTCGGCGTCCGGACGGTAGTAGCCGCCGATGTCGGCGGGGCTGCCCTGGACGGCGATGAGCTCCTCGGCGATCGTCGCCTCGTTGGCCCGCAGCGTCTCGGCCAGCGGCTGGAACGCGGCGGCGAGCGTGGCGTCCTCGGTCTGCGCGGCCAGCTCCTCGGCCCAGTAGAGCGCGAGGTAGAAGTGCGAGCCGCGGTTGTCGGTCGTCCCGAGCTTGCGGCCCGGCGAGCGGTCCTCGTTGAGGAAGGTGCCGGTGGCGCGGTCGAGCGCGTCGGCCAGCACCTGCGCCGCGGGGGCGCCGGCCTGCTCGGCGTACTTCTCCAGCGAGGGGACGAGCGCGAAGAACTCGCCCAGGCTGTCCCAGCGCAGGTAGTTCTCCTCGACGAGCTGCTGCACGTGCTTCGGCGCCGAGCCGCCCGCGCCGGTCTCGAAGAGGCCACCACCGGCGATCAGCGGGACGACGGAGAGCATCTTGGCCGACGTACCGAGCTCGAGGATCGGGAACAGGTCGGTGTTGTAGTCGCGCAGCACGTTGCCGGTCACCGAGATGGTGTCCTCGCCCTTGCGCATCCGCTCCAGCGAGTACGCCGTCGCGAGGGTCGGCGCCAGGATCTCGATCGTGAGGCCGGACGTGTCGTGCTCGGGCAGGTAGGCGTTGACCTTCTTGATCAGCTCGGCGTCGTGGGCGCGCGACTCGTTGAGCCAGAAGATGGCTGGGGTCTGCGAGGCTCGGGCCCGGGTGACGGCCAGCTTGACCCAGTCCTGGACCGGGATGTCCTTGGTCTGGCAGGCGCGCCAGATGTCGCCGGCCGCGACGTCGTGCTCGATGAGCACGTCGCCGTTGCCGGCGAGCACGCGGACGGTGCCGGCCTGGGCGATCTCGAAGGTCTTGTCGTGCGAGCCGTACTCCTCGGCCGCCTGCGCCATCAGGCCGACGTTGGGCACGGTGCCGATCGTGGCCGGGTCGAGCGGTCCGTTCTTCTTCACGTCGTCGATGACGGCCTGGTAGACGCCGGCGTACGACGAGTCGGGGATGACCGCGAGGGTGTCGTCCTCGCCGCCGTCGACGCCCCACAGGCGGCCGCCGTTGCGGACCAGCGCCGGCATCGACGCGTCGACGATGACGTCGGAGGGGACGTGCAGGTTGGTGATGCCCTTGTCGGAGTTGACGTAGGACAGCCGCGGACCGGCGGCGAGCGCGGCCTCGAAGGCGGCGTTGATCTCCGCGCCGTTGTCGAGCTTGTCGAGGCCTGCCAGGATCGCGCCGAGGCCGTCGTTGGCCGAGAGACCCGCGGCGGCGAGCTGCTCGCCGTACTGGGCGAAGACGTCGGCGAAGTAGGCCTTGACCACGTGGCCGAAGATGATCGGGTCGGAGACCTTCATCATCGTGGCCTTGAGGTGGACCGAGAACAGCACGTCCTGGGCCTTGGCCTCGGCCAGCGCGTTCGTGAGGAAGGCCTGGAGCGCGGCGGCGTCCATCTTGGTGCCGTCGATGATCTCGCCGGCGAGCACCTTGAGCCCGTCCTTGAGCACGATGCTCTCGCCGGCCTCGGTCTCGAGCACGATCGACAGGACGTCGTCCTGCGCCATCGTCACGGACTTCTCGTTGCTCGCGAAGTCGTGGGCGTCCATGGTCGCGACGTTGGTCTTGGACCCGTCGGCGAACGGCTTGTTGGTGTGGGGGTGGGTCTTGGCGTAGTTCTTGACCGACGCGGGCGCGCGGCGGTCGGAGTTGCCCTCGCGCAGGACCGGGTTGACCGCGGAGCCCTTGACCTTGTCGTACTTGGCCCGGATCTCCTTCTCCTCGTCGGTCGCCGGCGCCTCGGGGTAGTCCGGGACGGCGAAGCCCTGCTCCTGCAGCTCCTTGATCGCGGCCTTGAGCTGCGGGATGGAGGCGGAGATGTTGGGCAGCTTGATGATGTTCGCCTCGGGCGTCTTGGCGAGCTCGCCGAGCTCGGTCAGCGCGTCGTCGGCGAGGCCGAACTGGGCGAGGATGCGTGCGGCGACGGAGATGTCGCGCGTCTCGAAGGCGACGCCGGCCTTGGCGGCGAAGGCCTCGACGATCGGCAGGAAGGAGTACGTCGCGAGCAGCGGCGCCTCGTCGGTGTGGGTGTAGATGATGCTCGACATGTCCGGGCGTCACTCCTGGGGCCGGTGATGGGATTCTTGACGTCAAGATACCTGATGGTGGGGCTCGGGTCCCTTTCGGTGGCCACAGTAATGACTAGGCTGGCCTGTGTAACCCGGCTGGTTTTCGGGAGTCCTACCGAGGAGAAGGTCACGTCCATGACTGACACAGCAGTGGAAGCACCCGCACCGTCCACCCTGATCCAGAAGATCGCCGCCGAGGCCCTCGGCACGGCGGTCCTCGTGTTCATCGGGTGTGGCTCCGTGGTCATCTTCAGCAACGCCGCGAGCGACACGACCGGGCTCTCCGGCCTGTTCGCCATCACCTCCATCGGCCTGTCGTTCGGCATCGCGATCGTGGCGATGGCCTACACCTTCGGGCGGGTCTCGGGCGGTCACTTCAACCCCGCCGTCTCCGTGGGTGCCGCGCTCGGCGGCCGGATCTCGTGGAAGGACGCCGGCCTCTACAGCGTCGCGCAGATCGTCGGCGGCCTCGTCGGCGGCCTGCTGCTCGCGCTGACGGCGGTCTCCAGCGACTTCGGGTGGGACTTCGGCGAGCCGCTCGGCTCCAACGGCTTCGGCGACCACGGCGGCGTCGAGCTGCTCGGCGCCCTGCTCATCGAGATCATCCTGACCTTCATCTTCGTCACGGTCATCCTCGGCACGACCGACGAGCGCAACCGCGCGGTCGCGGCCATGGCGCCGCTGACGATCGGCCTGACCCTGGCGGCGATCCACTTCGTGGCCATCCCCGCGACCGGTACGTCGGTCAACCCGGCCCGGTCCATCGGCGTGGCCTTCTTCTCCGGCAGCGACGCGATCGTCCAGCTCTGGCTCTTCATCGTCGCCCCGCTCGTCGGCGGCGCGGTCGCCGGCCTGCTCTACCCGCTGGTCTTCGGCCACGGCGCCGACCCGGTGGCCGGCTCCGGGCTGAACTTCGGCGCCGGCGGCTCCTCCGACCCGGCCTTCACCCAGCAGTGGAACCAGCAGCAGGGCTTCGGTCAGCAGGGCTACCAGCAGCAGGGCTACGCCCAGCAGCCGCAGGCCCAGCAGGCACAGCCGATCATCCAGGACGGCTGGCAGTGGGACCCCGCCGCCCAGCAGTGGATCCCGGCCCAGCAGCAGCCGGCCGCCCCGGCCGCCCCGGCCGCCCCCGCCCCCGATCCGCAGGCGCCCCAGGCCCCGCAGGCGCCCCAGGCGCCCCAGCAGGGCGGGTGGGCTCCCCCGTCGAGCGACCAGACCCAGGTCCGCCCGCCGCAGTGACGCAGTAACACGCCGTCCACCCGACCACCCGGCGGTCGTCAGCGCAGGGAGCCCCGCATCGGGGCGAACTCCGCTGAGAGCCGGCGACCAGTCGGGTGGACGACGTGTTACCAGGCCGGACAGGGGGACGTCCGATGGCACGCACCGCGTTCGTCCTGGGCGGCGGCGGCCTGCTGGGTGCCGTCGAGGTGGGGATGCTCCGCGCGCTGTTCGAGCGCGAGATCGTCCCCGACCTCGTGGTGGGCACGTCGGTCGGCGCGCTCAACGGCCTGGTCGTCGCCGCCGATCCCACGGCAGCGTGCGTCCCCCGGCTGCTGGACCTGTGGCGCGACGTGGCCGAGAGCAACGACGTGTACGCCGACCCGGCGTGGAAACAACTGGGCCGGGCGGTCCGCACGGGCACCCACCTGCACTCGTCGCGAGCCTTGCGCGACCGGCTGGAGGCACTCTTCGGCGAGCTCACCTTCGCCGACCTGCCGATCACCTTCCAGTGCTGCGCGGCCAGTATCGAACGGGCGGCCGAGCACTGGTTCACCCCACGGGCCGGTCGTGCCGGCGGTGATCGCGTCCGCGGCCGTCCCCGGCCTGCTGCCGCCCGCCGAGATCGACGGTGAGCACTTCCTCGACGGCGGCATCGTCAACTCGGTTCCGGTGGGGCGCGCCGTCGAGCTCGGCGCGGAGCGGATCTACGTGCTGCAGGTCGGCCGGATCGAGCGTCCCCTGTCGCCGCCGCGCCGCCCGTGGGAGGTTGCTCGGGTGTCCTTCGAGATCGCGCGCCGACACCGCTTCCATCGCGAGATGAGCCAGCTCCCGCCCGGCGTACGGGTCCACCTGCTGCCGTCGGCGGTCACCGAGTCCGACGACCGGGTGACGTCCTACCGCGACGCCTCGGCCGTGCTCCGCAGGGTCGATGCGGCGTACGCCGCCAGCGCCGCCCATCTCGACGAGCAGTCCCGATGAGCCCCACGACCGCGTGGGCCCTCCAGCGGTTCGTGGTCGCCCCGCTGACCATCCTGCTGGCCCTGTGGCTGTGGGCGACCCTGCCTGTGACGCTGGTCGTGGCCGGGGTGATGTCGGCGTTCGTCCCCGGCTGGCTGCGACCGGTCCGGCTGCTGTGGATCGCCGTGCTGCACGTGACCCTGGAGTCCCTGGTCCTCGTCGCGGCGTTCGGGCTGTGGGTCGGGTCGGGCTGCGGGCTCCTGCTGCGCCGGCCGTGGTTCGAGCGCGCCCACTACCGCCTGGTGCGGTGGTACCTCGTGGTGTTCTTCCGGGAGGCCCGGCGCGTGCTGCGGCTGAAGATCGAGACCGTCGGCCCCACCCCCGACGCGTTCCCCGGCCAGCCCCTGCTCGTGTTCTGCCGGCACGCCGGGGTCGGCGACTCGTTCTCGATCATGTACGCGCTCATGCACTGGTACCACCGCGAGCCGAGGATCGTGCTGAAGGCGATGCTGGCCTGGGACCCGGCGCTGGGCGTGATGCTGTCGCGGCTGCCGAGCACCTTCATCGCCAAGGGCCGGGGACGCGACCTGGTGGCGGAGATCGGCGAGCTCGCCAGCAACCTCGACGAGAACGACGCCTTCGTGATCTTCCCCGAGGGCGGCAACTTCACCCCGGGCCGCCGCAGCCGCGCGATCGACCGGCTGCGTGGCTCGGGCCGCGAAGCCATGGCGCTGCAGGCCGAGGCGATGGCCCACGTCCTCGCTCCGCAGCCCGGCGGCGTCCTCGCCGCGCTCGACGCCGCGCCGACCGCCGACGTGCTGCTCGTCGCGCACACCGGCCTGGACCACTTGGACACCCTCGGCAGCCTGTGGCACGAGCTGCCGATGGACAAACGGCTCCTGATGGGCTGGTGGCGCGTGCCGCGGACCGAGATCCCGGTCGACCGCGCCGAACGGATCGCGTGGCTGTTCGACTGGTGGGGCCGCATCGACGCCTGGATCGCCGAGAACCAGCCGCAGGACCTGGCCCGGTCGCGGCGCTAGCGGGGCTCCTCGACGCCGACCAGCGCCAGCCTGTCCGTCCGGACCAGGCCCACGCCCCGCGCGTAGACCTCGGTGCGGCTCTCCCCCGCGGCGTCCGCGACCTCGAGCTCGAGGGTGCGGTCGTACGTCGCCAGCGGCACCGTGACCTCCTCGCCCAGCGCCCGGACGGTGGCGACCTCGGACGCGCCGGGCGCGAGCGCCGTGCGGAAGCCGTCGCCGAAGCGCGGCCGGGCCGGCATGGCCAGGCCCGCCTGCGCACCGGAGACACCGGCCTGCCAGGCGCCGACGCGACCCAGCCACCACACGTTGCCGGCCCGGTCCTGCGCGTAGTGGTCGCGGACCTCGGCGCCCTCGGCCGGCGTACGGACCAGGGTCGTCGTGGCGATGCCGGCGACCTCGGGTCCGGCCTCGACGGTCAGGACCAGCGCCGGCTGCCCGGTCGCCTCGTCGGCGTACTCCCAGCGGGTGCCGGGCGCCAGCGGGAGCCAGGGGTTGTCGATCGCGGCGACGAAGTCGGCCGGCTCGGGGTCCGGCGTCGGGACGACCAGCCCGTCGACACCCGACGGCGGGCTGGGCGCGGACCCGGAGCCGCAGGCGGTGAGGGCGCCGGTGAGCGCCAGGAGGCCGGCCGCGATCGCGGCGGGGACACGTGTCCGCATGGCGCCATCGTCTCGCAGGAGCGCCCGGATGCCCGCGCCGGGCCGGGCGCTGCTAGCGTCGCGGGAGTCCATCGAGTTCCTTGAAGGAGACCCAGTGAGCACCACCCCGCTCAAGGTGGCCGTGACCGGCGCGGCCGGCCAGATCGGCTACAGCCTGCTCTTCCGCATCGCCAGTGGCGCGATCGCCGGCGACCGTCCCGTCGAGCTGCGCCTGCTCGAGATCGAGCCCGCGCTCAAGGCGCTCGAGGGCGTCGTCATGGAGCTCGACGACTGCGCGTTCCCGAACCTCGCCGGTGTCGAGATCGGTGCCGACCCGGAGAAGATCTTCGACGGCGTCAACCTCGCCCTCCTCGTCGGCGCGCGCCCGCGCGGCCCCGGCATGGAGCGTGGCGACCTGCTCTCCGCCAACGGCGCGATCTTCACCGCCCAGGGCAAGGCGCTCAACAAGGTGGCCGCCGACGACGTGCGCATCGGCGTGACCGGCAACCCGGCCAACACCAACGCGCTGATCGCCGCGAGCAACGCACCCGACATCCCCAACGACCGGTTCTCGGCGCTGACCCGCCTCGACCACAACCGGGCGATCTCGCAGCTGGCCGCCAAGACCGGCGCCGCCGTCACCGACATCACGAAGATGACGATCTGGGGCAACCACTCGGCCACTCAGTACCCCGACATCTTCCACGCCGAGATCGCCGGCAAGAACGCTGCCGAGGTCGTCGCGGACCAGGCCTGGATCGCCGACACCTTCATCCCCACCGTCGCCAAGCGCGGCGCCGCCATCATCGACGCGCGGGGCGCCTCCTCCGCCGCCTCCGCCGCCTCGGCGACCTGCGACGCCGCCCGTGACTGGCTGAGCGGCACCCCGGCCGGCGACTGGGTCTCGATGGCGGTCGTCTCCGACGGCTCCTACGGCGTCCCCGAGGGCCTGGTCTCCTCGTTCCCGGTCACCACCTCGAACGGCGACTGGAGCATCGTCCAGGGCCTCGAGATCGACGACTTCTCGCGCGGCAGGATCGACGCGTCCGTCGCCGAGCTCGCCGACGAGAAGGCCGCGGTCACCGAGCTGGGCCTCATCTGACCCACCCGCGTACGACGAAGGGCCGGTGCAGCGCACCGGCCCTTCGTCGTACCCGGCCGGTGCCGGCCGGTCAGCTCTGTTCCGGGATCGTCCCGGCAAGCAGGACGAGCACGGCCGCGACGGCCACCAGGATCGCGACGTCGAGGAGCCGGTGGCGCACCGCCAGCATGCCGGCGTCCCGCTCCGGCAGCACCAGGCGCAGCACGCCGGCCACCGCCAGGCCACCGGAGACGATCCGCAGGCCGACCCGCCAGTCCGAGGCTGCCGCGACGACCAGCCCGGCACCGACCACGAGCAGCACCGCGATATAGCAGGCGCCCCCGATCGTCGAGGGGTACCGGCGCGGCTCCTGGTCGGCGGCCTCCGCCGCGTCACGGCTCTCGGTGCTCTCGGTGCTCTCGGGCACCTCCGGGGTCTCCTCGCTCAGCGCGCTGCCTTCCTGGTGAGCGCTTCCCCCATGGTCGATGCTGCCTTCTCGGCCATCGACACCACGTTGGCGAGGAGCATCGCGCGGGTCATCGGGCCCACGCCGCCGGGGTTCGGGGACACCCAGCCCGCGGTCTCCCAAACGTCGGCGGCCACGTCGCCGGCGATCTTGCCGTCGACCCGGCTCACCCCGACGTCGAGGACGGCCGCGCCCGGCTTGACCATGTCGCCGGTGACGATGCCGGGCACGCCGGCCGCCGCGACGACGATGTCGGCCTTGCGCACATGGGCGGCCAAGTCGACGGTGCCGGTGTGGCACAGCGTGACGGTGGCGTTCTCGCTGCGCCGGGTGAGCAGCAGCCCGAGCGGGCGGCCGACGGTGATGCCCCGCCCGACCACGACCACCTCGGCCCCCGCGATCGGTACGTCGTGGCGGCGCAGCAGCTCGACGATGCCGTACGGCGTGCACGGCAGCGGCGCCTCGTTGCCGAGGACCAGCCACCCGAGGTTGGTCGGGTGCAGGCCGTCGGCGTCCTTGGCCGGGTCGATCAGCCCGAGGACCCGGTTCTCGTCGCGACCGCGCGGCAGCGGGAGCTGGACGATGTAGCCGGTGCAGTCGGGGTCGGCGTTGAGGCCGGCCACCGCCTCCTCGATCTCCTCCTGGGTGGCGACCTCGGGCAGGTCGACCCGGATCGAGGCGATGCCGACCTCGGCGCAGTCCTTGTGCTTGCCGTTGACGTACCAGCGCGAGCCGGGGTCGTCGCCCACCAGCACCGTGCCGAGGCCGGGGGTGATCCCCTGCTCACGCAGCTTCTCGATCCGGAGGCGGAGCTCGTCCTTGATCGCGGCCGCCGTCGCGTTGCCGTCCAGCTTTCGTGCAGTCACGGGATGATCCTTCCAGATGGGGTTTCAGCAGACGCGGGCCGCGGCTGGCGAGCATGCGTGGCGGTCATCGCGGGAAGCGACGCCGACGGAGCGCACCGGCTGTCGTGGGGAACGCCGAGCGACGGAGCGGAGGGGCGCGACAGTCATTCCGCGAGCCGTCTGTCTTGCCGCCACGCACACGTCACCATCCGCCCAAGCCAACCGCGCGCGGCAGCGTGTCGCCCGCGGCGAAGCCGCGTCGGCGAGGGTCCGCGGGCCGAGCGCAGCGAGCGCCCGTGCGGCTCTCGCCGACAGGCGACACGCTCGCGCCATCGACTTAGTGGAAGAAGTGGCGGGTGCCGGTGAAGTACATGGTCACCCCGGCCGCCCGGCAGGCCGCGATGGTCTCCTCGTCGCGCACCGAGCCGCCCGGCTGCACGATCGCCTTCACGCCGGCGTCGATGAGGATGCCCGGACCGTCGGCGAACGGGAAGAACGCGTCGGACGCCGCGACCGAGCCGCGGGCCCGCTCCTGCCCCTCGACCAGGGTGTTGGCGCGCTCGACCGCCAGCCGGCAGGAGTCGACCCGGTTGACCTGGCCCATGCCGATGCCGACCGCGCCGCCGTCCTTGGCCAGCAGGATCGCATTGGACTTGGCCGCGCGGACCGAGCGCCAGGCGAAGGCGAGGTCGGCGAGGGTGGCGTCGTCGGCGGCCTCGCCGGTCGCCAGCGTCCAGTTCGCGGGGTCGTCGCCCTCGGCCTGGAACCGGTCCGTGTGCTGCATCAGCAGCCCGCCACTGATCGGGCGGGTCTCCACGCCGCCGGGCGCCAGCGGCTCGGCGACCAGGATGCGGATGTTCTTCTTGCCCTGCAGCACCTCGACCGCGCCGTCGTCGTATCCGGGCGCGACGATGACCTCGGTGAAGATCTCGGCGACCTGGCGGGCCATCTCGACCGAGACGGGGACGTTGGTGGCGATCACTCCGCCGAAGGCCGAGACCGGGTCGCACTCGTGGGCACGGCGGTGGGCCCCGGCGACATCGGCGCCGACCGCGATGCCGCAGGGGTTGGCGTGCTTGATGATCGCCACGGTCGGCAGGTCGCCGTGGTCGTACGCCGCGCGGCGGGCCGCGTCGGTGTCGACGTAGTTGTTGTAGGACATCTCCTTGCCGTGCAGCTGCTCGGCCGCCGCCAGGCCTCCGTTGCCGGCATCGACGTAGCCGGAGCGGTAGAGCGCGGCGGGCTGGTGCGGGTTCTCGCCGTAGCGGAGCACGGCCGCCTTGTCCCAGGTGCCGCCGATCCAGGCCGGGAAGCCGGTGCTCGCCCCGTCCTCGACCGAGGAGTCGGTGAGGACCGAGCCCATCCAGGAGGCGACCTGGACGTCGTAGGTGGCGGTGTGCACGAACGCCTTGGCGGCCAGCGCCTTGCGCTCGTCGTAGGTGAAGCCGCCGGCCTGCGCCGCGGCGAGGGCCGCGGCGTAGTCGGCGCCGTCGGTGACGATGGCGACGGACGGGTGGTTCTTCGCGGCAGCGCGCACCATCGAGGGGCCGCCGATGTCGATCTTCTCGATGCAGTCGTCGATGCCGGCGCCGGAGGCGACGGTGGCGGCGAAGGGGTAGAGGTTGACCACGACCAGGTCGAAGGGGGCGACCTCGAGCTCCGCGAGCTGCGCGACATGGTCGGGCAGGCGCCGGTCGGCGAGGATGCCGGCGTGCACCCGTGGGTGCAGCGTCTTGACCCGGCCGTCGAGGCACTCCGGGAAGCCGGTCAGGTCCTCGACCCTGGTCACGGACAGGCCGAGCGACTCGATGAGGGCGGCCGAGCCGCCCGTGGACACCAGCTCGACGCCGGCCTCGTGCAGGCCGCGGACGAGGTCGTCCAGGCCGGTCTTGTCGAAGACGGAGACCAGTGCGCGCTTGATCTGGATCCGGTCGGTCATGGTTGTCTCCTCATGGGATCGGTCGGTCGATCTCGATGAGGGCACCCAGGCGGTCGATGCCGACTCGTCACTCCCTGGTGGTGGCCCACCTGCGCCAGTCGTGTGGCGTCAGTCTAGGTGAGGTTCAGCCTCCCAGCCGAACCCGCCGGCCGTCGACCGTGAACCCCTCCCGGGCCATCCGGCCGACCGACTCGACGAGCATCGCCCGCTCGGCGACCTTGATCCGCTCGTGCAGGCTCTCGACGTCGTCGTCGTCCTCCACCGGGACGACGGTCTGGGCCACGATCGCGCCGGTGTCGACCCCGGCGTCGACGACGAAGAGCGTCGCACCGGTGACCTTCACGCCGTACTCCAGCGCCTCCGCCGGGCCACGCATCCCCGGGAACGACGGCGACAGCGCCGGGTGGGTGTTGACGGTCAGGCCGCCGAAGCGGTCCAGGAACTTCTCCCCCACCAGCTTCATGAATCCGGCGAGCACGACCAGGTCGGGCTCGAAGGCGGCCACCTTGTCGGCCAGGGCGCGGTCCCAGTAGCCCCGACTGCTGTAGTCGCCGACCTTCGCGACGAAGGTGGGGATGCCGGCGCGCTCCGCGCGGGCCAGGCCCTCGATGTCCTCGCGGTCGGCGCCGACCGCGACCACGCGGGCGCCGTACGCCGGGTCGGCACAGGCGTCGATCAGCGCCTGCAGGTTGGTGCCGGAGCCCGACACGAGGACGACGAGACGAGGGCGAGCGGGCACGCCGGGATTCTAGGGCGTCCCGGCGCTCAGGAACGACGCGGCAGCCGGGCACGGACGGCGCGCAGCGCCCCGCGGACCCGGCCGTCGCTGTCGCGCTGCCACCAGCACACGACCAGCGCGCCGGCCACCCCGCCGATGCCGAACGACGTGATCGCGTGCAGTAGCACGTCGAAGGTGTAGGGCCCGACGTCCTGCATCCGGCCGGGGCCGACGGCGCCGCCGGCGAACACGGTCAGGGCCGCGAGCGCCACGCCCGCCGTGATGCCGCCGGCGCAGCCGCGGATCGCGGCCCGGTCCCAGGCGAGCACGGGTCGGTCTCGCTGCACCTGTCCGGCGACCAGCGCGGCGAGCAGGACGGGCGCGAGCATCAGCCAGTCGGTCCACCACGGCTGGTTGCCCTGGTCGGGCAGCGCGGCGAGCAGCGGGAACATCGGCAGCGGCCCGAGCACGACCGCGGTCGTCGACACGGTCGTGCCGGTGCCGACGGTGAAGCCGGGGCCGAGGAGGTAGGCGCTGCCGAAGAGGAGGGCGTTGGGCAGCAGGAGCAGGGTCAGCGCGACCATCAGCAGCACCGCACCGGCGTCGGCGTGCAGCTGCGAGACGACGTTGGCGGCCGTGGAGAAGTCCAGGACCAGCGCGGCCACGAGGGCGACCAGGCAGATCAGCGCCCAGCGGGTGAGGATCCGGCGAGCGACGAGGGCGACGTCGCGCACGGCTGGGGGGACGACGGGCAGCCAGATCGCCGCACGCCCCGAGCCGAAGGCGATCGCCGGTCCCCCGACGCCGAGACCGAGCAGGACCGACCAGAGCACGACCCGGGCCGGGTCCGGGCCGGACGCCGCGGTGGCCGCGACCGAGGCGGCGAGGACCCCGACGACCGCGTAGGTGACGGTGAACAGCCCGGCGGCGTACGGGACGGTGAGGTCGCGCGCGCCGTCGGCGATCCGGTCGGCGTCGGGGCCGTGGCCGGAGACCGACTCGCCGACCCGGTGGCCGACCCGCCAGACCACCCAGGCGCACAGCAGGGTGAGCCCGAGCGGCATCGCGGTGATCCGGATGCCCTCGACGGCGACCGTCGAGCCGTGGGCCATCAGCCAGCCGTGGGCGCCGACCCGCAGCGCGCCGCTCGGGGCGCCCTCCCCGCCGGCGTCGGTGAGGAACCAGCCGACGACGGCCACGGCCATGCAGACCAGCAGCGGGGCCCCCGCCGCGATCACGCCGCCGATGCCGGCGGTCGGCACCAGCGGGCGGGTGGTGGCCAGCTGGCGGCGCAGGTCGGCGTCCGAGGCGGACCCGGAGCGTCCGGGTCCGGTACGGCGTGCCGGTGGGCTCTGCAGCGACGTCATGGTCCGTCCATCTTCACGCGGATGAGCGGCCGGACCGGGCTGCCACGCCGAGATCCAGGCGTCTCAGCGGACCAGCTGCTCGGCGGCGTACAGCTGGTTCGGTGCGCTCGCCCCGCCGCTGGCGCGGTAGCGCGCGTTGAGCGAGGCGAGCGCGGCGCGCACCGGTGCGTGGGCGGGGTCGTCGGCGAGGTTCTGGATCTCGTAGGGGTCGCGGCTGCGGTCGTAGAGCTCGGCGCCACCGCGGCGGTATTCGACATAGGTCCAGGTGCCGACGCGGACGCCGGAGTAGACGCGCCGGGCCCGGCGCTCCTCGCCCCGTCCCATCCAGGCGGAGATGGGCACCACGCGCACCTGGGGCGGCGCGCCGATCCAGGGCAGCACGTCGACGCCGTCGAGCGGTCGGGGCGGGGTGACGCCGGTCGCCGCGAGGATGGTCGCGGTGAGGTCGGGCACCGTGACCGCCGTGGGCACCACGACGCCCCGCGGCAGGCCGGGACCGCGCATGTAGAGGGGGACGCGCAGCGACTCGTCGTAGTGGAACCGCTTGCCGTTCATGTTGTGCGGCCCGATGGCGTAGCCGTTGTCGGAGTGGAACACGACCAGCGTGCGGTCCAGTTGCCCGGTGCGGCGCAGGGTGCGGAACAGCTTGGCCATCGCCCGGTCCAGGCCCCGGGCCGCCTCGATCCGCCGCTGGTAGACGATGTTCAGCGCCCGCTTCTGCAGTGCGTCGAACCGGTGGGCGTTGGCCGGCGCGTGCGCGGGCACGGTCGGGTCGCCGTCGGGGAACGAGCTGGGCACCAGGGGGAGCGGCACCTTGCGGTAGCGGCCGCGGTCCTTCGGGGCGGGCACCGTCGTCTTGAGCTCGCCGGCCGGCGTGCCGGGGAAGAGCCGCTTCGGGTCGTCCTTGCCGCCGGGGAAGCCGACGTGCGGCGCGACGTAGTTGACCCAGGCGAACCAGGGGCGGCCGTCGCGGTCGGCGCTGATCATCTCCTGCGCGTGCGCCGTCATCACATCGGTGGTGTAGCCCTTCGATCTCCCGACGACACCGTTGACGTTCATCCGCGGCCCGAAGAAGCGGTACGTCGAGGGGTCGACCGTCGCCCGCCAGTCGGTCCAGCCCTCGGGGACCTCGTGGGCGGTGCCGTTCTCGCCGTAGCCGTTGATGAACTTGCCGGTGAACAGGGTGTCGTAGCCGGCGCCCTGCAGGGCCGTGGCGAGGGTGTCGTGGTGGGAGAACGCGGAGTAGCCGCCCTGCAGTCCGCTGACGGTGCGCGCCCCGTGGTTGTGGGCGTACTGACCGCTGAGCAGCGAGGCCCGCGAGGGCGCGCACAGCGGGGTGGGCGCCAGGGCGTCGGCGAAGGCGACGCCGCCCCGCTCCATCAGCCGGCGGACCCGGGGCAGGTAGGGCATGTCGATCGTGGCCAGGTCGTCCACGGTGACCAGCAGCACGTTGGGCCGCTCCACCGTGCGGGTGAAGGCCGGCGTGGGGGTCGGGGTCAGCGCCGGGCGCCGCGGCGCGGGCACCGTCGCGGGATCGTCGAGCCCGGTGAGCGCCCAGTCGCTGAGCGCCAGCGACGCCCGCAGCTCGCCGCTCCTGCCACGCGCCACCGCGCACCCCTCTCCGTGGATCGACATCTCCCTGTCGATCGATCCAAGTGATGTTACTGGATGCTGATAGTGAAGAATCGGCTGATGCCGGGCCGGGCGGTTTGGGGGCCGGCACCACCCTCGGCGTACGGTGGTGCGGCCATGACCGCAGAGGACCAGGTGACCCCCAGCACCGAGCCGCACCGGTCCGCCTACGTCAGCAGCGCGGACCTGATGAGCAGCTTCGACTCCTTCTACCGCGACGCCCGCGACCGGCTGCTGCTGCAGACCTTCGCCCTCACCGGCGACCTGGCCGTCGCCCGCGGCGCGGTCCGGGAGGCGTTCGTCGTGTCCTGGCACCACTGGCGCAAGACCGGCCGGCTCGCCGATCCCGAGTCCGCCGTCCGTCCCGATGCCTGGCGCAAGGCGCTGCGGCGCAGCAGCACCCGCCCGTGGCACCGCAAGAAGGACCTCGACGAGGAGACCCGCCGCACGCTCGACGCGCTCGGCGCGCTGCCGGTGGTCCAGCGCAAGGCGCTGCTGCTGACCCAGCTCGCCGCGGTCACCATGGAGGAGATGGCCCAGGAGATCGGGCTGCCGGCCGAGGCCGCCGAGCGGGAGCTGCAGCAGGGTGCCGCGCAGTTCGCCACCGCCCTGGCGATCCCCACCTCCGCGATCCCCCTCGCGCTCAACGCGCTCTCCGACGCGATCCGCTCGGTGACCTGGCCGCGGGTGACGATCATCCGCCGCGCCGGCGCGGCCCGGCGGCGCGCGCACACCGTGATCGGCGGCGCCGCAGCCGTGGTCGCCCTCGTCGCGGGCGGCGCCGTGGCCACCGACAGCGCCGGCGTCCGGCCGACCCTCGACCGCGAGGCCCCGCCGGCCGCGACCGGCCCGGCCCCCGCCGGACCGGCGATCAGCACCCTGCCCGACACCACCTTGGTCCCGGTCGACGCCGTCCAGCAGGCCGTGACCGGTCGCGGCTGGACCCAGGGCACCACCACCGACAACTCCTCCGGCAACGGCCTGGTGCTCCCCTGCCAGCCGACCCGGTACGCCGACCCGCAGGGCACCGCCGCCTGGGTCCGCACCTTCCGCGACGGCTCCAAGGCCCAGAGCCCGCGCAGTGTCGTCCAGGTCGCCGAGGCGTCCTCCTCCGAGGAGCGCGCCGCACGCACCTACCGGCACACCCGGCGCTGGTTCGCGACCTGTCCCTCGCCCGACGAGGACGAGTCCACCGTGCCGCGGGTGCAGCTGGTCAGCACCGCCGACCTGCCCGGCGTCGGCGACCAGTCCGCGCTGTTCGTGCTCCGCTCCCGCACCGACGCGACGACCCATGTCGTCGGCGTCGCCCGCACCGGCCTGCTCACGACGGTGACCGCGCTGAGCACCACCACGCCGCCGGCCAGGGCCAACCGGGCCGGCGTCGCCCGCCTGCTGGCCACCGCGGTCGGCCGGCTGTGCACGCTGCCCGATGCGGGCGCCTGCGCGGACCCGAACCCGAAGCCGACCCCGCGGGCGGCGTACCCGGCCGGGTCGACGCCGTGGATGCTCTCGGAGATCGATCTCCCGCCGATCACGCCCGACCCGGGCCCCTGGGTCGGCACCCCGGCGGCCAAGCTGACCGAGGACCGGATCGACGTCGGCGCGATCGGCTGCGACACGGTGCACCTGTACGGCAAGTTCCGCAACCGGGCCTTCCAGGCCAACGAGTTCCGGACCTTCGTGTTCAGCGGGGCCAAGCTGCCGCCGCAGGTCGGCCTCACCCAGACCGTCGGCGCCCTGCCCGGTCCGGCGGCCGGCGGCTTCGTCACCCGCTTCCGCGAGCAGATGGCCGCCTGCCCGGACCTCGACGCCACCGCCGGCACCGAGGTCGAGGAGCTCGTCGCCACCGACCAGGGCAAGCAGGCACTCACCGCCTGGCGGCTCAGCACGGCACTGCCCGGCGACCGGACCGTCGAGTACGACGTCGCCGTGCTGCGTCAGGGCACGGCCGTCTCGGTCCTGGCCTATGTGGCCTCCCCCAAGGCGCGCATCGCCAACGAGGACTTCGTCGCCGTGGCCCAGCGCGCCCTCGAACGGCTGGCCCGCGCCGCTCCGTACGATCCGAGCTGACGGAAGACAGAACTTCCTCCGGATCCCGTGCAACCGGGCACGGCCCTCCGGCGTATCCCCCTCGAGAGTCCGCACGAGCGGAACGACACGAGAGGAGGTCGGCGTGGACGCGCACGAGTTCGACGAGTTCTACGCGGCCTCGTTCCGCCGGGTGGCCGGACAGGTCTACGCGATGATCGGCGACCTGGACGAGGCCACCGACTGCACGCAGGAGGCCTTCGCCCGGGCCTGGGCGCACCGGCGCCGGCTGAACCGCGCCGACCACCCCGAGGCGTGGGTCCGCACCACCGCCTACCGGCTCGCCGTGAGCCGCTGGCGTCGCCGCAAGCGCGGCGAGCGGTCCCCCGATCGGGCACTGCAGCACCACGGCGTCGCCGCCGCGGTCGACGAGTCCCACGTGGCGCTCGTCGCCGCGCTGCGCCGGCTGCCCGAGGCCCAGCGCCAGGCGCTGGTCCTCCACCACATCGCCGATCTCCCGGTCCAGCAGGTCGCGGCCGAGGTCGGCGTACCGGAGGGAACGATCAAGGCCCGGCTGAGCCGGGGGCGGGCGGCGCTCGCCGCCCTCCTCACCGAGGAGCCCGGCCTCACGGGAGGAGGCGCGACCCATGCCTGACCAGTCGGGACACGACCCCATCGACGACCTCACGCGGTTCCGGGCCGATCTCGGACGCGCAGGAGGAGACATGCCGCTCGCTGCCGCCGACGTGCGCCGCCGTGGCGACCAGATCCGCCACCGGCGTACGGCGCTCGTCATGGGCGGCGCCGCCCTCGCGGTCGCCGCCGTCCTCACCCCGATCCTCGCGCTCGGCGGCGACGGCGGCGACCGGGACCTGGTCACCAGGGACCCCGCCGCCCCGCTCGGCGAGCACGACCTGCTGACCGACGACGACACCGTCCACAGCGACGGAGCCGACTGGTTCCAGATCGCTCCTGAGGACGGGACCGCGGCGTTCCGGTTCTGCGAGCGCAAGAACCTCTCCGACTTCGGCGCGACCTCCACGCGGTGGCGCGACTTCGAGCTCCGCAACACCCTGGAGCCGTCCATCGCCGTCGAGGGCGACGGCTTCCGCGAGTCGATCGGCCAGTTCCCGGACGTCGCCAGCGCGTCGGCCGCCTACGACGCGATCGCCCGGTTCATCGCGAACTGCGCCGACCCCGCTCCCGGCTCCGTGCCCCGCGGCTTCGGGCCACGTCCGGTCGACGTCGGCCTGGAGGACAGCGAGGCACAGGTCACCGACATCCAGGCCGGTCCGGCGGAGGACATCGACCCCAGCGGCCAGGAGGCCTATCTCGGCGAGACCGGCATCGTCCGGGTCGGCAGCCGGATCGCCGTCCTCGACGCGGTGATCGTCGGCCAGGACTACGACTTCGTCGACGGGACGCCCGTCGAGCGGATGCTGCCGGTGGCGGCCGACCGGCTCCAGCCGGGCTCCGAGGAGCCCTTCGACCCCACGACGGTGCCCGGCACCAGGATCGCCGACGAGTTCCCGCTGGCCGCGGGCTGGCCGGCGACCGGCAGCGACAGCCAGGAGCCCCTCACCGGACCCCTGCGCGGGCTCGACCCGATCGTGCTGCCGGCCTGCGGCGTGGTGCCGCCGAGCCCGCCGCGGTCCGACCGGCTCTCCGCCCAGTGGGTCGACGTCGAGGACGTCCGCAACCGCCAGCTCACGACGTACCCGACCGAGGACGACGCGGTCGACGCCGTCGCGGCGTTCCTCCGGGTCTACCGCAACTGCCCGGAGGGACCGGTCGAGGAGGACGGCACGACCCAGCGCTGGGAGGTCCGGGAGGTGGCGACGGGCGACGAGGCCCAGGCCGTGCTGGGCTGGCAGCAGACCGCCGGTGGACCCACTCCCTTCGGCGACACGACGCTCGTCGTCCGGGTCGGGCGGGCGGTGCTCCTCGAGACCCGCGGCGGCCACGCGGGCAACCCCCAGGGCCGCGAGCAGGAGGTCGTCGACGCGATCACGGCGGACGCCGCGCAGGTCGTCGAGGCGATGTGCGCCTTCGCCGATGCCGGCTGCTGAGCCGGCCCGTCTCAGGAAGAGGCCTTGCCGAAACCTCCGCGGTGGCGCATCATCGGCCCATGACCTGGTTGATCGTGATCGCCGTCGTCGTCGCCGCGGGCGCCCTGTGGACCTGGGCCAGCCGCCACGGCCGCCAGGCCGCGGCGATCGAGCGCGCCCACCAGGCGACCAAGGCCGAGGTCGAGACCTGGCGCGCGCCCCACTCGACCACACCGAGGTTCTAGGGCTGCGACCGCCCACGACGTACGAAGGCCCGCCATCCCTCGGGGGGATGGCGGGCCTTCGTGTCGCTCAGCGACTCAGAGCGCCTGGAGGATCTCCCGGGCCAGCGCGGCGGTCTCGGACGGCGTCTTGCCGACCTTGACGCCGACGGCCTCGAGCGCGTCCTTCTTCGCCTGGGCGGTGCCCGCGGAGCCGGACACGATGGCGCCGGCGTGACCCATGGTCTTACCCTCGGGGGCGGTGAAGCCCGCGACGTAGCCGACGACCGGCTTGGTGATGTTGGCCTTGATGTAGTCGGCAGCCCGCTCCTCGGCGTCGCCGCCGATCTCGCCGATCATCACGATCACCTTGGTCTCCGGGTCCTCCTCGAAGGCCTGGAGCGCGTCGATGTGCGTCGTGCCGACGATCGGGTCGCCGCCGATGCCGATGGCGGTCGAGAAGCCGAAGTCACGCAGCTCGTACATCATCTGGTAGGTCAGCGTGCCCGACTTCGACACGAGACCGACCGGGCCCTTGCCCGCGATGGTGTGCGGCGTGATGCCGGCCAGCGACTCGCCCGGCGTGATGATGCCGGGGCAGTTCGGGCCGATCATCCGCGTGGACTTACCCTGCAGGTAGGACCAGACCTCGGCCGTGTCCTGGACCGGGACGCCCTCGGTGATGACCACGATCAGCGGCATCTCCGCGTCGATGGCCTCGATCGCGGCGTCCTTGGTGAACGCCGGCGGGACGAAGAGCACCGACACGTTGGCGCCGGTCTCCTTCATCGCCTCCGCGACGGTACCGAAGACGGGCAGCTCCACGTCGGCGCCGCTGGCGTCCTTGTGGGTGACCGTGGTGCCGGCCTTGCGCGAGTTGACGCCGCCGACGATGGTCGCGCCGGAGTCGAGCATCAGGGCGGTGTGCTTGGCACCCATGCCGCCGGTGATGCCCTGGACGATGATCCTGCTGTCCTTGTTGAGGTAGATGCTCATGTTCTCTGCTCTCTATCTCAGGCGACCGTGCCGCTGGTGTGGGCAAGCTCGGCGGCCTTGTCGGCCGCGCCGTCCATGGTGTCGACCTGGGTCACGAGCGGGTGGTTCAGCTCGTTGAGGATCGCGCGACCCTGCTCGACATTGTTGCCGTCGAGGCGGACGACCAGCGGCTTGGTGGCCTTGTCGCCGAGGAGCTCGAGGGCGCCCTTGATCCCGTTGGCGACCTCGTCGCATGCGGTGATGCCGCCGAAGACGTTGACGAAGACCGACTTGACCTGCTCGTCGTTGAGGATCACGTCGAGGCCGTTGGCCATGACCTGCGCGTTGGCGCCGCCACCAATGTCGAGGAAGTTGGCGGGCTTGACGCCGCCGTGGTTCTCGCCGGCGTACGCGACGACGTCGAGGGTGCTCATCACGAGACCCGCGCCGTTGCCGATGATGCCGACCTGGCCGTCGAGCTTGACGTAGTTGAGACCGAGGTCCTTGGCCTTCGCCTCGAGCGGGTCGGCCTCCTCGCGGATCTCGAACTCCTCGTGGTCGGGGTGGCGGACCTCGGAGGCGTTGTCGTCGAGCGACACCTTGCCGTCGAGCGCCTCGAGCTTGTCGCCGGCGAGGCGGGCGAGCGGGTTGACCTCGACGAGGGTGGCGTCCTCTTCGACGAAGACCTTGTAGAGGTCCTCGATCATCTTCACGGCCTGCTCGAAGACGGGCTCGGGGAACTTCGCCTCGGTGGCGATCTCGCGAGCCTTGGCCGCGTCGACGCCCTGGCCCGGGTCGATGCCGATCTTCTTGACGGCGTCGGGGTTGGTCTTCGCGACCTCCTCGATCTCGACACCACCCTCGACCGACGCGATGCAGAGGTACTGGCGGTTGGACCGGTCCAGCAGGAACGAGAAGTAGTACTCCTCCTCCGGCGGGGTGGCCGGGGTGACCAGGACGCGGTTGACCGTCAGGCCCTTGATCTCCATGCCGAGGATGTTGGAGGCGTGCTCGAAGGCCTCGTCGGCCGTCTTGGCGAGCTTGACGCCGCCGGCCTTGCCGCGACCGCCGGCCTTGACCTGCGCCTTGATGACGGTCACCCCGCCGATCTGCTCCGCCGCCGCCCGCGCCTCCTCGGCGGTCTCGACGACCGTGCCGAGGGTGGTGGCCACGCCGTGCTTAGCGAAGAGCTCCTTCGCTTGGTACTCCATCAGGTCCACTGATACGTCCTCACGTCTTGGTCAGAGGTTCGGTGCGCACAGCGGCACACCCCCGGGCACGATAGTCCTGACCCACGAGTAGGACGAGTCCGCGAGCCGCTCACGGGTCCCGACGTGACCGGGCTCACGCGCTCGCCGTGGCATGTCCGGAGAGGGCGTCGCGGCGGTGGACACCGGTTGCGGCGTTCTCCTGCGTATCCCCAGGGGCGGGACGTACGATTTCGAGGCCGTGCCGGCATCGGCTATCGTCGGCACGCACGTTTCACCCGGCTGTCACCCGACAGCCACCTCGGCCGGGGTCTGCTCGGGGCGTCGCCGGCCGGACACCAAGGTGAGATGCGCCTGCACGAACGTCCCCCCAAGGAGTCAGCAGTCGATGGGTAACCACCGAGCGGACCACACCGCGCCGCGCCCGGAAACGACCCTCGGCTCCCCCTCCCCCAGCTCTCCCGGCTACGTCGGCAAGCGCGCCGCGCGCCGCGTCACCGAGGAGACCCCCTCGACGTACGTCGGCAAGCGGGTCGCCCGGGTTGCCGAGCCGGCTGCGACACCCGCCCCGGTCCTGCCGGCCGCCACGATCGCGCCCGTCGTCCCCGTCGCCCGTCCGGTCGTCGAGCCGGCGGCCACGATCAGCGAGCCGACCCTGGCTGTCGAGGCGGTGACCCCCGCACGCACCCTCGACCGGATGCCCACCGTCGAGCTCCCCGCGCTGCGCGACATCCCGCTGGCCGACGGCCTGTCCGACTCCTCGACGACGCTGCGCGCGATCCAGCCCGCCGGCAAGCGTCGCGCCGTCCGGCACGCCGGTGCCCGCGGCCCGCTGTTCCGCGGCCTGCCCACACTGCCCGTCGCCGTCGGGGTCGCCACGATCGCGGTCGCGGTCGGCGGCGTCGTCGCCTCGGCCGACCCGCAGCTGGCCTCCGCGACCGACCGCCTCACCTCCCCCAACGCCCTCACCGGCTCCTTCGGCAGCGCCGCGGTCGGCGACCGCGCGCAGACCGTGAGCCGCGACTCCGATCGCGACGCGATCGCCCAGGCCGCCGGCTCCGACATCGTCGCCGAGGCGGAGCGCTCCGCCGCCAAGCGGAACACCGCTCTCACCAGCCTGGCCGCCGACGCCGAGAAGATGTCCGCCGAGATCGTGCTGAACAAGTGGATGCTGCCACTCGCCAGCTACCGCCTGACCGCCACCTTCGGCGAGTACGGCCTGTGGTCCAGCTACCACACCGGCCTCGACTTCGCCGCCCCCAGCGGCACCCCGATCCGCGCCATCACCAACGGCACGGTCACCTCCGCCGGCTACGACGGCGCCTACGGCAACAAGACGGTGCTCACCCTCGAGGACGGCACCGAGCTCTGGTTCTGCCACCAGAGCGCCTTCAACGTCTCCGCCGGCGACACCGTCCGCACCGGCGACCTGCTCGGGTACGTCGGCAGCACCGGCAACGTCACCGGCCCGCACCTCCACCTGGAGGTCCGCCCCGGCGGTGGCGACCCGGTCGACCCCGACGCCGCGCTGCGCCAGCACGGCATCACGCCGTAGCTTCAGCATCATCGTTCTCCAGCGCCGTCCGAGGCGCTCGGCGAGGATGACCGGGTGACCGACGCAGGGCCATTGACCGACGCCGACCTCGTCGAGTTGGACCGCGCTCTGAAGCGCCGGTGGGCGGCGACGTGGGTCGCCGTCATCGGCACACCCATGATTGCCTGCCTAGTGGCGTTCCTCATCTCGTCGGTGCGCTATGTGTGGTTGCTGGACGAGGATGCGCGCGCCGACCGCACGATGTTCTCCTATTCGTCCGAAGACGTCCCCGCGTGGTCTCTTTCATCGACGGCGACCATCGCGATCGCCCTCGGGACATCGGCCGCTCTGATCACCCTGTTCGTCGCGACCGTGCTGACCGCCATGGAGAGGGACCGGGCGCGCGGCCCGGCGATCGTCAACCGGCTGATGCTTGATGGCCTTGCACTGGCCGCCTGCCTGGTCGGATCGATCGCGTGTTGGCTGGCCGCCTTCGCATCAGACTGGAGCACTGCCGACGGCGTGGCCGGCGCAGCGACGGCTGCACTATCTGGCCTCCTGCTCGCCGGCCTGGCCGCATCCGCCGAGGAGCGGATCGAGGCATCGCAACACCGGGCTTGGCGGACCCATCTAGGGACCGAGCGGGTACGTCAGGCCTGGTACGACAGCATCGACCGGACTGCACGGTATCCACCCAACCGTCGTCGCACCTTTCCTTGGCGGATCGGTCTACTCGCGGCACCCGTCGTTCTCCTCCCCATGGTCGCGGCCGACCTGGTTGCGGGCGTGGACCATTGGGATCGATGGGTCGGCAATCTCGCTGTCGTCGACGCCATCCTCACCGCGCTCATCCTCGCCACGTGGAGTTGGCGGGTCAGGCGCAAGGTGGAGCAGGTCAGGGTCGGTCGCCGGGTCTCGGGTTTGAGCGTCGGCATCGTCCTGCTCTTCGTTCCCCTCTGGGCCTTGGCCCTGATTGCCACAGCGACGACCAACTACACCTCGATCTGGGTCACAGTGACCCTGGCCGCGGCGCTGGCGTTCGGTCCACGGCTGGAGGATCACTTGAACTCCGCTTACGCGCACCAACTCCAGCGACGCGTCAGGTCACTCGAGAAGATCGGCTGACCTACAGCTTCTCCACCGGCGCGTAGCGGAGCAGCAGCCGCTTGACGCCGTCGGAGCCGAAGTCGATCGACGCGACGGACTTCTCCGCGGCGCCCTCGACCGAGACGACGGTGCCGAGGCCGAACGAGTCGTGGGTGACCTTGTCACCGGGGGCGAGGACGGGGATGGGGCGCGACGGCTTGGACTTGGAGGCGGCGTCGGCGCGGGCGGCGGCGGAGCTGAAGTTGCGACGACCGGCGGCGGTCGGCTGGCCGAAGCGGTTGCCGGCGTAGTCGCCCGCACCCCCGGGGCCGCCCGAGCGCCCGGAGTCGTACGACGGCCGCGACCAGCGGGTCTGGTCGGCCTCGGTGCGGCGCCAGTCGACGAGGTCGACGGGGAGCTCGCCGAGGAAGCGGGAGCCGGGATTCATGGCGGGGGCGCCCCAGGCGGAGCGGACCATGGCGCGCGAGACGTAGAGCCGCTGGCGGGCGCGGGTGATGCCGACGTACGCCAGCCGTCGCTCCTCCTCGAGCTCCGGGCGGTCGCCGAGGGCGCGCGAGTGCGGGAACACGCCGTCCTCCATGCCGGTGAGGAAGACGACCGGGAACTCCAGGCCCTTGGCGGTGTGGAGGGTCATCAACGTGACGACGCCCTGGTCCTCGGGGGCGTCCGGGTCGTCGTCCGGCGCATCGGGGATCTGGTCGGCGTCGGCGACGAGGGCGACCCGCTCGAGGAAGTCGGCGAGACCGGGCTCGAGGATGCCGGCGTCGACGTCGGAGGGGTCGGCCGACGGGCCGGCGACCGGGTCCTCGGCGAACTCGCGGGCCACGGCGACGAGCTCGGCGAGGTACTCCAGCCGGGTCTCGTCCTGCATGTCGTCGGAGTTCTCGAGGGTGACGAGGTAGCCGGATCGGTCGAGCACGGTCTCGAGGATCACGTCGGGCCGCTCGCGGGCCTCGACCATCTGCTGCAGCTCCTGCAGCAGCTTCACGAACGACTCGATGCTGGTCTGGCTGCGCGTGGCCAGGCCGGGAGCCTCTCCGGCGCGCTGGAGCGCCTCCCAGTAGGTGATCCGCTCCCGCTCGGCGAAGGCCCCGATGGCGGCCTCGGCCCGCTGGCCGATCCCGCGGCGCGGGGTGTTGACGATGCGGCGCAGGGAGACCTGGTCGTCGGGGTTGACCAGCACCCGCAGGTAGGCCAGCGCGTCGCGGATCTCCTTGCGGTCGTAGAAGCGGGTCCCGCCGACGACCTTGTAGGGCATGCCGGTGCGGACGAAGATCTCCTCGAACACCCGGGACTGGGCGTTGGTGCGGTAGAACACCGCCACGTCGGAGGGGCGCAGGCCCAGCTGTCGGTCGTCGGTGAGCCTGTCGATCTCCCCGGAGACGAACCGCGCCTCGTCGTGCTCGTCGTCGGCGACGTACCCGACGATCTTCTCGCCGTCGCCGGCGTCGGACCACAGCCGCTTGGGCTTGCGGCTCTCGTTGCGCTCGATGACCGCGTTGGCCGCGGTGAGGATGGTCTGCGTGGAGCGGTAGTTCTGCTCGAGCAGGACGGTGCGCGCGTCCGGGAAGTCCTTCTCGAAGTCCATGATGTTGCGGATGTCGGCGCCCCGGAAGGCGTAGATCGACTGGTCCGCGTCGCCGACGACCATCAGCTCGGCTGGCGGCACCCGGTGGGCGGGCAGCCCGTCGAGGGTGGTCGGGTCGTGCTCCTCGAGGTCCTGGCCGCAGAGCTGGTGGATGAGGGCGTACTGCGCGTGGTTGGTGTCCTGGTACTCGTCGACCAGGAGGTGCCGGAACCGCCGCCGGTAGGTCTCGCGGACCTCCGGCTTGAGCTGGAACAGTCGGACCGTCTCCATGATCAGGTCGTCGAAGTCCATCGCGTTGGCCTCGCGCAGCCGTCGCTGATAGGAGGTGTACGCCGCGGCGTACGTCTCGTCGATCGAGTTCTTGGCCTCGGCCGCGACCTCGTCGGGCTCGCGCAGCTCGTTCTTCTGGTTGCTGATCCAGTGCAGCACCGGCCCCGGCTGGAACTTGCGGGGGTCGAGGTCGAGGTCGCTGCAGACCAGCTGGATCAGGCGCTTCTGATCAGCGGTGTCGTAGATCGAGAAGTTCGACTTGAGCCGCTCGTAGCCGAGGTGCTCGACCTCCTTGCGCAAGATCCGCACGCACGCGGAGTGGAACGTGCTCACCCACATGATCCGGGCGCGGTTGCCGATCAGCTCGGCCACCCGCTCCTTCATCTCTGCGGCGGCCTTGTTGGTGAAGGTGATCGCCAGGATCGAGCCGGGGTGCGCCTTGCGCACGGCGATGGTCCACGCGATCCGCCGGGTCAGCACCCGGGTCTTGCCCGAGCCCGCACCGGCGACGACGAGCAGCGGCGCGCCCTCGTGTCGCACGGCCTCGCGCTGGGGGTCGTTGAGTCCCTCGAGGAGGGCTTCTGCGGTGAGGGCCGGAGGCGTTGCGGAGTCGATCATGCTCCGGCCAGCCTACGGCTCCGCTCCGACGGCGTGGCTGGTGGCGTCACGCACCTACCAGAATTGTCGTGAAACGCCGCCGTGCACGACGAATTCGGTAGTTGAACCGCCGACCCCGCGATCAGCTGCTGTGGACCGGCGACCAGAGCACGGCGATGCAGACCTCGGCGATCGCGAGGACCAGCAGACCGGCCCACAGGCCGTTGGGGATCCTCGCCTTGCGCATGTTGGCCATCACCAGGACCAGGAGCACCAGGCCGATGGCGAGCTTGACGCCCACCTTCGCGTGGTTGACCGGGTCGTCGCCGCCCTCGAGCACGCCCACGAGCAGCAGCCCGGCGAGGAACGCCGTACCGACGCCGTCGCGCATGACCCCGGTGACCTTCTTGTCGCCGGGGCCGGCCTGCGCCAGCAGTCCACCGATCAGGGCCGCGAAGCCGAGGATGTGGAGGATGAGCAGGATCAGGCGCAGGGTCTCCATGCGCGCACTCTATGCGGTGCGCCCGGCCTTTCAGCGACCGGTCGCCGAGAAGTGCTGATAGTCCTTCAGCGAGCTCCACGACCCGCCCCAGCTCCAGCCGATCCGGGCGAACTCCCGGACCACCAGGTCGCCGGCGTGGATGATGCCGGGCTGGGTCCGGGCTCGGTCGAGGTACGCCGACGCGCGCTCGGGCAGCACGACGTCGCCCTTGTGGTACGGGTTGAGGAACGGGTTGACGTCGATCGCCAGGCCGTAGGCGTGGGCCGACCACGAGGTCTGGCCGCGGGCGGCCCGGCAGACCAGCGCGGCGGTGTCGTTGCCGTCGCCGGTCGGCTCGGCCTCCAGGTCGGCGGTGGTCGGCAGCCGCATCTCCTCGATCGGGTAGCCGGCGGCGAACAGCGCCCGGAACACCGAGACCACGTCGTCGGCCTCCGCCGCCGCGAGCACCAGCTCGCCGGTGTGCGCCGCGCCGTCGAAGCCGCGGAAGGTGACGGTGACATACGCCAGGTCGGCCAGCCCCACCGGGCATGCCGGCGACCAGGTCTCCCCCATCCGCTCCCGGATCGCCTCGGTGACCGGGCCGACGTCCGCGTGGAACTCGCCGTCGACGGGCGGCGGCAGCAGGTCCGTCGTCGGGAACAGCCGGTGCCGCAGCGGCTTCGGGGTCGGCCGGATCTCGCCGTACCCGTCGGGGGTGCGGGGCAGGACGTGGACGCCGAGCTCCCACTCGGAGTACGCCGGACCGGGGTCGCTCGGGGTGGGCCGCGGACCCGCCGACGGGGGGCTCGACGGGGCGGACGGGTCCGCCGGAGGCTCGGCCGTCGGCCCTTCGGCGCACCCGGCGAGCAGCAGCGTCGCCGCGAGGAGGGCGGCGACCCGCCTCACAGCAGCCGGCGGTCCGATGCCCACCGCGTCAGCTCGTGCCGCGAGGACAGTTGGAGCTTGCGCAGCACCGAGGACATGTGGGTCTCGACGGTCTTGATGGAGATGAACAGCTCCTTGGCGACCTCCTTGTAGGAGTAGCCGCGGGCGATCAGTCGCATCACCTCCCGCTCCCGCTCGGTCAGCCGGTCGAGGTCCTCGTCGACGCTCGCGAGGTCGGCGGAGAGACCCGCGCCGGCGAAGGCGTCGAGCACGAAGCCGGCCAGCCGCGGCGAGAAGACGGCATCCCCGTCGGCCACCCGTGCGATCGCGTCGACCAGCTCGGGACCGGTGATGGTCTTGGTGACATAGCCGCGGGCGCCCCCGCGAACCGTGCCGATGACGTCCTCGGCAGCGTCGGAGACCGACAGCGCGAGGAAGCGCACATCGCCGTCCTTGACCCGGCGGATCACCTCGACACCGCCCCCGCCGGGCAGGTGCACGTCGAGCAGGACGACGTCGGGCCGGTGCTCCTGCACCGCCGCGACGGCCTCGTCGACGTCGGCGGCCTCGGCCACGACCTCGACCCGGCCGGCGCCCGTGGCACCGAGCTCGGCACTGACACCGCGGCGGAACATGGCGTGGTCGTCGACGACCACCACGCGCACCGGGTCACTCATGGGTCTCCTTGGTCTTCGACGGGTCGGGAGTGTGGTCGAGGTGCAGCCGGATCTCCGTGCCCTCGCCGGGAGCGGACCGGACCTCGGCCCGGCCGCCGTGGCGCTCCATGCGGTCGATGATGCTGCGTCGTACGCCGAGCCGGTCCTCCGGGGTGGCGTCCGGGTCGAAGCCGGCGCCGCGGTCGCGCACGAAGACGTCGATCCCGGCCGCGGTGATCTCGGCGTACACATCGACGCGCGGGACCCCAGCGTGCTTGGCGGCGTTGGTGGTCGCCTCCCGCGCGGCCTGCACGATCGGGCGGGCGGACTCGTCGTAGTCGCAGTCGCCGACCGCGACCACGTCGACGGTGATGCCGTAGGCGTCCTCGATCTCGGCGGCGGCGGCCCGCAGCGCACTGGCCACCGTGGCCTCGTCCATCGACTCGCCGGCGTAGAGCCAGGCCCTCAGGTCGCGCTCCTGGGCGCGCGCGAGGCGGGTGGCGTCGGCGGGATTCTTCTGGATCAGGGCCAGGGTCTGCAGCACCGAGTCGTGGAGGTGGGCGGCCACGTCGGCGCGCTCCTGGGTGCGGACCCGCTCCGCCCGCTCGTCACTGAGCTCGGTGAGCAGCCGGTAGACCAGCGGCCCGAGCACGATCACGAGTCCGCCGAGGGCCAGCAGTACGGCGATGACGGCGTCGCGGGCCACGCTCAGCGAGCCGTCGCGCAGGGTGAAGAGGACGAGCGCGACCACGACCAGGCCGACGCCGGCCGCGATCCGGGCCCAGGCGGCCCAGCCGCCCCCGCCGAGGAACACCCGCACCGGGTCGACCCGGTCGGTCGCGTCGAGCCAGCGCTCGCGCTGCGCCTCGTCGGCCTGCCGCCACAGCAGGGCGACGCCGACCACGGCGATGCCCAGGGGCCAGACCCACCAGCCGGTGCCGAGGACGGCCTCGGTGGCGAAGATCGCGCCCACGCCGAGGACGGCGAGCGTGACGATCGGGCCGATGTCGGAGAAGCGCCGGGAGCGGCCGGGGCGGCGGCCGTCGCGCGACGCGCTCGCGAGGCCGGGCGCCAGCAGCTCGGGCGGCGGGCCGGCGGGCAGCAGCGCCCACAGGGCGGCGTAGGTGAGGACACCGAAGCCGCCGATGACCGTGGTGATGACGAAGGCCGCCCGGACGATCCGGACCGACACACCGAGGTGCGCGGCCAGCCCGGCGGCGACGCCGCCGATCATCGGGTCGCGCAGGTCGCGCCAGGCCCGCCGGACGTCCCTGGCCGTGCCCGCGTCCTGGGGCGCGGGTGCGCCGGGCGGCGGCAGCGGAGTGGTCGCGGCGGTGCTCATGATGGCTCCATCGTCACACAGCGCGAGGCACGCGAGCAGGGGGAAGCACCCTGAGCTGACCCTGATGCCCCACCCCGGGGCGGCGGCACGGATCAGGGCTGTCCCCGATGGTCCGGGCCCGGTTGTGCCACCATGCTGGATCACATGAACGCACCGACCGACAGCGAGCGTCCGGGCCGGGATCCGGAACCGGGCGACCACGGCCCCCGCGTGACCCGCGACGAGGTCCGCGACCTGGCCCGGATCCGCCGCAGCCGCGACGACCGGAAGGTCGCCGGCGTGGCGGCCGGTGTCGCGCGGCACCTCGACATCGACCCGCTCCTCGTGCGGATCGCCTTCGTGGTGCTCACCTTCTTCGGCGGCGGCGGCCTCATCCTGTACGGCGTGTGCTGGCTGTTCGTGCCCGAGGAGGGCACCGAGGACACGGTGATCCGCGTCGACGAGGGCGTGCGCACGGCAGCCCTCATCGTCGGCGGGATCATCACCGTCGCGTCGGTGGTCGGCGACACCGTCGGCGGCCCGGACTTCCCGTGGCCGCTGCTCCTCGCCGGACTCGTGCTGATCGTGGTGCTGGGCGGCAAGCAGGCGATCAAGCCGAGCGGCCCGACCCATCCCTGGCTACGGGGCGGACCGCCCGTCCCGCCGCCGGACGGCCCTGCCGCGGGCGGCACCGGCCACCCGGGGTACTCGGGCTACCCGGGGTACCGCCCCGGTCCCCCGCCCGCGCCGCGCCGGCCGCGCGACCCGCGGCGCCGTGGCCCGCTGCTCTTCCCGTTCACGCTGGGGCTCGCGGCCCTCGGCGTGGGCATCCTGGTCACCCTCCGCCTCGCGGGCGTCGACATCGAGCCCTCGGCATACCCCGCCACGGTGCTGGGCGTGACCGGCCTGATGCTCCTCGTCGGCGCGTTCTACGGCCGGGCCGGGGGGCTGATCCTGGTCGGCCTGATCGCCGCGGCCGCCACGGCGGTGACGTCGGTGACCGGCAACCTGGCGATGGGGCAGGTCAAGCCGGTGCTGCAGCAGGCCGCCGACCTCGACCGCTCCTACGACCTCGGGGTCGGCGAGATCCTCATCGACCTGCGCGACATCCGCGACCTGGATCAGCTCGACGACCAGACCCTCAGCCTCGAGCTCGGTGTCGGCCACATCCTGGTCCTGGTGCCCGAGAACGGTCTCAACGTCGAGGCCAGGGCGACCATCGACGCCGGCGAGGTCTCCATGTTCGGCAAGACGACGAGCGACGACTTCCGCGGTGACAACGGCACCGTCGCCGGCGACCCCACCCTGACCATCGACGCCGACCTCGACCTCGGCCAGATCGAGTTCCGGAGCGCAGCATGAGCCACCCGACGAACGACCACGACGACCCCATCGCCGAGTACCCCCGCGAGCAGCCCGCCGCGGACGGCGCCCGCGAGCGCCGTACCGGCTGGCACACGGTCAACACCGGTCATCTGGTCATGGGCGTCGCCTTCACGGGCCTGGTGGTCGTGTGGGCGCTGGTCACCAGCGACACCGTGGAGCTGGAGGAGGCCGGCTGGCTGATGGGCCTGCCGTGGCTGGTCGCCGGTGCCGCCGGCCTGCTCGCTTCGGTGCTGCGCGGCCGGCGCCGCGACGACGACGCGGACCAGACCGGCTGGGACGGGCACCAGCTGCGAGGCTGGCAGTGACGCTGCCCGGCATCCCCAGCCTGACCGGGCTGACCTCACTGGTCGCCCTCGACCACCCGCACCTGGTGGCCCCTCCGGTCGCGGCCGCCCTGGGTGCCTGGCCGGGCGCGGAGCGGATCGCCGTCGTCGAGATCGATCCCGAGCTGGCCGACACGGCCGCGATGAGCGCGGCGTACGACGTGCCGATGGCCGCCGGCGCCAACTGCGTCCTGGTCGCGGGCAAGCGGGAGGGCGAGGAGCGGATCGCCGCGTGCCTGGTGCGCGCCGACACCCGCGCCGACGTCAACCACACCGTGAAACGACTCCTCGACGTCCGCAAGCCGTCGTTCCTCCCGCTCGACCGGGCAGTGGCCGAGTCCGGGATGGAGTACGGCGGCATCACGCCGGTCGGGCTGCCTGCCGGCTGGCGGCTGCTGGTCGATGCGCGGGTCCCGGAGATGGGGTTCGCCGTGATCGGCTCGGGGCTGCGCCGCTCGAAGCTCCTCGTCCCCGGCGACCTGTTCCCGAGGCTCCCCGGGGCCGAGATCGTGGCGGGCCTGGCCGGCTGACGCCGCCCGTTCTTGTAACTAAGGGTTACAGCACGATTTCGGGTGCAACAACGCCAAGGTAGTAGCAACAACGCCCGGGTAGATGCGCCCGGCGGGCCGGACCCGTCACACGGCCAACGGAATCGGCCACGCCACCTCATGGGCGACCACAGGGCCCGCGGCCCGGACATCTACCAGGGCGCTGTTGCTACTACCCGGGCGTTGTTGCAGCGAAATTCGCGCTGTAACCCTTAGTTACAAGCGGCCCGCGCACCCCTTAGTGGTCGAGACCGGTGACCCGGATGCCCGAATGGGTCTTGTACTTCCGGTTGATCGAGATCAGCACGGCGGTGAAGGGCTCGAGGACGCGGGCGAGGCGGAGCTTGCCGCCGTCGACGCCGGGCCGGCCGGTCACGGAGGCGGCGAGATCGATGGCGACCTGCTTGCCCTCGACGGAGTCGCCCACGACGATGACGTCCTCGTCGAGGAACTCGTCCTCGCCCCACAGGGCGGGGGCGGCGACGTTGTGGAAGGCGCCGACCACGGTCGCCTCGGGGGCGATCCGCGCCGCGGACTCGGCAGCCGAACCCTCGCCGCCGTCGATGACCTGGCCGTGGGCGCCGCGCTTGTCGAAGGCGAGCGGGTTGACGCAGGAGATGACGGTCTTGCCGTCGAGTGCGCCGTCGGCCGCGAGGGCGGCGACGAGTTCGTCATGGCCGTCGTAGGGGACGGCGAGGAGGACGACGTCCGCAGCGGCGATGGCGTCGGCGTTGGCCGCGCCCCGGGCGGTGCCCGCACCGGCCACCTCGGCCAGGCGCGAGGTCACCTCGGCGGCGACCGCCTCGGCCTTCTCGGCTGCGCGCGAGCCGAGGACGATGTCGTGGCCGTGGCGGGCGAAACGGTAGCCCAGGCCCTTGCCCTGCGGTCCGGTGCCGCCGATGACGGCGACGGTGTAGCGGTCGGGGGTGTCTGAAGAAGTCACGCTCCCTCCTATCACGGCGGCGAACCCCGCCGGGCCGGGTCTCATCGCCGCGGCCATGGACATTGTGACAGTATTACTGTCACAGTTGTGCTGTCGGCGATGCGCCGCCGATGCACGTCACCGTGGCCGGGAGGCCGGAAGGGACTTTCATGAAGCTGTCGATGCCCCTCGTCTACGCGGGCAACCCGCGCGCCTCGGCCGACCAGGTCGTCGCCCTGGAGAAGGCCGGACTCGACACCATCTGGGTCGCGGAGCCCTACGGTTTCGACGCCCCCACCCTGATGGGCTACCTCGCCGCGAAGACCGAGACCGTCGAGATCGGCGCCGGCATCCTCAACGTCTACTCCCGGACCCCGGGCGCCCTGCTGCAGACCGCGGCCGGCCTCGACAACGTGTCCGGCGGTCGCGCGGTCATCGGTCTCGGCGCCTCCGGCCCGCAGGTGATCGAGGGCTTCCACGGCCTGCCGTACGACCGCCCGCTGACCCGCACCCGCGAGGTGATCGAGGTGCTCCGCGCCGGCCTGCGCGGCGAGCGCCTCGACTACCAGGGCAAGACCGTCCAGGTGCCCCTCCCGGAGGGCCAGGGCCTCGGCCTCGGCAAGCCGCTCAAGCTGCTCAACCGCCCCGAGCGCGCCGACCTGCCGCTGTGGGTGGCGGCGCTGGGCGACAAGAACGTCGCGATGACCGCCGAGGTCGCCGACGGCTGGCTGCCCTTCCTCTACTACCCCGAGAAGGCCCAGGGCGTCTGGGGCGAGGCGCTGGCCCGCGGCGCCGCGAAGCGCTCGGCAGACCTCGGCCCGCTGCAGATCTCCGCGGGTGGCATGGTCGCCATCGGCGAGGGGCCCGAGACCAAGGCACTGCTCGACTTCATGCGCCCGCTCTACGCCCTTTACGTCGGCGGCATGGGCGCGCGCGACAAGAACTTCTACAACCAGCTGGCCTGCGAGTACGGCTTCGAGAAGGAGGCCAAGGAGATCCAGGACCTCTACCTCTCGGGCAAGAAGAAGGAGGCCGAAGCCCTCGTGCCCCTCGAGTGGCTCGAGGCCGGCAACCTGGTCGGCCCCGCGTCGTACGTCCAGGAGCGGATCGCCGCGTTCCGCGAGTCCGGCGTCACCAATCTGTCCGTGTCGCCCGCGAGCGACGACCCCGCCGCGACCATCGCACAGATCAAGGAGTGGGTGAGCTGATGCCCGAGCGTCCCAGCATCTACGAGACCGAGCACGAGGACTTCCGCGCGACCGTCCGCGCCTTCATGGAGCGCGAGGTCGTCCCCCACCACGCGCAGTGGGAGAAGGACGGCGTCGTCAGCCGCGAGGTGTGGCGCAAGGCCGGCGAGGCCGGCATCCTCAGCTTCGAGGTGCCCGAGGAGTACGGCGGCCTCGGCATCAAGGACTTCCGCTACAACGCGATCGTCGCCGAGGAGTGCGCCCGGGTCGGTGCCAGCGGCCCCGGGTTCGCGGTCCACACCGACATCATCGTCCCGTACCTCATCGCCATCGGGAACGACGAGCAGAAGGCGCGCTGGCTGCCCGGCACCGTCACCGGCGAGACGATCACCGCCATCGCGATGACCGAGCCCGGCGCGGGGTCGGATCTCCAGGGCATCCGCACCACGGCCGTCGACAAGGGCGACCACTACGTCCTCAACGGGTCGAAGACGTTCATCAGCAACGGCATCCTGTCCGACCTCGTCATCGTCGTGGCGAAGACCAACCCGGAGGCCGGCGCCCACGGGATCAGCCTGCTCGTGGTCGAGGAGGGCATGGCCGGGTTCACCCGCGGCACCAACCTCGACAAGCTGGGCCTCAAGGCGCAGGACACCGCCGAGCTCAGCTTCGACAACGTCATGGTGCCGAAGACCAACCTGCTGGGCGAGGAGGGCCAAGGCTTCATCTACCTGATGCAGAACCTCCCGCAGGAGCGGGTCTCGATCGCCTGCATCGCGATCGCCGCCATCGAGCACGTCCTCGACCTCACCCTCGACTACGTGAAGAGCCGGGAGGCGTTCGGCAAGCCGATCGGGAAGTTCCAGAACACCCGGTTCACGCTCGCCGAGATGGCGACCGAGGCCTATATCGCCCGGGTGTTCGTCAACCACTGCATCGAGCAGCTCAACAAGGGCGAGGTCGACACCGCGCTGGCGTCGATGGCGAAATGGTGGACCACCGAGCTGCAGAAGAAGATCGTCGACCAGGGCGTGCAGATGCACGGCGGCTACGGCTACATGTTGGAGTACCCCATCGCGCGGGCCTACGCCGACACCCGCATCCAGACGATCTACGGCGGCACGACCGAGATCCAGAAGGAGATCATCGGGCGGTTCCTCGGCCTCTGACGTCCTGTTCCACGACGACCCCGAAATGTCACATTTCGGGGTCGTCGTGTGTCTGGTGGTCGGCGCAGACTTCCGATGACGGCAAAGAGTTCCCGCTCCACGATGAATCAGGGGCGATCTCAGGGTCAGACCCGGAGGAATCCCGATGCCGTCCCTCCCACCCACCGGAGAAGTGTGACCACCATGCACCGTCAGATCGCCGGCACGCTGACCGGCCCCGTCACGAAGTGGATCGTGCTCATCGCGGTCGTCCTGATCGCCGGCGGCCTCGGCTCGTTCGCCGGGAAGCTGATCGACGTCCAGAACAACGAGACCGAGTCCTGGCTGCCCGAGAGCGCCGAGTCGACCCGGGCCTTCGAGAAGCTCGAGGCCTTCCAGGACCCGTACGACGTCGGCACGACGGTCGTCTACTACCGCGCGGCCGGGCTCACCGACTCCGACCTCGCCGCCATCGAGGAGGACGCCGTCGAGATCGCGAAGATCGACGGCGTCAGCGACGTGATCACGCCCGCAGGGGCGGCGGCGGCCGGCGTACCGGTGCCCTTCGTCTCCGCCGACGGGCAGGTGGCCAAGCTCGAGTTCACTCTCAACTTCGGCGACGAGCTGTGGGAGGAGCTCCCCGATCTCAAGCCCGAGATCGACAAGATCATCGCGATCGACGGCGTCGAGTCCTATCTCGCCGGCGCCGGCGGTCAGAGCGCCGACGCCGCGACGATCTTCTCCTCGGGTGACAGCAACCTGCTGATGATCACCCTGGGTGTGGTCATCCTGATCCTGCTGGTGACCTACCGCAGCCCGGTGCTGTGGCTGCTGCCGATCATCAGCGCGGTGGTCGGACTCGGCGCGTCCATGGGCCTGCTCTACTTCCTCGCCAAGCACACCGGTCTCACCGTCAACGGGCAGACCCAGTTCATCCTGACCGTGCTGGTGATCGGCGCGGGGACCGACTACGCGCTACTCCTCGTCGCCCGCTACCGGGAGGAGCTGCGCCGCCACCAGGACCGCCACGAGGCGATGGCGTTCGCCCTGCACCGCGCCGCACCGGCGATCCTGGCCAGCGCCGCGACGGTCGTCGTCGGCCTGCTGTGCCTGATGTTCGCCGACCTCAACTCGACCGCCGGCATGGGTCCCGCCAACGCGGTGGGCATCGCGGTCACCTTCGTCGTCATGGTGACCCTGCTCCCGGCGCTGCTGGTGATCTGCGGACGCTGGGTGTTCTGGCCGTTCGTGCCCCACTTCGGCACCGCCGAGCCGACCGCGTCAGGCCTGTGGGCGAAGGTCGGGCGGGGCATCGCCCCGCGTCCGCGGATCGTCTGGGTCGGCACCGCCGCCGCGCTCGCCGTCCTCTGCCTCGGGTTCCTGCGTCTCGACACCGGCGGCATCCCGAGCGACGAGCAGTACACCCAGGACCAGGACTCGGTCACGGGCCAGACGATCCTGGTCGACCACGGCCTGGTCGATGCGAGTACGCCGATCCAGGTCGTGGCGAAGGCGGACCGGGCCGACCGGGTGATCACGGCGATGTCCCGCGTCGAGGGCATCGCGACGCCGGTCCAGGTCGCCAGTCTGGACGGCACCGCGCTCATCGTCGCGGACCTTCGCAGCGATCCCTACTCCGACGCCGCCTTCGACGCGGTCCACGACGTGCGGGAGGCGGTCCACGGCGTACCGGACGCCGAGGCGCTGACCACCGGCATGTCGGCGGTGACCGTCGATGTCATGGAGGCGTCGGCCCGGGACAACAAGGTGATCATCCCGATCGTGCTGGGCGCGGTGCTGCTGATCCTGATCGGGCTGCTCCGCTCGGTGCTCTCCCCGGTCATCCTGGTCGGCACCGTGATCCTGTCCTTCGGCGCCGCCCTCGGCATCTCCGGTCTGGTCTTCGACCTGCTCTACGGCCGTGAGCACACCGATCCGGGCTTCCCCCTGTTCGCCTTCGTGTTCCTGGTCGCCCTCGGCATCGACTACAACATCTTCCTGATGACCCGGGTCCGGGAGGAGGCCGCGATCCGCGGCACCCGCAGGGGATCGCTGATCGCGTTGTCCTCGACAGGGGGCGTGATCACCTCGGCCGGACTGGTGCTGGCGGCGACCTTCGCGATGCTCGGCACCATGCCGATGACCTTCACCCTCCAACTCGGTACGACGGTCGCGCTGGGCGTGCTGCTCGACACCATGATCGTCCGCTCGGTCCTGGTGACGGCGATCAACCTCGACCTGGGCGGGCGGATCTGGTGGCCGAGCAGGCTGGACCGCGGGGGCACGACGGTCGGCGAGCCACCGAGCGCCGAGGAGGCGAAGGTGCCGGCCCTGTAACCCGGAACGTCGACCCGGCGCGTTCAAACGCGCCGGGTCGGCGCTTCTCAGATGTTCAGATGCGCCGGGTCGGCGCTTCTCAGACGTTCAGATGCGCCGGGTCGATGGGGCCGATCCCGCTCAGAAGGAGTTGGGGTCCGCGATCACGGACTCCGGCACGGGGTGCCGGTAGAGCCGTGAGGCGTTCTCCCAGGTCACCTTGCGGATCTGCTCGGCGGGCAGTCCGCCGACGGAGTCGGCCACGACCGCCTGCGTCCGGGGCCACAGCGAGTCGGAGTGGGGGTAGTCCTCCTCCACCATGACGTGGTCGACGCCGATCCGGTCGATGAGGGCGAAGGACGACGGGTCCTCGACCGCGCAGAAGTAGAAGTTGCGCTGGAGCACCTCGGCGGGCGTCAGCTCGATGCCGTCCCAGGTGCCGTACATCTCGTGGTACGTCGACATGTGGTCG
Source organism: Nocardioides sp. L-11A (assembly GCA_029961745.1). Taxonomy (NCBI): domain Bacteria; kingdom Bacillati; phylum Actinomycetota; class Actinomycetes; order Propionibacteriales; family Nocardioidaceae; genus Nocardioides; species Nocardioides sp. L-11A. Next base: position 4,259,311 of record CP124680.1, read on the forward strand.
AGTCGGTCGAGCAGGGCCGGCACCCAGCCGATGCCGCCCTCGGACATGCAGATCTTGAGGTCGGGGAAGCGGACCGGCAGGCGGGAGTAGAGCCAGTCGACGGTGGCGTGGATCGCGTAGGCGAAGAACAGCACGCCGACCACGTCCGGCGGGGCGTCCGCCGACGTCGAGGGCGAGGTGCCCGAGGAGCCGATGTGCAGGTTGACGACGGTCCCGGTCTCCGCGCAGGCCCGCATGATCGGGTCCCAGTGTCCGCTGTGCATCGACGGGAACCCCTGCAGGTGCGGGGCCTCGGAGAAGGTGACGGCCTTGAAGCCGCGCTCGGCGTTCTTGTAGATCTCCTGGGCGCCGACCTCGGGGTCGAGCATGAAGGGCAGCTGGCACGGGATCATCCGGTCCGGGTACGCGCCCGACCAGGCCTCGATGTTCCACTGGTTCCAGGCACGCACCGCCGCCAGCGCGAGCTCCGGGTCCTTGGTCGTCTGCTGCAGGCGGACCCCGCCGAAGCCGGCGAGGAACGAGGGGAAGCACAGCGACGCGTAGACACCGGACAGGTCCATGTCCTTGATCCGGTGGTCGATGTCCCAAGCACCCCGTCGCATGTCGGTGAAGCGGGCGGGCTCGAAGCTCCACTCGTCGATCGGCCGGCCCACCACGGCGTTGAAGCCGACATTGGGCAGCTCCTTGCCGTCGTACACCCAGACGTCGGCGCCGTCCTTGTCGACCACGCGGGGGGCCTGCTCGGCGAACTTGGCCGGCATCCTGCCCTCGAAGGTGTCGGGCGGCTCGACCATGTGGTCGTCGACCGAGATCATCGGGAACCCGCGGTCGGCCTTGTCCGGCTCCGGCAGGAAGGTGACCTTGCCCTTCACCGCGTTGGTGAAGCTCGTGTCCTTCGTGAGCTCTTCGATGCTTGCCATGCCTGACCTCTCTGGTTGATCGGGTCGATCGGGTTGATCGCGTGGGGTGCGGGGCGGCGCCCCGACGTCAGCTGGCCAGGAACTGGCCGACCAGCTGGTTGAACCTGTCGGGGTCCTCCTGGTGGGCGCGCTGCGCGCAGCCCGCCATCACGTGCAGGTCGCCGTGGGGCACGCGCCGGGCGCCGTGCAGGATGCTGTCGAGTGGGAAGTCCGCGTTCTCGCGTCCCCACAGCAGCAGCGCTCGCTGGCGGACCCGGCGCGACTGGCTCCACAGCGGTGGGTCGCTCTCGGCCGCCTCGAAGCTGCGCCGCACCGCACGCAGGCGTGCGATCGCTCCCGGCTGCACCGCGCGGGCGAGCTCGCTCTCGACCAGCGCGTCGGTGATCGCCCCGGAGTCCGCGAACTGCGTCTCCAGCCACTCCAGCATGGTCATCGCCGTCGGCCGGGCCAGGAAGGCGGACAGCTTGCGGACACCCTCGCTGTCGCGGAGACCGTCGTCGCCGACGACGAGCGTGCCCGGCGCCGCCAGGACCAGCCGGTCGACGAGCTCAGGGGCGTCGAGGGCGGCGCGCAGCGCGACCCAGCCACCCAGCGAGTGGCCGAGGACGTCGGCACGGTCGACGCCGAGCGAGCGGAGGGTGAGGCCGAGGCGCTGGACGGCATCGCCGGTGTAGTCGTCGGCGATCGGGACCTCCGCCGAGGCGCCGAACCCGGGCAGGTCCAGCAGGAGCACTCGCCGGCCGCGGGCGAACGCCTCGACCTGACCGGTGAACTCGCTGCGCCCGTCGGCGCCGGGGGCGAAGCCGTGCAGCAGCACGAGGGCCGGGCCCTGCCCCGCCTCCCACCCCCCGAGACCGCCGAAGGCGGCGCGGATCTCCGCGAGCGGACCGCTCGCGACCTCGCTCTTCACGTTCCTGCTCCGTCTCCGCGGGACCTGCCCGCACCTCGTCGTGGCGACAGACACAACTTAGAGAGCCGCAGCGCGTAGATCAAGATCTTTATGAAGATTATTCGACCCTCCCTTCGTCAGCCGCCGCGGCACCTGCACCGCGGCCTTGCCAGGAGCCACCCAACTCATGTAGATCTTCCATAACATTGGACGTCGAGAAGGGGCTAGATGCTTCCCGCACCGCAGATCGCCTTCCTCAGCCTGTCCCGGGCCCGCTCGCCGGTGCTGCACCGGGCGGTCAACGAGTGGCACCAGTTGGACCACCTGCCCGAGAACCGCGCGCTGCGGGGCGTGGCCTGGGGCGAGCGCTTCGTGCTGCCGCCGGCGGCCGCACACCAGGCGGTACGCCGGGGCGAGTTCGCCGACTTCCACTACGCCACGCTCTACTGGTTCGACGAGCCGCACGGCCCGGCCATCGGCACCTGGGCCGACTTCGCCGAGCAGTCCTTCCGTGAGGGCCGGCGGCCGGACGTGGCCCTCGTCGACCGCGCGTACATGGACTTCTTCCGGCTCGTCGGGGCCGCGGCGCCATCGGGCGTCCGGATGAACGAGCGCGGGCTGGTCCACCGCCCCGGCACCGGGCTGGTGCTGATCGCGACGTCCCTGCCCGCGGGCCGGTCCCGCACGGACCTGCACCCGCGCTTCGCCTGGGAGCTGGACGAGCTGGTGCCGGCGCTCGCCGCCGTGCCCGGCGTGGGCGGGGTCTGGTGCCTGCAGAGCGACGCGTCGCTGGCGCCGGCGACCTGGGCTTCGCGCGAGGCGGCACAGGGCACCGCCGAGGACCGGACCATCCGCCTGATCGTGGCCCGGACCGAGGTCGACCCGCCCGCGGTCGTCCTCGACCGGATCCGCTCCGGGGAGCATGCCCCGCGCCTGCGGCCGCCGCTCTCGCTGCCGGGCCAGGTCGCCTTCCACGGCTTCCTGGAGACCATCGTCCCCTGGCAGTGGGACTGGTTCGACGAGGCGACGTCGTGAGCCCGGCCGGCCCCGGCGGCGCGCGTCCCGGCGGCGGCGTCCGCTTCGCCCGCCTGGCCGAGCAGATCGCCGACGACCTCCGGACCCGGCTGCTGGTCGGCGACCTGTCCGACGCCACCGAGCTGCCGGTCGAGGAGACCCTGCGCCTGCACTACGGCGTCAGCAAGCCCACCTTCCGCGAGGCGGTGCGCGTGCTGGAGGCCGAAGGGCTCATCACGGTGCGCCGCGGGGCGATCGGGGGAGCCGTGGTCCACCGGCCCGACGCCGAGCACGTCGCCTACAGCCTCGGGCTGGTGCTGTCCGGCCGTCGCGTCGACGTGACCGACGTCGCCGCCGCCATCCGGGCCGTCGAGCCTGCGTGCGCGGAGGCGTGCGCCCTGCGCGAGGACCGCGACCGCGAGGTCGTGCCGGTACTGCTGCGCCTGCACGAGCGCAGCGTCAAGGTCGTGGACAACCTCGTCGAGGTCACCGCGCTGTCCCGCCTGTTCCACGAGGCCATCGTCGACCTGTGCGGCAACCACTCGCTCTCGGTCCTGGCGGGCGCACTGGAGTCCCTGTGGAGCTCGCACGAGTCGGCCTGGGCGAGCCGTGACGGGGACACCTCCACGATCCCCCGCGACCAGCGCATGCACGCGCTCGAGGAGCACCGCGTCCTGATCGACCAGATCGCCGCCGGCGACGCGGCCGGCGCCCGGGCGACGTCCCTGCGGCACCTCGAGGTGTCGCAGAACTACCCGAGCCCCCAGGACGGGGAGATCCTCGTCTCCCCCGCCTCCGTGCGCTCCCGCTTCATCGCCGCGTCCTCGTGAGTCCCGGGCTCCCTCGGCGCGGCGGTGCCGCGGGGCCCGGGACCGCGGCCCCTCAATCGGCGGGGCCGTTCCCCTCGATCGCCGGGTCCCCCCAGGCGTGGGGCTCTCGGGAGAAGACCTCCTGCAGCATCGGGAGGAAGAAGCTCAGCGGCAGGGTGTCGTAGTCGGGGTCGAAGGAGGGCGCGTCCCAGGCCGCGCAGAAGTGCGCGCAGGTGTCGAAGTACGGCGAGTCGCGGTAGCGCTCGCGGCTGTCGGTCGGGATCCCCATCGCCGCGCC